>NZ_OZ034962.1:0-1583009 GCF_964030795.1 Spiroplasma endosymbiont of Nomada ruficornis | reverse complement strand
TTTAAAAACCTCTTTAATTAATATAATTATTGTGGATAAATTGTGGATTAATGTTGATAACTTTTTTATAATTATAATCTGTATTATACTTTTTAAAAAAAATAAAAAAAATAATATTTATTATTTAATATTATAAATGATTTATTTTTTTGTTAAACTAATATTGTTTTTATTAAAAATAAACAGAATAATTTGTTAAGATATAAATATTATGTTAGAATACTCTTAATGATTTTTTATTAGAATTTTAAAAAAAGGAGAAAAAAATGAAACCGACATATCAACCAAGTAAGAGAAAACATCAAAAAACTCATGGTTTTTTTGCAAGAATGAAATCTGCAACAGGGATTAATGTTATTAAAAGAAGACGTCAAAGAGGACGTAAAAAATTAACAGCATAGTTTAAAAAATAAAATAAGGTGAACAAAATATGGAAAAAAAATACCGCCTTTTGAAAAATCATCATTTTAAATATTTAATTAATGAAGGAAAAAGTATTTCAAATGGTCAATTTTTTATCTATTATATGAATAGAGTAGATTTTGAGACTATACGAGTAGGTGTATCAGTAGGAAAAAAACTAGTTCGTTTTGCTTTTGCACGTAATAAGATTAAACGTCAAGTACGAGGAATGTTAGTAGATATTAAAAAAGATTGACCAGTAGATATAGTAATTATGATTAGAAAAAATTATTTATCTAATACATATGAAGAAAATATTAGTTCTTTATTACATCTTTTAATGAAAATCCCATTATAGGAGAGTAAAATTAATGCAATATAAAAAGTTTTTATTTCCTGAACAACAGAAAAAAAACGTTTGATTAAAAATAACATGAAAATGAACTAAAATTATTTTAGGGACTTTTTTATTGATGTCAACACTTTGAGGTTGCGGTCAGACTATGGGTGATCCTAATGTTGCAACTAGTGATGTTATTTCAGCTTATGATTTTCAAAAATATAATGTAGCGGCTGTTTTTTTTGAATTACTTATTGGTAACAGTGATGTAGCAAAAAATCACATTTTTCATTTTAATGGTAATAATATTTATGAGTATGGATTTACAGGGATTAGAACATGAAGTGAAGCTTGAACGCAAACTAAATCACCGTTCTTTGGAATGTTTGTTTATCCAATTGCTTGAATCTTAGTTAGTATTTCTGCTGGATTAAGTGGTGGAGTTGATATAAATTCAAAATATTGATCAGTAAGTGTTATTTTTGCTATTATTTTTACAACCTTAATTATTAAACTTATTACATTAGTATTTACTTTTAAAGCCCAACAAAATCAGGAAAAAATGCAATCAGTGCAAATGAAAACTTCCGAAATTCAAGCCAAATATAAACATTCACGTGATCCAAGTGCAAAACAAAAACAACAAATGGAATTAATGGCTATTTATAAAAAAGAAGGAATAAATCCAATGGCTGCTTTTATTCCAATGTTTTTATCACTTCCTTTCTTAACAGCTATGTTTACTGTTATGAAATCAACTAATTTATTAAAAAATACTGTTGTTGGTGCTATTAGTTTAGTTGAACAACCATGAACTATGGTTACCCATGGCCAATTTATGTATTTAATAATTATTGTTATATATATACCAACACAATTAGTTTCTATGTTATTACCGATGTTTTTAAATCGTTCACGACAGAATATTAAAACTAAAGAAGCAAAAGCTGCATTAAAAAAACAAGTTATTATTCAAAGCGTTATGATTTTTATGTTTTTATTTTATGTATGTGTTGCTCCTTCAGGATTAGGCATTTATTGAATTATTTCTGGAATATTACAAATATTTCAAACTCTTGGTTTTCATTACTATAATAAACATAAACGTAGCCGTTATAAAAAAAATGGTACAATTAGTACACCATTTTCAAGTAAGATTAAAAAGATATTTACAAAATCTGAAATAGTTGTTCAACCTAAAAAAAATAAGTAATTTATTATAATGTGGAGAAAAAAAAGATGGAAATTAAATCATTTAAAAAAAATATTGATTTAGAAAAAACTATCAAAAATTTACCCCCCAAGACATTTTATATAAAATTAGGTATAGAAAAACGTTTATTTAAAACCATTACTAAAATTTTTATTTTTAACGAAAATGATGTTAAAAATTATTTGAATGATAAATGACATGATTTATTGGAACTTTTTAATATAAAAAATTATCAAGAAGAAATAATATTAAATGGCAATAAATTTTATATTAATATTAATTGTAAAAATGAAAATTCAATTTTAATTGGCAAAAAAGGTTATACAATTAGTGCTTTACAAAATTTACTTATTACTTATTTAGAAACAAAATTTAAAAGAAACTATCAAATAGTAATAAATGTTAATAATTATTTAAATATTCAAAAACAAAATTTAAAAATTAGAATATATGAAATTATAAAAAAAATAAGAATAAGTAAAGAAATGTTTCATTTTGAATCAATGCCTAATAACCAAAGAAAAATTATACATGAAATAGTTAAAAATATTGAAGGAATATCAAGTTTTTCTGAAGGTATAGGTTATAACCATCATGTAGTAATTAGATTGGAAAATTAGAGTAATCTAAGATTTAAAATCTTAGATTGTTTAAATGAAAAGAGGAAAAAATGTTAAATGATACTATTACTGCAATTGCAACCGCACCTTTAAATCAAGCAATTAGTATTATTAGAATTTCAGGAAAAGATACTTATGAGCTATTAAATAAGGTTTTTGATAAAGATATTTTAAATCAAAAAGGTCACACTTTAATAACAGGATATATTATTGATCATAATAAGAATAAAATTGATCATGTTGTTTTGGCATGTTATCGCGCTCCCAAATCTTTTACAGGTGAAGATACAATTGAAATTAATTGTCATGGTGGAGTGCTAATAACACAAAAAATTTTGCAATTATTACTATCTACAGGTATGAGAATGGCAACAAGAGGAGAATTTACGAGAAGAGCTTATTTAAATGATAAAATTGATTTAATTGAAGCAGAAGCTATTAATGATTTAATTATGGCTGAAAATAATACTATTTTAAAAACCGCTATTAATAGTTTAAGTGGTAAAACAAGAATACTAATTGATGAATTATCTTCAGAATTACTAACTTTAATTGCTAATATAACAGTTAATATTGATTATCCTGAATACGATGGCGTTGAGGAAAAAACAATTAATAATGTTATTCCTTTAGTTGAAAAATTTTTAAATAAAATAAAAGTTATTAAAGAACATAGTAAAATTACTAAAACTATAAAAGAGGGAATTAATACAGTTATTATTGGAAAACCTAATGTTGGAAAATCTTCCCTATTAAATGTGCTTTTAAATGAAGATAAAGCTATTGTTTCTAATGAAGAAGGAACAACAAGAGATCTGGTAGAAGGCAAAATTAATTTGGGTGATATTAGTTTAAATTTAATTGATACAGCAGGTATACGTCATACTTTAAATGATATCGAAAAAGCAGGTATTGATAAATCACATAAGGCTTTAAACGAAGCAGATTTAATAATATTAGTACTAGATGGTTCAAAAGATTTAAGTATTGAGGATAAACAATTATTAGAAAAAATAAAACATAAAAATTACCTTATTGCTATTAATAAAACGGATTTAAGGTTAAAATTAAAATTAGACATTAAAAATAATTTTAATGTGGTAAAAGTGAGTGCAATAATGGGCGAAATTGAAAATCTAATTTTAGGAATAAAAAATAAAATTATAACTACTGAAATTAATTTTGATAAAGAATTACTTTTTGCGAATACAAGACAATTAGCATATTTGGATGAAATTGAACTTAGTATTTCAGAAGCATTAAAAGATTTAAAAAAGAATATTTCGATAGACTTAATTATTGTACACTTACAAACTGCATGAAATAAGATTTTAGAAATGCAAGGTAAAAAATTTGAAACTGATTTATTAGATGAAATTTTTAAAAGATTTTGTTTAGGAAAATAAAAGGGAAGGTAAAATATATGGCTAATAATGGAATTTTTGATACTCATTGTCATTTAATGTCAAAACATTATGATGAAACAGAAATATTAAAATTATTAACTGATGCTTATTCAGCAGGTGATAGTATTGGTAGTATTTGTAATGTTGGTTTTGACTTAAATACTAGTAAGCAAGCTGTTAGTCAAATTTATGAATTTGAGAGTGAAGAAAAAATTCCTAATCTTTATGCAGCTGTAGGTATTCATCCAACAGAAGTAAATACTTGCGATAGTAATACTATTTCAGAATTGAAAAAATTAATAGCAACTGGTAAAGTAGTTGCTATTGGTGAAATTGGATTAGATTATTATCATAAATTTACAGAACCACAATTGCAAAAAAAATGATTTATTGAACAACTAAAATTAGCTAAAGAACATAAATTACCCGTATTATTACATATTCGTAATGCTTTTGAAGATGCTTTTGAAATTATTAAAAAAGAAAATATTACTAATGGTGTTCTTCATTGTTTTACGGGAACAAAAGTAATAGCTGAAAAATTTATAAAACAAGGTTTTTATATTTCTTTTGCAGGTAATGTGACATATAAAAATGCTTTGAAGTTACAAGAGGTAGCAAAAAATATACCAATTAATAAAATATTAGTTGAAACAGATGCGCCATATTTAACTCCTGAACCAAAAAGAGGCAAAAATCTCAAAAATGGATTAACAATTAATCATCCAGAAAATATAATATTTACAGTTAATAAAATAGCTGAATTAAAGAAGATCCCAAAACAAAGTATTATTAATGCAATTAGGGAAAATGCTATTAATGTTTTTAAATTAAATAATGAATTGAAAAGAAATAATGAGTAATGCTGAATTATACTTGTAAGTGCAAGTAAATAAAATTGCAAAAAATTCTCATATAAAAATTTCATAATGCTAAATTTAGTTTAGAAAAAAGTAAGGAGTTTTTATATGAGTTATAAACATCTTGGCATAGATGAAAGGATTTATATTGAGAATCAATTGAAATTTAAATTTAAAATTAGTGAAATAGCTAAAAATCTTAATCGAAGTATTAGTACTATTATTCGAGAAATTAATAGAAATAAAGATAATAATCATTATTTTTCATTAATTGCACAAAATAAAGCTGAAAATCGAAAACAATCACATATTAGTTTTCATAAGTTTAAAAATAAGAATTTAGTAAAATATGTACAACAGAAATTACTATTAGGTTGATCACCTGAACAAATTTATGGCAGAATTAAAAATTTTCATAAAGAGTGAGTTATTAGTTTTAAAACAATTTATACTTGAATTTATTTTGGAATGTTTGATAAAGTTACTAGTAAAAATTTAAGAAGAAAAGGTAAAAAACGAAAATCTAAAGAAAATCGTGGCAAGTTTAATGGTAAATCAATTAAAGAACGAGATATAAATGTTAATGATCGTATAACACTTGGTCATTGAGAAGGAGATACTATAGTATCATCACGAGGTAAAAGCAAATCATGTTTAATAACTTTAGTTGAAAGAGTATCACGATTTACTTTAGCAATATTAGTTAAAAACGGAACTACTAAAGTTATTAATAAAAATGTCAGTTATTATTTATCAATTCCTCCTAAAAACATTGTTAAAACTATTACTTTTGATCGTGGCAAAGAATTTTCAAATTGACAACAACTTGAAAAAAATTTAGATGTAAAAATTTATTTTGCCAATCCATATTCACCTTGACAAAGAGGTACTAATGAAAATACTAATGGTTTAATTAGAGAAAAATTTCCTAAAAAATTTATTTTTTCAAAAACTAATAAAAATGAAGTTCATAAATTTATATTGTCTTTAAATCAAAGACCGAGAAAAATATTAAATTATCTTTCACCAATCGAATATTTGGATAGAAAAATAATTTAGTTGCACTTACCTTTACAATTTAGCAATTTTAAAAATATTTTTATTAAGTAAACAATTTTCGATTTTATTATTTTTAGGTCAATTTCAATTGTTATTAAACGTACTACGTTCAGCATCCGTTAATGATAAAAAATTATCGAAAGCATGACCATATTCATGAGTACTAACACTAATTATGTTATTAGTTGCTCATCAACCCGCTTGATAGTTTGCGATAATTTCTTTAATATTAACAAAATCTGGACCATAAATTTGACGTTGACTATTAATTAGATAAGAATATTGATTATAAGCAACGACGTTTTATTTGATATTGGTGCTTGAGTAACACTTTGCATTAAACGTAAAATGTTATTTTTACCATATACTCCTGCCATAATATTATAAAAACGTAATTGTTCTTTTTTTTCTGTTTCAGTAGCAAGTTGACTTAAACCAACATCTTTATATAATTTTTCTCCATCAACATTATTGTTTTGAGTTCCTAGTCGTGTATTAGTTAAATCATGTGCTAATTGATTAAAATCAAGAAAAGGTAATGGTTTACTAGCAGTATCATAAAAACTATTAAATTCATTATTTGCCATTTGACTAGCTGGGTTTTTAATTTTTCGTTCATTCTCTTTAATAAAACTAGTCATTTCTGATGATCAACGATAACGTAATAAACTAAGATAATAATCACGATTATAATTAGCTTGGCAACTTCAAACAATAATTCAAGCAAGTAAACCAGTAACCAATAAAACTATGAAAATTATAAAAAATTTACGATATTTTTTCATAAAATCTCCTTTTAAAAAAATTATTATTAATAATTTCAAATTCCTTATTTAAATTAATAATTACAGAAAGAAAAAAATATTAATTGGTACCTTCTAGGCATTTCATATTTTTGTTGGCTTTTTTTGAAACTGATAACTAAATCATTACCATTATTTTCATTTCATTTTGATACTTGTATTGGCAAGGATTGTATTTATTGTTTGGTTTCACTACATGCCACAATAGTTAAACTTGTTCTTAATTAAAATTAGTGTCCCTAAAATAGTTAGCAATCTTTTCATATCTTAGTTTAATACTCTTATAATCTTTAAATCTTTTAAGATGTATTAATAATTTTATATGATTTTTATGATATTTTTTTTGAAATAGTTAATGATGTATTTTAAGCGTGATTATTAATTTTTTATTTTATATAGTAATTTATTATTTATATAGGTAAAAAATGCACTTCTATAAATTTTAAAAGTGCATTTTATTTAAACTTATTTTTTATCCTAAATCTTCGTCTTTTGTTAGAATTTCGCGGTTAGGATTTTGTTCAGCTATTAATTGTTTGTAAATTGTATCACGATATTTTACACAACCATCAATAACATTATCTAAAGGATTTTGAGCAACACGTACTTCAAAGATATCTCCCTCATATTTTTGACGAATTGGTTTTGTACTTTTTTCAGCTTTAACTTCGATGAAATATTCCTTAGCCAATTCTTCTTTAATAAATTCATCAATTTTTTTAATGTAAGCTCCACCACCACAAATTGTGATTCCCTTACCTTTTTTCTTTAAGTCACTAACACTACCAGCAGCTTTTTCCCCAGAAGTTCTTAGTACTCTACGAATTGATGGAATAACATGTTCTCTAAATTGAACTTGCATTACATTTTCGCGAATTTCTTCTGGCGTAATTTCAATAGTTTTAGAAATTGACATTGTTTCTCCTGGTTGAGAGTCTAATCTAGGTAATGAAACACCTGAAATAGTGTATGGTTTTTCATCTTGATATTTAAGAAGTGAACCGATGTTCTTTTTAACATCTTCTGCTTCTTTAGTACCAATTTTTAAAGCATGCTTTTTAGCTATGTATTCTTGAATTTTTTGTGTTAAATAGTCTCCAGCACAATGTGTTGTATATGAATATAGGATTGAATCGTTGCTAAGTACGGCAATATCAGTACTTCCCCCACCAATATCAACACACATAATTGCAGTTCCAAAAATATCTTGGCCTGAACCTAATGCTGCCATTTTAACTTCTTCTTGAACAAATCCACGAAGTGCTCCTAAACGATGAACTATATTTTCTAGTGCTTCTCTTTGTACTGAATTAATTTCACTTGGTGTTGCCATTAAAACAATTAAATTACGGTTTTTATCAGCTTGTTTTGAATCTTTAATTTCAAGTTTAAAATCTTGAAAAATTTTAGCAAGGATACGTTGTAAAGCATCTGGATCAGCAATATTACCATCACGAACTGGACGCTTAATAACAACATTTTCATTTGTTTTATCAATTAAAGCTTTAGCTTCTTCACCATAAAGAATAACATTTTTTTCATAGTCTTCAGCAAGATAAGTTGGAGCATCATATGTAAGTCCAATGTTAACATACCTTGCTTTAAAGTTTTCTGTTCCGACATCTAAAGCTAATCATTGGTAGTCATTAATAGACTTAATATTACTTTTTTTATTTAAGTTTTCTTTGGGTTTTTTATCAAATAATCCCATTTTTTTTCCTCCTTCTACACACCTGGATTTTTAATTACTTGGTCTAATGAATCCTTTTTCATATACATCTTGTTTATGAGTTTCATAGGCTTGAGTTCCTCTAATTACACACTCTCTTGGATTATTAGCAGATACCACATGTTCTAAATTTAGTCGTTTTTTTAGATAAGTTGTAATATTTTCAAGCAAAGCACCCCCACCAGTGATAGTTAAACCGTCTTTCATAATCATTTCTGAAAAGGCAGGTCCAGCTTTATCGATAATGTCACTACATAGTGCAACAATTGGTTCAAAGGCTTCGGTAACTACTCTAGCTGCTTCTTGCTTAGGAACTGTAATTTGTTCAGGTTTTTTAGTTTTAGTACTTTTTCCATGGATAGTAATTTTATTTTCACTATCTTTTTCACCATCTATTCAAATACCAGCACTAATTTTTGTTTTTTCAGCCTCCATTGAGCTAAGAGATATATAGTGCATTTTCTCAAAATGTTCTTTAATATTACGTTCAATAGCATTTCCAGCAATTGGAATTGAATCTTGAACAATAACTTCTCCACTTGATAAAATGGCACAGTCAGAAGTTCCACCACCAATATCAAGAATAAATACTCCTGAAGCATCTCAAAGTGCTTCCCCAGCACCAATAGCTGCCAATTTTACTTCAGGAACAATAACAACTTTTTCAGCTTTCATTACGCTTTCATTACTTTCATTATATCTCTTGGGAAATTTATCGCTATAAATTGGAATTTTAGCTACTTTTTTTCCTTGTAGAATTTCACGTAAAACAGTTCTATCTAATTTATAAACCTTAGATGGAATAGCTACAAGCGCTACTGAATTTTCTCAAATTTTTTCAGCTTTCACATCAATAATTTGTGTAAAAATTTCAGTTAATAAAGCAATCAAAGCATTATTGTCACTAATAACACCATTAGCCATTGGTTCTCTGAAAATTTTATTCGCTGGAGTTTTTTCTTTCATTAATAAAGCGGCTTCACCAATGAATACTTCTCCGTTTTCTGTATCAAATACAATTGCTGATGGTTGACTATAAACAACCCTTCCATTAACTCTGACAATTAAATTTCTTGTTCCTAAATCTAGAGAAACAATATTAACGTCTTGGTTATTGTGTCCGTCATTAGCAACCTCTATTTTTGTTGCCATATAAAAATCATCTCCTTTTCCCACTCAAATTAATATTTATTTATTAAGTTGATATATGTTAATATTACCACATGTAGATTTGCTAGTAGTAAATTTAGCATATATGATTAGTTGGCTAACTATTTGTTTAATTATTACTAGTATATAATTAACTAAAAATGTGAATTGGAGAATAATAATGGAAAATCCAAAAAAAATATTGAAAAAATACGACTTACATGCAGTTAAAAAGTTTGGACAAAACTTTTTAATTAATAATAATATAATTGATAAAATTGTTAAAACTAGTAATTTTAAAGATGAAGATGGCATTGTTGAAATTGGAGCGGGCATTGGTCATTTAACCAATAAATTACTCAGCACTGCGCAAAAAGTTGTAACAATTGAAATTGACAAAAAATTAATTCCTGTTTTAGAAAAAGAGTTAAATGAATACAAAAATTTAAAAATTATAAATGATGATTTTTTAAATTTAGATTTAAAAAAAATCATTAATGAAGAATTTGCAATAAATCAAAAAATTCATGTAATTGCAAATTTGCCTTATTATATTACTTCACAAATTGTTTTAAAATTATTAGAAAATATTGAATTATTTGATTCATTTACATTAATGATGCAAAAAGAAGTTGCACAAAGATTTTGTGCTAAACCTAAAACTAAAGTATATAATAATCTTTCTGTTATGTGTCAATTTTATTGTGATGTTAAAATTATTTTTGATGTTAGTCCTAATAATTTTACTCCGATACCTAATGTCACAAGTAGTGTTGTTTATTTTAAAGTAAATCCTAAATTTCAACTTGATGAACCACAATTATTTTGAAAATTTGTAAGAAGTGGCTTTGTTAATAAGAGAAAAACATTAGTTAACAATTTGGGTATTTATTTAAATAGCAAAGAAAAAGCCGTTAATTTAATTAACGACTTATCTTGATCATTAACAATAAGATCTGAAGAATTAACATTTTCAATGTTTTATCAGTTATTTACTATTATTAATAATAAATACCTTTCAGAATCATTATTAAAATTAATGATATTAGAATGTGGATAATAAGTATATAAAACACCTCAGCAATAATCCTTGTTTATTAATAAACATATTTTTAAATATTTATTATCCGTTAACTATTATAATGATTTTATTTTTTCTTGCAAAAGATATAACTTTTTATTAATTATTTTTAATTAATAGTCTTTAAATTTAATATACTTAAATTGTAATAAACATTGTATAATGAAATTATAATTATAATTTTTTAGAAACATGTAAAGGAGGATTTAATGAATAATGTAGAAAACATTGTAGTTTTTGGTTTAAGTGCTAGTCAAAAATTTACACAAGAAGTTTGTAAAAAACTTAATATTGAACCTGGAAAAGCAGAAATTAGTCGTTTTGCTGATGGTGAATTTAACATTCAATCTATAACATCAGTACGAGGGAAAGTGATATATATTATCCAATCAACTTCGCCGCCAACTAATGATAATTTAATGGAATTATTAATTTTTGTTGATGCTTTAGTTCGTGCATCTGCTGCTAAAATTCATGTAGTAATTCCTTATTTTGGTTATGCTCGTCAAGATCGAAAACAAGGTGGTAGACAACCTATTACTTGTAAACTTGTTGCAAATTTATTAACTGTTGCGGGTGTTGATCGTGTTATTACTGTTGATTTACATTCACCACAAGAACAAGGATTTTTTGATGTTCCTGTTGATGATTTACGAGCAACTCAAGATTTAGCATCTTATTTAATTGAAGAAAATTTAACTAATTTAGTTGTTGTATCTCCAGATCATGGTGGTGTTACTCGTGCTCGAAGATTAGGTAATTATTTAAGTGTACCTTTGGCAATTATTGATAAAAGAAGAACAACTCCTAATCAAAGTCAAGTTAAGTTTGTACTAGGAGATGTTAAAGAAAAGAATGCTATTATTATTGATGATATGATTGATACAGGTGGTACTATTATTAATGCAGCAAAAGCTATTAAAGAACATGGTGCAAAATCAGTTTATATTTTAGCTACTCATGGTATTTTTAGTGGACAAGCTTCAAAAAATTTGAAACAATCTGTTATTGATGGAATTATTAAGGAAGTTGTTATTACTAATACTATTGAAATTTCTGAAGAAAAAAAATTTAATGGCTTAAAAATTATTTCAATTGCTGATTTTATTGCAAAAATGATTGATGCTTCAATTAATAATAAATCATTAACAAAAGTTTATGATGATAAAACAAATGAATTAATAAAAAAAATTAATAATAAAAATAGTAAAAAATAATAAAGAGGAAATTTAAAGTAGATGAAATTAGTTATTGGATTAGGAAACCCAGGTAAAGAGTATGAATTGACACGTCATAATATTGGTTTTATTATTATTAATATGATTTGTGAAACATTACAATTAAAAATTAATCAAACTAAATTTAATGGTCAATATGTTAAAACTGTTGTTAATGGCACTGATGTTATTTTTTTAAAACCATTAACTTTTATGAACTTATCAGGTTTTTGTGTTTCAAATTTTATGAATTATTTTAAAATTAAAATTGAAAATGTGTTAATTATTCACGATGAAGTTGATTTAAATTTTGGTCAATTTCAATACAAACAAAAATTTAGTGCTGCTGGTCATAATGGAATTAAAAGTATTTTTAATCAAATTGGTAGTAAAGATTTTCAAAGATTAAGAATTGGTGTTGGTAAAAATCCTAATTTTAACACGGCTGATTGAGTTTTGAGTAAGTTTAGTAATGATGAGTTAAAGAATATAAACGATCATAAACAATTTTTTGTAGAAAGCATTAGTAGTTGAATTACTGATAGTAAATTTGAAAATATTATGAATAAATATAATAAAAAATAATTAATATATTATGCTAAATTGTAAAGGTAAGTGCAACTAAATTATTTTTCTATCCAAATATTCGATTGGCGAAAGATAATTTAGTATTTTTCTCGGTCTTTGATTTAAAGACAATATAAATTTATGAACTTCATTTTTATTAGTTTTTGAAAAAATAAATTTTTTAGGAAATTTTTCTCTAATTAAACCATTAGTATTTTCATTAGTACCTCTTTGTCAAGGTGAATATGGATTGGCAAAATAAATTTTTACATCTAAATTTTTTTCAAGTTGTTGTCAATTTGAAAATTCTTTGCCACGATCAAAAGTAATAGTTTTAACAATGTTTTTAGGAAGAATTGATAAATAATAACTGACATTTTTATTAATAACTTTAGTAGTTCTGTTTTTAACTAATATTGCTAAAGTAAATCGTGATACTCTTTCAACTAAAGTTATTAAACATGATTTGCTTTTACCTCGTGATGATACTATAGTATCTCCTTCTCAATGACCAAGTGTTATACGATCATTAACATTTATATCTCGTTCTTTAATTGATTTACCATTAAACTTGCCACGATTTTCTTTAGATTTTCGTTTTTTACCTTTTCTTCTTAAATTTTTACTAGTAACTTTATCAAGCATTCCAAAATAAATTCAAGTATAAATTGTTTTAAAACTAATAACTCACTCTTTATGAAAATTTTTAATTCTGCCATAAATTTGTTCAGGTGATCAACCTAATAGTAATTTTTGTTGTACATATTTTACTAAATTCTTATTTTTAAACTTATGAAAACTAATATGTGATTGTTTTCGATTTTCAGCTTTATTTTGTGCAATTAATGAAAAATAATGATTATTATCTTTATTTCTATTAATTTCTCGAATAATAGTACTAATAATTCGATTAAGATTTTTAGCTATTTCACTAATTTTAAATTTAAATTTCAATTGATTCTCAATATAAATCCTTTCATCTATGCCAAGATGTTTATAAATCATATAAAAACTCCTTACTTTTTTCTAAACTAAATTTAGCATTATGAAATTTTTATATGAGAATTTTTTGCAATTTTATTTACTTGCACTTACAAGTATAATTCAGCATTATAAAAATATTAAAGAATATTTTCATTTTTATGTTTTCTACATAAGTAAACATAAAGTTGTGTTTCTTTTTCTTTTTTAATTTTTTCTAATTCTTTTTTTATTTCTTCAATTAATAAAATATCATTTTGTGTTTGCTGATATTGATTTATTTCATTTATTTTTTCAAGTTTTGCTTCTATTAATTTCTGCTTACAAATAGGACAAAGTTTGTCAAAATCATCATTATTATCATTTTGAAAACTGTCATTATCAAAATTTCATTTCATTTTTTAAGTTTCCTTTACTAGTTTATTTTTAATAACAATATTTTGATAATCATTATTAAATAATTATATAATTAATTTATAAATTTATAAATACTTTTTTTTGAGTATAAAGGAGACAATATGAAAGCAAAAAAAAATATAATCAAACCAACAATAGAAAAGGCAAAAACTAAAGTTGAACAACTTAATAAAACTATTAAACCAAAAGTTAAAGATGTAAAAAAAGCAACTAAAGTAAAAACGCAATCAATAAAAACTGACACTCTTAAGCCAATCGTTAATAAGATGAAAGTAGATTTTGAAAAGTCAAAACATATAATAAAAGAAGAAAATCAAAAAATTACTAATAAAATTGTTAATACTAAAAATATTTTAATATCAAAAATTGATCAACCAAAACCATTTAAAACTACTGCTATTATTGGTTGTCAATGAGGTGATGAAGGAAAAGGCAAAATAACTGACTATTATAGTCAAAATTCTGATGTTATTGTTCGTTGAAGTGGTGGTGATAATGCCGGACATACAATTGTTTTTGATCATCAAAAATATAAATTAAGTATTATTCCTTCTGGTATCTTTAATAAAGATTCATATTGTGTTATTGCTAATGGTTGTGTTGTTAATCCAGAAAAATTAGTTTCTGAAATTGAATATTTAAAAGCTGCTGGTTTTAGTTGTCAAAATTTACGAATTTCTGATCGTGCTCATATTATTTTACCTTATCATTTAGCATTTGATGAATATGAAGAAAAAATTAAGGGTGATAAAGCTATTGGCACTACTAAAAAAGGAATTGGACCTTGTTATGCTGATAAAGTTAATCGGATTGGAATTCGAATGGGCGATTTATTAGATAAGGAACGACTATTAGAATTGATTACTGATAATTTGTTAATTAAAAATAAAATATTAAAAAATGTTTATGGATATGAAAAAGAATTTAATGCGCAAACAATATATAATCGTTTATTAGAATTATTACCATACTTTAAAGATTTAATTATTGATACTGGTCAATTTTTAAATGAACAATTAGTTAGAAATAAAAAGATATTATTTGAAGGAGCACAAGGTACTTTATTAGATTTAGATCATGGTACATATCCTTTTGTAACATCTTCTAATCCAAGTGCTAGTTCAATTGCTATTGGTTCAGGTATTTCTTTAAAAGCAATTAATGAAATTATTGGTGTAACTAAAGCATACAGTACAAGAGTTGGTGCTGGTGCGTTTCCTAGTGAAGTTTTTGGTAAATTAGCAGATTATATTCGTATGACTGGTAATGAATATGGCACAGTTTCAAAAAGACCAAGAAGAATTGGATGATTTGATGCAGTTATTGCTAAGTATAGTGCACAAATTAATGGATTTACTAGTTTAGCTGTTATGTTGTTAGACGTGCTTACTGGTATTGAAACATTAAGCATTTGTACGCATTATACTTTAAATGGCGAAATAATTAGATACATACCTTCTCAAATTAATAACTTTAATAAATGTCAACCACATTTTATTACTATGCCTGGCTGAAATGAAGATATTACTAATATTACTAGTTATGATGAATTACCAGAAAATGCTAAAAATTATTTAAAAAAAATTAGTGAGTTGGTGGGTGTTCCAATTAGAATATTTTCTGTTGGTCCAGATCGTAAACAAACTATATTTATTAAGGAGTAAAAATGATTGAACGTTACGAAACAAAAGCAATGACTAATATTTGAAATATGAAAAATCGTTTAAACTTATGAATGAATTTTCAAATTGATGTTTGTGAATCATTACAACATTTAAATATAATTCCTTTTAAAGATTTTCAATTAATTAAAAAAAATGCTAAGTTAGATATTGAATTAATGAATAAATTAGAATTAGAAACTAAACATGATGTAGTTGCGTTTACTAGAATGTTAAGTGCTAACTTAAAAACTGAAAGTCGTTGAATTCATTATGGTTTAACTTCAACTGATATGGTTGATAGTGTCCAAAATCTACAAATAAAATTTTCAAATGAAATTATTGAAAAAGCTTTAATTACTTTACAATTTAAATTAAAAGAGTTAGCGTTTAAATATAAAAATCAATTAGTAATTGGTCGCAGTCATGGTATTTTTGGTGAACCAAATTCATTAGGATTAAAATTTGCTTTATGATACGATGAAATAAATAGACAGTTAGTAAGGTTGGAGTTGGCAAGAAAACAAGTTGAAGTTATTAAAATTATGGGTGCTATGGGTAATTTTGTTCATATTTCGCCAAAAGTTAGTGAATTTATTGCCAAAAAATGAAAAATGGAAGTTGACAGTTGTGCTACGCAGGTAGTACAACGTGATCGTTTGATTTTTTTAATTACACAATTAAGTTCAATTGCTACAACAATTGAAAAAATAGCTTTAGAAATTCGTTTGAGTCAACGTAGCGAAGTTAATGAACTTTTAGAGGGATTTTCTATTTCACAAAAAGGTTCAAGTTCAATGCCACATAAAAAAAATCCAATTGGTTCTGAAAATATTTGTGGTTTAGCAAGATTAGTTCGAAGTTATAATAGTATAGTATATGAGAATAATTTATTATGGTATGAACGTGATATCTCTCATAGTTCTAATGAACGCATTATGTTACCTGATATTTATCATATATTAGATTTTATTATTAATAGAATGACAAATATTTTAGATAATTTAGTAATTAATACTAGTGCCATGGCAAATAATATTGCTAAAGCTAATGAACTTTATTTTTCACAAGTAGTTTTATTGGCTATTATTAAAAATAATCCAAAAATAACACGTGAAATTGCTTATGATTTTATTCAAAAATGCACTTTAGAAGCACAAAATAAAATGATTAATTTTAAAGATGTATTAATAAAGAATAATATTAATCAATATTTAACTAGTGAACAGTTAAATGAATGTTGTAATAATAATATTTTTTTAATAAATGTTGATTATATTTTTAAAAAAGTTTTTAAAGATAAATAATGTTTAATATTAAATTTAATTAGCATTTAATTTATTAATTTTTGTTTTTTTATTTTATCTAATAATCAATAAAAATAAAAGATTAAGAAAATATTGTAATTAGTCACTAGATTATATAAGTTTAAGGAGTGAAAATTATGAAGAAATACAAAATCGATAATAGTTGTCCTTTTATAGATCAAGATTTTAATTTTATTACAAGCTATGATAGTGAAGAACACTTTTATGATGTTTTAGATGATCGATACTTAAAAGATAATGGAGAAATAGATATTAATTTATTAAAAAAGAAAATTAATAAAATAAAAATAATATTATATTATATTAATAATAAGAAATATAAATGTGAAAAAACATTGCATTCAAATATTAAAAAACAATCTATATTTCTTTCTTATAATATAAATAGTATTAAAAAGTTAGAAATTTTCGAAAAACAAAAAACAAGTAAAATTTTTAAATTTAAGAATAAATTAGTTAAGTTTTTAACTTTTGGTTATTATAATTTTGAAAAAAAACGAATTAACAAAATAGTATGTGAAAAAGTTAATATAAGTAATCAAAAAGAAGAATTGAAAAAGGTTGGATTAAAAATTTTAAAACTTAATAATATTTTAGAAAAAATAGAAAAAGAAAAAAGAAGACAATGAGAAAAAAATGATCTTTTGAGACATTGATATGATTTTGCAAGTTCAAGAAAATTACAAAATCAACCATTAATGAGTAACGGTAATCAGTATTTACCAGTAAATAATTATGATAATGAAAAAAGTAGTATTATTTCACACGTAAATAGTGATTATCAGTTTTACTTAAACGTTGATATAGATGCTGTTAACTCTGATAATGGTTTTAATGAAAATCAATATCAACAAAAATGTTCGATTTTATAAAAAAATAAAAATTAATAAAATATTATTAATTTGCTAAATTGTAAAGGTAAGTGCAACTAAATTATTTTTCTATCCAAATATTCGATTGGTGAAAGATAATTTAATATTTTTCTCGGTCTTTGATTTAAAGAAAATATAAATTTATGAACTTCATTTTTATTAGTTTTTGAAAAAATAAATTTTTTAGGAAATTTTTCTCTAATTAAACCATTAGTATTTTCATTAGTACCTCTTTGTCAAGGTGAATATGGATTGGCAAAATAAATTTTTACATCTAAATTTTTTTCAAGTTGTTGTCAATTTGAAAATTCTTTGCCACGATCAAAAGTAATAGTTTTAACAATGTTTTTAGGAAGAATTGATAAATAATAACTGACATTTTTATTAATAACTTTAGTAGTTCTGTTTTTAACTAATATTGCTAAAGTAAATCGTGATACTCTTTCAACTAAAGTTATTAAACATGATTTGCTTTTACCTCGTGATGATACTATAGTATCTCCTTCTCAATGACCAAGTGTTATACGATCATTAACATTTATATCTCGTTCTTTAATTGATTTACCATTAAACTTGCCACGATTTTCTTTAGATTTTCGTTTTTTACCTTTTCTTCTTAAATTTTTACTAGTAACTTTATCAAGCATTCCAAAATAAATTCAAGTATAAATTGTTTTAAAACTAATAACTCACTCTTTATGAAAATTTTTAATTCTGCCATAAATTTGTTCAGGTGATCAACCTAATAGTAATTTTTGTTGTACATATTTTACTAAATTCTTATTTTTAAACTTATGAAAACTAATATGTGATTGTTTTCGATTTTCAGCTTTATTTTGTGCAATTAATGAAAAATAATGATTATTATCTTTATTTCTATTAATTTCTCGAATAATAGTACTAATACTTCGATTAAGATTTTTAGCTATTTCACTAATTTTAAATTTAAATTTCAATTGATTCTCAATATAAATCCTTTCATCTATGCCAAGATGTTTATAACTCATATAAAAACTCCTTACTTTTTTCTAAACTAAATTTAGCATTATGAAATTTTTATATGAGAATTTTTTGCAATTTTATTTACTTGCACTTACAAGTATAATTCAGCATTATTTTGTTTTTTGTGTTATGATTATTTTGTTAGTAAAAAAATATATAAAATTAATAATGCTGTCGAGGATTTTTATATATGGAAGAAAATTTTTATATTAAAAAAGTTTATTATGGTGCTTATGTTAAAAATATAGTTTTGCCTATGAGTGCTATTTTAAATAATAAACGTAATGAAATTGGTATTAAAAATTTAGAGATTAATGATAAAAAATTACGTAATAATGCAATTCGGACTAAAACAAAATTAATACATAAAGCGTATCATAATTTTTATAATTCAAAGGTTTTAAGTTTTGTTACTTTGACTTATGCTGATAATATGCAAGATATTAATAAAGCAAAACATGATATTTCTATTTAAAAAATGGTTATTCTTATTTGGTTAATTATAATGATGTTTTTACTTTTAATCAGTTAGCAAGTAATTATGCTTTTGAAGAAGAAGATTTAATAATTTTAGATGAATTACATTAAAGATAAATTCTAATGATTTAGGAGTACAGTTTAAAAATCAACAAGAAAGTTTAGGACAATTTTGTAAGTTAATAGGTCATATGTTTAATGGTACTATGTATTTGATTGAGCAACATCCTAATAGAATACCAGTACAAGCAAGAGAAAAAGTAGAGTATGTTGTGCAAGTTAAAAGAATGCGTTTTTTGGGCTTTGTTGTTATATTTAATCTTAATTTATATACTAATATTGATGATTATAATAAAGTAGTGTTTTCACGACGCAGAACAAAGAAAATGATTAAAAAAGGCATTATGTCTCCAAGTTATAGTGGTGAAGCAATGGCTATGACTTTATTTTTTCCTAGACACTGGTTAAAAAGTTATAATTCACGTGCTTTACATTATGTGCATGAACTTAAAAGTGAATTGTCACCTAGAAAATACCTTAAAGAAGCAAGTAGTATTGATATGACTTATACTGATATTAAGTCTGCTGGTTTAGATAAATTAGATAATATTTTAAAGAAAAAAGATAAACCTAAAAATAAAGATAAATAAAAATAGTTATAGTCCCAGTAGGTTCACTGGGACTATAATTTGGGTGAGCCACGTAGTGGCGAGGGACGTAGTCCCTATATACTTGTTAAGGAAAAAGAATGGTGTTTAACTTGAAATTTATTGAATTTAAAGATATAAGTTATAAAGAATTTTATCGTTTAACGGGTGTTAAAAATAAAACATTTGAAAAAATAGTAAAAATTTTAAAAGAAGCAGAAAATCAACAAAAATATTATGGTGGTAGAAAAAATAAACTTTTAATTGAAGATCGTTTATTAATGACATTAGAATATTGACGTGAATACAGAACTTATTTTCATATTGGAAAAAGTTTTGGCATTAGCGAACCAAGTTGTTATCGAAATATTAAATAAATTGAGGATATTTTAATAAAACACCCTGATTTCCAACAACTTTCTGGAAGAGTTAATAAAAAAGCATTTTAAAGATAAAACATTTATCATTGATGTTACTGAAACCCAATTCAACGCCCAAAAAAAGTCAAAAGCAGTACTATTCAGAAAAAAATATAAAATAAGAGATAAAAACTCAAGTCATAATTGAAAAAGAAAGTAAACAAATTCTGACAACACATTTTTCATTTGGTAAAAAACATGATTTTTGTTTGTTTAAAGAAACAAAAATTAATTTTTTAAAAAATTCCTTATTAGTAGCTGATACTGGTTATCTAGGTTTAGCAAAAATTCATAATAATGTTTTATTGCCAAAACGAAAATCAAAGAAAAATCCTTTAACTAAAGAGCAAAAACAAAATAATAGGTTAATTTCAAAAATGAGAATTGTTATTGAAAATGTCTTTGCTAGTCTTAAAAAATTTAAAATTATTGCTGAAAAATATCGAAATCGTAGAAAAAGATTTGCTTTACGATTTAATTTAATAGCTTCAATTTATAACTTAGAATTGATTTAGTTATGAAAGAACTCTAATTAATAAAACTTTTTTATTTTTTAAAGCAAGTTTATAAGCAATATTTTTACAAAGTGTTGTTTTTCCAACTCCACCCTTTTTAACAGCAAATGAAATCATTTTCATAACTATTCACTCTCACTTTCATTTTTTTGTGCATATCAATTTTCTAAAATCATAGTCATTAGAGTTGTATATTTTCAATGATTTTGTTTGGCTTCATTTTTAAATTTTTCTACTAAATTTGGTGGACATGTCATTGTTGGTAATTTTTGATTTCATGGTTTGTCTTGATAAGGTTTATTTTTCCAAAATGAAGCCATTTTTAACTTGTTCCATTGGTTTTATTTTTGTTTCGTTTCTTTGAATATTTAATTTCAATATTTATAATCTAAATAATTTTTTAGTTGGAATTACAAGTATAATTCAGCATAAAATTTTTAGATATTAAACAAGTTTATAGTGTTTAGGAACCGCTCCTTGATTTTGATATTTTTTTAATTCTTCTTTAGTTAAACAAGGTGATTTTTTTGGTTCTTTTTGATTATAAAAATTATTGATTTTATTAATATCACTTTGAGTTAATGAACTTGCCATTTCGGTTCTTAATTTATAATTTAATTTTTCTAAGATTTTTTGCTGTTCATTTTCAATATTGATGATTATTTTATTTTGATATTTATCAATGAAAAAAGCTTCTTTAAATTTTTTAGTTTTTTTGCAAAAAATGATCGTAATGTTATTTTTTTGTTCAATAAGATTATTTAAAATTTTATTTTCTTCAATATTTAATAATATTGTTTTTTCTATTTTTTCATCTTTAATATTAGGTAATGTTTCAATATTTCAATTGTTATCTTTATGTTTTGAAATGATAATTGGTTCTGAAATATATTTTAATTTTTGATAATAGTCTGAATTTTGAATCAAAAGTGATTCTTCTAGTGTATCAGTTAAATCTTGTTTTGCCTTAGTAATTGTATCTAACTGTTGTTGTGATAAATCTAGTTTATCTGTTAAATATTTTTTTTCTTGAATAACTTTATTTAATTGTTTAGCTAAATTTTGTTTTGTTTTATTTAAATCAATAATTTGTTCTTCATTACTTATTTTAGTTTCTTTTAAAGATTGAACTTCATCAGTTAAATCTTGTTTTGCATTAGTAATTGTATCTAACTGTTGTTGTGATAAATCTAGTTTATCTGTTAAATATTTTTTTTCTTGAATAACTTTATTTAATTGTTTAGCTAAATTTTGTTTTGTTTTATTTAAATCAATAATTTGTTCTTCATTACTTATTTTAGTTTCTTTTAAAGATTGAACTTCATCAGTTAAATCTTGTTTTGCCTTAGTAATTGTATCTAACTGTTGTTGTGATAAATCTAGTTTATCTGTTAAATATTTTTTTTCTTGAATAACTTTATTTAATTGTTTAGCTAAATTTTGTTTTGTTTTATTTAAATCAATAATTTGTTCTTCATTACTTATTTTAGTTTCTTTTAAAGATTGAACTTCATCAGTTAAATCTTGTTTTGCATTAGTAATTGTATCTAACTGTTGTTGTGATAAATCTAGTTTATCTGTTAAATATTTTTTTTCTTGAATAACTTTATTTAATTGTTTAGCTAAATTTTGTTTTGTTTTATTTAAATCAATAATTTGTTCTTCATAATTTTTATTATCAATTTCAAAATTTTCTAATTCTTTTTCTTTAAATATTAAATTTTGACTTAGTCGATGATTTTCTTGCTTTAAATTTTCTAATTCTTCATATTTATTATCATTAGAATCATCTTTTAAAGATGATCATGAATTTTCTAATTCTTCGAAGACTTGAATTAATTTGTTTTTCATTTCTAAATCATAATTTACTTTTTTTCAATTTTTTAAAAGATTTTTGATACTTTTTTTAAAATTTTCAATTTTTTCTAATAAATATTTATTTTTTTCTTCTAAGTCTTGAATAGTATCGTATACAAATGTTTGATTTAATAAATTTTCTATATTTTCATATTGATTATCATTTTCTAATGATAAACTTTCTAAATGTAATACTTCTTCAATAAATTTATTTTTAAATTTTAATTCATAATTTGATTGATATAAATCGTTCAAAATATTTGTGATACCTTTTTTAAACGTTTCAATTTTTTCTAATAAATATTTATTTTTTGCTTCTAAGTCTTGAATAGTATCGTATACAAATGTTTGATTTAATAAATTTTCTATATTTTTCATAAGTTTTAATTTTACTCCTTTTTAATAATTTGCTAATAAAATACTAACAAACATTATAAAATAATAATACAATTTAAATGTGTTTATTAACAAAATTTATTTTGTAATTTCATTATTTTTTACCATATACTTATAAAAAGCTCATATTTGCTAAAAACAGCAAATATGAGCCAAATAAAGGCATATATCTAAAAAGGAGAAATTATGAAGAAACTTTTAGGTTTAGTATTTATTCCATTATTTATAATTGAATTTATTTTTGCAATTATTGTTATTATCACAACAAGTATCGTTTGCAACTATAATTATCCATATAATGACTTTCTTAAAATAGAAAAAAATATGAGCTTATCAAAAAATAAAAAAATGTTATTTATATTATGGTTGATATGACAACCGGTTTTGATGTTACATCAATTTTACAAGGTAACTCGCAACTAGCAAATAATTTTACTGGTTTTACAAATTATGAAAATGTAATTACTACTAAATTGGATTAATAGCAATATCAACAATCATTTTCATTTTGTCATTTTCACTTGTTAATTGCATAATTTTCTCCTAATTTTTATTGATAAATATTAAAAATTTTAAAATAAAAATTTAGTTATTACAATAGTCATGTATTAAAATTTACATTTTTTGTGATTTACTACTAGAACTTTGTCCTTTGCTTGTTGAAGCTTCGCTATTTACTTTTGATTTTTCTTTTTCAAATCCAAGAGCATTAGCAACTCTTTCTCGTCTTTCACGTTCGTTTTTTTCTCCTCAAGCTTTATTTGTTTCATCAACTCTTTTGTTTCACTTGTCTTTATCTGCTTGGCTTCATTTTTCCATATTATAAAATTCCTCTCAATTTTTTTGAATATTTTTTTCTATCCTTAAAATATCCAAGAAAAATTATATATTTTTAAAACGAAAAATGTGTAAAAAATAATAAAAAATCGCTATTTTTTGAAAATAGCGATTAGAACTTTATTGTTTATGTTAATAAACATTTTACTTTATTTCAGTTATGATTTGAACTTATTGAAGATTGTGGACCTTGATTATTTACTGTATTTTTTATATCTGAATCAAAATCACTGACGTTTAATGGTTCAATATTTGAACTATTATTTATGGTTTTATTATTTAAGAGTT
Source organism: Spiroplasma endosymbiont of Nomada ruficornis (assembly GCF_964030795.1). NCBI lineage: Bacteria > Bacillati > Mycoplasmatota > Mollicutes > Entomoplasmatales > Spiroplasmataceae > Spiroplasma > Spiroplasma endosymbiont of Nomada ruficornis. The sequence goes on along the minus strand of NZ_OZ034962.1, from coordinate 1,558,866 downwards.
CATTTATAGTTTTATCTTTTCTATTGTCTAATTCTTGTTTTAAAATATCATATTGAGTTTGTAATTTAGTGTTTAGTTTATCACTTATTAAATTTTTAATTATTGAATCACGTTCTTTTTTGTTTTTTTCTTTAAGTTCTTCATTTTTATATATTTTGTTAGAAATTCATGATTCAACTTTTTTTGTTATAGGTGAAAATAATGATGAAAATATTTTACTTCCAATACCGATTGTAACTAAAAAAGCACTAATTGTAATTTTATCAATAAATATGAAACTACACCGTTTAGATCACCACAGAGTAATGGTAAGATTGAAAGATTTCACAGAAATTGAAGTAATTTATTTGAAATAAAACCATATTTAAATAGTGATTTTAGTTTATTTCAAAAATTAGTGAATTCTTTTCAAGAATATTATAACAATTCTAAACCACATAAATCATTAGGATTAATGACTCTTATGGATTATTTTGATAAACTTTTATTATATGGAAAATAGTCCAAAATGTTTGTACCACCTTACAAATCTTTAAATTAAATATAATCGTTACCAGCGCCATCGTCCAAGACCACACCGGTAACTATATAATTGTATCGTAATAAGCATTTTTTCAATGATTACCAATCAATTTTGCAATTTCTGCAACTTTTTTTAAGTTCTGGTTTTTGTTGAATAATTTCTGCTCTCTTTTCTTTACTAAAAAGCATATAAGCACATTCATTGGTCTTTTGATTTTATTTGACATATTTTCACTTCCGAAAATTTAAACAAAAATAAAATTTATTGTATAATCAATTTATAAAATTTAATATAAAATTTTATAATTCATTACGGATTTCTATTTTTAAAAGGAAGTAAAATAAATTATGTTAAATATAAATAACGAAAAAGTATTGTTTGATTCTAAATTTATTGGAGTAAAAATAAAGAATGGTTTTATCTATGTTGAAGAACCTTGATGTAACAACCAAGGAGTTGCCATTTTGCCCTATGTTTTAAAAGACAATCAATATTATTATTTGCAAATACATAAAGAAAAAAACCCAGCTCATGAAATAGTATCTAAAATTAGTCAGTATAGTACTATTACCGGTGGACTTGAGAGTATGGATTATTATACAACAGTTGTAAAAGAAATGTGAGAAGAAGTAGGCATTGATATTAGTGGAAATAATGTATTAATTAATAGATTTAATCATTCTTTTTCAAATAAATCAAGCAATAAAAAATGATTTTTATATGCCATTAATTTAACTAATTTAAATTTAGATATCAATAAAATTTATTATGGAAAAGGTGGAGATGGTACTAATTTTGAAAAAGGAATTCATGGTAAATTTGTTACTAACGAATCATTAATCAATTCTAATGATTTACTATCTATTTCTATTAAAGGAAAAACAACAATTAAAAAAGAAATAAATGATTTTCATTTCAAGAATTTTAAAAATAAAATTCAAAATATAAATGAATCAATACTTTGAAATAAAGAACAAAAATTAAAAAATTTTTTTGAACATAAAAATATCAATGATTGCTTGATAAAAAATAATGAAAAAAATGAAAAATATAATAAGAATGAACCTTTAGTTTTTCTTCTACATTATGCAGTAGATAATGGTTATTTTGCAATAGTTGAATATTTACTTCAACATGGTGCTGATGTAAATTTAAAAGATATAAATGGATGTACACCTTTACAAATTGCTGTAGCAAATTCTGATAATGATATTGAAATAGTAAAATTGCTTATTGAAAATGGTGCTGATATTAATGCACAAGATGAAAATAATTGTACAATCTTAGATTATGCATTTAATAATAATCGAATTGAAATTATTAAGGAAATATTAAAATATGATAATATTAATGATATTAATAAAAAAAAATATATTGACATACTTTTGATTTATTTTTCAAAATATAATGACATATTGTCATGTAGGTGATTAAATGAAAATTTTAAAATTAATGCTAATATTGAAGATAAAAAAAGTCGTTATACTCCTTTACAAATTGCAGTAAAAAATAATAATATTGAAATGGTTAAATTATTACTTGAAAATCATGCTGATATTGATGCACAAGATGTAGATGGATGTACACCTTTACATTTAGTTGTAGAATGTAATAATATTGAAATGGTTAAATTATTACTTGAAAATCATGCTGATGTAAATTTAAAAGATATAAATGGATGTACACCTTTACATTGAGCTGTAGAATGTAATAATATTGAAATAGTAAAATTGTTTATTGAAAATGGTGCTGATATTAATGCACAAGATGAAACTTTGGCTACTACCTTATATCTTTATATATATACAAAAAATATTGAAATGGTTAAATTATTACTTGAAAATGGTGCAGATCCAAATATTAAAGATGTTGGAGGGTTTATTCCTTTAGATGTGGTATTAAAAAAATATGATATTAGTCGAGAAATAAGTGAATTATTATTCAAACAATTGAATTTTGTATATGTTTCTGACAACCCAAGTGATATGAAAAATATCAAAAGAAAGTTTTTTGAAAACGAATTAATTAATTCAACAAGTTCAAAATTACCTAAGTTAATATTTGAAAAAAATGAAATAAATTCTATAGATTTGCAAAATCAACCTTCAACAAGCGGATATAAACGAAGTTCATCACAAATGTAAAAAAAAGATGCTGAATTATACTTGTAAGTGCAAGTAAATAAAATTGCAAAAAATTCTCATATAAAAATTTCATAATGCTAAATTTAGTTTAGAAAAAAGTAAGGAGTTTTTATATGAGTTATAAACATCTTGGCATAGATGAAAGGATTTATATTGAGAATCAATTGAAATTTAAATTTAAAATTAGTGAAATAGCTAAAAATCTTAATCGAAGTATTAGTACTATTATTCGAGAAATTAATAGAAATAAAGATAATAATCATTATTTTTCATTAATTGCACAAAATAAAGCTGAAAATCGAAAACAATCACATATTAGTTTTCATAAGTTTAAAAATAAGAATTTAGTAAAATATGTACAACAAAAATTACTATTAGGTTGATCATCTGAACAAATTTATGGCAGAATTAAAAATTTTCATAAAGAGTGAGTTATTAGTTTTAAAACAATTTATACTTGAATTTATTTTGGAATGCTTGATAAAGTTACTAGTAAAAATTTAAGAAGAAAAGGTAAAAAACGAAAATCTCAAGAAAATCGTGGCAAGTTTAATGGTAAATCAATTAAAGAACGAGATATAAATGTTAATGATCGTATAACACTTGGTCATTGAGAAGGAGATACTATAGTATCATCACGAGGTAAAAGCAAATCATGTTTAATAACTTTAGTTGAAAGAGTATCACGATTTACTTTAGCAATATTAGTTAAAAACAGAACTACTAAAGTTATTAATAAAAATGTCAGTTATTATTTATCAATTCTTCCTAAAAACATTGTTAAAACTATTACTTTTGATCGTGGCAAAGAATTTTCAAATTGACAACAACTTGAAAAAAATTTAGATGTAAAAATTTATTTTGCCAATCCATATTCACCTTGACAAAGAGGTACTAATGAAAATACTAATGGTTTAATTAGAGAAAAATTTCCTAAAAAATTTATTTTTTCAAAAACTAATAAAAATGAAGTTCATAAATTTATATTGTCTTTAAATCAAAGACCGAGAAAAATACTAAATTATCTTTCGCCAATCGAATATTTGGATAGAAAAATAATTTAGTTGCACTTACCTTTACAATTTAGCATTTAAATAAGTGTCAATATCGAGTGAAAATTTCCCAAAAATATTTATCAAAAAAAATAAAAAAGAAGTAAAATTTAACAAATAAAAGTTGCTTTGTTTTGAAAGTAAATATAAAAATATTTACTTTCAAAGGAGAACAAAATTATGAAATATTTTAGTCCAAGTTATTGATTTAAATTGTGAGTATTAACTGCTCCACTTTTAAATAATAAAATACAAGGTATTAATGGTAAGTCAATTGATAATTCAAATATTAAAAATTGAGTTAGAAAAAATACGACTAGTTTAGATTTAGTAAATCAACAATTAAATTTTGCAAGTAATAATCAAACAGATTTTATTATTAACAACCCAACAACAAATAGCAAAATAAATATGAATAAACATCATCATGAAAAACACAGAAATCGATTAAAAAGAACATTAAATGGTAAAAACGAAATAAGGGGTAGTTGAGGTAAAGTAACTTGTTCATTTACACCAAAAACTTTTGAAGGAATAATAGCTGATTATCATTATTGAAAAGATAATCCTGCATGAGAACTTGGCGAAAAATTTAAAGAGGATATGATGCAACGATATAATTCTAATGATATTTCAATTACTGCAATTTTTCCATGAACATAAAAAGAAATACAACAAGTAGGTAAAACAATTTGAGATAATTTTTCAAAAATTGAAAAAGTATATACAGATAGTTCTAGAAAAGAACGTATAGAAATTGTACTTTATGAAAAACCATTTAATTGATTTGATTTTGAATCAGTAAGAATAATAACAGAAGATGAGAAATATTATCCAAATAATCGTCTTGATAATTTAGAAAATGATTTTCCAGATTGAAATAAAGATATAAAAATTAATTTAGGAAAAATTAATCATAACGTTGATAACGAAATGAAAAGTGCCATAAAGAAAAAATATCATAATTTTAAATTATCAGAAGTTTATTTATTGGATAAATCTAATTACTCACACTTTATTGGCTATTTTGAAAAAAAATAATTGTTGGTACTTTTAGTCCCTATTCTTATGGTTTGACAAAACCAACTTTTACCTATGTAAAACAAGATAAATTTAATGAAATTTCAAATATTATAGCAAATGATTCAAAAGTTAAACAATGATTTGCACATATAAATGAATGAAATTCTACTTTACCACAAGCAATCAATAATTCTAAAACATTTAATCCTCAAGCATTATATAATTGAAAAAGACAAGAAAAAGAAATAATAAAAGGTTATATAAGAGATTGAAGTTATATTTCAACTTTAATTGAACATGAATTAAAGTTAGATGAATTAAACAAAAATATTCAAGGAATCAAAGCAGATTTTGAAACTTTAAAAAAACAAGTTAATGAACTTGACAACAGACTTCTAAATCTAGAAAATAAATCAAATTTAAATTGTGAAAACACATTAACTATTGTTAATGGTGCTTTAAATACTATTCCCATAATTGGTAATGTTGTTGGTGGTATTACAACAATGGCTTCTGGTGCTTGTGCTATTGGTGGTGTATAATTTTATTTTTTTATATCTTTAAAATCAATTTTAAGGCACCAAATTTGCTGCTCGACAAACGATTTAAAATTTTATATAGTTAAGTATTCACAAAAATAATCTTTTATAAAAAGAATTTTATCTAATTTTAATTTGGTATTATTAGTATCCATATCTTCAAGGATGGTTTTTATTTGGTATATAAACCTTTTTAGTTTTTATCAAATCCTCTTTGATAATTGGTTTTGGTGCTATTTCTTTTAATTCATATATTTGATGATTATAACTAAGATATAACTCATTAATAAACGATTTAAGTACAATTACATCAGTTCTAGGTTGTATGTATTGAACTTTGCTATTTTTATAAGGAAAATACTTTTTACCATAATATGTTATATTTGAACCACTATCCGTTTTTCTTTTAGAAAATCTTGAAAGATAAATATTTATTTCTTCTTGGTTTGGAGCTTTAATGGGAGCGTACCGAAGATGTCGATAAATAAAAATTTTTAAAAATAACTCCTTTCTTTTTTAAACTATTAAATTAAAAAATAAATGACAAAAGACGAGAATAAAATTCTTGTCTTTTTTTGTAATTGTAAAATTTTAAAATTTTTAATAACCGTCTTTAGCACTATTATCAACACGTGTTAGGGAAATAAAAAAGTGAACTACAACATAGTTGTTAAAAATAGTAGCTAGCATGTGGACTTGCATGGATAAATAAAAAGTGGAGTGATACCTAATAAAATATACTAACCAGAAATGGTAATTCTTGGGGTGGGAGCGAATTGGAAACTAGTATATATAGACCCGGAGTGGGGACCAACTATTATTCTTTATTTAACCAACCTTGCCACTACCAAGTGAGCAAGTGTTGGTTTTATTTTTTATTTTTTTTTGAAAAATTTTTGGGCGAGAAAATAAATTTCAAACTTGTAAAAAAAATTGAGCGGGACCGGTTCAATTAAAATATTAATTTGCTAAACGCAAATTAAATAAATATTGAATCGAATGCCTCAATGTTTTTTAAAATTTCACAATTTATTTTTGAGCCCAGAATTGCTGGAATGAATAAAACAAATAGTAGTATTATTAATAATCTAAGAATAAAAATATATGTTCTTTATGCTAGAAGCAACAGAACATATTAGGAAAGGATTATTATGCAAATAGAATTTAAAAAAGAACAAATTGTTAAAGATAAACCACAATCTATTCTTATTGATTATGTTGAATATAAATTATCTCTTCCAAAATGAATGATTAAAAATAATTCTTTTATTGTTGATAACAGTTGCACATATTGAGTTTTTAATTTAGAAAATATTAAAAAAGAATTAAGTGGTAATGAATTAATAAAGTTATTAGAACCATATATTAAAGACCAAAAAATAACTGTTAATAAACCAACTGCTCCAAAATAATATTATCTTAATGATATAAAACTTGAACAATTAACATTTTATGAACAGCATAATAGTTGATTTATGGGTGAAATAACAGATAACAAAACTAAAATTACTAATCCTTGTTTTAAATATAACATTACGTGAGAAGAAAACAGAAAAGGTTTTAAAATAAATAATCCATATAAACATGATGATTTACCAATTAATTATATAGTTACTTCTTATAAGGAAATTTCAACTCATAATGAAAAAGTATTTTTGTTGAACATGTAAACAAAATAAATTAGATTATTTATTCTTTAATACTAATGATATAAAAACAAGAAAATATTTTTTAAGAGATAAAAATAGTAAAGCAATTTGTTATGACTGTATTTTAAATATTAGGTTAAGTAGGAGGTATAAATATGAATAAAGAAAAAATACTTGAATATCTTAAAGATGAATGAGAATGAAATAAAGAAATGAGAGACGATGAAAAAGTAACTAAACTTTGAAAAAGTTGTTTTAATGGAAGATTAAATCTTATATCTCAATTAAATCAAAAAATTAAAAATGGTGAATTTGATTAATAATGCAATATGACTTAATTATTGGGATTGACCCCGCTGGTATTGGTAATAATGGAATTGTTATATATTCAAATGAAACAAATAGGATTATTTATACAGAAACATTCAACACAACACATGTTTTTGAAAGTAAAAATCGTTATAAAAGAATATTATCAATAATCAAAGAACAATTTTTTGAAAACAAAATATTAGTTATTGTAGAAAATTTCTTTTTAAGTTCAAAACAATTATTAACTAATCCATTAGCAACTCCTAAAATTATTGGTTCATTAATGGTATTAGTACAAGATGTTTTCAACTGAGATTATCTAGAAAACCAACCAAAAAATAAAAATAAAATAACAAATTATAAAGGAAATATAAAATTAACAAAACATGAACAAGATGCATATAAACACATTCAATACTATTTAAGGAATTATAAAAATGAAAGATAAAGCCAATTATGTCAAATTAACAGTAAAACTAAGTAACACTATTGAAGCAAAATATTACGAAAAAGGTAATAAAGAATTATATTATAGTGTTCGTGGTCAATGAAATGGTTTAAACTATGTTACTTTAATTTTTAATAATCCAAAATTTTATAACCGATGTATTTTATTAAACAAAAACGATGAAATTATTGTCACTGGTCAAATTTTTAATACTTTAAACATTCCTAAAATCGTGTATTTTGTTCAATTAATGTTAAATGATTTAAAAAATGAAAAGAGTAAAAAATGATATGATGAGAAATTTTATTAATAGCACCAATATTAATAACAAGTATAACACTAATAATATTTTTAATATTTATTATTAAAGAATTAAAAAATGAATATAAAGTATTAAAAATATTAAGTGAAATTGCTAATCAAATTGAAAATAAGGAGAATAAATAATGAAATGTTTTCTTTGCATGCATGGAGAAATATATTCTCCAAAAACCTTGTATAAAATCAAAAAATTGAAAAAAATAATTTACCAAGATAGAGATATTGATAGTGAAGATTTTAAGAAAAGATATGAATATCTTTTAAAAAAATTAGGTGATGGTGATAATCAAATTATTTCAATAAATTTCTTAATAAAGCAAGAAAGAAATAATAGAAAGGAGAATAAATAATGAATAAAGAAGTATGTTGTGAAGATTGTTGTGTATGTGATAAAAAACATGATTTATTTACTTGCGAAAAAAACTGCTGAGAAATGTATGTGAACATTGTTATCAAGGTGATAAAGAACATAGAAATAAAGTTGATGAAATTAATAAATCAAGACATAAAAATTGTATTAATAAAGAAAGATTTATGCAATATCTTAAAAACACATATCGCTTAAACGGATATTATGAAGAAGTTTATAAACCAATTAAAACCAGAATTAAAGACCGGTGATTTGATAATGACTAATTATTTACTTTCAATTGACCCAAGTATTAAAAATACTGGATTTACTTTATGAAAAAAAGTTTATTTACATGATAAATATGATTTTTGAAATTGAAAACCAATATTTGTTAAAAGTTATAATTTAAAAGAATATGATGGACAAAGAAAATTTTATTGAGATATAAAAGTTAATGATAATGAATTGGATTTAATTATTGAACGTGGTACTTTTAATTCAAAAAATGGTATTGGTTATGAAACTCAAGAACATTTACGTGGTTTTATTGCAGGACAATTTAATAAATTATTAACAAAAGATATGTTAATAAGTCCAAGTGAATGAAAGAAATGATATGAACGTTATGACCCACCTATTTTTTGATTAAGACCTTGAGATAAAGAACTAAGTATATATGTTGCTGAAGAAATTATTAAAGAAATAATTGAAATATAAAAATATCAAATCATGATGAAGCAGATAGTTTATTAATTGGTTGATATTATTTAAATAAGGAGAATAAATAATGAATAAAGAAAAATTACTTAAATATATGAAAGATATAATTAAATGAACTAAAAAAATTAATTATACAAACTCTGATTTGGACAAAAATATTTTAAATTTATTAATTGAAAAAATAGAAAAAGGTGAATTTGATAATGACTAAATTAACAGATTTATTTGGTCAAGATAAAATAGAAATATTTTCACCAAATCCCAAAGATTTAACAGATAGTAATGATATAAAAGCAATTATTTTATGAAAATATCCTAATGTTATTGCTGAATATTTAGTTGTTTCTCAACCACATGCAAATACTGCTATTTTAGTTGGTGATAACGTTCACTATACAGGTTGAGTTGAAGTGTTTATTAAACCAAAAAATGAAGGAGTAAATGAAAATGCCAAATGACACGAATGTACAATCAAATAACTATACTTTATTAAAAATAATAAGAATTGGAATAAGTCCATTATCAGCAATGATTGGTACAAGTGCTTATTATGGTCAAATTATTGGTAATCCAGTATTAGGAAGTATTAATGCTTTATTATTTAGTAAAAAGTTAGGAATTGATATATGAAACTTAAATCAAATGCCAAGTACTAAAAAGAAAATATTAAATTCAAGTAAAAAAAATATTATTAGGTTTAGGAACTATTGGTTTAATTAATTATGCAAAATTTACAAAAATCAATCCTAATCCTGAACCACCACCTTGATTAACAACTACTACCACAGAAACACCACCATGACCATTATTATTAACTAATGATAATAAACAACAAATGGATTGAGATACATATATTAGTTTAAGTACTTATGGTATATCAAATCTAATTGGTGGGTTAAGTGAACTAATACCTAATAGATTTGAAGTAATAAGAAAAATATGTAATATGGCAACTAGTGGATGTCTAATTTCAAGTGGTGTAGCTATGGGTATAAATAATGATTTTAATAATGCTTATGCAGTACCAACAATAGTTGCTGGTGCAAGTGAAATTATACATAATTTATTACCTATGGAAACTACAAATTATAATCAAGAAATGCAAGAAACATCATTTACAAATGAAACAAGAAGATTAATTAATAGTGATGCTATTAGTAATAATAGTGGAAGTAGTGATGTTTTATATGAAAGACCAACTACATATGATAGTTTATAAAGGAGATGATAACTAATGAATAAAGAAAAATTGATTGAATATTATAACAATGAAATTCAGACATATAAAGAAAGAATGGAACAATTAAATAAAGAAATATCTTTATTGGTAACTATTATAAGTAATTCAAAATCAATGATTGAAAGAATTAATAATGGTCAATTTGACGAATAATTAAAAATAAATAATTGAAAGGAAATAATTGAAAATGAAAGAATTTTTACATGAATTAATTATTATTGGAACAAGTGTAGGAACATTAATTTGTAGAGAATTAATTGTTTGATTGAAAAGATTTATTACAACTCCAAAACATATTAGAAGAAATAATAAAGTGATGAAACATCAAAAAAAATTAGCAAAACTTAATGAAAAAATTAATGGAAAAGAAAATAAATAATAAAGGTGTGATTTAAATGTTAGAAAATGAAACTAATGTTGAACAAAATACTGAACCTTTAATTGAAAATAATAATTTACAACAAGAGCAAGAAATTAAGATTGTTGAATTAGAAAATAAGTTAAATAAACTTAATCAAGAAATTAAAGAAAAAGAAATAATTAATATATTTAAAAAATATCAAGTTAAAAAAGAATTTTATGAATTTTTAAAATTTAAAACAAGTAATATAGAAAATTCAAAAATTGAAGAAACTATTAAAAAAATGATTAAAGAACAACCACTATTTAAAGAACCAATTAATACAGGTGGTAAACAAGAAACAATATTAACAAATCAAGAAACTTCAATAAAAAGTAGTTTATTAGATTATAAAAAGAAAAATAATTTATAAAAGAAAGGAAAATTTAAAATGCCAAATCCAGTGCCATTTAAACAAAATTTAGATAATACTACAAAATTAGTAGAAACACCTGAATTTATAGAATTTTATAAACAATCAAATAGTCCATGAGCAAGTTTTTTTCCAATTGAAATGGTTAATTCTACAAAAATTGAATTTATAGTTAAAAAACCAAAAGACCCAACATTCAAAATACTTCATTGAAATGATAAAAGTAAAGGATTAGAAGTTGGTTATGTTGATACTGATAAAATTATTAAAGAAATTACAAAAGAAGCTAGTACAGGAGAAATGATTGGTGAAGTTGATTTATTTGCAGATAATGGGCAAAATTTACTAGAAAGTATGCAATATGAAGTTGCTAATGATTTAGCAGATTATTTAGCAAATAATGATACAAATACAATTGCTAAATCTGCCAAAAAAGTAATCATTACTGATACAACACCAGTAGGATATTTAAAATCAATGTTATCAGCATGAAATACTTTATTTCAATTAAGAAATAGTAATAATTGTAAATTTTTTATAACAAATAGTCTTTATGATACTTTAGTTTATTTAGCAGATAATAAAGGTTTAATTACTGATAATCAACTAGCACAACAATTAAGATTAAATGGAACAAATTTATATATTAAAGGTGTATTATGTCAAATTGTTATGGATGATTATATGACATTTAAAAATACTGAAAATAAAAATCAAATTATGAATTTTGTTTTAGCAACACCAAAAGCAATGAAAAGATATATGTTACAACAAACTAGTATATATGTTGAAGATATTAAAGATGGTAAAGTTCCAAAAAGATATTTAGTTGGTGGACAAGTAACAGGAGAATCTATTCCTTATATGTCAAACTCAGAAACAGAATCAAGATGAATGTTATGTGGTATTGTTAATAAAAAATATTTAAGTGAAGAAATTACAACATTAACAACTAATATTACTGCTGATACTACTAAAAAGAATAAATTATTAGATACAACAATTAAAAATACAACTGAACTAAATAATTTAAATCCAAATTTAACAACTCCAATTATTAATTATTTTAGTGATGCCCAAGGTCAAGTGGATGTAAGTAATCAAAACCAAAAAGCAGGAGATTTATATGTAGTAATCACTACTAATGACACTGATAAAAATTATCAAGGTTCAACAAATCCTATAAAAATAACTCTTAAATAAGGATAATTATTATGCCAATTGGTACAACTAGTACAGCAATACTTTTAAACATAAATAAACCAAAACATACTAGAACAAGTCAACAACAAGAACATAAAAGTTGATGATGAGAAATTTTAGAAATGATTGGTGTACAAGTAATAGCAGTAGCACTTGCTCCTTTTACTGGTGGATTAAGTGAAAGTTTAGCACTTGGTTTAGGTGCAAGTGATTTACTTGCTAGTATTAGTGCTGTTGGTGTAGAGTTTTTAACTGATTTTACTATTAATCAAGTTTATGATTATTTAAAAGGAAATGTTACACCATTAAATACTTTTTTTAATATATTACCTGCATTTGCTGGACTTAATAGAATTAGTCGTGGTTATCGTACAACTAAATTTATTAGTTTAGCAGAAAAAACTAAAACATTAGAACAAATTGGCATTAAAAAAGCAAAAAATTTACAAGAAATCATTAGTCAAGTAAGTGGAAAAGAAATTTTAACAGATAAAATTATTGGAAATAAACGTTATTTATTTAATTATAACCATGCTCCAAATCGCGAAACAATAATACAAAATTTAGGTTTTGTTGCTGAAAGACAATATAAAAATAATTTTGCAAAATTAGAAGTACAAGAATTAAAAAATTATTTATTATTACAAAATGAATTAATAAAGTTAAGTCCACAGTTAACTCCTAAATTTAAAATTAAAGATATTGATAAAGCAAACAATTTTTTACAAAAATATAATACTGATTTAAAAGAAGTATTAAAAATGAACCAACATGACTGATTAAATTTAGTTCATACAATACATGCAGAAAATAGATATGGAAAATCTTTAATTTTAGATTTACAAAAAATTCGTGCTAATGCAATTAAATTTAATTTTAAAAATAGTTCAATTCATAAATTAGTATTAAAAGCAAATCAAACTTTTAAATATTTTGATATTAAATTTTATTTTAAAAAAGGTTTAAATAAATTTTGAAAAGATACTTCATATTTTGAAAAAATAAGAATAAATATTTATAAATTACAAGAGAAATTCGAAAAATTAGAAAAACAAGCATTTGAAAAAATTAATAAATTAAAAGAAAAAACAATTGATGTATTTACAAGTGCTGAAAAGAAAGCAATTAAACATGCACAATTAATTCCATTAAATTCACCAGTATTTATGGCTTGTAAAATTCAACCTTTATCATTAGATAAATGTGGAATTACTATTTATCATCGTAATCCTAAATATAAACCAATTGTAGTTATTGATAGTATTATCAAAGCAGAAACTTTTGTTATTCAAATACATCCATTTCATTGATATAGATGATATAGCGGTTGATATATTGGATATGGAGTTAGTCAAAATAAATGATTAAAAAGTATTGCTTTTGCTCTACCAGTTGTACAACAAATGATTAAAGATAGTTTTAAAATTTATAGGCAAATATTAAGGACAATTAGAACTTATCATAAAGTAGTTAATGTTATTAATAATCCTATTGATAATGTCAATAAATCATTTAAAAGGGTGGGTTTAAAATTATCAGTTAATACTGTATTTGGTACTGGATTGTTAAGACATTTAGAAAAATTTGCATATAATCAAGTTGTAAAAAAAGGAAATAAAAAATTACAAAAAGAAATTATACATATATCACATAGAAAAACTAAATCAAAAACCAAACGTTATAAAAAAGCATTTTTTAAGGAATGATAAAATATGATTAATAAACTTTGAACTGGTGTCAGTTTAGAAAATTATAATAACTGATATCCATTAACTGGAACAATTACAGAAACACCACGACAATATATAAATACATGACCAAATGTTGATGATTGATTTAAAACATTTGCTATTCGTGCTCAAAATGATATTAATGCTTATCTTGATTTTATTTTATCTAAATTTCCTTTTGATAGTTTTAAAGATGAATTAATTAAAGAAACTTTAAGAGATATGGTTTATGTTATGGTTGAACATTGAGTATTTAATCGTACACCAATTGAATTTAATGTTGATGCTACTATTCAATTTAATAATGGTAATCAATTTAGTGCAAGTAGTACTCCTACGATTAATATTTGAGATTTAGCACCTAGTAGAATGAAAATATGAGCAAGATTAACAGAATTAAAACAAATATTTTCAAATTATAATAATGATGAAATAGATGTTGAAAAAATTGACTTAAAAGCATTTTATACTAGAAACCAAGTTAATGAATTAATTCAAGAACAAAAAGAATTTACATTATCAAAGCAAATAAAATTATATGATGATACCATTAATGGTAATAAAAATGAAACATATAGGGGACCAGTTACAAATTTAATAAATAAAGGTTATGTTGCAACAGAATATGACTCAAAAACTGAAACTATGATTTTAGATTGACCTAATGAAATTGGAACATTACCACCTGATGTTTTACAAAACAATCCACAAATTGGTGATTATACACATGCACCAACTTGTGATTTTTCTGCTAAACAACAAAAACGAATTACTACAAATGAAAATGAAATTACCAAATTAAATAGTGAATTAATTAAAACAAACGAAAATATTAATGATGTTAAAAATAATTGATTTAATATTGAAACTAGTCCCTTATGAAAAAAAGTTGAAAATAATAATATAGAAATATTTAAATGATATTTTATTAAAATCAGTTATCAATATTCAACAGAAAATAACTTTATGAAATTTTATAAAGTAATTAAAATTTATTTAAATAATGTTTTTAACGAATTTGAATTGTTAAATGTTGATTCCATGACTTATGGAGAACAAATACAAAATAAAAATATTTTAAATATTGGAACTATTTACTATAACAATAAAAAGAAACAATTTAGTGGTGGTGGTAATTCTTATCCTGAACTTGGAAAAATTAATTTAATTGGTGATATAGAAGAAATATATCAATATCAAGGAATAGATACACCAACTGAATTTATAGCAGAAGAAAATACTGAACATGATTATTATACAAAACTAGAAACAAATCAATTATTAGATAAAAAACAAGATAAGTTAATTGCTGGTGAAAATATTAAAATTGATGAAAATAATAAAATTAGTGCTACTTGCGGGAAAACTGATTTAACTGATTATTATAAAAAAGAAGAAGTAGATAAAAAATTAGACAATAAAATGGATAAAGACCAATTCAAATATGCTTTTTCTATAAATACTATTGGTACTGAAATTCCTAATTTAGAAACTACTGATAAAACTGTTGCTGGTGCTATTAATGAAATTATCAAAAAACAACCACAACCAATTCCAATTCCTCCAAGTAGTTCAATTTGAAAAGAAGTAGGAATAAGAGAAAAAAATAAATGAGATAATTGACAAATTACTTATGATTTTATAGTTAATAAAAGATATAAAGTTTATTATTCTTGAAATATATATAATAATGTTTTTGCAATTAAAGAATTTATTATAACTAATACAAAAATAGCAGGTGTACCAATAGAAGTTTTTAACAATAATACTAATGTCTTAGTTTTATCAGTACAACACTCAAAATTTATTACTATTTATTCTTTAAAAGGTAGCGATAAAGGTAATACATGAAAAGTAGAAGAATTACAGGAATAAAATTATGATTTGAAAAATTATAAAAATTATTTTAAGTTTAATTGGAGTTTTATTATCTTCTGCTGTTGCTGGTTTAATTATATTTATTATAGTAAAAATTGTCTTAAAAATTAATCAAATATTTTAGAAAGGAGAAAAAAATGAAACCTTTTTGACCAAGAAAAGATAAAACAAATATTAATAATAATGAAGAAAAATCTAAATTAATTTTTTTAGAAAATAAAAGTACACACACTTCTATTTTAAGTTATTTTGGTTTTAATGATTTTAATCATTAGACTTATTTTACTGATTTTGTTGCTGAAAATAATGCTAATTTATATAATGCTCCATTGGATATTAATAATGAAACTATTAAACAATATTTAATTAAACAAGAATTTTATAGAAAGAATTGAAATTCTATTTTTAAATTAAGCAAATTAGGAATTAGTGGTTATTTAATTTATATTGCTAATGATGATTTTTATTTTCAAGTAGTAGATATACAGCAAAGAATTTATGATATTACTGGTAAATTAATTCAATGTACTATTTTTTATGATAGTTATCAACAAAATGCACAAACAGTAAGATTATTTGAAGTTTATAAATTAAATAATGAACAAGTAACTATTAATCGTGCAATTTATAGTATTAGTGATAATAAAAAACAATTTCCTTTACCTTTTAAAGAATATAGTAATAATCCTAATTTAGAACAAGAACAAACATTAAATATTAATTATATTCCAATAGCAATTATGAGAAATAAAGCAAATGAGTTAGCAGATTGTAATAAAGTAATGGATAAAATTAAAGCATTAGATGTTATTTATGAACAAATTGTTTTAGATACTATTTTAAATTCACCAAAGTTTATTTTTGACCAAACTTATGGTAATGCTAAATCTACAATGGATGAAGCCGTAAGAACATTAGTTACTAACAACTATATTTGAAAAACTACTGGTGATAATAATGAAAAAAGTGAAAATATTAATATGACAAGTAGTAATTTTAAAGGTAAAAATTTAACTGATATATATGATTGAAATATTAATGAAATATTTAAACGTTGTGGTATTCATATACCAAGTCAAAAGAAATCAGCACAACAATCGGTTCCCGAAAGTACAGCGGTAAATATTTCAACTATTAATTATATTGAACAAAAATTATGACAATTTAATATTGATATTCTTAAATTTATTCAAATATTAGTACGTTTAGATAAAGATTTATTAAATAGTAAAACATTTAATATTAATGATGAACAAGAAATTAATAACTTAACAGTTAAATTAAAATTATTTAATCCAGAAAATAACCAATTAATAGGAGAAAACAATGGAAAACAACAACAAACCACAAACGAAGTTTCCACAGAAACAAACTAAACTTAATCAAGCAGAAATAGAAAATGATTATTTAATTGATAATATTCCTTATGATTTTACTAATATGATGAGTGCTACTAGTGACCCTGATATTAATAGAGCATACGATGAATTTAAAAAAAGAAAAATTTATATTTATGAAATTGAACGTTTATTTAAAAATAATGAAAATAATAGTTTAAGATTTTCAGCAAATACTATTAAAATAGGTTTTATTGATATTGATAAAGTATTAAAAACTACTGCTGTTGAAACATCTGATTTTACTATGCAATTAAATCAAAGAGCAAGTACTAATATTAATGACAATACAATTGAATATAGTATGACTGATATTAAAAATTTAATATTTCAAGAAATAAATTTATTAAATCAATTTAAGTTATATGCAGTTAGTATAAATGAACCATTAACTGAAAATAATATTGATAATTTATATATTATTAATAATTATTCAGAACCTTATCAAAATCCAAAAACTAGAAGTACTAAAAGTATTACTATTATTAAAATTAAAGACTTTAAAACAAGAGATGGTTATCCAATTATTATTAAATTACAAAAACCACTAGATAAAGACACCAAAGTTATTGGTTTAAAAATTAAAGCACCTAGAAGCATGATTTTTGGCAATATAAAGGTACTTGGTGAAGTCGACAATATGGAGGTATACCCAAAGTTATTTGTCAAAGATAAGATAGCATTTCCGCTATTATCAATGCCTATTGAAACTCAACCAAAAGTTAGAATATTACAACAATGATTTAGTGAACAAATATTACCTTGAAATTTAGCAAAACAATTTATAGGACAAGAAAAATCAGTTTTAGATTTAATTGCTATTGGTGGTGGTAGAGAAACAAGAAAAGAAATTATTAATAATGCAAGAGTAACTAATGATAAAATTGGTTATGATGTTTCTAAAAATTCAAAAGTATGACCATTATCTGATGAACTAGAATTAAAAGATAAAAAATTAGAGTCATGATTTTTAGTAAGTGACTATAATTTATTTATTTCTACAACAAATAAATTTCATGATGTTGAACTAGAAATAAAAGATAGACCACCAATTGATAGTTTACAAAAAGTATTATTAGATATGTTAACTTATACATATACTTATAATAGAAACTTTGATGGTGCATCATTAAGTAATGTTTTAAAAGAAATGAATGATTTAGATAAAATTCGTGCTAAGTTTGAAGGACAAAAACCAAATGAAGTTATTACTAATTTATTTAAACAATGAGAATTAGATTATCCTAACTATACAAATTTACCAAAAGTTAAAATATTAAAACAAATAGTTATAATGCTATCAAAAAATATTTATTCAACCATGTCTATTAATAACGGTTTAAATGATGACTATAAATTATTATTACCTTATTATTTTGAATTAAAATCAAATCCTATACATTCTACACCTGATAAGATTTGAGAATTTAAAGATATAAAAGTAGTATTAAAATCTGCATATTTTGATTTTACAGATATCAATAACATTAAACTAAAAAACAATGACATTAGTCAAAATGAATTATTGAAATTAGATGATAATCAATTTAACTGACTATCCATAACTAATGAATTAGAAAGCAATAATATACCATCATTAATTCCGGCAGATTGAACATTAGGTAATGGTGAATATGGAAAATATTTTACAAGATTAATTATTAATAAAAATAAAACCGAAAATGCTTTAAATTTATATGGTTCAAATAAATCACAATTATTTTCTAAATTAGAATTTTATAAAGAAGTTTTACAAATTGACAATAATAGTGAATTTGAATTACAAATTGAAAATCCAATTAATAACTTAAATCGAATTGAAGTTAGCGGACTATTTGGTGCTGGTAATTATGATTTAATTTTAGTAACAAATAAACAAGAAATAAATTTAAATAATATTAATTTATTTGATAAATATAATGAAAATATTTCTTATATAAATTTAGAAATTTAATTATCAAAATATCCATCTGGATAAATACCATCTCATTTTACTGCATCATCAGTTAATTTATTTGATGCTCAGTAAAGAGTAATTTTATGTTTATTACTTACTGGTCTTGCTCAAATAGTTGCCCCCCAGTGTGCTTCATGGTCGTAATCATAAAAATATGTTAATTGATTATTTTTATTATATGAAACTATTCCTAAGATTAAACCGGTAACACCAGTTATTACAGCAAATGATAATGATATTTTTTGAAAATTTGTTTTTATTCATATTTTCATAATAAATATCTCCTTTTTTCCTTGATTTTACTTTTAAATTGTACTATTTTTGATTATTTTTACAAGTATGCTTTTAAAAGCAAAATAACGCCTAAATTAAAGGTGTTTATTTTTTGATACCTATAATATTAATTGTATTGCGCTTATTTATTATATTGCAAATGTGAAGATACTTTTTTTTACAGTAGCATTATTTTTACCCCTAATTACATTTTTATATGGATATAATGCATAAAATAATGCATCATAAGGGTCTTGATACATATTTTTGTCAGGAATGTTAGTTTTGGTTTGGTCATAACGTAATTCTTCTAAACATTGAGTTGTTTTTGGTAAATCATCTTTATTTGCATAAAAGTTTCCATAACTCATAATATTTCTCATTCAAACTACTCTATTAGTTAATCCGGCTTCTTGATTTAAATTTGAAGCATGTTTAATAGCGGTTTGTGTTATTAAAATAGTATTGTGTTCATCAATTAATTTTTGATTTAATCAATCCATTGCTGTTCTTGCTTTATCATCATAAAAATAAATTGCTTGTTCAAAATTTTCAAAATTATCCATTAATCCTAAAATTTCATTAACATAAGCATTAATTTTTTCATTTTCATTTATAAAATCATTTGGAGTAACTACTAATTCACAAATAATATAAGCATCATAATAACCAGTATTATTATATTCTTTAAAACCAACTACCATAAATACAGTATGGTCTTTTGGTCCCGTAGCTCAATCAATACCAACACTATAAAAATCAAATTTATACATTTCTTTTTCTTGATTATAAAATTGTTTTAAATCATATGATTGTCAATATTTTACTGTTTTTTGAAATGGGAAAATTGTTGCATCGCTATCTAAAAATTCAAAACCATAATAAACAGTATTATATTCATCTGGATTACTTTTTTCCATTTCTAATAATGTTCTTTGTTGAATGTCAGGTAATTTATTTCAAAATGGTTGAATAGTAAATCTTAAAACAAATAAACCTAAACCACTAAACATATCTTTATTTTCATAATAAACTTTACCAACTTTTTTAAGATTTTTCATGACTTCATCATTTAATGGTAAAAATGGTGTACAGTATTTTAAATAAAATGGATGATATTTATCATAAGGATTACATGTAAAAGTAATGAAAAAACTTTTATAAAAATAACGAGTAATCTTTTGTCCAAAGGTAGAACTATATATATTTTTATCAATAAATGTTCAACTTCACTCTTTAATAGGTTTATTTGATACTTTAATACGATTACTTCTAAACATAGAGTTTTGTAAACGTTCATATCGATATGTTAATTGTTTTTCAGTTAATGTTTCTTTTTCTTCTGCCATAATAATTTCATCTGTTCTTGAACCTAAAAAACTTGACCCACCTGCTTCTTTTCCAAAAATCTTATTACCATTAGCATAACCAATAAAGTCAATTTGTTGATTACTTGGAAAGATAATACATCCCCCATCCTTAGTAATTTTTCATTTAATGCCATGTGGATTATTAGGTAATAAATTAATATTATATGTATCTAATAAAACTTGACAAACATTCATTAAAGCACCAATTGTAGTTTCACTATGAGTATTTTCATATCTTCTTACTTCTTGAACACTACTATCTCTAAAATTACAACATATAAATAAATCAAATGCTAAACAGTTTCAAGTTTTTCTTGTTCCACGTGCTGTTGGAACAAAACGATAAAAACAATTAGTAGTAAAATATTCTGCTCATTCATCACCAACAAATTCTTTAAAAATATCTCAACTAAAACCATAATTATTATCACTAAAATTAAGATTATATTTTTTATTTAATTGTCCATAACTACTAATAAAAGCCATATTTACTCCTTATTTTTAAAAAAAAATTAAACTTAAATTATTAACAAACAAAAATTAGAAAGGAACATTAAAAATGTTTATATTACCATTCGCAAATCATTTTGATTGAGACAAACATGATTTTAATCAAGATGAATTAAGTTTAAAACAAACAGAAGAATTATTTGCAAAAATAGATGATTATTTATGAAGTATATGTGATAAATCTGAATATAAATCATATAGATTTAGACAACGAAAATTAAAAGCAAAAAAAGGTTTATTAACTTATAAGCGACGTATTTGTACACATTATAACACAAAAACACAAAAAATGGAGTACGTATCATTATTAGATAATTATCTTGGTGTTAAAAAATATAGTAAACTTGCACCTAACGTTATTAAACAAATTTTAAAATATTTTGCTGATGGTAAAAAGTATCGTGATGTTTGTGATACTTTTATTGAAGATTTAATAAGTAATAGTACAGTTTGTAGAACATATCAAAAATTTGAATTACCAAAAGCAAATATTCCCAAAATACCATTACAACCAAATCAAAATTTATATGTAAATATTGATGATGGTCATCGAAAATTTAAGTTTAATGAAAAACACAATACTAAAAATTGTAAAAAATGTTCGATGAGATTAATAGTAATGTGTACTGGTAAAAAGAAAAATGGAAAATTAATTAATAAAAGAGCTGTATGTAAAATAAGAGTTTCAAAAACAGAAATTGGTGCTGAAAAAACCGCAAAATTAATAGAAAAATATGGTAATTTATTTTTTGAAAACTTTGACCAAGCAAATTTAATAGTTTGTGGAGATAGTGCAAAATGAATTAGAAAAACTGCTACAATTTTAAATGCTAAATTTATTTTAGATAAATTTCATGCTTTTCATGTTTTATTTCTTGGTATAATGGCAGGAAGAAGAAAAAATCAAATTGCTAAATTACACTATCAAAATGCAATAAATTTATTTGCCAAAGGTCAATATTATGAATTAATTGATTTTTTACAATCATTAACTTTACAATATAAAAAATTAAAAGTTGGTTATTTTATTAATGCAAAAGATGGTGTATTAAACCAAGCATTAGTTGAAAATATTGGTTGCTTTACTGAAACTAATATTAAACAAATTTTAAAGCATATGATTGGTGATAGAACTTATAACATTGATATGTATACAAAAATGGTTAATTTTAAATGTTATCAAATAAATACAATTATCCAGTTATTATAAATTAAAACTTAAATTTGCTGAATTATACTTGTAAGTGCAAGTAAATAAAATTGCAAAAAATTCTCATATAAAAATTTCATAATGCTAAATTTAGTTTAGAAAAAAGTAAGGAGTTTTTATATGAGTTATAAACATCTTGGCATAGATGAAAGGATTTATATTGAGAATCAATTGAAATTTAAATTTAAAATTAGTGAAATAGCTAAAAATCTTAATCGAAGTATTAGTACTATTATTCGAGAAATTAATAGAAATAAAGATAATAATCATGATTTTTCATTAATTGCACAAAATAAAGCTGAAAATCGAAAACAATCACATATTAGTTTTCATAAGTTTAAAAATAAGAATTTAGTAAAATATGTACAACAAAAATTACTATTAGGTTGATCATCTGAACAAATTTATGGCAGAATTAAAAATTTTCATAAAGAGTGAGTTATTAGTTTTAAAACAATTTATACTTGAATTTATTTTGGAATGCTTGATAAAGTTACTAGTAAAAATTTAAGAAGAAAAGGTAAAAAACGAAAATCTAAAGAAAATCGTGGCAAGTTTAATGGTAAATCAATTAAAGAACGAGATATAAATGTTAATGATCGTATAACACTTGGTCATTGAGAAGGAGATACTATAGTATCATCACGAGGTAAAAGCAAATCATGTTTAATAACTTTAGTTGAAAGAGTATCACGATTTACTTTAGCAATATTAGTTAAAAACAGAACTACTAAAGTTATTAATAAAAATGTCAGTTATTATTTATCAATTCTTCCTAAAAACATTGTTAAAACTATTACTTTTGATCGTGGCAAAGAATTTTCAAATTGACAACAACTTGAAAAAAATTTAGATGTAAAAATTTATTTTGCCAATCCATATTCACCTTGACAAAGAGGTACTAATGAAAATACTAATGGTTTAATTAGAGAAAAATTTCCTAAAAAATTTATTTTTTCAAAAACTAATAAAAATGAAGTTCATAAATTTATATTGTCTTTAAATCAAAGACCGAGAAAAATACTAAATTATCTTTCACCAATCGAATATTTGGATAGAAAAATAATTTAGTTGCACTTACCTTTACAATTTAGCAAATAAATAAAAATAAAACAAAACTTATTAAAGAAAACTTTAATAAGAATTTTTGAGTTATAAAAGTAAGTATTATTGTTGACTAATATTTTTGAAGTGTTAAGATTAACTTACAATTGCATATTGAAGTCTAAATTATTCTCGTCTAAACTTATAATTTAAAGACAAATTTGAATATTATTGACAACATCGGTACGCTCCCTGAAATTTTTATATGAGAATTTTTTGCAATTTTATTTACTTGCACTTACAAGTATAATTCAGCATTTAAATAAGTATTACAATAAATAATACTATTTTAATGTAAAATTATAATTATTAAATTTAGGAGCAAATAATGACAAAAAAATTTTATATTACTACCCCTATTTATTATCCTAGTGCTAAATTACACTTGGGACATGCTTATACAACAATTATTGCTGATGTTTTAGCTCGCTATAAGAAAATGCAAGGTTATGAAGTATTCTTTTTAACTGGAAGTGATGAACATGGTCAAAAAATTGTTAAAAAGGCGGATGAAAATAAACAAACTCCACAAAAATTTGTTGATGATATTGTTGTTGGGTTTAAGAATTTATGAAAAAACTTAAATATTGATTATGATAAATTTATTAGAACAACTAATAAAAATCATATTTTCAGTGTTCAGAAAATATTTAGCAAATTATTAAAACAAAATGATATTTATTTGGGAAAATATGAAGGGTCATATTGTATTTCTTGTGAAGAATTTTTGACAGATAGTCAAATTAATAAAATTAATAATACATGTAAAATATGTCAAGGTAATATTACTACTTTATCAGAACCATCATATTTTTTAAAATTGGAAAAATATACTAAACAATTATTAAAATATTATGATGAACATCCATTATTTTTATGACCACTTAATCGTAAAACGGAAATGATTAATAATTTTATTACGCCAGGTTTAGAAAATTTAAGTGTTACTAGAACGAGTTTTACTTGAGGGGTACCAGTATTAGAAGATCCAAAACATGTTATTTATGTTTGAATTGATGCATTAAGTAATTATTTAACAGGATTAGGTTATTTACAAGATGATGACATTAATTTTAAAAAATTTTGACTAGATTCAAATTGTGAAATTGTGAATTTAGTTGGTAAAGAAATTAGTCGTTTTCATATGATTTATTGGCCAATTTTATTAATGGCATTAAACTTGAGACAGCCAAATCGAATTTTGGCCCACGGTTGAATTACTAATGAAGAAGGAAAAATGTCAAAATCAAAAGGTAATGTTATTGATCCTTTAGTATTAGTAAATCGTTATGGTACAGATGGATTACGGTTTTTTTTAATGAAAGAAATTATTATTGGTCATGATGCAAAATATAGTCATGAATTATTTTTAAATTGTTATAACTCTTATCTTGTTAATGATTTAGGTAATTTGCTTTCTCGAACAGTTACAATGATCATTAAATATTGTGATGGTAAAATTCCCAAAGTTAATTTAAATAAGTTACAACCAGAAGCAATAGAAATAATTAAAATCATTAATAGTACTATTAATGATTTTAATATTGAAATGGATGAGTATCAAATTCATGAAGCAATTAATGTCGTTTTTAAATTAATAACTAGTGGTAATAAATTAATTGATTTAACAAAACCATGAGATTTACATAAAAATAATAAAACTATTGAATTACATAATATTTTAAATTTATTAGCAAATATTTTAATTATTAGTAGTGCTTTATTAAGTCCAATTTTGGTTAATAGTTCATTAAAAATTCATGAACAATTGGGTGTCTTAAAAATTACTAAACCAATAGTCAATATCAACTTGAATGAAGTTTTTAATAAATCTGTTAATAAAAAAGAGTTATTATTTCCAAGATTAAATATTGAAGATGAATTATCATTTTTAAACAATGCATTTAAATAAAATATAAGAGTTATTAAAAAAATGCCAGTTATAGATAATAAATATCCAATTCATTTTGTATGAATTGGAGAAATACCAATTACTGTAAGAAATAATAGAAAATGCAATTAGAGAAAAAAAGGAAAAAAAAATAGGAGTCTTTAAGAACAATTAATCAATCAAAATTAGTAAGTATTGAAATCCAAACCGAAATAAATGAAGAAAATGAGAAACCTAGTTGACAAGATCAAAAAATTGAAGAACAAAAAATTAAAAATAAATTAAATGAAGAAGAAATAAAATTAACATCTTTAAATGAAGTATGAAAATTAATAAGTACTGAAATTCCAGAGTTACAGCAACCTTTATCAGAACAATCCAAAAATGCAAACAAACAAAAATGAGAGAATAGGGGCTTAATAGAATCTCAATTACCTTTGGAAACAAAAGCAGAAATATTAACTGCAGTTTAAACTATCAAGTAGAAGCAAAACAAAAAAATACAACAAATTTTTATAAAAAAAATAAAAAATGTATAATTTTTTTATACATTTTTGGTGAAAATTAAGAGTTAAATATGAAATTTATTCGGGTTCATAAAATGGAACAATAACTTTTAAAGTATCTGGCTCTTCAGTTTTTAGTAAACGTTTGTCAATTTTATAAAGGTTACTATTAGACATTGCAATTCAATCCAATAAGTCTTTTTCATAAGCAATTTCTTCATAGAAATCAATTAAGAATCAGTCATAAAATTTCGCAGTTAAATTATCATTATTTTCACGAGCACTTTTAACAAGTTTATTAGTAAAATCAAGTAATTCTTCTTTAGTAGATTTTAATTTTTTTAATGCTTCTTCAATGTTTTTTGTAGTAAAAGTTGGAACTTTAATGTCTTTAATTTCAACTTGAGCATCTTGATCCATTAAATAGTTACAAATTTTACGAATATGAACAACAGCATCAGCTGCTTCTACTTGGAAGAAGCGTGCAAACCCAGGATATCCTTTTTGATTTGCATCATTACTTAATTTAAAACTAAGCATTTGATATTTTAGATGTTCACTAATATAATCATTTAGATCATCGTTAATCTTTTTAATCATTAAATACACCTTCTTTCTTGGCTTTATATGTATTATACTACTTTAATACTATGCTGAATTATACTTGTAAGTGCAAGTAAATAAAATTGCAAAAAATTCTCATATAAAAATTTCATAATGCTAAATTTAGTTTAGAAAAAAGTAAGGAGTTTTTATATGAGTTATAAACATCTTGGCATAGATGAAAGTATTTATATTGAGAATCAATTGAAATTTAAATTTAAAATTAGTGAAATAGCTAAAAATCTTAATCGAAGTATTAGTACTATTATTCGAGAAATTAATAGAAATAAAGATAATAATCATTATTTTTCATTAATTGCACAAAATAAAGCTGAAAATCGAAAACAATCACATATTAGTTTTCATAAGTTTAAAAATAAGAATTTAGTAAAATATGTACAACAAAAATTACTATTAGGTTGATCACCTGAACAAATTTATGGCAGAATTAAAAATTTTCATAAAGAGTGAGTTATTAGTTTTAAAACAATTTATACTTGAATTTATTTTGGAATGCTTGATAAAGTTACTAGTAAAAATTTAAGAAGAAAAGGTAAAAAACGAAAATCTAAAGAAAATCGTGGCAAGTTTAATGGTAAATCAATTAAAGAACGAGATATAAATGTTAATGATCGTATAACACTTGGTCATTGAGAAGGAGATACTATAGTATCATCACGAGGTAAAAGCAAATCATGTTTAATAACTTTAGTTGAAAGAGTATCACGATTTACTTTAGCAATATTAGTTAAAAACAGAACTACTAAAGTTATTAATAAAAATGTCAGTTATTATTTATCAATTCTTCCTAAAAACATTGTTAAAACTATTACTTTTGATCGTGGCAAAGAATTTTCAAATTGACAACAACTTGAAAAAAATTTAGATGTAAAAATTTATTTTGCCAATCCATATTCACCTTGACAAAGAGGTACTAATGAAAATACTAATGGTTTAATTAGAGAAAAATTTCCTAAAAAATTTATTTTTTCAAAAACTAATAAAAATGAAGTTCATAAATTTATATTGTCTTTAAATCAAAGACCGAGAAAAATATTAAATTATCTTTCACCAATCGAATATTTGGATAGAAAAATAATTTAGTTGCACTTACCTTTACAATTTAGCATTTAAATAAGTGTCAATATCGAGTGAAAATTTCCCAAAAATATTTATCAAAAAAAATAAAAAAGAAGTAAAATTTAACAAATAAAAGTTGCTTTGTTTTGAAAGTAAATATAAAAATATTTACTTTCAAAGGAGAACAAAATTATGAAATATTTTAGTCCAAGTTATTGATTTAAATTGTGAGTATTAACTGCTCCACTTTTAAATAATAAAATACAAGGTATTAATGGTAAGTCAATTGATAATTCAAATATTAAAAATTGAGTTAGAAAAAATACGACTAGTTTAGATTTAGTAAATCAACAATTAAATTTTGCAAGTAATAATCAAACAGATTTTATTATTAACAACCCAACAACAAATAGCAAAATAAATATGAATAAACATCGTCATGAAAAACACAGAAATCGATTAAAAAGAACATTAAATGGTAAAAACGAAATAAGGGGTAGTTGAGGTAAAGTAACTTGTTCATTTACACCAAAAACTTTTGAAGGAATAATAGCTGATTATCATTATTGAAAAGATAATCCTGCATGAGAACTTGGCGAAAAATTTAAAGAGGATATGATGCAACGATATAATTCTAATGATATTTCAATTACTGCAATTTTTCCATGAACATAAAAAGAAATACAACAAGTAGGTAAAACAATTTGAGATAATTTTTCAAAAATTGAAAAAGTATATACAGATAGTTCTAGAAAAGAACGTATAGAAATTGTACTTTATGAAAAACCATTTAATTGATTTGATTTTGAATCAGTAAGAATAATAACAGAAGATGAGAAATATTATCCAAATAATCGTCTTGATAATTTAGAAAATGATTTTCCAGATTGAAATAAAGATATAAAAATTAATTTAGGAAAAATTAATCATAACGTTGATAACGAAATGAAAAGTGCCATAAAGAAAAAATATCATAATTTTAAATTATCAGAAGTTTATTTATTGGATAAATCTAATTACTCACACTTTATTGGCTATTTTGAAAAAAAATAATTGTTGGTACTTTTAGTCCCTATTCTTATGGTTTGACAAAACCAACTTTTACCTATGTAACACAAGATAAATTTAATGAAATTTCAAATATTATAGCAAATGATTCAAAAGTTAAACAATGATTTGCACATATAAATGAATGAAATTCTACTTTACCACAAGCAATCAATAATTCTAAAACATTTAATCCTCAAGCATTATATAATTGAAAAAGACAAGAAAAAGAAATAATAAAAGGTTATATAAGAGATTGAAGTTATATTTCAACTTTAATTGAACATGAATTAAAGTTAGATGAATTAAACAAAAATATTCAAGGAATCAAAGCAGATTTTGAAACTTTACAAAAACAAGTTAATGAACTTGACAACAGACTTCTAAATCTAGAAAATAAATCAAATTTAAATTGTGAAAACACATTAACTATTGTTAATGGTGATTTAAATACTATTCCCATAATTGGTAATGTTGGTGGTGGTATTACAACAATGGCTTCTGGTGCTTGTGCTATTGGTGGTGTATAATTTTATTTTTTTATATCTTGAAAATCAATTTTAAGGCACCAAATTTGCTGCTCGACAAACGATTTAAAATTTTATATAGTTCAGTATTCACAAAAATAATCTTTTATAAAAAGAATTTTATCTAATTTTAATTTGGTATTATTAGTATCCATATCTTCAAGGATGGTTTTTATTTGGTATATAAACCTTTTTAGTTTTTATCAAATCCTCTTTGATAATTGGTTTTGGTGCTATTTCTTTTAATTCATATATTTGATGATTATAACTAAGATATAACTCATTAATAAACGATTTAAGTACAATTACATCAGTTCTAGGTTGTATGTATTGAACTTTGCTATTTTTATAAGGAAAATACTTTTTACCATAATATGTTATAGTTGAACCACTATCCGTTTTTCTTTTAGAAAATCTTGAAAGATAAATATTTATTTCTTCTTGGTTTGGAGCTTTAATCATAGCAGATTTATTATTATCAATAGGTAAGGCAAATTGCTTATTAAAAATACTTATATATATTTTAAGAAATTGATTAGCTTCTTCTAAATTTTTAATTTTATTAAGTCTAAGTTCACTAATTAAGCGACTTTGAAGTGTTCCAAATAAGCGTTCGATTCTACCCTTAGCTTGTGGAATGGAAGTTCTAATAATTTCAACACCTAAATCATTACAAGACTTTTGGAATTGAGTATAAGTATCATTTTCCGTGTTTATTTTGCCAGCATCGATTTGTTTTTTTATATCCAAAAACTGTTCTATTATCAGTATAAAATGTTTTTGGTATGCCATATTTAGTTAAAATTTGATAAAAAACATTATAATAACCATCTAATGTTTCTTGATGATCAAATCATAGTCCGACAATATTTCCTGTAGCATCATCAATTGCAGCATGTAAAAAAGCTTTTGGTTTATCCTTACCAAATCAATGATGATTACTTGCATCCATTTGAATTAATTCACCAAAATTTGTTCTTTGGTTTCTTGTAGGATGCAAGTTATTTTTCTTATTTTTATGTCTTTTTGGTGAAGTAATTTTTTCTTTAATTAATATAGTATAAAGTGTACTATATGAAATTTTAATTTTTTCTTCATTGTTTAATTTCTCATGGAAATGTTGAAAATTAAAATTATAATATTTGGTTTTATATAAATTTATAATCTTAATTTTGATTTCAAAATTTGTTGTTTTATTAGAAATTTTATTTCGGGATTTATGAATAAAACCAACTTTACCTTCTCTATTGAAAATTTGAATTAATTGGTTAATTCTTCTAATAGTTAGGTTAAGTTTATTCTTAGCTTGATGTTTAGATAATTTATTAATAATAATGTCATTTATAATATTAAACTTATATTTTTCTTTCATAGTCATGCTTCTTTCCATATTTATCACCAAGTATATTTAACTTTACTTTTGGGAAATTTTTACTCGATAACTAATAGGAAATTATCACTAAATAATGACATACCATTTAAATGAGTTGAAAAATAATTAAATATTTATTAAAATGTAAATATTCCTAGTTAAGGAATTTTTAAGGAATTTTAAATTTAAATTTTTTTCAAGTTGTTGTCAATTTGAAAATTATTTGCCAAGATCAAAAGTAATAGTTTTAACAATGTTTTTAGGAAGAATTGATAAATAATAACTGACATTTTTATTAATAACTTTAGTAGTTCTGTTTTTAACTAATATTGCTAAAGTAAATCGTGATACTCTTTCAACTAAAGTTATTAAACATGATTTGCTTTTACCTCGTGATGATACTATAGTATCTCCTTCTCAATGACCAAGTGTTATACGATCATTAACATTTATATCTCGTTCTTTAATTGATTTACCATTAAACTTGCCACGATTTTCTTTAGATTTTCGTTTTTTACCTTTTCTTCTTAAATTTTTACTAGTAACTTTATCAAGCATTCCAAAATAAATTCAAGTATAAATTGTTTTAAAACTAATAACTCACTCTTTATGAAAATTTTTAATTCTGCCATAAATTTGTTCAGATGATCAACCTAATAGTAATTTTTGTTGTACATATTTTACTAAATTCTTATTTTTAAACTTATGAAAACTAATATGTGATTGTTTTCGATTTTCAGCTTTATTTTGTGCAATTAATGAAAAATAATGATTATTATCTTTATTTCTATTAATTTCTCGAATAATAGTACTAATACTTCGATTAAGATTTTTAGCTATTTCACTAATTTTAAATTTAAATTTCAATTGATTCTCAATATAAATCCTTTCATCTATGCCAAGATGTTTATAACTCATATAAAAACTCCTTACTTTTTTCTAAACTAAATTTAGCATTATGAAATTTTTATATGAGAATTTTTTGCAATTTTATTTACTTGCACTTACAAGTATAACTCAGCATTTAAATAAGTATTACAATAAATAATACTATTTTAATGTAAAATTATAATTATTAAATTTAGGAGCAAATCATGACAAAAAAATTTTATATTACTACCCCTATTTATTATCCTAGTGCTAAATTACACTTGGGACATGCTTATACAACAATTATTGCTGATGTTTTAGCTCGCTATAAGAAAATGCAAGGTTATGAAGTATTCTTTTTAACTGGAAGTTATGAACATGGTCAAAAAATTGTTAAAAAGGCGGATGAAAATAAACAAACTCCACAAAAATTTGTTGATGATATTGTTGTTGGGTTTAAGAATTTATGAAAAAACTTAAATATTGATTATGATAAATTTATTAGAACAACTAATAAAAATCATATTTTAAGTGTTCAGAAAATATTTAGCAAATTATTAAAACAAAATGATATTTATTTGGGAAAATATGAAGGGTCATATTGTATTTCTTGTGAAGAATTTTTGACAGATAGTCAAATTAATAAAATTAATAATACATGTAAAATATGTCAAGGTAATATTACTACTTTATCAGAACCATCATATTTTTTAAAATTGGAAAAATATACTAAACAATTATTAAAATATTATGATGAACATCCATTATTTTTATGACCACTTAATCGTAAAACGGAAATGATTAATAATTTTATTACGCCAGGTTTAGAAAATTTAAGTGTTACTAGAACGAGTTTTACTTGAGGGGTACCAGTATTAGAAGATCCAAAACATGTTATTTATGTTTGAATTGATGCATTAAGTAATTATTTAACAGGATTAGGTTATTTACAAGATGATGACATTAATTTTAAAAAATTTTGACTAGATTCAAATTGTGAAATTGTGAATTTAGTTGGTAAAGAAATTAGTCTTTTTCATATGATTTATTGGCCAATTTTATTAATGGCATTAAACTTGAGACAGCCAAATCGAATTTTGGCCCACCGTTGAATTACTAATGAAGAAGGAAAAATGTCAAAATCAAAAGGTAATGTTATTGATCCTTTAGTATTAGTAAATCGTTATGGTACAGATGGATTACGGTTTTTTTTAATGAAAGAAATTATTATTGGTCATGATGCAAAATATAGTCATGAATTATTTTTAAATTGTTATAACTCTTATCTTGTTAATGATTTAGGTAATTTGCTTTCTCGAACAGTTACAATGATCCTTAAATATTGTGATGGTAAAATTCCCAAAGTTAATTTAAATAAGTTACAACCAGAAGCAATAGAAATAATTAAAATTATTAAAAGTACTATTAATGATTTTAATATTGAAATGGATGAGTATCAAATTCATGAAGCAATTAATGTCGTTTTTAAATTAATAACTAGTGGTAATAAATTAATTGATTTAACAAAACCATGAGATTTACATAAAAATAATAAAACTATTGAATTACATAATATTTTAAATTTATTAGCAAATATTTTAATTATTAGTAGTGCTTTATTAAGTCCAATTTTGGTTAATAGTTCATTAAAAATTCATGAACAATTGGGTGTCTTAAAAATTACTAAACCAATAGTCAATATCAACTTGAATGAAGTTTTTAATAAATCTGTTAATAAAAAAGAGTTATTATTTCCAAGATTAAATATTGAAGATGAATTATCATTTTTAAACAATGCATTTAAATAAAATATAAGATTTATTAATAAAAATGTCAGTTATAGATAATAAATATCCAATTCATACAAAATGAATTGGAGAAATACCAATTACTGTAAGAAATAATAGAAAATGCAATTAGAGAAAAAAAGGAAAAAAAATAGGAGTCTTTAAGAACAATTAATCAATCAAAATTAGTAAGTATTGAAATCCAAACCGAAATAAATGAAGAAAATGAGAAACCTAGTTGACAAGATCAAAAAATTGAAGAACAAAAAATTAAAAATAAATTAAATGAAGAAGAAATAAAATTAACATCTTTAAATGAAGTATGAAAATTAATAAGTACTGAAATTCCAGAGTTACAGCAACCTTTATCAGAACAATCAAAAAATGCAAACAAACAAAAATGAGAGAATAGAGGGGCTTAATAGAATCTCAATTACCTTTGGAAACAAAAGCAGAAATATTAACTGCAGTTTAAACTATCAAGTAGAAGAAAAACAAAAAAATACAACAAATTTTTATAAAAAAAATAAAAAATGTATAATTTTTTTATACATTTTTGGTGAAAATTAAGAGTTAAATATGAAATTTATTCGGGTTCATAAAATGGAACAATAACTTTTAAAGTATCTGGCTCTTCAGTTTTTAGTAAACGTTTGTCAATTTTATAAAGGTTACTATTAGACATTGCAATTCAATCCAATAAGTCTTTTTCATAAGCAATTTCTTCATAGAAATCAATTAAGAATCAGTCATAAAATTTCGCAGTTAAATTATCATTATTTTCACGAGCACTTTTAACAAGTTTATTAGTAAAATCAAGTAATTCTTCTTTAGTAGATTTTAATTTTTTTAATGCTTCTTCAATGTTTTTTGTAGTAAAAGTTGGAACTTTAATGTCTTTAATTTCAACTTGAGCATCTTGATCCATTAAATAGTTACAAATTTTACGAATATGAACAACAGCATCAGCTGCTTCTACTTGGAAGAAGCGTGCAAACCCAGGATATCCTTTTTGATTTGCATCATTACTTAATTTAAAACTAAGCATTTGATATTTTAGATGTTCACTAATATAATCATTTAGATCATCGTTAATCTTTTTAATCATTCAATACACCTTCTTTCTTGGCTTTATATGTATTATACTACTTTAATACTATATATATTAAAATAAATTAAGAATAAAAATATTGTTAATTAATTGTTTGTGTTACATTTTTTATGAAGTAAGTTCAGTGAATAGTTCAAGACCAATTTGCTCATTTGCTCATTTATTTGGATGAACATAATCAAAGAAAAAATTATTATTAATAGTTTCTGGAGTTGTTCCATCAATATATCTTGGATTTAAATTTAAAGCTAAACCGGGAATTGATCATTTTATTGATTCATTAGTAATATTTTTTCCTATTTCTTGTGCTTCAGATAATAAATCACTAAAATTAGTTTCTAAGTCAAACGGTCTGATATTAATATCAGAATTATTTTTCATTAATTCAGTAATTTTATCATTTCATTTGTTATTATATTCATTTGATAAGTGGTTTGCTACTTCTTTAACAGATTGTTTTTCATTAACATATTTTGGAATATTACTAATGTTAGGCACATTGGCAATTATTAAATTTTGAGCACCAGCATTAATTAATGTATCAACAGTTTCAAACTCAGTTGTTATTGCATTATTAATAATTGACTCTTGTTTTGCTGTTGAATTTTCATCCATAGCAGAAAGCAGATCATTACCACCTATTTCAATAAAAATATCATCATTTTTTTGTATTTTATGATCTTTTAATAATTGATTAGCTTGGTGGTCAATAGAATAATGATTTAAGAATAATTGATATTCTCAACTATGATTTTGTCCAGCTTGTGCTCCACCTACAGCATAGTTATTACCTTTTTGATATCAAGCTGGTAATAGTTCTGTTCCTAGTTTTTTCGCTAAAATACTAGCAGCAACATCGCCATTAGTAAATGAATTATGATAAAAAGGTTCTTGAAATTTAACTTTATCTATATTTCAAGTATCATAAGTAAAAATATTAGCTAAATTACCATTATCTGATAAACTGTCACCAAGGACATATAATTGTGATTTCACACTTATTGGTTCATTAAAATGTTTTGCTATCATTTCATTTCCAGCAGTTAAAGTTATTGCTGTCAGAGTGATATTTATTAAAAATGTTTTCATTTGATAAATTCCTTTTCTCATTAAAAATTTAAATATGAAGGTAATTTTTAAAAGAAAACTATATTCTCTTTTAAAAATTAATAACTTAACTTAATAGTAAGTTATTACCTTCATATTACCATATTAGTAGTAATGAGTAAATAAGGTTTTATTACAAAAATAAAAATTGATTTTAAAGAATGATTATATCAAATTAATTATGCTGAATTATACTTGTAAGTGCAAGTAAATAAAATTGCAAAAAATTCTCATATAAAAATTTCATAATGCTAAATTTAGTTTAGAAAAAAGTAAGGAGTTTTTATATGAGTTATAAACATCTTGGCATAGATGAAAGAATTTATATTGAGAATCAATTGAAATTTAAATTTAAAATTAGTGAAATAGCTAAAAATCTTAATCGAAGTATTAGTACTATTATTCGAGAAATTAATAGAAATAAAGATAATAATCATTATTTTTCATTAATTGCACAAAATAAAGCTGAAAATCGAAAACAATCACATATTAGTTTTCATAAGTTTAAAAATAAGAATTTAGTAAAATATGTACAACAAAAATTACTATTAGGTTGATCACCTGAACAAATTTATGGCAGAATTAAAAATTTTCATAAAGAGTGAGTTATTAGTTTTAAAACAATTTATACTTGAATTTATTTTGGAATGCTTGATAAAGTTACTAGTAAAAATTTAAGAAGAAAAGGTAAAAAACGAAAATCTAAAGAAAATCGTGGCAAGTTTAATGGTAAATCAATTAAAGAACGAGATATAAATGTTAATGATCGTATAACACTTGGTCATTGAGAAGGAGATACTATAGTATCATCACGAGGTAAAAGCAAATCATGTTTAACAACTTTAGTTGAAAGAGTATCACGATTTACTTTAGCAATATTAGTTAAAAACAGAACTACTAAAGTTATTAATAAAAATGTCAGTTATTATTTATCAATTCTTCCTAAAAACATTGTTAAAACTATTACTTTTGATCGTGGCAAAGAATCTTCAAATTGACAACAACTTGAAAAAAATTTAGATGTAAAAATTTATTTTGACAATCCATATTCACCTTGACAAAGAGGTACTAATGAAAATACTAATGGTTTAATGAGAGAAAAATTTCCTAAAAAATTTATTTTTTCAAAAACTAATAAAAATGAAGTTCATAAATTTATATTGTCTTTAAATCAAAGACCGAGAAAAATACTAAATTATCTTTCACCAATCGAATATTTGGATAGAAAAATAATTTAGTTGCACTTACCTTTACAATTTAGCATTTGGATATATATTTGTAAAATTTTTATTTATTCCATCAGTACTTTTTCATAAACCAGTTGTGCAACTTCCTGCATATATTGTATACCATTTGGTGCAATTATAACTTTTTGATTTTTCTTATTTTTTAAGTCTTGAAAATCATTAATAAATGGACTATTAATCATAGTTAAATTTTTATTTAATTGATTTGATTTAAAACCATGATTTACAACATTATTCATAAATACTGGTTTTAAATTACTTGCACTTGTATCTACCTAATGCACTAAGAGTGATTGTAGTTAGTAATTTTTTCATTTTATTGGTTCTCCTATTGTTGTAATGATACTTCTGATTTAGAAGAAATGTTAATATTTTTTGATTCAGAAATTTCATTTTTTTTATTTTGTTTTTTTACCATTGCATTTTTTTGATTATTAATTTTAAATAGCATTTTATTGGTTTGTAATATTTTTTCTTTAATTTCTTCTATTGTTAATTTATTATGTTTGATTTCGTTTTCAATTTTCCCATTTCAATCATAAAATCCAAAACTTATTATTTTTAAAAAAATATTTTTAAATTTTCCATATTTTTGTTTTTTTAAATTTAATATATCTTGATTACATTTTTTTATAACTTCATTAAATTCATTTACATTTTTCTGAAGTTGCTTTTCTTTTTTAGTCATTATTTTTATTCTCCTTTATTGATATAATTAATGCTAAATTGTAAAGGTAAGTGCAACTAAATTATTTTTCTATCCAAATATTCGATTGGTGAAAGATAATTTAGTATTTTTCTCGGTCTTTGATTTAAAGACAATATAAATTTATGAACTTCATTTTTATTAGTTTTTGAAAAAATAAATTTTTTAGGAAATTTTTCTCTCATTAAACCATTAGTATTTTCATTAGTACCTCTTTGTCAAGGTGAATATGGATTGGCAAAATAAATTTTTACATCTAAATTTTTTTCAAGTTGTTGTCAATTTGAAAATTCTTTGCCACGATCAAAAGTAATAGTTTTAACAATGTTTTTAGGAAGAATTGATAAATAATAACTGACATTTTTATTAATAACTTTAGTAGTTCTGTTTTTAACTAATATTGCTAAAGTAAATCGTGATACTCTTTCAACTAAAGTTATTAAACATGATTTGCTTTTACCTCGTGATGATACTATAGTATCTCCTTCTCAATGACCAAGTGTTATACGATCATTAACATTTATATCTCGTTCTTTAATTGATTTACCATTAAACTTGCCACGATTTTCTTTAGATTTTCGTTTTTTACCTTTTCTTCTTAAATTTTTACTAGTAACTTTATCAAGCATTCCAAAATAAATTCAAGTATAAATTGTTTTAAAACTAATAACTCACTCTTTATGAAAATTTTTAATTCTGCCATAAATTTGTTCAGATGATCAACCTAATAGTAATTTTTGTTGTACATATTTTACTAAATTCTTATTTTTAAACTTATGAAAACTAATATGTGATTGTTTTCGATTTTCAGCTTTATTTTGTGCAATTAATGAAAAATAATGATTATTATCTTTATTTCTATTAATTTCTCGAATAATAGTACTAATACTTCGATTAAGATTTTTAGCTATTTCACTAATTTTAAATTTAAATTTCAATTGATTCTCAATATAAATCCTTTCATCTATGCCAAGATGTTTATAACTCATATAAAAACTCCTTACTTTTTTCTAAACTAAATTTAGCATTATGAAATTTTTATATGAGAATTTTTTGCAATTTTATTTACTTGCACTTACAAGTATAATTCAGCGATTTTGTTTGGCTTAATTTTTAAATTTTTCTACTAAATTTGGTGGACATGTCATTGTTGGTAATTTTTGATTTCCTGGTTTGTCTTGATAAGGTTTATTTTTCCAAAATGAAGCCATTTTTTAACTTGTTCCATTGGTTTTATTTTTGTTTCGTTTCTTTGAATATTTAATTTCAATATTTATAATCTAAATAATTTTTTAGTTGGAATTACAAGTATAATTCAGCATAAAATTTTTAGATATTAAACAAGTTTATAGTGTTTAGGAACCGCTCCTTGATTTTGATATTTTTTTAATTCTTCTTTAGTTAAACAAGGTGATTTTTTTGGTTCTTTTTGATTATAAAAATTATTGATTTTATTAATATCACTTTGAGTTAATGAACTTGCCATTTCGGTTCTTAATTTATAATTTAATTTTTCTAAGATTTTTTGCTGTTCATTTTCAATATTGATGATTATTTTATTTTGATATTTATCAATGAAAAAAGCTTCTTTAAATTTTTTAGTTTTTTTGCAAAAAATGATCGTAATGTTATTTTTTTGTTCAATAAGATTATTTAAAATTTTATTTTCTTCAATATTTAATAATATTGTTTTTTCTATTTTTTCATCTTTAATATTAGGTAATGTTTCAATATTTCAATTGTTATCTTTATGTTTTGAAATGATAATTGGTTCTGAAATATATTTTAATTTTTGATCATAGTCTGAATTTTTAATCAAAAGTGATTCTTCTAGTGTATCAGTTAAATCTTGTTTTGCCTTAGTAATTGTATCTAACTGTTGTTGTGATAAATCTAGTTTATCTGTTAAATATTTTTTTTCTTGAATAACTTTATTTAATTGTTTAGCTAAATTTTGTTTTGTTTGATTTAAATCAATAATTTGTTCTTCATTACTTATTTTAGTTTCTTCTAAAGATTGAACTTCATCAGTTAAATCTTGTTTTGCCTTAGTAATTGTATCTAACTGTTGTTGTGATAAATCTAGTTTATCTGTTAAATATTTTTTTTCTTGAATAACTTTATTTAATTGTTTAGCTAAATTTTGTTTTGTTTGATTTAAATCAATAATTTGTTCTTCATTACTTATTTTAGTTTCTTTTAAAGATTGAACTTCATCAGTTAAATCTTGTTTTGCCTTAGTAATTGTATCTAACTGTTGTTGTGATAAATCTAGTTTATCTGTTAAATATTTTTTTTCTTGAATAACTTTATTTAATTGTTTAGCTAAATTTTGTTTTGTTTTATTTAAATCAATAATTTGTTCTTCATAATTTTTATTATCAATTTCAAAATTTTCTAATTCTTTTTCTTTAAATATTAAATTTTGACTTAGTCGATGATTTTCTGGCTTTAAATTTTCTAATTCTTCATATTTATTATCATTAGAATCATCTTTTAAAGATGATAATGAATTTTGTAATTCTTCGAAGACTTGAATTAATTTGTTTTTCATTTCTAAATCATAATTTACTTTTTTTCAATTTTTTAAAAGATTTTTGATACTTTTTTTAAAATTTTCAATTTTTTCTAATAAATATTTATTTTTTTCTTCTAAGTCTTGAATAGTATCTTATACAAATGTTTGATTTAATAAATTTTCTATATTTTCATATTGATTATCATTTTCTAATGATAAACTTTCTAAATGTAATACTTCTTCAATAAATTTATTTTTAAATTTTAATTAATAATTTGATTGATATAAATCGTTCAAAATATTTGTGATACCTTTTTTAAACGTTTCAATTTTTTCTAATAAATATTTATTTTTTTCTTCTAAGTCTTGAATAGTATCGTATACAAATGTTTGATTTAATAAATTTTCTATATTTTTCATAAGTTTTAATTTTACTCCTTTTTAATAATTTGCTAATAAAATACTAACAAACATTATAAAATAATAATACAATTTAAATGTGTTTATTAACAAAATTGATTTTGTAATTTCATTATTTTTTACCATATCTTATAAAAAGCTCATATTTGCTAAAAACAGCAAATATGAGCCAAATAAAGGCATATATCTAAAAAGGAGAAATTATGAAGAAACTTTTAGGTTTAGTATTTATTCCATTATTTATAATTGAATTTATTTTTGCAATTATTGTTATTATCACAACAAGTATCGTTTGCAACTATAATTATCCATATAATGACTTTCTTAAAATAGAAAAAAATATGAGCTTATCAAAAAATAAAAAAATGTTATTTATATTATGGTTGATATGACAACCGGTTTTGATGTTACATCAATTTTACAAGGTAACTCGCAACTAGCAAATAATTTTACTGGTTTTACAAATTATGAAAATGTAATTACTACTAAATTGGATTAATAGCAATATCAACAATCATTTTCATTTTGTCATTTTCACTTGTTAATTGCATAATTTTCTCCTAATTTTTATTGATAAATATTAAAAATTTTAAAATAAAAATTTAGTTATTACAATAGTCATGTATTAAAATTTACATTTTTTGTGATTTACTACTAGAACTTTGTCCTTTGCTTGTTGAAGCTTCGCTATTTACTTTTGATTTTTCTTTTTCAAATCCAAGAGCATTAGCAACTCTTTCTCGTCTTTCACGTTCGTTTTTTTCTCCTCAAGCTTTATTTGTTTCATCAACTCTTTTGTTTCACTTGTCTTTATCTGCTTGGCTTCATTTTTCCATATTATAAAATTCCTCTCAATTTTTTTGAATATTTTTTTCTATCCTTAAAATATCCAAGAAAAATTATATATTTTTAAAACGAAAAATGTGTAAAAAATAATAAAAAATCGCTATTTTCAAAAAATAGCGATTAGAACTTTATTGTTTATGTTAATAAACATTTTACTTTATTTCAGTTATGATTTGAACTTATTGAAGATTGTGGACCTTGATTATTTACTGTATTTTTTATATCTGAATCAAAATCACTGACGTTTAATGGTTCAATATTTGAACTATTATTTATGGTTTTATTATTTAAGAGTTCATTTATAGTTTTATCTTTTCTATTGTCTAATTCTTGTTTTAAAATATCATATTGAGTTTGTAATTTAGTTTTTAGTTTATCACTTATTAAATTTTTAATTATTGAATCACGTTCTTTTTTGTTTTTTTCTTTAAGTTCTTCATTTTTATATATTTTGTTAGAAATTCATGATTCAACTTTTTTTGTTATAGGTGAAAATAATGATGAAAATATTTTACTTCCAATACCGATTGTAACTAAAAAAGCACTAATTGTAATTTTATCAATAAATATGAAACTACACCGTTTAGATCACCACAGAGTAATGGTAAGATTGAAAGATTTCACAGAAATTGAAGTAATTTATTTGAAATAAAACCATATTTAAATAGTGATTTTAGTTTATTTCAAAAATTAGTGAATTCTTTTCAAGAATATTATAACAATTCTAAACCACATAAATCATTAGGATTAATGACTCCTATGGATTATTTTGATAAACTTTTATTATATGGAAAATAGTCCAAAATGTTTGTACTACCTTACAAATCTTTAAATTAAATATAATCGTTACCAGCGCCATCGTCCAAGACCACACCGGTAACTAGATAATTGTATCGTAATAAGCATTTTTTCAATGATTACCAATCAATTTTGCAATTTCTGCAACTTTTGATTTAAGTTCTGGTTTTTGTTGAATAATTTCTGCTCTCTTTTCTTTACTAAAAAGCATATAAGCACATTCATTGGTCTTTTGATTTTATTTGACATATTTTCACTTCCGAAAATTTAAACAAAAATAAAATTTATTGTATAATCAATTTATAAAATTTTATATTAAATTTTATAATTCATTACGGATTTATATTTTTAAAAGGAAGTAAAATAAATTATGTTAAATATAAATAACGAAAAAGTATTGTTTGATTCTAAATTTATTGGAGTAAAAATAAAGAATGGTTTTATCTATGTTGAAGAACCTTGATGTAACAACCAAGGAGTTGCCATTTTGCCCTATGTTTTAAAAGACAATCAATATTATTATTTGCAAATACATAAAGAAAAAAACCCAGCTCATGAAATAGTATCTAAAATTAGTCAGTATAGTACTATTACCGGTGGACTTGAAAGTATGGATTATTATACAACAGTTGTAAAAGAAATGTGAGAAGAAGTAGGCATTGATATTAGTGGAAATAATGTATTAATTAATAGATTTAATCATTCTTTTTCAAATAAATCAAGCAATAAAAAATGATTTTTATATGCCATTAATTTAACTAATTTAAATTTAGATATCAATAAAATTTATTATGGAAAAGGTGGAGATGGTACTAATTTTGAAAAAGGAATTCATGGTAAATTTGTTACTAACGAATCATTAATCAATTCTAATGATTTACTATCTATTTCTATTAAAGGAAAAACAACAATTAAAAAAGAAATAAATGATTTTCATTTCAATAATTTTAAAAATAAAATTCAAAATATAAATGAATCAATACTTTGAAATAAAGAACAAAAATTAAAAAATTTTTTTGAACATAAAAATATCAATGATTGCTTGATAAAAAATAATGAAAAAAATGAAAAATATAATAAGAATGAACCTTTAGTTTTTCTTCTACATTATGCAGTAGATAATGGTTATTTTGAAATAGTTGAATATTTACTTCAACATGGTGCTTATGTAAATTTAAAAGATATAAATGGATGTACACCTTTACAAATTGCTGTAGCAAATTCTGATAATGATATTGAAATAGTAAAATTGCTTATTGAAAATGGTGCTGATATTAATGCACAAGATGAAAATAATTGTACAATCTTAGATTATGCATTTAATAATAATCGAATTGAAATTATTAAGGAAATATTAAAATATGATAATATTAATGATATTAATAAAAAAAAATATATTGACATACTTTTGATTTATTTTTCAAAATATAATGACATATTGTCATTTAGGTGATTAAATGAAAATTTTAAAATTAATGCTAATATTGAAGATAAAAAAAGTCGTTATACTCCTTTACAAATTGCAGTAAAAAATAATAATATTGAAATGGTTAAATTATTACTTGAAAATCATGCTGATATTGATGCACAAGATGTAGATGGATGTACACCTTTACATTTAGTTGTAGAATGTAATAATATTGAAATGGTTAAATTATTACTTGAAAATCATGCTGATGTAAATTTAAAAGATATAAATGGATGTACACCTTTACATTGAGCTGTAGAATGTAATAATATTGAAATAGTAAAATTGTTTATTGAAAATGGTGCTGATATTAATGCACAAGATGAAACTTTGGCTACTACCTTATATCTTTCTATATATACAAAAAATATTGAAATGGTTAAATTATTACTTGAAAATGGTGCAGATCCAAATATTAAAGATGTTGGAGGTTTTATTCCTTTAGATGTGGTATTAAAAAAATATGATATTAGTTGAGAAATAAGTGAATTATTATTCAAACAATTGAATTTTGTATATGTTTCTGACAACCCAAGTGATATGAAAAATATCAAAAGAAAGTTTTTTGAAAACGAATTAATTAATTCAACAAGTTCAAAATTACCTAAGTTAATATTTGAAAAAAATGAAATAAATTCTATAGATTTGCAAAATCAACCTTCAACAAGCTGATATAAACGAAGTTCATCACAAATGTAAAAAAAAGATAAGATATTGCAAGTATAATATCTTATCTTTTTAAAATCAATTTTTAATACTCCTAATTAGGTCATATACAAACGATTTAAAAATTTATATATTTTTTATAAGTATTCAAAAAATAAACAAGCCTAATTAGGCTTTTTTTAAGTAAATTTAAGATACTTATTTTTGATTTTCACTTTCATATATTTTTTCATAAGACTTATTCCATAATTAATTAAATTTATCCATGATTACTATTTTTTAACTTTAAATCTTGCACTAATTTCTTTTTCAGTTGTTGAATTTCTGTTTCTAATTTTTGTATTTTTGTTTCTAATTCTTTGTTATTAATTTCTAAATTTTTAATTTTTACATATGGATTTTGTTCTAAAGTAAAACGCTGAATTATACTTGTAAG
Source organism: Spiroplasma endosymbiont of Nomada ruficornis (assembly GCF_964030795.1). Taxonomy (NCBI): domain Bacteria; kingdom Bacillati; phylum Mycoplasmatota; class Mollicutes; order Entomoplasmatales; family Spiroplasmataceae; genus Spiroplasma; species Spiroplasma endosymbiont of Nomada ruficornis. Next base: position 1,514,132 of record NZ_OZ034962.1, on the reverse strand, counting down.
TGCAAGTAAATAAAATTGCAAAAAATTCTCATATAAAAATTTCATAATGCTAAATTTAGTTTAGAAAAAAGTAAGGAGTTTTTATATGAGTTATAAACATCTTGGCATAGATGAAAGGATTTATATTGAGAATCAATTGAAATTTAAATTTAAAATTAGTGAAATAGCTAAAAATCTTAATCGAAGTATTAGTACTATTATTCGAGAAATTAATAGAAATAAAGATAATAATCATTATTTTTCATTAATTGCACAAAATAAAGCTGAAAATAGAAAACAATCACATATTAGTTTTCATAAGTTTAAAAATAAGAATTTAGTAAAATATGTACAACAAAAATTACTATTAGGTTGATCGCCTGAACAAATTTATAGCAGAATTAAAAATTTTCATAAAGAGTGAGTTATTAGTTTTAAAACAATTTATACTTGAATTTATTTTGGAATGCTTGATAAAGTTACTAGTAAAAATTTAAGAAGAAAAGGTAAAAAACGAAAATCTAAAGAAAATCGTGGCAAGTTTAATGGTAAATCAATTAAAGAACGAGATATAAATGTTAATGATCGTATAACACTTGGTCATTGAGAAGGAGATACTATAGTATCATCACGAGGTAAAAGCAAATCATGTTTAATAACTTTAGTTGAAAGAGTATCACGATTTACTTTAGCAATATTAGTTAAAAACAGAACTACTAAAGTTATTAATAAAAATGTCAGTTATTATTTATCAATTCTTCCTAAAAACATTGTTAAAACTATTACTTTTGATCGTGGCAAAGAATTTTCAAATTGACAACAACTTGAAAAAAATTTAGATGTAAAAATTTATTTTGCCAATCCATATTCACCTTGACAAAGAGGTACTAATGAAAATACTAATGGTTTAATTAGAGAAAAATTTCCTAAAAAATTTATTTTTTCAAAAACTAATAAAAATGAAGTTCATAAATTTATATTGTCTTTAAATCAAAGACCGAGAAAAATACTAAATTATCTTTCGCCAATCGAATATTTGGATAGAAAAATAATTTAGTTGCACTTACCTTTACAATTTAGCATAAAAATATATTTAAATGCTGTTCATAAAACACTGTATAATTTGGTTCCATTTTTGGTTGGAAACATTAAAAATAAACTTATTAATTAAGACATATTGATGATATTAGGTTTAATTTTTTGCCAAAACCCTCGATTAAAACTATATATCGTTGATTAAAACGTTTTGGTTTTTGTTCACAAAAACTATTAAGAAAAAACATTTGAGATATGAAAAGTAAAAGAAACTGGATTATTGCAGACTGATATTAAAATAGTATCAAATTATATAACAGGAAGTAAAAGATGATATATTATTGATTTTATTGATGAAAAAACTTGAATTACTTATTGTTATCCATCTGAACAAACACAAACCAGAGATATTGTAAATGCTACTAAAAATGCTTTAAATTTTTATGAAAAATTAGGAATTAAAATTAAAAGAATTAGAACTGATAATGGTAGTCAATATACTAATACATCTTGTGGAAAGCCACAAAGGAATCGTTGATTTACAAATTTTTGTAATAAAAAAGTATAGTTCATGAAACTACACCGTTTAGATCACCACAGAGTAATGGTAAGATTGAAAGATTTCACAGAAATTGAAGTAATTTATTTGAAATAAAACCATATTTAAATAGTGATTTTAGTTTATTTCAAAAATTAGTGAATTCTTTTCAAGAATATTCTAACAATTCTAAACCACATAAATCATTAGGATTAATGACTCCTATGGATTATTTTGATAAACTTTTATTATATGGAAAATAGTCCAAAATGTTTGTACTACCTTACAAATCTTTAAATTAAATATAATCGTTACCAGCCCCATCTTCCAAGACCACACCGGTAACTAGATAATTGTATCGTAATAAGCATTTTTTCAATGATTACCAATCAATTTTGCAATTTCTGCAACTTTTGATTTAAGTTCTGGTTTTTGTTGAATAATTTCTGCGCTTTTTCCTTTACTAAAAGCATATAAGCGTTCATTGGTCTTTTAACTTTATTTGACATATTTTTACCCCCTAAACCTACTATAATTTTACAATATTTTTGTAATAAGTTCTTCATATGCTTGTTTTTGACGTCAATAATAAGGATTTTCTCAAATGTTATCTAAATCATTTTCTGTTTTAATGAAGATATCACTATTTTTAATAATGTTATTAGATAAATTTTATCTAAAGTTTCATCATATCAGGTGATGGTATTACTTTAATTAGAGTATTATTTACTTTGATTTGGTCATCAATCATTTGCATTGAAAGTGTAGCTTGTGGGTCTAAATCAATAGACTTCTTTCATAACTAGCACTTTATTTTTCTTAATTTTTATATTATTATAATTTTAATTAAGTATCACAATTCAATTAAGTATCACAATTCACCGCAAGATAATTCATTAATTATTTTGTTTTTTGTGTTATGATTATTTTGTTAGTAAAAAAATATATAAAATTAATAATGCTGTCGAGGATTTTTATATATGGAAGAAAATTTTTATATTAAAAAAGTTTATTATGGTGCTTATGTTAAAAATATAGTTTTGCCTATGAGTGCTATTTTAAATAATAAACGTAATGAAATTGGTATTAAAAATTTAGAGATTAATGATAAAAAATTACGTAATAATGCAATTCGGACTAAAACAAAATTAATACATAAAGCGTATCATAATTTTTATAATTCAAAGGTTTTAAGTTTTGTTACTTTGACTTATGCTGATAATATGCAAGATATTAATAAAGCAAAACATGATATTTCTATTTAAAAAATGGTTATTCTTATTTGGTTAATTATAATGATGTTTTTACTTTTAATCAGTTAGCAAGTAATTATGCTTTTGAAGAAGAAGATTTAATAATTTTAGATGAATTAGCATTAAAGATAAATTCTAATGATTTAGGAGTACAGTTTAAAAATCAACAAGAAAGTTTAGGACAATTTTGTAAGTTAATAGGTCATATGTTTAATGGTACTATGTATTTGATTGAACAACATCCTAATAGAATACCAGTACAAGCAAGAGAAAAAGTAGAGTATGTTGTGCAAGTTAAAAGAATGCGTTTTTTGGGCTTTGTTGTTATATTTAATCTTAATTTATATACTAATATTGATGATTATAATAAAGTAGTGTTTTCACGACGTAGAACAAAGAAAATGATTAAAAAAGGCATTATGCCTCCAAGTTATAGTGGTGAAGCAATGGCTATGACTTTATTTTTTCCTAGACACTGGTTAAAAAGGTATAATTCACGTGCTTTACATTATGTGCATTAACTTAAAAGTGAATTGTCACATAGAAAATACCTTAAAGAAGCCAGTAGTATTGATATGACTTATACTGATATTAAGTCTGCTGGTTTAGATAAATTAGATAATATTTTAAAGAAAAAAGATAAACCTAAAAATAAAGATAAATAAAAATAGTTATAGTCCCAGTGAACCTACTGGGACTATAATTTGGGTGAGCCACGTAGTGGCGAGGGACGTAGTCCCTATATACTTGTTAAGGAAAAAGAATGGTGTTTAACTTGAAATTTATTGAATTTAAAGATATAAGTTATAAAGAATTTTATCGTTGAACGGGTGTTAAAAATAAAACATTTGAAAAAATAGTAAAAATTTTCAAAGAAGCAGAAAATCAACAAAAATATTATGGTGGTAGAAAAAATAAACTTTTAATTGAAGATCGTTTATTAATGACATTAGAATATTGACGTGAATACAGAACTTATTTCATATTGGAAAAAGTTTTGGCATTAGCGAACCAAGTTGTTATCGAAATATTAAATAAATTGAGGATATTTTAATAAAACACCCTGATTTCCAACAACTTTCTGGAAGAGTTAATAAAAAAGCATTTTAAAGATAAAACATTTATCATTGATGTTACTGAAACCCCAATTCAACGCCCAAAAAAAGTCAAAAGCAGTACTATTCAGAAAAAAATATAAAATAAGAGATAAAAACTCAAGTCATAATTGAAAAAGAAAGTAAACAAATTCTGACAACACATTTTTCATTTGGTAAAAAACATGATTTTTGTTTGTTTAAAGAAACAAAAATTAATTTTTTAAAAAATTCCTTATTAGTAGCTGATACTGGTTATCTAGGTTTAGCAAAAATTCATAATAATGTTTTATTGCCAAAACGAAAATCAAAGAAAAATCCTTTAACTAAAGAGCAAAAACAAAATAATAGGTTAATTTCAAAAATGAGAATTGTTATTGAAAATGTCTTTGCTAGTCTTAAAAAATTTAAAATTATTGCTGAAAAATATCGAAATCGTAGAAAAAGATTTGCTTTACGATTTAATTTAATAGCTTCAATTTATAACTTAGAATTGATTTAGTTATGAAAGAACTCTAATTAATAAAACTTTTTTATTTTTTAAAGCAAGTTTATAAGCAATATTTTTACAAAGTGTTGTTTTTCCAACTCCACCCTTTTTAACAGCAAATGAAATCATTTTCATAACTATTCACTCTCACTTTCATTTTTTTGTGCATATCAATTTTCTAAAATCATAGTCATTAGAGTTGTATATTTTCAATGATTTTGTTTGGCTTCATTTTTAAATTTTTCTACTAAATTTGGTGGACATGTCATTGTTGGTAATTTTTGATTTCATGGTTTGTCTTGATAAGGTTTATTTTTCCAAAATGAAGCCATTTTTTAACTTGTTCCATTGGTTTTATTTTTGTTTCGTTTCTTTGAATATTTAATTTCAATATTTATAATCTAAATAATTTTTTAGTTGGAATTACAAGTATAATTCAGCATAAAATTTTTAGATATTAAACAAGTTTATAGTGTTTAGGAACCGCTCCTTGATTTTGATATTTTTTTAATTCTTCTTTAGTTAAACAAGGTGATTGTTTTGGTTCTTTTTGATTATAAAAATTATTGATTTTATTAATATCACTTTGAGTTAATGAACTTGCCATTTCGGTTCTTAATTTATAATTTAATTTTTCTAAGATTTTTTGCTGTTCATTTTCAATATTGATGATTATTTTATTTTGATATTTATCAATGAAAAAAGCTTCTTTAAATTTTTTAGTTTTTTTGCAAAAAATGATCGTAATGTTATTTTTTTGTTCAATAAGATTATTTAAAATTTTATTTTCTTCAATATTTAATAATATTGTTTTTTCTATTTTTTCATCTTTAATATTAGGTAATGTTTCAATATTTCAATTGTTATCTTTATGTTTTGAAATGATAATTGGTTCTGAAATATATTTTAATTTTTGATAATAGTCTGAATTTTTAATCAAAATTGATTCTTCTAGTGTATCAGTTAAATCTTGTTTTGCCTTAGTAATTGTATCTAACTGTTGTTGTGATAAATCTAGTTTATCTGTTAAATATTTTTTTTCTTGAATAACTTTATTTAATTGTTTAGCTAAATTTTGTTTTGTTTTATTTAAATCCATAATTTGTTCTTCATTACTTATTTTAGTTTCTTTTAAAGATTGAACTTCATCAGTTAAATCTTGTTTTGCCTTAGTAATTGTATCTAACTGTTGTTGTGATAAATCTAGTTTATCTGTTAAATATTTTTTTTCTTGAATAACTTTATTTAATTGTTTAGCTAAATTTTGTTTTGTTTTATTTAAATCCATAATTTGTTCTTCATTACTTATTTTAGTTTCTTTTAAAGATTGAACTTCATCAGTTAAATCTTGTTTTGCCTTAGTAATTGTATCTAACTGTTGTTGTGATAAATCTAGTTTATCTGTTAAATATTTTTTTTCTTGAATAACTTTATTTAATTGTTTAGCTAAATTTTGTTTTTTTTTATTTAAATCCATAATTTGTTCTTCATTACTTATTTTAGTTTCTTTTAAAGATTGAACTTCATCAGTTAAATCTTGTTTTGCCTTAGTAATTGTATCTAACTGTTGTTGTGATAAATCTAGTTTATCTGTTAAATATTTTTTTTCTTGAATAACTTTATTTAATTGTTTAGCTAAATTTTGTTTTGTTTTATTTAAATCAATCATTTGTTCTTCATAATTTTTATTATCAATTTCAAAATTTTCTAATTCTTTTTCTTTAAATATTAAATTTTGACTTAGTCGATGATTTTCTTGCTTTAAATTTTCTAATTCTTCATATTTATTATCATTAGAATCATCTTTTAAAGATGATAATGAATTTTGTAATTCTTCGAAGACTTGAATTAATTTGTTTTTCATTTCTAAATCATAATTTACTTTTTTTCAATTTTTTAAAAGATTTTTGATACTTTTTTTAAAATTTTCAATTTTTTCTAATAAATATTTATTTTTTTCTTCTAAGTCTTGAATAGTATCGTATACAAATGTTTGATTTAATAAATTTTCTATATTTTCATATTGATTATCATTTTCTAATGATAAACTTTCTAAATGTAATACTTCTTCAATAAATTTATTTTTAAATTTTAATTCATAATTTGATTGATATAAATCGTTCAAAATATTTGTGATACCTTTTTTAAACGTTTCAATTTTTTCTAATAAATATTTATTTTTTTCTTCTAAGTCTTGAATAGTATCGTATACAAATGTTTGATTTAATAAATTTTCTATATTTTTCATAAGTTTTAATTTTACTCCTTTTTAATAATTTGCTAATAAAATACTAACAAACATTATAAAATAATAATACAATTTAAATGTGTTTATTAACAAAATTTATTTTGTAATTTCATTATTTTTTACCATATAATTATAAAAAGCTCATATTTGCTAAAAACAGCAAATATGAGCCAAATAAAGGCATATATCTAAAAAGGAGAAATTATGAAGAAACTTTTAGGTTTAGTATTTATTCCATTATTTATAATTGAATTTATTTTTGCAATTATTGTTATTATCACAACAAGTATCGTTTGCAACTATAATTATCCATATAATGACTTTCTTAAAATAGAAAAAAATATGAGCTTATCAAAAAATAAAAAAATGTTATTTATATTATTGTTGATATGACAACCGGTTTTGATGTTACATCAATTTTACAAGGTAACTCGCAACTAGCAAATAATTTTACTGGTTTTACCAATTATGAAAATGTAATTACTACTAAATTGGATTAATAGCAATATCAACAATCATTTTCATTTTGTCATTTTCACTTGTTAATTGCATAATTTTCTCCTAATTTTTATTGATAAATATTAAAAATTTTAAAATAAAAATTTAGTTATTACAATAGTCATGTATTAAAATTTACATTTTTTGTGATTTACTACTAGAACTTTGTCCTTTGCTTGTTGAAGCTTCGCTATTTACTTTTGATTTTTCTTTTTCAAATCCAAGAGCATTAGCAACTCTTTTTCGTCTTTCACGTTCGTTTTTTTCTACTCAAGCTTTATTTGTTTCATCAACTCTTTTGTTTCACTTGTCTTTATCTGCTTGGCTTCATTTTTCCATATTATAAAATTCCTCTCAATTTTTTTGAATATTTTTTTCTATCCTTAAAATATCCAAGAAAAATTATATATTTTTAAAACGAAAAATGTGTAAAAAATAATAAAAAATCGCTATTTTCAAAAAATAGCGATTAGAACTTTATTGTTTATGTTAATAAACATTTTACTTTATTTCAGTTATGATTTGAACTTATTGAAGATTGTGGACCTTGATTATTTACTGTATTTTTTATATCTGAATCAAAATCACTGACGTTTAATGGTTCAATATTTGAACTATTATTTATGGTTTTATTATTTAAGAGTTCATTTATAGTTTTATCTTTTCTATTGTCTAATTCTTGTTTTAAAATATCATATTGAGTTTGTAATTTAGTTTTTAGTTTATCACTTATTAAATTTTTAATTATTGAATCACGTTCTTTTTTGTTTTTTTCTTTAAGTTCTTCATTTTTATATATTTTGTTAGAAATTCATGATTCAACTTTTTTTTATAGGTGAAAATAATGATGAAAATATTTTACTTCCAATACCGATTGTAACTAAAAAAGCACTAATTGTAATTTTATCAATAAATATGAAACTACACCGTTTAGATCACCACAGAGTAATGGTAAGATTGAAAGATTTCACAGAAATTGAAGTAATTTATTTGAAATAAAACCATATTTAAATAGTGATTTTAGTTTATTTCAAAAATTAGTGAATTCTTTTCAAGAATATTATAACAATTCTAAACCACATAAATCATTAGGATTAATGACTCCTATGGATTATTTGGATAAACTTTTATTATATGGAAAATAGTCCAAAATGTTTTTACTACCTTACAAATCTTTAAATTAAATATAATCGTTACCAGCGCCATCGTCCAAGACCACACCGGTAACTAGATAATTGTATCGTAATAAGCATTTTTTCAATGATTACCAATCAATTTTGCAATTTCTGCAACTTTTGATTTAAGTTCTGGTTTTTGTTGAATAATTTCTGCTCTCTTTTCTTTACTAAAAAGCATATAAGCACATTCATTGGTCTTTTGATTTTATTTGACATATTTTCACTTCCGAAAATTTAAACAAAAATAAAATTTATTGTATAATCAATTTATAAAATTTTATATTAAATTTTATAATTCATTACGGATTTCTATTTTTAAAAGGAAGTAAAATAAATTATGTTAAATATAAATAACGAAAAAGTATTGTTTGATTCTAAATTTATTGGAGTAAAAATAAAGAATGGTTTTATCTATGTTGAAGAACCTTGATTTAACAACCAAGGAGTTGCCATTTTGCCCTATGTTTTAAAAGACAATCAATATTATTATTTGCAAATACATAAAGAAAAAAACCCAGCTCATGAAATAGTATCTAAAATTAGTCAGTATAGTACTATTACCGGTGGACTTGAGAGTATGGATTATTATACAACAGTTGTACAAGAAATGTGAGAAGAAGTAGGCATTGATATTAGTGGAAATAATGTATTAATTAATAGATTTAATCATTCTTTTGCAAATAAATCAAGCAATAAAAAATGATTTTTATATGCCATTAATTTAACTAATTTAAATTTAGATATCAATAAAATTTATTATGGAAAAGGTGGAGATGGTACTAATTTTGAAAAAGGAATTCATGGTAAATTTGTTACTAACGAATCATTAATCAATTCTAATGATTTACTATCTATTTCTATTAAAGGAAAAACAACAATTAAAAAAGAAATAAATGATTTTATTTCAATAATTTTAAAAATAAAATTCAAAATATAAATTAATCAATACTTTGAAATAAAGAACAAAAATTAAAAAATTTTTTTGAACATAAAAATATCAATGATTGCTTGATAAAAAATAATGAAAAAAATGAAAAATATAATAAGAATGAACCTTTAGTTTTTCTTCTACATTATGCAGTAGATAATGGTTATTTTGAAATAGTTGAATATTTACTTCAACATGGTGCTGATGTAAATTTAAAAGATATAAATGGATGTACACCTTTACAAATTGCTGTAGCAAATTCTGATAATGATATTGAAATAGTAAAATTGCTTATTGAAAATGGTGCTGATATTAATGCACAAGATGAAAATAATTGTACAATCTTAGATTATGCATTTAATAATAATCGAATTGAAATTATTAAGGAAATATTAAAATATGATAATATTAATGATATTAATAAAAAAAAATATATTGACATACTTTTGATTTATTTTTCAAAATATAATGACATATTGTCATTTAGGTGATTAAATGAAAATTTTAAAATTAATGCTAATATTGAAGATAAAAAAAGTCGTTATACTCCTTTACAAATTGCAGTAAAAAATAATAATATTGAAATGGTTAAATTATTACTTGAAAATCATGCTGATGTAAATTTAAAAGATATAAATGGATGTACACCTTTACATTGAGCTGTAGAATGTAATAATATTGAAATAGTAAAATTGTTTATTGAAAATGGTGCTGGTATTAATGCACAAGATGAAACTTTGGCTACTACCTTATATCTTTCTATATATACAAAAAATATTGAAATGGTTAAATTATTACTTGAAAATGGTGCAGATCCAAATATTAAAGATGTTGGAGGGTTTATTCCTTTAGATGTGGTATTAAAAAAATATGATATTAGTCGAGAAATAAGTGAATTATTATTCAAACAATTGAATTTTGTATATTTTTCTGACAACCCAAGTGATATGAAAAATATCAAAAGAAAGTTTTTTGAAAACGAATTAATTAATTCAACAAGTTCAAAATTACCTAAGTTAATATTTGAAAAAAATGAAATAAATTCTATAGATTTGCAAAATCAACCTTCAACAAGCGGATATAAACGAAGTTCATCACAAATGTAAAAAAAAGATAAGATATTGCAAGTATAATATCTTATATTTTTAAAATCAATTTTTAAGACTCCTAATTAGGTCATATACAAACGATTTAAAAATTTATATGTTTTTTATAAGTATTCGCTAAATTCTAAAGGTAAGTGCAACTAAATTATTTTTCTATCCAAATATTCGATTGGTGAAAGATAATTTAATATTTTTCTCGGTCTTTGATTTAAAGACAATATAAATTTATGAACTTCATTTTTATTAGTTTTTGAAAAAATAAATTTTTTAGGAAATTTTTCTCTAATTAAACCATTAGTATTTTCATTAGTACCTCTTTGTCAAGGTGAATATGGATTGGCAAAATAAATTTTTACATCTAAATTTTTTTCAAGTTGTTGTCAATTTGAAGATTCTTTGCCACGATCAAAAGTAATAGTTTTAACAATGTTTTTAGGAAGAATTGATAAATAATAACTGACATTTTTATTAATAACTTTAGTAGTTCTGTTTTTAACTAATATTGCTAAAGTAAATCGTGATACTCTTTCAACTAAAGTTATTAAACATGATTTGCTTTTACCTCGTGATGATACTATAGTATCTCCTTCTCAATGACCAAGTGTTATACGATCATTAACATTTATATCTCGTTCTTTAATTGATTTACCATTAAACTTGCCACGATTTTCTTTAGATTTTCGTTTTTTACCTTTTCTTCTTAAATTTTTACTAGTAACTTTATCAAGCATTCCAAAATAAATTCAAGTATAAATTGTTTTAAAACTAATAACTCACTCTTTATGAAAATTTTTAATTCTGCCATAAATTTGTTCAGGTGATCAACCTAATAGTAATTTTTGTTGTACATATTTTACTAAATTCTTATTTTTAAACTTATGAAAACTAATATGTGATTGTTTTCGATTTTCAGCTTTATTTTGTGCAATTAATGAAAAATAATGATTATTATCTTTATTTCTATTAATTTCTCGAATAATAGTACTAATACTTCGATTAAGATTTTTAGCTATTTCACTAATTTTAAATTTAAATTTCAATTGATTCTCAATATAAATCCTTTCATCTATGCCAAGATGTTTATAACTCATATAAAAACTCCTTACTTTTTTCTAAACTAAATTTAGCATTATGAAATTTTTATATGAGAATTTTTTGCAATTTTATTTACTTGCACTTACAAGTATAATTCAGCTTTATATTAATTTTAAAAATTCTAAAATTCGATTTAATTCTTTATGATTACTATAATTGATGATTAGTTGTTTTTTATTGATTTTTACTTTAGTATCTAAAGTTCTTGATAAAGTATTTTCTAATGCTACTAAATGAAGATCTGACTTGTTATTAACATTTTGTTTTTGATTTAAACTTAATTGTTGCATCTTAATAACATCTTCAACCTTACGAACACTCCATTGTTCACTATATGCCCTTTTAGCAATAGTTACCATTAAATTAAGATTAGTGCCTAAACTTAATAACGGTTTAACATGACCCATTGTTAATTCATTGCGTTGAAGCATTTGTAAAATCTCTACTGGCAATTGCAAAATTCGTAAAGTATTAGCAATGTGACTACGTGATTTATTAACTTTTTGTGAGAGTTGTTCTTGAGTTCATTTCATTTTACTAATTAAAGTTTGATATGCCTGTGCTTCTTCAAAAGCATTCAAATCAACACGTTGAATATTTTCAATCAAAGCAAATTCCATTAATTGTTGATCTGTTACTTCAATAGTTACTGCAGAGATCTCTGTTAGACCTGCTAATTTTGCAGCTTTAGTTCTACGCTCACCAGCAACTAATTGAAAAACACCATCTGTTATCGTTTTTTTAACAATAATTGGTTGAATTAAACCGTGAATTTTAATTGAATCACTTAGTTCTTTAATTTCTTGTTCATTAAATACTACACGTGGTTGATATGGATTAGGAATAATTTTTGCAAGAGAAATAGTTTGTGAAAAAGTTTTAGCAATTTCTGGTGAACTTTCAATGTTAGTTATCAAATCATTTAAACCTTCACCAAAAATTGATGCTAAGCCTTTAGCAGAAATACGATTTTTTTTATCATTAGACATTATTTAACACCTCATTCACTAAACTTTGATAAGCAATAGCACCACTGCAACGTGGCCGATAACTAAAAATATTTTTACCATGACTTGGTGCTTCACTTAGAGTTACATTTCTTGGAATATAATTTTTATAAACTTTTTCTCTAAAATTTTTTTGAATTTCTTTGATAACTTCAACAGAAGAAGTTGTTCTAATATTAACCATAGTTAATAAAATCCCTTCAATTTCTAAATTGGGATTAAATAATTTTTGTACTAAACGAATAGTAGATAATAATTGTACCAAACCACCTAATGCATAAAACTCAGCTTGCAATGGAATAATAACTGAATTAGCTGAAGCTAAAGCATTACGATTAACTAATCCTAAACTAGGTGGACAGTCAATAATAATAAAATCATATACTTCCTTTACGGGTTCTAATTTTTCTAATAAAATATTTCTTTTATTACGAGATTGCTCTAATAAAAATATTTCGGCTCCCGCCAAAGAAATGGTTGATGGTAATAAATCTACTCCTTGACAAACTTCAGTTTTAATTACTTTTTCCAATGGAACATCATGTACTAAAACATCATATATATCTTGTTCAACTTTATCAGCAGCAAAACCCATTGAAATAGTAGCACTACCTTGTGGATCCAAATCAATAAGTAACACTTTTTTATTTTTTATACCTAAACCTGCAGCAAGATTAGTAGCAGTAGTTGTTTTTCCAACTCCACCTTTTTGATTAGCAATTGCAATAATTTTGCCCATAATAATTACCTTTCTAAATGAATAGACTAATATTTTATCGTACTAATTAAGTTTAACACTAATTTTAATTAATATTATTTACAAAGGTTTACTTTTAATTTGTTGATAAGGTCTTGGATATTTTAAAGCACATAATTTATATTTTTGAAAATGAAGGATTGTTCTTTGACCATAGTTGTTTGGTAATTGAACAGTAAATTGATTAATTAACTTTGCACCCATTGTGTTAATACTATTTTGTGCCAACGCAATTTCTTCTTCAACTTTAAGACCCTTATAAGCAATAAATAATCCTTCAACTTTAACTAATCCTAAACATAATTCACTTAAAATATTTAGCGGTGCTAATGCTCTTGCTGTTACAATATCAAATGTTTCACGATATTGATGAGCAAATGTTTCTGCTCTTTGATTAATTATATAAACGTTTTCTAAGTTTAGTTCAGTAATTACTGTTTTTAGAAATTGACATTTCTTTGTATTTGATTCAATAATAGTTAATTGTAATTTGGGAAAACAAATTTTTAAAATTATTCCTGGTATACCAGCACCACTACCAACATCACAAATATTTTGATCCTCCAAAATGATATTATTACTAATTAAAAGAGAATCATAGAAATGTTTATAATAAACTTCCATTTCTTCAATGATCGTTGTTAAGTTATATTTTTTATTTTCAGCAATTAAAATTTTATAATACTGACTTAATTGTTGTTCCATTATTGGGGTTAAAGTTAAATTAGTTAAACCTATAGCTCAATTTTTATTCATTGCTTACTCCTAAATCAATCATTTAATAAAATACTTTATTTAAAGTAGACTATAAATATAATGCTTTAAATAATTAAATTATATTTAATTATAATGTTTTTTTAGTATATGTTTGAAATTTTATCACATAACTACTATCCTTCAAAATTAAATATTACTAAAAATAATTTAAAACCTTTAAAATATCATTTTCGTTGTATTTTCTTTAAACTCAAATATAATTAACACATATAATAATAATTATTAAAAAATTATAAAAGTTTTTTAACTCATTGCTTAATTTAAAGTAAATGAGTTTTTATGTTTTAATTTATATCATTGAAAGGAAAAATAAAAAAATGAAAATTTTACTTAATTTTTCAAACGAACTCACAAAATCTATTAATAATAATTCATTAAACCTAATCAGTATACAAATTAATAATTGAACAAATCCTATCCAAGAACATAAAAACAAACTTGAATAAATATATCAAAATTTTCTAAAATCACAAGAATTATCAAAGGTTTTATTTAATAAATCAATAAATACATATAAACCACATTTCATAAATAAAATGAAAAGAGAAGTACTATTTATTAAAATAAATGAAGAAAAAAAAGATATAAATCTACAAAATATAAATAAATTAACTACACATGAAATTGAAATACTCACAAAAAAAGAATTACAGAGATTGACAACTGAAGAAATAGTAATTTTAACACCAAGACAAATACAAGCATTTACAGAATGACAAATTAATTGATTCACCATTGAACAAATCCAAATATTGACAAAATTACAAATTCAATCATTGACAAAAAAACAAATAGAATCATTTACTACTTTACAAATTTCTTGATTCACCAAAAAACAAATATCATGATTCACAAACTTACAAATTACTTGACTTAGAAAAAAACAAATAGCATCATTTACAGAAATACAAATAAAAGCATTAACCAAAAAACAAATACCAGCACTCACAAGCGAACAAGCAGCAGCACTTACTGTTTGACAAATCACTTGATTTACTAAAAACAAATACCACAATTTACAGAAACGCATATAGCAGTATTCACAAAAGATAAGATTTCTTGATTTACTAAAAAACAAATACAAGCATTCACAATCAAACAAATTGAAATATTTACTAAAGAACAAATACAAGCATTCACAATCGAACAAATACCAGAATTTATACCACAACAAATTAAAGCACTGACTGAATGACAAATTAGTTTATTTACAACAAAACAAATAAAAAATTTTACATGAAAACAACCATTTACAGCAGAGCAAATACCACACTTCACAACAAAACAAATAGCAGCAATACCACCAATTCAAATTTCATGATTTCATGATGATCAAATCCAAGCACTCACAATTGAACAAATACCAGCATTCACAATCGAACAAATACCATATTTCACAAAAGAACAAATATCAGCATTAACCAAAAAACAAATACCAGAATTTACATATTGAAAAATGCCAGAATTTACAAATGAATAGATTCAATCATTCACAATTAAACAAATACCAGAATTTATAAATTTACAAATTACTTGATTTACGATTGATCAAATACCCGCATTCACAATCAAGCAAATACAAGCATTCACAAACTGACAAATTACTTGATTCACCATTGAACAAATAGAAGCACTAACAATTAAACAAATACCAGCACTAACAATTCAACAAATACCACACTTCACAAAAATGCAAATACAAGCACTCACAAGCGAACAAATACCACACTTCACAAAAGAACAAATACCAAGTTTTACAACAAAACAAATAAAAAATTTTACATGAAAACAACCATTTACAGCAGAGCAAATACCACACTTCACAACAAAACAAATAGCAGCAATACCACCAATTCAAATTTCATGATTTCATGATGATCAAATCCAAGCACTCACAATAAAACAAATACCAGTATTAACATCACAACAAATTAAATGATTTTACTATGAACAAATCCAAGTTTTTACAAAAGAACAAATTCAGTCATTTACAACAGAACAAATATCAAAATTTACAATAGAACAAATACAAGCACTCACAAAAGAACAAATACCCGCATTAACATCACAACAAATACAAGTACTCAATGAGGGAGCGTACCGAAGATGTCGATAAATAAAAATTTTTAAAAATAACTCCTTTCTTTTTTAAACTATTAAATTAAAAAATAAATGACAAAAGACGAGAATAAAATTCTTGTCTTTTTTTGTAATTGTAAAATTTTAAAATTTTTAATAACCGTCTTTAGCACTATTATCAACACGTGTTAGGGAAATAAAAAAGTGAACTACAACATAGTTGTTAAAAATAGTAGCTAGCATGTGGACTTGCATGGATAAATAAAAAGTGGAGTGATACCTAATAAAATATACTAACCAGAAATGGTAATTCTTGGGGTGGGAGCGAATTGGAAACTAGTATATATAGACCCGGAGTGGGGACCAACTATTATTCTTTATTTAACCAACCTTGCCACTACCAAGTGAGCAAGTGTTGGTTTTATTTTTTATTTTTTTTTGAAAAATTTTTGGGCGAGAAAATAAATTTCAAACTTGTAAAAAAAATTGAGCGGGACCGGTTCAATTAAAATATTAATTTGCTAAACGCAAATTAAATAAATATTGAATCGAATGCCTCAATGTTTTTTAAAATTTCACAATTTATTTTTGAGCCCAGAATTGCTGGAATGAATAAAACAAATAGTAGTATTATTAATAATCTAAGAATAAAAATATATGTTCTTTATGCTAGAAGCAACAGAACATATTAGGAAAGGATTATTATGCAAATAGAATTTAAAAAAGAACAAATTGTTAAAGATAAACCACAATCTATTCTTATTGATTATGTTGAATATAAATTATCTCTTCCAAAATGAATGATTAAAAATAATTCTTTTATTGTTGATAACAGTTGCACATATTGAGTTTTTAATTTAGAAAATATTAAAAAAGAATTAAGTGGTAATGAATTAATAAAGTTATTAGAACCATATATTAAAGACCAAAAAATAACTGTTAATAAACCAACTGCTCCAAAATAATATTATCTTAATGATATAAAACTTGAACAATTAACATTTTATGAACAGCATAATAGTTGATTTATGGGTGAAATAACAGATAACAAAACTAAAATTACTAATCCTTGTTTTAAATATAACATTACGTGAGAAGAAAACAGAAAAGGTTTTAAAATAAATAATCCATATAAACATGATGATTTACCAATTAATTATATAGTTACTTCTTATAAGGAAATTTCAACTCATAATGAAAAAGTATTTTTGTTGAACATGTAAACAAAATAAATTAGATTATTTATTCTTTAATACTAATGATATAAAAACAAGAAAATATTTTTTAAGAGATAAAAATAGTAAAGCAATTTGTTATGACTGTATTTTAAATATTAGGTTAAGTAGGAGGTATAAATATGAATAAAGAAAAAATACTTGAATATCTTAAAGATGAATGAGAATGAAATAAAGAAATGAGAGACGATGAAAAAGTAACTAAACTTTGAAAAAGTTGTTTTAATGGAAGATTAAATCTTATATCTCAATTAAATCAAAAAATTAAAAATGGTGAATTTGATTAATAATGCAATATGACTTAATTATTGGGATTGACCCCGCTGGTATTGGTAATAATGGAATTGTTATATATTCAAATGAAACAAATAGGATTATTTATACAGAAACATTCAACACAACACATGTTTTTGAAAGTAAAAATCGTTATAAAAGAATATTATCAATAATCAAAGAACAATTTTTTGAAAACAAAATATTAGTTATTGTAGAAAATTTCTTTTTAAGTTCAAAACAATTATTAACTAATCCATTAGCAACTCCTAAAATTATTGGTTCATTAATGGTATTAGTACAAGATGTTTTCAACTGAGATTATCTAGAAAACCAACCAAAAAATAAAAATAAAATAACAAATTATAAAGGAAATATAAAATTAACAAAACATGAACAAGATGCATATAAACACATTCAATACTATTTAAGGAATTATAAAAATGAAAGATAAAGCCAATTATGTCAAATTAACAGTAAAACTAAGTAACACTATTGAAGCAAAATATTACGAAAAAGGTAATAAAGAATTATATTATAGTGTTCGTGGTCAATGAAATGGTTTAAACTATGTTACTTTAATTTTTAATAATCCAAAATTTTATAACCGATGTATTTTATTAAACAAAAACGATGAAATTATTGTCACTGGTCAAATTTTTAATACTTTAAACATTCCTAAAATCGTGTATTTTGTTCAATTAATGTTAAATGATTTAAAAAATGAAAAGAGTAAAAAATGATATGATGAGAAATTTTATTAATAGCACCAATATTAATAACAAGTATAACACTAATAATATTTTTAATATTTATTATTAAAGAATTAAAAAATGAATATAAAGTATTAAAAATATTAAGTGAAATTGCTAATCAAATTGAAAATAAGGAGAATAAATAATGAAATGTTTTCTTTGCATGCATGGAGAAATATATTCTCCAAAAACCTTGTATAAAATAAAAAAATTGAAAAAAATAATTTACCAAGATAGAGATATTGATAGTGAAGATTTTAAGAAAAGATATGAATATCTTTTAAAAAAATTAGGTGATGGTGATAATCAAATTATTTGAATAAATTTCTTAATAAAGCAAGAAAGAAATAATAGAAAGGAGAATAAATAATGAATAAAGAAGTATGTTGTGAAGATTGTTGTGTATGTGATAAAAAACATGATTTATTTACTTGCGAAAAAAACTGCTGAGAAATGTATGTGAACATTGTTATCAAGGTGATAAAGAACATAGAAATAAAGTTGATGAAATTAATAAATCAAGACATAAAAATTGTATTAATAAAGAAAGATTTATGCAATATCTTAAAAACACATATCGCTTAAACGGATATTATGAAGAAGTTTATAAACCAATTAAAACCAGAATTAAAGACCGGTGATTTGATAATGACTAATTATTTACTTTCAATTGACCCAAGTATTAAAAATACTGGATTTACTTTATGAAAAAAAGTTTATTTACATGATAAATATGATTTTTGAAATTGAAAACCAATATTTGTTAAAAGTTATAATTTAAAAGAATATGATGGACAAAGAAAATTTTATTGAGATATAAAAGTTAATGATAATGAATTGGATTTAATTATTGAACGTGGTACTTTTAATTCAAAAAATGGTATTGGTTATGAAACTCAAGAACATTTACGTGGTTTTATTGCAGGACAATTTAATAAATTATTAACAAAAGATATGTTAATAAGTCCAAGTGAATGAAAGAAATGATATGAACGTTATGACCCACCTATTTTTTGATTAAGACCTTGAGATAAAGAACTAAGTATATATGTTGCTGAAGAAATTATTAAAGAAATAATTGAAATATAAAAATATCAAATCATGATGAAGCAGATAGTTTATTAATTGGTTGATATTATTTAAATAAGGAGAATAAATAATGAATAAAGAAAAATTACTTAAATATATGAAAGATATAATTAAATGAACTAAAAAAATTAATTATACAAACTCTGATTTGGACAAAAATATTTTAAATTTATTAATTGAAAAAATAGAAAAAGGTGAATTTGATAATGACTAAATTAACAGATTTATTTGGTCAAGATAAAATAGAAATATTTTCACCAAATCCCAAAGATTTAACAGATAGTAATGATATAAAAGCAATTATTTTATGAAAATATCCTAATGTTATTGCTGAATATTTAGTTGTTTCTCAACCACATGCAAATACTGCTATTTTAGTTGGTGATAACGTTCACTATACAGGTTGAGTTGAAGTGTTTATTAAACCAAAAAATGAAGGAGTAAATGAAAATGCCAAATGACACGAATGTACAATCAAATAACTATACTTTATTAAAAATAATAAGAATTGGAATAAGTCCATTATCAGCAATGATTGGTACAAGTGCTTATTATGGTCAAATTATTGGTAATCCAGTATTAGGAAGTATTAATGCTTTATTATTTAGTAAAAAGTTAGGAATTGATATATGAAACTTAAATCAAATGCCAAGTACTAAAAAGAAAATATTAAATTCAAGTAAAAAAAATATTATTAGGTTTAGGAACTATTGGTTTAATTAATTATGCAAAATTTACAAAAATCAATCCTAATCCTGAACCACCACCTTGATTAACAACTACTACCACAGAAACACCACCATGACCATTATTATTAACTAATGATAATAAACAACAAATGGATTGAGATACATATATTAGTTTAAGTACTTATGGTATATCAAATCTAATTGGTGGGTTAAGTGAACTAATACCTAATAGATTTGAAGTAATAAGAAAAATATGTAATATGGCAACTAGTGGATGTCTAATTTCAAGTGGTGTAGCTATGGGTATAAATAATGATTTTAATAATGCTTATGCAGTACCAACAATAGTTGCTGGTGCAAGTGAAATTATACATAATTTATTACCTATGGAAACTACAAATTATAATCAAGAAATGCAAGAAACATCATTTACAAATGAAACAAGAAGATTAATTAATAGTGATGCTATTAGTAATAATAGTGGAAGTAGTGATGTTTTATATGAAAGACCAACTACATATGATAGTTTATAAAGGAGATGATAACTAATGAATAAAGAAAAATTGATTGAATATTATAACAATGAAATTCAGACATATAAAGAAAGAATGGAACAATTAAATAAAGAAATATCTTTATTGGTAACTATTATAAGTAATTCAAAATCAATGATTGAAAGAATTAATAATGGTCAATTTGACGAATAATTAAAAATAAATAATTGAAAGGAAATAATTGAAAATGAAAGAATTTTTACATGAATTAATTATTATTGGAACAAGTGTAGGAACATTAATTTGTAGAGAATTAATTGTTTGATTGAAAAGATTTATTACAACTCCAAAACATATTAGAAGAAATAATAAAGTGATGAAACATCAAAAAAAATTAGCAAAACTTAATGAAAAAATTAATGGAAAAGAAAATAAATAATAAAGGTGTGATTTAAATGTTAGAAAATGAAACTAATGTTGAACAAAATACTGAACCTTTAATTGAAAATAATAATTTACAACAAGAGCAAGAAATTAAGATTGTTGAATTAGAAAATAAGTTAAATAAACTTAATCAAGAAATTAAAGAAAAAGAAATAATTAATATATTTAAAAAATATCAAGTTAAAAAAGAATTTTATGAATTTTTAAAATTTAAAACAAGTAATATAGAAAATTCAAAAATTGAAGAAACTATTAAAAAAATGATTAAAGAACAACCACTATTTAAAGAACCAATTAATACAGGTGGTAAACAAGAAACAATATTAACAAATCAAGAAACTTCAATAAAAAGTAGTTTATTAGATTATAAAAAGAAAAATAATTTATAAAAGAAAGGAAAATTTAAAATGCCAAATCCAGTGCCATTTAAACAAAATTTAGATAATACTACAAAATTAGTAGAAACACCTGAATTTATAGAATTTTATAAACAATCAAATAGTCCATGAGCAAGTTTTTTTCCAATTGAAATGGTTAATTCTACAAAAATTGAATTTATAGTTAAAAAACCAAAAGACCCAACATTCAAAATACTTCATTGAAATGATAAAAGTAAAGGATTAGAAGTTGGTTATGTTGATACTGATAAAATTATTAAAGAAATTACAAAAGAAGCTAGTACAGGAGAAATGATTGGTGAAGTTGATTTATTTGCAGATAATGGGCAAAATTTACTAGAAAGTATGCAATATGAAGTTGCTAATGATTTAGCAGATTATTTAGCAAATAATGATACAAATACAATTGCTAAATCTGCCAAAAAAGTAATCATTACTGATACAACACCAGTAGGATATTTAAAATCAATGTTATCAGCATGAAATACTTTATTTCAATTAAGAAATAGTAATAATTGTAAATTTTTTATAACAAATAGTCTTTATGATACTTTAGTTTATTTAGCAGATAATAAAGGTTTAATTACTGATAATCAACTAGCACAACAATTAAGATTAAATGGAACAAATTTATATATTAAAGGTGTATTATGTCAAATTGTTATGGATGATTATATGACATTTAAAAATACTGAAAATAAAAATCAAATTATGAATTTTGTTTTAGCAACACCAAAAGCAATGAAAAGATATATGTTACAACAAACTAGTATATATGTTGAAGATATTAAAGATGGTAAAGTTCCAAAAAGATATTTAGTTGGTGGACAAGTAACAGGAGAATCTATTCCTTATATGTCAAACTCAGAAACAGAATCAAGATGAATGTTATGTGGTATTGTTAATAAAAAATATTTAAGTGAAGAAATTACAACATTAACAACTAATATTACTGCTGATACTACTAAAAAGAATAAATTATTAGATACAACAATTAAAAATACAACTGAACTAAATAATTTAAATCCAAATTTAACAACTCCAATTATTAATTATTTTAGTGATGCCCAAGGTCAAGTGGATGTAAGTAATCAAAACCAAAAAGCAGGAGATTTATATGTAGTAATCACTACTAATGACACTGATAAAAATTATCAAGGTTCAACAAATCCTATAAAAATAACTCTTAAATAAGGATAATTATTATGCCAATTGGTACAACTAGTACAGCAATACTTTTAAACATAAATAAACCAAAACATACTAGAACAAGTCAACAACAAGAACATAAAAGTTGATGATGAGAAATTTTAGAAATGATTGGTGTACAAGTAATAGCAGTAGCACTTGCTCCTTTTACTGGTGGATTAAGTGAAAGTTTAGCACTTGGTTTAGGTGCAAGTGATTTACTTGCTAGTATTAGTGCTGTTGGTGTAGAGTTTTTAACTGATTTTACTATTAATCAAGTTTATGATTATTTAAAAGGAAATGTTACACCATTAAATACTTTTTTTAATATATTACCTGCATTTGCTGGACTTAATAGAATTAGTCGTGGTTATCGTACAACTAAATTTATTAGTTTAGCAGAAAAAACTAAAACATTAGAACAAATTGGCATTAAAAAAGCAAAAAATTTACAAGAAATCATTAGTCAAGTAAGTGGAAAAGAAATTTTAACAGATAAAATTATTGGAAATAAACGTTATTTATTTAATTATAACCATGCTCCAAATCGCGAAACAATAATACAAAATTTAGGTTTTGTTGCTGAAAGACAATATAAAAATAATTTTGCAAAATTAGAAGTACAAGAATTAAAAAATTATTTATTATTACAAAATGAATTAATAAAGTTAAGTCCACAGTTAACTCCTAAATTTAAAATTAAAGATATTGATAAAGCAAACAATTTTTTACAAAAATATAATACTGATTTAAAAGAAGTATTAAAAATGAACCAACATGACTGATTAAATTTAGTTCATACAATACATGCAGAAAATAGATATGGAAAATCTTTAATTTTAGATTTACAAAAAATTCGTGCTAATGCAATTAAATTTAATTTTAAAAATAGTTCAATTCATAAATTAGTATTAAAAGCAAATCAAACTTTTAAATATTTTGATATTAAATTTTATTTTAAAAAAGGTTTAAATAAATTTTGAAAAGATACTTCATATTTTGAAAAAATAAGAATAAATATTTATAAATTACAAGAGAAATTCGAAAAATTAGAAAAACAAGCATTTGAAAAAATTAATAAATTAAAAGAAAAAACAATTGATGTATTTACAAGTGCTGAAAAGAAAGCAATTAAACATGCACAATTAATTCCATTAAATTCACCAGTATTTATGGCTTGTAAAATTCAACCTTTATCATTAGATAAATGTGGAATTACTATTTATCATCGTAATCCTAAATATAAACCAATTGTAGTTATTGATAGTATTATCAAAGCAGAAACTTTTGTTATTCAAATACATCCATTTCATTGATATAGATGATATAGCGGTTGATATATTGGATATGGAGTTAGTCAAAATAAATGATTAAAAAGTATTGCTTTTGCTCTACCAGTTGTACAACAAATGATTAAAGATAGTTTTAAAATTTATAGGCAAATATTAAGGACAATTAGAACTTATCATAAAGTAGTTAATGTTATTAATAATCCTATTGATAATGTCAATAAATCATTTAAAAGGGTGGGTTTAAAATTATCAGTTAATACTGTATTTGGTACTGGATTGTTAAGACATTTAGAAAAATTTGCATATAATCAAGTTGTAAAAAAAGGAAATAAAAAATTACAAAAAGAAATTATACATATATCACATAGAAAAACTAAATCAAAAACCAAACGTTATAAAAAAGCATTTTTTAAGGAATGATAAAATATGATTAATAAACTTTGAACTGGTGTCAGTTTAGAAAATTATAATAACTGATATCCATTAACTGGAACAATTACAGAAACACCACGACAATATATAAATACATGACCAAATGTTGATGATTGATTTAAAACATTTGCTATTCGTGCTCAAAATGATATTAATGCTTATCTTGATTTTATTTTATCTAAATTTCCTTTTGATAGTTTTAAAGATGAATTAATTAAAGAAACTTTAAGAGATATGGTTTATGTTATGGTTGAACATTGAGTATTTAATCGTACACCAATTGAATTTAATGTTGATGCTACTATTCAATTTAATAATGGTAATCAATTTAGTGCAAGTAGTACTCCTACGATTAATATTTGAGATTTAGCACCTAGTAGAATGAAAATATGAGCAAGATTAACAGAATTAAAACAAATATTTTCAAATTATAATAATGATGAAATAGATGTTGAAAAAATTGACTTAAAAGCATTTTATACTAGAAACCAAGTTAATGAATTAATTCAAGAACAAAAAGAATTTACATTATCAAAGCAAATAAAATTATATGATGATACCATTAATGGTAATAAAAATGAAACATATAGGGGACCAGTTACAAATTTAATAAATAAAGGTTATGTTGCAACAGAATATGACTCAAAAACTGAAACTATGATTTTAGATTGACCTAATGAAATTGGAACATTACCACCTGATGTTTTACAAAACAATCCACAAATTGGTGATTATACACATGCACCAACTTGTGATTTTTCTGCTAAACAACAAAAACGAATTACTACAAATGAAAATGAAATTACCAAATTAAATAGTGAATTAATTAAAACAAACGAAAATATTAATGATGTTAAAAATAATTGATTTAATATTGAAACTAGTCCCTTATGAAAAAAAGTTGAAAATAATAATATAGAAATATTTAAATGATATTTTATTAAAATCAGTTATCAATATTCAACAGAAAATAACTTTATGAAATTTTATAAAGTAATTAAAATTTATTTAAATAATGTTTTTAACGAATTTGAATTGTTAAATGTTGATTCCATGACTTATGGAGAACAAATACAAAATAAAAATATTTTAAATATTGGAACTATTTACTATAACAATAAAAAGAAACAATTTAGTGGTGGTGGTAATTCTTATCCTGAACTTGGAAAAATTAATTTAATTGGTGATATAGAAGAAATATATCAATATCAAGGAATAGATACACCAACTGAATTTATAGCAGAAGAAAATACTGAACATGATTATTATACAAAACTAGAAACAAATCAATTATTAGATAAAAAACAAGATAAGTTAATTGCTGGTGAAAATATTAAAATTGATGAAAATAATAAAATTAGTGCTACTTGCGGGAAAACTGATTTAACTGATTATTATAAAAAAGAAGAAGTAGATAAAAAATTAGACAATAAAATGGATAAAGACCAATTCAAATATGCTTTTTCTATAAATACTATTGGTACTGAAATTCCTAATTTAGAAACTACTGATAAAACTGTTGCTGGTGCTATTAATGAAATTATCAAAAAACAACCACAACCAATTCCAATTCCTCCAAGTAGTTCAATTTGAAAAGAAGTAGGAATAAGAGAAAAAAATAAATGAGATAATTGACAAATTACTTATGATTTTATAGTTAATAAAAGATATAAAGTTTATTATTCTTGAAATATATATGCTAAATTGTAAAGGTAAGTGCAACTAAATTATTTTTCTATCCAAATATTCGATTGGTGAAAGATAATTTAGTATTTTTCTCGGTCTTTGATTTAAAGACAATATAAATTTATGAACTTCATTTTTATTAGTTTTTGAAAAAATAAATTTTTTAGGAAATTTTTCTCTAATTAAACCATTAGTATTTTCATTAGTACCTCTTTGTCAAGGTGAATATGGATTGGCAAAATAAATTTTTACATCTAAATTTTTTTCAAGTTGTTGTCAATTTGAAAATTCTTTGCCACGATCAAAAGTAATAGTTTTAACAATGTTTTTAGGAAGAATTGATAAATAATAACTGACATTTTTATTAATAACTTTAGTAGTTCTGTTTTTAACTAATATTGCTAAAGTAAATCGTGATACTCTTTCAACTAAAGTTATTAAACATGATTTGCTTTTACCTCGTGATGATACTATAGTATCTCCTTCTCAATGACCAAGTGTTATACGATCATTAACATTTATATCTCGTTCTTTAATTGATTTACCATTAAACTTGCCACGATTTTCTTTAGATTTTCGTTTTTTACCTTTTCTTCTTAAATTTTTACTAGTAACTTTATCAAGCATTCCAAAATAAATTCAAGTATAAATTGTTTTAAAACTAATAACTCACTCTTTATGAAAATTTTTAATTCTGCCATAAATTTGTTCAGGTGATCAACCTAATAGTAATTTTTGTTGTACATATTTTACTAAATTCTTATTTTTAAACTTATGAAAACTAATATGTGATTGTTTTCGATTTTCAGCTTTATTTTGTGCAATTAATGAAAAATAATGATTATTATCTTTATTTCTATTAATTTCTCGAATAATAGTACTAATACTTCGATTAAGATTTTTAGCTATTTCACTAATTTTAAATTTAAATTTCAATTGATTCTCAATATAAATCCTTTCATCTATGCCAAGATGTTTATAACTCATATAAAAACTCCTTACTTTTTTCTAAACTAAATTTAGCATTATGAAATTTTTATATGAGAATTTTTTGCAATTTTATTTACTTGCACTTACAAGTATAATTCAGCAATAAAATGGATGATATTTATCATAAGGATTACATGTAAAAGTAATGAAAAAACTTTTATAAAAATAACGAGTAATCTTTTGTCCAAAGGTAGAACTATATATATTTTTATCAATAAATGTTCAACTTCACTCTTTAATAGGTTTATTTGATACTTTAATACGATTACTTCTAAACATAGAGTTTTGTAAACGTTCATATCGATATGTTAATTGTTTTTCAGTTAATGTTTCTTTTTCTTCTGCCATAATAATTTCATCTGTTCTTGAACCTAAAAAACTTGACCCACCTGCTTCTTTTCCAAAAATCTTATTACCATTAGCATAACCAATAAAGTCAATTTGTTGATTACTTGGAAAGATAATACATCCCCCATCCTTAGTAATTTTTCATTTAATGCCATGTGGATTATTAGGTAATAAATTAATATTATATGTATCTAATAAAACTTGACAAACATTCATTAAAGCACCAATTGTAGTTTCACTATGAGTATTTTCATATCTTCTTACTTCTTGAACACTACTATCTCTAAAATTACAACATATAAATAAATCAAATGCTAAACAGTTTCAAGTTTTTCTTGTTCCACGTGCTGTTGGAACAAAACGATAAAAACAATTAGTAGTAAAATATTCTGCTCATTCATCACCAACAAATTCTTTAAAAATATCTCAACTAAAACCATAATTATTATCACTAAAATTAAGATTATATTTTTTATTTAATTGTCCATAACTACTAATAAAAGCCATATTTACTCCTTATTTTTAAAAAAAAATTAAACTTAAATTATTAACAAACAAAAATTAGAAAGGAACATTAAAAATGTTTATATTACCATTCGCAAATCATTTTGATTGAGACAAACATGATTTTAATCAAGATGAATTAAGTTTAAAACAAACAGAAGAATTATTTGCAAAAATAGATGATTATTTATGAAGTATATGTGATAAATCTGAATATAAATCATATAGATTTAGACAACGAAAATTAAAAGCAAAAAAAGGTTTATTAACTTATAAGCGACGTATTTGTACACATTATAACACAAAAACACAAAAAATGGAGTACGTATCATTATTAGATAATTATCTTGGTGTTAAAAAATATAGTAAACTTGCACCTAACGTTATTAAACAAATTTTAAAATATTTTGCTGATGGTAAAAAGTATCGTGATGTTTGTGATACTTTTATTGAAGATTTAATAAGTAATAGTACAGTTTGTAGAACATATCAAAAATTTGAATTACCAAAAGCAAATATTCCCAAAATACCATTACAACCAAATCAAAATTTATATGTAAATATTGATGATGGTCATCGAAAATTTAAGTTTAATGAAAAACACAATACTAAAAATTGTAAAAAATGTTCGATGAGATTAATAGTAATGTGTACTGGTAAAAAGAAAAATGGAAAATTAATTAATAAAAGAGCTGTATGTAAAATAAGAGTTTCAAAAACAGAAATTGGTGCTGAAAAAACCGCAAAATTAATAGAAAAATATGGTAATTTATTTTTTGAAAACTTTGACCAAGCAAATTTAATAGTTTGTGGAGATAGTGCAAAATGAATTAGAAAAACTGCTACAATTTTAAATGCTAAATTTATTTTAGATAAATTTCATGCTTTTCATGTTTTATTTCTTGGTATAATGGCAGGAAGAAGAAAAAATCAAATTGCTAAATTACACTATCAAAATGCAATAAATTTATTTGCCAAAGGTCAATATTATGAATTAATTGATTTTTTACAATCATTAACTTTACAATATAAAAAATTAAAAGTTGGTTATTTTATTAATGCAAAAGATGGTGTATTAAACCAAGCATTAGTTGAAAATATTGGTTGCTTTACTGAAACTAATATTAAACAAATTTTAAAGCATATGATTGGTGATAGAACTTATAACATTGATATGTATACAAAAATGGTTAATTTTAAATGTTATCAAATAAATACAATTATCCAGTTATTATAAATTAAAACTTAAATTTGCTGAATTATACTTGTAAGTGCAAGTAAATAAAATTGCAAAAAATTCTCATATAAAAATTTCATAATGCTAAATTTAGTTTAGAAAAAAGTAAGGAGTTTTTATATGAGTTATAAACATCTTGGCATAGATGAAAGGATTTATATTGAGAATCAATTGAAATTTAAATTTAAAATTAGTGAAATAGCTAAAAATCTTAATCGAAGTATTAGTACTATTATTCGAGAAATTAATAGAAATAAAGATAATAATCATGATTTTTCATTAATTGCACAAAATAAAGCTTAAAATCGAAAACAATCACATATTAGTTTTCATAAGTTTAAAAATAAGAATTTAGTAAAATATGTACAACAAAAATTACTATTAGGTTGATCATCTGAACAAATTTATGGCAGAATTAAAAATTTTCATAAAGAGTGAGTTATTAGTTTTAAAACAATTTATACTTGAATTTATTTTGGAATGCTTGATAAAGTTACTAGTAAAAATTTAAGAAGAAAAGGTAAAAAACGAAAATCTAAAGAAAATCGTGGCAAGTTTAATGGTAAATCAATTAAAGAACGAGATATAAATGTTAATGATCGTATAACACTTGGTCATTGAGAAGGAGATACTATAGTATCATCACGAGGTAAAATCAAATCATGTTTAATAACTTTAGTTGAAAGAGTATCACGATTTACTTTAGCAATATTAGTTAAAAACAGAACTACTAAAGTTATTAATAAAAATGTCAGTTATTATTTATCAATTCTTCCTAAAAACATTGTTAAAACTATTACTTTTGATCGTGGCAAAGAATTTTCAAATTGACAACAACTTGAAAAAAATTTAGATGTAAAAATTTATTTTGCCAATCCATATTCACCTTGACAAAGAGGTACTAATGAAAATACTAATGGTTTAATTAGAGAAAAATTTCCTAAAAAATTTATTTTTTCAAAAACTAATAAAAATGAAGTTCATAAATTTATATTGTCTTTAAATCAAAGACCGAGAAAAATACTAAATTATCTTTCACCAATCGAATATTTGGATAGAAAAATAATTTAGTTGCACTTACCTTTACAATTTAGCAAATAAATAAAAATAAAATAAAACTTATTAAAGAAAACTTTAATAAGAATTTTTGAGTTATAAAAGTAAGTATTATTGTTGACTAATATTTTTGAAGTGTTAAGATTAACTTACAATTGCATATTGAAGTCTAAATTATTCTCGTCTAAACTTATAATTTAAAGACAAATTTGAATATTATTGACAACATCGGTACGCTCCCAATTTATTAATAAATACTAGTAATTAACAATCTTTTTTTAAAAAATTATTATACAAATTATAAAAAATATTTTCTTAAAAAATAAATGCTTTAATCTAATTTACATTACTATACATTTATTTTTTTTAGATTTAAAACTTATTACTTCATCATCATTAATTTTTTGATAGTTAATATTAGAAATTTTATGAATTATTTTTTTCTCATTATTTTTAAATGTTTTTCTTTTTTTTAATATTTTTTCTAAACTGTCATTGTTCTGTTCAATCAATTTCTCAAAACTGTCATTTAAGTTTTTTACCATAATTTAAAATTCCCCTTTTTCATTGCTTAATAAATTTATTATACAGAATAAAAATAAAAACTGAATTTATTAAAAAACATTTAAAACATTATATTTATTAAACCTGATAAAGGTTTTAAAATATTGCTAGCATATAATTTTATTGTCATTTTCTACCTGCTTTAACATAAGGTTGCGCTCAACTTTTGACCAATTCTGTATTAGGACGAAAAATCATTAATGATACTAATGCTATTAAATATGGAAACATTCCTCATAATCAACTTGGAATATTATTACTAATAACTATAAATGTTTGTGAAGCATTAATATACTGATATAAAAAAGAAAAAATAAAACAAATAATAGAAGTTAAAAAAAATCTACTATGTGCCATCATTCATAAAGCAATTGCTAAAAATCCAATACCACCAAAATTATTACTATAAATAAAAGTACTTGGAAGTACATAAACAAATAAAGCACCCGAAAAACAAGCTAAAGAACTAGAAAATAGCGAAATATAAAATCGAGAACGACGAACATGAATATAATTTAAAGCCACTGCAGTTGGATTCTCACCAATTCCTCTAATGTATAATCCAAGCTTAGTTAAAAACAAAATAGCTGCAAAAATATAAATTGCTAAAAAGGTTACCAAAATTGCAATTCAAGAAAATTGATAAATATAAATACTTGCTAATGAATAATTTATTTCTCCAGTAAATGTTAATGGTAAAATTACTGCTAATCCATAACCAAAGTAATTAATAACCATTGATACTAAAAATTGATTTGTTCTAAACAATAAGGTTGCTAAACTATGAATTAAACCAAATACAATTCCGATGATAATAGTTATAAAAAATGCCAAAATTGCAACTCCACCACCAAAATTATTTTTTAATTGTGAAACAATTATACAATATGTAGCAGCACCAGTACACATAATACCATCAAAACCAAAATTAACAATTCCTGCTCTAGTATTTAAAATTCCACCTGTACATAACAATAATAATGGACAAGCAAATAATAATGTATTAACTAAAATTGTTGAAAATGATAGTAACATAATTATTTTTTTCTCCTTTTCCTTTTAAATATTTTCTTTTTTTTAAAAATTTTTGAAGATTTTGATTCAACATTAACAATTTTAACATTTTGTTTTTCATCCTTAATTAATTCTTTTTTTCATATTAGCTTCTTTTTAGTCTTATTAAATATTCTTTAATAGCAATAGAATGAGTTAAGTAATGCCAAATAAAAGGATAAATACCAATAATGTAAATGGTGATTGATAATACTATTATTGCAATTTCTGGATTTTTCAAATACATAAAAGCATTATTTTCAATAGGACTAATAAATAAACTCATAAAAAATGATGAAAATAAAATAACTCCTGGTGTATATCCCGCTAAAGCAGCTACTACTATCCCATAAAATCCTTCTTGAATTGGAGCAGAAAGCGAAGGTAAATTATTATTAACTCCTAAAAAATAAAGATAACCAGCAATTCCTGCTATCGCTCCTGAAATTGGTAAAATTATTAAACCCTGATATTGAGGATTTAATCTGGCATATTTTGCAGCAACGGGATTTTTAGCAATTGCGTTTAATTTAAAACCAAGAGTGCGATTATTAAAAATAATAATTGCGATTAATAAGACAATAATAGCAATAATAATACCAGCAGAAAATAAATTACTAATGCTAAAAGGTCCACTAATTAATGAAAATCTAATATTAGTAATTTGTGTTGGAATGTTTAAGTTATGATAAACATTACTGGCTATTAAACCTTTATATCCTTCTCAAGCAATAAAATTAAATAAAATAGTGCTAATAATTTCATGAATTTTAAAATAAGTTTTTAAAATTGCAATAATTAAACCGGCTAAACCACCAATTAAAACTGCAATTAATAAAAGAAAAGGAGTAATTCATTGACTATGACCACCACTCTTATAAATAGCTACTGCCAATACATATGTTACCATAGCACTAAATAACATTTGACCACTAACTCCAAAGTTATAAATACGAT
Organism: Spiroplasma endosymbiont of Nomada ruficornis; assembly: GCF_964030795.1. NCBI lineage: Bacteria > Bacillati > Mycoplasmatota > Mollicutes > Entomoplasmatales > Spiroplasmataceae > Spiroplasma > Spiroplasma endosymbiont of Nomada ruficornis. The sequence goes on along the minus strand of NZ_OZ034962.1, from coordinate 1,481,386 downwards.
ACTTAAAAGTAATAGCTACTGCTAATCCTGTTAATATTAATATACTATATGTTTCAATTAAATTACTAAAACTTACTAAATTAGTTAAAGGATTAATAAAAATAGTTTTCCAAAATGATAATGGATTAACTTGTAAACATAGCATTAATAAACTAACAAAAAATAGAGTTATTAGTAATAATAATGTACCCACTAATCAAAAATTTCATTTTTTAATATTTTCCAACATCTTTTAACCCAACCTTGACCTAATATTTTCCATTTTTTTATTAATTCAACTAGTAATTTTGACAAATGGTCTTTTCAAATAATTAATTGTTCTAATTATTTTTTTCTTTTTCAAACTTCACTTTGTTTGTGGTAATTGATACATTTTATCAGTTTTAACAATTATTTCATTTGTAATAGGATAATCATGTCATAGTGCTGGATTGTTCATTATTTCAACTTTAACATCTTTATTTTCCAATTTACAAACAAATTGTTTGTGATAAATAACTGCTATTCGTTGACACAATAATTGTAATAAGTACGGATCAGTATCAATAATTAAAATGCTTGAGCCACTTTCGCGTAACTCTATTATCTTTTTAATAATTAATAATGAAGAATTTTCATCTAAATCAGAAAATGGATTAGATAAAATTAATAATTGTGGTTGCTCTTCAATACTTCTTGCTAATACAAATTTCTGCATTTCTCCTTTTGATAATTTATTAATTTTAATAAAAATATTATTATCGTTAAATATTTGATATTTTTTAATAATTTCTCGTACCTTTTTATTAACAACGGCTGTTTTGACAACTCCGGATTTAGTTACATATTTTTCTTTATTATAATTTCAAAAGGTAAAATTTTCAAATAAAGTGGCATCAGGAATTATAGCAGTATTACTATAATGTCCAGATATTCAATCAATTCCTAAATGACTAATTTCTTGCGGTTTAAAATAAGTTACTTCTTGTTCTTGAAAAAAAATGCGTCCTGTTTGCGTTTTAATCATACGTACTATACTTTCAAGTAAAACCTCGCTATAAAGGTTTTCATAATCATAAATACCATATATTTCACCAGGGCGAATTGCAAATTCAATTTTATGAAAATTTGAAATATTAGGTTTATTCAAAGAAAGATTATCAATATAAAGCATTGGTACTGAATTTATCGATTTTGGCTTTTTATAATTAAAAATCTTACCTCAATAATTAGTTGTAAATAATTTAGTATTTTCTTCTAATTTCATTACTTTTGTTTTACCAATATTTAAGTTTTCAATTCAAGATACTCGGTTAGCAACCATTTTAGCAAATTCTTCATCTCTAGTTGTGAAAAGGACCGTTATTTCTTCATTACGAAATGTTTTAAAAATCATTCAAAACTCTACTTTTTGACTATCAGATAAACCAACAGTTGGTTCATCTAACAATAATATTTTAGGTTCTTTGAATAAAGCACGAAGCAAAGATAATTTTTTTAATTCTTCAATCGCAAGTGTTGATACTCTCTTATTTAAATTAAGCTTAATTTTATATTTTTCCATTAAATTATTAATTTTAAATTCAGCTTCTTTTCAATTAGGAAAAATTTTGGCAATAGTTGGTTCATTACCAAGTATAATATTTTGTTTAACAGTAAGATTGTCTAAGAAAAAATCTTCTTGACCAGCATAAGCTATTCTAAAATAAAGCATTTCACTAGGATCACGAGGAAAATAACATCCTTTTCTTAAACTATTAATAACAATTTTTCCTTTAGAAGGTTGTTCAAAACCAGCAAGCATCCTAATTAACGTTGATTTACCAACGCTGTTATTACCAACAATGGCATGAATTTCTTGTGTTATTTCTAAATTAACATTTTCAAATATAACACGAGTATCATAATATTTACTAATTTTTTGTAACTTCAATATTGTTTTTTCCATAATTATATATCTCCATACTGATTAGTAAAATCAATGTTATTAACACCATAAGTTTGGATTTTACTTTCTGAAGCACTAGGTATAATTTTAAAATTAGGATTAATTTCTTCGTTAAATGTCTCATCAAAAATTTCCAAACCAGGCATAAAACCAAAAGCTAAATAATTAATATCATCATAAACATAATCATTATTATTAATGACATTAGATCCAATAAAACTAATAGTTTTACTATAAGTTGGACGGGAAGATATTAACCTAGCAGTATAAGCAATAATACTGTTATATCAATAATTAGTATTAATAATAAAATTAACACCATGTGTTTCATATAATGATTGGGCAATCTGACCAACACCGGCAACACTATCAGCACTATAAATATTACTTGTTACAAAACTATCATGAGGATTAGCATAAATAATTTTATATGTAATTTTTGGATTATCAATACCATTAATTATCTCAGCAAATTGATTCAAAATAGTTTGATCATAATCAATACCAATATTATTAATAATACCAATTCTAACTATCAATTTACCGTTGTCATCAACATCAAAGTTATATTTTTTATTTATTATTCCATCCTGAACATTTTGTTGAAAATGTTCAGCAATTTTACTGCCATAATTTAAATGGCTACTAGTTACGTTATCAGTATTATATCTAATATCATAAATATTATTAGTGACTTTAACCGTATCAGCAATAATATTATTAAAAAAATAAAATTTAACATTCTGAAATTGTTGTAATACTCTAATTAAGTTTTTAGTAGAATAACTACTAGTTTCACTATGATGTGGAATATACTTTTGAAAACTAGGATTTAAAATATAAACTTTTTTGATATTATATGTAGATAAAAAGTTCCTCAACATTAATGCATAATAATTATCATCTTGAGAACTAAAAAATGTTACTACATGATCTTTACCATAAAAAGTTTGTAACTTTTGATAAACAAGTCGGTCATAAATGTTTTGATTTTGTGCTTGTTGATAACTTGTTATTAATAAAACTGTTGGTTGTAAATTCCAAGTACAAGCATAAATACTACTACTAATAGTAGTTATTGTTGGCAAAATTATAGTGAATAATAGAAAACGTCGAAACATAAAAACCACCTACTAATAATACTTATTTATAATTATACAAGAAATCTTAGTTTAATATCAAACAATCAATTTATTGCAAATTAATTAAACGGTTTATTAAAAAAATAATAAAGAATATAGATAAAAAGGATTTATGACAATTAATTTTATTAATAGTAATATTTGGTTTGTTATTATTTTCAAAGTTATTTTCTTTTGTTATTCCTAAAATGTAATGATGAGGAATTTTAATTTTATTTTTAGTCGCATTTACGTTCTTATTTATATCTTTTGCTAGATCATTTATTTGAAATTCTAATTTTTGAATGATTTTAAAAAACAAAAAAAATAAATTATTTACTATTAACTTTGACTTATTTATATAAATTTTTACATACTTTATATTTATTTTTAATAATAAATTAATTAATTGTAAAATACATAAAATTTGATAATATACAATTATTATTAGTATACATAAGTTTTAACCAATTACTTTTATAGGAAAGTAAATGGATTTTTTTGTTAAAAGGAGGTATTAAAATGGCAAACAAAAATAAATCAGAAATATTTCAAAAAATAACAGCACAAAAAGAAATGAAAGATATTTTAAACCAATCAAATTCTACATTTAAAAATAAAAAAGGAAGAAAAAAAGAAAGACATGGTGGGTTAACATTTAAATTTAATAAAATTAATAACACTAATAATCAATTAACAGATGTAATAATTAATGATAACCCATCAAAAAGTCATATAGAAAATCCAGAGACAGTTTCTATTATTTTAACAGAGAGTGAAAATATGCAAGAAACAGCTAATGAATTAGAAGAAATAAGTAGTCTTTATGCAAAATATATAAAATTAGCGATCTTTTAATTAAGATCGCTAATTTATTAAATATTTAAATTTGGATATTTGCGTTTTAAAAAAAATAATAAAACTTGAATATCAGCAGGACTAACACCAGAAATTCTTGTAGCATGACCAATTGTTAATGGTCTAACGCGCTTTAATTTTTCTCTAGCTTCACCAGTAATACTTTCTACTAAATCATAATCAATATCACTAGGAATTTGTTTTTTTTCTAAACTATTAGTTTGTTGCGCCATTTTTAGTTGCTGATTAATATACCCTGAATATTTAATTGTAATTTCTAATTCCATTAATTCATGATATTGTAAATCATTTATTAAAGGTAACTGTGAAGTAAACATTGATAATTTGACACCTGGGCGTTTTAATAATTCATAAGCAATAATATGATTATCGGGAATTGGACCTAAATTATTATTAATAATATACTTAGCAACTTCTGAATTGGGACTAACTTTAATGGTTTTTAATTTTTCAACAATATTGGACATTAATGTTTGTTGAATATTAAATTGTGATCAACGTTGTTCACTAACTAAGCCAACTTGATAACCATACTTAATTAATCTTGTTTGAGCATTATCATTTCGTAATAATAAACGATGTTCAGCTAAAGAAGTTAATAAACGATAAGGTTCAACTGTTCCTTTTGTTACTAAATCATCAATTAAAACTCCGATATATGCTTCATCACGCTTTAAAATTAATGGTCTTTCTTTTTTTATTTTTAAATGGGCATTAATTCCGGCTATTAAACCTTGACACGCTGCTTCTTCATAACCACTAGTACCATTAATTTGACCAGCACTAAATAAGTTTTTAATTAATTTAGTTTCCAATGTTGGTCATAATTGTGTTGGTTCAAAAGCATCATATTCAATAGCATATGCTCATTTTAATACTTCACAATTTTCTAAACCAGGTAACGTTCTCAACATTTTATCTTGCACATCAATTGGCAATGATGTTGAAAAACCTTGGACATAAATTGAATCCAAAGCAAGTGATTCTGGCTCTAAGAAAATTTGATGACGAGGCTTATCAGCAAAACGTACTACCTTATCCTCAATACTTGGACAATAACGTGGTCCAGTACCTTGTGCTTCACCATTATACATTGGTGATTTATCTAAATTATTATTCATAATGGTATGAGTTTTATCATTTGTATAAAGTAAATAACAAGGTAATTGTTTTGCTAATGGTAAAAAATTTTTAGTTTCATGTGAAAATGCTAAAGGTAAATCACTACCTAGTTCAATATTAGTTTTGTCAAAATCAATACTATTTTTTTTAATACGAGGTGGTGTTCCTGTTTTTAAACGTATCATATTAAAGCCTACAATTTTTAATTGTTCAGAAATACCATTACTTGTTCTTTGACCATCTGGTCCTTCTGATTTCTTATTATGACCTTGTAAAGTTAAAGCTGTCATATAAGTACCAGTAGTTAAAATCACAATTTCACTTGTAATTTTTTCGCCATTCTCTAAAATAACACCCTTAGCAGTGTTTTCTTCAATTATTAATGATTGTACCATAACTTCTAAAATTGTTAAATTTTCTTGTTTATTTATTGCATTTTGCATATATTGTGAATAAGCAATTTTATCAGATTGAGCACGAATAGCTCAAACTGCTGGACCACGTGAATGATTTAATAGTTTCATTTGCAAAGCAGTAGCATCTGCTGCTTTAGCCATTTCGCCACCAAGTGCATCAATTTCACGAACCACAACTCCTTTGGCGGGTCCACCAATAGAAGGATTACATGGCATTAATGCAATTTTAGTTTTATCAAGAGTAATAATAGCAGTTTTATGACCTGCTCGTGCAGAAGATAATGCCGCTTCAACACCAGCATGACCCGCACCAATTACAATAATTTCATAGTCATATTTCATTGATTTCACCTCCATTTCATAAAATATTACATATCAAAATTAATAACATCAAAAATAAGAAATTTTATTTTTAATTTCTTTAGTAATGTTATCATAAACAAGCAAAATATTCATGTACTTTTTAGACTTTTATGCTTAATTATAATTGTAAGTGCAAGTAAATAAAATTGCAAAAAATTCTCATATAAAAATTTCATAATGCTAAATTTAGTTTAGAAAAAAGTAAGGAGTTTTTATATGAGTTATAAACATCTTGGCATAGATGAAAGGATTTATATTGAGAATCAATTGAAATTTAAATTTAAAATTAGTGAAATAGCTAAAAATCTTAATCGAAGTATTAGTACTATTATTCGAGAAATTAATAGAAATAAAGATAATAATCATTATTTTTCATTAATTGCACAAAATAAAGCTGAAAATCGAAAACAATCACATATTAGTTTTCATAAGTTTAAAAATAAGAATTTAGTAAAATATGTACAACAAAAATTACTATTAGGTTGATCACCTGAACAAATTTATGGCAGAATTAAAAATTTTCATAAAGAGTGAGTTATTAGTTTTAAAACAATTTATACTTGAATTTATTTTGGAATGCTTGATAAAGTTACTAGTAAAAATTTAAGAAGAAAAGGTAAAAAACGAAAATCTAAAGAAAATCGTGGCAAGTTTAATGGTAAATCAATTAAAGAACGAGATATAAATGTTAATGATCGTATAACACTTGGTCATTGAGAAGGAGATACTATAGTATCATCACGAGGTAAAAGCAAATCATGTTTAATAACTTTAGTTGAAAGAGTATCACGATTTACTTTAGCAATATTAGTTAAAAACAGAACTACTAAAGTTATTAATAAAAATGTCAGTTATTATTTATCAATTCTTCCTAAAAACATTGTTAAAACTATTACTTTTGATCGTGGCAAAGAATTTTCAAATTGACAACAACTTGAAAAAAATTTAGATGTAAAAATTTATTTTGCCAATCCATATTCACCTTGACAAAGAGGTACTAATGAAAATACTAATGGTTTAATTAGAGAAAAATTTCCTAAAAAATTTATTTTTTCAAAAACTAATAAAAATGAAGTTCATAAATTTATATTGTCTTTAAATCAAAGACCGATAAAAATATTAAATTATCTTTCACCAATCGAATATTTGGATAGAAAAATAATTTAGTTGCACTTACCTTTACAATTGAGCAAAATTGAATTTTAGTTAATAATCTTCTCGATTATAATTCATTATATTTTATACAAGATATAAATATTATTTAAAGAATTAGTGCTGCACTTAAAAATAGCAACTGTTTTAACTAGTAATCATTAATACTAATTTAAAACCAGTAATTACTTACTTTTAAGTATTTTATTTATTATCACAAGATGTGTTTTTATTGAAAAGACACTTTTGTCATTAACATTAGTGACTGTATCCAATGGTGATAAAACATATGCAACATCTATTTCTTTTTCCATAACTGTAACCTCTTTTGTATACAATTTGACTTAAATAATTTATCTTAATATCCCTACATAAGTATAATTATAATGTTAATTTTTAAATTTGCAAATTTTTATTTACTATACTTTAAACTTAAAAAGTATTTTTATATTTAAAAATACATCTTATATTAATTAAGATAAAGAATCACCAAATAATCTCCCCATTTTAATATTAAGATTATTACATAAAGTTTTTAAATGGTAATGTTCACTGAAATGTATATTAATTAATTTATGTAAAGTGGTAACATCTGCCAATGGATCATGATGATCAAATTTAATTTGATTACTATGAGCAAGAGCACTTAAACGATTATTAGGATAATCATATGTTCTCCTAAATAACTTAACTGAACAAATGTAAAAAAAATTAGAGCACTCTAAATCATTATGATTTATTAATGATCTTAAGATATTAATGTTAAAGTTAGCATGATGAGCAATAACAACAGTATTTTCGGTGCTAAATTGTAAAGGTAAGTGCAACTAAATTATTTTTCTATCCAAATATTCGATTGGTGAAAGATAATTTAGTATTTTTCTCGGTCTTTGATTTAAAGACAATATAAATTTATGAACTTCATTTTTATTAGTTTTTGAAAAAATAAATTTTTTAGGAAATTTTTCTCTAATTAAACCATTAGTATTTTCATTAGTACCTCTTTGTCAAGGTGAATATGGATTGGCAAAATAAATTTTTACATCTAAATTTTTTTCAAGTTGTTGTCAATTTGAAAATTCTTTGCCACGATCAAAAGTAATAGTTTTAACAATGTTTTTAGGAAGAATTGATAAATAATAACTGACATTTTTATTAATAACTTTAGTAGTTCTGTTTTTAACTAATATTGCTAAAGTAAATCGTGATACTCTTTCAACTAAAGTTATTAAACATGATTTGCTTTTACCTCGTGATGATACTATAGTATCTCCTTCTCAATGACCAAGTGTTATACGATCATTAACATTTATATATCGTTCTTTAATTGATTTACCATTAAACTTGCCACGATTTTCTTTAGATTTTCGTTTTTTACCTTTTCTTCTTAAATTTTTACTAGTAACTTTATCAAGCATTCCAAAATAAATTCAAGTATAAATTGTTTTAAAACTAATAACTCACTCTTTATGAAAATTTTTAATTCTGCCATAAATTTGTTCAGGTGATCAACCTAATAGTAATTTTTGTTGTACATATTTTACTAAATTCTTATTTTTAAACTTATGAAAACTAATATGTGATTGTTTTCGATTTTCAGCTTTATTTTGTGCAATTAATGAAAAATAATGATTATTATCTTTATTTCTATTAATTTCTCGAATAATAGTACTAATACTTCGATTAAGATTTTTAGCTATTTCACTAATTTTAAATTTAAATTTCAATTGATTCTCAATATAAATCCTTTCATCTATGCCAAGATGTTTATAACTCATATAAAAACTCCTTACTTTTTTCTAAACTAAATTTAGCATTATGAAATTTTTATATGAGAATTTTTTGCAATTTTATTTACTTGCACTTACAAGTATAATTCAGCATATATCAATTTGATTTATTTGATAACTCTTTAGGTATTAAAAAGTAGTAGTATCGTTATCAATAAATTCTATGTTATGATAAGTATAGTTATTAAAGGGTATATAGAATCAAGAAAGTGTATTATCAATAATTTCAAAAATGTAATTGATATTATGTTAATCTTTGAAAATATAAGCAACGAGTTTTAGTAAAAGTAAAATTTAATTTATTAAATGTTTTTTTATTTGGAGGGAGAAAATTTATATATTAAGATAAATTAATTGTAATCATATATTATGGGAGGCAAAAAATGAAAATTGTATTATCTGGTGTAGTTGGTGTTGGTAAGAGCACTATTAGTAGAGAATTAGCAAAATTATTAAAATATAAAATTATGGACGAGCCAGTTACTAGTAATCCCTATTTAGATGATTTTTATCAAAATCCTTTAGAATATGCTTTTAAAATGCAAGTATTTATGTTGATGGCACGAAGTAAACAATTAAAAGAAGCACAAAATTTTAACAATGTTATTTTTGATCGCAGTATTTTAGAAGATCCTATTTTCGTTGAAGTATTAAAAGCTCAAAACAATATGAATGATAGAGATTATGAAGTGTATTTAAATTTTTATAATAATGTTATTATTTCATCACTTTATTTTGATCCACAAATTAAACCTGATTTAATTGTCTATTTAAAAGCAAATCTTGAAAACACAATTGAACGCATAAACCTTCGTGGTCGTGAATCAGAAAAACATGTACCTCATGAATACTGAAGTTTATTAAATAAAAAATATGAACAGTGATATGAAAAAGAAAAAAATAACTTTAATTTTTTAGTAATTGACACTAATGATTTAACCCCTAAGGAAATAGTGCAAAAAATAATTGATTATATAAAATAAAATTTCTTATTGAAATCAAATTTTTATTTAGTCATTTTTTCTCATGTTATATTAATAATTATTGTTATTTTTCCTTTACTTTAAAGGTAATTACGTTATAATATTGTATGAGTCAAATATTTCAAAATCAAACTTAATATATTTACTCCTTGCTCATCAGAGCCATATGCCCAAAAGGAGGTCTTCGAACATTGGAAGATTTAAAACAAAAGCATAATTATGAAATTATGTACATCGTTGATGATCAAAATCAAGAAAAAGCACAATTAATTAAAAAAGAATTTTGTGAAATTTTAACTAAAAATGCTGGAAAAATTACTAAAGAACAAGATTCTATTCGTCAATTTGCTTATCCTATTAACAAAAAAGTTAAGGGTCATTATTTTATTATTGAAGTGCTAACTTCACCAGAAAATATTGCTAACTTTAATCGTGTAGCTTTAAATAAACAAAGACAATTAGACGTAATGCGTTTTTTGGTTATTAATTTAGATAGTGAAAAAATTAATAAGTTTAAACCAAAACGCCAAGTAGAATCTAGTTCTTTCTCTCGACCAACAAGACCAGGAAATCGTCCTTCTTATAATCGTGATGAAAATGGTGAAAGAAAACCAAGACCAATCGCTGGTACTGAGTCATCTTATCGTACAAAAACTAATTACCAAAATTCAAAAACAAATACTAATAATAATGCATCGAATACTGAACAAAAAGATTAATAAAATCTAAGTTAAAAGTGAGGATAAAAAATGAATATTGTTACATTAATTGGTAGAATCACTCGTGATTTAAAGTTACATCAAACTTCAACAGGAAAACCTTTTACTTTTTTTACACTTGCAGTTAATAATATTCAAAATCAAGCTGATTATATTTCATGTGTGGCTTGAAATAAAGTTGCTGAAAATATGACTAATTATTTAGTTAAAGGTTCTTTAATTTCAGTTTCAGGAAGACTGTCAGTAAGAAAATCAACAGATCAGAATGGAAAAGAACTATATATTACTGAAGTGGTTGCACAAACTGTTACTTTTTTAGATAATCGTAAAAAAGATAGTAGTGGTAATAACACTAATATTAATTATTCAAAACCAAGAGATGAGAATAAAATTCATTTAGATGATGCTTTTAAAAGTCCTAATTATAGTACTGATATTGCCTTTACTAATATTAATCAGCTTCAAGAAAAAGAAGCGGCTATTCAAAATATAGAATTTGATGAAGAAGATATCATTTGAGATTTAAATAATTAAAGGAGGATAATTATGAACACTGGTAAACCAAGAAATTTTACAAGAAGAAAATCTTGTTTTATTACTAAAAATAATATTACTTATATTGATTATAAAGATATTGAATTACTAAGTAAATTTATGGGTAATAATAACAAAATTTTGCCAGCAAGAACAACAGGTACTAATCCAAAGTATCAACGTTTAATTGCTAAAAATATAAAACGTACCCAAATCATGGGATTATTAAGATATTCAAGATAAAAAAATTGAGTAAGATTTGTAAACTTACTCAATTTTTAATAAAAAGACCTTAATAGTATTATATTACATAAAAGATAATGGCTGTTTTTAATATTAGTGTTATAGTATAATTAATAATATTATAAGGAAGTGACAAAGTGTTCAAATCGTTAAGAAATTATCATTTAATAATGATTGTTTGATTAGTAGTTGAAATTTTAATTGGCTTGACTTATTTTATTGTTAATATTGAGACAGCAGAACAAGTGGTCACTATTACTGTAATTTTAAGTTTAGTTTTAGGTAATTTTATTATTGTTTGTCTTTATATTTTTCTATTTAGTTTATGAATTCGTCATCGTTATATTAACACAGCTGAAATCATAAAATTAAATAATGCACAAGCTTTAACTTTTGGTAGTGTTGGTATGATTGTTTTAGATAGTGATTTATCAATTATGTGAGTAAGTGAATTTTTAGAAGATAAAGGTTTAGGTAGACTAATTGGAAAATCAATTGTTAAACTATCAAGAGATTTAGAACAATTAATTAGTAATAATATTACTCAAATTACACTTAAAATTGAAGATATGCTTTATGATGCTATTTATTTAGTACAAACTAGAACAATTTTGTTACAAGAAACAACTAAATATCATTTCTTATATAATAAATTGCAGCAAGAAAAATTAGTTTTTGGTGTAATTAGTATTGATAATTTTTATAATTCTTTACAAAAATTAAGAGTTGAGAATCAAATTCGTGTTGAAGCATTTATTAAAACTGAATTAAATGATTTTGCTAATAATTATTCAGGTTTATTATTAGGTAATATTGAAGATGGTTACAATATTTTACTTTATCAAAATGAATTTAATAAAGCAAGAAATGATAACTTTCCACTTATTAAAAATATTCGAGAAGGTGTTAAAAAATTTAAAGCAGATATTACGTTATCTGCTGGTTTCTCTTATGGTAATGCTATTAGTAAAGATCTATATGATTTGGCTATTGAAAGTAAAGAATTAGCAGTTTATCGTGGTGGTGATCAAGTAGTTATTCGTGAATTTGGTGGTAATACAGTTTTTATTGGAGGTACTATTGAAGCAAAACAATCAGAATCTAAAATTAATATTAGAATGTTTGCACAATCATTATATAATGAAATAAAATTAGCAGAAAACATTTTAGTTATGGGACATGCGGCTGCTGATTTTGATAGTATTTCTTCAGGAACAGCTATTATTGAAATTGCTAAAAGTTTAAATAAAAGTGCTCATTATGTTATTAATCAAAATGAAGTTGATGAAAAAACATTAAAAATTCTTCATGAACTTGTTCCTGAAAGTTATATTAGTCGTAATTTTATTACAGGTAAACAAGCACTTAAATTTCTTCATGCAAATACTTTATTAATTGTTGTTGATACTCATAATCCACAACGTGTTGATAGTCCTGATTTATTAAGTAAAGCTGTAAAAATTATTGTTATTGATCATCATCGTGTTTCTGATGAATCAATTAGTAGCACCATTACTTCTTATATTGATGCAGGAACTTCTTCAACAGCTGAAGCAATGACAGAAATTATTTATTATAATGATTTTAATAATATTGAATCAGAATTTTTATGAAATATAATGTTTGCAGGTATTTTAATTGATACTAATAATTTCCAAGTAAGAACAACAAGAAGAACTTTTGAAGCCTGTGGATTATTAACTGATTGAGGAGCTTCTCCTTCTAAAGTTAAAGGATTATTGAAAAATAGTTTAAATGAACTAATTGATAAATTTGCTTTAATTAGTCACGCCCAAGAAATTAAAAAAGGATTTTTAGTTGCTGTTGGTGATGAAAACTTAGAAGTACATACTTCATATTTAGCCCAAATTTCAGAAATGTTGTTAGACTTACGTGATTGTAAAGCATCATTTACTATTGCTTATGATCGTCAAGGACGTGCTTGTTTATCAGCACGAAGCAACGGTGAAATAAATGTTCAAATTATTTGTGAAAACTTAGGTGGTGGTGGTCACTTTAGTGCTGCTGCTGTCCAAAGTAGTAAATTGGGAATTAGAGCATTGTATGATGAATTGGTAAAATTAATTGAAAGTGGCGTATATCAAAGTGAGAGTGCTACTACTGAAAGGTATTAAAATTATTAAAATAGAAAGTGAGATGTTTACAATGAAAGTTGTCCTTTTAACGGATGTTAAAAATTATGGTAAAAAAGGTGAAGTTGTTAATATTAGTGATGGTTATGGTAAAAATTATTTATTACCAAGAAAATTAGCTGTAATTGCTACAACAGAAGCATTAAAAATTAATCAAAAAGTAATTGAAAATAAAAAAATACAACGAGAAATGGAATTAGAAGATTTACAAAAAATTAAAGAACAATTAGATTTAATTACTTTACAATTTAAATTAAAAAGTAATAATGGTAAAGTTTCTGGTGCTATTTCTTCAAAACAAATTTGTGAACAACTAGTGCAAAAATATAACATTAAAATTGATAAACATAAATTTGTTAAATTTAATCCTATTAATGAATTAGGTATAACTAACATTAATATTAAATTAGATGTTACAATTATTGCACAATTAAAGGTTGAAGTTTTAGGAGAATAATTATGTCTAACAATGGTCAATATATAAATAATGCAGAAGTTAATGTTTTAAGTGCGATGATTCAATCATCACCAGCATGTGAAAGTGCATTAAATTTATTGGCACCACATGATTTTACAATTAATTCTAATCAAATTATTTTTAAAACAATTACCAATCTTTATAAAAATAATTCTGGTATTGATATAACAACTATTGCCGAAGAATTAGTTAAGCAAAATAATTTGGATAAAATTGGTGGAATTGAATATTTATCTTCTTTAGTGGCTCAATATATTACTGATGCTAATTTAAAAGAACACATTGATATTTTGATTGAAAGAACTACTAAACGACAATTAGAAAATGCTTTAAAAAATATAGGTAAAGAGTTACAAAGCGAAAAGTCAATTAATGAAGTTTTAATTGCTGCTGAAGCTCAAATTGTACAAGTAAGTAGTGAACGTAATCATGAAGAGATGTTGCCAATTAGTGAACACATTGATGATGTGGTAACTAAAATTGAACAACTACAAAAATCAACAGTTAATATTACTGGTACAAGTTCAGGTATTAACAATTTGGATATGATTACTAGTGGTTTTCAGCGAGGTGACTTAATTATTTTAGCAGCTAGACCTTCAATGGGTAAAACCGCCTTAGCACTTAATTTTGCTTTAAATGCTGCTAATGAACAAGATAATAAAAACGATGTTGTTGTTATTTTTTCATTAGAAATGCCAAAAGATCAATTAATTACAAGAATGATTTCTTGTCAAGGACATTTTGATGCTAATCGTTTACGTAATAAGTCTAAATTTACACAGGCTGATTGAAATCGTATTAGTGCTACTGCTGAGCAATTGAAACAAAAAAGAATTATTATTGATGATACACCTGGTTTAAGAGTTTTAGAGTTGCAAACTAAATTAAGAAAATTAAGTCGTGAAAATAGCATTAAATTAGTAATTATTGATTATTTACAGTTATTAACTGGTAGAGATAGTGAATCACGTCAACAAGAAGTTTCAAATATTTCTCGTAGTTTAAAAATTTTGGCAAGAGAATTAAGAGTACCAATTGTTTGTTTATCACAATTATCAAGAATGGTGGAGAGACGTGAAGAAAAACGTCCTTTAATGTCTGATTTACGTGAGTCAGGGGCTATTGAACAAGATGCTGATGTAATTATGTTTTTATATCGTGATGATTATTATAAGGAAAAAAATAGTGAAGAAACAACAAGTTCACAAGAAAGTAATCTTGCTGAAATTCTTATTTCTAAACATCGAAACGGCCCAACAGGAAAAGTAGTAACTGTTTTTATTCCAAAATGAGGTAAGTTTGAAAATTATACAGGATAAAAATAATAAAAAACCTAAAATTTAATTTTAGGTTTTTTTAAAAGAAGTTAATAAATTAAATTAATTAGTTTTTATTATCCTTCTGGATTTAAACTTTTAAATAGTTTTCCTTTATTATCACTAATTTTAGTTCCAGCGTAAACAATACCATTGACATTTAATAAACTATGTACTTCGCCACCACTGCTACTTCAAATAAAAATACCAATTGCTACTGTATAGACAACTTTAAATAATCTTCCTTTACCATCAGTAGTTCTTGTTCCAACAAAGATTGTATTATTGTCATTAACTAGACTTAAAACTTCGCCATTAGTTTCTTTTCGGTTGGTTACTAGTGTACTTGTACCATCTTCTTTAACTTTATATAAATCTCCTTGACCATCACCAGTTTTGGTTCCAATATAAATACTTTCGTTTGTTGAACTAGTTAAACTATAAATTTCACCATTATTTACATTTCATTTTGATAATATTGTTATTGTGTCATCTTTTGTAATTTTAATTAACTTTCCTGTATATGCATTATTAATAGGTGTTGTTTTAGTTCCAACATAGATTGTGCCATTGACATTTAGTAAACCACGAACTTCACCATTAGTATCTTTTCAATCAGATAGTGCTGTTATTGTATCATCATCAGTAATTTTAAATAAATTACCTTTGTCATCACCAGTTTTGGTTCCTGCATAAATAGTATTTTATTATTAACTAAGCTTTGAATTTCACCATTATTTTCTTTTCAATTTGTTATTTCTTGAAAATTACTTGTTATATTACTTATACATGCAGTGACATTGCTTGTTGTTGCTGCTGTAAATCCTAAAACACCTACAATTGATAGTATACTTTTTAAATTTTTCATAAAATACCCCTTTTTCAAACTTTAACCCCCTTTTATAAAATAATTTGGGAGCATACCGATGTTGTCAATAATATTCAAATTTGTCTTTAAATTATAAGTTTAGACGAGAATAATTTAGACTTCAATATGCAATTGTAAGTTAATCTTAACACTTCAAAAATATTAGTCAACAATAATACTTACTTTTATAACTCAAAAATTCTTATTAAAGTTTTCTTTAATAAGTTTTATTTTATTTTTATTTATTTGCTAAATTGTAAAGGTAAGTGCAACTAAATTATTTTTCTATCCAAATATTCGATTGGTGAAAGATAATTTAATATTTTTCTCGGTCTTTGATTTAAAGACAATATAAATTTATGAACTTCATTTTTATTAGTTTTTGAAAAAATAAATTTTTTAGGAAATTTTTCTCTCATTAAACCATTAGTATTTTCATTAGTACCTCTTTGTCAAGGTGAATATGGATTGTCAAAATAAATTTTTACATCTAAATTTTTTTCAAGTTGTTGTCAATTTGAAGATTCTTTGCCACGATCAAAAGTAATAGTTTTAACAATGTTTTTAGGAAGAATTGATAAATAATAACTGACATTTTTATTAATAACTTTAGTAGTTCTGTTTTTAACTAATATTGCTAAAGTAAATCGTGATACTCTTTCAACTAAAGTTGTTAAACATGATTTGCTTTTACCTCGTGATGATACTATAGTATCTCCTTCTCAATGACCAAGTGTTATACGATCATTAACATTTATATCTCGTTCTTTAATTGATTTACCATTAAACTTGCCACGATTTTCTTTAGATTTTCGTTTTTTACCTTTTCTTCTTAAATTTTTACTAGTAACTTTATCAAGCATTCCAAAATAAATTCAAGTATAAATTGTTTTAAAACTAATAACTCACTCTTTATGAAAATTTTGAATTCTGCCATAAATTTGTTCAGATGATCAACCTAATAGTAATTTTTGTTGTACATATTTTACTAAATTCTTATTTTTAAACTTATGAAAACTAATATGTGATTGTTTTCGATTTTCAGCTTTATTTTGTGCAATTAATGAAAAATCATGATTATTATCTTTATTTCTATTAATTTCTCGAATAATAGTACTAATACTTCGATTAAGATTTTTAGCTATTTCACTAATTTTAAATTTAAATTTCAATTGATTCTCAATATAAATCCTTTCATCTATGCCAAGATGTTTATAACTCATATAAAAACTCCTTACTTTTTTCTAAACTAAATTTAGCATTATGAAATTTTTATATGAGAATTTTTTGCAATTTTATTTACTTGCACTTACAAGTATAATTCAGCAATAACTTTAGTAGTTCTGTTTTTAACTAATATTGCTAAAGTAAATCGTGATACTCTTTCAACTAAAGTTATTAAACATGATTTGCTTTTACCTCGTGATGATACTATAGTATCTCCTTCTCAATGACCAAGTGTTATACGATCATTAACATTTATATCTCGTTCTTTAATTGATTTACCATTAAACTTGCCACGATTTTCTTTAGATTTTCGTTTTTTACCTTTTCTTCTTAAATTTTTACTAGTAACTTTATCAAGCATTCCAAAATAAATTCAAGTATAAATTGTTTTAAAACTAATAACTCACTCTTTATGAAAATTTTTAATTCTGCCATAAATTTGTTCAGGTGATCAACCTAATAGTAATTTTTGTTGTACATATTTTACTAAATTCTTATTTTTAAACTTATGAAAACTAATATGTGATTGTTTTCGATTTTCAGCTTTATTTTGTGCAATTAATGAAAAATAATGATTATTATCTTTATTTCTATTAATTTCTCGAATAATAGTACTAATACTTCGATTAAGATTTTTAGCTATTTCACTAATTTTAAATTTAAATTTCAATTGATTCTCAATATAAATCCTTTCATCTATGCCAAGATGTTTATAACTCATATAAAAACTCCTTACTTTTTTCTAAACTAAATTTAGCATTATGAAATTTTTATATGAGAATTTTTTGCAATTTTATTTACTTGCACTTACAAGTATAATTCAGCATATTGTAAAGTTAATGATTGTAAAAAATCAATTAATTCATAATATTGACCTTTGGCAAATAAATTTATTGCATTTTGATAGTGTAATTTAGCAATTTGATTTTTTCTTCTTCCTGCCATTATACCAAGAAATAAAACATGAAAAGCATGAAATTTATCTAAAATAAATTTAGCATTTAAAATTGTAGCAGTTTTTCTAATTCATTTTGCACTATCTCCACAAACTATTAAATTTGCTTGGTCAAAGTTTTCAAAAAATAAATTACCATATTTTTCTATTAATTTTGCGGTTTTTTCAGCACCAATTTCTGTTTTTGAAACTCTTATTTTACATACAGCTCTTTTATTAATTAATTTTCCATTTTTCTTTTTACCAGTACACATTACTATTAATCTCATCGAACATTTTTTACAATTTTTAGTATTGTGTTTTTCATTAAACTTAAATTTTCGATGACCATCATCAATATTTACATATAAATTTTGATTTGGTTGTAATGGTATTTTGGGAATATTTGCTTTTGGTAATTCAAATTTTTGATATGTTCTACAAACTGTACTATTACTTATTAAATCTTCAATAAAAGTATCACAAACATCACGATACTTTTTACCATCAGCAAAATATTTTAAAATTTGTTTAATAACGTTAGGTGCAAGTTTACTATATTTTTTAACACCAAGATAATTATCTAATAATGATACGTACTCCATTTTTTGTGTTTTTGTGTTATAATGTGTACAAATACGTCGCTTATAAGTTAATAAACCTTTTTTTGCTTTTAATTTTCGTTGTCTAAATCTATATGATTTATATTCAGATTTATCACATATACTTCATAAATAATCATCTATTTTTGCAAATAATTCTTCTGTTTGTTTTAAACTTAATTCATCTTGATTAAAATCATGTTTGTCTCAATCAAAATGATTTGCGAATGGTAATATAAACATTTTTAATGTTCCTTTCTAATTTTTGTTTGTTAATAATTTAAGTTTAATTTTTTTTAAAAAATAAGGAGTAAATATGGCTTTTATTAGTAGTTATGGACAATTAAATAAAAAATATAATCTTAATTTTAGTGATAATAATTATGGTTTTAGTTGAGATATTTTTAAAGAATTTGTTGGTGATGAATGAGCAGAATATTTTACTACTAATTGTTTTTATCGTTTTGTTCCAACAGCACGTGGAACAAGAAAAACTTGAAACTGTTTAGCATTTGATTTATTTATATGTTGTAATTTTAGAGATAGTAGTGTTCAAGAAGTAAGAAGATATGAAAATACTCATAGTGAAACTACAATTGGTGCTTTAATGAATGTTTGTCAAGTTTTATTAGATACATATAATATTAATTTATTACCTAATAATCCACATGGCATTAAATGAAAAATTACTAAGGATGGGGGATGTATTATCTTTCCAAGTAATCAACAAATTGACTTTATTGGTTATGCTAATGGTAATAAGATTTTTGGAAAAGAAGCAGGTGGGTCAAGTTTTTTAGGTTCAAGAACAGATGAAATTATTATGGCAGAAGAAAAAGAAACATTAACTGAAAAACAATTAACATATCGATATGAACGTTTACAAAACTCTATGTTTAGAAGTAATCGTATTAAAGTATCAAATAAACCTATTAAAGAGTGAAGTTGAACATTTATTGATAAAAATATATATAGTTCTACCTTTGGACAAAAGATTACTCGTTATTTTTATAAAAGTTTTTTCATTACTTTTACATGTAATCCTTATGATAAATATCATCCATTTTATTTAAAATACTGTACACCATTTTTACCATTAAATGATGAAGTCATGAAAAATCTTAAAAAAGTTGGTAAAGTTTATTATGAAAATAAAGATATGTTTAGTGGTTTAGGTTTATTTGTTTTAAGATTTACTATTCAACCATTTTGAAATAAATTACCTGACATTCAACAAAGAACATTATTAGAAATGGAAAAAAGTAATCCAGATGAATATAATACTGTTTATTATGGTTTTGAATTTTTAGATAGCGATGCAACAATTTTCCTATTTCAAAAAACAGTAAAATATTGACAATCATATGATTTAAAACAATTTTATAATCAAGAAAAAGAAATGTATAAATTTGATTTTTATAGTGTTGGTATTGATTGAGCTACGGGACCAAAAGACCATACTGTATTTATGGTAGTTGGTTTTAAAGAATATAATAATACTGGTTATTATGATGCTTATATTATTTGTGAATTAGTAGTTACTCCAAATGATTTTATAAATGAAAATGAAAAAATTAATGCTTATGTTAATTAAATTTTAGGATTAATGGATAATTTTGAAAATTTTGAACAAGCAATTTATTTTTATGATGATAAAGCAAGAACAGCAATGGATTGATTAAATCAAAAATTAATTGATGAACACAATACTATTTTAATAACACAAACCGCTATTAAACATGCTTCAAATTTAAATCAAGAAGCCGGATTAACTAATAGAGTAGTTTGAATGAGAAATATTATGAGTTATGGAAACTTTTATGCAAATAAAGATGATTTACCAAAAACAACTCAATGTTTAGAAGAATTACGTTATGACCAAACCAAAACTAACATTCCTGACAAAAATATGTATCAAGACCCTTATGATGCATTATTTTATGCATTATATCCATATAAAAATGTAATTAGGGGTAAAAATAATGCTACTGTCAAAAAAAGTATCTTCACATTTGCAATATAATAAATAAGCGCAATACAATTAATATTATAGGTATCAAAAAATAAACACCTTTAATTTAGGCGTTATTTTGCTTTTAAAAGCATACTTGTAAAAATAATCAAAAATAGTACAATTTAAAAGTAAAATCAAGGAAAAAAGGAGATATTTATTATGAAAACATGAATAAAAACAAATTTTCAAAAAATATCATTATCATTTGCTGTAATAACTGGTGTTACCGGTTTAATCTTAGGAATAGTTTCATATAATAAAAATAATCAATTAACATATTTTTATGATTACGACCATGAAGCACACTGGGGGGCAACTATTTGAGCAAGACCAGTAAGTAATAAACATAAAATTACTCTTTACTGAGCATCAAATAAATTAACTGATGATGCAGTAAAATGAGATGGTATTTATCCAGATGGATATTTTGATAATTAAATTTCTAAATTTATATAAGAAATATTTTCATTATATTTATCAAATAAATTAATATTATTTAAATTTATTTCTTGTTTATTTGTTACTAAAATTAAATCATAATTACCAGCACCAAATAGTCCGCTAACTTCAATTCGATTTAAGTTATTAATTGGATTTTCAATTTGTAATTCAAATTCACTATTATTGTCAATTTGTAAAACTTCTTTATAAAATTCTAATTTAGAAAATAATTGTGATTTATTTGAACCATATAAATTTAAAGCATTTTCGGTTTTATTTTTATTAATAATTAATCTTGTAAAATATTTTCCATATTCACCATTACCTAATGTTCAATCTGCCGGAATTAATGATGGTATATTATTGCTTTCTAATTCATTAGTTATGGATAGTCAGTTAAATTGATTATCATCTAATTTCAATAATTCATTTTGACTAATGTCATTGTTTTTTAGTTTAATGTTATTGATATCTGTAAAATCAAAATATGCAGATTTTAATACTACTTTTATATCTTTAAATTCTCAAATCTTATCAGGTGTAGAATGTATAGGATTTGATTTTAATTCAAAATAATAAGGTAATAATAATTTATAGTCATCATTTAAACCGTTATTAATAGACATGGTTGAATAAATATTTTTTGATAGCATTATAACTATTTGTTTTAATATTTTAACTTTTGGTAAATTTGTATAGTTAGGATAATCTAATTCTCATTGTTTAAATAAATTAGTAATAACTTCATTTGGTTTTTGTCCTTCAAACTTAGCACGAATTTTATCTAAATCATTCATTTCTTTTAAAACATTACTTAATGATGCACCATCAAAGTTTCTATTATAAGTATATGTATAAGTTAACATATCTAATAATACTTTTTGTAAACTATCAATTGGTGGTCTATCTTTTATTTCTAGTTCAACATCATGAAATTTATTTGTTGTAGAAATAAATAAATTATAGTCACTTACTAAAAATCATGACTCTAATTTTTTATCTTTTAATTCTAGTTCATCAGATAATGGTCATACTTTTGAATTTTTAGAAACATCATAACCAATTTTATCATTAGTTACTCTTGCATTATTAATAATTTCTTTTCTTGTTTCTCTACCACCACCAATAGCAATTAAATCTAAAACTGATTTTTCTTGTCCTATAAATTGTTTTGCTAAATTTCAAGGTAATATTTGTTCACTAAATCATTGTTGTAATATTCTAACTTTTGGTTGAGTTTCAATAGGCATTGATAATAGCGGAAATGCTATCTTATCTTTGACAAATAACTTTGGGTATACCTCCAATTGTCGACTTCACCAAGTACCTTTATATTGCCAAAAATCATGCTTCTAGGTGCTTTAATTTTTAAACCAATAACTTTGGTGTCTTTATCTAGTGGTTTTTGTAATTTAATAATAATTGGATAACCATCTCTTGTTTTAAAGTCTTTAATTTTAATAATAGTAATACTTTTAGTACTTCTAGTTTTTGGATTTTGATAAGGTTCTGAATAATTATTAATAATATATAAATTATCAATATTATTTTCAGTTAATGGTTCATTTATACTAACTGCATATAACTTAAATTGATTTAATAAATTTATTTCTTGAAATATTAAATTTTTAATATCAGTCATACTATATTCAATTGTATTGTCATTAATATTAGTACTTGCTCTTTGATTTAATTGCATAGTAAAATCAGATGTTTCAACAGCAGTAGTTTTTAATACTTTATCAATATCAATAAAACCTATTTTAATAGTATTTGCTGAAAATCTTAAACTATTATTTTCATTATTTTTAAATAAACGTTCAATTTCATAAATATAAATTTTTCTTTTTTTAAATTCATCGTATGCTCTATTAATATCAGGGTCACTAGTAGCACTCATCATATTAGTAAAATCATAAGGAATATTATCAATTAAATAATCATTTTCTATTTCTGCTTGATTAAGTTTAGTTTGTTTCTGTGGAAACTTCGTTTGTGGTTTGTTGTTGTTTTCCATTGTTTTCTCCTATTAATTGGTTATTTTCTGGATTAAATAATTTTAATTTAACTGTTAAGTTATTAATTTCTTGTTCATCATTAATATTAAATGTTTTACTATTTAATAAATCTTTATCTAAACGTACTAATATTTGAATAAATTTAAGAATATCAATATTAAATTGTCATAATTTTTGTTCAATATAATTAATAGTTGAAATATTTACCGCTGTACTTTCGGGAACCGATTGTTGTGCTGATTTCTTTTGACTTGGTATATGAATACCACAACGTTTAAATATTTCATTAATATTTCAATCATATATATCAGTTAAATTTTTACCTTTAAAATTACTACTTGTCATATTAATATTTTCACTTTTTTCATTATTATCACCAGTAGTTTTTCAAATATAGTTGTTAGTAACTAATGTTCTTACGGCTTCATCCATTGTAGATTTAGCATTACCATAAGTTTGGTCAAAAATAAACTTTGGTGAATTTAAAATAGTATCTAAAACAATTTGTTCATAAATAACATCTAATGCTTTAATTTTATCCATTACTTTATTACAATCTGCTAACTCATTTGCTTTATTTCTCATAATTGCTATTGGAATATAATTAATATTTAATGTTTGTTCTTGTTCTAAATTAGGATTATTACTATATTCTTTAAAAGGTAAAGGAAATTGTTTTTTATTATCACTAATACTATAAATTGCACGATTAATAGTTACTTGTTCATTATTTAATTTATAAACTTCAAATAATCTTACTGTTTGTGCATTTTGTTGATAACTATCATAAAAAATAGTACATTGAATTAATTTACCAGTAATATCATAAATTCTTTGCTGTATATCTACTACTTGAAAATATAAATCATCATTAGCAATATAAATTAAATAACCACTAATTCCTAATTTGCTTAATTTAAAAATAGAATTTCAATTCTTTCTATAAAATTCTTGTTTAATTAAATATTGTTTAATAGTTTCATTATTAATATCCAATGGAGCATTATATAAATTAGCATTATTTTCAGCAACAAAATCAGTAAAATAAGTCTCATGATTAAAATCATTAAAACCAAAATAACTTAAAATAGCAGTGTGTGTACTTTTATTTTCTAAAAAAATTAATTTAGATTTTTCTTCATTATTATTAATATTTGTTTTATCTTTTCTTGGTCAAAAAGGTTTCATTTTTTTCTCCTTTCTAAAATATTTGATTAATTTTTAAGACAATTTTTACTATAATAAATATAATTAAACCAGCAACAGCAGAAGATAATAAAACTCCAATTAAACTTAAAATAATTTTTATAATTTTTCAAATCATAATTTTATTCCTGTAATTCTTCTACTTTTCATGTATTACCTTTATCGCTACCTTTTAAAGAATAAATAGTAATAAATTTTGAGTGTTGTACTGATAAAACTAAGAGGGAGCGTACCGAAGATGTCGATAAATAAAAATTTTTAAAAATAACTCCTTTCTTTTTTAAACTATTAAATTAAAAAATAAATGACAAAAGACGAGAATAAAATTCTTGTCTTTTTTTGTAATTGTAAAATTTTAAAATTTTTAATAACCGTCTTTAGCACTATTATCAACACGTGTTAGGGAAATAAAAAAGTGAACTACAACATAGTTGTTAAAAATAGTAGCTAGCATGTGGACTTGCATGGATAAATAAAAAGTGGAGTGATACCTAATAAAATATACTAACCAGAAATGGTAATTCTTGGGGTGGGAGCGAATTGGAAACTAGTATATATAGACCCGGAGTGGGGACCAACTATTATTCTTTATTTAACCAACCTTGCCACTACCAAGTGAGCAAGTGTTGGTTTTATTTTTTATTTTTTTTTGAAAAATTTTTGGGCGAGAAAATAAATTTCAAACTTGTAAAAAAAATTGAGCGGGACCGGTTCAATTAAAATATTAATTTGCTAAACGCAAATTAAATAAATATTGAATCGAATGCCTCAATGTTTTTTAAAATTTCACAATTTATTTTTGAGCCCAGAATTGCTGGAATGAATAAAACAAATAGTAGTATTATTAATAATCTAAGAATAAAAATATATGTTCTTTATGCTAGAAGCAACAGAACATATTAGGAAAGGATTATTATGCAAATAGAATTTAAAAAAGAACAAATTGTTAAAGATAAACCACAATCTATTCTTATTGATTATGTTGAATATAAATTATCTCTTCCAAAATGAATGATTAAAAATAATTCTTTTATTGTTGATAACAGTTGCACATATTGAGTTTTTAATTTAGAAAATATTAAAAAAGAATTAAGTGGTAATGAATTAATCAAGTTATTAGAACCATATATTAAAGACCAAAAAATAACTGTTAATAAACCAACTGCTCCAAAATAATATTATCTTAATGATATAAAACTTGAACAATTAACATTTTATGAACAGCATAATAGTTGATTTATGGGTGAAATAACAGATAACAAAACTAAAATTACTAATCCTTGTTTTAAATATAACATTACGTGAGAAGAAAACAGAAAAGGTTTTAAAATAAATAATCCATATAAACATGATGATTTACCAATTAATTATATAGTTACTTCTTATAAGGAAATTTCAACTCATAATGAAAAAGTATTTTTGTTGAACATGTAAACAAAATAAATTAGATTATTTATTCTTTAATACTAATGATATAAAAACAAGAAAATATTTTTTAAGAGATAAAAATAGTAAAGCAATTTGTTATGACTGTATTTTAAATATTAGGTTAAGTAGGAGGTATAAATATGAATAAAGAAAAAATACTTGAATATCTTAAAGATGAATGAGAATGAAATAAAGAAATGAGAGACGATGAAAAAGTAACTAAACTTTGAAAAAGTTGTTTTAATGGAAGATTAAATCTTATATCTCAATTAAATCAAAAAATTAAAAATGGTGAATTTGATTAATAATGCAATATGACTTAATTATTGGGATTGACCCCGCTGGTATTGGTAATAATGGAATTGTTATATATTCAAATGAAACAAATAGGATTATTTATACAGAAACATTCAACACAACACATGTTTTTGAAAGTAAAAATCGTTATAAAAGAATATTATCAATAATCAAAGAACAATTTTTTGAAAACAAAATATTAGTTATTGTAGAAAATTTCTTTTTAAGTTCAAAACAATTATTAACTAATCCATTAGCAACTCCTAAAATTATTGGTTCATTAATGGTATTAGTACAAGATGTTTTCAACTGAGATTATCTAGAAAACCAACCAAAAAATAAAAATAAAATAACAAATTATAAAGGAAATATAAAATTAACAAAACATGAACAAGATGCATATAAACACATTCAATACTATTTAAGGAATTATAAAAATGAAAGATAAAGCCAATTATGTCAAATTAACAGTAAAACTAAGTAACACTATTGAAGCAAAATATTACGAAAAAGGTAATAAAGAATTATATTATAGTGTTCGTGGTCAATGAAATGGTTTAAACTATGTTACTTTAATTTTTAATAATCCAAAATTTTATAACCGATGTATTTTATTAAACAAAAACGATGAAATTATTGTCACTGGTCAAATTTTTAATACTTTAAACATTCCTAAAATCGTGTATTTTGTTCAATTAATGTTAAATGATTTAAAAAATGAAAAGAGTAAAAAATGATATGATGAGAAATTTTATTAATAGCACCAATATTAATAACAAGTATAACACTAATAATATTTTTAATATTTATTATTAAAGAATTAAAAAATGAATATAAAGTATTAAAAATATTAAGTGAAATTGCTAATCAAATTGAAAATAAGGAGAATAAATAATGAAATGTTTTCTTTGCATGCATGGAGAAATATATTCTCCAAAAACCTTGTATAAAATAAAAAAATTGAAAAAAATAATTTACCAAGATAGAGATATTGATAGTGAAGATTTTAAGAAAAGATATGAATATCTTTTAAAAAAATTAGGTGATGGTGATAATCAAATTATTTGAATAAATTTCTTAATAAAGCAAGAAAGAAATAATAGAAAGGAGAATAAATAATGAATAAAGAAGTATGTTGTGAAGATTGTTGTGTATGTGATAAAAAACATGATTTATTTACTTGCGAAAAAAACTGCTGAGAAATGTATGTGAACATTGTTATCAAGGTGATAAAGAACATAGAAATAAAGTTGATGAAATTAATAAATCAAGACATAAAAATTGTATTAATAAAGAAAGATTTATGCAATATCTTAAAAACACATATCGCTTAAACGGATATTATGAAGAAGTTTATAAACCAATTAAAACCAGAATTAAAGACCGGTGATTTGATAATGACTAATTATTTACTTTCAATTGACCCAAGTATTAAAAATACTGGATTTACTTTATGAAAAAAAGTTTATTTACATGATAAATATGATTTTTGAAATTGAAAACCAATATTTGTTAAAAGTTATAATTTAAAAGAATATGATGGACAAAGAAAATTTTATTGAGATATAAAAGTTAATGATAATGAATTGGATTTAATTATTGAACGTGGTACTTTTAATTCAAAAAATGGTATTGGTTATGAAACTCAAGAACATTTACGTGGTTTTATTGCAGGACAATTTAATAAATTATTAACAAAAGATATGTTAATAAGTCCAAGTGAATGAAAGAAATGATATGAACGTTATGACCCACCTATTTTTTGATTAAGACCTTGAGATAAAGAACTAAGTATATATGTTGCTGAAGAAATTATTAAAGAAATAATTGAAATATAAAAATATCAAATCATGATGAAGCAGATAGTTTATTAATTGGTTGATATTATTTAAATAAGGAGAATAAATAATGAATAAAGAAAAATTACTTAAATATATGAAAGATATAATTAAATGAACTAAAAAAATTAATTATACAAACTCTGATTTGGACAAAAATATTTTAAATTTATTAATTGAAAAAATAGAAAAAGGTGAATTTGATAATGACTAAATTAACAGATTTATTTGGTCAAGATAAAATAGAAATATTTTCACCAAATCCCAAAGATTTAACAGATAGTAATGATATAAAAGCAATTATTTTATGAAAATATCCTAATGTTATTGCTGAATATTTAGTTGTTTCTCAACCACATGCAAATACTGCTATTTTAGTTGGTGATAACGTTCACTATACAGGTTGAGTTGAAGTGTTTATTAAACCAAAAAATGAAGGAGTAAATGAAAATGCCAAATGACACGAATGTACAATCAAATAACTATACTTTATTAAAAATAATAAGAATTGGAATAAGTCCATTATCAGCAATGATTGGTACAAGTGCTTATTATGGTCAAATTATTGGTAATCCAGTATTAGGAAGTATTAATGCTTTATTATTTAGTAAAAAGTTAGGAATTGATATATGAAACTTAAATCAAATGCCAAGTACTAAAAAGAAAATATTAAATTCAAGTAAAAAAAATATTATTAGGTTTAGGAACTATTGGTTTAATTAATTATGCAAAATTTACAAAAATCAATCCTAATCCTGAACCACCACCTTGATTAACAACTACTACCACAGAAACACCACCATGACCATTATTATTAACTAATGATAATAAACAACAAATGGATTGAGATACATATATTAGTTTAAGTACTTATGGTATATCAAATCTAATTGGTGGGTTAAGTGAACTAATACCTAATAGATTTGAAGTAATAAGAAAAATATGTAATATGGCAACTAGTGGATGTCTAATTTCAAGTGGTGTAGCTATGGGTATAAATAATGATTTTAATAATGCTTATGCAGTACCAACAATAGTTGCTGGTGCAAGTGAAATTATACATAATTTATTACCTATGGAAACTACAAATTATAATCAAGAAATGCAAGAAACATCATTTACAAATGAAACAAGAAGATTAATTAATAGTGATGCTATTAGTAATAATAGTGGAAGTAGTGATGTTTTATATGAAAGACCAACTACATATGATAGTTTATAAAGGAGATGATAACTAATGAATAAAGAAAAATTGATTGAATATTATAACAATGAAATTCAGACATATAAAGAAAGAATGGAACAATTAAATAAAGAAATATCTTTATTGGTAACTATTATAAGTAATTCAAAATCAATGATTGAAAGAATTAATAATGGTCAATTTGACGAATAATTAAAAATAAATAATTGAAAGGAAATAATTGAAAATGAAAGAATTTTTACATGAATTAATTATTATTGGAACAAGTGTAGGAACATTAATTTGTAGAGAATTAATTGTTTGATTGAAAAGATTTATTACAACTCCAAAACATATTAGAAGAAATAATAAAGTGATGAAACATCAAAAAAAATTAGCAAAACTTAATGAAAAAATTAATGGAAAAGAAAATAAATAATAAAGGTGTGATTTAAATGTTAGAAAATGAAACTAATGTTGAACAAAATACTGAACCTTTAATTGAAAATAATAATTTACAACAAGAGCAAGAAATTAAGATTGTTGAATTAGAAAATAAGTTAAATAAACTTAATCAAGAAATTAAAGAAAAAGAAATAATTAATATATTTAAAAAATATCAAGTTAAAAAAGAATTTTATGAATTTTTAAAATTTAAAACAAGTAATATAGAAAATTCAAAAATTGAAGAAACTATTAAAAAAATGATTAAAGAACAACCACTATTTAAAGAACCAATTAATACAGGTGGTAAACAAGAAACAATATTAACAAATCAAGAAACTTCAATAAAAAGTAGTTTATTAGATTATAAAAAGAAAAATAATTTATAAAAGAAAGGAAAATTTAAAATGCCAAATCCAGTGCCATTTAAACAAAATTTAGATAATACTACAAAATTAGTAGAAACACCTGAATTTATAGAATTTTATAAACAATCAAATAGTCCATGAGCAAGTTTTTTTCCAATTGAAATGGTTAATTCTACAAAAATTGAATTTATAGTTAAAAAACCAAAAGACCCAACATTCAAAATACTTCATTGAAATGATAAAAGTAAAGGATTAGAAGTTGGTTATGTTGATACTGATAAAATTATTAAAGAAATTACAAAAGAAGCTAGTACAGGAGAAATGATTGGTGAAGTTGATTTATTTGCAGATAATGGGCAAAATTTACTAGAAAGTATGCAATATGAAGTTGCTAATGATTTAGCAGATTATTTAGCAAATAATGATACAAATACAATTGCTAAATCTGCCAAAAAAGTAATCATTACTGATACAACACCAGTAGGATATTTAAAATCAATGTTATCAGCATGAAATACTTTATTTCAATTAAGAAATAGTAATAATTGTAAATTTTTTATAACAAATAGTCTTTATGATACTTTAGTTTATTTAGCAGATAATAAAGGTTTAATTACTGATAATCAACTAGCACAACAATTAAGATTAAATGGAACAAATTTATATATTAAAGGTGTATTATGTCAAATTGTTATGGATGATTATATGACATTTAAAAATACTGAAAATAAAAATCAAATTATGAATTTTGTTTTAGCAACACCAAAAGCAATGAAAAGATATATGTTACAACAAACTAGTATATATGTTGAAGATATTAAAGATGGTAAAGTTCCAAAAAGATATTTAGTTGGTGGACAAGTAACAGGAGAATCTATTCCTTATATGTCAAACTCAGAAACAGAATCAAGATGAATGTTATGTGGTATTGTTAATAAAAAATATTTAAGTGAAGAAATTACAACATTAACAACTAATATTACTGCTGATACTACTAAAAAGAATAAATTATTAGATACAACAATTAAAAATACAACTGAACTAAATAATTTAAATCCAAATTTAACAACTCCAATTATTAATTATTTTAGTGATGCCCAAGGTCAAGTGGATGTAAGTAATCAAAACCAAAAAGCAGGAGATTTATATGTAGTAATCACTACTAATGACACTGATAAAAATTATCAAGGTTCAACAAATCCTATAAAAATAACTCTTAAATAAGGATAATTATTATGCCAATTGGTACAACTAGTACAGCAATACTTTTAAACATAAATAAACCAAAACATACTAGAACAAGTCAACAACAAGAACATAAAAGTTGATGATGAGAAATTTTAGAAATGATTGGTGTACAAGTAATAGCAGTAGCACTTGCTCCTTTTACTGGTGGATTAAGTGAAAGTTTAGCACTTGGTTTAGGTGCAAGTGATTTACTTGCTAGTATTAGTGCTGTTGGTGTAGAGTTTTTAACTGATTTTACTATTAATCAAGTTTATGATTATTTAAAAGGAAATGTTACACCATTAAATACTTTTTTTAATATATTACCTGCATTTGCTGGACTTAATAGAATTAGTCGTGGTTATCGTACAACTAAATTTATTAGTTTAGCAGAAAAAACTAAAACATTAGAACAAATTGGCATTAAAAAAGCAAAAAATTTACAAGAAATCATTAGTCAAGTAAGTGGAAAAGAAATTTTAACAGATAAAATTATTGGAAATAAACGTTATTTATTTAATTATAACCATGCTCCAAATCGCGAAACAATAATACAAAATTTAGGTTTTGTTGCTGAAAGACAATATAAAAATAATTTTGCAAAATTAGAAGTACAAGAATTAAAAAATTATTTATTATTACAAAATGAATTAATAAAGTTAAGTCCACAGTTAACTCCTAAATTTAAAATTAAAGATATTGATAAAGCAAACAATTTTTTACAAAAATATAATACTGATTTAAAAGAAGTATTAAAAATGAACCAACATGACTGATTAAATTTAGTTCATACAATACATGCAGAAAATAGATATGGAAAATCTTTAATTTTAGATTTACAAAAAATTCGTGCTAATGCAATTAAATTTAATTTTAAAAATAGTTCAATTCATAAATTAGTATTAAAAGCAAATCAAACTTTTAAATATTTTGATATTAAATTTTATTTTAAAAAAGGTTTAAATAAATTTTGAAAAGATACTTCATATTTTGAAAAAATAAGAATAAATATTTATAAATTACAAGAGAAATTCGAAAAATTAGAAAAACAAGCATTTGAAAAAATTAATAAATTAAAAGAAAAAACAATTGATGTATTTACAAGTGCTGAAAAGAAAGCAATTAAACATGCACAATTAATTCCATTAAATTCACCAGTATTTATGGCTTGTAAAATTCAACCTTTATCATTAGATAAATGTGGAATTACTATTTATCATCGTAATCCTAAATATAAACCAATTGTAGTTATTGATAGTATTATCAAAGCAGAAACTTTTGTTATTCAAATACATCCATTTCATTGATATAGATGATATAGCGGTTGATATATTGGATATGGAGTTAGTCAAAATAAATGATTAAAAAGTATTGCTTTTGCTCTACCAGTTGTACAACAAATGATTAAAGATAGTTTTAAAATTTATAGGCAAATATTAAGGACAATTAGAACTTATCATAAAGTAGTTAATGTTATTAATAATCCTATTGATAATGTCAATAAATCATTTAAAAGGGTGGGTTTAAAATTATCAGTTAATACTGTATTTGGTACTGGATTGTTAAGACATTTAGAAAAATTTGCATATAATCAAGTTGTAAAAAAAGGAAATAAAAAATTACAAAAAGAAATTATACATATATCACATAGAAAAACTAAATCAAAAACCAAACGTTATAAAAAAGCATTTTTTAAGGAATGATAAAATATGATTAATAAACTTTGAACTGGTGTCAGTTTAGAAAATTATAATAACTGATATCCATTAACTGGAACAATTACAGAAACACCACGACAATATATAAATACATGACCAAATGTTGATGATTGATTTAAAACATTTGCTATTCGTGCTCAAAATGATATTAATGCTTATCTTGATTTTATTTTATCTAAATTTCCTTTTGATAGTTTTAAAGATGAATTAATTAAAGAAACTTTAAGAGATATGGTTTATGTTATGGTTGAACATTGAGTATTTAATCGTACACCAATTGAATTTAATGTTGATGCTACTATTCAATTTAATAATGGTAATCAATTTAGTGCAAGTAGTACTCCTACGATTAATATTTGAGATTTAGCACCTAGTAGAATGAAAATATGAGCAAGATTAACAGAATTAAAACAAATATTTTCAAATTATAATAATGATGAAATAGATGTTGAAAAAATTGACTTAAAAGCATTTTATACTAGAAACCAAGTTAATGAATTAATTCAAGAACAAAAAGAATTTACATTATCAAAGCAAATAAAATTATATGATGATACCATTAATGGTAATAAAAATGAAACATATAGGGGACCAGTTACAAATTTAATAAATAAAGGTTATGTTGCAACAGAATATGACTCAAAAACTGAAACTATGATTTTAGATTGACCTAATGAAATTGGAACATTACCACCTGATGTTTTACAAAACAATCCACAAATTGGTGATTATACACATGCACCAACTTGTGATTTTTCTGCTAAACAACAAAAACGAATTACTACAAATGAAAATGAAATTACCAAATTAAATAGTGAATTAATTAAAACAAACGAAAATATTAATGATGTTAAAAATAATTGATTTAATATTGAAACTAGTCCCTTATGAAAAAAAGTTGAAAATAATAATATAGAAATATTTAAATGATATTTTATTAAAATCAGTTATCAATATTCAACAGAAAATAACTTTATGAAATTTTATAAAGTAATTAAAATTTATTTAAATAATGTTTTTAACGAATTTGAATTGTTAAATGTTGATTCCATGACTTATGGAGAACAAATACAAAATAAAAATATTTTAAATATTGGAACTATTTACTATAACAATAAAAAGAAACAATTTAGTGGTGGTGGTAATTCTTATCCTGAACTTGGAAAAATTAATTTAATTGGTGATATAGAAGAAATATATCAATATCAAGGAATAGATACACCAACTGAATTTATAGCAGAAGAAAATACTGAACATGATTATTATACAAAACTAGAAACAAATCAATTATTAGATAAAAAACAAGATAAGTTAATTGCTGGTGAAAATATTAAAATTGATGAAAATAATAAAATTAGTGCTACTTGCGGGAAAACTGATTTAACTGATTATTATAAAAAAGAAGAAGTAGATAAAAAATTAGACAATAAAATGGATAAAGACCAATTCAAATATGCTTTTTCTATAAATACTATTGGTACTGAAATTCCTAATTTAGAAACTACTGATAAAACTGTTGCTGGTGCTATTAATGAAATTATCAAAAAACAACCACAACCAATTCCAATTCCTCCAAGTAGTTCAATTTGAAAAGAAGTAGGAATAAGAGAAAAAAATAAATGAGATAATTGACAAATTACTTATGATTTTATAGTTAATAAAAGATATAAAGTTTATTATTCTTGAAATATATATAATAATGTTTTTGCAATTAAAGAATTTATTATAACTAATACAAAAATAGCAGGTGTACCAATAGAAGTTTTTAACAATAATACTAATGTCTTAGTTTTATCAGTACAACACTCAAAATTTATTACTATTTATTCTTTAAAAGGTAGCGATAAAGGTAATACATGAAAAGTAGAAGAATTACAGGAATAAAATTATGATTTGAAAAATTATAAAAATTATTTTAAGTTTAATTGGAGTTTTATTATCTTCTGCTGTTGCTGGTTTAATTATATTTATTATAGTAAAAATTGTCTTAAAAATTAATAAAATATTTTAGAAAGGAGAAAAAAATGAAACCTTTTTGACCAAGAAAAGATAAAACAAATATTAATAATAATGAAGAAAAATCTAAATTAATTTTTTTAGAAAATAAAAGTACACACACTTCTATTTTAAGTTATTTTGGTTTTAATGATTTTAATCATGAGACTTATTTTACTGATTTTGTTGCTGAAAATAATGCTAATTTATATAATGCTCCATTGGATATTAATAATGAAACTATTAAACAATATTTAATTAAACAAGAATTTTATAGAAAGAATTGAAATTCTATTTTTAAATTAAGCAAATTAGGAATTAGTGGTTATTTAATTTATATTGCTAATGATGATTTTTATTTTCAAGTAGTAGATATACAGCAAAGAATTTATGATATTACTGGTAAATTAATTCAATGTACTATTTTTTATGATAGTTATCAACAAAATGCACAAACAGTAAGATTATTTGAAGTTTATAAATTAAATAATGAACAAGTAACTATTAATCGTGCAATTTATAGTATTAGTGATAATAAAAAACAATTTCCTTTACCTTTTAAAGAATATAGTAATAATCCTAATTTAGAACAAGAACAAACATTAAATATTAATTATATTCCAATAGCAATTATGAGAAATAAAGCAAATGAGTTAGCAGATTGTAATAAAGTAATGGATAAAATTAAAGCATTAGATGTTATTTATGAACAAATTGTTTTAGATACTATTTTAAATTCACCAAAGTTTATTTTTGACCAAACTTATGGTAATGCTAAATCTACAATGGATGAAGCCGTAAGAACATTAGTTACTAACAACTATATTTGAAAAACTACTGGTGATAATAATGAAAAAAGTGAAAATATTAATATGACAAGTAGTAATTTTAAAGGTAAAAATTTAACTGATATATATGATTGAAATATTAATGAAATATTTAAACGTTGTGGTATTCATATACCAAGTCAAAAGAAATCAGCACAACAATCGGTTCCCGAAAGTACAGCGGTAAATATTTCAACTATTAATTATATTGAACAAAAATTATGACAATTTAATATTGATATTCTTAAATTTATTCAAATATTAGTACGTTTAGATAAAGATTTATTAAATAGTAAAACATTTAATATTAATGATGAACAAGAAATTAATAACTTAACAGTTAAATTAAAATTATTTAATCCAGAAAATAACCAATTAATAGGAGAAAACAATGGAAAACAACAACAAACCACAAACGAAGTTTCCACAGAAAAAAACTAAACTTAATCAAGCAGAAATAGAAAATGATTATTTAATTGATAATATTCCTTATGATTTTACTAATATGATGAGTGCTACTAGTGACCCTGATATTAATAGAGCATACGATGAATTTAAAAAAAGAAAAATTTATATTTATGAAATTGAACGTTTATTTAAAAATAATGAAAATAATAGTTTAAGATTTTCAGCAAATACTATTAAAATAGGTTTTATTGATATTGATAAAGTATTAAAAACTACTGCTGTTGAAACATCTGATTTTACTATGCAATTAAATCAAAGAGCAAGTACTAATATTAATGACAATACAATTGAATATAGTATGACTGATATTAAAAATTTAATATTTCAAGAAATAAATTTATTAAATCAATTTAAGTTATATGCAGTTAGTATAAATGAACCATTAACTGAAAATAATATTGATAATTTATATATTATTAATAATTATTCAGAACCTTATCAAAATCCAAAAACTAGAAGTACTAAAAGTATTACTATTATTAAAATTAAAGACTTTAAAACAAGAGATGGTTATCCAATTATTATTAAATTACAAAAACCACTAGATAAAGACACCAAAGTTATTGGTTTAAAAATTAAAGCACCTAGAAGCATGATTTTTGGCAATATAAAGGTACTTGGTGAAGTCGACAATATGGAGGTATACCCAAAGTTATTTGTCAAAGATAAGATAGCATTTCCGCTATTATCAATGCCTATTGAAACTCAACCAAAAGTTAGAATATTACAACAATGATTTAGTGAACAAATATTACCTTGAAATTTAGCAAAACAATTTATAGGACAAGAAAAATCAGTTTTAGATTTAATTGCTATTGGTGGTGGTAGAGAAACAAGAAAAGAAATTATTAATAATGCAAGAGTAACTAATGATAAAATTGGTTATGATGTTTCTAAAAATTCAAAAGTATGACCATTATCTGATGAACTAGAATTAAAAGATAAAAAATTAGAGTCATGATTTTTAGTAAGTGACTATAATTTATTTATTTCTACAACAAATAAATTTCATGATGTTGAACTAGAAATAAAAGATAGACCACCAATTGATAGTTTACAAAAAGTATTATTAGATATGTTAACTTATACATATACTTATAATAGAAACTTTGATGGTGCATCATTAAGTAATGTTTTAAAAGAAATGAATGATTTAGATAAAATTCGTGCTAAGTTTGAAGGACAAAAACCAAATGAAGTTATTACTAATTTATTTAAACAATGAGAATTAGATTATCCTAACTATACAAATTTACCAAAAGTTAAAATATTAAAACAAATAGTTATAATGCTATCAAAAAATATTTATTC
Organism: Spiroplasma endosymbiont of Nomada ruficornis; assembly: GCF_964030795.1. Lineage (NCBI taxonomy): Bacteria > Bacillati > Mycoplasmatota > Mollicutes > Entomoplasmatales > Spiroplasmataceae > Spiroplasma > Spiroplasma endosymbiont of Nomada ruficornis. The sequence continues at coordinate 1,443,773 of NZ_OZ034962.1, read as the reverse complement.
AACCATGTCTATTAATAACGGTTTAAATGATGACTATAAATTATTATTACCTTATTATTTTGAATTAAAATCAAATCCTATACATTCTACACCTGATAAGATTTGAGAATTTAAAGATATAAAAGTAGTATTAAAATCTGCATATTTTGATTTTACAGATATCAATAACATTAAACTAAAAAACAATGACATTAGTCAAAATGAATTATTGAAATTAGATGATAATCAATTTAACTGACTATCCATAACTAATGAATTAGAAAGCAATAATATACCATCATTAATTCCGGCAGATTGAACATTAGGTAATGGTGAATATGGAAAATATTTTACAAGATTAATTATTAATAAAAATAAAACCGAAAATGCTTTAAATTTATATGGTTCAAATAAATCACAATTATTTTCTAAATTAGAATTTTATAAAGAAGTTTTACAAATTGACAATAATAGTGAATTTGAATTACAAATTGAAAATCCAATTAATAACTTAAATCGAATTGAAGTTAGCGGACTATTTGGTGCTGGTAATTATGATTTAATTTTAGTAACAAATAAACAAGAAATAAATTTAAATAATATTAATTTATTTGATAAATATAATGAAAATATTTCTTATATAAATTTAGAAATTTAATTATCAAAATATCCATCTGGATAAATACCATCTCATTTTACTGCATCATCAGTTAATTTATTTGATGCTCAGTAAAGAGTAATTTTATGTTTATTACTTACTGGTCTTGCTCAAATAGTTGCCCCCCAGTGTGCTTCATGGTCGTAATCATAAAAATATGTTAATTGATTATTTTTATTATATGAAACTATTCCTAAGATTAAACCGGTAACACCAGTTATTACAGCAAATGATAATGATATTTTTTGAAAATTTGTTTTTATTCATATTTTCATAATAAATATCTCCTTTTTTCCTTGATTTTACTTTTAAATTGTACTATTTTTGATTATTTTTACAAGTATGCTTTTAAAAGCAAAATAACGCCTAAATTAAAGGTGTTTATTTTTTGATACCTATAATATTAATTGTATTGCGCTTATTTATTATATTGCAAATGTGAAGATACTTTTTTTTACAGTAGCATTATTTTTACCCCTAATTACATTTTTATATGGATATAATGCATAAAATAATGCATCATAAGGGTCTTGATACATATTTTTGTCAGGAATGTTAGTTTTGGTTTGGTCATAACGTAATTCTTCTAAACATTGAGTTGTTTTTGGTAAATCATCTTTATTTGCATAAAAGTTTCCATAACTCATAATATTTCTCATTCAAACTACTCTATTAGTTAATCCGGCTTCTTGATTTAAATTTGAAGCATGTTTAATAGCGGTTTGTGTTATTAAAATAGTATTGTGTTCATCAATTAATTTTTGATTTAATCAATCCATTGCTGTTCTTGCTTTATCATCATAAAAATAAATTGCTTGTTCAAAATTTTCAAAATTATCCATTAATCCTAAAATTTAATTAACATAAGCATTAATTTTTTCATTTTCATTTATAAAATCATTTGGAGTAACTACTAATTCACAAATAATATAAGCATCATAATAACCAGTATTATTATATTCTTTAAAACCAACTACCATAAATACAGTATGGTCTTTTGGTCCCGTAGCTCAATCAATACCAACACTATAAAAATCAAATTTATACATTTCTTTTTCTTGATTATAAAATTGTTTTAAATCATATGATTGTCAATATTTTACTGTTTTTTGAAATAGGAAAATTGTTGCATCGCTATCTAAAAATTCAAAACCATAATAAACAGTATTATATTCATCTGGATTACTTTTTTCCATTTCTAATAATGTTCTTTGTTGAATGTCAGGTAATTTATTTCAAAATGGTTGAATAGTAAATCTTAAAACAAATAAACCTAAACCACTAAACATATCTTTATTTTCATAATAAACTTTACCAACTTTTTTAAGATTTTTCATGACTTCATCATTTAATGGTAAAAATGGTGTACAGTATTTTAAATAAAATGGATGATATTTATCATAAGGATTACATGTAAAAGTAATGAAAAAACTTTTATAAAAATAACGAGTAATCTTTTGTCCAAAGGTAGAACTATATATATTTTTATCAATAAATGTTCAACTTCACTCTTTAATAGGTTTATTTGATACTTTAATACGATTACTTCTAAACATAGAGTTTTGTAAACGTTCATATCGATATGTTAATTGTTTTTCAGTTAATGTTTCTTTTTCTTCTGCCATAATAATTTCATCTGTTCTTGAACCTAAAAAACTTGACCCACCTGCTTCTTTTCCAAAAATCTTATTACCATTAGCATAACCAATAAAGTCAATTTGTTGATTACTTGGAAAGATAATACATCCCCCATCCTTAGTAATTTTTCATTTAATGCCATGTGGATTATTAGGTAATAAATTAATATTATATGTATCTAATAAAACTTGACAAACATTCATTAAAGCACCAATTGTAGTTTCACTATGAGTATTTTCATATCTTCTTACTTCTTGAACACTACTATCTCTAAAATTACAACATATAAATAAATCAAATGCTAAACAGTTTCAAGTTTTTCTTGTTCCACGTGCTGTTGGAACAAAACGATAAAAACAATTAGTAGTAAAATATTCTGCTCATTCATCACCAACAAATTCTTTAAAAATATCTCAACTAAAACCATAATTATTATCACTAAAATTAAGATTATATTTTTTATTTAATTGTCCATAACTACTAATAAAAGCCATATTTACTCCTTATTTTTAAAAAAAAATTAAACTTAAATTATTAACAAACAAAAATTAGAAAGGAACATTAAAAATGTTTATATTACCATTCGCAAATCATTTTGATTGAGACAAACATGATTTTAATCAAGATGAATTAAGTTTAAAACAAACAGAAGAATTATTTGCAAAAATAGATGATTATTTATGAAGTATATGTGATAAATCTGAATATAAATCATATAGATTTAGACAACGAAAATTAAAAGCAAAAAAAGGTTTATTAACTTATAAGCGACGTATTTGTACACATTATAACACAAAAACACAAAAAATGGAGTACGTATCATTATTAGATAATTATCTTGGTGTTAAAAAATATAGTAAACTTGCACCTAACGTTATTAAACAAATTTTAAAATATTTTGCTGATGGTAAAAAGTATCGTGATGTTTGTGATACTTTTATTGAAGATTTAATAAGTAATAGTACAGTTTGTAGAACATATCAAAAATTTGAATTACCAAAAGCAAATATTCCCAAAATACCATTACAACCAAATCAAAATTTATATGTAAATATTGATGATGGTCATCGAAAATTTAAGTTTAATGAAAAACACAATACTAAAAATTGTAAAAAATGTTCGATGAGATTAATAGTAATGTGTACTGGTAAAAAGAAAAATGGAAAATTAATTAATAAAAGAGCTGTATGTAAAATAAGAGTTTCAAAAACAGAAATTGGTGCTGAAAAAACCGCAAAATTAATAGAAAAATATGGTAATTTATTTTTTGAAAACTTTGACCAAGCAAATTTAATAGTTTGTGGAGATAGTGCAAAATGAATTAGAAAAACTGCTACAATTTTAAATGCTAAATTTATTTTAGATAAATTTCATGCTTTTCATGTTTTATTTCTTGGTATAATGGCAGGAAGAAGAAAAAATCAAATTGCTAAATTACACTATCAAAATGCAATAAATTTATTTGCCAAAGGTCAATATTATGAATTAATTGATTTTTTACAATCATTAACTTTACAATATAAAAAATTAAAAGTTGGTTATTTTATTAATGCAAAAGATGGTGTATTAAACCAAGCATTAGTTGAAAATATTGGTTGCTTTACTGAAACTAATATTAAACAAATTTTAAAGCATATGATTGGTGATAGAACTTATAACATTGATATGTATACAAAAATGGTTAATTTTAAATGTTATCAAATAAATACAATTATCCAGTTATTATAAATTAAAACTTAAATTTGCTGAATTATACTTGTAAGTGCAAGTAAATAAAATTGCAAAAAATTCTCATATAAAAATTTCATAATGCTAAATTTAGTTTAGAAAAAAGTAAGGAGTTTTTATATGAGTTATAAACATCTTGGCATAGATGAAAGGATTTATATTGAGAATCAATTGAAATTTAAATTTAAAATTAGTGAAATAGCTAAAAATCTTAATCGAAGTATTAGTACTATTATTCGAGAAATTAATAGAAATAAAGATAATAATCATTATTTTTCATTAATTGCACAAAATAAAGCTGAAAATCGAAAACAATCACATATTAGTTTTCATAAGTTTAAAAATAAGAATTTAGTAAAATATGTACAACAAAAATTACTATTAGGTTGATCATCTGAACAAATTTATGGCAGAATTAAAAATTTTCATAAAGAGTGAGTTATTAGTTTTAAAACAATTTATACTTGAATTTATTTTGGAATGCTTGATAAAGTTACTAGTAAAAATTTAAGAAGAAAAGGTAAAAAACGAAAATCTAAAGAAAATCGTGGCAAGTTTAATGGTAAATCAATTAAAGAACGAGATATAAATGTTAATGATCGTATAACACTTGGTCATTGAGAAGGAGATACTATAGTATCATCACGAGGTAAAAGCAAATCATGTTTAATAACTTTAGTTGAAAGAGTATCACGATTTACTTTAGCAATATTAGTTAAAAACAGAACTACTAAAGTTATTAATAAAAATGTCAGTTATTATTTATCAATTCTTCCTAAAAACATTGTTAAAACTATTACTTTTGATCGTGGCAAAGAATTTTCAAATTGACAACAACTTGAAAAAAATTTAGATGTAAAAATTTATTTTGCCAATCCATATTCACCTTGACAAAGAGGTACTAATGAAAATACTAATGGTTTAATTAGAGAAAAATTTCCTAAAAAATTTATTTTTTCAAAAACTAATAAAAATGAAGTTCATAAATTTATATTGTCTTTAAATCAAAGACCGAGAAAAATACTAAATTATCTTTCACCAATCGAATATTTGGATAGAAAAATAATTTAGTTGCACTTACCTTTACAATTTAGCAAATAAATAAAAATAAAATAAAACTTATTAAAGAAAACTTTAATAAGAATTTTTGAGTTATAAAAGTAAGTATTATTGTTGACTAATATTTTTGAAGTGTTAAGATTAACTTACAATTGCATATTGAAGTCTAAATTATTCTCGTCTAAACTTATAATTTAAAGACAAATTTGAATATTATTGACAACATCGGTACGCTCCCAATAATTTTACATTATTTCAAAAATAAAATAGTATTTATAATACTTTTGAGTGTTATTTATGAGGTTAATGTAAGTATTTTAGAAAGATATTAAATTAGAAATCTATATTAAATTTTTTTGATTAATATATGAAGTATTTACAAAAGGTTCATTTAATAAATCATTAATTTCTTCGATATTTATGATTTTTTCTGTAGTTATTTCTTGAATTTTATTTCAACTTAAACTTAAAAAATTATTTATTTCAGTATCATTTAATTTTAAAATTTTGCTTATTATTTCCAAAGTATTATTTGTTATTTTAACAGTTTTTTTAATCTTTTTATAATATAGTGAAACATCCGCTAGTAATTCTAAGTTACTATAAAATTTATTTTCTTCTTTTTTTGAATTTATAAGTTTTACTAAGAACTCTTTGATTTGATCATTTTTATATTGTTTTTCTAAAATTGATTTAACTTCTAAGTCACATTTTTCATCTTCATCATTCATTGTTATATTGTCCCCTTTTTATTATTATAATTAATAAATTTAGCTTAAATATGCACTATTTATTTGAAGTTTAAAGTGTGTTCCTTCTACAGCATTTTTTGATTCTTCTTTTAAATGAATAGATAAATATATATTGCCATTATTACTATATCAAAAAAATGCTTGAGCATAGATATGAATAAAAACTAACTGAGTAAGTCAACTGCCATAATAATACATAAATTCTATATTTCAAGTTTTGTTTTTTTCATCATTTGTGTTGTTTGATGTGTTAATTTTTGCTGTATTAACTGATAAGTTAGGTCCTGTAATTTGAAATGGTAAATTATGTCATATACAGTTTTTATATGTGGCAATTTCAACTTTAATAATTGCTTTATCATCAAAATTTAATAATTGATACTTTTTAATAAATGATTGTCAATCTAAATGATATTTTTTTCAAGACATTATATTGATATTGTCTACAATATTACCTTCATATTGAGAACTTGTGCCATTAAATCATTCTTCATTTTCATACAAAGGTTTTGATTTGTGAGAATTGTTATCAAAAAAGTCACAAGCGTTAATGTTAATAGTAGTTAATGCACTAAATGTTAAACAACTTAAAATATTTAATATTCTTTTCATTTTATACCTCTTTAAAATTTTTAAACTTATGGTGACATATTCAAATATGTCATTTATTTATTATAATATTTTTACAACTTTTTTCAGTGTATAAAAGATAATTTATTTCATTTCATTTCAAGGATATATGAAATTATATATGGATAAAAATTAATAACATCACTACCTTATAATTTCTCCAAACACTACTATAAATGAATTAATGAAGTAAAATATTAAATATTTTTTCAATTTTTAAAATTAATTAGTTGCGTAATATGTCTAAAGTTTTAAAGTATCTAAGATTTATATTTTTTATAATTTATTACTAGAACTTTGACCTTTACTTGTTGAAACTTTGCTATTTTCTTGATTAATAAAATCTATATCTGTTTTATTTCATTGTGAATAAAATGGTATTTCTTTTCATAATATTTTACTTAAAATAGTTTCAGTAAAATTTATAGATGCATTATTTCAATCTTCTGCTACTGTTATTGATTTTTTAACAATTTCTTCAACTACTTTTGTATATTCTTTAATAATTTTTAATTTCAATGAATCATTTTTCAAACACAAATCAATTATTTTATTACTAAAGTTTTCATAAGCATTTGCTTCAGATTTTAAATTTGGATAGAAATTTAATAATGTCTTAAATTCAAACAATTCATATTTAAAAAAGTCTTCAAAACTATAATTTTGATATTTTTTAAAACTTTCAACATTAAATTCTGAATTTAAAAAATTATTCAAATTTGTATCTTGTTCTATTTTACATTTGATGTGTTTTGGCAACTCTTTATATTTATAAATAAATTCTATTTCTTCTTTATTATTTTCTTTTTTAACAAGACACATTATTGCAATTAAATGTATTGTCTTATAATTTTCTATTAATGTATTTACGGTTTCTTGTGTTTGTTTTAGTAAAATTTTTGGTATTTTATGACTTAAATTTATTTTTGATACTTCATCTAATAATTCTAAAATATTTTGTATGTCATGTGAGGCTGATTGAGGAATTGATTTTCCTACCATAATTTTTTCAGCTATTTTTCCCGCAAGATTAGAAGATATCATTGATAATAATGAAACATTTTCTGATGGTTCTATCATTGTATGACCACCGCCATTGTTTTTAATAGTAATTCCTTTTTCTGATAATGAAATACCTTTTGCTAAGTTTATAAAAGCATGTCCTGCCTCATGATAAATTGTATTTATTAAATCATCATTGATAGTCATTTTTAACTTTCTCCTTTTTTAAAATATAAATAACTCCATTACTTATTCAAAAGTAATTTAGTTATAAACTATATTTGATTTATATACAGTATAGATATTAAAAATAAAAATGTCAATGTTATTAAATATTTTAATGATTTTCAATTATTAAAAAATATAAAAAATAAAAAATTATAATCTAGTAATATATTATAATTTTTTATTTATATTTAATATAATACTTTTTATAAAGTTGAAGATTGTTTTTGAACAGTTGTTTGTTCATCATAATAATTATTCATATCATCATCTGTATTAATTGAAGGTTGAACTTGTAGTTGGTTAACTTCGGTAATTATTTGTTCAGTAACTTTATTGTTTTCATTTTCTTCATGTTCTTCAATAGTTTGTAATTCTTTTTTAATTTTTGTAATTTCTTGATCAATTTGTTTATGTTTAGTATTATTTCAAGGTTTAAATTTAAGTTTCTTTTTTTCATCAAGTTTTTTATTTAATAATTCATAAAGAGCAATTTTTCTATTAGTATTGTTACTTTTTAATTCTTTAATTTCATCTTCTTCTGTTATATCTCATTCTTCATTTTCTTGCTCATTTTCTTTTGCCAATTGTTTAATATTTCTTTTTCTGTTTTGCATTTCATTCATACTATTTTTGCTTATACTTTCTTGAAATTCTGGTAATAGTTCTTCTAATAAAAAACAATTATCAGTAAAAACATCATCAAATTTATTAAGTTCTTTATAGATTTTTTCTAATTCTTTTAAATTTTTTAAAATTTCAGAAATTACCAAAGTATTATAATCATTGTTAAAATATTCATTAATTCTTTGATAAATAGCATAGTGAGTTTGAAATACTTCATCTGGATAATTTTGACGACTATATTTTATTCTTCTTTCTTCAAGAGCATAAATTTTTTTAAAATTTTTTAATTTTCATTCTTGTAGAGTTTTTTTACATCATTAAAAATAAACATTTTAATTTCTTTTTCAATTAGTGATTTAAATTCTTTGAAATCATTAGTTTCTTTTAATATTAATTCTTCCTCTGAAATATTAATTACATTTTCATTTTTTCTATTTTCTTTAATTATATTTTTCATGATTGAATCAAAATATTCACCATCACTTTGTAAATCAAAATATTTAGCAAAATCTAACATCTTTATTTTCTCCTTTAATATATTTCTAAATAAAAAAACCTATTTACTTTTAAATAAAGTAATAGGTTTTTTAAAAATTATATGTTTATGATTAAAGGTTATCAAATTTTCTATTTTTTTCAATATTTTTTTCGATATTAATAAATTTAAATAGTAAATGATTTAATATTAAAACTATTTAAAACATTCTATTATGATAAATAATTTATAGTTAAGGTAGAGGGAAATATTTGGTAGATATCTAAAATATATACAACAAACTTAAAACATATATAAGTGAATTTTAAATTCATTTTCAATAAGCGAATTTTTATTTACTTAAGGTTAGTCTAGTAAAAGTTTGTTATCAGAGGAAGGAGGTAAAGAATGTACTTGCATGCACTTATATCATTATGTGCCATTGGAGCAGTTCAAAGTATGCTGGTACTAGAAATACTGTAGTTAATTATTATACATATTTTTCGATAATGGTATTGGTGTTGACACCATTTGATGAAACAACTTTAAAACATTTTTTAGCAAGTAAAAATTGAGTAAATTTAAATATCACTATTTTTGCGCAAGACAAGTTTTTAAAGTGTATTAATGGCACAATATTACAATTAATTAATAATCCTAAAGTTCCACCTGATCCACTCATTCCTCTTAGTCCCCCAACTCCAATCCCAGATCCAGACCCTAATCATAGTACTAGTGGTTTTAACACAACATGAATTGTCTTTACAGTATTTCGTTCAATTTTTATTCTTACTGGAGTTGCTTATTTAAGATATCATCGTAAGAAAAAGTGTATTGGCGGTTTAAAGAGAAATATAAACACTAAAAAAATTAAATAAAGTTCATATTTACTTGTTTTTGTTTTTTATAAAAAATATAATTTTACTAAGAAATTTAATTTAACAATTTATAAGGGGGGTACTAATAATGATTTTTAATAGAAATAACTGTCTTAGTAATGTTTTTGAGTCAAAAAAACAACAAATTAAAAATGAAGTAGAACAATGTGAAGACAATTATATTTTGAATGTTAATGAAGAAGAGTATACAAATTATTTATATGATAAATTTTCGTTAGATGAAATTACATTAAGTTTTGATACTGCAGAATCCGATGTTGAAGAAGCAATAGTTAATGGTCAAGATTTTTTTGGTCATCATTGTCAAACAAAGAAACCAAGAATTAAATTTAAAATTCCTGTTTTTGGAAGTTATGAACTTTTATCTTATTCTCCAAGTTCTTTTATTATGGTTTGAGGTCTTTTTTCTAATAAAAATATAAACTTGAGTTCCAATTGTTTATCATTTGAAATTATTTCGTACCAAGATGATAATATAGAAAGTGTTAATCATGAATATAATCAAATGGAAAAAGTCATTAAGGATAATACAGGAATTATTAACAGAGATCTTAAAGAATTTAATGTTAATTTAAAACCATATATTAGTAATGTTTTTAAAAATAGAAAAGAAGTTTTATTAAAAAGACAAAAAGATTTTACTAGACTTAAAATACCACTAAAACAAAATAAAAATATGTCAGAGACTTTCTCTATACCTATTTCCAAACCCGGAAAAAGAATAGAAATTCCTAAAATAGTAACTAAAAGCCATATTAGTGAATCAACTCCAATAATAGATGTTAGATTTTATGAAGAAATACTTAAAATTATTAATGATTGTGGAAAAGAATTTGAAAGATTAAAAAATTCTTATCAACAAAATCAAGAAGAAGACTTTCGCAATAACATATTATTTGTTATTAACAGTCATTTTAATGGAACAGCAACTGGCGAAACTTTTAATGTTTCTGTAAAAACAGATATATTATTAAGATATGATAATTCTAATGTTTTTATTGCAGAATGTAAAATATGAAATGGCATATCTCATTTTAAAAAAGCTATTGATCAATTAATTGGTTATTTAACTTGACGAGATACCAAAACAGCTTTAATAATTTTTGTTCGAAAAAGTAATGTCAAAAATGTTATAGAAACTATTAAATTACAAATTAATGAACATAAAAAATTTAAAAAAGCTAAATTGTAAAGGTAAGTGCAACTAAATTATTTTTCTATCCAAATATTCGATTGGTGAAAGATAATTTAATATTTTTCTCGGTCTTTGATTTAAAGACAATATAAATTTATGAACTTCATTTTTATTAGTTTTTGAAAAAATAAATTTTTTAGGAAATTTTTCTCTAATTAAACCATTAGTATTTTCATTAGTACCTCTTTGTCAAGGTGAATATGGATTGGCAAAATAAATTTTTACATCTAAATTTTTTTCAAGTTGTTGTCAATTTGAAAATTCTTTGCCACGATCAAAAGTAATAGTTTTAACAATGTTTTTAGGAAGAATTGATAAATAATAACTGACATTTTGATTAATAACTTTAGTAGTTCTGTTTTTAACTAATATTGCTAAAGTAAATCGTGATACTCTTTCAACTAAAGTTATTAAACATGATTTGCTTTTACCTCGTGATGATACTATAGTATCTCCTTCTCAATGACCAAGTGTTATACGATCATTAACATTTATATCTCGTTCTTTAATTGATTTACCATTAAACTTGCCACGATTTTCTTTAGATTTTCGTTTTTTACCTTTTCTTTTTAAATTTTTACTAGTAACTTTATCAAGCATTCCAAAATAAATTCAAGTATAAATTGTTTTAAAACTAATAACTCACTCTTTATGAAAATTTTTAATTCTGCCATAAATTTGTTCAGGTGATCAACCTAATAGTAATTTTTGTTGTACATATTTTACTAAATTCTTATTTTTAAACTTATGAAAACTAATATGTGATTGTTTTCGATTTTCAGCTTTATTTTGTGCAATTAATGAAAAATAATGATTATTATCTTTATTTCTATTAATTTCTCGAATAATAGTACTAATACTTCGATTAAGATTTTTAGCTATTTCACTAATTTTAAATTTAAATTTCAATTGATTCTCAATATAAATCCTTTCATCTATGCCAAGATGTTTATAACTCATATAAAAACTCCTGACTTTTTTCTAAACTAAATTTAGCATTATGAAATTTTTATATGATAATTTTTTGCAATTTTATTTACTTGCACTTACAAGTATAATTCAGCAATTTAGCATTCAGCATGAACTATTAGTGAACTTGAAAGCTATTGTCAACAAGTAGTTAGTAAGGTACAACGTAATGGTTTTGGTTGTAATCAATTAACTAACTTTCAATTAGTTAATATTATTAATTTGATTTATAATTCTTATAGTAAACCTATTACTATAAAATAATTTAAACATTATAAAAATAATTTAGAAAATATTTTATCATTTAAAGATTTTACTCTAGTTAATTGAATTAGAACACATTTTTACAATATAATCTATCAAAATAAAAACTCTATCTATCATTAATATTTATTTGCTTTTTTATATTGTTAATGATATTATTTTTAAGTACTTTTTATTAATAGTAATTTTATAAGTGAGGTGAAACCATGGCAAAAGCAAGCATCCATCCAGAGTATTTTCAAACTAAAGTAACATGTATAACATGTAGCAATAATTTTATAAGTGGTTCAACTAAGGGTAAAGAAATCCGTGTTGATACATGTTCAAGTTGTCATCCATTTTATACTGGAAAACAATCATTTGTTTCAGCAAAAGGAAGAGTTGAACGCTTTAATACAAAAGCAAGCAAACAAGTTGAAACAAAATCAAAAACTGTTGAAATAAACAAAGCAAAACCACAAAATACTAAAACTATTGTATTAGAAACAGCAAAAGATGTTCTAAAACTAACTGATACTAAACAAGTGAAAAAATAATTTTAATTAAACTAGAAACTAATAATAGTTTCTTTTTTTTATACTTTAAAAATAAAATTATTTACAGACATATTTACCATTAATTAAGTTAAAATATTGTATGTATACAACCCAATAAATATAGAATATAATTTTAATAGTATATGAAATAAAAAACTTTAAGGTAGGGAATGGTTTTATGGAAAAATCATCTGATTTTAATAAATTGGTAATAAGTAAAGGTATTAGATATAATACTGAGCAAACTAGTAACTTTAATTTTAGTATTATTAATTTATCCGTTGAAAAAACCGTAAAAGATTGAAGTTTTGACGGAAAATATCCTAGTTGCTTGGCAATTTTTAGTAATGATGAAGATAATATTGAAAAATTAATTAATGCTCTAGCAGGTTCTTCTGCTATTATGGAGGGTAAAATTTTAATTGATGATATTGATGTTACTTATAATAGTATTGGTTTTGAACGAAAAATGGCTTATGTTAGTAGGCATTTACAGAGTTGAAATAAATTATTTAGTATTCAACGTAACTTAGCAAGAACAGCAATTACTAATAAACCCTTTTTACAAGAAATAAGCAATATTAATCAAAAAATTAAGACTGATATTGAAAACTTAAAAAATACAGGTTTAAATTTAGACAGTGGTTATTTTAAAGAAAAATTAATTAATATTATTAAAAATTTTATTAATGAAACACAAAGCACTCGTAATAATTTTATTAAAGAATATCAATATCAAATTAATCATTTTCATAAAAACTTTGCTCAAGAGAAATTTAATTTTGCTGGAAGTGAAAAATTAACAGATATTCTAATTAAAACATTTACTGCCGAAGAAAAAAATATTATTGCAAATAATAACTTATTATTTTTACAATCTTTGCAAGATCGTATTTCTAGTTTGGAAAGTTTAGTGGGACCATGTTTTTGTGGATGTAATCCACCAAAAGAAAGAAAATGAGAATTTCAACTACGAGAAATTAGTTTTGTTATTAAAGAAATAAATAATTATTTAAATAGAGAGATTAGTACTACTAGAAGTGAAATTAGAACTACGTTAAAAACTTGTAACAATCATAATCAAAATTTTAATAGCGAACTTAATCATTTAGTTTCATATCAACAAATTAAATGTACTCGTAGTCAAATTGATCAAATTTTAGACCAGTGAATTGACTTAGCAGAAGTACAAAGAATTAAATTTAATATGAAACAAGATTTTGTGGCAATGCAACTTTTACCAGATGAAATGCATTTACTTTTAAAAAATATTAAAGATGAAATTAAAATTTATCATGATAAAATTTTAAAAAATCCACAGTTACAAGATAAAGAAACATATCAACAACAATTACAAACTTTATATTCACAGTTAATTGATGTCCGTGATTTAATGAGTGAAAATATTGTTATGATATTTAAACATTTGGAACTAAGTCATTTATTGTCACTACGTTTAACACAATTAACAATAGTAGAGCGACAAATAATAAAAATCATTCAACAATTAATTGTACCTACTAAAATTTTAATTTTGCATAACCCATTTGAACTTTTAAATGTTGATAATAAAGAACAATTAGCAAATTGAATTAAAAAATTACAAAAATTTTTGAAAATAATTATTATTTTTACAACTAATAATCAAGTTGATATTAATTTATTAGCGACTAATGTTACTGTTATTGAAAATGAAATAATTATTCAACAAGGAAATGTTAGTGAAATCACTGATAAACCATTATCTTTAAATTTATTGAAAGAAATAAATGAACAGCATATTAATATTGCAAAGGGAGAATGAAATGCTCATAATTTATATTTTTATAATGTAAATTTAGGTAAGTTTGATGTTAAAACTGCTTCTACTATTGCTTTTAAATCAAATGCCATTTTGTTTAGTGCAAAGAAACCACGATTTACTTTTTTAAAAAATTCAATTATTATTAATGGTGTTATTAAAAATATTACTAAAGTTGATGATAAAAAAGCATATTTATTTGTTAAAACTACTAAATCAGAACAATTTGAAGTTTTAACAAATAATAATGATAATTTAGAAGTGGGAACTGTTGGTTGAATTAGTATTACTAAAAATTCAATTTTTGTTTTTGATGATGAAACAAAGCAATTAATTGGTACATGATAGAAAGGATATATAAAATGAATAAGTTTAAAAAAGAAGCACAAGCAATTTATGAATTAATAAAAATCAGTAATCCAATTATTATTCATCGTCATATTAATCCTGATGGAGATGCTTTGGGTTCACAATGAGGATTAAAAAAAATTATTGAAGATAATTTTCAAAATAAAAAAGTACTTGTTCCAGGCGAAACAAATGAACATATGGCATCATTATTTCCACAACCAACTTTTGTTAAAAAAGAAGATTATGAAAATGCACTAGTAATAGTCGCTGATACAGCTAATCGCGAACGAATTAGTGGTCAATTTTGAGAAGAAGGAAAAAAGATAATTAAAATTGATCATCATCCAATTGTTGATAAATATGGTGATATTGATTTAATTGAAGAAAAGGCTTCTGCTGCTTGCCAAGTAGTGGCAAAATGAGCACAAGTATTGAATTTAAAAGTTTCTGCTTTAGCAGCTAGAAATTTATTTCTTGGTTTAGTTACCGATTCTGGTAGATTTTTGTATCGCTCTGTTAATGAAGAAACTTTTCAGGTTGCTAGTTTTTTAGTTAAACAAAATTTTAATTTATTAGACTTATATCAAAGTTTATATATTCAAAGTTTAAAAATCGCAAGATTGAAAGGATATATATTATCAAATTTTAAAATTACTGATAATGGTGTTGCTTATATAATATTTAACGATAAAATAATTACTGACTTACAAACAAAAATTATTAGTCAAAATAAAATATTAAATATTAAAGGCGAAGTTGTTTTAACTAGAGAAGATTTAACTAGCCAAGTTAATGTAATGTCAAATATTGATGGTATTAAAATTTGATTAATTGCTGCTTATGATCAAATGAATAGTAAAATTAAAGTTAGTGTTCGTAGTGCAAGATGAATAATTAATGATGCTATTGCAAAGTTTGGTGGTGGTGGTCATCAGACAGCAGCTGGTGCATATTTACAAAATATTAATGAAGTTGAAAAATTGATTGATAGTTTAGATAAAATTGCTAGTAAATCACCAGAATTAACAAACAATTAAAATTAGAGATGGAGTTGGATATAAATGTATAGTCGTTATAATGAGGGATGAATTGAAGTAATTACTGGTTGTATGTTTGCTGGAAAAACCGAAGAGTTTATGCGACGTATAAATCGTTTACAGTATGCTAAACGCAAAGTGCTAGTTTTTAAACCCAAGGTTGATATTCGTTATGATGCTCAAAAAGTAGTAAGTCATAAAGGAGTATCTATCACAGCGATAGTAATTGATGATCCAATGCAAATATTAAAACATGTAGATAAAGAAATAGAAGCAGTTGCAATTGATGAAGTACAATTTTTTAAACCATCAATTATTGAAGTGATTAAAACATTAGCAAATCAAAATAAGCAAGTTATTGTTGCGGGTTTAGATCAAGATTTTCGTGGTGAACCATTTCCTGTTACTAAAGAATTATTAGCTTTAGCAGAATTTGTAACTAAATTAGATGCTGTTTGTGTAAAATGTGGTAAAGCAGCAACAAGAACACAACGTATTATTAATGGCCGGGAAGCTAGATATGATGATGAAATTATTTTAATTGGTGCGCAAGAACAATATGAAGCTCGATGTCGTAGTCATCATCGTGTCTTAACAAATAATCAGAATAGATAAATCAGGTGTGATATTATGAATGAAAAAACATTAGAACAGTTAATGCAACTTACTAAAAAATATAGTGAAATTGAAAAGCAATTAGAAAATCCCGAATTAATTCCTCGTGATAAATACACTGAATTAACAAAAGAACATAGTAGATTAGAACCAATTATTGAACAATATTGAAAATATGAAAAAATTAACAAAGAAATTATTGAAGCAAAAAAGGCATTAGTAACCGAACAGGATCAAGAACTTTGTGAAATGCTTAAAACAGATATTAAAGCAAATGAAATTGAATTAGAAAAAGCAGAAAATGAATTAAAACTAACACTAGTTCCTAAAGATATAAATGATGATAAAAATGTTATTATTGAAATTAGAGGAGCTGTTGGTGGCGATGAAGCAAATATTTTTGCTGGTGATTTATATCGTATGTATAGTAAGTATTGTGAAATTCAACGATGAAAAATTGAAACTATTGAAGCAAAAGAAGCAATAAATGGGGGATTTAGTTATATTGCTTTTATGATTAAAGGTAAACATGTATTTGCTAAATTAAAGTTTGAAGCTGGTGGACATCGTGTTCAGAGAGTTCCAAAAACCGAATCACAAGGACGAGTTCATACTTCAATTGCAACGGTTGCTGTATTGCCAGAAGTTAATGAAGTTGAAATTAAAATAAATAATTCTGATTTAAGAATTGATACTTATCGTTCTAGTGGTGCTGGTGGTCAACATGTTAATACTACCGATTCAGCAATTAGAATTACTCATATTCCAACAGGTGTTGTTGTAACTTCACAGGACGGACGAAGTCAACATGATAATAAAGATAAAGCAATGCGGGTATTAAGAGCTAAACTTTATGAAAAAAAAGTTGAAGAAGAACAGGGAAGAATTGGTAATTTAAGAAAAACAGCTGTTGGTAGCGGTGATCGTTCAGAAAAAATTAGAACATACAATTATCCACAAAATAGAGTAACCGATCATCGAATTGGATTATCTTTATTAAAGTTAGATCGTATTATGGAAGGTAATATTGATGAAATTATTATTGCTTTAATTAGTAGTGAACAAAAAGAAAAATTAGAAAATATTGATGAAAATATTACAGTATTAAAGTAAAAAAGGAAGAAATTATTATGGATTTTAAGATTTTAGACTCTAGAACAAAAATTTTGTTTTTAATATCAGTTATTTTTTTATATGCGGCATTAGGAACGTTTATTACATTAACTTTTAGTAGTGGTATTATTCACATTTTATTTTTAGTTTTAACATTATGATTTGCTAGTGCATCTAGTTTAATTTTTCATTATTTATTATGAAAAAATTTAGAATTTTTACGAAATATTAATGGTAATAATATTAATAATTTTGGTTTTATTATTAGTATTTGTAGTTACATTATTCTTTTTCCAATTATTTGTTTATTAACAATTAGTTTTTTATTTATTTTTAGTATTATTGTTTTAATTCTCGTTGTTAATAATTTAATAAAAAAAACTTCAAGAAATAATAATTCATCTGTTAATTTTCAATAAAATATTTATTTTTGGAGTATAAATTAATGACTTATAGAGATTATCTTTTATTAGCAAAAAAAATTAATAAAAAAAATGAACAAATTAATAAGATAATTTTATTAAAGTTTATTAATAAAGATTTATCTTGATTATATGCAAATCTTAGTCAAACAATAGCAATAGATTTTTTAGAATCATATTTACAACTAGTTAAAAAATTTGTTGCTGGCTATCCTTTACAATATATTATTGGTTATCAATGATTTCTTGATCATAAGTTTGTTGTTGATAATAGAGTATTAATTCCTCGTAATGAAACCGAAGAACTAGTTAAAAATGTTTTTGTCTATGCGCAAAACATTTTTAATAATGATAATTTAAAAGTATTAGATTTAGGGACAGGCAGTGGTGCTATTGCTATTAGTTTAGCGTTAAAGAAACCTAATTGAAATATAGTAGCAAGTGATATTAGCAAAGATGCATTAACTATTGCTAAGATTAATAATGATAATTTTAACCTAAAAAATATTAATTTTGTTGAAAGCGATATATTTACAAATCTTAAAAATCATAAATTTAATATTATTGTTTCAAATCCACCATATATTGATGAGACAGCAAATACTTTTTCAAAACATAATTTACAATATGAACCAAAATTAGCTTTATTTGCTGATCATAAAGGATTATATTTTTATGAAGTAATTTTTCAACAATGTCATGCAGTTTTAGAAAAATCTTTTTTATTAGCATTTGAATTTGGTTTTGATCAAAAAGAAGCACTAACTATTCTTATTAAAAAGTATTTACCACAATATAATTACAAATTTATTAAAGATATTAATAATAAATGAAGAATGCTATTTATTTGGCAAGCATTATAACATATAAAAATAATTTAAGAACAATAATTTTGTCACTCAAAAGGTGACTATTTTATTTTTTGAAAAGGAAAATCTCATTTAATCTTTCAATTAGGATAACGAGGGCAGTTTTAATGTGGCGTATCATTGAAATATGCTGAATTATACTTGTAAGTGCAAGTATAATTCAGCACCATTAATGAATGATTTTCCAATCTTTAATTAGTAATTTTAAGGTTTATTTTAAATTACAAATATCATTTATAAGTTTTTTATTCATTATTTTGAAACAACTATTATATTTAAAATAATAGGTGTATAATTTAGTTAAAATTTATAGTGGTGTTTTCATGATAACTTTACAGCAAAATAAAATTAAAGAAATTAGTCAAATCATTGCTAATGGCGAAGTGGTTGCTTTACCAACAGATACAATTTATGGTCTTGTTTGTAAATTTAATGATGACAAAGCTATTAATAAAATTTATCAAATAAAAAAACGTGATTATACTAAAGAACTGCCAATTTTAGTTGCTAGTTGAGAACAAGCTAAAAGCATTGGTATAATTAGCGATCAATTACAGTCATTTTGAATAAATAATTTTAGTGCTGGTAAAGTTACTGTTATAGTTTTAAAACAACCTAGTTTAAACACATCATATTGAATAAATAAAAAGACAATAGCAATTAGAGTTAGTGCTTCACATTTTATTCAAAAATTAATTAAATTAACAGGGCCTTTAGTAGCTACAAGTTGTAATTTAAGTAATGAACAACCAATTAACGATTATCATAATATAAACTTGCCTAACTTAAGGTATAGAGTAGCAGGTGAGATTTTAACAAATAAACCATCAACTATTTTTAATAGTTTTAATGATAAAATTATTAGATAATAATTAGATAACAGTATTAAAAAAGGAGATAATACTATGAATTGATGAATAATTTTAATTATTATTGCATGCACAACAATATTGATTTTGCTGAATTATACTTGTAAGTGCAAGTAAATAAAATTGCAAAAAATTCTCATATAAAAATTTCATAATGCTAAATTTAGTTTAGAAAAAAGTAAGGAGTTTTTATATGAGTTATAAACATCTTGGCATAGATGAAAGGATTTATATTGAGAATCAATTGAAATTTAAATTTAAAATTAGTGAAATAGCTAAAAATCTTAATCGAAGTATTAGTACTATTATTCGAGAAATTAATAGAAATAAAGATAATAATCATTATTTTTCATTAATTGCACAAAATAAAGCTGAAAATCGAAAACAATCACATATTAGTTTTCATAAGTTTAAAAATAAGAATTTAGTAAAATATGTACAACAAAAATTACTATTAGGTTGATCACATGAACAAATTTATGGCAGAATTAAAAATTTTCATAAAGAGTGAGTTATTAGTTTTAAAACAATTTATACTTGAATTTATTTTGGAATGCTTGATAAAGTTACTAGTAAAAATTTAAGCAGAAAAGGTAAAAAACGAAAATCTAAAGAAAATCGTGGCAAGTTTAATGGTAAATCAATTAAAGAACGAGATATAAATGTTAATGATCGTATAACACTTGGTCATTGAGAAGGAGATACTATAGTATCATCACGAGGTAAAAGCAAATCATGTTTAATAACTTTAGTTGAAAGAGTATCACGATTTACTTTAGCAATATTAGTTAAAAACAGAACTACTAAAGTTATTAATAAAAATGTCAGTTATTATTTATCAATTCTTCCTAAAAACATTGTTAAAACTATTACTTTTGATCGTGGCAAAGAATTTTCAAATTGACAACAACTTGAAAAAAATTTAGATGTAAAAATTTATTTTGCCAATCCATATTCACCTTGACAAAGAGGTACTAATGAAAATACTAATGGTTTAATTAGAGAAAAATTTCCTAAAAAATTTATTTTTTCAAAAACTAATAAAAATGAAGTTCATAAATTTATATTGTCTTTAAATCAAAGACCGAGAAAAATACTAAATTATCTTTCACCAATCGAATATTTGGATAGAAAAATAATTTAGTTGCACTTACCTTTACAATTTAGCGTTATAAAATTAAAGACATTAATCTTATCAAATCATCAGATTTTATACCTTTAAATCAAATAGACTTGTTAATTTCACGAAATAATCTTTATTTTATTGATTCTTTTGAACTACAAATAATACCATTAGTTAATGTTAAAAGTATTACATTTTTTTGAGAAAAAAATAATTATATAAAAAATAAACAAAAATATATTGGTATTGAAATTAATTTTCAAAATAAACGTTTATTTTTTCTTTTTAATAAATATGAAGAAGCAATTAGTTTTGCTGTTCATGTTATTAGTTTATAACAATTATTATTTAATAATTAAAAATTTTGCTTTTTTTGTGAAAATGATATAATTATACAAAATATATTATTAGGAGCAAAATTATGGCAAAAAAACACTTTAAATTTAATACTTGAAAGTTTATTCAATTTACTGGCTTTTTTTTAATTACTTTAGGAATTATATTTTCTTTTTCTTCTTTTAAAGTTAGCCTATTGTTATATTTTGGTTTAGTATCAGTATTAATAGGTTCTATTAATATTTTAATTTACTATATTTTTATTGGAACAAATAGTTATAAAAAATATTCAAGAAAACAAAATAATAATAAGTTAATAATCAAAAATAATTAAGAAATATAAAGTTAAAACTAAGAAGATTAGTTTTTTCGAGAGAATAATAGGTGAAAAACTATGAGAAAAATATTAAAAGTATTTAAAACGATGTTTTTAACGAGCATTATTTCTTTACCACTTATTGCATGTGATAAGGTAAATGATGCAAATCAAAAATATGTTGATATTAGTAATATTAATATGGAAGTTACTAATGCTCCTGTTGAATTAAATAAAGATATTTATAATACAGCTTTAATTAAATTTAAAACTAAAGTACAAACTGAAATTAATAAATTAGTTCCAGAAGGAAAAAAACCAGAAAATGGAACCGATTATAAAATAACAATTGTTAATCATAATGATATGTATGCTAAAATTGATAAATTTGAATCACTTGCTGTTAATGTATCTGCTTCAAATAATAGTAATTTTTTAAAAGGTAGTTTTAATGCTTGTGTAAAATTAGTATCAAAAGCTAAAGACATTAGTAATGTTAATATTGATAAGCAAGAAGAAAAAATTAAAATTAATACCACTACTTTTGGTGAAGCAATTGCTTTACGTTGTTTATCATTAATTGAAAGTAAAATTAATGCTATTGTTGCAACAGCAAAACAAGATAGTGACTATATTGTTAATGTAGAAGGTCATACTTTATCAGAATCTATTAAAACATTTGATGATGTTCATATTAATGTTAATGCTATTGAAGATGATTATCATTTTTTATTACATGGTAGTTTTAGTTTTGTCTTAGCTTTTGTTAAAGATTAATTTATATTATTTTGGGTAATAAAAAAGAAAACTTGATTTTCATTATTATCATAAAAATAAAGTAGTATAGTATGGGGTAAGAATGTCAGAAGTAGAAAAATTATTAACAATGAATTATGAAAATGTTTGTAATTTTTTAAAAAATAAATATGGATGTATTTCAAAAAATTATTTTTCAGATGCAACAATGTCTAAGAAATCACAAGGAATAACAAGGGGAAAAGAAGGTTTATATATTCATCATATTGATGAAGATAAAGCAATTTTGTTATCTACTCCCAAATGAGCTCAAAAGTCACCATTTGCATATCAATATGCTGATCGATTAGTTGATTGTAATTTACTAGAACATTTGGTTTTGCATATTAAAATTTTTGAATATCCTCATCCAAATAAACATAATTTTATGGAAGTTGGTGTTGGTGGAATTTATGCTTTTATTGTTCCTGAATTAAATGATATTTATAGTGGTATTCAATATAAACAACCACGAAAACAGAAAGTTACTGAAGTTGTTTTACCATTAAAAGGAGATTATTTTAAATGTATTAAAAAATTAGTAGAACTTGGGTTTTCTTATCCTTTGCTTACTTCTTTTAATCATCAATTTGGTACATGAAATAATAGAAATAATAATAGGTTATATGAAGAAATGAAAAAAATGGGTTTTAAACAGTAACTTTTTTTTATTGTTATTTAATCATAAATAAAAAATGTTAGTAAATTACCAACATTTATTTTTATTAAGTTTATGAAAAAGTTAATTGACAATGATTTTGATTAATTATTGGTAATTGTTCACCATTAATACTTGTTATATCGTTATTTCTTAATAATGGAGTTCTTTCAGATATTTGTTGTTCGTTATTACTTTCAACATTAATATCAGAAATATTTGTTGGAAAACATTTATCATAAATATTTGAAATGGAAGTGCTAATTCCATATCCTAGTTTAGAACCTAAAAATGCTCCAATAAAAGTTGAACCTGTTATACTAACCATTATTCCAAAGAGTGCCATTCCTGCTTCTGGTTCATATAAAGCTTCCTTATTTTTTGAAATTAAATCATAATAAAAATAACTTATGCCACTTAGCGCTGCACTACCACCTAATATTCCACCTGTATATGTAAAGTATTTTTGAATTTTTTTCATTTTTTCTCCTTTCAAAATAAAAAAACTATTTATTTTAAAATTAAAATAATAGTTTAAAAACTTGTATGAAGTTTTATCTTTTAATTTTAACATAAGATTTTTTTTGATGCTGAATTATACTTGTAAGTGCAAGTAAATAAAATTGCAAAAAATTCTCATATAAAAATTTCATAATGCTAAATTTAGTTTAGAAAAAAGTAAGGAGTTTTTATATGAGTTATAAACATCTTGGCATAGATGAAAGGATTTATATTGAGAATCAATTGAAATTTAAATTTAAATTTAAAATTAGTGAAATAGCTAAAAATCTTAATCGAAGTATTAGTACTATTATTCGAGAAATTAATAGAAATAAAGATAATAATCATTATTTCTATTAATTGCACAAAATAAAGCTGAAAATCGAAAACAATCACATATTAGTTTTCATAAGTTTAAAAATAAGAATTTAGTAAAATATGTACAACAAAAATTACTATTAGGTTGATCACCTGAACAAATTTATGGCAGAATTAAAAATTTTCATAAAGAGTGAGTTATTAGTTTTAAAACAATTTATACTTGAATTTATTTTGGAATGCTTGATAAAGTTACTAGTAAAAATTTAAGAAGAAAAGGTAAAAAACGAAAATCTAAAGAAAATCGTGGCAAGTTTAATGGTAAATCAATTAAAGAACGAGATATAAATGTTAATGATCGTATAACACTTGGTCATTGAGAAGGAGATACTATAGTATCATCACGAGGTAAAAGCAAATCATGTTTAATAACTTTAGTTGAAAGAGTATCACGATTTACTTTAGCAATATTAGTTAAAAACAGAACTACTAAAGTTATTAATAAAAATGTCAGTTATTATTTATCAACTCTTCCTAAAAACATTGTTAAAACTATTACTTTTGATCGTGGCAAAGAATTTTCAAATTGACAACAACTTGAAAAAAATTTAGATGTAAAAATTTATTTTGCCAATCCATATTCACCTTGACAAAGAGGTACTAATGAAAATACTAATGGTTTAATTAGAGAAAAATTTCCTAAAAAATTTATTTTTTCAAAAACTAATAAAAATGAAGTTCATAAATTTATATTGTCTTTAAATCAAAGACCGAGAAAAATACTAAATTATCTTTCACCAATCGAATATTTGGATAGAAAAATAATTTAGTTGCACTTACCTTTACAATTTAGCAAAAACAAAGTTATTAAAATAAAATTTATAAATTATATTTTTATTTAGTTAATTTTGAACTATAAGAATGTTATTAACAATTAAAAAAATAATTTTTGAATAAATCTTTTATCTTTTTTCGTTATTTTTATTGTTATTTTATTGATTTATAAATTAAAAGGCGTAAAATTTCATATTAGTATATATTTTAAATTATTGAAAATATACGCATTAAAGATAAAGGAGTGTTTTTAGTGGAAAGTAGTAAAAATCTGTTTATTGTTAATCATCCTTTAATACAAGATAAATTAACAAGAATTAGAAATCACTTAACCCAAAAAAAAGATTTCAAAGAGAATTTAAGCGAAATTGCAACGTTAATGGCTTATGAAGTATTTAAAGATATTCCTCTTGATGAAATTGAAGTTGAAACACCCATTACTAAAGTTATTGGTAAAACATTAACCAAGACAATCATTCTTTCTCCGATTTTAAGAGCAGGATTAGGGATGACAAATGGATTTGAGTATGTAGTACCTAATGCAATTATTAGTCATGTTGGTCTTTATCGTGATGAAGAAACTTTAAAACCACAAAAATATTTTTTTAAATATCCCAAAAATATTAAAAATATAAGTGATGCATTAGTATTTATCTTAGATCCAATGCTTGCTACTGGTGGTACTGCTGACGCTGCTATTAAAGAATTAAAAAAAGTAGGTTTTAAAAATATTACTTTAGTTTCCATTGTAGGAGCACCAGTAGCTATTAAGAAAATTAATCATAATCATCCTGATGTTAAGATTTTTTTAGCAGCGTTGGATAAAGAATTAAATGATGATGGTTATATTGTACCTGGATTGGGTGATGCTGGTGATCGAATTTTTGGAACTAAATAAATATTTTAATGAAAAAAATTAGAAATAACCTTTTTCTTTCAATACTTTTTACAATGTTATGCTATTGATTATTAATTAATGTAGGATTAATTATAACAGTTATAATTAATACAAACCATTGGTTATTAATTGCTGGATTTAATATTGGTTTTATAGGAAGTATGATTGGGTTATGCTTTTTATATTTATCGTCAAAATGATTAACCAGCGGAATACATTTAAAACAAACCTTAGCATATTTTGGATTCTTATTAAGAATGTTAATTTATGGTTCAATTATAGTTTTGAATATTTTCTTTAACTTTGCTAATATTTTTACTATAATTGCCGGAATGTCAATATTAATGGTTGCTACTATTACTGCAACATTATGTGTATATCAAAAAAATAACTTAAAAGAAGGAATTTAAATGGAAACTTTAGCTGGATTGGAAAGTTGGAATTATTTACAAATTATGCCACAATTGGTAACAATTTTGATAACAACAGTCTTTATCAGTGTTATTAGTTATATTTATTATTATAAAGTAAAAAGAATGAAGCCTGATGAAGATCCAAGAGGTATTGTTTTAGTTGTTGAATTAATAATTAAATCAGTTGAAAAAATTGTTGTTGATGTTCTTGGTGTAAAGTATAAAAACCTGACAGTTTATTTGTTATATGTAATGGGTTATATTTTAATTGGTAATTGATTATCGATTATTGGTCTTGAACCACAGTCATCAATGTATACTGTTACTTTATCAATGGCATTAGTTACTTTTATTGGAATATATTATATTGCTATTAAATTTCAGAAACTTTTATTTTTTAAAAAATTTATTATTAACCCTCTAGAATTAATTACTCAATTTGCACCTTTGATTTCTTTATCTTTTCGTTTATTTGGTAATATTTTAGGTGGAAGTATTATTTTGGCAATGCTTTATGGGGTAACTGCTAATATTTGAAGTAATATCCCAATTATTGGTCAGATGAATTTATTAATTGGTGTAATTGGACCATTCTTACATATTTATTTTGATTTATTTGCTGGAAGTATTCAAGCCTTAATTTTTGGTACCTTAACTCTTGTTTATTGGAAGTTACAAATGGAGGAAGGAAGTTCTCATAAGGGAGACCTTACTATTAAATTACCAAAAAAACTTCGTAAACAACAAGCAATAAATCATGAAGAAGAAATTTATACCGAACGTTCAATTATGGAAAAAAAATAAAACACAAAAAGGAGAATTTATTGATTATGGAATTATTAACAACAGTAATGACACATGTCTTTCATTTTTTTAATCATTTAGCAGCTGATCCTAATGGATTGATGAATTTAAAGTTTGTTGGAGCTGGAATTTCAACTATTTCTTGTGCAGGAAGTGGAATTGGTCAAGGTTTTGCTGCTGGTAAAGCTGTTGAAGCGGTTGCTCGTAATCCTGAAGTAGAATCTAAAATTAGAACACAATTTGTTATTGGTGCAGCTATTGCCGAATCAGGTGCTATTTATGGATTAGTTGTTTCTCTAATTTTAATATTTGTAGCATAAGGTATTAAAAAATATTAAAAAGTAGGTGATTTTATGAATTTTAATTTCAATGATTTAGTATCAGGTGATGATATTGTTAATCAATTATTTCCCAATCTTCCTGTTTTTATTGCTCATATTTTTGCAACATTAATTTTATTAATGGTACTTTGAAGATGAGTTTATGCTCCGTTTTGTAAGGCTTTACATTCGCGACATTTAGTAATTAAAGAAAAACTTGATGATGCTGCTTGCAAGCAATCATTAGCTAATCAAGATCGTGGTGAAGCTAGTCAAATATTAAAAGCTGCTAAAATTGAAGCTCAGGAAATTATTGCTAATGCACAAAATGATGGTTACAATAAGCGTAAACAAATTATTGATAAAGCGCAAGAAGAGAGTATGCGTATTACTAATCAATCAAATCGTGATTTAGTTCGTGCTCGTAAAGAGGTAGAAGCAAAGATTAACGAAAAAATCAAAGTAGTAGCATTAGAAGCAGCTAAAAAAATTATTGGTGCTGAAATGAATGCTAAAAAACATGAACAATTAATTACTGATTTTATTAAGAATTTGGAATAGTGGTGAAGTTAAATGATAGATGAAGGATTAGCTAATCAATGAAGTAATGGTCTTTTTCAATTAGCAAGAGAAATAAAAAAAATTACTCAATTTGCTGAAGAAAGTAATAAATTAATTGATATTTTTACTACTTATCCAGAATTTATTGATATTACTAGTAGTAGTAATATAACTATTGAAACACGTAAACAAATTATTAGTGAAACTTTTAAAAATCATATTGAACCATATATGTTAAATTTTTTCTTTTTGTTGATTGATGAACATCATTTCCAGTGTGTTCGTTTTATTTTAAAAGAATTTCGCAAATTATGTAATGAATATCAAGATGTAAACTATGGCATTATTTATTCAGTAATAGAACTTTCAAACCAACAAATAAATCAAATAAAATTGAAAATTGAGAAAGTCATTAAACATAAGATTAAAGTCGTTAACAAGATTGATAAATCATTAATTGGCGGTATTAAAGTTAAAGTACGGAATCAAGTTTTTGATGGTTCCGTTAAAGGTCAAATTGATCAATTAAAACAAGAATTATTAAGTCATGAATAGAGGTAAAACAAATGTCCTTAAATGTTAATCAAATTTCAGAAATTATAAAAAGCCAAATTAAAAATTATGGTAAAAAAATTAGTGCTAATGAGGAAGGCATTGTTGTTACTGTCGGTGATGGAATTGCGCTAATTCATGGTTTAGATAAGGCTGTTAATGGTGAATTAGTATTTTTTCCTAAAAGTAATATTTATGGTATGGTTTTGAGTTTAGAAGAAACTGCTGTTGGTGTTACTTTAATGGGGGATGACACAGGTATCAAAGAAGGAGATATTGTTAGTAGAACAGGTAATGTTGTTGAAACACCAGTTGGTAATATGCTTTTAGGAAGAGTTGTTAATGCACTAGGGCAAAAGATTGATGGTAAAGGTCCAATTAAAACTACGAAAACTAGACCGATTGAAAGAATAGCGCTGGGTGTGATGACTAGAAAATCTGTATCAGAACCTTTAGCAACAGGATTATTATCAATTGATGCAATGATTCCGATTGGCAAAGGTCAAAGAGAGTTAATAATTGGTGATCGTCAAACTGGAAAAACAACGATTGCTATTGATACTATTATTAATCAAAAGGGTAAAAATGTCTTTTGTGTTTATGTTGCTATTGGTCAAAAAGCTTCAACTGTTGCTCAAATTGTTGATAAATTAACACAACTAGGGGCAATGGAGTATACAACTATTGTTGCTGCTACTGCTAGTGAAGTTGCTCCTTTGCAATATATTGCTCCTTATACAGGAGTAACTATTGCCGAAGAATGAATGGAAGAAGGTAAAGATGTCTTAATTGTTTATGATGATTTGAGTAAACATGCAGTGGCCTATCGTGCTATTTCCTTATTATTAAGAAGACCACCAGGAAGAGAAGCTTATCCAGGAGATGTTTTTTATCTTCATTCACGTTTATTAGAGCGTGCAGCTAAATTAAATGAAAAACATGGTGGTGGGAGTATTACTGCCTTACCTATTATTGAAACACAAGCCGGTGATATTTCTGCATATATTCCTACTAATGTTATTTCAATTACTGATGGTCAAATTTTTTTAATGTCAGAATTATTTAATGCCGGAATTCGTCCAGCAGTTGATGTAGGTTTATCAGTTTCACGGGTAGGTTCATCAGCACAAATTAAAGCAATAAAACAAGCAGGTGGAACATTAAAATTAGAATTAGCACAATTTCGTGAATTACAAGCTTTTTCACAATTTGGTTCTGATTTAGATGAAAATACTAGAGCTGTTATTGAACATGGTAAACGTGCCATTGAAATTTTAAAACAAAAACAAAATGAACCATTAAATCAAATTGATCAAGCAATTATTTTATTAGCAATTAAAAATAAGGCAATTAAATGATTACCAGTAGAAATGATGGATTCTTTTAAAAAGGAAGTAATAACTTATTTTCAAAAACAACAACGAAAAAGTTATTTAAAGTTACAGCAAGATCAAGCATTTAGTGAAGAGTTACAAGTGAGCATTAGTCAAGGCATTATGCAGGTTGTTTATAATTTGACTAATAAGCTAAATGACTATAATCCTAAAATATATGGTAGTCTTGAAGAATGGGAAACACTAATTAAAACATTCAAATAATGTATTAGGAAGGTAAGGTGAAATATCATGGCTCAAAGCATGGAACAAATTAGACAAAAAATTAAATCTGTTAATACTAGTTATAAAATTACTAAAGCAATGCAACTAGTATCAACAGCTAAATTAAAAAAAGTAGGTAAAAGAATTGAGATGATTAAACCTTATTATTCTGAAGTTTATGATACATTCAATCAACTAATACCTAAATTAAGTAATTCAATTTATTTAAAAACAAAGGATCAAGTTATTAATAAAACAATATGAGTTGTTTTTAATTCTAATTTAGGATTATGTGGTGGTTTTAATAATAATTTAAATAAATTAGTACTAGAACAATATCAACCACAAGATGAAATAGTTGTTATTGGTAGTAAAGGAGTTTCATACTTTACTAATCATCATTGTAAAATTATGCAATCTTATACTGAAATTAACATTCAATCATCATATAATGAGTCGCAAGAGATATCTTTGTTGTTACTTTCTAAGTTTAATAATCAAGAAACTGATGCTATTAAAATTGCATATACAAAATATGTAAATACGGTAACAACAATTCCAACAATTATTGATTTATTACCAATTGTTTCTATTAAAACTAATCAAGAAAGTAATTTAATTCAAACTGATTTTGAACCAGACGCTAATACTGTTATTAATAGTGCTATTCCTTTATATGTTGGTGCCATTGTTTATGGTGCATTAGTAGAATCACAAGTGTCAGAGCAAGCATTACGAAGATTAGCAATGGAAAATGCTTCAAATAATGCCAAAGAAATGAAAGATAAATTATTAGTAAGTTATAATCGTGCCCGTCAAGGTGCTATTACCCAAGAAATTTCAGAAATTATTGGTGGCGCTGATTCCCAATCATCATAATAAAGGAGTAAACTAAAATGAAAAATGCAACTAGTAAAAAATCTATAACAATTAAAGAAAAAAATGTTAGTGATAAAAATTCTTTAAAAAAAGATAACACTAAAGTTATTGCTAAAGTAAAAGCAAAAGTGACTAAAAAAGTAGTTAATAGCAAAGAAAGTGTTAAAACTAGTAAACAATTACCAACTAAACGAAATATTGGAAAAATTGTTCAAATTTCAGGTCCAGTTATTGATATTGGTTTTAATGATAATAGTTTACCTAATTTAAATAATGCTATTAGTATTGATAATAATGGTCAAAAATTAATTGTTGAAGTTGCAAAACATATTGGTGATGATAGTGTTCGTTGTATTTCAATGGGTCCAACCGAAGGATTACTACGTGGTCTTGAAGCAGTTGATTTAGGAATACCAATTAGTGTTCCTGTTGGTGAAGAAGTTTTGGGTAGACTTTTTAATGTATTGGGTGAAGTCATTGATGATGGTAAAGAACTTAAAACTAAATTAAAATATCCTATTCATCGTACACCTCCTAGTTTTGATGAATTACAATCAAAATCTGAAATTTTAGAAACAGGAATTAAAGTTATTGATTTATTAGCACCTTATGCTAAAGGTGGAAAAATTGGTTTATTCGGTGGAGCTGGAGTTGGTAAAACAGTTTTAATTCAAGAATTAATTAATAACATAGCTAAAGAACATGGTGGTATTTCTGTCTTTTCAGGAGTTGGCGAAAGAACACGTGAGGGTAATGATTTATATTATGAAATGCAAGACTCAGGTGTTATTAGTAAAACTGCTTTAGTGTTTGGTCAAATGTCAGAACCACCAGGTGCTAGAATGCGTGTTGCATTAACTGGTTTAACAATTGCTGAATACTTCCGTGATGAAAAACAACAAGATGTATTATTATTTATTGATAATATATTTCGTTTTACACAAGCTGGTAGTGAAGTATCAGCTTTATTAGGAAGAATGCCTTCAGCAGTAGGGTACCAACCAACATTATCGACAGAAATGGGTGCTTTACAAGAACGTATTGTATCAACAACACGTGGTTCTATTACATCTGTACAAGCAGTATATGTACCAGCTGATGATTTAACTGATCCAGCTCCTGCGACAACATTTACTCACTTGGATGCCAAAATTGTTTTAGATCGTAATATTGCTGCTTTAGGGCTTTATCCTGCTGTTCATCCTTTACAATCTTCATCAAGAATGTTAGATCCTGCTATTGTTGGTCAGGAGCATTATGATGTTGCGCAAAGAGTTATTGAAACAATTCAACGTTTTTCTGAATTAGAACCAATCATTGGTATTTTAGGAATGGATGAGTTGAGTGAAGAAGATAAAAAAATAGTAGCTAGAGCAAGAAGAATTCGTAATTTTTGTTCACAACCATTTCATGTTGCTGAAAAATTTTCGGGTTTAAATGGTATTTATATTCCGATTAGTAAAACTGTTAATAGTTTTAAACAAATTTTAGATGGTGAATGTGATGATTTACCAGAGCAAGCGTTTTTATATGTAGGAACTATTGAACAAGCAATTGAAAAGGCAAAGAAATTGAGATAATTGAAGGTGATAGTATGGCATTAAATCTTAAAATTATTACTCCTGATGGTATTTTTTTCGATGGAGAAGTACAGTGAGTTAATGTTAAAACAACTGAAGGCTATGTTGGTATTCTTGAATGGCATACACCTTTGATTGCTAATATTCAAATATCGAAAATGTCATTTAAAATTAAAGAAAAAATTCGTAATTTAACGATTTCTGGTGGACTTTTGGTAACTGATTTACATATGGTTCGTATTATTAGTGATAAAGTTGAATATACATCAATTTTAAAAGAGCAAGAAACAAAGGTATTTGATGAGCGTATTAAAAGGGTTAGTGGAGGTTAATAAATATGCATGATTCACATTTAATAAAATGAATAATTGAAATAAGTATTTATCTTTTTAGTTTTATTGCTAGCGGATTTGCTGTAAAAGCAATTCCTTTTAATAAATTTCTTGATCATAAAAGAATAAAAGAATCATGAATTTTATATATGTTAACAACTTTAGTTTTTACTTATTGTATTGGTACGTTAATTATTAAATTTATTGGTTTAGATATTTGGTTTAATTTAAATTAATACTTAAAATTAAAAAAATAAAAATAGTAAGTGTTTTAAAATACTTACTATTTTTTTAATTACAATATATTATTAAAATTTATAGTAGTTATTGATAATACCTATATATATTATAAAATTTCTCCGAAATTACTATTATAGTAGTAAAAAAATCGTTTTTATTTATTTTATTGTTGTTTTTACTATTATATATATATATAATATTTTTATCTGTATAGAATAAAATTCTCATCTGTATAGAACAATATAGAATGGAGGTGAGAAAATGAGTAAATTTTTTCATAGTAAACAAACAACTCCTGAGGATAAGAAAAATCCTAGTTTTACTTTTAAAGGAACTTTTAATAAATTAGGTGGCAAAATGTTTGGTAAAATGCAAAACTTATCAAGAGCCATTGTTTTACCAATAGCCACATTACCAATAGCTGGCTTATTGTTAGGAATTGGTGGTGGAGTTGCTAGTGCTTTAAAGCAATTACCTAATCATGATAGTCTTGTTGGTATTATTAATATTTTTGCAATTATGCAATCAGCTGGAAACGTTGTTTTTGCTAATTTAGGATTGATTTTTGCTATTTCTATTGCTTTTGGTTTTGCAAAAGCTAGTAAAGGTGTAGCTGCTCTTTCTGGATTTATTACTTTTATTGTTATGACTTCAGTTATTAGTGGCATGTTTTTTTGAAATCCTAAAACAGGAATGTTGGGATTTGATCCATGAGGTTTAGGTGAAGGTGCCAAGATTACTCCAGAAAGTGGTAAATCTTCTGGTTTATTTTCTTCTGTCTTAGGATTATTTCCTACGTTTGATACTTCAGTTTTAGGTGGCATTCTTGTTGGTTGATTAGTATCAGTTGTTCATAATCATTCATACAATATTCGTATGCCAAGAGTATTAGCTTTTTTTGGTGGTGAACGTTTTGTGCCAATTTTAGCTGTTTTTGTTGGAATAGGAATGGGATTAGCTTTTTTCTTTATTTGACCAATGTTATTAATTGCTTTTAGAGAAATTGGTAATGGCTTAGCAGCTGGTATGAATACAGGTCAACTTACTGATGGACAGTTAACTGGTGATAATTTTCATCCAACAGTTGGTGGAGCATTTATTGCAATGTTTTTTGGAATTACTGAACGTTTATTAATACCAACAGGATTGCATCACGTTCAATATGCACCTTTCTGATATACTGGAATTGGTGGTACGTGAACTAATGGATCTGACACATTTGTAGGAGCGTACAATATTTTCTTTGGACAATTTGCTTCTAATGCAGTAGGACACATGAATCAAACACCAGGAACAATGTTTATGAGTGGGCGATTTGCATATATGCAATATGGTTATCCATTTGCAGCGCTTGCTATGTGAATGTTAGCACGACCAGAAAATAAAAAAATGGTTGGTGGTATTTTAGGATCTGCTGCTCTAACTTCTTTCTTAACAGGAGTTACAGAACCATTGTTGTTTTCATTCTTATTTGTAGCACCATTATGTTTTGTTTTCCATGCATTTATGGCAGGAATTAGTTTTATGATGGCGTATTTATTAAATATAGTTGTTGGTCAAGGTTTTGCTGCTGGATTTATTGACTTTTCTTTCTTTGGAATATTACCAAGTATTCTTGGTAAAGAAACAGGCTTCTATTGAGTATTTGCTACTGGATTAATTATGGCACCTGCTTATTTCTTTGGGTTCTATTACATTATTAAGTGAAGAAATTACAAAACTTTAGGTCGTGAAAAAGGAGAATTAGCAACCAACTTAGCTTTACAAAGTGTTGAAAGTTCTTTAGATAAGTCTTCAAAAAAAGGTAGAACAAAAGTAGAAAATTTATTACTTGGACTTGGTGGAGCATTAAATATTATTGATGTTAACGCTAAAGATAAAGTATTAGTTGCAACTTTAAAAGATGCAAATATTTATTCAAAAGCTTTATTAAGATTAAGTGGAACTAAAAATATTAAAGTAATTGCCAATAAAGTTGAAATTACTTATCTTGATGGTGCAGAGTCTATTCATAAAACTTTACAAGCAGAAATGACAAAGAAACAAACATTAACACCTGATACTAATAAAGATAAAAATAATGATATGTTAGAAAATATTTTTAAAGGTCTTGGTGGACGAAGTAATGTTAAATTATTAGACAATTGTGCTACAAGATTGCGTGTTACAGTTTTTGATGAAACTAAAGTTGATGATAATATTTTAAAATCAACTGGTGCAGTTGGTATCTTTAAAAAAGGTACAGCTATTCAAGTAATTTATGGGCCACAAGTAGGTAATATTAAAAATGATTTATTAAAAACTTGAACTCCAAAATAAACTATTACTAAAATATAAAAATGAGCAACTTTTTAAGTTGTTCATTTTTTTAGTTTTAGTTACGGATAATGTTAAAATTATGATATAGGATGGAGGGAAAACTATGTTTTTTGATGATGATGAAGAAAAGTTAGAAGAAGCTAGGTATGAAGAAATACAAACAAATATACAAAATTTAACATTAACAATTGATGTTAATATTGTTGTTAAAGATTTATTTAAATATATTAAATTAAAATGTACACAAAAAATTAGAATTATGGATATATTAGCATTGTTTTTATCAATATTTTCAATAATTCTTTCAATATTATTAACTGTTATTGATAAAACTGATCAAAAAATTAGTTTTGAACTTCGAAAATTATTGTATGCGGTAAATATATTTAAAGATTTAACAGTGGTAATGGTATTAGTAATTGCATTATTTATGATTATTTATGAGATTAAATATTGAATTAAACAAAATAAGCAATTCAAATCTTTTTATGCAGCAAATGCTGATTTTACACCCGAAGAAATTGTTTCGGAACTAATGGATCTTAATAATATTTTTAGTTTTAAGCATTGAAATGAAATTTCATTCCATATTAAATACTATAAAAAATGTAAATCATTTAAACGACATGCAATTTTAATCGCTATTTTGGATTATTATCAATTGCCAATTAATAAATGAAATTTAATGTATTTAAATCAAACAATTAATTATTTAAATGCTGAATTATACTTCTAAGTGCAAGTAAATAAAATTGCAAAAAATTCTCATATAAAAATTTCATAATGCTAAATTTAGTTTAGAAAAAAGTAAGGAGTTTTTATATGAGTTATAAACATCTTGGCATAGATGAAAGGATTTATATTGAGAATCAATTGAAATTTAAATTTAAAATTAGTGAAATAGCTAAAAATCTTAATCGAAGTATTAGTACTATTATTCGAGAAATTAATAGAAATAAAGATAATAATCATTATTTTTCATTAATTGCACAAAATAAAGCTGAAAATCGAAAACAATCACATATTAGTTTTCATAAGTTTAAAAATAAGAATTTAGTAAAATATGTACAACAAAAATTACTATTAGGTTGATCATCTGAAAAAATTTATGGCAGAATTAAAAATTTTCATAAAGAGTGAGTTATTAGTTTTAAAACAATTTATACTTGAATTTATTTTGGAATGCTTGATAAAGTTACTAGTAAAAATTTAAGAAGAAAAGGTAAAAAACGAAAATCTAAAGAAAATCGTGGCAAGTTTAATGGTAAATCAATTAAAGAACGAGATATAAATGTTAATGATCGTATAACACTTGGTCATTGAGAAGGAGATACTATAGTATCATCACGAGGTAAAAGCAAATCATGTTTAATAACTTTAGTTGAAAGAGTATCACGATTTACTTTAGCAATATTAGTTAAAAACAGAACTACTAAAGTTATTAATAAAAATGTCAGTTATTATTTATCAATTCTTCCTAAAAACATTGTTAAAACTATTACTTTTGATCGTGGCAAAGAATTTTCAAATTGACAACAACTTGAAAAAAATTTAGATGTAAAAATTTATTTTGCCAATCCATATTCACCTTGACAAAGAGGTACTAATGAAAATACTAATGGTTTAATTAGAGAAAAATTTCCTAAAAAATTTATTTTTTCAAAAACTAATAAAAATGAAGTTCATAAATTTATATTGTCTTTAAATCAAAGACCGAGAAAAATACTAAATTATCTTTCACCAATCGAATATTTGGATAGAAAAATAATTTAGTTGCACTTACCTTTACAATTTAGCATATTATCCCTCCAAAAATTTTAATTTTAATATTTTTATCTTATTCTTCTTCTTTTTTAAGAATTTCGCGGTTAGGATTTTGTTCGGCTATTATTTGTTTATAAATTGTATCACGATATTTTACACAACCATCAATAACGTTATCTAAAGGGTTTTTAGCAATACGTACTTCAAAGATATCTCCTTCATATTTTTGACGAATTAGTTTTGTATTTGATTTATTATATTTAACTTCAATGAAATATTCTTTAGATAATTCTTCTTTAATGAATTCATCTATTTTTTTAATGTAAGCTCCACCCCCGCAAATTGTAATACCTTTACCTTTCTTCTTTAAATCACTAACACTACCAGCAGCTTTTTCTCCAACAGTTCTTAAGACTGTACGAATGGACGGAATAACATGTTCTCTAAATTCAACTTTCATAACATTTTCGCGAATTTCTTCGGGTGTAATTTCAATAGTTTTAGAAATTGACATTGTTTCTCCGGGTTGGGAGTCCAATCTAGGTAATGAAATTCCCGAAATAGTATACGGTTTTTCATTTTGATATTTCATAAGTGAGCCAATATTTTTAAGAACATCTTCAGCTTCTTTTGTTCCGATTCTTATAGCATGTTTTTTAGCAATATAGTCTTTAATTTTTTGTGTTAAAAAATCTCCAGCACAATGTGTTGTATATGAATATAAAATTGAATCATTATTAATGACAGCAATATCAGTACTTCCTCCTCCAATATCAATACACATAATTGCTGTTCCAAAAATATCTTGTCCTGAACCTAAAGCTGCCATTTTAACTTCTTCTTGTACAAAACCACGAAGTGCTCCTAATTGATGAACAATATTTTCTAGAGCTTCTCTTTGTATTGTATTGATTTCACTTGGTGTAGCCATTAACACAATTAAATCACGATTTTTATCTATTTTTTCAAGTTCTTTAGAATTTTTTATAATATTATTATCAATTTGTTTTGAATTTTTAATTTCAAGTCTAAAATCTTGAAAAATTTTAGCAAGAATACGCTGTAAAGCATCGGGATCAGCAATATTACCATCACGAACTGGACGTTTAATAATAACATTTTCATTGCTTTTATCCATCAATGCTTTTGCTTCTTCACCATAAATAATTATATTTTTTTCATAATCTTCAGCTAAATATGTTGGTGCATCATATCTAAGACCAGTATTAATATATCTAGCTTTAAAATTTTCAGTTCCAATATCTAAAGCTAATCACTGATAATCATTTATAGATTTAAGCTTATTACTTTTTTTAATTTCTTTTATTCTTTTAAACATTTTCTTTACCTCATTTTTAAAAAATTTCAAACCCTAAATTTTCTTACTTATAATTTTATCAAATTTACTGAATAAATTTTTACTAATTATGGAATATGTCTAATAAAAGAAGAATTAAAAAAATTATCAAGTTTAAAAATGGAAATTTATAACAAAAATTTAGAAAAATTAAAAAGTTTGATGAAGTTAAAATTAATAGCTTTGAAAAAATTCTAAGGGTTATAAAATGCTAAATTGTAAAGGTAAGTGTAACTAAATTATTTTTCTATCCAAATATTCGATTGGTGAAAGATAATTTAATATTTTTCTCGGTCTTTGATTTAAAGACAATATAAATTTATGAACTTCATTTTTATTAGTTTTTGAAAAAATAAATTTTTTAGGAAATTTTTCTCTAATTAAACCATTAGTATTTTCATTAGTACCTCTTTGTCAAGGTGAATATGGATTGGCAAAATAAATTTTTACATCTAAATTTTTTTCAAGTTGTTGTCAATTTGAAAATTCTTTGCCACGATCAAAAGTAATAGTTTTAACAATGTTTTTAGGAAGAATTGATAAATAATAACTGACATTTTTATTAATAACTTTAGTAGTTCTGTTTTTAACTAATATTGCTAAAGTAAATCGTGATACTCTTTCAACTAAAGTTATTAAACATGATTTGCTTTTACCTCGTGATGATACTATAGTATCTCCTTCTCAATGACCAAGTGTTATACGATCATTAACATTTATATCTCGTTCTTTAATTGATTTACCATTAAACTTGCCACGATTTTCTTTAGATTTTCGTTTTTTACCTTTTCTTCTTAAATTTTTACTAGTAACTTTATCAAGCATTCCAAAATAAATTCAAGTATAAATTGTTTTAAAACTAATAACTCACTCTTTATGAAAATTTTTAATTCTGCCATAAATTTGTTCAGGTGATCAACCTAATAGTAATTTTTGTTGTACATATTTTACTAAATTCTTATTTTTAAACTTATGAAAACTAATATGTGATTGTTTTCGATTTTCAGCTTTATTTTGTGCAATTAATGAAAAATAATGATTATTATCTTTATTTCTATTAATTTCTCGAATAATAGTACTAATACTTCGATTAAGATTTTTAGCTATTTCACTAATTTTAAATTTAAATTTCAATTGATTCTCAATATAAATCCTTTCATCTATGCCAAGATGTTTATAACTCATATAAAAACTCCTTACTTTTTTCTAAACTAAATTTAGCATTATGAAATTTTTATATGAGAATTTTTTGCAATTTTATTTACTTGCACTTACAAGTATAATTCAGCAATTAAAAAATAAGTTTTAACCCCTTGTTATTTTTTACTTTTATATGCTATTATTGTATAGGTAACGGCTCGGTAGCTCAGTTGGTAGAGCATTCGCCTGAAGAGCGAAGTGTCAGTGGTTCGAATCCGCTTCGAGCCACCATTATTTAAAATATAGGCAATTAAGCCTTTTTTTTAATTATTTTTCTTAGATTTAGGTTTAAGTTAAAATTTTAGGTATAATAGTGTCATTAGCAATTTTAAACAATTAATAATTCTAGAAAGAAGGGTATTAGTGTCTAAAATTTTAGTTTTAAATAATGCGAAAATAATTAGCATTAAGAAAATAATAAATAATGGTTTTTTAGTAATTAAAGATAATTTAATTTTCCAAATTAATGAAGGAAAGTATAATTATGAATTTCAAGATGCTCAGGTTATTGAATGTCATAATCAAACAATAATACCTGGTTTTATTGATTTACATGTACATGGAGGTTATGGCTATAGTTTAATGGATGGTACCATTGAATCAATTAATAATTTTGCAAAATTAGTTCCAAAAGAGGGAGTAACAAAGTTTTGTTATGCAACAGTTACTGCCAGTAAAAAAGAAATTGATAATATTCTTTCAGTATTTGCTAAGTATATGAAAACAGAAAATAAAGGTAACAAGGCACGAATTATTGGTGCATATTTAGAAGGACCTTTTATCTCAGAATTACAAAAAGGAGCACATACTCCGTCATTACTTCATGTTCCTGATCTTAATTTAGTAAAATCTTGAAATATAATTAGTAACAAAAATTTAAAATTTATTGTTTATGCTCCTGAGATAGATCCTAATTTAAATAATAAAAATTCAAATTTTATTTCTTCATTAATTAAAAATAATATTATTCCTAGTGTTGGTCATAGTAATGCTACTTTTAAAGAAATAACTAAAACTGTCGAATATGGTTTAACGCATATTACCCATCTTTATAATGCAATGAGTCCCTATAATCATCGCGATCCTGGTGTTGTTCCAGCATCATTATATTATGATCAATTAGTTACTGAGTTAATTTGTGATGGAATTCATGTTGATATTGATATTTTAGCAATAACATATAAAATTAAAAGTGCCGATGGAATTTGTATGATTACTGATGCCATGAGTGCAAAGGGACAGCCTGATGGTAAGTATTTATTGGGACCATTACCTGTCATTAAAAGTAATAATAAGGTTACTGTTGAAGCAACCGGAAAATTGGCAGGCAGCATTGCAACAATGATTGCTGGTTTTAAAAATTTATTAAAAATTACTAATAATAATTGACAAGATTGCATCAAAATGGCCTCTTATAATAGTGCTAAACAAGTAGGAATTGCAAATAAAACGGGTGATATTGTTATTGGTAAATTAGCAGATATTATTGTATTAACTAAGAATAATGATATTTTTTTAACAATATGCGAAGGAAAAATTGCGTATCAACAAGAATAAGTAAGTAATGTAAGGGGTTTTTAAATTATGAAATTAATTATTTTAAAAGATAAAACTGAGGTTGCTCAATTATTAAGTAAAATTATTATTGATATTATTAAAGTTAAACCAAATGCTATTTTAGGATTAGCAACAGGAAGTAGTCCAATTGAAACATATAATTTATTAATAGCAGATGCAAAAATAACAAAAGAGATTGATCAAAAGTTGTAACATTTAATTTAGATGAATATGTTGGTTTAACTCCAGATCATGTAAAAAGTTATCGTTATTTTATGAATCATCAATTATTTAATCATATTAAAAGTCTTAATTTAAAAAATACGTATGTTCCTAAAGGTATTGGTGATTTAGACCAAAATGTGGAAGAATATGAAAAATTATTAAAAGAAAAAGGACCAATTGATTTACAAATATTGGGTTTAGGTACTAATGGTCATATTGCTTTTAATGAACCAGGTACTCTTGCAAGTAGTAAAACACATGTTGTTAATTTAACTAAAGAAACAATTGAAGCTAATAAAAGATTTTTTTCTAAAGTTGAAGATGTACCAACCAAAGCTGTTACGATGGGCATTCATACTATTTTACAAGCTAAATTGATTGTTTTAATTGCTACAGGAACTAATAAAGCACAAGCTATTCGAGAGTTAGTTGAAGGTAAAGTTTCTCCAAATTATCCATGTACTTTTTTACAAAATCATGATGATGTTACAATTATTATTGATGAAGAAGAAGCAGCATTATTAAAACCAACTATATCAAAAAAAAATTAACTTAAAGGAGAAACAAATGGAACGTAAAAAGATTATTATTGGAAATTGAAAAATGTATAAAAATATAGAAGAAACTCAATTTTTTTTAAATGAATTTAATAAATTAATAAAAACTAAAAATATTAAATATGATTATGGAATAGCAGCTAGTTTTACTAATTTACCCTTACTAAAAATGAATAAAACTTCTGCTTTAATTATTGCAGCTCAAAATTGTCATTATGAAACCGAAGGTGCATATACTGGTGAAATTTCAATTAAGATGCTAAAAGATATGATGGTTAGTCATGTTATTATTGGTCATTCTGAACGCAGAATGTATTTTAATGAAGTAGATGAAACAATAAATAACAAAATACATTCACTATTTAATGCTAATATTATACCAATTTTATGTTGTGGTGAAACTTTAAACCAATATGAAAATAAAGAAACTAATGAAGTAATTAAAAATCAAATTAAGTTAGCATTAAAAAATATTAAAGCAGAAAATATTGCTAAGTTAGTAATTGCCTATGAGCCAATATGAGCAATTGGTACTGGTAAAACAGCAACAGCTCAACAAGCCCAAACGGTTTGTAAAATGATTCGTGAATTTATTAGTGAATTATATAATAAAAATGTTGCAGAACAAGTACGTATTCAGTATGGTGGTTCAGCAAAACCCGATAATATTAAATTAATACTTTCTGAACCCGACATTGATGGTGCATTAGTTGGAGGTGCTTCATTAGTACCACAATCTTTTTTTGATTTACTAATTTAACTCTATTTAAATTACTAATAAAAATAAGGAGTTAACTAAACATGGAATTATCAAAGATACAAATTAAAAGTATGTGAACAAAACTAACAAAAAAAATTAAACATCGTGCCTTTCCGGCAACCACTTTTGTCAATGCTTTTAGGAATAAGTCAGAAATTTTAGCATTGTTTAGTAAAAATGGTGAAGACACTAATCAATTAGAACAAATTGGCTTTATTATTTGTACTAAAACTATTTTTGCTCCTAGTAGTGATAGTATTGTTAGTGACAAAGGTATTATTACTAATGAATATTTTACTGGTGAAGTAATTGATGTTAATAATACTCTTATTCCTAATACTTATATTCATTTAGTTAAGGTTAATAGTGGACCAATCGTTATTAACGATATTCCATTGTATTTAACT
Source organism: Spiroplasma endosymbiont of Nomada ruficornis (assembly GCF_964030795.1). Lineage (NCBI taxonomy): Bacteria > Bacillati > Mycoplasmatota > Mollicutes > Entomoplasmatales > Spiroplasmataceae > Spiroplasma > Spiroplasma endosymbiont of Nomada ruficornis. Next base: position 1,400,856 of record NZ_OZ034962.1, on the reverse strand, counting down.
ATCAATGAAAGTCATCATCAATCATTAGTTAATAATAAAATTGGTGCTAAATTATTTATAAATAGTTTGATGAAACAATTAAATTATAAAACTTCTAATTTTAGTTCTATTTCTATGACTGAACAAAATTTTATTGTTGCTCTTAATAATTTAAAGATAAATAGAAAACAAATATTGCAAAGTGAATTTATCATTAATTCTTTATTAGAACAAAAATTATCATTAGAACAGTTAATTTTATTGCAAAATAAAAAAGAATATAGTTATTTAAAAAAATTTAATGAAGTTGAATTACAAGAAATTATTAATTTGCAAAAAATAGCAGTTGTTGCTATTAAAACTAATAAAGATCAGCGAAAAATAACATTAATAGCAGGTAATAAACAACGAATTGAAAACTTTTTTATTAATGCTAAAAAACCAATCATTATTGCTATTAATGCTATTAATAAAAAAATTAGAGCAATTAATCAGCCCGAAAATATTCAACCAATAGCACCGATAACTAATATTACTAATTATCAAGATTTATGACAATTACAAAAAATTCATAAAGAACTATTGAAGTCATTTTCAAAATGGCGGATAGTATCTCAAGATATATTAGAAAATTTATCACAGACTTTTGCTTATGGTTATTATTCAGAAGTCATTGATAATTTGAAAATTACTCATTATTCTTTTAATAATGATTTATTAGATTATAATTTAATGGAAATTAAAGGACACAATTTATTAGCTAATAGTAGTAATACTATTTTATTTCTTTCTAATAATATTAGTGATAATCCTAGTATGGTTATTTTATTAAGTGAAGATTTAAAATCAATTTGTGATTTAAAAACAATAATTACTAAAATTACTAAAAAGCAATCTATTAAAATAGTCTTTAAAAGAGATATTGTTATTTTGAGTACTGTTCATTATCAATGTATTACTGATTTTATTACTAAAATGATTCCTATTTTTAAATCTGATAATTTTAAACATCAGTTACAAGTTATTAAATAAAATATGAGGTGAAATTTATGAAAACAAAACAACCAATATTACTATGTATTTTAGATGGTTTTGGTATTGCAAAATCTAGTTCAACTAATGCTATTAGTTCTGCAACAAAACCTAATTTGGATTATTTATTAAAAACTTATCCGCATACTGAAGTTTCAGCTTCTGGCCTTGCAGTTGGTTTACCAGAAGGACAAATGGGCAACTCTGAAGTTGGACATTTACAAATTGGTGCCGGTAGAGTAATTTATCAGTCATTAACATTAATTAATAAGTCAATAAATGATAAAACATTTTTTAAAAATGAAACAATATTGTCAGCAATTAATCATGCCAAAAAGAATAATAGTAATGTTCATATTATTGGTTTACTAAGTGATGGTGGAGTACATGCTCATATTAATCATATTTTAGCATTATTAGAAATTGCTAAACAACAAAATTTTAAGAATGTTTATGTTCATGCTATTTTAGATGGTCGTGATACAAAAGCTGATATTTCTAAAATTTATATTGAACAGTTATTAAAAACTATGAAACAATTAGGCATTGGTATGCTTGCTACTATTTCAGGAAGATATTATGCTATGGATCGCGATAAACGTTGAGATCGTTTAAAAATAGCATATGATGTAATAGTTAATCATGAAGGTGCTTCATTTATTGATCCTATTGCTTATGTTAATGCAGAATATAGCGCTGGTCGTAATGATGAATTTATTATGCCTGCTTATAATTCTGAAATTAATAATGGTAATATTAGGAATAACGATAGCATTATTTTTGCTAATTTCCGTCCTGATCGTGCAATTCAATTAGCATCAGCATTAACAAATAATAAATATGATTTTAATATTAGTATGAAAATACCAACATTAAAAAATACTTTTTTTATTTCAATGATGGAATATGCTAAAAGTGTTAAACCACAAGGTGTTATTTTTCCACCTATATCAATGCTTGATGCTTTAGGGGAATGATTAAGTAAAAATCAATATCATCAATTACGAATTGCTGAAACTGAAAAATATGCACACGTAACTTATTTTTTTGATGGTGGTGTTGATGTTGAATATCCACTATCAACAAGAATTTTAATTCCTTCACCAAAAGTAGCAACTTATGACTTAAAACCAGAAATGAGTGCTCGCGAAATTACTACTTGTTTAGAAAGTGAAATTTCTAAAAACATATATGATGTTATGGTTTTAAATTTTGCTAATCCTGATATGGTTGGTCATACTGGTGTTTTAAATGCTGCCATTGATGCGATTGATGTTATTGATGAATGTATTGGAAAATTGTATCAAGCAATAAAAAAAGTGAATGGTATTTTAATGATTACTGCTGATCATGGTAATGCTGAAATCATGATTGATAAAGAGGGTAATCCTAATAAAAAACATACATCGCAACCAGTACCATTTATTATTTGTAAAACAGGATTAAAATTAAAATCAGGTGGTTGCTTAGCAAATATTGCTCCAACGCTATTAGACGTTTTGGGTTTAGTTAAACCAACTGTTATGACCAGTGAGTCTTTAATTATTAAATAGAAATATATTGATTTTTCTTTTTATTGATAAGTGCTTGTTTTAAGAATATAAAAGTATTAAAATATAGGCATATGAATTAAATATAGTGTTTCCCCTTTTATTTTTTTAAATAAATATAAGGGGTTTATTATATTTAGTTCCTATATTATTTTAGAAATCTATACATTTATTAAAAATTATGGAGGTAAAGTATGCCATTATCAGAAACAGTAGAATATCGAGAACTTAATGACTTTCTACAAAAATCATTAAGTTCTAAAAAAGATGAATCATCACCCAATATAACTTTAAATAGTTTGGAAGTTAAGATTGATGATATAAAAACACAATTAGATAGTAGTTTAAAAGAATATATTATTGAACTTGTATATGTAGATGAAAAGGGACGTTTAGTAAAAAATACTAATGATGAAAATGTTAGTATTATTCAACAACCACCTTTAGCAATTAATAGTGATCAATTACAACAACTAGTAATAGTAAAAGAAAAATTAGATATTTCTCTAGTACATTTATATCGAACTAAAAAAGAAAATGATAAGATTATTCTTGAATATTTAGGTAAAAAAGAATTACCGGCATTATTATTAAAAACTCAATCAGAATCCAATAATTTAAATAATGAAGAATATAAAGAAGAGTTAGATGATCTTAATGTTAATATTATAAAAAGATCTGAAGAGCCTATGAAATTATCATTTGCTGAAAATGGAACGTGTTATTGTTTATTGATAATAAAAACAAAACAATTGTTCCTGTAGATGTAAATGATGCTAAGGAATTTAAAAACTTTGTAGCCAAAAAATGTCCTCGTAATGGTAGTATAAATATTGAAGTTGATAAAAATGGAAAGATTTTGTTTGCATATATTATTGATAACCAGACTCATAAGAGGAAAGATATAAAAATTGATGAAAAATTAATTGATACTCTTGAAAGAGTAATTAGTACAGCCTCTTCTTTACATTCACAACATTCACAAAATAATTCTGTTGCACCTAAAAAAGAAGTACAAAGTAATAATTAAAGGAGAAAATATAAAAATGCCACTAATGGAAAATTTTAAATGATTTACAAACATTATGAGAAGTATATATCAATCAGAAATAAGTGATGTTGAAGATATTGCTATTGAAGTAGAGGATGACCTATATTCAAAAAAGAATACACTTAATATTTTGAAGAATTCTTCTTTCAATATTAATCCATTAAAAGTAAAAAAAATAGTTAGTTTAAATCAAGATGGAAAATTTGTTGTTGATAGTGGTTCATTAGTTAATACTATATTTATTAGTGATGAATCATTAATTCAAAATGATCAAAGTATATTTAAAAAAGACCAATTAGTTTTCGTTGACGATGAAACTGACAATACTAAAATTAAAGTATATAAAATTTTATTTGATGAATCTGAAGGTGAAATAAGACCTGAATTAGGATTATTAGGAAGTATAAATTTATTAAAATTTAATGAAATTTTTATAAATTCTGGACTGTTTAAAGAAAATGATGTTTTAATTAATCAAAAGATTAAAAGTTTATTAGATACTCCACAGTTGCGAAATCCATTTGAACAATCAAACCCAGTTTGAGATGTGGAACAGTATAAAATTAATGATTATTCTTCAAATAGTACAATGATCGAAGATTTTAAAAAACATTTAAACTTAGTGAATGTTGAAAAAGACTATTTGATTTATCGTCAAGGAAATGAAATTTTTATTAAAAATGTTACTGATCCAAATGATACTTTTATAATCTCAACAACTGCTCAAAGTATTACTGATAATGATATTTTTTATTTAAATAAAAAGATTAACGAAAATGGAGAAATTTTTTGAGAAACCTATAAAATAACAAAAAAACCTGTTCTAGGATGATTATATGATAATGTAAAATATCAAGGACATAAAGTTAAATCTTTAACCGACCAGCAATTTGATGATTTAAAAGCATTAAGTACTCCTCCACAATTGGGATTTACTATAGAACCAACAATTAATATTGGATTAGCATCTGTTGTTAAAGAAGAACAAGAAGAAATTGATTTAGTTGCTATGCGTTTTTTAGTTATTGCACCAGAAGTGTTACCAGAAGATTTACCTGCACCTTTATCGATTACAAATAATATCATTGAAACATTACAAAATAATAGCATAGAAGGTTTGTATAGTTTAGTAATAGAAGATGGTAAAATAAAAATATCAGATGCTAAATCAGATCCAGAAAATGTAATTTTTGAACAAGAATTTTCTCGGGATAATAAAAAAATATGAAATGATATAGAAGTTGCTGGTAAGTATCAAAAAGTATACTTTGCAAAAAACCCAAGTAATAATTTAGTAGAAAAATGAGTAGTTATTGCTGATCAAAATCAACTACAATGTATTGGAACACTTTCTTTATTAGAGTTAAGAAAAAGTTTTGCAAATAATAATTTATTTCCTAATGGATTAAAGGGTATTCACTGTGGAGAAAATGGATCACAAGTTAAAGTGGCAAGAGCTGCTGCTGAACAGGTAATATCACCAAAACCATCAGCTACAAAATTATCTCCAGTTATCGTTAAAAATTTTATTAATTTAAAATGAGATGATAGTAGAGAATTATGAGATTTAAACATAACAACTGATGAGCAAACATTGGATAAAAAATTAAAATTAGAAAAAGATGAAAATGATATTTTGAAAAATTTAATAGATAAAAATAATAATGCAAATACTGTTATTTTATTTAATAAGTGTGATGGAAAATTTTTAAGAGCATATTATTTTGATGAAAATAATAAAAAAGTAAATTGCTCTAATAAGTTAAGTGATGAAGATAAAGAACAACTTAGTATCATAAATCAGAAAGCAAAAGTAAGAGTATCAGAAACAAGAACAGTAAGACCAATACATGATTTAAAATCAAACTTATTTTCAAAAAATATTAAAACTTTTAATTTTAATATTTTTAATGGAAAATGTTATGTTTTATGTAATGATGAACTTGGAATTCCATTAAAAGTAGAAGTGAAACTTAGTCCTGAACAAATTCGTGCATTATCATATTTAACTAAAAATGAAGTTGATTTTTCTTTAACTTTTGATAAAGATGATAATTTTAAAAGTATAAGTTATATCTTTTATAGAGATGAAGTAAAACAAAATGTAACTATTAACAGAAAAGATTTATCTAATAGTAATAATTTTCATCAAAAAACGATTGAAACTGATGAATTAATGGAAGCAATAATTACTGCTCTTAATAATCCTGAAAGTTTAATACCAGAGGATGATGGAGTAACTCCAAAACCATGAAATAGTGATACTGCTGCTAAAGTTAATGATACATCATCACCAAGTAGTACAACTCAACATTCACAACAACAACAAATGTAATTAAATCATCATTATTTTAGAAGCACAAATAAAAAATATTTGTGCTTTTTTGATTCTAAACAATATTTTTTTCTGTATAATAATTAGTGAAATATTAAAGAAAGAAGGAATTAACAAATATGTCTTGCATTATTGATATTAGAGCACTACAAGTAATAGACTCAAGAGGAAATCCAACTATTCAAGTTGAATGTTGAACTGAAGATGGTGGATATGGGATTGCTTTAGTGCCATCAGGTGCTTCAACAGGTACTAGAGAAGCTTTAGAACTACTAGACAAAGATACTAAAGTTTATGGTGGACTTGGTGTTATGAAAGCTATTAAAAATATTAATGAAAATATTGCCGAAGCCATTATTGGTTTGGAAGTGACTAATCAAAGATTAATTGATCAAACAATGATTAAGTTAGATGGAACAGAAAATAAAACAAAATTAGGTGCCAATTCTATTTTAGGGGTATCATTAGCAGTTGCTAAAGCTGCCGCTGATGAATTATATGTGCCCTTATATACATACTTAGGTGGTACTAATGCTTGTCAGTTGCCAGTCCCAATGTTAAATGTAATTAATGGTGGTGCTCATGCTGATAATAATATTGACTTTCAAGAATTTTTAATAATGCCAGTTGGTGCTAAAACATTTTCAAAGGCAATCCAAATGGCTGCTGAAACTTTTCATGCTTTAAAAAGTATTTTAAAAGGTAAGGGTTTAGTTACTGCAGTTGGTGATGAAGGTGGTTTTGCTCCTAATTTAAAATCAACTGAAGAAGCATTAGATTTAATTGTTGAAGCTATTAAAAAAGCGGGTTACACTCCAAATAAAGATATAAAAATTGCTATGGATTGTGCATCATCAGAGATTTATAAAAATGGTAAATATGTTTTTGGCAATAAAGATGGTAAAAGTAAAAATACTGAAAAATTATTAACTTCAGCGCAACTAGTAGATTATTTAGTTGATTTAACTAAAAAATATCCAATTATTTCAATTGAAGATGGTTTGGCTGAAGGTGATTGAGAAGGATTTAAATTATTATTAGAAAAATCAGAAGGTAAATTCCAAGTTGTTGGTGATGATTTATTCGTTACTAATCCAAAAATTATTAAAGAAGGAATTATTAAAAACGTTGCTAATTCAGTATTAATTAAACTAAATCAAATTGGAACATTAACTGAAACTATGGAGGCTATTGAAATGTGTCAAAAAGCTGGGTGAACAGCAGTAGTATCTCATCGTTCTGGGGAAACTGAAGATACAACGATTGCTGACTTAGCAGTAGCTTTTAATACTGGACAAATTAAAACAGGTTCAATGTCAAGAACTGATCGTGTTGCAAAATATAATCGTTTATTAACAATTGAAGCCGATTTAGCAGATCAAGCTAAATTTTTAGGTGACGATGTATTTTATAATATTAATTAATTAAAATCATATTTTATGGTTAAATTTACTGATATCCTTTTTAATTTTAAACAAATTATAATAATTATCACTAAAATAATGTAATTAGAAGAGAGGATGACTAAATATGCAAGAATTAAATAAAAGAAGAATTGGAATCTTAACTTCTGGTGGTGATTCACCAGGTATGAATAATGTTATTAATGCAGTATATAAGACTTTTCGTGGTATAAATCATGAAAATAGTAAAATTGCTACTGCTGATAAAAGACCATTTGAATTAGTTTTAATAAAAAATGGTTATAAAGGAATAATGACAAATGACATTCACGTTATTGATAACAATTGAGCAAATTTAATTGATCTAGGAACTGAGATGGGGGGAACAATCATTGGGTCTGCTCGTTTTAGAGAATTTGAGCAAGAAGAAACTCGTAAAAAATGTATTGAAATTTTAAAATCTAAAAAAATTGAAGGTTTAATTGCTATTGGTGGTGATGGCACATATAATGGTTTGCAAAAATTAAGTAATGAAGCAGCTATTCAATGTGTGGGTATTCCAGGTACTATTGATAATGATATTAGTTCAAGTGAGTTTACTATTGGTTTTGATACCGCTCTTAATACAATTGTTGAAAATCTTGATAAAATTCGTCAAACTGCTAATTCTCACGGAAGAATTATGATTGTTGAAGTAATGGGTCGTAATTGTGGTGACCTTGCTCTTCACAGTGCTGCTGCTGCAAATTGTGATTTAGTTGCAACTAAAGATTTAGGAATTGGAGAACAGTCATTGATTGATATTATTAAACAGTTGTACACTAAAAAACAACGTCGTTCATTAGTAATAGTAGTAACTGAACGTCAATATGATGTTAATAAAATAGTTAAAATCATTGAAAAGGATACTGATTGTGAAACAAGAGCAGTAATATTGGGTCAAATTCAACGTGGGGGAACACCAAGTGCATTTGATCGTTATTTAGCAACAATGATGGGTATTTTTGCTGCTGAAAGATTTGCAAATAGTAATAAATCTAGTATTTGTATTGGATTACAAGATAATAAATTAGTAGCTATTGAAATTCAAGATGCATTAAACACACCTTCAATAAATAAAAATAACGTTGCTAATAAAATTTTACGTTTGTCAGGAGTTATTTTTAAAAAAAATACTTAATAAAAAGAGGTGAATAATTTGATATCAATTATAAAAAGAACTAAATGTGTAACTACTTTAGGACCTGCTTCAAATTCTGCTGATGTTATTAAACAACTAATAGAAAATGGCTCAATTTGTGGGCGTTTAAATTTTTCTCATGGTACTCATGATGAACATTTAGCAAGGGTTTTAATGATTAGAGAAGTATCTAAACAATTAAATGTACCAGTTGCTATTATGTTAGATACTAGAGGTCCGGAAGTTAGAACACATACCTTTACAAAGGGTAGTGTAGAAATCAAAAAAAATGAAATTATTACGATAATTGATAATAAAGAGATTATTGGTACTGCGGATAAGTTTTCTGTAAATTATGGTAATTTAGCAAAGGATATTAAAGTTAATGATAATTTACTAGTAGATGATGGTAAATTATCATTAAAGGTTACAGCGGTTAAAGACCATACTGTTATTTGTCAAGCTTTAAATACACATACTATTAAAGATCGTCGTGCTATTAATATTCCAAATGTTAAATTATCTTTACCTTTTATTTCTGAAAAAGATAGAGCAGATTTAATTTTTGGTTGTCAGCAAAAAGTAGATTATGTTGCTGCATCATTTGTTTGTTCAGCAGCTGATATTAAAGAAATCCGCAAAGTTTTAGATGATAATGATGGTAAACATATTCAAATCATTGCTAAAATTGAATCACAATTATCAGTTAATAATTTTGATGAAATTTTAAAAGAATCAGATGCTATTATGGTTGCTCGTGGTGATTTAGGAGTTGAAATTCCTTTTGAAAAAGTTCCTTTTTTAGAACGTGAATGAATTAAAAAATGTCGTACTGTTAACAAACCGATAATTGTTGCTACGCAAATGCTAGATTCAATGATAGATAACCCTCATCCAACACGTGCTGAAGTTACTGATGTTTGGGTTGCTATGGATTGGGGAGCAACATGTACAATGTTATCGGGTGAATCTGCTAATGGTAACTATCCTGTGTTATCAATTGCAACAATGAGTAAAATTCTTGTTGATGCTGAAAGTCATCAAGAACAGATTAAAATTGCTACTGATTTATTGCATACAAAAGATCAATTAGTTGCTAAAACTATTAAAAAAATTATTGAAGAAAAACCACAATATTTAATTACTAATAGTCAAGATAGTAATTATATTAGAACTATTGCTAATGCTCATTTGCCAGTTTATATAATTCCTATTGTTAATAATGTTATTGATTATAATAAATTTGCAATAAACTTTGGAATTTATACTTTTTTAGCAACTGAAGGAATTCCAGTAGAATTAAGTAATTCTTCGCAATTAGTTAAAAGCATTAGTAGCACTTATATAATCCCTACTAAATCAAAAGTATTAGTAGTAGATATTAATAATAATACTAATCCTTTTACAACTTTTATTGTTAAATAACCTAGTACTACTGAGGTAAATTAGAAAAGGAATTAGGTAAAACATGAAAATTAATGTAATTAAATTAAATGGCAAAACAATGACTTATAATATTGAAAATCCAATTACTGGTTATCAATTATTAAAACAGGAAAATGAAAATATAGATTCTTCAATTATTGCTTTTACTCTGAATGGACAATTAAAAGATTTATATTGAGAAATTAAAGAAGATGCTGAAATCAAGTTTATTAAAAAAGATGATGCTTTAGGATGAACTATTTTAAATTATGGATGTGCTATGATTTTAGCTCATACTATTAAATTAATGTATCCACAAGCGTTAATTACGATTGCTAATACTAATGATAATAGTTTTTATTTAGATTTTGATTATGAAAAACGACTTTCTAATGATGAATTAATTAAAATTGAAGAGAAAATGCGTGAAATTTTAATAAAAAATATTGAAATTAAAAGAGTTTGTCAAACTAAAGAAGAATCTTTAAAAACTCATAAAGACAATCCTTTTGCTTTAGAATATATTAAATTAAATAATGTTAATGGATTAAAATGCTCTTATTTAGTTGATAATAAAACTTTAGTAGTAGCATCGGGTGTTGCTATTAATAATTCTTCATCAATAAAATATTTTAAATTATTAAGTATTACTGGTGCATATTGATTAGGAAATGATAAAAATAAACAATTACAGCGCATTTCTGGAATTTGTGATTATTCAAAAGTAAAATTAGTAGATAAACTTAATGAACTTGAAGAACAAAAAAATCGTGATCATCGTAAACTAGGTAAAGAATTAAGTATTTTTACTTTTAATGATGATTGTGGTAAAGGATTACCTATATTTTTACCAAATGGTATGGTTATTAAAAAAGTTTTGCAGGAATATTTGAGAAAACAAGAATTTATGTGAGATTATCAAGAAGTAGCGACACCAGTTTTAGGTTCTGTTGAATTATATAAAAAAAGTGGTCATTGAGATCATTATCGTGAAAATATGTTTACTCCAATTAAAAAAGAAGAAGAACAATTGGTATTAAGACCAATGACTTGTCCTCATCACTGTATGATTTATAAAAGTGCTCTTCGTAGTTATAAAGATTTGCCTTTGCGTTTAAGTGAACATGCTTTATTATATCGTTATGAAGCAAGTGGGGCTTTAACTGGTTTAGAACGAGTAAGAAGTATGGAATTAACCGATTCTCATATTTTTGTTAGATTTGATCAAATGAAAACAGAGTTTAAACGTTGTTATCAGTTAATTGCTGAGGTTTTAAAAACTTTAAATATTAAAATTGATTATTTATCATTATCTTTACGAGATCCTGCTGATAAAGAAAAATATTTTAATGATGATAAAATGTGAAATCAAGCAGAAACAGCATTACGTGAAGTATTAGATGAATTACAATTAGAGTATAAACCAATGATTGGTGAGGCTGCTTTTTATGGACCAAAATTTGATGTTCAAATTAAAACAGCATTAGGTCATGAAATTACAATATCTACTATTCAATTCGATTTCTTATTACCGAAAAAGTTTAATTTAACTTATATTGATGAAAATAATAATGAAATAAATCCAGTTATTGTTCATCGAGGATTAATTGGTACATATGAACGTTTTATTGCCACATTATTAGAACAAAATAAAGGTGTTTTTCCACTATGATTAGCACCAAGGCAAATTGCAATTTTACCAATAAATGAAAAAGAAAAAACCTTAGAATATGCTAATAAATTATTGCAAACTTGTAAACAACATAATTTACGAACGGAAATTATTAGCAGTGGAACTATTGGCAAACGTATTGTTGAAACACAAACTCAAAAAATTCCTTATCAAATTATTATTGGTGATAAGGAAATAGAAAATAATAATTTAAGTTATCGTCAGTATGGTCAAAAAGAAAGTAAAATTGTTACTTTATCAGAATTTTTAAAATTATTAACAAAACAAGTTGATAATAAAATATAATTATAAAAATTAAAAAACCATTTAAGGTTCTAATTCTTAAATGGTTTTTTTAGTTAATTAAGCAATTTAATTTTACTAAGTATATTAGTAAAATTTAAACCATTTTTTTATACGCTAAATTGTAAAGGTAAGTGTAACTAAATTATTTTTCTATCCAAATATTCGATTGGTGAAAGATAATTTAGTATTTTTCTCGGTCTTTGATTTAAAGACAATATAAATTTTTAGGAAATTTTTCTCTAATTAAACCATTAGTATTTTCATTAGTACCTCTTTGTCAAGGTGAATATGGATTGGCAAAATAAATTTTTACATCTAAATTTTTTTCAAGTTGTTGTCAATTTGAAAATTCTTTGCCACGATCAAAAGTAATAGTTTTAACAATGTTTTTAGGAAGAATTGATAAATAATAACTGACATTTTTATTAATAACTTTAGTAGTTCTGTTTTTAACTAATATTGCTAAAGTAAATCGTGATACTCTTTCAACTAAAGTTATTAAACATGATTTGCTTTTACCTCGTGATGATACTATAGTATCTCCTTCCCAATGACCAAGTGTTATACGATCATTAACATTTATATCTCATTCTTTAATTGATTTACCATTAAACTTGCCACGATTTTCTTTAGATTTTCGTTTTTTACCTTTTCTTCTTAAATTTTTACTAGTAACTTTATCAAGCATTCCAAAATAAATTCAAGTATAAATTGTTTTAAAACTAATAACTCACTCTTTATGAAAATTTTTAATTCTGCCATAAATTTTTTCAGATGATCAACCTAATAGTAATTTTTGTTGTACATATTTTACTAAATTCTTATTTTTAAACTTATGAAAACTAATATGTGATTGTTTTCGATTTTCAGCTTTATTTTGTGCAATTAATGAAAAATAATGATTATTATCTTTATTTCTATTAATTTCTCGAATAATAGTACTAATACTTCGATTAAGATTTTTAGCTATTTCACTAATTTTAAATTTAAATTTCAATTGATTCTCAATATAAATCCTTTCATCTATGCCAAGATGTTTATAACTCATATAAAAACTCCTTACTTTTTTCTAAACTAAATTTAGCATTATGAAATTTTTATATGAGAATTTTTTGCAATTTTATTTACTTGCACTTACAAGTATAATTCAGCATACGAAAAAAATATTTATATTTTTAGTATTATTTTCATTGACATTGGGTTTTGTTTTCTGTAAGATACTTATTGTGCCCGAAAATAAATGGGTTACAAACTAGAAAAAACGATCTTTGAAAACTAAATAGAACAAGAATTAATCCGTCAATTTTTTATTAAAAATTAAATAAGTCAGACATCATCTTTTCACAAAAACAATTTTATTGAGAGTTTGATCCTGGCTCAGGATGAACGCTGGCGGCATGCCTAATACATGCAAGTCGAACGAAAGTAGCAATCTTTAGTGGCGAACGGGTGAGTAACACGTATCTAACCTACCATTTAGTGGGGAATAACTGTTGGAAACGACAGCTAATACCGCATATGTTATTTATTTGCAATGATAAATAATGAAAGGAGCATTTGCTTCGCTAATTGATGGGGATGCGGTGCATTAACTAGTTGGTAAGGTAATGGCTTACCAAGGTAACGATGCGTAGCCGATCTGAGAGGATGAACGGCCACATTGGGACTGAGACACGGCCCAAACTTCTACGGAAGGCAGCAGTAGGGAATTTTTCACAATGGGCGAAAGCCTGATGGAGCAATGCCGCGTGACTGATGAAGGTCTTCGGATTGTAAAGGTCTGTTGTAAGGGAAGAAGTGCTAGAATAGGAAATGATTTTAGTATCGACCATACCTTACCAGAAAGCCACGGCTAATTATGTGCCAGCAGCCGCGGTAATACATAGGTGGCAAGCGTTATCCGGATTTATTGGGCGTAAAGCGTGCGTAGACGGTTTTGCAAGTCTGAGGTTAAATTTAGGGGCTCAACCCCTAACCGCCTTGGAAACTACATTACTAGAGTATAGGAGAGGTTAGTGGAATTTCATGTGTAGCGGTGGAATGCGTAGATATATGAAGGAACACCAGTGGCGAAGGCGGCTAACTGGCCTATTACTGACGTTGTGGCACGAAAGCGTGGAGAGCAAATAGGATTAGATACCCTAGTAGTCCACGCCGTAAACGATGAGTACTAAGTGTTGCCATGAGGCAGTGCTGTAGCTAACGCATTAAGTACTCCGCCTGAGTAGTATGCTCGCAAGAGTGGAACTCAAAGGAATTGACGGGGACCCGCACAAGCGGTGGAGCATGTGGTTTAATTCGAAGCAACGCGAAGAACCTTACCAGGTCTTGACATACCTTGCGAAGCTATAGAGATATAGTAGAGGTTAACAAGGATACAGGTGGTGCATGGTTGTCGTCAGTTCGTGTCGTGAGATGTTTGGTTAAGTTCAGCAACGAACGCAACCCTTGTCCTTAGTTGCCAGCATTAAGTTGGGGACTCTAAGGAGACTGCTAGTGTAAGCTAGAGGAAGGTGGGGACGACGTCAAATCATCATGCCCCTTATGACCTGGGCTACACACGTGCTACAATGGCTGATACAAAGAGTCGCTAAACCGCGAGGTCAAGCAAATCTCAAAAAGTCAGTCTCAGTCCGGATTGAAGTCTGCAACTCGACTTCATGAAGTCGGAATCGCTAGTAATCGCGAATCAGCAATGTCGCGGTGAATACGTTCTCGGGTCTTGTACACACCGCCCGTCAAACCACGAGAGTTGGCAATGCCAGAAGTCGGTGTCCTAACCGTAAGGAGGGAGCTGCCAAAGGCAGGGTTGATGATTGGGGTTAAGTCGTAACAAGGTATCCCTACCGGAAGGTGGGGATGGATCACCTCCTTTCTATGGAGTTTAGTTTCTAATAAGAAACCAAGACAACAAGAAAAATTAGATGGATGATTTATTGGATTACTTCTTTTGTTCTGTTTAGTTTTCAGGGATTGTTTTCTCTGAGCAATTGTTCTTTAAAAACTGGATAATAGACATCTTTTAAAAAAAATAAGATAATTTTTATCTTGCAATAGGATATTCTAAAAATAAATTATTAAGAGCGTATGGTGGATGCCTTGGAATTGGAAGACGATGAAGGACGCGATTACCTGCGATAAGCTTCGGGGAGCTGGAAATAAGCTTTGATCCGGAGATGTCCGAATGGGGAAACCCACTATCTTTAATCAGATAGTACTGTACAATGAATGCATAGTTGTGCAGAGTGATACCTAGAGAATTGAAACATCTTAGTACCTAGAGGAAAAGAAAGCGAATGCGATTCCCTTAGTAGCGGCGAGCGAAAAGGGAGCAGCCTAAACCAGTCGTCAGACTGGGGTTATAGGACTGTCTATTAGGTTCGACCTATGAAGAGTTACAAAATTTATATATAGCAGAAGTTGTTGGGAAGCAACGCCATAGATGGTGAAAGCCCAGTATGCGAAATGTATAAATCTCTTGACAGTATCCTGAGTACGGCGAGGCACGTGGAACCTTGTCGGAATTTGCGCAGACCACTGCGTAAGGCTAAATACTAACCAATTACCGATAGTGAACCAGTACCGTGAGGGAAAGGTGAAAAGTACCCCGAGAGGGGAGTGAAATAGTTTCTGAAACCATATGCTTACAACAAGTCGGAGCCCGTTAATGGGTGACGGCGTGCCTTTTGTAGAATGAGCCGGCGAGTTACGATTACATGCAAGGTTAAGTTGAAAAGACGGAGCCGAAGTGAAAGCGAGCCTGAATAGGGCGTTTAGTATGTGGTCGTAGACCCGAAACCAGGTGATCTAGCCATGAGCAGGTTGAAGTTAATGTAACAGTTAATGGAGGACCGAACCAACGTTCGTTGAAAAGACCGTGGATGACTTGTGGCTAGCGGTGAAATTCCAATCGAACCTGGAGATAGCTGGTTCTCCCCGATATAGTTTTAGGACTAGCGTCAGAATTAGTGCAATGGAGGTAAAGCTCTGAATGTATGATGGCCCCACCTCGGGATACTGAATGCAATTAAACTGCGAATGCCATTGTTACATATCTGGCAGTCAGTCTATGGGTGATAAGGTCCATGGACGTGAGGGAAACAGCCCAGATCATCAGCTAAGGTCCCCAAATCAATGCTAAGTGGAAAACGATGTGGAATTGTTCAGACAGCTAGGAGGTTGGCTTAGAAGCAGCCATCCTTTAAAGAGTGCGTAACAGCTCACTAGTCGAATGATTCTGCGCGGAAAATGTACCGGGGCTAAGCATTGTACCGAAGCTATGGGTCTATATATATATGTTTACATATATTGTGGGCGGTAGGGGAGCGTTCTAATCTGCGACGAAGTTAGACCGGAAGGACTAGTGGAGCGTTTAGAAGTGAGAATGCCGGCGTGAGTAACGATTGAAGGTGAGAATCCTTCATGCCGATTGACCAAGGTTTCCTGGGCTAGGTTCGTCCACCCAGGGTTAGTCAGGACCTAAGGCGAGGCCGAAAGGCGTAGTCGATGGATAACAGGTTGATATTCCTGTACCACCATGGTGACTGATGGAATGACGGAGAAGGCTAAAATGTCCCAGTGGTTGGTAGTGCTGGGCTAAGTACAAAGAGGGTTGTGTAGGCAAATCCGCACAGCGTTAACCTTGAAGTACGATGGGGAGTGAACGGTTCGCTTAGTAACGAAGCATTTGATGCCATACTTCCAAGAAAAGTTTCTAAAGACATCACCCATGGTGCCTGTACCGAGAACGGACACACGTGGTCAAGGAGAATATCCTAAGGCAAGCGAGATAACTATAGCTAAGGAACTCTGCAAAATAACCCCGTAAGTTAGCGAGAAGGGGAGCTCATAGCAATATGAGTCGCAGTGAAGAGGTCCGGGCGACTGTTTAGCAAAAACACAGCTCTCTGCTAAGTCGTAAGACGATGTATAGGGGGTGACGCCTGCCCAGTGCTGGAAGGTTAAAGAGATTTGTTAGCGTAAGCGAAGCTTTGAACTGAAGCCCCAGTGAACGGCGGCCGTAACTATAACGGTCCTAAGGTAGCGAAATTCCTTGTCAGGTAAGTTCTGACCCGCACGAAAGGCGTAACGATCCGGACGCTGTCTCGGCTATAGACTCGGTGAAATCTTAGTACCTGTGAAGATGCAGGTTACCCGCGATTAGACGGAAAGACCCCGTGGAGCTTTACTACAACTTGATATTGAATTTTGGTGTAGTTTGTACAGCATAGGTGGGAGACGTTGATATGCAGACGCTAGTAGGCATGGAGTCACCATTGGGATACCACCCTTGCTATATTGAAATTCTAACTTGAGACCATAATCTGGTCTAAGGACAGTGTCTGGTAGGTAGTTTGACTGGGGCGGTCGCCTCCTAAAAAGTAACGGAGGCGCCCAAAGGTACCCTCAATATGAATGGAAATCATATGTAGAGCGCAAAGGTAAAAGGGTGCTTGACTGCGAGACATACAAGTCGAGCAGGAACGAAAGTTGGGCTTAGTGATCCGGCGGTGCTGTGTGGAAAGGCCGTCGCTCAACGGATAAAAGTTACCCCGGGGATAACAGGCTAATCTTTCCCAATAGTTCATATAGACGGGGAGGTTTGGCACCTCGATGTCGGCTCATCGCATCCTGGAGGTGTAGTCGCTTCCAAGGGTTGGGCTGTTCGCCCATTAAAGCGGTACGCGAGCTGGGTTCAGAACGTCGTGAGACAGTTTGGTCCCTATCTGTCGTGGGCGCAAGAAATTTGAGGAAAGCTGTTCCTAGTACGAGAGGACCGGAATGGACCTACCTCTGGTGCACCAGTTGTCACGCCAGTGGCACAGCTGGGTAGCTATGTAGGGCATGAATAAGCGCTGAAAGCATCTAAGCGCGAAGTCAGTTCCAAGATGAGATTTCTCATTCGAAAGAAGTAAGATCCCTTGAATAATACAAGGTTGATAGGTCAGGTGTGTAAGCATAGTGATATGTTCAGCTTACTGATACTAATAGATCGAGGATTTATTGAAGAATATATTCTCTATTGCAAATCAAAAGTAATCAAATTTAAAGATGTCTGTTTCTAGTTTTTAGGGAGCAATTGCTAAACTATTTGGTGTCCATGGCGGAGTGGTCACACCTGTTCCCATCTCGAACACAGCAGTTAAGCACTCCATCGGCGAAAATACCAGCAATGGGAAAATAGCACGATGCCAAATTTTTTTTATTGTTAATCTTAATGTAAAAATTAAGATTTTTTTAATTTTTACATTAAAATAAGTAAAAAATTTTATTTTTAATTTATGATTGTTTTAAACCACTTATACGCTCTGCTATTGATAAATCATTTTTTATTCATCAATAAATAGTAATAATAAATCCAATTAATGATATATAAGTTATATATTGTAGTAAACTGCAAAGTCCATAGATTAGTTTTTCTTTACGATTTGATCCAACATTAATTCCGGTGACGATTTCACCAACGGATCTAATATTAAAAATTCATAAAATAGCATTAATAATAAATAAAAAATTATTAATTAAACTTTTAATTAAACGTTTTGTTTGCATATTATTCTCCTTTAAACTAAAAATATTAATAATAATAATAATTTTAACATTTTAACTATAAAATATATTATTTTAAACATTACCTTTATTATTGATATTAAAATAATATTAAATTAAAAATAATCTTGATGCTTTATCATAAGAAATGTAACAAATATTAATGTAAAGGAAATTGATATTAATTATTTTTTCATTGGTTTTTTATGTATAAAAAAGAAGGAAAAACAATGATAAAATATTATTCATAATTTTTTATTAGCTAAATTGTAAAGGTAAGTGCAACTAAATTATTTTTCTATCCAAATATTCGATTGGTGAAAGATAATTTAGTATTTTTCTCGGTCTTTGATTTAAAGACAATATAAATTTATGAACTTCATTTTTATTAGTTTTTGAAAAAATAAATTTTTTAGGAAATTTTTCTCTAATTAAACCATTAGTATTTTCATTAGTACCTCTTTGTCAAGGTGAATATGGATTGGCAAAATAAATTTTTACATCTAAATTTTTTTCAAGTTGTTGTCAATTTGAAAATTCTTTGCCACGATCAAAAGTAATAGTTTTAACAATGTTTTTAGGAAGAGTTGATAAATAATAACTGACATTTTTATTAATAACTTTAGTAGTTCTGTTTTTAACTAATATTGCTAAAGTAAATCGTGATACTCTTTCAACTAAAGTTATTAAACATGATTTGCTTTTACCTCGTGATGATACTATAGTATCTCCTTCTCAATGACCAAGTGTTATACGATCATTAACATTTATATCTCGTTCTTTAATTGATTTACCATTAAACTTGCCACGATTTTCTTTAGATTTTCGTTTTTTACCTTTTCTTCTTAAATTTTTACTAGTAACTTTATCAAGCATTCCAAAATAAATTCAAGTATAAATTGTTTTAAAACTAATAACTCACTCTTTATGAAAATTTTTAATTCTGCCATAAATTTGTTCAGGTGATCAACCTAATAGTAATTTTTGTTGTACATATTTTACTAAATTCTTATTTTTAAACTTATGAAAACTAATATGTGATTGTTTTCGATTTTCAGCTTTATTTTGTGCAATTAATGAAAAATAATGATTATTATCTTTATTTCTATTAATTTCTCGAATAATAGTACTAATACTTCGATTAAGATTTTTAGCTATTTCACTAATTTTAAATTTAAATTTCAATTGATTCTCAATATAAATCCTTTCATCTATGCCAAGATGTTTATAACTCATATAAAAACTCCTTACTTTTTTCTAAACTAAATTTAGCATTATGAAATTTTTATATGAGAATTTTTTGCAATTTTATTTACTTGCACTTACAAGTATAATTCAGCGTTTAGAAAATAAACATAGTGCAATTAACTTAGCAGATATAATAGTAAATAATAATTTAGGACTTATTAATAGTGGTAAGGATTTAGCACCATCTAAAATGAGTTTACTAATAGGTATTATTGAAGCAAATCATGCAATTAAATCATTAACTATTAATGATTTTGATATTAAAAGACAAGATACTAGTATTGCTACAATTATTGGCAAAGGTGATTATATAGGAACAGTTAATTTGTATTATAGTATTACTAATTTTGTTTCTCAAAAATTAACAAATGGAAACATTTATGCTTTAGGTGTTGATTCACAAGGTAATATTTTTAGAGCACAAGAAGATAAGGTTTATAAGATTACTCCAACAGGATTAGAAATTTTAATGGCAGGATTCGAAGGATATTGGGCAGTTAGAGCCTTAGTAATTGATAATGAAGATAATGTTTATGTTGGTAGTGATAATGGCTTTGTTTATAAGAGCGATGGTGTACGTAGTTTTGAAAAAATTATAATACCAGGACCAAAAAACTGAATTTGAGCTTTAACATTTGATAAAAATAGTGAAACCGTTTATGTTGGTAGTGATACTGGTGTATTCAAAATCAGCAAAAATGGAAGCACTAGTTGAATGCAAGGAACAAATGGTGATCATATTAGAAGTTTAGCAGTTGGTCCAGATGGTTCAATTTATGCTGGTGATGATGATCGTGGAATAATTTATAAAATCGATAAAATAAGTCAAACTTTTGGAATATTTCAACAAATAAACGATGGACATCAAATTGATAGTTTAGTAGTTGACAAGGATAATACTGTTTTTGCTGGTTCTTGAAATGGTCGTCTTTATAAGATAAAGAATGGAATATATGAGGTAATCTTAGAAACAAATCCAAACCACGAGGTTAAACTTTTAGTCATTGATAGAGATAATAATTTATTTGTTGGTATTGACTCCAATAAAGTATATAAAAAAATAGAAGGTACAGATTTATGTTCTGAATTATCTGGAATAAAAAATACTGATGATCATATTTTTGCTTTAGCAGTTGGTCCAGATGATTCAATTTATGCTGCTGGATCGCAAGGAATCTTATATACAGCTAAAAATTTTAATAAAAGATAGGTTATATATAAGTAATTAGTATTAAAATTAATAAAAATAAAAGACTTGCTGCCTAATTATATAGTAAGTTTTTTTATTTTTATTTAAATTTATGTATTAACATATTAAAAAAATCTTGTAATTTATTAAAAATCTAATATAATAATACTTGACATAAAGAAAGTAGTTTTTACGCTCACCTGATAGCTAAGTTGTTATAGGTTCAATGCTTTAAATTTTTATTTTTAAAATAAAGTTTTGTAGTGGTGAGTGTGCGTTTTAGCACACTTTTATTTATGCAAATTAAAGGAGGTATGTATGGCTTTTAAAAATAATGATAATTTATGAAATAGTAATATTCCCTTTTATGAATTTTTATTAATTGGTAATGATGGTACTAATTATGGTTTAATGAAAAAAAATGATGCTTTAAAAAAAGCAGAAGATTTAGGATATGACCTATTATGTATATCACCAAATGCTAAACCACCTGTTTGTAAAATGTTTAAATTTGATACATATCGTTTTGAACAACAAAAAAAGGAAAAAGAAGTTAAAAAAGCACAAAAATTAACAATTGTTGAAGAAAAAGAAATTCGACTAAGTGTTGTTATTGATAACAATGACATTAAAACAAAGGCAAATAAGGCTCGTAAATTTCTAAGTAATGGTAACAAAGTAAAAGTTACATTAAAATATCGTGGTCGTGAATTACATAATCCTGAAGCAGGATTTGAAGTAATTACAAAATTTTATAAAGAATTAGAAGATATTTGTATTTATGATAAAAACTTTGATAAAAAAGAAAAAAATATACAAACTATTTATCTTTTTCCAAAAAAGAAAAATCAAGAAAATTAACAATAGGAGGTAAAATATGCCAAAAATGAAAGCAAAAAAAGCTTTAAAAAAAAGAATTAAAGTAACAGGAAGTGGTAAATGAATGCGTAGTGGTGCTTTTGTTTCTCACTTAGCTCAAAATAAAACAACAAAACAAAAACGTCAATTACGTGGGTGAAGTGAAGTATCTGCTTCTGACTATAAGCGTTTAAAAGATTTAATTTAGGAAGGTGACAAAATAAATGGCTAGAGTTAAAGGTGGTTATACAACTAATCATCGTCGTAAAAAAATACTAAAAGCAGCAAAAGGATATTATGGAGCAAAACATAGTTTATATCGTACAGCAAATGAACAAGTAATGAACTCATTAGCATATGCTTATCGTGATCGTAAAAATTGTAAACGTGAGTTTCGCAAGTTATGAATTCAAAGAATTAATGCAGCTGTTCGTAATTATGATTTATCATATTCACGTTTTATTGATGGCTTAAATAAAGCTAATATTAATCTTAATCGTAAAATATTGTCTGAGTTATCAATTCATCAACCAGAAGAATTTGAAAAATTAGTTTTGGCATCAAAATCTGCTTTAGCAAAATAATTAATTGCATAATTTTATATAAATTAAAAACACTTGAAATAAATTAAATTTATTATAAGTGTTTTTAATTTATATAAAATTATGATAAGTTTTAGAAATGTATTTAATATAAATTTCAAAGAATATTTTTTTATCACAAACTTTGTTTTATAATATATTTAATGGTAAAATTAAAAAATAAATTCGCTTCTTAGTATAAAAATAAGAAAGAAATCTAAAAAAAGAGGGGGCCATTATGCAATTTGTTTTTCTTGGATTTTTTGATGGTAATCCACAAGCAGTTATTAATCCTTTATTTGGTATGTATTATTGAATTGGCTTATCTATATCATTATTCTTGATAATTAGTTTATTTATTTTTAAAAGGTTTTATGCTAATTTAAGTAAGTGCTATAGTTTTAAATGTAGTTTAGGTATTTTTCAAATACTTTTATATATTAGTTTTTATATTGTTCATGGATTGAATGGTGATAATTATCAATGGTATGATTATTTTCCTTTTCAATTATGTTCGGTATTAAATATTACTAGTGGTATACTATTAATTATTCCTAATAAAAGTTTATTTAATATTACTTTTCCTTTAATTGGTCCTGTTATTTTGGCATTTTTATTACCAGATAAAACAAAATGAGTTTTTGGTCCACAGCATTTTCTTTATTGAAATTATTATTTTATTCATATTATTATTCTTTTTTCTTATTTACTTTTATATTTATATGGTCATATTGAATATGACAAAATATATATCAAAAAAAGTATATTATATTTAACTTTATTTGGTAGTGGTGTTTTTATTTTTAATACTTCTTTTGGTACTAATTACTTATTTATTGGTAATGCTGGTTATACAGCAAGTTTTGGTAAAAAAGTATTAGAAACTTCAGTGTGGTTACCAATTTTACGTTTTACATTTATGTCTGTTGTTGGTATTTCATTACTAGTTTTAACATATATTTTTATTATAAAAACTTTATCTCCTTTTTATTTAGAAAAAGGAACAAAAATTAATCCTATTTATAAAGGCTGAATTATACTTGTAAGTGCAAGTAAATAAAATTGCAAAAAATTCTCATATAAAAATTCCATAATGCTAAATTTAGTTTAGAAAAAAGTAAGGAGTTTTTATATGAGTTATAAACATCTTGGCATAGATGAAAGGATTTATATTGAGAATCAATTGAAATTTAAATTTAAAATTAGTGAAATAGCTAAAAATCTTAATCGAAGTATTAGTACTATTATTCGAGAAATTAATAGAAATAAATATAATAATCATGATTTTTCATTAATTGCACAAAATAAAGCTGAAAATCGAAAACAATCACATATTAGTTTTCATAAGTTTAAAAATAAGAATTTAGTAAAATATGTACAACAAAAATTACTATTAGGTTGATCACCTGAACAAATTTATGGCAGAATTAAAAATTTTCATAAAGAGTGAGTTATTAGTTTTAAAACAATTTATACTTGAATTTATTTTGGAATGCTTGATAAAGTTACTAGTAAAAATTTAAGAAGAAAAGGTAAAAAACGAAAATCTAAAGAAAATCGTGGCAAGTTTAATGGTAAATCAATTAAAGAACGAGATATAAATGTTAATGATCGTATAACACTTGGTCATTGAGAAGGAGATACTATAGTATCATCACGAGGTAAAAGCAAATCATGTTTAATAACTTTAGTTGAAAGAGTATCACGATTTACTTTAGCAATATTAGTTAAAAACAGAACTACTAAAGTTATTAATAAAAATGTCAGTTATTATTTATCAATTCTTCCTAAAAACATTGTTAAAACTATTACTTTTGATCGTGGCAAAGAATTTTCAAATTGACAACAACTTGAAAAAAATTTAGATGTAAAAATTTATTTTGCCAATCCATATTCACCTTGACAAAGAGGTACTAATGAAAATACTAATGGTTTAATTAGAGAAAAATTTCCTAAAAAATTTATTTTTTCAAAAACTAATAAAAATGAAGTTCATAAATTTATATTGTCTTTAAATCAAAGACCGAGAAAAATACTAAATTATCTTTCACCAATCGAATATTTGGATAGAAAAATAATTTAGTTGCACTTACCTTTACAATTTAGCAAAGATAAAAAATCATTAATTACAAAATTTTATAAAAAATTAAATTTAAAAGATAAAAAAATAATGAAATCTTAATTAATAATTAAAAAAAGAAAGTGAGTTAATTATGTTAAATTCAAAACAATTTTTAACAATTATCCAACTTCAAAATGAGTTAGATAAAAAAATAATTATTAATCGTGGTGTTAGCGATATTAAAACATTAAATTCTAGATTTTTAGCACTTTTAGTTGAATTAGGTGAATTTGCAAATGAACAAAGATGTTTTAAATATTGAAGTTCAAAACCAAGTAGTGAAAAATCAGTAATGCTTGAAGAATATATTGATAGTCTTCATTTTATTCTTAGTATCGGTAATAGCCTTAATATTGATTTTCAAAATTTTAGTTTTTCAGAAAAAACAAATTATCAAGATCTTAATCTTGCATTCATTGATTTATTTGCTTTTGTTACAACTCTTTTTAAATCAAAATCAAGTAATGATTTTTTTGAATTATTAAATATTTATTTTACAATTGGTAAAAAATGTAATTTTAATAGTGAAGACATTATTTCTTGTTATATTTATAAAAATGAAATAAATCATTTACGACAATCACAAAATTATTAATGGAAATAAGTGATCGTTTTATTTAGGAGATTAAAATGACTAATGTTAAAATTTTCAATTATAATAATACAAAATGAGAGTACATTATTACATATAAACAACAAAAAAATATGTATTTAAAAGTGCGCAACGATCAAATTATTATTAGTGCTCCATTTTTTATGCAAGAAAAATTAATTGAAGATTTCATTTTAAAAAGTTTACCTAAAATTTTAAAAAAGAAAACTATATTAAAACCTAATATTGTTATTAATAATAATGACAGTTATCTTTATTTTTTAAGTAAAAAATATAAATTAATTACTAAGTATCATTCAAAAAAAACCATTATTTATTTTGAATTTAATAATTTGGTAGTATGCACAAATATTCAAGATGATAAGCAAATATTAATTAAAATTCAAAAATTTTTAAAAGAAGAGTCAAAAAATATTTTTATGAGTCGCTTACAATATTGATCAGAAATTATCAATATTGAGTTTTCAGTACTAAAAATTCGTTCGATGTTAAATAAATGAGGTGTTTGTCAACCAAATACTAAAATCATTACACTTAATTATAAATTAATTCATTTTGATTATGCTGTAATTGATTATGTTATAATTCATGAGTTAACGCATATAATTCATGCTCATCATAAAAAAACATTTTGAAATTTTGTTGCTCAATATTGTCCAGATTTTCAAGATTGTCAAAAAATATTAAAACAAGGAGTTATGGATGAAACAAATAACCTCACTTAAAAATCCAATAATTCAAGAATTAGTTTTATTACATGAAAGAAAACATCGCAATGTTAAAAAAAAGTTTTTAATTGAAGGAGAACATTTAATTAGTATTGCATTATTAAAAAAAAGATTACTTGCAGTATATGTTGATGAGAAGTATTTAGACAAATATGCAAATTTATTAAAAACTTGTAATAATATTGAAGTTATTGTTGTAAATAGTATGATTATTAAAAAAATTTCACAACAAAAAACACCACAACCAATAATTGGCGTTTGTAATATTGTTAAATCTTTAAATTATTTTTATTCTTCTCATATTATTCTAATTGATACAATTCAAGATCCAGGTAATTTAGGAAATATTTTACGCAGTGTTACTGCTTTTAATATTTCTGAAGTATATTTATCAAATGAAAGCGTTGATTTATATAATCACAAAGTAATTAGTGCAAGTCAAGGAGCTATTTTTTATACTAATGTGTATTATGAAAATTTTGATCAATTTTTATTAAAAGTAAAAAATGCAAATTATATGATTTATGGTACATTTCTACATGAAGATAATAGTACTAATTTATCTGAAATTACCTTTAAGCAAAAGAATGCTTTTTTATTTGGCAATGAAGGACAAGGTATTAATAAAAAGTATAAAGATAAAATTAATAGTAATATTTTTATTCCAACTTCTTTTAATGTTGAATCATTAAATTTAGCAACAAGTGTAGCAATAGTAACGTATTGCTTATTTACTAGTAATATATTAAAATAAATTATACTTATTTTGAATTATAAAAATTTAATTATACATATTAATAAATTAATGGAGGAATAGAATGTTAGCGGTTAACGATTTAAAAAAAAGATTAGAAATTATTAGACAGCAAGCATTTAATAATATTGATGAAGTTGCTGATTTACATAAATTGCAAGTTTTAAAATCACAATATTTAGGTAAAAATTCGGATATTAATAATATATTAAAATCTTTAGAAAAGTTTCCTCATAATTTTAGAATTGAAATTGGTCAAGCAGCTAATAAATTAAAAAAAGAAATTAATGAATATATAATAAAAAAATTTAATGAAATTGAGAAAGATAACATTAATGAGCGTCTTAAATCTTCAGAAATTGATTTAACACTACCGGGTATTGATTTTAATATTGGTCACACCAATCCTTTATTAAAAACTGTTACCGAAATATCTGAAATTTTTAAAAATTTGGGTTATCAAATCATTAGTGGTAATGAAGTAGAAAATGAAGAATATAATTTTAATCGCTTAAATTTACCATTTGATCATCCAGCAAGAGATATGCAAGATACTTTTTATCTTGAAAATAATAATGACAAACTTAATCGTTGATTATTAAGAACACACGCTACAAATATGACTGCACGCATTCTTAGCGAGCAAGATAAAAATTCAAAAGAAACCACGGCTATTATTAGTTTAGGAAATGTTTATCGAAAAGATGATGATGATGTTACTCATTCTCACCAATTTATGCAAGTTGATGGGTTTTTAGTTGGATCTAATATTACTTTTGCAAATTTAAAATGAACATTAAATTATTTTTGTCAGCAATTTTTTGGTATGGAAACTAAAACAAGATTACGTCCTAGTTATTTCCCATTTACGGAGCCTTCAGTTGAAGTAGATGTAAGTTGCCCAAAATGTAATACAGAAGGTTGTTCATTATGTAAGTATACTGGTTGAATTGAAGTTTTAGGTGCTGGTATGATTCATCCAAATGTTTTTATTGCTGCTGGTTTAGATGAAACAACAGCAGGTTTTGCCTTTGGTGTAGGCATTGAAAGAATTACTATGATTAAATATGGCATTGACGATATCAGATTATTTTATAATAATGATTTTCGATTCTTAAAACAATTTTAAAAATTAAAAGGAGTATAAAATAAAATGATAGTTTCACGTAAAATCATTTCGCAGTGATTGAATATTAATAGCATTAAAGATTATGAAATCGTTGATGCTTTAAATAGTTTGGGTTTTGAGGTTGATCAAGTCAAAAATTTAATGTTCAGTAATACAAACTTAGTTGTTGGTCAAATTACTAAAATGACTAAACATCCTAAATCAAATAAATTAAATATTTGTGAAGTAACAGTAGGCACTGAAATGTTAACTATAGTTTGTGGTGCAGCAAATGTAGTTATTGGTATTAAAGTTCTTGTAGCAAGGATAGGAAGTACTTTAGGTAATGGTCTTACTATTGTTGAAAGAACAATTCAAGACGTTGTTTCTTCAGGAATGCTTTGTTCATTAACAGAATTAGGATTAAGTGGTATTGTTCAGAATAAAGAAGAATTAAGTGGTATTATTCATTTACCAGATGATGCAATGGTTGGTAATATTAATCCATTACAATATTTAAATTTAGATGATACAATTTTTTTTATTGATTTAACAGTAAATCGTAGTGATTGTTTGGGGATTTATAGTATTGCTAGAGAATTAAGCGGTTATTTTAAAATTCCTTTAAAAAACATGGAAGTTAGTAGTATAGGAAAATTTGATAATAAAAGTCAAGTTAGTGTTCTTAATGGTAAAATTCAAGCTTTAGCAACATTAAAGATTGAATTTGATGATAAATCTGTAATAACACCAATTTGAATTAGAAGAACACTACAACTTGCAAATATTGTACCCAAAACTTTATCAGAAGATATTATTCATTTAGTAATGTTAGAATTGGGTCAACCCTTAATTACTTTTAGTGCCGATGTTTTAAAAAAACCATCTTTAAATATTTCACCTAAATCATACCCAGAAGGTAATTTGCAAATTAAAGAGGGTGATATTTTATTACATGATAAATATTTGGCTTTTAGTGTTTTAGGAGTTAGTCATAATATTGAATATGAAGTTAAACCAAGTTCCAAAGAAGTTTTTATATTTTCAATTAATCCTGATGTTACCTTAATGAGTAAACAAGCAAAGCGACATGGTGCTCTTATTAATACATTATTAGAACGTTTAACAAGACCAGTTGTTCCTGATTATTATTTAATTGCTTTACAACGTTATTTGTTTATTTTAGGACAATTACAAGTTAAATATGAAATTACTGGTTTTAGTAATGATGTTCCTTATCAAGTTAAAACAAAAGTGATCAATTTTAATTTTAATTTTATTCATAAAATTTTAGGTACAAATTTTGGGGTTCATGAAATAATTAATTATTTGACTATTATTGGTTGTCAAATTGAAATTGATGCAAAAAATCAAGAAATTTTAAAAGTAACAGTTCCTAATCATCGTAGTGATTTAAATAATGCTAATGATTTTAGTGAAGAAGTTGCCAGAGTATTTGGATATGATAAATTACCAGTTATTAAACCACAATTTAATGTATCATTTAAGTCACCAACGGCAATGGAAAATTTAATGATGAAGTGAAGACAACATTTAACAAGTTATGGTTTTAATCAAGTAAAAACATATAGTTTAACAAGTATGCAGAGATTAAATGATTTTAATTTTTTTAAATATAAAATACCTGTAAAATTAGAAGCACCTTTGACATTAACAAGAGAAGTTATGCGTTTTAGTTTGACAGATAGTTTATTAAGAATTTGTCAATATAATTATGCACGTAAAGAAACACAATTAAAAATTTTTACTGATGAAACTATTTATACAGGTGATGAAACTGATGATAATCATCATTTAGCTTTTATGATTATGGATAATTTTTGGTCAAAAATTAATACTAATAGAATTACTAATAGTACGTATTATTTTATTAAAGGTTTTTTAGATGGTTTTTTAGCAAAAGTTATGCCAAATTTATTTAACTCTATTGTTTATAAAACAAATAATAATTCTTTAATGCATCCGTATTTAAGCGCAGATATTTTTTATGAGCAAGAACATATTGCTACTATTGGCGCACTGCATCCACAAACTGAAAAAATAATGAATGTTGAAAAAATATTCTTAGCAGAAATTAATTGTAGTAAGTTAGTTAAAATCATAGAAGAACAACAAAAAGTAGTTTCTAAATTTAAGCTTTGATCAAAATTTAATGCTTTAAGTCGTGATATATCAATTATTGTTAATAGCGATATTCAATTTTCTGATGTAAAAAATGCTATAATATTTGCAAATATTGATTTTTTAGAACAAATATCTTTGGTAGATTTTTATAATGATGAAAAATTAAAATCACAAAATCAACACTCATTAACTTTTAATTTGAAATTTAATAGTCAAGAAGAACAATTAGATGAAACAAAAGTAAGTGGACAAATAAGTATTATTCAAGAAATATTAAAGAAAAAATTTCAAGCAATTATTCGTTAAAAATATAACAATATATTAAATAATAACATTAATATATTTTTTTATTATATTAAATTTTTAAATTGGGTGAGATAATATGAAAACATTAAACAAAGATAATTTAAACTTTTATAAAATGGCATTATTATTTATGATTCCAATTTGTGCACAATCTTTAATTGAAACATTAATAAACTTAATGAATAATTTTGTGGTTGGTCAATTTGGAAATGATGATGCTATTGCTGGAGTTGCATCATCAAGTAATATTTATGATATGGTTTGATATATCTTTTTTGCTATCGTTGCTACCGGTAATATTTTTACTGCTCAATATTTAGGTATTAAAGATAAGAAGAAAATTCAAGAAACTACTAATATAAAATTATTTTATATTTTAATTTTTTCAATATTTTTTGTTGTAATATTAGAATTATTTAGCAAACAAATTATGGGAGTAATTCTTGGTGCTGAAGATAATTCTCATGAAAATGCTATGGGTATTGCTGAAGAATATAGTAAATTAATTGCTTGAAATTACCCATTGTTAGGTTTTGCTTTTATTATGTCAATTACTATGAATACATGTGGTAATTTTAAAACACCATTGATAACTTCTATTTGCTCATTACTCTTAAATACATTTTGAGTTTGTATTTTATCATTACCATATAGTTGGGGACCACAATTAGGTATTGAAGGATTAGCAATAAGTTTAATTATTTCAAGAGCAGTAGAATGTTTTATATTGTTAGGTTATTTAATTTATAAAAAACCAATTTATGCTCCTAATTGAAATATTTTTAAATTTACAAAAGATTTACATAAAAAATATATTATTACTTTTATTCCTTTATTTGCTAGTCAAGTATTATTTGGTGTTTCAGTAGTAATGTTAACAGCTTTATATTCTCATTTTGGTGATACTGAAGTTGTTGCCGCTGTGCAAATTGTTGGTAGTGTTGTTGCTATTTTTTATTCTACTTTTAGGGGATATAATGCTTTAGTTGGATATGCTGTTGGTAGCAAGTTAGGTTCAGGAGAACTAGTACTGGCTAAAGAAAATGCTAACAAGATATTAAAATTGAGTTTTGCTATTTCAACTGTTATTGCTTTAATTATTTTGGGTAGTGCTTTTTGAGTTCCAAAAGTATTATTTCCAAATTTATCTAATAATGCTATGAAACTTGCAGTTTGATATATGGCTTTTTCAGCAGTAACTTATTTTTTCATTAATATGATGCAACCATTATTTAGTTTTCTTTATGCTGGTGGCTATACTTTAATTATTAGTATTGCTGATCTATTTTTAATTTGATTTATTGATATTTTTATTACTTTTGCTTTATTGCAGTGAACTGACTTAAGTATTAAAATGGTAATTATGATTTCGTGTTTAAGTAAATCAGCTGATTTTATTTGTTCTTATGTATTTTATAAAGTAATTCCTTGAAATAAAAATATTATTAATTCTAAAGTAGAAAATGTACCTCATCCGACATTTGAACCACATGGATAATATAAAAATCCCTTTTTAATAATAGATTTTATTTTAATAAATTTTGTTTAAAAAATGTGCTGAATTATACTTGTAAGTGCAAGTAAATAAAATTGCAAAAAATTCTCATATAAAAATTTCATAATGCTAAATTTAGTTTAGAAAAAAGTAAGGAGTTTTTATATGAGTTATAAACATCTTGGCATAGATGAAAGGATTTATATTGAGAATCAATTGAAATTTAAATTTAAAATTAGTGAAATAGCTAAAAATCTTAATCGAAGTATTAGTACTATTATTCGAGAAATTAATAGAAATAAAGATAATAATCATTATTTTTCATTAATTGCACAAAATAAAGCTGAAAATCGAAAACAATCACATATTAGTTTTCATAAGTTTAAAAATAAGAATTTAGTAAAATATGTACAACAAAAATTACTATTAGGTTGATCACCTGAACAAATTTATGGCAGAATTAAAAATTTTCATAAAGAGTGAGTTATTAGTTTTAAAACAATTTATACTTGAATTTATTTTGAAATGCTTGATAAAGTTACTAGTAAAAATTTAAGAAGAAAAGGTAAAAAACGAAAATCTAAAGAAAATCGTGGCAAGTTTAATGGTAAATCAATTAAAGAACGAGATATAAATGTTAATATCGTATAACACTTGGTCATTGAGAAGGAGATACTATAGTATCATCACGAGGTAAAAGCAAATCATGTTTAATAACTTTAGTTGAAAGAGTATCACGATTTACTTTAGCAATATTAGTTAAAAACAGAACTACTAAAGTTATTAATAAAAATGTCAGTTATTATTTATCAATTCTTCCTAAAAACATTGTTAAAACTATTACTTTTGATCGTGGCAAAGAATTTTCAAATTGACAACAACTTGAAAAAAATTTAGATGTAAAAATTTATTTTGCCAATCCATATTCACCTTGACAAAGAGGTACTAATGAAAATACTAATGGTTTAATTAGAGAAAAATTTCCTAAAAAATTTATTTTTTCAAAAACTAATAAAAATGAAGTTCATAAATTTATATTGTCTTTAAATCAAAGACCGAGAAAAATATTAAATTATCTTTCACCAATCGAATATTTGGATAGAAAAATAATTTAGTTGCACTTACCTTTACAATTTAGCGTTCAACAAAAATACTTTTTCATTATGAGTTGAAATTTCCTTATAAGAAGTAACTATATAATTAATTGGTAAATCATCATGTTTATATGGATTATTTATTTTAAAACCTTTTCTGTTTTCTTCTCACGTAATGTTATATTTAAAACAAGGATTAGTAATTTTAGTTTTGTTATCTGTTATTTCACCCATAAATCAACTATTATGCTGTTCATAAAATGTTAATTGTTCAAGTTTTATATCATTAAGATAATATTCTTTTGGAGCAGTTGGTTTATTAACAGTTATTTTTTGGTCTTTAATATATGGTTCTAATAACTTTATTAATTCATTACCACTTAATTCTTTTTTAATATTTTCTAAATTAAAAACTCAATATGTGTAACTGTTATCAACAATAAAAGAATTATTTTTAATCATTCATTTTGGAAGAGATAATTTATATTCAACATAATCAATAAGAATAGATGGTGGTTTATCTTTAACAATTTGTTCTTTTTTAAATTCTATTTGCATAATAATCCTTTCCTAATATGTTCTGTTGCTTCTAGCATAAAGAACATATATTTTTATTCTTAGATTATTAATAATACTACTATTTGTTTTATTCATTCCAGCCATTCTGGGCTCAAAAATAAATTGTGAAATTTTAAAAAACATTGAGGCATTCGATTCAATATTTATTTAATTTGCGTTTAGCAAATTAATATTTTAATTGAACCGGTCCCGCTCAATTTTTTTTACAAGTTTGAAATTTATTTTCTCGCCCAAAAATTTTTCAAAAAAAAATAAAAAATAAAACCAACACTTGCTCACTTGGTAGTGGCAAGGTTGGTTAAATAAAGAATAATAGTTGGTCCCCACTCCGGGTCTATATATACTAGTTTCCAATTCGCTCCCACCCCAAGAATTACCATTTCTGGTTAGTATATTTTATTAGGTATCACTCCACTTTTTATTTATCCATGCAAGTCCACATGCTAGCTACTATTTTTAACAACTATGTTGTAGTTCACTTTTTTAGTTCCCTAACACGTGTTGATAATAGTGCTAAAGACGGTTATTAAAAATTTTACAATTTTACAATTACAAAAAAAGACAAGAATTTTATTCTCGTCTTTTGTCATTTATTTTTTAATTTAATAGTTTAAAAAAGAAAGGAGTTATTTTTAAAAATTTTTATTTATCGACATCTTCGGTACGCTCCCAAAACTAATAACTCACTCTTTATGAAAATTTTTAATTCTGCCATAAATTTGTTCAGGTGATCAACCTAATAGTAATTTTTGTTGTACATATTTTACTAAATTCTTATTTTTAAACTTATGAAAACTAATATGTGATTGTTTTCGATTTTCAGCTTTATTTTGTGCAATTAATGAAAAATAATGATTATTATCTTTATTTCTATTAATTTCTCGAATAATAGTACTAATACTTCGATTAAGATTTTTAGCTATTTCACTAATTTTAAATTTAAATTTCAATTGATTCTCAATATAAATCCTTTCATCTATGCCAAGATGTTTATAACTCATATAAAAACTCCTTACTTTTTTCTAAACTAAATTTAGCATTATGAAATTTTTATATGAGAATTTTTTGCAATTTTATTTACTTGCACTTACAAGTATAATTCAGCATTTGAATAATTAATGGTTTAACAATTATTAGTGATTTTAATTTATCAAAATTAATATTATAAGCTTTTAATAATAAATTATAATTACTAGCCAATTGTTTTAATTCTAAAAGATTAATTCCCAATTTTGTTAAAAATATATCTTTTTTTATGTCATTAATTAATAACTTCTTCTTAAAATAAAACCTATATATCATAGCAAGACATGCCAAACCACAATCATTTTCTGTTTCTTGTTGAACAAAAGGATATTTCATATAAAAAATCACCGTCAATAATAATTAACAGTGATTACCATTTTTTCCTTTTTATTACTTACGATGTTTTTTCTTTTTAGCAGCAGCGCTTTGTTTTTCGCGTTTTTCATCACGCGCAGAAAGAAAATGTTTATGTCTTTTTTCTGCTCTTTTAGTTTCTTGGGCCTTTTTACTAAATCCTTTTAAAAGACGTTGAAACTCTTGTTCACTACTTGTTCGTTCTTCGTTTTCTTTGTTGTCTGATGATGGTGATTTTTTCACTGAATGCATTCATGTCAGCTCCTATTTTTTATTTTACTTTAACAATTATATTAGTAAATTAAAAAATTATCAATATTTTTATACAATATTAAACTTTTTATTTTAAAAAAAATTAAAAGTAAGATTATCTTTTAAAATTTCACACTTACTAACTATTATTTAATAATACTTAATGATTTTATCATATTTTAAATGTTTATGTTTTTAATAAATAAAACAAAAAATTTATTTATAAAATAAATCTAAATGAACGATTTGATACTAAAAATGGAATAAAATTTAAATCTTCTTTAGAAAGTTTGCCAACAACGTTACGAATACCATCATTTTTAATTTTATTTGTAATAATATGTAATTCACCACGATAATTTTGTGCTTTATTATTAAGAATAACAACATCACCTTTTTCTAATCATTGATTAGTATTGTTAGCAGGGATATCTAATTCTTGATATATAACTCGAGAAATAACACTACGAATTATATCACGTGCTAAATCAGATCTAACTTTATGAATATTTTATCAAAAAGAATCTGTTGTTCACTATCAGTAATATTAGAATTTAACTCAATTTTTAACGATAAATTTTTATAATCAATTTCATTTATCATTTTCAAATCATATTCTGTTAAAAACTGGTTAGCAATAATTATCATATCAATGCATAAAGCAATATAATGACGAATTTGTGTTACCAATGGTCAATCACGATGCAGTTCTAATGTTGGTAAATTATCATTATATTTTCAAGGTCCAATTTTATCTTTTCCTAATAATGTAACAAAGCTGGCAAATGGAATTTTATTAACAACGCTTTCAGATTGATTTAAACAAAAAAAGTCAATATCAGCACCGGTATATCTTTGTGGATAAAAATTATAACAACTAATAAGGTTATTAACATTAGCTTTATAAAATAATATTAAGTAGTTGATATCATTAATAACATATGAACCATTAATAAATATTTTAAAATTTAAACGATTTTGACTTAATTTTGCTTGATGCTTAATATCAATTCCTTCGTTGCAACGAATACCCGATAAACCATACATTTTAAAAAACTTTATGAAATCAAGTCGTTTATTAAGATTCAGATTAAATTCATTAATAAATTCAATATTAATATCTGCAAAAACATGCATATTATACTTTTTAGCAATTTGTGTTAATACTACTAATTTTTTTAAATTTTCATAATCTGTTTTTTTAAAACTAATTAAAGTTGTAAAAATAGTTTTAATATTATTCTTGGCTAATAATTCGGTATAATTTTTAATTTCTTCTAAATTTGCTAAATGTAAATAAACTGCAGCACCAATTTTTTCCATTTACTTCCTCCTTTACTTTTTATATATTAATTTTATCATTTTGTAACTTAATAATTTTTAATTTTTACAATGCTGAATTATACTTGTAAGTGCAAGTAAATAAAATTGCAAAAAATTCTCATATAAAAATTCCATAATGCTAAATTTAGTTTAGAAAAAAGTAAGGAGTTTTTATATGAGTTATAAACATCTTGGCATAGATGAAAGGATTTATATTGAGAATCAATTGAAATTTAAATTTAAAATTAGTGAAATAGCTAAAAATCTTAATCGAAGTATTAGTACTATTATTCGAGAAATTAATAGAAATAAAGATAATAATCATGATTTTTCATTAATTGCACAAAATAAAGCTGAAAATCGAAAACAATCACATATTAGTGTTCATAAGTTTAAAAATAAGAATTTAGTAAAATATGTACAACAAAAATTACTATTAGGTTGATCACCTGAACAAATTTATGGCAGAATTAAAAATTTTCATAAAGAGTGAGTTATTAGTTTTAAAACAATTTATACTTGAATTTATTTTGGAATGCTTGATAAAGTTATTAGTAAAAATTTAAGAAGAAAAGGTAAAAAACGAAAATCTAAAGAAAATCGTGGCAAGTTTAATGGTAAATCAATTAAAGAACGAGATATAAATGTTAATGATCGTATAACACTTGGTCATTGAGAAGGAGATACTATAGTATCATCACGAGGTAAAAGCAAATCATGTTTAATAACTTTAGTTGAAAGAGTATCACGATTTGCTTTAGCAATATTAGTTAAAAACAGAACTACTAAAGTTATTAATAAAAATGTCAGTTATTATTTATCAATTCTTCCTAAAAACATTGTTAAAACTATTACTTTTGATCGTGGCAAAGAATTTTCAAATTGACAACAACTTGAAAAAAATTTAGATGTAAAAATTTATTTTGCCAATCCATATTCACCTTGACAAAGAGGTACTAATGAAAATACTAATGGTTTAATTAGAGAAAAATTTCCTAAAAAATTTATTTTTTCAAAAACTAATAAAAATGAAGTTCAT
This sequence comes from Spiroplasma endosymbiont of Nomada ruficornis, assembly GCF_964030795.1. Classification (NCBI taxonomy): domain Bacteria; kingdom Bacillati; phylum Mycoplasmatota; class Mollicutes; order Entomoplasmatales; family Spiroplasmataceae; genus Spiroplasma; species Spiroplasma endosymbiont of Nomada ruficornis. The sequence goes on along the minus strand of NZ_OZ034962.1, from coordinate 1,363,560 downwards.
AAATTTATATTGTCTTTAAATCAAAGACCGAGAAAAATATTAAATTATCTTTCACCAATCGAATATTTGGATAGAAAAATAATTTAGTTGCACTTACCTTTACAATTTAGCATGTCTGAACTATCATATAGTGTTAAATCATCTAAACTTTTAGAACTATCTCTATACTTTATTTTAACTTCTAAATCAGTTTGTGAACCTAATACAAATAACTTATCTTCTGAAGTAGTTAAAACATTACTTAAATCATATTTATATATATTTTTAAAATCTATTGCTAATGCCCCCTTATTTACTTGTGCTTCTAAAAAACTAATAGTTACAGTAAACAAAGATAAAATTGGCATTATTGCTTTATCAGAATATTTTTTAGTACTTTTTCCGCAATTATCTTGAAGATAATTAAGGTTTTTAATAACATTAGGAATATCTGCAACCAAAGATATACCTTTTAATTCTTCAATAATTCTTTTAAAATAAGGAATTTGAGTATTATGTTGTTTTTGATATCTTAACTTTATACTTTCAAGTTTTTTTATTAACTCTGTTGCAGATGACATTTTTTCTTTTACCATTTTTTAATTTCTCCTCTTTTAAAAAATAAAAAAACCCATTTATTTTTAATAAAAATAAGGGTTAGAAAACTTATATTAAGTTTATGATTTTTATTATACTATCTTTTTTTTAAGATTTTATTAATATACTTTTGTCATAAAATAATAATTAGTTTTTCTAAATTTTAAAAATTATTTATGTAAAAAAACTAAACATTTTCCTTTTTTAATAATTAGTTTTGGTCTTTCTTCTTTGTTAAATTCATTACTAATAGTTTGCGTACTATTATTAGTAACAGTAATATCTTGATTTGGATAAAACTTACAACCACTAAAATTATAAATTACTTCTTCATTGTCTAAACTAAAAAAAGAAATATATTTATATGTTAATTGTCAATTGTAAACAATATATTCTGATTTTTCTTTTAGTAAAAAACAATAATTATTTTCACCTAATAAAATTGGGTTAAAACATTCATATTTTTTTAATATATTAATACTAGCAAGTAACATATCCCAACGTATTCCATCACTTACTATCACTATTTGTTGAAAATCAATTTTTTTGGAAATTGCAGTAACTATCGCAAGTTCACTATCAATAAAATCTTTTTCTTTATTAAAAGTAATAATTTCAAAATTATGTATTTTACTTTGATCATTTAAAATCTTTAACTGTTGTTTATTAATGGTATCATTATCACCACAAATAAACTTAATTGGTTTGTTATATTTTAATAATGATAAAACACCAGTTTCAACACCAATAAAAATTGGATTAATAAATTGTTCTCAATTTAAATTATAATCACGACAAACAATTACTAATTGTTTAATATCACTATTTTTCATAATTTGTTAACATCGCAACTTGTTTTTTTACTGAATTATCACTATTTAATAAATAACTACCCGCTACTAGGTAATTAGCACCAGCAGCAATACAATCATTTGCTGTTAAATTATTAATGCCACCATCAACAGCAATTGTAATATTTGGAAAATTATTATCGATATGTTTTACTAACATTTTAATTTTATTAATAGTTAAATCTAAAAAACGTTGTCCACCCGCACCTGGTTGCACACTCATAATTAAAATTGTATCAAGATCTTTCAAATAATCATAAATTTTTGAAATTGGTGTATCAGGATTAATGGCAATTCCTTTTTTAAAACCAGGGTTTTTTCACTGCAGAAATTCTTTTAATTGTTCTTCTGTTAATGCTTCATAATGCAAAGTAATATTTTTAACTTGCGGTAAAATTATAAATGGTTTTAAATAATCACATACTTTTAATGTTGTTATCTTTACCATCATATGACAATCAATATTGATATTAGAACTAAATTTACATACATCACTTAATATTTTTGCACCAAAACTTAAATTTTCAACAAAATGATGATCCATAACATCAAAATGAATTCAATTAATTCCTGCATTTTGTAAATTTAATAAATCATCTTTTAAAGATAGAAAGTTAGCAGTTAAAATGCTAGCGGCAATTGTTACTTCTTTTTTCATATATTACCATCCTTTATTTTAAATTATTAATTTTATTGAATTCTATTAAAATTTTACAATAATCTTCATAAAAAAAACTAGAAATTATTTTATTTGCAACTGCTTTTTTAATTGCACATTCTGGTTCTTGCTGATGTAAGCAAGTACGAAACTTACAATTTTGTCAAATATTAGTAAAACTAGGAAAATTAGTAGCAATATCAATACTACTTAGACCTTGTAACTGAAAGACCGAAAAACCAGGTGTATCTGCAATAATACCATCATGTAAAAAATAAAGGCGAGTTTTAGTTGTGGTATGTTTACCACGATTTAAACTTTTAGAAATATCCTGTGTTCATAATTTTAAATTATTATCCAAACTATTTAAAGTTGAACTCTTTCCCACTCCTGAAGTACCTGTTAATATTGATAACTTGTTTGTAAAAACTTTTTTTAAATCTTCAATACCATTTTTTTTAACATTTGAAATAAAAATTGTTGGTAAATTTAAATTCTGATATGCTTTAACTTTTGTTCAAACTTCATTATCTTTAGTTACCAAATCAATTTTTGTAAATATTAAAATTATTTTTAAATGATAATAATTAAAAATAGTTAATAATTTATTTAATAGAAAACTACTAAGAAAAGGATTAACAAGAGAACTAACAATTAATACTTGATCAACATTAGCAATGCTTGGTCGATATAGTTCATTAAATCGAGGTAAAATTGATTCAACCAAAGGATTTTTATCATCTTTAAAATTAACTTTAACATAATCACCAACTAAAATTTTTGCTGTTTGAAATTTTAAATTTCCTTTGATTAAACAAGAAAAAATTTGATTATCAATTCTTACTTCAACAAAGTTATTTGCAACTCCAATAACTATTCCTTGTTTAAAATTCATAGTGTCCTCCAATTAATATAAAATTAATATGCTTATAATAACACCAATAAGTAATAATATAATTAAAATTAAAGATAATAAAAATTCTTTTTTTAAATAAAATGGTTTTTTTAATTTTTGTGAATTTAAGTAATTTTTCTTAAATAACATATTATTTTTATTTTCCGTTTTTAAACAACAATCTAAATCATTACTCAATTCACTAATTGTCCGATAGCGATCATTAATATTCTTAGCAGTTGCCTTCAAAATAATATTTTCTAAACTTTGTGGAATATTCTTATTAATTTCATGAATTAATGGCATTGGTTCTTTAATATGTTTAGCGGCTAATATTTGTGGATTTTTATGAAAAAAAGGTGGTTTACCAACTAATAATTCATATAATATAATACCCAAAGCATAAATATCACTTTGAATTGTTGGTTTTTGAAATTTTACTACTTCTGGAGCAATATATTTCATTGTTCCTACAACTTGATTAGCGTGTTTTTTAACTTCATAATCATCAATAACAGCAATACCAAAGTCTAAAACTTTAATTGCTCCACTACTAGTTAAAATAATATTTTCAGGTTTTAAATCACGATGAATAATATTGACTGAATGACACGCATTAACCCCTTTTAAAATTTCTTTCATAATAACTATAACTTCATTAACTGATAAAACTGAATAATTACTTAAATATTCTTTTAATGTTTTACCTTCTAATAATTCAAAAACTAAGCATCAATCTTTCTTATCAATAAAAACATCATATACCAAAATAACATTGGGATGTCTAACTCTAGATACTGCTCTAATTTCTTGCAAAAATCGTTCTTTTATTAAGTCATCTAGTGGTGAAATTGGATTAATTACTTTTAAAGCAACTTGCCGATTTAAATATTTATCTTGTGCTTCATAAACTTTAGCCATACCACCCGAACCAATAATTTTTAAAATATGATAACGATTATTCAATAATTTATTTATTTCCATTAGTTTCACCATTACTTTTAAATTTATTTTTTAAAAATTACTAACTTATTTATAATTTATATTTTACACAAAAATATCAAAAGACTAAAATTTTATTTCCATTAATAATGCAGTAACATTATCAGTTGAAACATTAAGTAATGCTTGCTTAATTAATAATTTAACTTTATTATTAATATTTCCATTTTTTTCTAAAATATTAACTATTTCATATTCTTCTAAAAAATCATGAACACCATCACTAGTTAAAAGAAAATATGATGGAATTATTAATGGTAAATGCAAAATATCAGTTTTTAATGGCTTACGTGGACCAAGAGCACTAGTCAATGCCTTTCAATAAGTGTGATTTAAATCAACACTTGATTCTTTAGTTGTATTTTTTTGTAAATATAAATTTAAAATATTATGATCAACTGTTAACTGTTTTAATCCTTGTTCACTATATTGATAAATACGTGAATCACCAATATTTACTAAATAAGCTTTGTTATTAGTAATTAAAATTATTACCATAGTTGTTCCCATATCAAGCGCTTGTTCATTACTTAAACTAAAATTATTCATTTCAATTTGAATAATTTCTATCTTTTCTTGTAATCATGCATGAATTTGTTTATCATGTTTTAATTTAGTAAAATCTGTTGTTTCAAAAAATTTTTTTAACATACTAACAGCCATATTACTCGCCACTTCACCACATTTATGACCACCCAATCCATCACAAACAACACCAATAACTTGTCCAGTGTTATTTGTTAAATATAAAACGGCATCTTGATTATTTTTACGATAATTACCAACATCTGTTTTATAACTAGCATTTATTTTCATAAACTGTCCCCCTATATTCCTTTTTTTAATTTACAAATATAAAATCCATCAGTATTGTTATTAAAACCAAAAAATTGTTTTTCTGCAATGATTGTCATATCTGGGTGATTTTTAACAAAATTCTCAATTTGATTTTGATTTTCTTTAATATTGAAAGTACAAGTAACATACACAACTATCGCTTCAGGTTTTAAAAGTTGATAAGCCTTATTTAATAATTTTGCTTGAACAGTAATTAACTGATTAATTTCTTCTTTACTTCAATTGATAAGTTTAACTTCTGTTTTTCTTTTAATTAAACCTCAAGCAGTACTAGGAGCATCAATTAAAATTTTGTCAAATTTATTATTAAAATCTAATATTGTAGAATCACCATATTTAAGTTTAGTATTTGTTACCCCTAATTTTTTTAAATAAGTAGCACCAATTTTTAATCGTTCTTCATTTATATCACAAGCAACTATCTTACCGTGATTAGACATTAAAGCTGCCATATGGGCTGTTTTACTAGCAATTCCTGCACACATATCTAATACTTCATCATATGGTTGTGGATCTAAAATATGACTAACTAACATACTTGCTTGATCTTGTTTAATAATTTCACCATTTTCATATAATTTTGTGTTAAAAATTGACTTTGAACTAATAATACCATCAGATACTATCTCGCTTAAACAAAAGTTAAAAGATTTATAATTTTCATTGTTTAACACTTTATTAACAGTAGTTTTTAATGTATTAACTCTAAAACTAATTAATGGCATTCTTAAGTTATCTTTTATCAATTGATTTGCAATATTAATACTAAATTGTGATTTTATTAAAGAGTATAATCAACTAGGATAACTATATTTAATTAATTTAATATTTTGTTTACTTTCTTTTTGTAAATTAAATTCTGATCTAAATTCAGTAAAACATAAATCTAATACTTTAGAAATAATAAATGTTAGTTTAATTAATGGTGCTTACTTTTTTTAAAGTATTTTCAATGAAAATTTCTTTATTAGTAATTTCTAAAAAATAGATTTCATATAAAACTATTCATAATAAAATAGTTATGTGAAAAGGAATAGTAATTACTGATTTCAAAACATTTCATATTTGATTTAATATATAATCTAAATAAATTTGATTTTTTAAGGTTCCTAGTACTATCTTTTCAATTGCTTCTTTTTCTGATAATGTTAGATTTTTATCTCGCATCATTTGTGCTAATAAAACATTACAATGACCTTTTTCTAGGATTACTTGTACTAGAATTTTATAAACATCATTTTGAATTATCATTATTTAACCCCACAGAATTTTTAATTATACATATATTATAACTTAAATTATATTTTTAATTTTGATAAGTATTTTACTACTATAACTATTAAAAAATGCATCATTACAATGCATTTTTAGTAATAAATTATTATTTTTTTAAAAAAATAAACTATTAAAAGTTACTCTTTATATTTACTTTACCTTTTCATTTTTTACAATCTTCACCATATTTATACATATTATTAATTTTAATACCAAGAATAATTCCTGATCATATTGCACAAGGTGTATTAGCACAAATTATAACTAAATCTTTCATTAAAATTGTTGATTCAGATCCACCATGATATGATAAATGAATAATGCCCCATAATACTCATAAACTGTTAGCCGTTGTATAAAGAATAAATGTAAGTAAAGAAATACCATCTGTTTTTTTAGTTTTTATTGTTTTTAAAGACTGTGGACAAAATGCTATAACAGCAATAAGTGCTCCAATAATCCCTATTATAGTAATAATTCATCATTCAGTATTTGCCATTATTTTTATTCCTCCAAAGTTTTAGCATTTTCGCCCAACGTTTTCATATTTTTTACTTTAACATAAATAATACAATTAGTTGCAGTCATTGTTACTGTATACGGTATTATTAAGGTAGAACCTCAAATTGCAATTTCAAGAGTATCAGCACCTTCTGGTCACATTACTGGTAATGTTACTGAAAGTATTCCAAATATCAAGAAAAAAAGATTAGCAATATTATAAATAATATAAGTTGATAATATTATATGTTTAGTTTCCTTAGTTTTTATTGTTTTTATTGCTTGTGGAATAAATGTTATAATAGACAATATTCCGGCTAAATAACCTATAATTCCAATAAAAGTTTGCATTTTCATCCTCCATTAAATTTTAAAAATATTTTAGTAGTTTTTTTAAAACTATTAATATACTTATTTCTTGTTTTATTAAAAATAACATTATTTTAATTGTAATCATTTAAAATAGAAAGTGTTTAGTTAATTTTTTTTCAAATAAATCTAAAAAAAATGAAAAATAATTTATAATAAAAAAATAAAAAACCACTAAAATAGTAAAAATTGCTGAATTATACTTGTAAGTGCAAGTAAATAAAATTGCAAAAAATTCTCATATAAAAATTTCATAATGCTAAATTTAGTTTAGAAAAAAGTAAGGAGTTTTTCTATGAGTTATAAACATCTTGGCATAGATGAAAGGATTTATATTGAGAATCAATTGAAATTTAAATTTAAAATTAGTGAAATAGCTAAAAATCTTAATCGAAGTATTAGTACTATTATTCGAGAAATTAATAGAAATAAAGATAATAATCATTATTTTTCATTAATTGCACAAAATAAAGCTGAAAATCGAAAACAATCACATATTAGTTTTCATAAGTTTAAAAATAAGAATTTAGTAAAATATGTACAACAAAAATTACTATTAGGTTGATCACCTGAACAAATTTATGGCAGAATTAAAAATTTTCATAAAGAGTGAGTTATTAGTTTTAAAACAATTTATACTTGAATTTATTTTGGAATGCTTGATAAAGTTACTAGTAAAAATTTAAGCAGAAAAGGTAAAAAACGAAAATCTAAAGAAAATCGTGGCAAGTTTAATGGTAAATCAATTAAAGAACGAGATATAAATGTTAATGATCGTATAACACTTTGTCATTGAGAAGGAGATACTATAGTATCATCACGAGGTAAAAGCAAATCATGTTTAATAACTTTAGTTGAAAGAGTATCACGATTTACTTTAGCAATATTAGTTAAAAACAGAACTACTAAAGTTATTAATAAAAATGTCAGTTATTATTTATCAATTCTTCCTAAAAACATTGTTAAAACTATTACTTTTGATCGTGGCAAAGAATTTTCAAATTGACAACAACTTGAAAAAAATTTAGATGTAAAAATTTATTTTGCCAATCCATATTCACCTTGACAAAGAGGTACTAATGAAAATACTAATGGTTTAATTAGAGAAAAATTTCCTAAAAAATTTATTTTTTCAAAAACTAATAAAAATGAAGTTCATAAATTTATATTGTCTTTAAATCAAAGACCGAGAAAAATACTAAATTATCTTTCACCAATCGAATATTTGGATAGAAAAATAATTTAGTTGCACTTACCTTTACAATTTAGCATTCATTTTTTCAATTATAGACTTAAATTAAGATTTACTTATAATTCAAAAATAAACAATAAATAATAATTTTTCAATTAAAACTATATTCTATAAAAAAATCATTTGTTATCAATTTATGTTATTAACAATATTTTTAATATTGTCATAAATTTAACTTATCATTTTATTTTTTATAAATTTACAAACTAATTTAATGTTCTTACACCATTTCATATTTTTTTAAAATCCTAAATATTATAAATATAATCTATGTTCTAAGTAAATCTTAAATTATGGGAATATATAAAAAAGTATTGGAGTTAAAAATGAAAAAAAATAATTTTATTTATGCGAGATATGATAAAGAAGATAACTGTTTAGGTGTTTATGACACTATGGAAGAAGCAATATTAAAAGTTTACCACATTGATAAAACTAATAAAAAACGCTATTATCAAGCCTATAATAATATTTGTCGTTCTTATCAAAAATATAAAAATAATTTTGGAAATGTTGTTTGTTATGAAGGTTTTTGATTTAAAATACCACTAAATGAAAATGGCTATTAAAATTAAAAAAATAAAATATTTATACTATGAAATGGTTAAGGATACTTAATAAAAATATTGGGAGCGTACCGAAGATGTCGATAAATAAAAATTTTTAAAAATAACTCCTTTCTTTTTTAAACTATTAAATTAAAAAATAAATGACAAAAGACGAGAATAAAATTCTTGTCTTTTTTTGTAATTGTAAAATTTTAAAATTTTTAATAACCGTCTTTAGCACTATTATCAACACGTGTTAGGGAACTAAAAAAGTGAACTACAACATAGTTGTTAAAAATAGTAGCTAGCATGTGGACTTGCATGGATAAATAAAAAGTGGAGTGATACCTAATAAAATATACTAACCAGAAATGGTAATTCTTGGGGTGGGAGCGAATTGGAAACTAGTATATATAGACCCGGAGTGGGGACCAACTATTATTCTTTATTTAACCAACCTTGCCACTACCAAGTGAGCAAGTGTTGGTTTTATTTTTTATTTTTTTTTGAAAAATTTTTGGGCGAGAAAATAAATTTCAAACTTGTAAAAAAAATTGAGCGGGACCGGTTCAATTAAAATATTAATTTGCTAAACGCAAATTAAATAAATATTGAATCGAATGCCTCAATGTTTTTTAAAATTTCACAATTTATTTTTGAGCCCAGAATTGCTGGAATGAATAAAACAAATAGTAGTATTATTAATAATCTAAGAATAAAAATATATGTTCTTTATGCTAGAAGCAACAGAACATATTAGGAAAGGATTATTATGCAAATAGAATTTAAAAAAGAACAAATTGTTAAAGATAAACCACCATCTATTCTTATTGATTATGTTGAATATAAATTATCTCTTCCAAAATGAATGATTAAAAATAATTCTTTTATTGTTGATAACAGTTGCACATATTGAGTTTTTAATTTAGAAAATATTAAAAAAGAATTAAGTGGTAATGAATTAATAAAGTTATTAGAACCATATATTAAAGACCAAAAAATAACTGTTAATAAACCAACTGCTCCAAAATAATATTATCTTAATGATATAAAACTTGAACAATTAACATTTTATGAACAGCATAATAGTTGATTTATGGGTGAAATAACAGATAACAAAACTAAAATTACTAATCCTTGTTTTAAATATAACATTACGTGAGAAGAAAACAGAAAAGGTTTTAAAATAAATAATCCATATAAACATGATGATTTACCAATTAATTATATAGTTACTTCTTATAAGGAAATTTCAACTCATAATGAAAAAGTATTTTTGTTGAACATGTAAACAAAATAAATTAGATTATTTATTCTTTAATACTAATGATATAAAAACAAGAAAATATTTTTTAAGAGATAAAAATAGTAAAGCAATTTGTTATGACTGTATTTTAAATATTAGGTTAAGTAGGAGGTATAAATATGAATAAAGAAAAAATACTTGAATATCTTAAAGATGAATGAGAATGAAATAAAGAAATGAGAGACGATGAAAAAGTAACTAAACTTTGAAAAAGTTGTTTTAATGGAAGATTAAATCTTATATCTCAATTAAATCAAAAAATTAAAAATGGTGAATTTGATTAATAATGCAATATGACTTAATTATTGGGATTGACCCCGCTGGTATTGGTAATAATGGAATTGTTATATATTCAAATGAAACAAATAGGATTATTTATACAGAAACATTCAACACAACACATGTTTTTGAAAGTAAAAATCGTTATAAAAGAATATTATCAATAATCAAAGAACAATTTTTTGAAAACAAAATATTAGTTATTGTAGAAAATTTCTTTTTAAGTTCAAAACAATTATTAACTAATCCATTAGCAACTCCTAAAATTATTGGTTCATTAATGGTATTAGTACAAGATGTTTTCAACTGAGATTATCTAGAAAACCAACCAAAAAATAAAAATAAAATAACAAATTATAAAGGAAATATAAAATTAACAAAACATGAACAAGATGCATATAAACACATTCAATACTATTTAAGGAATTATAAAAATGAAAGATAAAGCCAATTATGTCAAATTAACAGTAAAACTAAGTAACACTATTGAAGCAAAATATTACGAAAAAGGTAATAAAGAATTATATTATAGTGTTCGTGGTCAATGAAATGGTTTAAACTATGTTACTTTAATTTTTAATAATCCAAAATTTTATAACCGATGTATTTTATTAAACAAAAACGATGAAATTATTGTCACTGGTCAAATTTTTAATACTTTAAACATTCCTAAAATCGTGTATTTTGTTCAATTAATGTTAAATGATTTAAAAAATGAAAAGAGTAAAAAATGATATGATGAGAAATTTTATTAATAGCACCAATATTAATAACAAGTATAACACTAATAATATTTTTAATATTTATTATTAAAGAATTAAAAAATGAATATAAAGTATTAAAAATATTAAGTGAAATTGCTAATCAAATTGAAAATAAGGAGAATAAATAATGAAATGTTTTCTTTGCATGCATGGAGAAATATATTCTCCAAAAACCTTGTATAAAATAAAAAAATTGAAAAAAATAATTTACCAAGATAGAGATATTGATAGTGAAGATTTTAAGAAAAGATATGAATATCTTTTAAAAAAATTAGGTGATGGTGATAATCAAATTATTTCAATAAATTTCTTAATAAAGCAAGAAAGAAATAATAGAAAGGAGAATAAATAATGAATAAAGAAGTATGTTGTGAAGATTGTTGTGTATGTGATAAAAAACATGATTTATTTACTTGCGAAAAAAACTGCTGAGAAATGTATGTGAACATTGTTATCAAGGTGATAAAGAACATAGAAATAAAGTTGATGAAATTAATAAATCAAGACATAAAAATTGTATTAATAAAGAAAGATTTATGCAATATCTTAAAAACACATATCGCTTAAACGGATATTATGAAGAAGTTTATAAACCAATTAAAACCAGAATTAAAGACCGGTGATTTGATAATGACTAATTATTTACTTTCAATTGACCCAAGTATTAAAAATACTGGATTTACTTTATGAAAAAAAGTTTATTTACATGATAAATATGATTTTTGAAATTGAAAACCAATATTTGTTAAAAGTTATAATTTAAAAGAATATGATGGACAAAGAAAATTTTATTGAGATATAAAAGTTAATGATAATGAATTGGATTTAATTATTGAACGTGGTACTTTTAATTCAAAAAATGGTATTGGTTATGAAACTCAAGAACATTTACGTGGTTTTATTGCAGGACAATTTAATAAATTATTAACAAAAGATATGTTAATAAGTCCAAGTGAATGAAAGAAATGATATGAACGTTATGACCCACCTATTTTTTGATTAAGACCTTGAGATAAAGAACTAAGTATATATGTTGCTGAAGAAATTATTAAAGAAATAATTGAAATATAAAAATATCAAATCATGATGAAGCAGATAGTTTATTAATTGGTTGATATTATTTAAATAAGGAGAATAAATAATGAATAAAGAAAAATTACTTAAATATATGAAAGATATAATTAAATGAACTAAAAAAATTAATTATACAAACTCTGATTTGGACAAAAATATTTTAAATTTATTAATTGAAAAAATAGAAAAAGGTGAATTTGATAATGACTAAATTAACAGATTTATTTGGTCAAGATAAAATAGAAATATTTTCACCAAATCCCAAAGATTTAACAGATAGTAATGATATAAAAGCAATTATTTTATGAAAATATCCTAATGTTATTGCTGAATATTTAGTTGTTTCTCAACCACATGCAAATACTGCTATTTTAGTTGGTGATAACGTTCACTATACAGGTTGAGTTGAAGTGTTTATTAAACCAAAAAATGAAGGAGTAAATGAAAATGCCAAATGACACGAATGTACAATCAAATAACTATACTTTATTAAAAATAATAAGAATTGGAATAAGTCCATTATCAGCAATGATTGGTACAAGTGCTTATTATGGTCAAATTATTGGTAATCCAGTATTAGGAAGTATTAATGCTTTATTATTTAGTAAAAAGTTAGGAATTGATATATGAAACTTAAATCAAATGCCAAGTACTAAAAAGAAAATATTAAATTCAAGTAAAAAAAATATTATTAGGTTTAGGAACTATTGGTTTAATTAATTATGCAAAATTTACAAAAATCAATCCTAATCCTGAACCACCACCTTGATTAACAACTACTACCACAGAAACACCACCATGACCATTATTATTAACTAATGATAATAAACAACAAATGGATTGAGATACATATATTAGTTTAAGTACTTATGGTATATCAAATCTAATTGGTGGGTTAAGTGAACTAATACCTAATAGATTTGAAGTAATAAGAAAAATATGTAATATGGCAACTAGTGGATGTCTAATTTCAAGTGGTGTAGCTATGGGTATAAATAATGATTTTAATAATGCTTATGCAGTACCAACAATAGTTGCTGGTGCAAGTGAAATTATACATAATTTATTACCTATGGAAACTACAAATTATAATCAAGAAATGCAAGAAACATCATTTACAAATGAAACAAGAAGATTAATTAATAGTGATGCTATTAGTAATAATAGTGGAAGTAGTGATGTTTTATATGAAAGACCAACTACATATGATAGTTTATAAAGGAGATGATAACTAATGAATAAAGAAAAATTGATTGAATATTATAACAATGAAATTCAGACATATAAAGAAAGAATGGAACAATTAAATAAAGAAATATCTTTATTGGTAACTATTATAAGTAATTCAAAATCAATGATTGAAAGAATTAATAATGGTCAATTTGACGAATAATTAAAAATAAATAATTGAAAGGAAATAATTGAAAATGAAAGAATTTTTACATGAATTAATTATTATTGGAACAAGTGTAGGAACATTAATTTGTAGAGAATTAATTGTTTGATTGAAAAGATTTATTACAACTCCAAAACATATTAGAAGAAATAATAAAGTGATGAAACATCAAAAAAAATTAGCAAAACTTAATGAAAAAATTAATGGAAAAGAAAATAAATAATAAAGGTGTGATTTAAATGTTAGAAAATGAAACTAATGTTGAACAAAATACTGAACCTTTAATTGAAAATAATAATTTACAACAAGAGCAAGAAATTAAGATTGTTGAATTAGAAAATAAGTTAAATAAACTTAATCAAGAAATTAAAGAAAAAGAAATAATTAATATATTTAAAAAATATCAAGTTAAAAAAGAATTTTATGAATTTTTAAAATTTAAAACAAGTAATATAGAAAATTCAAAAATTGAAGAAACTATTAAAAAAATGATTAAAGAACAACCACTATTTAAAGAACCAATTAATACAGGTGGTAAACAAGAAACAATATTAACAAATCAAGAAACTTCAATAAAAAGTAGTTTATTAGATTATAAAAAGAAAAATAATTTATAAAAGAAAGGAAAATTTAAAATGCCAAATCCAGTGCCATTTAAACAAAATTTAGATAATACTACAAAATTAGTAGAAACACCTGAATTTATAGAATTTTATAAACAATCAAATAGTCCATGAGCAAGTTTTTTTCCAATTGAAATGGTTAATTCTACAAAAATTGAATTTATAGTTAAAAAACCAAAAGACCCAACATTCAAAATACTTCATTGAAATGATAAAAGTAAAGGATTAGAAGTTGGTTATGTTGATACTGATAAAATTATTAAAGAAATTACAAAAGAAGCTAGTACAGGAGAAATGATTGGTGAAGTTGATTTATTTGCAGATAATGGGCAAAATTTACTAGAAAGTATGCAATATGAAGTTGCTAATGATTTAGCAGATTATTTAGCAAATAATGATACAAATACAATTGCTAAATCTGCCAAAAAAGTAATCATTACTGATACAACACCAGTAGGATATTTAAAATCAATGTTATCAGCATGAAATACTTTATTTCAATTAAGAAATAGTAATAATTGTAAATTTTTTATAACAAATAGTCTTTATGATACTTTAGTTTATTTAGCAGATAATAAAGGTTTAATTACTGATAATCAACTAGCACAACAATTAAGATTAAATGGAACAAATTTATATATTAAAGGTGTATTATGTCAAATTGTTATGGATGATTATATGACATTTAAAAATACTGAAAATAAAAATCAAATTATGAATTTTGTTTTAGCAACACCAAAAGCAATGAAAAGATATATGTTACAACAAACTAGTATATATGTTGAAGATATTAAAGATGGTAAAGTTCCAAAAAGATATTTAGTTGGTGGACAAGTAACAGGAGAATCTATTCCTTATATGTCAAACTCAGAAACAGAATCAAGATGAATGTTATGTGGTATTGTTAATAAAAAATATTTAAGTGAAGAAATTACAACATTAACAACTAATATTACTGCTGATACTACTAAAAAGAATAAATTATTAGATACAACAATTAAAAATACAACTGAACTAAATAATTTAAATCCAAATTTAACAACTCCAATTATTAATTATTTTAGTGATGCCCAAGGTCAAGTGGATGTAAGTAATCAAAACCAAAAAGCAGGAGATTTATATGTAGTAATCACTACTAATGACACTGATAAAAATTATCAAGGTTCAACAAATCCTATAAAAATAACTCTTAAATAAGGATAATTATTATGCCAATTGGTACAACTAGTACAGCAATACTTTTAAACATAAATAAACCAAAACATACTAGAACAAGTCAACAACAAGAACATAAAAGTTGATGATGAGAAATTTTAGAAATGATTGGTGTACAAGTAATAGCAGTAGCACTTGCTCCTTTTACTGGTGGATTAAGTGAAAGTTTAGCACTTGGTTTAGGTGCAAGTGATTTACTTGCTAGTATTAGTGCTGTTGGTGTAGAGTTTTTAACTGATTTTACTATTAATCAAGTTTATGATTATTTAAAAGGAAATGTTACACCATTAAATACTTTTTTTAATATATTACCTGCATTTGCTGGACTTAATAGAATTAGTCGTGGTTATCGTACAACTAAATTTATTAGTTTAGCAGAAAAAACTAAAACATTAGAACAAATTGGCATTAAAAAAGCAAAAAATTTACAAGAAATCATTAGTCAAGTAAGTGGAAAAGAAATTTTAACAGATAAAATTATTGGAAATAAACGTTATTTATTTAATTATAACCATGCTCCAAATCGCGAAACAATAATACAAAATTTAGGTTTTGTTGCTGAAAGACAATATAAAAATAATTTTGCAAAATTAGAAGTACAAGAATTAAAAAATTATTTATTATTACAAAATGAATTAATAAAGTTAAGTCCACAGTTAACTCCTAAATTTAAAATTAAAGATATTGATAAAGCAAACAATTTTTTACAAAAATATAATACTGATTTAAAAGAAGTATTAAAAATGAACCAACATGACTGATTAAATTTAGTTCATACAATACATGCAGAAAATAGATATGGAAAATCTTTAATTTTAGATTTACAAAAAATTCGTGCTAATGCAATTAAATTTAATTTTAAAAATAGTTCAATTCATAAATTAGTATTAAAAGCAAATCAAACTTTTAAATATTTTGATATTAAATTTTATTTTAAAAAAGGTTTAAATAAATTTTGAAAAGATACTTCATATTTTGAAAAAATAAGAATAAATATTTATAAATTACAAGAGAAATTCGAAAAATTAGAAAAACAAGCATTTGAAAAAATTAATAAATTAAAAGAAAAAACAATTGATGTATTTACAAGTGCTGAAAAGAAAGCAATTAAACATGCACAATTAATTCCATTAAATTCACCAGTATTTATGGCTTGTAAAATTCAACCTTTATCATTAGATAAATGTGGAATTACTATTTATCATCGTAATCCTAAATATAAACCAATTGTAGTTATTGATAGTATTATCAAAGCAGAAACTTTTGTTATTCAAATACATCCATTTCATTGATATAGATGATATAGCGGTTGATATATTGGATATGGAGTTAGTCAAAATAAATGATTAAAAAGTATTGCTTTTGCTCTACCAGTTGTACAACAAATGATTAAAGATAGTTTTAAAATTTATAGGCAAATATTAAGGACAATTAGAACTTATCATAAAGTAGTTAATGTTATTAATAATCCTATTGATAATGTCAATAAATCATTTAAAAGGGTGGGTTTAAAATTATCAGTTAATACTGTATTTGGTACTGGATTGTTAAGACATTTAGAAAAATTTGCATATAATCAAGTTGTAAAAAAAGGAAATAAAAAATTACAAAAAGAAATTACACATATATCACATAGAAAAACTAAATCAAAAACCAAACGTTATAAAAAAGCATTTTTTAAGGAATGATAAAATATGATTAATAAACTTTGAACTGGTGTCAGTTTAGAAAATTATAATAACTGATATCCATTAACTGGAACAATTACAGAAACACCACGACAATATATAAATACATGACCAAATGTTGATGATTGATTTAAAACATTTGCTATTCGTGCTCAAAATGATATTAATGCTTATCTTGATTTTATTTTATCTAAATTTCCTTTTGATAGTTTTAAAGATGAATTAATTAAAGAAACTTTAAGAGATATGGTTTATGTTATGGTTGAACATTGAGTATTTAATCGTACACCAATTGAATTTAATGTTGATGCTACTATTCAATTTAATAATGGTAATCAATTTAGTGCAAGTAGTACTCCTACGATTAATATTTGAGATTTAGCACCTAGTAGAATGAAAATATGAGCAAGATTAACAGAATTAAAACAAATATTTTCAAATTATAATAATGATGAAATAGATGTTGAAAAAATTGACTTAAAAGCATTTTATACTAGAAACCAAGTTAATGAATTAATTCAAGAACAAAAAGAATTTACATTATCAAAGCAAATAAAATTATATGATGATACCATTAATGGTAATAAAAATGAAACATATAGGGGACCAGTTACAAATTTAATAAATAAAGGTTATGTTGCAACAGAATATGACTCAAAAACTGAAACTATGATTTTATATTGACCTAATGAAATTGGAACATTACCACCTGATGTTTTACAAAACAATCCACAAATTGGTGATTATACACATGCACCAACTTGTGATTTTTCTGCTAAACAACAAAAACGAATTACTACAAATGAAAATGAAATTACCAAATTAAATAGTGAATTAATTAAAACAAACGAAAATATTAATGATGTTAAAAATAATTGATTTAATATTGAAACTAGTCCCTTATGAAAAAAAGTTGAAAATAATAATATAGAAATATTTAAATGATATTTTATTAAAATCAGTTATCAATATTCAACAGAAAATAACTTTATGAAATTTTATAAAGTAATTAAAATTTATTTAAATAATGTTTTTAACGAATTTGAATTGTTAAATGTTGATTCCATGACTTATGGAGAACAAATACAAAATAAAAATATTTTAAATATTGGAACTATTTACTATAACAATAAAAAGAAACAATTTAGTGGTGGTGGTAATTCTTATCCTGAACTTGGAAAAATTAATTTAATTGGTGATATAGAAGAAATATATCAATATCAAGGAATAGATACACCAACTGAATTTATAGCAGAAGAAAATACTGAACATGATTATTATACAAAACTAGAAACAAATCAATTATTAGATAAAAAACAAGATAAGTTAATTGCTGGTGAAAATATTAAAATTGATGAAAATAATAAAATTAGTGCTACTTGCGGGAAAACTGATTTAACTGATTATTATAAAAAAGAAGAAGTAGATAAAAAATTAGACAATAAAATGGATAAAGACCAATTCAAATATGCTTTTTCTATAAATACTATTGGTACTGAAATTCCTAATTTAGAAACTACTGATAAAACTGTTGCTGGTGCTATTAATGAAATTATCAAAAAACAACCACAACCAATTCCAATTCCTCCAAGTAGTTCAATTTGAAAAGAAGTAGGAATAAGAGAAAAAAATAAATGAGATAATTGACAAATTACTTATGATTTTATAGTTAATAAAAGATATAAAGTTTATTATTCTTGAAATATATATAATAATGTTTTTGCAATTAAAGAATTTATTATAACTAATACAAAAATAGCAGGTGTACCAATAGAAGTTTTTAACAATAATACTAATGTCTTAGTTTTATCAGTACAACACTCAAAATTTATTACTATTTATTCTTTAAAAGGTAGCGATAAAGGTAATACATGAAAAGTAGAAGAATTACAGGAATAAAATTATGATTTGAAAAATTATAAAAATTATTTTAAGTTTAATTGGAGTTTTATTATCTTCTGCTGTTGCTGGTTTAATTATATTTATTATAGTAAAAATTGTCTTAAAAATTAATCAAATATTTTAGAAAGGAGAAAAAAATGAAACCTTTTTGACCAAGAAAAGATAAAACAAATATTAATAATAATGAAGAAAAATCTAAATTAATTTTTTTAGAAAATAAAAGTACACACACTTCTATTTTAAGTTATTTTGGTTTTAATGATTTTAATCATGAGACTTATTTTACTGATTTTGTTGCTGAAAATAATGCTAATTTATATAATGCTCCATTGGATATTAATAATGAAACTATTAAACAATATTTAATTAAACAAGAATTTTATAGAAAGAATTGAAATTCTATTTTTAAATTAAGCAAATTAGGAATTAGTGGTTATTTAATTTATATTGCTAATGATGATTTTTATTTTCAAGTAGTAGATATACAGCAAAGAATTTATGATATTACTGGTAAATTAATTCAATGTACTATTTTTTATGATAGTTATCAACAAAATGCACAAACAGTAAGATTATTTGAAGTTTATAAATTAAATAATGAACAAGTAACTATTAATCGTGCAATTTATAGTATTAGTGATAATAAAAAACAATTTCCTTTACCTTTTAAAGAATATAGTAATAATCCTAATTTAGAACAAGAACAAACATTAAATATTAATTATATTCCAATAGCAATTATGAGAAATAAAGCAAATGAGTTAGCAGATTGTAATAAAGTAATGGATAAAATTAAAGCATTAGATGTTATTTATGAACAAATTGTTTTAGATACTATTTTAAATTCACCAAAGTTTATTTTTGACCAAACTTATGGTAATGCTAAATCTACAATGGATGAAGCCGTAAGAACATTAGTTACTAACAACTATATTTGAAAAACTACTGGTGATAATAATGAAAAAAGTGAAAATATTAATATGACAAGTAGTAATTTTAAAGGTAAAAATTTAACTGATATATATGATTGAAATATTAATGAAATATTTAAACGTTGTGGTATTCATATACCAAGTCAAAAGAAATCAGCACAACAATCGGTTCCCGAAAGTACAGCGGTAAATATTTCAACTATTAATTATATTGAACAAAAATTATGACAATTTAATATTGATATTCTTAAATTTATTCAAATATTAGTACGTTTAGATAAAGATTTATTAAATAGTAAAACATTTAATATTAATGATGAACAAGAAATTAATAACTTAACAGTTAAATTAAAATTATTTAATCCAGAAAATAACCAATTAATAGGAGAAAACAATGGAAAACAACAACAAACCACAAACGAAGTTTCCACAGAAACAAACTAAACTTAATCAAGCAGAAATAGAAAATGATTATTTAATTGATAATATTCCTTATGATTTTACTAATATGATGAGTGCTACTAGTGACCCTGATATTAATAGAGCATACGATGAATTTAAAAAAAGAAAAATTTATATTTATGAAATTGAACGTTTATTTAAAAATAATGAAAATAATAGTTTAAGATTTTCAGCAAATACTATTAAAATAGGTTTTATTGATATTGATAAAGTATTAAAAACTACTGCTGTTGAAACATCTGATTTTACTATGCAATTAAATCAAAGAGCAAGTACTAATATTAATGACAATACAATTGAATATAGTATGACTAATATTAAAAATTTAATATTTCAAGAAATAAATTTATTAAATCAATTTAAGTTATATGCAGTTAGTATAAATGAACCATTAACTGAAAATAATATTGATAATTTATATATTATTAATAATTATTCAGAACCTTATCAAAATCCAAAAACTAGAAGTACTAAAAGTATTACTATTATTAAAATTAAAGACTTTAAAACAAGAGATGGTTATCCAATTATTATTAAATTACAAAAACCACTAGATAAAGACACCAAAGTTATTGGTTTAAAAATTAAAGCACCTAGAAGCATGATTTTTGGCAATATAAAGGTACTTGGTGAAGTCGACAATATGGAGGTATACCCAAAGTTATTTGTCAAAGATAAGATAGCATTTCCGCTATTATCAATGCCTATTGAAACTCAACCAAAAGTTAGAATATTACAACAATGATTTAGTGAACAAATATTACCTTGAAATTTAGCAAAACAATTTATAGGACAAGAAAAATCAGTTTTAGATTTAATTGCTATTGGTGGTGGTAGAGAAACAAGAAAAGAAATTATTAATAATGCAAGAGTAACTAATGATAAAATTGGTTATGATGTTTCTAAAAATTCAAAAGTATGACCATTATCTGATGAACTAGAATTAAAAGATAAAAAATTAGAGTCATGATTTTTAGTAAGTGACTATAATTTATTTATTTCTACAACAAATAAATTTCATGATGTTGAACTAGAAATAAAAGATAGACCACCAATTGATAGTTTACAAAAAGTATTATTAGATATGTTAACTTATACATATACTTATAATAGAAACTTTGATGGTGCATCATTAAGTAATGTTTTAAAAGAAATGAATGATTTAGATAAAATTCGTGCTAAGTTTGAAGGACAAAAACCAAATGAAGTTATTACTAATTTATTTAAACAATGAGAATTAGATTATCCTAACTATACAAATTTACCAAAAGTTAAAATATTAAAACAAATAGTTATAATGCTATCAAAAAATATTTATTCAACCATGTCTATTAATAACGGTTTAAATGATGACTATAAATTATTATTACCTTATTATTTTGAATTAAAATCAAATCCTATACATTCTACACCTGATAAGATTTGAGAATTTAAAGATATAAAAGTAGTATTAAAATCTGCATATTTTGATTTTACAGATATCAATAACATTAAACTAAAAAACAATGACATTAGTCAAAATGAATTATTGAAATTAGATGATAATCAATTTAACTGACTATCCA
Source organism: Spiroplasma endosymbiont of Nomada ruficornis (assembly GCF_964030795.1). Lineage (NCBI taxonomy): Bacteria > Bacillati > Mycoplasmatota > Mollicutes > Entomoplasmatales > Spiroplasmataceae > Spiroplasma > Spiroplasma endosymbiont of Nomada ruficornis. The sequence continues at coordinate 1,341,569 of NZ_OZ034962.1, read as the reverse complement.
TAACTAATGAATTAGAAAGCAATAATATACCATCATTAATTCCGGCAGATTGAACATTAGGTAATGGTGAATATGGAAAATATTTTACAAGATTAATTATTAATAAAAATAAAACCGAAAATGCTTTAAATTTATATGGTTCAAATAAATCACAATTATTTTCTAAATTAGAATTTTATAAAGAAGTTTTACAAATTGACAATAATAGTGAATTTGAATTACAAATTGAAAATCCAATTAATAACTTAAATCGAATTGAAGTTAGCGGACTATTTGGTGCTGGTAATTATGATTTAATTTTAGTAACAAATAAACAAGAAATAAATTTAAATAATATTAATTTATTTGATAAATATAATGAAAATATTTCTTATATAAATTTAGAAATTTAATTATCAAAATATCCATCTGGATAAATACCATCTCATTTTACTGCATCATCAGTTAATTTATTTGATGCTCAGTAAAGAGTAATTTTATGTTTATTACTTACTGGTCTTGCTCAAATAGTTGCCCCCCAGTGTGCTTCATGGTCGTAATCATAAAAATATGTTAATTGATTATTTTTATTATATGAAACTATTCCTAAGATTAAACCGGTAACACCAGTTATTACAGCAAATGATAATGATATTTTTTGAAAATTTGTTTTTATTCATATTTTCATAATAAATATCTCCTTTTTTCCTTGATTTTACTTTTAAATTGTACTATTTTTGATTATTTTTACAAGTATGCTTTTAAAAGCAAAATAACGCCTAAATTAAAGGTGTTTATTTTTTGATACCTATAATATTAATTGTATTGCGCTTATTTATTATATTGCAAATGTGAAGATACTTTTTTTTACAGTAGCATTATTTTTACCCCTAATTACATTTTTATATGGATATAATGCATAAAATAATGCATCATAAGGGTCTTGATACATATTTTTGTCAGGAATGTTAGTTTTGGTTTGGTCATAACGTAATTCTTCTAAACATTGAGTTGTTTTTGGTAAATCATCTTTATTTGCATAAAAGTTTCCATAACTCATAATATTTCTCATTCAAACTACTCTATTAGTTAATCCGGCTTCTTGATTTAAATTTGAAGCATGTTTAATAGCGGTTTGTGTTATTAAAATAGTATTGTGTTCATCAATTAATTTTTGATTTAATCAATCCATTGCTGTTCTTGCTTTATCATCATAAAAATAAATTGCTTGTTCAAAATTTTCAAAATTATCCATTAATCCTAAAATTTCATTAACATAAGCATTAATTTTTTCATTTTCATTTATAAAATCATTTGGAGTAACTACTAATTCACAAATAATATAAGCATCATAATAACCAGTATTATTATATTCTTTAAAACCAACTACCATAAATACAGTATGGTCTTTTGGTCCCGTAGCTCAATCAATACCAACACTATAAAAATCAAATTTATACATTTCTTTTTCTTGATTATAAAATTGTTTTAAATCATATGATTGTCAATATTTTACTGTTTTTTGAAATGGGAAAATTGTTGCATCGCTATCTAAAAATTCAAAACCATAATAAACAGTATTATATTCATCTGGATTACTTTTTTCCATTTCTAATAATGTTCTTTGTTGAATGTCAGGTAATTTATTTCAAAATGGTTGAATAGTAAATCTTAAAACAAATAAACCTAAACCACTAAACATATCTTTATTTTCATAATAAACTTTACCAACTTTTTTAAGATTTTTCATGACTTCATCATTTAATGGTAAAAATGGTGTACAGTATTTTAAATAAAATGGATGATATTTATCATAAGGATTACATGTAAAAGTAATGAAAAAACTTTTATAAAAATAACGAGTAATCTTTTGTCCAAAGGTAGAACTATATATATTTTTATCAATAAATGTTCAACTTCACTCTTTAATAGGTTTATTTGATACTTTAATACGATTACTTCTAAACATAGAGTTTTGTAAACGTTCATATCGATATGTTAATTGTTTTTCAGTTAATGTTTCTTTTTCTTCTGCCATAATAATTTCATCTGTTCTTGAACCTAAAAAACTTGACCCACCTGCTTCTTTTCCAAAAATCTTATTACCATTAGCATAACCAATAAAGTCAATTTGTTGATTACTTGGAAAGATAATACATCCCCCATCCTTAGTAATTTTTCATTTAATGCCATGTGGATTATTAGGTAATAAATTAATATTATATGTATCTAATAAAACTTGACAAACATTCATTAAAGCACCAATTGTAGTTTCACTATGAGTATTTTCATATCTTCTTACTTCTTGAACACTACTATCTCTAAAATTACAACATATAAATAAATCAAATGCTAAACAGTTTCAAGTTTTTCTTGTTCCACGTGCTGTTGGAACAAAACGATAAAAACAATTAGTAGTAAAATATTCTGCTCATTCATCACCAACAAATTCTTTAAAAATATCTCAACTAAAACCATAATTATTATCACTAAAATTAAGATTATATTTTTTATTTAATTGTCCATAACTACTAATAAAAGCCATATTTACTCCTTATTTTTAAAAAAAAATTAAACTTAAATTATTAACAAACAAAAATTAGAAAGGAACATTAAAAATGTTTATATTACCATTCGCAAATCATTTTGATTGAGACAAACATGATTTTAATCAAGATGAATTAAGTTTAAAACCAACAGAAGAATTATTTGCAAAAATAGATGATTATTTATGAAGTATATGTGATAAATCTGAATATAAATCATATAGATTTAGACAACGAAAATTAAAAGCAAAAAAAGGTTTATTAACTTATAAGCGACGTATTTGTACACATTATAACACAAAAACACAAAAAATGGAGTACGTATCATTATTAGATAATTATCTTGGTGTTAAAAAATATAGTAAACTTGCACCTAACGTTATTAAACAAATTTTAAAATATTTTGCTGATGGTAAAAAGTATCGTGATGTTTGTGATACTTTTATTGAAGATTTAATAAGTAATAGTACAGTTTGTAGAACATATCAAAAATTTGAATTACCAAAAGCAAATATTCCCAAAATACCATTACAACCAAATCAAAATTTATATGTAAATATTGATGATGGTCATCGAAAATTTAAGTTTAATGAAAAACACAATACTAAAAATTGTAAAAAATGTTCGATGAGATTAATAGTAATGTGTACTGGTAAAAAGAAAAATGGAAAATTAATTAATAAAAGAGCTGTATGTAAAATAAGAGTTTCAAAAACAGAAATTGGTGCTGAAAAAACCGCAAAATTAATAGAAAAATATGGTAATTTATTTTTTGAAAACTTTGACCAAGCAAATTTAATAGTTTGTGGAGATAGTGCAAAATGAATTAGAAAAACTGCTACAATTTTAAATGCTAAATTTATTTTAGATAAATTTCATGCTTTTCATGTTTTATTTCTTGGTATAATGGCAGGAAGAAGAAAAAATCAAATTGCTAAATTACACTATCAAAATGCAATAAATTTATTTGCCAAAGGTCAATATTATGAATTAATTGATTTTTTACAATCATTAACTTTACAATATAAAAAATTAAAAGTTGGTTATTTTATTAATGCAAAAGATGGTGTATTAAACCAAGCATTAGTTGAAAATATTGGTTGCTTTACTGAAACTAATATTAAACAAATTTTAAAGCATATGATTGGTGATAGAACTTATAACATTGATATGTATACAAAAATGGTTAATTTTAAATGTTATCAAATAAATACAATTATCCAGTTATTATAAATTAAAACTTAAATTTGCTGAATTATACTTGTAAGTGCAAGTAAATAAAATTGCAAAAAATTCTCATATAAAAATTTCATAATGCTAAATTTAGTTTAGAAAAAAGTAAGGAGTTTTTATATGAGTTATAAACATCTTGGCATAGATGAAAGGATTTATATTGAGAATCAATTGAAATTTAAATTTAAAATTAGTGAAATAGCTAAAAATCTTAATCGAAGTATTAGTACTATTATTCGAGAAATTAATAGAAATAAAGATAATAATCATGATTTTTCATTAATTGCACAAAATAAAGCTGAAAATCGAAAACAATCACATATTAGTTTTCATAAGTTTAAAAATAAGAATTTAGTAAAATATGTACAACAAAAATTACTATTAGGTTGATCATCTGAACAAATTTATGGCAGAATTAAAAATTTTCATAAAGAGTGAGTTATTAGTTTTAAAACAATTTATACTTGAATTTATTTTGGAATGCTTGATAAAGTTACTAGTAAAAATTTAAGAAGAAAAGGTAAAAAACGAAAATCTAAAGAAAATCGTGGCAAGTTTAATGGTAAATCAATTAAAGAACGAGATATAAATGTTAATGATCGTATAACACTTGGTCATTGAGAAGGAGATACTATAGTATCATCACGAGGTAAAAGCAAATCATGTTTAATAACTTTAGTTGAAAGAGTATCACGATTTACTTTAGCAATATTAGTTAAAAACAGAACTACTAAAGTTATTAATAAAAATGTCAGTTATTATTTATCAATTCTTCCTAAAAACATTGTTAAAACTATTACTTTTGATCGTGGCAAAGAATTTTCAAATTGACAACAACTTGAAAAAAATTTAGATGTAAAAATTTATTTTGCCAATCCATATTCACCTTGACAAAGAGGTACTAATGAAAATACTAATGGTTTAATTAGAGAAAAATTTCCTAAAAAATTTATTTTTTCAAAAACTAATAAAAATGAAGTTCATAAATTTATATTGTCTTTAAATCAAAGACCGAGAAAAATACTAAATTATCTTTCACCAATCGAATATTTGGATAGAAAAATAATTTAGTTGCACTTACCTTTACAATTTAGCAAATAAATAAAAATAAAATAAAACTTATTAAAGAAAACTTTAATAAGAATTTTTGAGTTATAAAAGTAAGTATTATTGTTGACTAATATTTTTGAAGTGTTAAGATTAACTTACAATTGCATATTGAAGTCTAAATTATTCTCGTCTAAACTTATAATTTAAAGACAAATTTGAATATTATTGACAACATCGGTACGCTCCCAAAATATTTTTTAATTTTATAGTTAAAACTCAATAAATTAAAAAACCATTACTTTGATTTATAAATATTTATTTTATTAAATTTTTTCAATTATTTCTTTAGTTTAAAACTTTAATTATTAATAAGAATTTAAATCATAATATTTAATATTTTATTATTTATAAGTTGAAAAAATCTGAATGTTAGTAAACTAAATTAACCTTTACTAACATTCTTTTTTAGATTTAAAGTTTTTTATATATTTTCTAAAAAACAGAATACTTGATCAATCTTTTATAAAACTACTTTTTTATTAGACTTCTTTTACTCATTGATTAGGTACTACTGAAAAACCAATAGTATTATTACCAGTATGTGTTTTTAAAATATTACATAATGGTTCAACTTTATATTTGGTAAATCCTCTATTTTTTACTTTTTTAATTGCTTCATCAATAATATCTTTTCTACATCAACCATCAATAATATATATTGTTTCTTTAGTAACGTCTTTAATTTTAGTAATAATATCTAACATTTCTTCCATAGCTTTACTTAAGGTTCTAACTCTACCAATATTATCAATTGTTTCTTTACATCTTAAAATTGGTTTAAAACGTAAAAAATTACCAATTCTTGCTTTACTCATTGGTAATCTACCACCACGAGCCAAAAATTTTAAATCATTAGGAGCAATATAAGATTCATAAGTTTTACGAAATTTATTTAAAATTCCTAAAATTTCAGGAATTTTTTTTCCATTTTTAACAAGAGTAAAAGCAATTAAAACCATAAATTTTAAAGGTATTGAAGCAGCACCTGTTTCTAAAATATGAACTTTATTTTTATATTTTTCTTCTTTTTGTAAAACTTGTGAACTTGCATATTGTCCTGAAGCATTATTAGCAATTGGTAAAAATAAAATTTGATCATATTTACTTAAAGCATTATCTCAATATTGTTCAAGTTTACCACGACTAGTTTGACTAGTTTTTAAAATACAGTGTTCATCAATCATCTTTTTACGAATTGTTTCACTATCAATATCAATGTTATTATCATCATAAGCATTTTCTCCTTCAATAATATTTAAAGGAATAATTATTATTTCAGGATATTTTTTCATATCTTCAACGGTAAAACCAGTAGCTGAATCACTTACAATTCCAATTTTCATTTTGTTTGCTCCTAACCTTTTATACTAATAAATTATAGTAAAATTATAACAAATTTATTTTACTATATATCGTTTTAATTTGAAAAAATATAAAGTGACTATAAACTTATTAGTAGTAAAAATAAAAATAGTCTTAATTACTCAATAATTAAGACTATTTTTTAATTACTTTTAAGTTAAATAAATAATACGATCAGCAATAATTTCTGTATAGTAAAAATCATTAGCTTTATTAGCAAATGTTTGAATTCTACCTTTAATACCAATAATTGCATTCTTTTTTAATAGTGTTTTTAATTCCTCTGTATTAGCTATTCAAGTTTTAATAGTGATAAAATCAATTTCAAATTGATTTTGACGATTTTTAAAAGGTCTTTCAACAGCCATTATAAACTTGGTCCATTTTGTTGGAATTTGTTCTCTGGTTGGTATTATTTCTGGTTCATTCATTAATTTACCTGCTAATACAACATTATTTATCATTTTAACACCCCCTCTTATTTGATAATTATAAATTTAGTTCATAAATAAAATATCAAATTATTTTATTTATGAATAAAAGAAAAAATAAATTAATTCAACAAACTTAAATATGCTAAATTGTAAAGGTAAGTGCAACTAAATTATTTTTCTATCCAAATATTCGATTGGTGAAAGATAATTTAGTATTTTTCTCGGTCTTTGATTTAAAGACAATATAAATTTATGAACTTCATTTTTATTAGTTTTTGAAAAAATAAATTTTTTAGGAAATTTTTCTCTAATTAAACCATTAGTATTTTCATTAGTACCTCTTTGTCAAGGTGAATATGGATTGGCAAAATAAATTTTTACATCTAAATTTTTTTCAAGTTGTTGTCAATTTGAAAATTCTTTGCCACGATCAAAAGTAATAGTTTTAACAATGTTTTTAGGAAGAATTGATAAATAATAACTGACATTTTTATTAATAACTTTAGTAGTTCTGTTTTTAACTAATATTGCTAAAGTAAATCGTGATACTCTTTCAACTAAAGTTATTAAACATGATTTGCTTTTACCTCGTGATGATACTATAGTATCTCCTTCTCAATGACCAAGTGTTATACGATCATTAACATTTATATCTCATTCTTTAATTGATTTACCATTAAACTTGCCACGATTTTCTTTAGATTTTCGTTTTTTACCTTTTCTGCTTAAATTTTTACTAGTAACTTTATCAAGCTTCCAAAATAAATTCAAGTATAAATTGTTTTAAAACTAATAACTCACTCTTTATGAAAATTTTTAATTCTGCCATAAATTTGTTCAGGTGATCAACCTAATAGTAATTTTTGTTGTACATATTTTACTAAATTCTTATTTTTAAACTTATGAAAACTAATATGTGATTGTTTTCGATTTTCAGCTTTATTTTGTGCAATTAATGAAAAATAATGATTATTATCTTTATTTCTATTAATTTCTCGAATAATAGTACTAATACTTCGATTAAGATTTTTAGCTATTTCACTAATTTTAAATTTAAATTTCAATTGATTCTCAATATAAATCCTTTCATCTATGCCAAGATGTTTATAACTCATATAAAAACTCCTTACTTTTTTCTAAACTAAATTTAGCATTATGAAATTTTTATATGAGAATTTTTTGCAATTTTATTTACTTGCACTTACAAGTATAATTCATCATATTAAAATAAGACTAGATAAAATAATTTATTAATTAACACAAAAAGAGCATTGTCAACTGCTCTTTTTGTAAAATATAATTGTGTTAATATAGTTTTAATCTAAAACTGGTAATGATCCAATTCTTGAATCTTTTAGTGCATTTACTTTCCCAAAATCTACTTGTAATAACACTCTCTGAACATTAACAAATCCAGTAATTTTATTACCATTTTTAGCAGCATCATAAAAAAATGTATAAACTTTTGTATTTAATAAACTAATTAAAGCTTCTCATTGCTTTTGTGTATATGGTGCAAATTATAATTTAAAATCAGAGGCTAAACTTCCTTTTTTAACTCCCACATTGTTATAAAGTTTCAAATCAGGTAAAATTTTTCGAAATTCTTGACTAACATCTAAATCCTTATTGTCAGCTGTATTAATAATCTAAGATTTTAAAATTTCATTATTTTTGATAATATCAATTTGACACGTACCTGCTTCTAATTCAAAACTATCTTCGGTGTATTTTTCTTTAATTTCTCCTGGAAAAGTATTTTTAATACTAACAGTTAAACTAACAATTTCAGCATATTCTTCATCTGAATAAACGCCAATTTCATCACCAGTTTTGAAACCTAAATCTTTTAAAAAGTGTGCTGCATTAGCATTTTCTGCCCTATATTTATGAGGTGGTGCACCTGTTCTTAACAATTTATTTTTAAAAAGATCATTAATTTTCATTAAGTGATCATCTGCAATAACCGAATATTTTTCACTATCAGATGTATTATCATAGTTTAATTTTTGTAAAATTAATTAACAATATTTTACATTTTTTTCTAAACCTACGATATTAAATAATAAAAAATCAAATTTTTGGTAAATCTTAATATTAAAAATTAATATTTATATTAATTTAAAGAAAGAGGTACTTATTAAAAAATGATAAATAATAAAAAGAAAATATTAGAAAAAGAAAGTCTAACTAATAATAAATATAAAACCAAAATTGAAAAATTAAATAAAAAACTACAAGAAACTCTTGGTGATTTAAAAGAAATAAGTGATCTCTATGCAAAATCAGAAAGAGATGCATTAGATAAAAGAAAAATAATTACAAATCTTGCAAATAAAATTACAGAATTAGAAACACAGTTAATAGAAAATCAACAACAAGCAGAAATAAAAAATAATAATAAAAAAATTATAATTCCAAAAATAAATTTAATAATACCTGGTTAAATATGTTCTTTAGCAACTGATACAAAAGGTAATCTTTATCTTGGAACTAGAAATAGTTCTTGACATGGTGCTATTTATAAATGTTTAGCAGGAGAAACAAACTTTAAACCAATATTAGGAATATATGGTGAAATATGAACAATAGCTATTGATAAAAATGAAAATGTTTATATAGGTACTAGAGAAAGTAGTTTTAAAGGTAACGTTTATAAATATCAAAAAAATCAAAATACTTTTAAAAAAATGGATGGTATAAATAAATCTGTTTCTTCTTTAACTTTTGACAATTATGATAATATTTATGCAGGAGTTTGAACCGGTTCATATCAATCTCCTAGTAATGGTGAAGTTTACAAATGTTTAGCAGAAGAAACAAACTTTAAACCAATGTCTGGAATAAAAGGGGGAGTACTATCATTAGTTTTTAATAAAAATACAAATTTTTTATATGTTACTACATGAAACGGAGATGGAAAAACTAAAACTAATGATGGTTCACTTTATAAATGCTTACCACCAAATAATGTCTTTACTTTAGTTCAAAAAAATTTACCAGCTATATGACATCTAAAAACCAAAGATAGTGAACCATTTATTGAACTTGAATATTAACAAATATCAAAAAAAATATAATTGAAATTAATAATTATTAATTTAACATTATTGAAAAATTGATTTCAATTAAATTACATAATTAATCTCTAATGAAAAACAATTTCATTATTTTTCATTAGAGATTTTTAATATTTATATTTTCTAATTTTATTAAACTTCTAATCACTTTAAAATTAAAATTTTACTTCTTAAATTCCAAATTTAATATTGATAAATGATCAGATGAAATTTCACTAGGACTATTTGTTAATAAACAAATACCACGATTATTTTTAGGAAAAGCAATAGTATCACGAATTGATTCATTCTTAATTAAAATCATTAATAAACGATCAATGCCAAAAGCAATACCACCATGTGGAGGAACTCCGTAATTAAAAGCTGATAAGAAAAAACCAAATTTATTTTCAATTTCTGTTTTACTTAAATCTAATAATTCAAAAATCTTTTTTTGTAATTTATAATCATGAATTCTAATGCTCCCACCAGCAATTTCAAAACCATTTAAAACCAAATCATAAGCATCTGCAGTTAAAGTTCCTAAATCTTTATTTTTTATATCTAATAATTTTTCAGGATTTTTTGGACTTGTAAAAGGATGATGACAAGCTTGTCATTTATTTTCTTCCTGTTCAAACATTGGTCAATCAATAATTCAAATAAATTCAAAGTTTTCAATATTATTCATAAAATCTTTATGATTAATTCGTTTTGACAAATCATTAATATAAAAACTTCTAATAGCACCCATAACTTTATTAGCAACATCTTGTTGTTCATATACGAAAATTAAAAAATTATTATTATATTTTATTTTTGATATTTCTTCTGCTAAAACTAAATCATCAAACTTTACTTTAGAATTATTATGAATAATTTTTTTCTTAATTAAGTCATAAATTATTAATGTTTTTCCTCCATGCTGATTGCTAATTTCTGTTATTTTTTTTATAGTTGTTTCATTCATTTTATCATTAACTATAAAACCCTTATAAATAAATCCATCACTATTATTGTTAATATTAATATTTATTAACTTACATGTACAACGCAAATCAGGTTTATCACTACCATATAAATCCATTGCTTGATCATAGGTAATCGATGAAAATGTTGAGGGAATATTACCAATTTTTAAAGTATTAAAAAGACTTATTATCATATTTTCTACTATTAATTTAATTTCTTTACTAGTAGTAAATGCCATTTCTAAGTCTAATTGTTGAAATTCGGGTTGTCTATCAGCACGAAAATCTTCATCACGAAAACATTTAGCAATTTGATAATATTTGTCAATACCTGATATCATTAATAATTGCTTATAAATTTGTGGTGATTGTGGTAAAGCATAAAAATGTTTTTTTTGAATACGAGCAGGAACTAAAAAATCACGAGCACCTTCTGGTGTTGATTTTGTTAAGCAAGGAGTATCAATTTCTAAAAAATTATTTTGATTCAAAAATGTTCGTACGCAACTAAGAACTTGGTGTTTAAATTTAATATTATAATTCATTGCTGGTCTTCTTAAATCTAAATAGCGATATTGTAAACGTAATTCTTCACTAGCAAGCGTATTATCATTTTTAATAACAAATGGTAAATTAATAGAATTGCTTAATATTTCAATATCTTTTGCTACTACTTCAATCATATCATTAGCAGTTTTTGCATCTTTATTTTTTCGTAAGACAACTGTTCCAATTACTTTTAAAACAGATTCAACTTTAACATTTTTTATTTCTTGATAATATCCGTTATCTGGTTTAACAATGACTTGTGTTGTTCCATACATATCACGTAAATCAATAAAAATACCAAATTTATTAATACGAATATCTTTAACTCAACCACTAATAATAATTTCTTTTGTAATATCACCCTGCGTTAAATTACCACATGTATGAGTTCTAAAGAGTTTTTCCATATTCTTCATTCTCCTCTAATAATAGATTTTTAACCTTACTAAACAATTGCTGTTCAGTATCAAAAATTAATTTTATCATTTCTTTTTTAACAAAAGAATAAAAACTAACCTGATTTTTTTCTTTTAAAAATAGTATATTTTTGGCTAAACTACGATCAATAATCTGTGACTTATTTTTATCTTGATATAAATTATATTCCATATCAATATGATAATTTTCTTTACGTAATTGTAATAATAAATCGGAAGCTATTATTAATCCTAATTCGCTTAAAGCAATAATTTGTAAATCAATAATTGGTGGTTTATTAATATTTTTATTTTCTACCAATAATAACATTAATCTTTCAATACCAATTGCAAAACCAATAGCAGGTATTTTTAATGGTGAGCCCAATTTATGAAATAAATTATCATATCTACCACCACCAAGTAAAGTATTTTGACTTTCACCAATTCGTGAATCAATAGTAGTTATTTCAAAAATAATACCATTATAATAATCTAAACCACGAACTAAATGCTCATCAATAATAAAATTAACTTTATTATTTTTTAAACTATTAATAATGGTTGTAAAATATGTTTTTTCTTCATTAGTTAAAAAATCATTTAAATATGGTATTTCTAAATTTAATTTAGTACAAATTTTACAATCAAGAACTCTTAGTGGCGATACTTTAACTCTAATTTGACAATTTTCACACAATTGCTTACTTTGATTTAATAATTGTTCTTTAAGTGCTATTTGGTATTTATTTTTTGTTTCATTAGATCCAAAATAATTAATATTTAAAGTTAAATTTGGTATTGAAAAACTTTTTATCATTTCTAGGGCCATCATCATTACTTCAACATCAACTAAAGGATGTTTAACACCAACAGTTTCGATACCAAATTGATTAAATTGACGTTGACGCCCTTTTTGAGGTCTTTCATATCTAAACATTGAACCATAATAAAAATACTTTAACGTTTGCTTAGATTTATATAATTTATTTTCAATTATAGCACGAACAATACCCGCTGTTCCTTCAGGACGAAGAGCTAATAATCTATCATTTTTATCATTAAATTGATAAATTTCTTTCTGAATAATATCAGTTGTATCTCCCACGGCTCGTAAAAATAGTTGAGCATTTTCAAAAATAGGAGTAATAAATTCTTGATAATTATATTTAATTGCACACTGTGTTAAAGATTTAATAATATTACGATATATAATAACCTCTTCATTATACATATCACGTGTTCCTCTTGCTTTTTGAAATTGCATACTTTTTTTTACTCCTTTTAATAAAAAATAAATCTTCTAAAAAAACGTTCCTTTATTTTAGGAACGTTTTTTAACGCGGTACCATCCTAATTCATTTACAAAGTAAATGCACTTAATTATAATTTATCATATTTAATTAATTAATAATACAAGCTATTTAATGTCATAAAATTAGTTAACCAATGTTTGCACCAACCACACTGTCTCTTAATGTTTACCCTAAATTTACTTTTAAATGCTGAAAATATTATACTAAAATATTACATAATTATTCTGTTTATTGCAATAATATCAGGAATTTTTTTAATTGATGAAATAATTTGATGTAAACGTTCAATATTAGAAACTTTAATTAAAATTTTTAAACTTCCATGATTTTCCTTAAGCTTATTATTAGCATCAATACTTTGAATTTGTGCCTTTAAATAGCCCAAAATATTTAAAACATCAGTCATCAATGCTGGTCGATCTAAATATTGAATTTGAATTTTTGAATTATAAAGATGATGACTGGTTGCTAATAAATTTCACTTAGTATCAATAATACGTTCTTTACGCTCTGGCAAACTAACATTAGGACAAATTAAACGATGAACTTTAATACCTTGCCCTTTAGTAATATAACCCGCAATTGGTTCATCAGGGATAGGTAAGCAACAATGAGCCAATGATGTTTTAGTATTGGGGGCATTTTCAATAATAATTTCATTATTACTACTTAAATTCATTGTTGTTTGTTGTTTAGTTTTTAATTCTTGAAATGTTACTGAATCACTATATAAAATAGTAGTAACCGCCTGTTCAATTGTATAAGTTCCATTAGCAACATCTAAGCAAAAATCTTCATACGTTTTATATTTTAATGATCTAATTCTTGACATAATAACATTACGTTTTGCAATTTTTCAACGAATGTGATTTTCAATAATATATTCTTCTATTTTCTCCTTTGTTTTTTTTATTTTCTCTTTGTTTTCTGTATCTTTAATTTTATTTTCTTGATTAAATTTTTCTTGCTGATTATTTAAATATTTTTTTATTTTATGTTGAGCAAAATTGGTCTTAACAATATTTAATCAATCACGAGAAGGGCGTGCAGTTTTAGCAGTTTTAATTTCAACAATATCACCTGATTTTAAAACAGTATTAATAGGAGAATAAATACCATTTATTCTTGCACCTACTGTTGTTTCACCAATTTCAGTATGAACTTTAAAAGCAAAATCTAAAACAGTTGAACCAAATGGTAATGTTATAACATTACCATTTGGAGTTAATACATAAATTAAATCACTAAAAATATCTTGTCGAATTTCTTTTTCGAAATTATTATCTTTGGCAATATTATCTTCTAATATGTTTTCATCAACATTTGGATTTAAGTCATTTAAATTTAATATTTCTTGAAAAATATTTAATTTTTCATCAATTTCTGCTTGACGTTTCTTAGGATTTTTATTTTCCCCTTCTTTATATCTTCAATGCGAAGCTGCACCGGCTTCAGCAAAATCTTCCATTTCTTCAGTTCTAATTTGTAATTCATAAATTTCATTATCAAAAACAACAGATGTATGTAATGATTGATACATATTATTTTTTGGTGTTGCAGTATAATCTTTAAATCTACCCGGAACAGGAGTAAAACTTTGATGAATATAACCCAAAATGGCATAACAACTATCAATAGAATTAGTAACAACTCTAATTGCTAAAATATCATGTATATCATCAAAATCTTTTCCAAAATAATACATTTTACGATAAATAGAATATAAGTGTTTACTACGACCATAAATTTTAAAAATTAAATTTTTATGTTGTGATAATGTTTTAGTTAATTCTTTAATAATTTCATTAACTAATTTTTCACGTTTTTCACGATCCAAATTAATAAGATTATCAATTTTTTTATACTCTTTAGGATGTAATACTGCAAAAGAACAATCTTCTAGTTCTGATTGTAATTTACGAATACCTAGACGATGAGCAATAGAAGCATAAACTTCTAAAGTTTCTTTAGCAATAATTATTTGTTTTTCGGGATTTAAAAAATTAATAGTTCTAATATTATGTAAACGATCTGCCATTTTAATAATAATGACACGAATATCATGAGCTAAACTTAAATATAATTTACGTAAATAATTAGCTTTAATTTCATTTCTTTTTTCTTTTGCAAAATGACTAACTTTAGTTACAGCTAAAACTAAATTAGCAACTTCCAAACCAAATTCTGCTACTAACTCATCAAAAGTTGTTGGTGTATCTTCTAAAATATCATGTAAAAATCCTGCTTGTATTGAAGAGACATCTAAATGTCATAATACTAAATTATATGCTGTTGATAAAACATGATAAACATAAGGATCACCATTCTTTCGATATTGATCTTTATGTTTTAATAATGCATATTCATAAGCTACTTTAATTTTTGTAATTTGCTTAGGATCTTTGATAAATGTTTTTGCTTCCGCTAATAATTGGTTAAAATCTTTACAAGTTAAATTATTCATTATTTACTACTTATTAAAACTGAATTATTTCTAACAGCGGAATATTATCAAAATGATGTTTATTAGAAAATTCAGAAAGCGAAATTAAAGTAGCAATGCCAACTGATTGAGCATTACTTTGTTTTATTAAATTAAGACAAGCATTAATTGTTCCCGAAGTTGCAATCAAATCATCAATTATTACTACTTTATCTTTTGTTGAAAGTACATTTTGCTGCATTTCTAATATAGCAGTACCGTACTCTAAATCATAAGTTACTTTATAGGTTTTACCTGGTAATTTACCTTTTTTGCGTGCAAGAACTAATTTGATACCCAACTTATATGCTATAGCAGCACCAAAAATAAATCCTCTTGCTTCAGGTGCTAAAATTGCTGTTGCTCCACATTTTTTAATAAAATCTACAAAAATATTCACAACACTTTGAAATGCTTCTGGATTACTTAATATTGGGTTAATATCTTTAAATTGGATACCTTTAATTGGAAAATCAGGAATATTCATAATAATTTTTTTTAATGATTCTTTTGTCATTGCAACCACCTATTCATTAATACCTTTAATAACATATTCATCTGCACCAATGAAATGTTTTTGAATTTTATTAATACGTTTTTTATATCTATAAACTCTTCATTTCTCAAAATAAATTCAAATAAAAGGAGCAATAAAGTAAGATGATACTAAACTTACTATACAACCTATTAATAATGATAAACTAACTATTCAGAAACTAGGAATAATAAACATAACAATTACTGATGTTATTAATACTACACCATTAATAACTAATGTTCTTGGTAAAGCCTTTTGAACACTTTTATTTGAAATTTCAATTATTTCTTCTGTGCTAATAACTTGTGTTTGATTATTATTAATCTTAATTTCACGAATATTATCAAAAATTGACATAATACTAATTATTGTTAAAATCATTACTCCCAATAATATTCCAACAATTGAAGTAGAAATTACAATTTGGAAAATACTAATAATAGCAAGTGTCATTAGTAAACTAAAAATAATAGCTAAAATTAAAGGAATAACATAAGTTAATTGAAATCTAATAATAATATAAATTAAAATAACAATAAAAGATAAAGCAATTGAAATAATCATATTAACTAATAAATCTACACCTGACTTAGCAACAACTAGATCAATTTCTCCTCATTGTAAAATAGATTCTTGTTTTCAATTTCTAGTCATCTCCCCTAAAAAATTCTTAAACCTTTGCTGCATACTTTGAGAATTTACTGTTGTTTGAAAAATAATTTTAAACTGATATGGTTTTCCTTCACCACCAGCAATTAAGGAAAAATTAATATTTTTAAAATATTTACTAAATTGACTATTATTTTGAATTTCTTTACTAATAAAATCTTTTGCTAATTCTGCTTCTTTAATAATATTGTAACTAGGATCACTTGGATCTTGAGTAATTGTACCCATTCCAACAAAATCAGTTCGTTGATCAAAACCAGAACCAAAATTTGAACCAATTACACCATAAGTAATACCTGAAGCAAGAACAATAACAGCAGAGCCTGAAAGAATTCATTTTGTTAATTTATGAAAATAATTTCAGTTACTTATTTTAAGTTTTGAAAAAACATTTTTAAAATTAATAACTAATATTTTTTTGTCTTTTGCTTTAACTATTTGAATTTTTAACGGTTTTAATGCATTAATTAATTCTTGTTTCAGTTTATTAATTTCTTGTGAAAGATTTAATTTTAAATCTTTTACTTTTGACTTATAAACTGATCTTGATTTACTATGTTCTTTTTTTAATTGCTGTTTATCAACTTTAAATTTTTTAATTAATTCTTTAACTTTATTTTTATAACTAATTTGAAGCTGACATTTTTCTGAAATTAATTGTTTTTTTATTTTTTTATCACTACTTTTAATATTATTTGTATCTATTGAATTATTTAAAACTATAGTGCTTTTTCTACTAATATTATTAGTTCCTAAAAGTTGAGGTTTATTTTCTAACCAGTTATTTCGTAATAATGTTCATAACATTAATCTTAATAAGATAATTCCAAAAATAATTACACCAAAAGTAGCAATAGAAGTCATAATAATAAAACCTTTGATAGCACGAGTTCCAAATCAGAAAATAGTTAAATTAACAATTAAAATAATAGCGTTACAATCTAATGAAGAAGATAATGTTTTCTTATTTGCTGATTTAAAAGCACTAATCAAAGTTTTACCTTGCATATATTCATTTTTAAAACGTTCCAACAAATTAATAATCGTATCTAATAATAGTGCAAAACCAATAATTAAAGCAATTACGCTTTCAGGAGCAATTATGCCATTAATGAAAACAAAACTAACAATAGTAAATAATAAAAATAATGATATTATAATTAGAACAATAACTCCTAACATACGATAATAAAACAGAACAATAGTCATAAGAACAAAGGTAACTAATATAATAATAACAACTGCAATTTTTAAAGATGTTGCACCTAGCGTTGGACTAACATTAGCATAAGATAACATAGTAAAATTATTTTTTGACAATCCTGATATTAAAACACTTTTCATTTGTTCAACTGTTTCAAGATTAAAAGTATCTGAATTAATTGAAATACTATTGTTAGTTACTTTAACTTCACCAACTCAATATTGAATATAACGATAATCAATAACATCTTCATGTAAAATATCTGAAACATCTGGTAAACGTAATAAATCTTTAATATAAGGCAATCATGCATTCATAGGTGAACCAACAATAGGAGAAGCAAAAGGATCAAAGCGATTAGCAGGATCATATGTATTTTTTTCATCATTAGTATCAACAGAAAGACTATGAACTGAACCTAAATTATCAGAATAAATTCAATTAATACCAAATTGACCATTTTGATTAGGATTTAATAGTCGTGCTAAAGTAGGGTCTTGTGCTTTAGCTCTAGCTAAAATATCAGTACCTTTACCAAGACCTGGTGTATTATTATCTAATAATGATGTTAATGATGCTTTAATCTTACCATCAGTATCATTTTTAAGATTATCAATTATAAAAGCAAGGGAGCGAATACCCTCCATACTACTTCGAATATAATCTAATAACTGACCAATATCTGAATAAATATAAAATGTATTTTCTTTGGCAGAAGTAAGTTCTTTTAAACCTGAATCATTTTTAACATCAAAAACAAGTTCTGGGCGATGAGTAACAGAATTATTAACAGCTTTAATAGCAGAAAAAACATCACTAGTTAATAATCTTTTATCTCTTTTTGTTCAAGTAGTAGCTTTGTCATCTTTCTTTTCGGTTGCTAATAAGTCATTACCATCTTTATCAACAATATAAGAATAACCACGTCGTGATACACTGTGAACAAAAGTAGAAATATCAACTCCCGCATCTTTACTCAACGCTAAATTATACTTATTATTATTGCTAGTAATGCTTTCAATATAAACGTTACTAGTACCTAAAGGGTCAACTCTGTCTTTTAATAAATTAATAACATCTTTTTGTTTACCTTTACCCTCATATTGAACTTGTGTTTGATAACCACCAGCAAACTCAATACTTAATTTACTATTATTTTCAACATATTTAGCACTAAACACTACTGAAATTATTATTGCAGAAACAATAATTATTAAACTAAAAATCCTTAAAAAAAATCCAAGATTTTTAGTTTTTCTTGTCCTAGAAGAAGTGTTCATATTTCTTCACTCCTAAATCATTTTATTTGTATAAACATAGATTGTATATTATTTAAGCACTATATAAGAATACCAACATTCGTTATAAATAACAATTGTTTTACAGTAATATCAAAAATAATTATTTTCTAAATAAAATTATATTATTATTAATATACTCTTTACCAATAATTGTTATTTTACGACCCTTAGTTGTCTTAGTAATTAAACCACAATGAATAAGTCAAGTTTCATAATGAATTTCAAGATTTTTTCTTTCTTCATTCAAAAGTTGACAAATAGTTTCAATACTCAAACTTTTATCTAAATTTACATTATTAAACAATGCTAAATATGCCAATTGTAAACTATTTAAACCTAAAGGATAAATTTGCAAAAAAAATAAAATTTGCAAAATATTAGTTTCATTTAAATCTACATTCATAACAACACAATAATTATACAATTGTTTAATGATGTTAATAATGAGTCGCGGAATATTACGACAATGATTAGCAATAATATTTATTATATTATTTTCTAATTTTCAATTTAAACTTGCTGAATTATACTTGTAAGTGCAAGTAAATAAAATTGCAAAAAATTCTCATGCTGAATTATACTTGTAAGTGCAAGTAAATAAAATTGCAAAAAATTCTCATATAAAAATTTCATAATGCTAAATTTAGTTTAGAAAAAAGTAAGGAGTTTTTATATGAGTTATAAACATCTTGGCATAGATGAAAGGATTTATATTGAGAATCAATTGAAATTTAAATTTAAAATTAGTGAAATAGCTAAAAATCTTAATCGAAGTATTAGTACTATTATTCGAGAAATTAATAGAAATAAAGATAATAATCATTATTTTTCATTAATTGCACAAAATAAAGCTGAAAATCGAAAACAATCACATATTAGTTTTCATAAGTTTAAAAATAAGAATTTAGTAAAATATGTACAACAAAAATTACTATTAGGTTGATCACCTGAACAAATTTATGGCAGAATTAAAAATTTTCATAAAGAGTGAGTTATTAGTTTTAAAACAATTTATACTTGAATTTATTTTGGAATGCTTGATAAAGTTACTAGTAAAAATTTAAGAAGAAAAGGTAAAAAACGAAAATCTAAAGAAAATCGTGGCAAGTTTAATGGTAAATCAATTAAAGAACGAGATATAAATGTTAATGATCGTATAACACTTGGTCATTGAGAAGGAGATACTATAGTATCATCACGAGGTAAAAGCAAATCATGTTTAATAACTTTAGTTGAAAGAGTATCACGATTTACTTTAGCAATATTAGTTAAAAACAGAACTACTAAAGTTATTAATAAAAATGTCAGTTATTATTTATCAATTCTTCCTAAAAACATTGTTAAAACTATTACTGTTGATCGTGGCAAAGAATTTTCAAATTGACAACAACTTGAAAAAAATTTAGATGTAAAAATTTATTTTGCCAATCCATATTCACCTTGACAAAGAGGTACTAATGAAAATACTAATGGTT
The DNA here is from genome assembly GCF_964030795.1 of Spiroplasma endosymbiont of Nomada ruficornis. NCBI lineage: Bacteria > Bacillati > Mycoplasmatota > Mollicutes > Entomoplasmatales > Spiroplasmataceae > Spiroplasma > Spiroplasma endosymbiont of Nomada ruficornis. The sequence goes on along the minus strand of NZ_OZ034962.1, from coordinate 1,320,925 downwards.
TAATTAGAGAAAAATTTCCTAAAAAATTTATTTTTTCAAAAACTAATAAAAATGAAGTTCATAAATTTATATTGTCTTTAAATCAAAGACCGAGAAAAATACTAAATTATCTTTCACCAATCGAATATTTGGATAGAAAAATAATTTAGTTGCACTTACCTTTACAATTTAGCATTTTGTCCAACAAAATTATTAAAACTACTAATACCCATATTTTATTTCCTTAATAGCTAATGCAATAATTTCTTCAACTTCCAAATCTCAATTAATATTTCTTAATAAAAAATTATTAATTACTATTGAACTAAAACCTAATTTTAATAATGTATCAAATACTAAATCTGATTTTTCATTTTGACTAGTTGTTAAATTACTTACTAGTTTAATATGATTACTAAAATAATTAATAATATTATTAGCAATTTTATGAGTTATACCTTTACACTGTTGCAATATCTTATAATCTTGTTTGCTTATAGCCAACTTAATACTATCAAGTGATATTTGATTTAGTAATCTTAAAGCAGTTTTTGGTCCAATATTACTAATATTAAGTAAGTGAATAAAAAAGGTTTTTATTGGTTTTGATACAAACCCAAAAAATTGTTCATAAGTTGGTTTTTGATGAAAATAAACATAAATTTTCACTTTAATATTTAATGGTAATGTTTGTAAATTAACACCTTCAATAATATATCCATGATCATTACATTCAAAAATAATTTTATTTTCATAAAATTCTTTAATAATACCTAAAAATATTCATCCATGACTTATTCCTCCTTTTCTATTCTTACTATTAATTAGATGAAAAAGAAAAATAAACCTTTTTATTTTTTAAAATTATGTTCAATTGAAAGCACATCATCATCATTTTCAATTGTTTCTAACAATATATCAATTAATTTAATTTGTTGTTGATCAGTAATGGTAATCAATTCATGGGGAATATTCACAATTTCATTAGTAATAAAATCATTAATATTATTTTTTTCTAATAAATTAGTTACAGCATTTAACTGTTTAGGATTAACTTCAATATCAATGATATCTTCATTTTTTTCAATATTAAAAATTTCCAAATCAATTATTAACTCCAAAATTTCTTCAACTGATAATAAACTTGAAAATTTAATTACCCCCGTTGTTTGAAATAAATATTGAACAGAATTAGTAGCAGCTAAATGACCACCCAATTTATTAAAATAACTTCGAATATTACTTGCAGTTCGATTTTTATTATCAGTTAAACAATGAATAATTATGACAATATTACTTGGTCCATATCCTTCATAAGTGACTGCTTCATAATTAGTTGTTTCATTTTTATTACTAGCTTTATTAATAGCACGATTAATATTATCCTTTGGCATATTTATACGTCGTGCTTTTTCTAACATTAATTTCAATCGCGGATTATTTTCAACATTTGCACCACCTAATTTAACAGCAACATAAATTTCTCTTGATAATTTTTGAAAAATTTTACCACGTTTGTTATCTTGGGCATCTTTACGATGTTTAATATTTGCATATTGTGAATGTCCAGCCATATTCTCATTCCTTTATTTTTTTCTTGTTCATTTCGGAGCTTGCGGTACAGGTATTCTTTTGTGTGCACTATTCTGATGCATAAATTCAATTTTATTAATTACTGATGATGGTATTAATGATTTATTTCCTAGTAAATATTGATCTAATTGTTCATACTTAAATTGCATTTCCATTTCATCAGTTTGTCCATCTCATAAACCAGCAGTTGGCTTACGAATAATGATCTCTTCACTAACTTTTAATATCTTTGCTGCAGCAAAAACATCTTTTTTTAACAAATGAATAATTGGTAATAAATCAACACCACCATCACCATATTTAGTAAAATAACCAATGTGTCATTCATCACTATTATCTGTTCCTACAACTAAATAATTATGATTTTGTGCATATGCATAAAGAGTATTCATTCTTAATCTAGCTTTTAAATTGCCTAAAATTAATTGTGATTTTTCTATATTAATTTCAGTTTCTAATGTTTTTTTAAAACTTAAAAAAACATTATTTAAATTAACTACTTTGGCATTTAATTTATGAATATTAACTAAATTATTTGCATATTCTAAATCAATATCTGGTGAAAAACAAGGCATAATTAATGCTAAATGATCATTAGGAAAAGCTTTTTTAATCAATAATGCTACTACTGCTGAGTCAACACCACCACTTAAACCAACAATTAAACCTTTGGCATTTGCTTTTTTTACTTCACTTTGTAAAAATTTAATAATTTCATCTAAATATTGTTCTAAATTCATAATTATTCACTCTCTTTTATTTCTTCAGACATTTCAAAAATATTGTTATAATGTCCAGCAATTTTATTATGGGTTTTATCTAAAGTTTCAATGGCTTTATTAGTTGTATCAAAACCAGCCTTAACTTTTTCTCATCTATAAACCCAACGATCAAAATCATCTTTGAATAAACGTAATTTTTTTGCCATTTTTTCTAAATTTTTATTAAAATCAATGTCTTTACGATTTTTATCAACTGTAAATAAAACAGCAGATAAAGTAGTAGGAGAGGTAATTCAAACACATTTCTTAAAAGCATATTCAACAATATCATCAGCAAATTGTGCGTAAATAAAAGCAAATATTTCTTCAGAAGGAATAAACATTACTGCGCTAGAAATCTTATTTTTAATATTAATATATTTTCCAACTTCATCAATTCGTTTACGAATATCATTACGAAAATCTTTTAAATAATTTTCTTTAACTTTAATATCTTCACTTACTAAATACCTTTGATAGTTATCAATTGAAAACTTTGAATCAATAGCAATTCCTTCTTTTTCAGAATCTGTTTTTACATAGGCATCAACAACTTTGCCATCAATTGTTTTATATTGTCGTTCTCATAATTTTTGATTTGAACCCAACATATTAGTCAAAATTTTTTCTAAAACAAATTCACCAACATTACCACGTTTTTTAGTATTAATAAAAACTTCTTGTAAACTTTGAATATTATCATTAATTTTTCCTAAAACAGTTGATGATTCTTGTAACTTTGCTAAATCTTTAATAACATCTACTACTTGTCTTTGAATGACATCAGCATTGCGTTTATAATCATCTTCTTTTTTATCTAAATTTTTTTGAAAATTATCAATATTACTCATTAAATTAATTAATTTTTCGGTTTTATCACGATCCGAACCATTTCATGATGTTTTAAAATCATTTAATTGTTCTTTTAAAGTTTCTACTTGCATTTTTAAAAAGTCTTGTGCAATTGGGTCACTAGTAACATTCTGACTTTTTTTAATTTGCATATAAATTATTAAGCCACCAATACTACTAATAATTAAAATAACTACCAATAAACTAATTACTATTTCCATTTCCTATTTTCCTTTGCCATTTTTTTATTCTTCTTCTCAAATCATATCATAATTAAAAATCTTAACATGATCACCTTTTTTTATTCCTTGCTTTCTTAATTCATCATAAATTCCTAAATCTTGTAATTGAATTTTAAATAATAAAATATTATGATAATTATTTCAAGGATTTTTTTGATATATTACTTCAACGGTTTTACCAGAAATAGTTCATTGATTATTTGCAAATTTAGTAATAATAACTTGTGGAACTTCTTCTTTATTAGTATATTCATAAAGAATATGTTCTTCATTATTTTCATTATTATTAACTTGATGCAGTTGTTCTTTTTCAACAGCTTTAGCAATATCTTTAATTAATATATCCAAACTAATATGTTTCATAGCAGAAATTGCAATTATTGGTAATTTAATTTGTTCTTTTAATTTCTCTAAATTAGTTTGTGCATCTGGTAAATCAATTTTATTTGCAACAATTAAATGCGGTTTTTTTGTCAAATCTTTATTATAACTTTCTAATTCACTCATAATTAATTGATAATTTAAAAAATGATCTTGAGTCTTATCACTAATATCAATCATATGTACTAAAACTTGACAACGTTCAATATGACGCAAAAACTGTAAACCTAGTCCTTTTCCTAAACTAGCTCCTGCTATTAATCCAGGCAAATCCGCCATAACAAAATTATTATTTTTATCAACTCTAACAACACCTAAATGTGGATTAAGAGTAGTAAAAGGATAATCAGCAACTGTTGGAGTTGAAGCAGAAATAGCTCCTAATAATGTTGATTTACCGGCGTTAGGCAACCCAACTAATCCGGCATTGGCCAATAATTTCAACTCACAAATTATTTCAAAATGTTGTCCAGGCATTCCTTTTTCACATATTTTAGGTACTCGATTTATTGCCGAAGCAAAACGAGCATTTCCTCGTCCACCAAGACCACCGGCAGCAATTATTATTTCTTGTTTATCTTTAATAATATCACCAAGAATATTTTGAGTTTTGTTATCACTAATAATAGTACCTAATGGAACTTTTACATAAGTATTGGTTCCTTTACGTCCATGCATATTTTTGGGTGCACCATTTTTACCATCTTCAGCAGTTATCTCTTTATTTTTACGTAAGTCTAATAGAGTATTCATACCTGAATCACCAATAAAGATAATATTACCGCCTCTTCCTCCATCTCCACCAGATGGACCACCTTTGGTTACATAAAGTTCACGACGAAAAGCAACAACACCATCACCGCCTTTGCCGGCAGTAACTTTTAATTTTGTTACATCTATAAAACGCATTTCTTACTCCTTTTTTATATTAATAATAACTCTTATTATATAGTGTTAACATTTTTGTGTAAAATACTATTTTATTTTTCATATAATTTTAGTATACGCTAAATTGTAAAGGTAAGTGCAACTAAATTATTTTTCTATCCAAATATTCGATTGGTGAAAGATAATTTAGTATTTTTCTCGGTCTTTGATTTAAAGACAATATAAATTTATGAACTTCATTTTTATTAGTTTTTGAAAAAATAAATTTTTTAGGAAATTTTTCTCTAATTAAACCATTAGTATTTTCATTAGTACCTCTTTGTCAAGGTGAATATGGATTGGCAAAATAAATTTTTACATCTAAATTTTTTTCAAGTTGTTGTCAATTTGAAAATTCTTTGCCACGATCAAAAGTAATAGTTTTAACAATGTTTTTAGGAAGAATTGATAAATAATAACTGACATTTTTATTAATAACTTTAGTAGTTCTGTTTTTAACTAATATTGCTAAAGTAAATCGTGATACTCTTTCAACTAAAGTTATTAAACATGATTTGCTTTTACCTCGTGATGATACTATAGTATCTCCTTCTCAATGACCAAGTGTTATACGATCATTAACATTTATATCTCGTTCTTTAATGGATTTACCATTAAACTTGCCACGATTTTCTTTAGATTTTCGTTTTTTACCTTTTCTTCTTAAATTTTTACTAGTAACTTTATCAAGCATTCCAAAATAAATTCAAGTATAAATTGTTTTAAAACTAATAACTCACTCTTTATGAAAATTTTTAATTCTGCCATAAATTTGTTCAGGTGATCAACCTAATAGTAATTTTTGTTGTACATATTTTACTAAATTCTTATTTTTAAACTTATGAAAACTAATATGTGATTGTTTTCGATTTTCAGCTTTATTTTGTGCAATTAATGAAAAATAATGATTATTATCTTTATTTCTATTAATTTCTCGAATAATAGTACTAATACTTCGATTAAGATTTTTAGCTATTTCACGAATTTTAAATTTAAATTTCAATTGATTCTCAATATAAATCCTTTCATCTATGCCAAGATGTTTATAACTCATATAAAAACTCCTTACTTTTTTCTAAACTAAATTTAGCATTATGAAATTTTTATATGAGAATTTTTTGCAATTTTATTTACTTGCACTTACAAGTATAATTCAGCAATATATTAATTATTTCTTTTTCTTTAATTTCTTGATTAAGTTTATTTAACTTATTTTCTAATTCAACAATCTTAATTTCTTGCTCTTGTTGTAAATTATTATTTTCAATTAAAGGTTCAGTATTTTGTTCAACATTAGTTTCATTTTCTAACATTTAAATCACACCTTTATTATTTATTTTCTTTTCCATTAATTTTTTCATTAAGTTTTGCTAATTTTTTTTGATGTTTCATCACTTTATTATTTCTTCTAATATGTTTTGGAGTTGTAATAAATCTTTTCAATCAAACAATTAATTCTCTACAAATTAATGTTCCTACACTTGTTCCAATAATAATTAATTCATGTAAAAATTCTTTCATTTTCAATTATTTCCTTTCAATTATTTATTTTTAATTATTCGTCAAATTGACCATTATTAATTCTTTCAATCATTGATTTTGAATTACTTATAATAGTTACCAATAAAGATATTTCTTTATTTAATTGTTCCATTCTTTCTTTATATGTCTGAATTTCATTGTTATAATATTCAATCAATTTTTCTTTATTCATTAGTTATCATCTCCTTTATAAACTATCATATGTAGTTGGTCTTTCATATAAAACATCACTACTTCCACTATTATTACTAATAGCATCACTATTAATTAATCTTCTTGTTTCATTTGTAAATGATGTTTCTTGCATTTCTTGATTATAATTTGTAGTTTCCATAGGTAATAAATTATGTATAATTTCACTTGCACCAGCAACTATTGTTGGTACTGCATAAGCATTATTAAAATCATTATTTATACCCATAGCTACACCACTTGAAATTAGACATCCACTAGTTGCCATATTACATATTTTTCTTATTACTTCAAATCTATTAGGTATTAGTTCACTTAACCCACCAATTAGATTTGATATACCATAAGTACTTAAACTAATATATGTATCTCAATCCATTTGTTGTTTATTATCATTAGTTAATAATAATGGTCATGGTGGTGTTTCTGTGGTAGTAGTTGTTAATCAAGGTGGTGGTTCAGGATTAGGATTGATTTTTGTAAATTTTGCATAATTAATTAAACCAATAGTTCCTAAACCTAATAATATTTTTTTTACTTGAATTTAATATTTTCTTTTTAGTACTTGGCATTTGATTTAAGTTTCATATATCAATTCCTAACTTTTTACTAAATAATAAAGCATTAATACTTCCTAATACTGGATTACCAATAATTTGACCATAATAAGCACTTGTACCAATCATTGCTGATAATGGACTTATTCCAATTCTTATTATTTTTAATAAAGTATAGTTATTTGATTGTACATTCGTGTCATTTGGCATTTTCATTTACTCCTTCATTTTTTGGTTTAATAAACACTTCAACTCAACCTGTATAGTGAACGTTATCACCAACTAAAATAGCAGTATTTGCATGTGGTTGAGAAACAACTAAATATTCAGCAATAACATTAGGATATTTTCATAAAATAATTGCTTTTATATCATTACTATCTGTTAAATCTTTGGGATTTGGTGAAAATATTTCTATTTTATCTTGACCAAATAAATCTGTTAATTTAGTCATTATCAAATTCACCTTTTTCTATTTTTTCAATTAATAAATTTAAAATATTTTTGTCCAAATCAGAGTTTGTATAATTAATTTTTTTAGTTCATTTAATTATATCTTTCATATATTTAAGTAATTTTTCTTTATTCATTATTTATTCTCCTTATTTAAATAATATCAACCAATTAATAAACTATCTGCTTCATCATGATTTGATATTTTTATATTTCAATTATTTCTTTAATAATTTCTTCAGCAACATATATACTTAGTTCTTTATCTCAAGGTCTTAATCAAAAAATAGGTGGGTCATAACGTTCATATCATTTCTTTCATTCACTTGGACTTATTAACATATCTTTTGTTAATAATTTATTAAATTGTCCTGCAATAAAACCACGTAAATGTTCTTGAGTTTCATAACCAATACCATTTTTTGAATTAAAAGTACCACGTTCAATAATTAAATCCAATTCATTATCATTAACTTTTATATCTCAATAAAATTTTCTTTGTCCATCATATTCTTTTAAATTATAACTTTTAACAAATATTGGTTTTCAATTTCAAAAATCATATTTATCATGTAAATAAACTTTTTTTCATAAAGTAAATCCAGTATTTTTAATACTTGGGTCAATTGAAAGTAAATAATTAGTCATTATCAAATCACCGGTCTTTAATTCTGGTTTTAATTGGTTTATAAACTTCTTCATAATATCCGTTTAAGCGATATGTGTTTTTAAGATATTGCATAAATCTTTCTTTATTAATACAATTTTTATGTCTTGATTTATTAATTTCATCAACTTTATTTCTATGTTCTTTATCACCTTGATAACAATGTTCACATACATTTCTCAGCAGTTTTTTTCGCAAGTAAATAAATCATGTTTTTTATCACATACACAACAATCTTCACAACATACTTCTTTATTCATTATTTATTCTCCTTTCTATTATTTCTTTCTTGCTTTATTAAGAAATTTATTGAAATAATTTGATTATCACCATCACCTAATTTTTTTAAAAGATATTCATATCTTTTCTTAAAATCTTCACTATCAATATCTCTATCTTGGTAAATTATTTTTTTCAATTTTTTTATTTTATACAAGGTTTTTGGAGAATATATTTCTCCATGCATGCAAAGAAAACATTTCATTATTTATTCTCCTTATTTTCAATTTGATTAGCAATTTCACTTAATATTTTTAATACTTTATATTCATTTTTTAATTCTTTAATAATAAATATTAAAAATATTATTAGTGTTATACTTGTTATTAATATTGGTGCTATTAATAAAATTTCTCATCATATCATTTTTTACTCTTTTCATTTTTTAAATCATTTAACATTAATTGAACAAAATACACGATTTTAGGAATGTTTAAAGTATTAAAAATTTGACCAGTGACAATAATTTCATCGTTTTTGTTTAATAAAATACATCGGTTATAAAATTTTGGATTATTAAAAATTAAAGTAACATAGTTTAAACCATTTCATTGACCACGAACACTATAATATAATTCTTTATTACCTTTTTCGTAATATTTTGCTTCAATAGTGTTACTTAGTTTTACTGTTAATTTGACATAATTGGCTTTATCTTTCATTTTTATAATTCCTTAAATAGTATTGAATGTGTTTATATGCATCTTGTTCATGTTTTGTTAATTTTATATTTCCTTTATAATTTGTTATTTTATTTTTATTTTTTGGTTGGTTTTCTAGATAATCTCAGTTGAAAACATCTTGTACTAATACCATTAATGAACCAATAATTTTAGGAGTTGCTAATGGATTAGTTAATAATTGTTTTGAACTTAAAAAGAAATTTTCTACAATAACTAATATTTTGTTTTCAAAAAATTGTTCTTTGATTATTGATAATATTCTTTTATAACGATTTTTACTTTCAAAAACATGTGTTGTGTTGAATGTTTCTGTATAAATAATCCTATTTGTTTCATTTGAATATATAACAATTCCATTATTACCAATACCAGCGGGGTCAATCCCAATAATTAAGTCATATTGCATTATTAATCAAATTCACCATTTTTAATTTTTTGATTTAATTGAGATATAAGATTTAATCTTCCATTAAAACAACTTTTTCAAAGTTTAGTTACTTTTTCATCGTCTCTCATTTCTTTATTTCATTCTCATTCATCTTTAAGATATTCAAGTATTTTTTCTTTATTCATATTTATACCTCCTACTTAACCTAATATTTAAAATACAGTCATAACAAATTGCTTTACTATTTTTATCTCTTAAAAAATATTTTCTTGTTTTTATATCATTAGTATTAAAGAATAAATAATCTAATTTATTTTGTTTACATGTTCAACAAAAATACTTTTTCATTATGAGTTGAAATTTCCTTATAAGAAGTAACTATATAATTAATTGGTAAATCATCATGTTTATATGGATTATTTATTTTAAAACCTTTTCTGTTTTCTTCTCACGTAATGTTATATTTAAAACAAGGATTAGTAATTTTAGTTTTGTTATCTGTTATTTCACCCATAAATCAACTATTATGCTGTTCATAAAATGTTAATTGTTCAAGTTTTATATCATTAAGATAATATTATTTTGGAGCAGTTGGTTTATTAACAGTTATTTTTTGGTCTTTAATATATGGTTCTAATAACTTTATTAATTCATTACCACTTAATTCTTTTTTAATATTTTCTAAATTAAAAACTCAATATGTGCAACTGTTATCAACAATAAAAGAATTATTTTTAATCATTCATTTTGGAAGAGATAATTTATATTCAACATAATCAATAAGAATAGATGGTGGTTTATCTTTAACAATTTGTTCTTTTTTAAATTCTATTTGCATAATAATCCTTTCCTAATATGTTCTGTTGCTTCTAGCATAAAGAACATATATTTTTATTCTTAGATTATTAATAATACTACTATTTGTTTTATTCATTCCAGCAATTCTGGGCTCAAAAATAAATTGTGAAATTTTAAAAAACATTGAGGCATTCGATTCAATATTTATTTAATTTGCGTTTAGCAAATTAATATTTTAATTGAACCGGTCCCGCTCAATTTTTTTTACAAGTTTGAAATTTATTTTCTCGCCCAAAAATTTTTCAAAAAAAAATAAAAAATAAAACCAACACTTGCTCACTTGGTAGTGGCAAGGTTGGTTAAATAAAGAATAATAGTTGGTCCCCACTCCGGGTCTATATATACTAGTTTCCAATTCGCTCCCACCCCAAGAATTACCATTTCTGGTTAGTATATTTTATTAGGTATCACTCCACTTTTTATTTATCCATGCAAGTCCACATGCTAGCTACTATTTTTAACAACTATGTTGTAGTTCACTTTTTTATTTCCCTAACACGTGTTGATAATAGTGCTAAAGACGGTTATTAAAAATTTTACAATTTTACAATTACAAAAAAAGACAAGAATTTTATTCTCGTCTTTTGTCATTTATTTTTTAATTTAATAGTTTAAAAAAGAAAGGAGTTATTTTTAAAAATTTTTATTTATCGACATCTTCGGTACGCTCCCAAAAAATTAGAGACTTTTTACTTGAATGTGTACCTTTAAATTAAAAAAACACTTAAATATATAACCTTTTCTTATATATTTATTGATACAAATTAATTACATATTCAAATTTTATTATAAAAAATTAACAATATATATTTAACATTAAAATATCATATTGTTCATTTTTTATAATAAAGTTAGCTATATAAATATTTTTTTAAAATAATCTATTGTTAGGAAAAAATATTAAAGCAATAAATTCTATTTTTATTATATTAATAATTTAAAATATTCTTACTTATAATATCAACTATCTGCTTAGCAACTTCCACTTTTGAACCAATTAAATTATAATTATTATTTTTAAAATAAAAATTAATTTCTGTTTCATTTTTACCCATAACACTAATATTATTAATAAAAATACCATCACAATTTTTAATTTTCATTTTTTCGATACCAAGATTTTTATCATTAAATTCTTGAGCAGCAAAACCAATTAAAACTTGTTTTGTTTTCTGCTTACCTAAAAATGCCAATACATCAATATTAGCAATCAGTGATAAAGATAAATTTTCGTTTTTATTTTTAATTATTTTATTAGGAATATATTTACTTACTTTATAATCATTTAAAGCAGCAGCACATATTACAATATCAGCATTATCAAAGTTTTCTTTCATTGCTAAGAACATTTTTTCATTAGTATTTGCTTCAATAATAGTTAGGTTTTTTTGCGATTTAATTTCAAAATCACAATCACCTGCAACTAATACTACTTTAGCGTTAGTTTTAAGAAAAGCATCTACTAATGCTTTACCCATTTTTCCTGAAGAATTATTAGTAATATAACGAATTGGATCAATATAAGTTCTAGTACGACCAATATTAATTAAAATTTTTTTATTAGATAAATCAATACTTTTTTTAAAAAAATCTTTAATTATTGTTAATGCATTATCTGGACTTTTAACCCGTCCATCACCAATCATCTTACAGGCTAACATTCCTGAATCTGGAGGAATAATAGTAATATTTTCAAAATTAGATAATTCTAATAAATTTTTTTGAAAACTTTGATTGTGATACATATTATGATTCATTGCTGGAAATAATATCTTTTCTGCTTTGGAAGCTAAAAATACTGATAATGCTAAACTATCAGCAATTGCTAAATTTGCTTTACTAATAAAACTCATAGTAGCAGGATAAACAACAATTAAATTTGTTTTAATTGCTAAATTAGTGTGAGTAATTAAATCTCCTTTAACATATGATTCTTGTTCAAACATTTCAGAATAATAAGAAAATGTTTTATCTTCTAGAAAATGTAAAGAACTTTTAGTACAAATAATATCAACTAAAAATTCTTTTTTTAATTGTTTTAATAAAATTAAGGCTTTGTTTGCTGCAATACTACCAGTAATTATTAAAGTAATATGTTTCATTATTTTCTCCTATCATATCATTAAACATAAAATAAACAAACAAAACCTATCTTCAAAATATGATAGCATTGAAAATAGGTTTTTATTATTAAAAATTTATTTTTACTTTTTATCAAGTATAACTGAAACTCGTGTTTTATTTTTTTTAAAAATAGTATACTTAACAATTCCTGATTTTAAAGCAAATAAGGTATCATCATCACCACGTCCTACATTTTCACCAGGGTGAATTTTAGTTCCACGTTGACGATAAATAATTGTTCCCTCTTTTAAACTTTGTCCATCACCAATTTTAGCACCTAAACGTTTAGAATGTGAATCACGACCATTACGAGTTGAACCCACTCCTTTTTTTGAAGCAAATAATTGTAAATTTAATTTATAAAACATAATTACACCTCCTTTATGTTAATATATTTTGGATATTGTTCTTTAATAGTTTTTAATTGTCAAAGCATTGTTTTTAAAATGATTTGACTATTATTAGTGAAACTAGCAACTTTAAGTTTAACTAATCCAGCAGTATTATTAATTACTTGAACTTGATTATTATCAAGTTCATGAAGTGCATTTAATGTACCAATAACAATGGCTGAAATCCCTGCACAAACAATATCATTTCCAATTTTTGAAAAATTAGCATGACCAGTAATTATAACTTCTACAATGTTACTATTTTGGTAATTATAAGTAACTTTAACCATAATTTGATATTACCTTAAATTATTTTTTATTATTTTCATCATCTTCTTTCACAACTTTAACAGTCATATTTTTATGATCAAAAATAGTTTTTAAATTACCTTCACTAACAACAGTTTTAGTGTTATCTGGTTCTGTAATATTATCCTTAACAACTGATTTAGTTTTAACAACTTTTTCTTTTGTAAGTTCTTTTTTTACTTTACTAACTACTGATTTTGGCTCTTTAATAATAGGAGTTACTACTTCAGAAATTACTTCTTTTTTTACTTCATCTTTAATTACTGGTTTTGATTGTTCTGCCTTCTTATCAACAAGACTTTTACCAGCAATTAAAATATCAGTAATTAATACCTTTGTATATGGCTGACGGTGTCCATACATTGTTTTTGAATTTTTCTTAGGTTTATATTTAAACACTCGAATCTTTTTTGATTTATCTTGTTTAATAATCTCACCATGAACTTCAGCACCTTTTAGGAAAGGTTTACCGAATTGTTGATCAATCATCAATATTTTGTCAAAAATAATTTTATCTTTAGCTTTGCCAACAAGTTTTTCAACAAAAATTTCTTGACCATAGGAAACATTAATTTGTTTTCCTCCTGTTTGAATAACTACAAACATTTTTCTTATTACCTCCAGTTTAGACTCGCCTTATAGGTGGAATAAATCACTTGTTAACCTAAAGTAGAGCGGTTGAAACTGCATAAACAGTCTTAAATATTATAAAGTATTTTTTATTAAAAGCAATACAAAATTTAGAATTATGTCATTATTTAGTGATAATTTCCTATTAGTTATCGAGCAAAAATTTCCCAAAAGTAAAGTTAAATATACTTGGTGATAAATACGGAAAGAAGCATGACTATGAAAGAAAAATATAAGTTTAATATTATAAATGACATTATTATTAATAAATTATCTAAACATCAAGCTAAGAATAAACTTAACCTAACTATTAGAAGAATTAACCAATTAATTCAAATTTTCAATAGAGAAGGTAAAGTTGGTTTTATTCATAAATCCCGAAATAAAATTTCTAATAAAACAACAAATTTTGAAATCAAAATTAAGATTATAAATTTATATAAAACCAAATGCTGAATTATACTTGTAAGTGCAAGTAAATAAAATTGCAAAAAATTCTCATATAAAAATTTCATAATGCTAAATTTAGTTTAGAAAAAAGTAAGGAGTTTTTATATGAGTTATAAACATCTTGGCATAGATGAAAGGATTTATATTGAGAATCAATTGAAATTTAAATTTAAAATTAGTGAAATAGCTAAAAATCTTAATCGAAGTATTAGTACTATTATTCGAGAAATTAATAGAAATAAAGATAATAATCATTATTTTTCATTAATTGCACAAAATAAAGCTGAAAATCGAAAACAATCACATATTAGTTTTCATAAGTTTAAAAATAAGAATTTAGTAAAATATGTACAACAAAAATTACTATTAGGTTGATCACCTGAACAAATTTATGGCAGAATTAAAAATTTTCATAAAGAGTGAGTTATTAGTTTTAAAACAATTTATACTTGAATTTATTTTGGAATGCTTGATAAAGTTACTAGTAAAAATTTAAGAAGAAAAGTTAAAAAACGAAAATCTAAAGAAAATCGTGGCAAGTTTAATGGTAAATCAATTAAAGAACGAGATATAAATGTTAATGATCGTATAACACTTGGTCATTGAGAAGGAGATACTATAGTATCATCACGAGGTAAAAGCAAATCATGTTTAATAACTTTAGTTGAAAGAGTATCGCGATTTACTTTAGCAATATTAGTTAAAAACAGAACTACTAAAGTTATTAATAAAAATGTCAGTTATTATTTATCAATTCTTCCTAAAAACATTGTTAAAACTATTACTTTTGATCGTGGCAAAGAATTTTCAAATTGACAACAACTTGAAAAAAATTTAGATGTAAAAATTTATTTTGCCAATCCATATTCACCTTGACAAAGAGGTACTAATGAAAATACTAATGGTTTAATTAGAGAAAAATTTCCTAAAAAATTTATTTTTTCAAAAACTAATAAAAATGAAGTTCATAAATTTATATTGTCTTTAAATCAAAGACCGAGAAAAATACTAAATTATCTTTCACCAATCGAATATTTGGATAGAAAAATAATTTAGTTGCACTTACCTTTACAATTTAGCAATAATTAATATTAATGCTTCTTCTGAAAAAATTGTTGATGCTATTAATGAAACAAAATATACAAAAAAAGTTAATTTTCAAAGTTCAGTAATGGAATTAAATGATTCAATTAATGAATTTATTAAAAATTCATTAATTTCTGAAATTAAAAATTCTTTTAAAAATAATTTATTTTCATTAAACAAAATTACTAATAATAAAGAAATTGATTTAAAAGATGAAGACTTCACAGTTAGTGGTTCTATTGATGCAAAAATTAATTATAATTATGATTAATTTAAAAATTTAACTACTAATCTAACAATTATCATAGGTGAAGGTCAAATTTCTAATAAATATAAATTAAATGATGGAAAAATAAATAAATTTCTTCAAATCTCAGATAGTATAATATTTGCTGCAACAGAGAACGGAAATATTTGAGAGATTGATTTTACTAATAATACAAAAATCAATAAATATCAATTAAATGAAGAACGTATAAATAGTTTAATTAAAGCATCAAATGGTAAAGTATATGTTGGTACAATAACAAATACAATTTGAGAAATTGATTTAGAAACTGAAACTGCAGAAAAGAAATTCATTGGATTTGGTGATAAGTATGATTCTAAAACTTTAATTGAAGGTTCAAAAGATAAGTTATATGTTGGTACTGGTATTGGTAATGTTTATGAATTAGATATTAATACTGGTAATACTAAAAAATATCGTTTTGACGATTGAGGTGATGTAAATGCCCTAGTTAAAATTACAGAAAATAAAATATACGCTGGCACTAGTGAAGGAAAATTATGAGAAATTGATTTAGAAACTAAAACCCATAAATTAAAATATGATTTTAAAAATAAAAGTAATATTATTTTTGATATTAAAGCACTATCTGATACTGAATTAATATTAGCAACAGAAGACAAAATTTATCAGTATGATTTAATCAAAAATGAAATAACAGAAAAAATTAATTTGAAAGATGGTAAAATTTTTTCTTTATCAATAGAAGATTTAAATAACAAAATATATGCTACAACTGATAATAATAATGTTTATGAACATGATTCAAGCTTTAGTCAAGTAAAAAACAAATATGAATTAAATGCTTCAGTATATTCATCATTAATAGTTGATAAAAAACTATTTGCTGGAACAATTACAAATGTATGAGAATTAGATATTGAATAATTTTTATACAGTAAATAAAAAACATATATTTAAAAAGGTGTGTAACATATATTACGCGCCTTTTTTTCGTTTTATTTTTTTAGATTTATATCACTTATTATAACTTAATATATGATTTTTTTTGTTTTTTTCTTAATACTAATCATAAAATAATACTCGTTAAAAAAATACCAATAACAGCACCAGCGATTGAAATAATAAAACTTATTAAAATTTGTTGAGGAGTTAAAAAGTATCCTGACAAATAAAATAATGATAAAACAAAAGCAAATGGAATACTATATGTAAATTGATCTAATTGATGTAATTTTAACTTATATGTAATAAAGGTTATAATAAAAGTAAATATGATTAAACTTAAACTAGAAAGTACCATTATTCAAAAAGGTAATTTAAAAGTAAAAGTAAAATCAGTACTAGTAGTAAAAAAAAGAATAATTCCTGGAATTAATACTTGTATTATTAAATAGCCAACACTTATCAAAAACTTAGTTCTTGGAAATGTATTTTCACTATTATTTTCAAAATTAACTTCTTGGTTTTTATTTTCCATACTTATCCTCTTCTATAATATAATTATTTACAATTTTAACATGCTTTTATCAATAATTAAATAAGATTTATATTTATTAAATAACACTTATTTTAATACAAAAATTTAAAATAAAAATAGTTTTCCACAATTTAATGAAATTAAAAATTACCTATCCTATAAATTAATTGATTTTTTTGATTTAGTTTTTGTTTTATTTTGTAAATCTGTATTAGAATTTATTGCGTGTTTTTGTGCTTCTTCTAAATCTTGTTTTTGTACTTTTTTCTTTTCATCAAATTTTTTTGCTGCTACTTTTCCCTTTATAATAGCTACATGACTACCTTTAACAACTGCATAAGTAACACCACCAGCAACAGCAGCTCCTGCAACAATAATGCCGGCAGGTGGAGATACAAAAAAAGTTGTAACCAAAACACCACCAGCACCAACAATAGTACCTCTAACAGCACCTTCAGGAATCCCTTCATAAGCCCCCTTAACAAGTCCTTTAGTAGACGCACAAATAATTTTTAATGTTTTTGCTGTTGTTGAATGCTTTGTTTTAAATTTTTTTCAGTATTTGTATTTTTTCTTAGTCATTTCTGGATGATAATTACTATCAACTAATATAAAATTAGTTTCATCTTTTTGTCTTTCATCTAAATCTGCAATTGCCTTTTCTACTTCTAATCAAGTCATTATTAACTTCTCCTTTTTTAAAAAAAATAAAAAAAACTCATTTACTTTTGAATAAGTAATGAGTTTAAAACTTATATTAATTTTTAAAAAAATAATATCATATTTTCTATATTTAGTATAGAAAATTTAATTATTTTTATCAATATTACATAAATTTTTATACTATCTATATGTTTAAAATTTAGTAAACTATATCTATAATGACTAGACTTACCCCAAACTGCTTACTTTTTAATTTTCTTTCTTCTTATTATTGCTATAACTACTGGAATAGCAATAATAACTAATAAAAAAGTACTACCAATAATTATAATATTTCAATTATTAATTAAAGTTGTCGTTTTTAGTTTTATTTCTGGTAAGGCAAAAGGGTTATTTTTATTTTTTTCATCATGTTTAACATTAGCATATAAATGAGTAATTAAATCGTGCTCATAAAACAATAATCAATAACGTAATTGACCTGGATTTAGTACATCAATTGCACAATCTATATTAGTGGTTTCTTGTAAATACTGATTAAAATCAATACCAGATTGACTATTAGCAAAATTAGTAAAACCAGAAAACTTAGTTGATAAAGGATTAATATTATAAATATTTAAATATTGTCTTGAAGAACTATCAACTTTATCATTTACTATTCTTTGTAATAAATAGTATGATCTTCAGATTGATATGTTTTTAATGGTTGATTTGAAATAGGTGTTACCTTTTCTTCTTGTGGAACAAGATTATCATCAACACGCTGATATATTCATTTATCTTCACTAACATTAGCAGTAATAACAGCTTCTGATTTAATTTGACTAAAAGCAATCATTTGTAAATTACTATTTTTTTCATCATTAATAAAATATTGATGAATTAATGAAGAATTAACTTCTTTTTCATTAATAACTTGAATGTCTGGCATAGAACTATTAATAGTAAGTGTTTCTTGTCTTAAAACAGTACTACCATCACTATCGTTTCATTTAACATTATATATAGTGGGCTTATTTTTACTATAATCTTGGTTTAAAATAGCATAGTCAAAAGTTTTATTACTATTAGTTTTAACATTTTTTTTCATTTCTCTGTTTTCATTATTAATAGAAATTTCTAATCCTGATTTTTTAAAAGGAGGATGCACATAAAAAACAAATATTTCATTACTAAAACTATCCTTAGTATTTGCAAATGGTCCAATTGGAAATATTTTAGCACGCGTTTCAAAATTAGATTTTTGAAAATTAGTACTTGGTTGTAAATTATATGGAACTTCCATTAAAGTATTAATGTCACTTGCTTCATATATTGTTGCAAAAAGTCCTGCATCAATACTTTCTTTAATTGTTTGATGATATTATAAAATTAAATTATTACTTTTTTCATTAAAAGTATGACCAAAAGCACCCGCAGTAAGAAAACCTTGTGCATTTTTAAAATAACTACTATTATCATTAATAATACTTTTTAATTGACTATAACCTTGATCATTAATAATATCATTGGTTTCAATATTACTATGTGTTCAATCATTATTAATAATTTGATCATAACTATCAAAATTAACATTTAATGGTGTACTTTTAACATTATTATATAAATATTGTGAATCATTATTTCAAGATTTAATACTATTAACTAAGTTACGATTTGATGACTTAACAGTAATATGAAAGCCGCTAACTTTACTATTACTAGTTTGATGATTTTTATTATTAAAACTAATACTTAATACTGAGGTTACTAATAAACTGCTAGCACTAAGTAATAAAATTAATTTTTGTTTAAATTGTTTCATAATATTTCCTTATAAATTTAATATTTAAAAGTTATTAAATTACTATTATTTATTTTTATCTAGCAATTATGTAATTAGTATATCAATTCTTTTAAAAATATGATATATACTGAATTATACTTGTAAGTGCAAGTAAATAAAATTGCAAAAAATTCTCATATAAAAATTTCATAATGCTAAATTTAGTTTAGAAAAAAGTAAGGAGTTTTTATATGAGTTATAAACATCTTGGCATAGATGAAAGGATTTATATTGAGAATCAATTGAAATTTAAATTTAAAATTAGTGAAATAGCTAAAAATCTTAATCGAAGTATTAGTACTATTATTCGAGAAATTAATAGAAATAAAGATAATAATCATGATTTTTCATTAATTGCACAAAATAAAGCTGAAAATCGAAAACAATCACATATTAGTTTTCATAAGTTTAAAAATAAGAATTTAGTAAAATATGTACAACAAAAATTACTATTAGGTTGATCATCTGAACAAATTTATGGCAGAATTAAAAATTTTCATAAAGAGTGAGTTATTAGTTTTAAAACAATTTATACTTGAATTTATTTTGGAATGCTTGATAAAGTTACTAGTAAAAATTTAAGAAGAAAAGGTAAAAAACGAAAATCTAAAGAAAATCGTGGCAAGTTTAATGGTAAATCAATTAAAGAACGAGATATAAATGTTAATGATCGTATAACACTTGGTCATTGAGAAGGAGATACTATAGTATCATCACGAGGTAAAAGCAAATCATGTTTAATAACTTTAGTTGAAAGAGTATCACGATTTACTTTAGCAATATTAGTTAAAAAAAGAACTACTAAAGTTATTAATAAAAATGTCAGTTATTATTTATCAATTCTTCCTAAAAACATTGTTAAAACTATTACTTTTGATCTTGGCAAAGAATTTTCAAATTGACAAAGAGGTACTAATGAAAATACTAATGGTTTAATTAGAGAAAAATTTCCTAAAAAATTTATTTTTTCAAAAACTAATAAAAATGAAGTTCATAAATTTATATTGTCTTTAAATCAAAGACCGAGAAAAATACTAAATTATCTTTCACCAATCGAATATTTGGATAGAAAAATAATTTAGTTGCACTTACCTTTACAATTTAGCATATATTATTTACACGAGAAATATATATTTAAGATCTAAAATACCTACAAGATCTATCACAAATATTAATATTATATTAAGTTTCTTTAATTGAAAATACTTATCCCTAATTCAATTAAATATAAAATTAGCAGTTACTACTTGAAACTGCTAATTTTATTTGTTAGTATATTAATATTATTAGCAATCAAGTAATTATAGTGCTAAAAAGAGGAGTGACATTATGCAATTAAATGAAATCCCTAACTATAGTAATGATCCTAAAATTATTGATAAATTTGCTCGTAATCTAATTGTACAAGCTAAAACAGGAAAAATGGATCCTATTATTGGACGTGATGAAGATATTCGTAAAGTAGAAGAAATACTCTCACGAAAAACTAAAAACAACCCCGTCTTAATCGGTTTACCTGGTATTGGTAAGACTGCTATTATTGAAGGTTTAGCCCAACGTATTGTTCGTGGTGATGTTCCTAGTAACTTAAAAGATAAAATTATTTATGAACTAGATATGGGAGCACTAATTGCTGGCGCTAAATTCCAAGGTGAGTTTGAAGAACGATTAAAAGCGGTTATTAACCAAATTAAAAATTCTAATGGAAAAATTATTTTATTTATTGATGAACTACATTTAATTGTTGGTGCTGGTAGAACACAAGGTTCAATGGATGCTTCTAATTTACTAAAACCAATGTTAGCACGTGGTGAACTACGTTGTATTGGTGCCACAACACTTGACGAATATCGTCAATACATTGAAAAAGATGCAGCCCTTGAACGAAGATTTCGTAAGATGATTATTAAAGAACCAACAACAGAAGATACAACTGCTATCTTACGTGGTTTAAAAGAACGTTTTGAAGCTTATCATGGTGTAAAAATTCATGATAGTGCATTAAGAGAAGCTGTGTATCTATCTAATAAATATATTAATGATCGTTACTTACCTGATAAAGCAATTGACTTAATTGATGAAGCTTGTGCTAGTATTAAAACTGAAATTGCTTCGGTTCCTAGTGATTTAGATGATATAAGAAGAAAAGTCTTACAATTAAAAATTGAACAAGCAGCCTTAAGCAAAGAAAAAGATGAAAACTCGCAAACAAGACTAATTGAAGTCGATAAACAATTAAAAACTAAAAAAAATACTTTACAACAATTAGAAGATAA
This sequence comes from Spiroplasma endosymbiont of Nomada ruficornis, assembly GCF_964030795.1. NCBI lineage: Bacteria > Bacillati > Mycoplasmatota > Mollicutes > Entomoplasmatales > Spiroplasmataceae > Spiroplasma > Spiroplasma endosymbiont of Nomada ruficornis. The sequence goes on along the minus strand of NZ_OZ034962.1, from coordinate 1,299,083 downwards.
ATGAATCAAAGAAAAGTCAGCATTAGACCATATTACTAGTTTAAAAAATAAATTAGAAAATGCTAAATCAGAATTAGAATTGTATCAATTATCAGGTAATTTTACAAAAGCTGGTGAACTACAATATAGTATTATTCCCAACTTAGAAAAAGAACTTAAAGATAGTGAAAATATAAAAAAAGATAATCCTTTACTACGCGAAGATGTTACTAGTGAAGATATTGCAAAAGTTGTTGCAAAATGAACTGGCATTCCTGTTACTCGTTTATTAGCAACTGAAAAAGAAAAATTATTAAAATTACCCTTAACTTTAAATACGAGAATTAAAGGTCAAAGTAATGCCCTACAGTTGGTAAGCGATGCTTTAATTAGAGCTCGTGCTGGCATTAAAGATCCCAATCGCCCAATTGGTTCATTTATTTTCTTGGGTCCAACCGGTGTTGGAAAAACTGAAGTTGCTAGAACCTTGGCTGATATTTTATTTGATAGCGAAAAAAATATGGTTCGTATTGATATGTCAGAATTTATGGAAAAACACGCAGTTAGCAAATTACTAGGTTCACCTCCTGGCTATGTTGGTTATGAAAACGGTGGACAATTAACCGAAAAAGTAAGAAGAAATCCTTATAGTATCATTCTTTTTGATGAAATCGAAAAAGCCCATCCTGAAGTATTAAATATTTTATTACAAATTCTTGATGAAGGTAGAATTACAGACAGTCATGGTCTCTTAATTGACTTTAAAAACACAATAATTATTATGACTTCAAATCTTGGTTCACAAGAACTATTAAGTGGTAAAGATAACAGCAAAGAGCAAGCATTAAATATCTTAAAAAAATCATTTCGACCAGAATTTATTAATCGAATTGATGAAATTGTTATCTTCAATCCATTAAGTAAAAAAGTAATAACAGAAATTATTATTAAAGAATTAGATACTTTATTATTGCGATTAAGACAAGAAAAAAATTTACAATTATCTTATGAATCAGAAGTAGTTAATAAAATACTAAAAGATGCTTATGATGAAGAATATGGCGCACGACCGATTAAACGCTATATTCAACACTATATTGAAACTATTATCGCACAAGCTATTATTAAAGAAGAACTAATACCCCACAAACGAATGGTAATTACTATCAATAAAGACAATATGTTTATTCTCAGTAAAAAAATAAAATTCAATTAAGTCTTGATATTATTACACTCTCAGTTATAATTATATAAGTATTGGCATTCAATGTTAATGAATGCTAAAAAAGGTGGTGAACAATGTTAAGTAACAGACAATCACAAATTTTAAAAATCATTGTTGAAAAATATATTAAAACAGGATTACCAATTGGTAGCAAAACTATTTTAGAAAATAATAACAATATTAATTTTTCTAGTGCTACTATTCGTAATGAATGTGTTGAATTAGAAACATTAGGATTATTAGAAAAAGCACATAGCTCTAGTGGTCGTATTCCTTCAACAAAAGGTTATCGCTATTATGTTGATAATTTAATGAATATGGGTGAACATCAAGAACTAGAAATCTTGAAGACAAAAATAGCAGAAGTATTTAATAACCGTAACTTAGTAATTACCGAAGTATTAAATAAAACTAGTAGTATTTTAAGTGAAATGACTAATTTGATTAGTATTGTTACTGGTCCTAATATTAATGAAGATACTTTAAAAAAAATTGAATTAATACCGATTAGTAATGATAATGCTTTAACAATTTGTATTACTAGTAATGGTCATGTTCAAAACAAAATGTTTAATATTCAAGAAACATCATTAACCGATTTATCAATTGCCATTGATATTTTTAACACCAGATTAATTGGCACTAAAATTAGTGAAATTAGTGAGAAAGTAAATTTATTAAAACCAATCCTTGAACAACAAGTACAAAAATCAGAATATATTATTCAAGGATTTGTTAACACTTTAATTAATTTCTCACGACCACTATCAACAACACACGGTGTTCAATATATGTTAGAAAATCCTGAATTTAATGATATTAATAAGGTTAAAACAATTATTAAATTCATTGAATCACAATCACCATGAATGTATTTTGATGAATTAAATAATAATCAACTACAAATTAAAATTGGTGAAGAACTGGGTAATGAAAATAACGATATGGCAATGATTACTACTACTTTTAAAGTTCATGATGGTGAACAAGGACAAATTGCAATTGTTGGACCTAAACGTTTAGAATATGAAAAACTAACTGAAATTCTAAATTGGATTAATCAAACATTGATTAAAAACTTTAAATAGAAATGAGATGATAAAATGACAAAAGCTAAAAAAGATAACATTGATAAAGTATCAGCAACAGAAACTAAAGATACAACTATTTCAACTCCTGTTACTGAAACACCAGTAAGTGTCGAAGAAGAAAAAATATCATTAAATAAAGAAATCGAATTAGAAACAAAAATTAAAGAATTAACAACAGAACTTAATAAAATTAATTCACAACAAAAGCAATTAATGCTAGCTACTAGATTAAATACCATTAAAGAATTAGAAATTCAAAATAAAGAACACATTAAATATGCTAACCAAAAAATTATTAAAGATTTAGTTCATACTTTATTAAATTTCCAACGAGCACTAAACTTTAAAACTGATAATGCAGCTGTTCAAAATTTCCTAGTTGGTTTTAAATTTATCTATGAAGAATTAATTAAAGCACTTGGTAAAGAAGGTTTAAAAGAAATTACTGCTAAAGTTGGAGATCAATTTAATTCTCACCAACATGAGGCAGTAGAAATTATTAATGATAATACAAACAATGCTTATCAAAATGTAAAAAATAATACTATTGTTGAAGTTATAGCTAATGGTTATGAATTGCATAATCGTGTCATTAGCACTACTAAAGTTAAAGTTTTTCAAACTAAAGAAGAAAAAACAGAAACAAAGAAAAATTAAGGAGTGAAAATATTATGTCTACAAATAAAACAACAAATAAAGAAATCATTTTAGGAATCGATCTAGGAACAACTAATTCATGTGTTGCCGTAATGGAAGGTGATAAGCCAAAAGTTATTGAAAATGCCGAAGGTGGAAGAACAACACCATCAGTTGTTGCTTACAAAGATGGTCAAATTATGGTTGGTGAAGTTGCTAAACGTCAAGCTATTACTGATCCAGATAATACTGTTAGTTCAATTAAAAGAATTATGGGAACTAAAGAAACAGTTAAAGCCGCTACTAAAACACGTAAACCAGAAGAAGTATCTGCAGAAATTTTACGCACTATTAAAACTTTTGCTGAATCAAAATTAGGTAAAAAAATATCAAAAGCAGTTATTACTGTTCCTGCTTACTTTAACAATGAACAACGTGAAGCTACTAAAAATGCAGGAATTATTGCAGGATTAAAAGTAGAAAGAATTATTAACGAACCAACTGCTGCTGCCATCGCTTATGGTTTAGACAAACAAGATAAAGATCACAAAATTTTAGTATTTGACTTAGGTGGTGGAACATTTGACGTTTCAGTTCTAGAATTAGCAGGTGGAACATTTGAAGTATTATCAACTAGTGGTGATAACAAACTTGGTGGTGACGACTTTGATGCCTTAATTGTTCAAAATTTAGTTAGTGAATTCAAAAAAAGTAATGGTGTTGACTTATCAAAAGATAAAATGGCAATGCAACGTTTAAAAGATGCTGCTGAAAAAGCAAAAAAAGACTTATCAGGAGTAGTACAAGCTGATATTTCATTACCATTTATTTCAATGAATGCCTCAGGTCCATTACATTTAAATGAAAAATTAACACGTGCCAAATTTAATGAACTAACAAAATCACTAGTTGAAAGAACTATTGCTCCTGTTCGTGATGCCTTAAAAGAAGCTAAATTAAGCAAAAATGAAATTGATGAAGTTATTTTAGTTGGTGGTTCAACAAGAATCCCAGCTGTGCAAGAAGTTATTAAAAACGAAATTGGTAAAGAACCACATCGTGGTGTTAACCCTGATGAAGTAGTAGCTTTAGGTGCTGCTATTCAAGGAGGAGTATTATCGGGTGATGTTACTGACGTTTTACTATTAGATGTAACTCCTTTATCATTAGGTATTGAAACTTTAGGAGGAGTAATGACGCCATTAATCTCTCGTAATACTACTGTTCCTACTAAAAAGTCACAAGTTTTTTCAACTGCTGAAGATAATCAACCCGCTGTTGATATTAGTGTTTTACAAGGAGAACGTCCACTAGCCAAAGATAATCATTCACTGGGTCGTTTCCAATTAAGTGGTATCGAACCAGCACCAAGAGGTGTTCCACAAATTGAAGTTACTTTTGATATCGATGTTAATGGTATTGTATCTGTTAGTGCTAAAGATCTAAAAACTAATAAAGAACAAAAAATTACTATTAGCAATAGTGGTACTTTAAGTAAAGACGAAATTGAAAAAATGGTACAAGATGCTGAAAAGAATCGTGAAAACGATGAAAAACATAAAGAAGAAATTGAATTATCTAATCAAGCACAAGCCTATATTTATGATATTGATAAAATGACTGCTGAAGTTACTAAATCAGCAAAAGAAGGCGAAGCAGAAAATCCACAAATTGCTGAAATGAAAAAACTACGTGATGACTTACAAAAATCACTAGATGAAAAAAAATATGATGATTTAAAAGAAAAACTAGAACAATTAAAACAAGCATTTGCTGCTGCACAACAATTTATGAACCAACAAAAACAAGAACCAACAGATCATATTAAAAAAGATGATAATAAAAGTGATGATGTTATTGATGTTGACGCAACAACTAAATAAAATAATTAGAGGTGGACAAAATGGCAAGTAAAAAACGTGATTATTATGAAATTCTAGGAGTTTCACGTAATGCTACTCCAGATGAAATTAAGAAAGCGTTTCGTACGCTTGCAAAAAAATATCATCCCGATTCACCAAGTGGTGGTGATGAAGCTCGATTTAAAGAAATAAGTGAAGCTTATCAAGTTTTATCTGATACTAATGAAAGAGCAAAATATGATCAATTTGGTCATGATATGCCCGGAGTTGATAGTTCTTCTGGTTTCGGTGGCTTTGGTGGTTTCGGTGACTTTAGTTCGGCATTTGGTGACTTATTTGGTGGTAATAGAAGACAACAACAACGCTATAATGGTAAAACACCGGGTGATAATATCCTAACAAAAGTTGAAATTAGTTATCGTGATGTATTCTTTGGCAAAAAAATGACCATTAGTATTAACATTGATGTTGCTTGTAAGGATTGTAAAGCAACTGGTGCTAGAACTCCTAATGATATTAGTACATGTGATAAATGTAAAGGTAAAGGAGTTCTTGAATATGTTCAACAATCACCATTAGGTATGTTTAGACATCAAGGTGTTTGCAACCAATGTCAAGGACTTGGTAAAATTATTCGTCAAAAATGTTTAAAATGCAAAGGACATCGCTATTATATTGAAAATCAAAAATTAGAATTTGATATTCCTCGCAGTATTTTTGATGGTCAACAAATTAGAATTAAAGGTAAAGGTAAAATTGGTCATAATGGTGGTACTCAAGGCGATTTATTTGTTGGTATTAATATTAAGCGACACGCTTTCTTAGATCGTCAAGGTAGTGATATGTATATTAAATTACCAGTATCTTACTTAGATATTATTTTGGGAAATATTATTATGATTCCTACCTTTGAAGTAATAATTAAACATAAATTACCATTAGGACTACAATACGGTGACAAAATTACTTTAAAAAATCAGGGATTCTATTACCCTAATAGTAGTAAACGTGGTGACTTACATGTTATTCTTGATATACAAATGCCTAATAAAGTTACTAAAACAGAGCAAGAAAAATTATGAAATATTAATAACGAAACTAAATTTGATCCAAATGAAGATTTTGTTAATAGTGCAATAAAAAGAATTTAATAAATTAATATATAAAAAATAAGAACATATGTTCTTATTTTTTATATGCTGAATTATACTTGCACTTACAAGTATAATTCAGCAAATTTTTGCTCGATAACTAATAGGAAATTATCACTAAATAATGACATTAATAAAATAGTTAATTGCATTTATTTTTAAAAACACTAAAATGTAGTTAACTTCTTAAATTTAAGAAGTTATTGGAAAAAATAAAAAGGGGGTTTTCATAATGAAAACATTATTAACAGCAGTAAGTCTTTTAACATTTGCAACAACCACAGGAAATTTAGCAAGTTTCTTAAACTCAACTATACAAAAAAATAATATTACAACTAACTATATTCAAAATAAAACTCAACAAGACACAATTTATATTGACAAAGATGGCAAACAAATAACAACTAGTGAAAAAGACTTATCAAAGATAAATAGTAAAGAAATTATTCAAATTGGATTTTATAAAAATATATTAGGAGAAATTCAAGTTGTTAGAATGCCAAGAACAATTGAAAAAGTACCTGACAAATTACCACCAGAAATCACATCTTTAAAAAATATGTTTACAGGTGCAACCTCATTCAATCAAGACCTTTCAACATGAGATACTTCCAATATAACAAATATGAATTTTACATTTAATGGAGCCACTTCATTTAATAGTAATATTACTAATTGAAATGTTTCTAATGTAAAAAGTACTTTTGTTATGTTTGCAAATGCAACTTCATTCAATCAAGACCTTTCAACATGAAATGTATCTAATATAAACCGTTTTAGTCTTATGTTTTATGGTGCAACCTCATTCAATCAAAACATTTCAAATTGAATTACTTCTAATGCAGTATATATGAATTTTATGTTTTATGGTGCTAAAAAATTTAACCAAGACCTTTCAAAATGAAATGTAAATAAAGTAAGAGAACATAGTAACTTTGCAAATTATTCAGGAATTACTAATCCTAATAAATTACCAAAATTTAAAAATAATATTATAACAATATATTAATTAATATATTACTAATTTTTCTTGCCTTGTATATTAATACTTAAAGTGTTAAAATGAAGATGGATAGAAAATATTTCCAAGTTTTGGATTAATATTATCATTCCTAAAATTTATAGAAACTATTATTAATCCAAAATATCCTTTTAATTTATCACGTATATATAAAGAAGGTGTTTAAAATGAAAAATTTAATTACTGCCCTAAGTGTTTTAACACTTGGTACAACTGTAGGAAATTTAAGTAGTAACTTAAGACTAATCAAAAAACAGAAGCTGTTAATACTATTTTAAACCAAGATATAAAAAAAGTAAGTAATGTTGATTTATCTAATATTACTGCTGAAAATAACGTTTGAAAATATTTAACAAAAAATAACGTAGCAACATATGCAGGCGGCGAAAACTATTATCAATATTATTTTGCTTACCATGTTATTGGATTAAATCATGATACATTACATAAAAATTAAATAATGCGATTGGTTCGGGAATAGGAGCATTCTCTGCTGTCCTAGGTGTTGCCTTACCAGCATTAGCTCCAATAATTGGTGCAGTTGCAGCATATTAATTGCACAATGATACATATGACAAATTTCTGACTATGGTAATGGAGTTGTTATTGATATGGTTGGTTTAACACCAACATGAATCGTTAATGTTTCATCACAATAAAAAAATAATAATACTTAAATTTATTAAAAACAGACCTATTTCATAGGTCTGTTTTTAATAAATTTATTTTTAATATAACATAAAGTTTAAACGACATAATTAACATTTTTCACTGATTTATCGCTTTCAATAATTTTTTTAGCATCTGCTAATTTAATGGCTACCATTTTCGTAATTCCTTGATTTTGCATAGTTGTCCCATATAATACATCACAATTTTCCATTGTGCCTGGACGATGAGTAACAATAATAAATTGTGTATATTGTGAAAAACTACGAACATATCTAGCAAAACGCTCTAAATTTGCTGGATCCAATGGTGCTTCAACCTCATCTAATATTGTCAATGGCAACGGCTTGACTTTTAAAATAGCAAATAATACTGCTAATGCAACTAATGATTTTTCACCACCTGATAATAAGTTTAAATTACTAATTCTTTTACCAGGAGGATTAGCAAGCACTTCCACACCTGTATTTAAAATATCATCAGGTGATGTATATCGTAAACTACAAGTTCCTCCACCAAATAAAGTTTGAAATGTTTCGGGCAATACCATATTAATAGCTTTGATTGTTTCATCAAATTGCGTTACCATAACATTATCCATTTCATCAATGGCTGTTAACAACGATTGTGATGCTAATTGTAATTCATCATGTTTAGTTTTTAAACGTAAATAACGTTCATTTTCATTTTCAAATTCTTCAATAGCATTAATATTTACAAATCCTAAATCTTCAATTTCACTACGTAATTGTTGTACCAAATTACGTGCTTGTTGTTCATCTGCTAATGGTTCACTATAATGTTCTCTAGCATATTCATAAGTTAAATTATAAGTTTCAACTAAACGTCTTAAATGTTGTTCTACTTTTGACTCCATTTTTACTTGTTCAAGCTTTTGATTATTTAATTTATCACTAGTCATAAAATGTTCTTGATTTAAACTATATAATTCATTTTCTAAATTTTGCATTTGTTCTAATAATTGATGTTTCTGTTTACGAATTAATTGTAGTTGACTTTTTATTGTTGCTTGATCATATTTAGAATTTTCATATTGAATAAAAATATCATTTAATTGGTTTGTAGTATCAATATCTAATTTTTTACCAGTTAATGTTTGATATTGAGTAGTTAATAATTGTGATTGATTAGTGATTTCACTAATTTCACTAATCAGTTTATTTATTGTTAAAGTAATTGTCAACTTTTGACCTTGATAATTATTTAATTCGCTTTCAATACTTGTTCTTTGGACATTTTTATTAACTAATTGTTGTTCTAATGATTTAATTTCTTCTTTTAATTCAGAAACTATTAACTTTTCTTTAAAAACATTAATACTATTTTGATGTTGATAACCTCCAACAATAGCACCACCAGCTTTAATTAATTGACCATCTAAAGTTACACATTGGTATTTAGCAGCAATTAATTGTGAAATAACTCTTGCGCTTTCTAAGTCTTCACAAATAATAGTACGACCTAAAAGAAAATTAATAATCGGCTGAATTCTATTATCAACTGCTGTAACTAAATGATGAGCAAAACTTAAATAACCGGATTTACTATTAACAATAATTTCATCTTCTTTAGTCGCTGTTCGAACTTGAATTGAATTTAAAGGTAAAAAAGTGGCAATTCCCGCTTTATTTTGTTTTAAAAATTCAACAGCCTTGGTTGCATCTTTGTTAGTCGCCGTAACAATGTTTTTTAAAGTATTGCCCAATACTTTAACAATCGCTTCACTATAAAGATCGGGCACCGAAATTAAATCACTCACTACTCCAATGATGCCATATAGTTTATCTTTATTATTTAAAATTGTTTGAACACCCAAATATTTTTGATTTTGTCGTTGTTGATAATTAATTACCGATTCTAATTTTGCTTTTTTTTCACCTAAACCACGATGAATATTATTTTGTCCTAAAATTAAATCTTGATGTTGAACATTTAGTTCTTCAAATAAATTATTAATTTTATCAAAATTTTCTTGTTCTTTTTTTTGTAAAAAAGTTTTTTGTTCAATAATAGTAAGCAAAGTTTCAATTTCATTTTTTAATTTTTCAACTTCTGTTTGATCTTTTATTTCACTTTGTTTTGTTTTCATTAACGATTTTTGTTGTTCTAAAACTTGCAATAAACTATTAACATTAGATAAATTCATTTCTAAACTATTAATGTTTTTATCTAAATCATAACTTTTATTTTTTAAAAATTTTAATTGTTGTTCATTCTTACTAATATTTAAATTAAGTTGTTGTTGTAAAATTTCATTATCATTTATACTGAATGTTGTAAGTTTTAATTGATTATGATATGTCTCCAAATCTTTAACAATAATAGTAATTTCATATTTTTTTAAATTATCACGTAATTCAACATAAGTTTTAGCTTTCTGTGCTTGTTTTGCTAATGGTTCAATTTTTCTACTTATTTCACTAATAATATCATTAACTCGAACTAAATTTTCATTAGTACGCTCTAATTTACGTAATGACTCTTCTTTCCTCTTTTTGTATTTTGAAACACCCGCAGCCTCTTCAAATAAAGTTCTTCTTTCTTCTGGCTTAGAATCAGCAAATCGTGAAACATTACCTTGACTAATAATTGCAAGTGAACCTTTAGCTAAACCTGTACCCATAATAATTTCTTGTACATCTTTTAAACGAACACGAGCTTTATTAATGTAATATTCATTTTCTGAACTATTACGAAAAGTTTTTCTAGTAATTTGTACTTCATTAAAATCAACTTTAAATATTTTATTAGTATTATCAAAAACTAAAGTAACTTGAGCACTATTTAATGGCTGTTTTCCTTTAGCACCATTAAAAATTATATCTTCACTATTTTCACCACGTAATGATTTAACTGATTGTTCACCTAAAACTCAACGAATAGCATCATTAATATTAGACTTCCCAGAACCATTAGGGCCAACAATACCTACAATATTAGTATCAAATTCTATTGTTAAAGGTTCTGCAAATGACTTAAAACCATATGCTTCGATTCTTTTTAAGAATGCCATCTTACCTCACCTATTTTAAAATATATATTTATATTTTACCATGAATCAGCTTAATATTTATTGTTAATATTTAGCAGAAATATTACTTTATTTGCATTATTATTTGTTCTTTAATTGTTTTATAATAAAATTTATTAATTCACAAATAAAATAATGTAGTACTAATAATAGTACTAATAATTAACGCTGAATTATACTTGTAAGTGCAAGTAAATAAAATTGCAAAAAATTCTCATATAAAAATTTCATAATGCTAAATTTAGTTTAGAAAAAAGTAAGGAGTGTTTATATGAGTTATAAACATCTTGGCATAGATGAAAGGATTTATATTGAGAATCAATTGAAATTTAAATTTAAAATTAGTGAAATAGCTAAAAATCTTAATCGAAGTATTAGTACTATTATTCGAGAAATTAATAGAAATAAAGATAATAATCATTATTTTTCATTAATTGCACAAAATAAAGCTGAAAATCGAAAACAATCACATATTAGTTTTCATAAGTTTAAAAATAAGAATTTAGTAAAATATGTACAACAAAAATTACTATTAGGTTGATCACCTGAACAAATTTATGGCAGAATTAAAAATTTTCATAAAGAGTGAGTTATTAGTTTTAAAACAATTTATACTTGAATTTATTTTGGAATGCTTGATAAAGTTACTAGTAAAAATTTAAGAAGAAAAGGTAAAAAACGAAAATCTAAAGAAAATCGTGGCAAGTTTAATGGTAAATCAATTAAAGAATGAGATATAAATGTTAATGATCGTATAACACTTGGTCATTGGGAAGGAGATACTATAGTATCATCACGAGTTAAAAGCAAATCATGTTTAATAACTTTAGTTGAAAGAGTATCACGATTTACTTTAGCAATATTAGTTAAAAACAGAACTACTAAAGTTATTAATAAAAATGTCAGTTATTATTTATCAATTCTTCCTAAAAACATTGTTAAAACTATTACTTTTGATCGTGGCAAAGAATTTTCAAATTGACAACAACTTGAAAAAAATTTAGATGTAAAAATTTATTTTGCCAATCCATATTCACCTTGACAAAGAGGTACTAATGAAAATACTAATGGTTTAATTAGAGAAAAATTTCCTAAAAAATTTATTTTTTCAAAAACTAATAAAAATGAAGTTCATAAATTTATATTGTCTTTAAATCAAAGACCGAGAAAAATACTAAATTATCTTTCACCAATCGAATATTTGGATAGAAAAATAATTTAGTTGCACTTACCTTTACAATTTAGCATTCAATAATTAAGTTATGTTCTTCATTAAAAATTTGCTTTTCTTTTTCAATTAATTGTCATGAATTTTTTAAACTTTCTAATAAAAATTCATCAAATACTAAAAACTTTTTATTATTATAAAGAAAAACTAACTCTTGATAAAGATGATGAACAATATTTAAAAAGCAAAATAATGAATCTGCTTTAATTAAACTATTAAAAAATATAGTAAGGTCATCACTATTAATTGTTTTTATTAATTGTTTGCAATATTTTTTTTCTATTTTTGCACTTGTAATCTTAGAAGTTATTTCTTTTCTAAAATCCTTAATATTTTTTTGCTTTTTATTATCAGAACCTATTTCTTGACTTTCTGTAGGCACTTTTTTACATCCTTTCAAATAAAAAACCCATTTATTTTATTAAAAATAAAACAATGGGCTTGAAAAACATATTTTTTTAAATTTTTTATTTTAAATTTTCATTAAAATAAGCAAAGGAACAATTCTAAAATAAATTAATTATAATTTATTCGAAAAAGTTAATTAACAATTTCTAAAATCTCTTGTTAATTACCTATAATAATGCATATAGTTTATCTCAAATATTAGAGATAACTATTGCTAAATAATAGCATGTATAAAATGTATTGCAAATAATATACAAAAATCATACTTTATATTACATTCATTTTACTAATTAAAATGATAAATAAAATCAGATTCAATTAACTTTAACACTTTTATTATGAAATAAATTTTATTTTGTAAATAAAATATTTTATAATAAAAATACTATTTATATATAGAATAGGGGTTACATAAATCCACTATTATAAATAGTACTACTTAAAGGGGGAGGAAATTATGAGCAAATTATTAACATCAACACCAAAAAAAGATGGTTTTTTTGCCCCAATTGAATCAATAGAACATAAAGGCACATGAATGATTTGACCGCTTATGAAAGATAATTGACAAAAAGAATGTCAACCAGCACGAACTGTTTTTGCAAAAATAGCCAACTCAATCAATAAACATGAACCAGTAAAAATTTTTATTGATAAAAGTAATTGAAATGAAGCTCGCAAACTATTAGATCCAACTATCAAATTAATCGATATTAAATATCAAGATAGTTGAGCGCGTGATATGGGACCAATTTATTTAATAAATAAAAAAGGACAACGAAGAGCTGTTCATTTTCACTTCACTGCATGAGGCATGAAAAATGAACCAAATATTAATCCACCCAGTTGAAATTGAAATTATGAAATTGATAATAAAGTTGGAATTGAAATGACTAAAAATAGTAACATTGATTATTATCAAGCACCAATTGTATTAGAAGGCGGAAGCATTCATCAAGATGGTGAAGGAACAATTTATACTACAGAAGAATGTTTATTAAACCCTAATCGAAATCCTGATTTAACAAAAGAAGAGATTGAAGAACATTTCAAACAATATTTAAATGCACAAAAAATAATATGAATTCCTCGTGGTGTTTATAATGATGAAACAAGTGGTCATGTTGATAATCTACTACATATCATTACACCTGGTCATGTTGTTTTAACATGAACTGATGATAAAAATGATCCTCAATATGAACGTAGTTTAGAAGCTTTAATGTTTCTTAAAAATAGCACAGATGCTAAAGGACGAAAAATAAAAGTAACTAAATTACATCAACCAGCACCATTATTTATAACTAAGTCAGAGGCAGAAAATCATGAAAAAAGTCCTCGTTTTGCTAATCGTACCGAAGGATTTCGTATGCCAGCTAGTTATGTTAATTTCTATATTACAAATAAAACAATCATTATTCCCGTTTTAATGACCCAATATGGGATAAAAACGCAATTAATGTTTTGCAAAATTGTTTTCCTAATCATAAAATTAATTCATTTTATACACGTGAAGTACTATTAGGTGGTGGCAATATTCACTGTATAACACAACAAGATAAGCAAATTAAAACAATAAATCCCTTCTAAATTAGAAGGGATTTATATTCTAAAATTAATGTAAGAACAATTTAAAAAATAAATAATTTTATTTCTTTATTATTAGAAAGAAATAAAAAACCTATTTGTTCAAGATTAACTTAATTCATTTTTAAATTCATAAATATGAATATCAGTTTTATCAACAACAAAACCAATAACATACGAAATACCACAAAGAAAATCAATAATTCTTCTGCGATCATTTTCAACAGTTGTTGTTAAATTAACTTTAATTGGTTTTTGTAAAATCATAGCATTAGCAACTGATTCAATTTCTTGATAATTTTTAGGAGCAAATTCTTGTATTTGTTCTTGAAAACTGGTTTTATAATTACTATTTTCATCATTGTCTTTATATTTTTTACTTCTTCATCCCATAATTAATTAAACTCCCTTTCGTCTTCGTAAAAATGATGGTAAATCATCATCTGCTTCCATTGCTGCTTCTTGGACTAAATTTTGTTGTTCTTCTTCTTTTTTCTTTGTTTGTTCTTTAATTTCTTCACTTAAATATTGAGTCTTATTGGTAATAAATTCATGATTATCAACTTTTGAACTATAAACAAAATTATTAGCATTAGCACCTTCTTCATCAAAACCAGTGGCAATAACTGTTACAATCATTTCATCATTTAAATTTTCATTAACAGCAACACCAAAAATGATATTAACATCATTACCCGCAGCATCACGAACTAAATCAACAGCAATATTAGCATCAGTTAATGTCATTGTTGTTCCACCAGTAACATTAACAATAGCATTTTTAGCACCCTTAATTGTCACATCATCAAGTAAAGGAGAAGAAATAGCTTTTGTTGCGGCTTGTTTAGCTTTATGTTCACCCTTTGACATTCCAATACCAAATAAAGCATTACCTTTATTTTCAATAATAGTACGAACATCAGCAAAATCTAAATTTATTAAAGCAGGAACAGCAATTAAGTCAGTAATAGTCTGTACACCTTGACGTAAAATATTATCTGCTTCTTTAAACGAATCTTTAAGAGGGATATTACCAATTACTTGTAATAATTTATCATTAGAAATAATAATAATAGCATCAACTTGTTTCTTTAAATTTTCAATTCCAACTATAGCATGAGCATTACGATTACGTCCTTCAAATTTAAATGGTTTAGTAACAATAGCAATTGTTAAAGCACCACATTCTTTAGCAATTCTTGCAACAATTGATGCAGCACCAGTACCAGTACCACCACCCATACCAGCAGCAATAAAAACCATATCTGCACCATCTAAAGCGCGTTTAATCTCTGCTTCACTTTCAATTGCGGCTTGTTTACCAATTTCGGGATTAGCTCCTGCTCCAAGTCCCTTTGATAATTCTTTGCCCAAAATAATTTTATTTTCAGCTGGTGATGCATTAACTACTTGTGCATCAGTATTAGCAACATAAAAATCAACACCTTGTACCTCTGCTTCAATCATTCTATTAACAGCATTATTACCAGCACCACCAATACCAATTACCCGAATTGATGCTATTGGTTTAAATTGTGAATTATTATGTTCCATTTTATTTTCCTCCTGAGTAATCAAATTGTCTTCTTCTATTTACTACCATCATTATACTGATAATTTGGTTGAAAGGGGGAATTATAATGCTTATTATCATGATTATTAGAATGCGTATAATGATTTAATTTTGATACAATTTCTGGTTTATGTATTGATGAAATATAATTATTACTAAAAACATTTACTAAATGTTGGTAGTGAGTATTACCGATTAAAGTAGTTCACTGATAACTATATGCACCAGGAGTTTGGCTGAGCATATATTTTACTTCTTTTAGTTTGCTATTATTTTTAAAATAGTTGGCAAAACCACATAAACCAATAGTAATTCCCGTAAAAATAATTTCCATATCTGAACTATTATTATCACTAACTTCATCAAGAAAATATTCAATACAAGAAATAATTTCATTAATTTTTTTTTTAACTGTTGCTTGTAAATCAGTTTTTGTTAAACGAACAATAGATTTTGTTTGATCATCAACATACTTATCAACAACAACATCGCATAAATAATTACTACTTATATTAATAATTTTTTGTAAATATCTTTCAGCTTTATCATAACCACAATGCATTTGCTTCATTAATGATTGAATTATTTGATTTCAACCAATTTTAATATTAGTTGTTGCAAATAATACTGAATTACTAAAAACACTAATCTTAGTACTATTAATATTTCAATCAACTAAAACTGTATTACGATTAAAATCAGTATTTTTAATATTACATACTAATGCAAATTGATCTAAAGTAACAGTTAACAATTCTGTTTCGGCATTAGTTAATACTTCGAGGTGAGAATTATATAAACTTTTAGGTAATGAATAAACTAAAGCATCAACATGCATAACTTGTCCTTTTTTAGCAATTGGTAATTGTTCATTACCAATTGCATGATCAACTTTAAAATTGTATGGTTTAGTTAAACAAATAATTTCACTATTATCAATAGTAATGTTTTTAGCCATTTCAATCACTTTACTACAATCTTCATCAGTGATAATGTGATTAGCATCTTTAAAATCAAGTGATGCTTGTGATTGATAAATTTTTAAATTATTTGAAGGTAAAGTTAAGGCAATACGTTGTACTTTTATATTTAAAGTATTATTAATTTTATTAATAATTTGCCTTAATAACTTACCTGTAGCAATTGAATTAATAATTACACCATTTTCAGAAAACTGTTCAGTATCGACAGTTTCTTTATATAAAACCTGAATTTGATTATTAACATAATTATTAACCATAACTTTTAAACTAAAATCTTCAATTTGACATACAACATATAGTTCTTGAAAATTCATATTGCTCACCTCCAAACATTTTTATGAATCAATATAAGTAATAACTCTTAGTTTTGCACTTCGTGCTCTTGGATTTTTATTTATTTCATCAGGCTTTGGTGTAATTGGTTTTTTAATTATTAACTGATATTTTGTTTTTCAATTATTATGAACTGGTAATTTAGCATATAATTGTGCTTGTGGATCAATTAAAACTTCATTAAAAGTTTGTTTAACAATACGATCTTCTAAAGAATGAAAACTAATAACAACAATTCTACCATTAGATTTTAATAATTTTAAAGATTGTTTTAAAGAAGATTTTAATGTTTCTAACTCATTGTTAACAGCAATTCTTAATGCTTGAAAAGTCTTTTTGGCAGGATGATGATGCTTATTTAATACTCTTACTGGTAATGATTTTTTAATAATCCTAACCAATTGTAAAGTGGTATCAATTGGTTGAAAAGTTCTTGTTTTAATAATATTTTTAGCAATACTACTAGCAAATACTTCTTCACCATAATTTTTAATAATTGTTTTTAATTGCTCATAATTATAATTATTAACAATATCTCACGCATTTAATTTTTGACTTTGATCCATACGCATATCTAACTTAGCATCTTTCATATAACTAAATCCTCTAATATCTTCATCAACTTGTGGTGATGATATACCTAAATCATATAATATACCATCAACTTTAGTAATATTTCTTTTTAAAAGCTCAGATTGAATATTTGCAAAATTACTTTTAATTATTTCATATTTATCTTTAAAATCTTTTAAAATAATTTTACTATTATCAATGGCCATTTGATCTTGATCAAAAGCATATAGTTTGCCAGAGGTAAGTTTTGATAGTATAACTTTACTATGACCTGCTCGTCCTAATGTACAATCGACATAAATACCATCAGGTTTAACATTTAAGAAATCAATTGCTTCTGTTAACATTACAGAAATGTGTCTTGCATTGATATTATTCATAATTTTTATATCTCATCTAGAGCTGCTGCCGCTGACTCAAATTTATCCTTGGTATCTTGATTAAAACTATTTCAATTAGTTTCTGATCAAATCTCAATTTTATTGGATAGTCCAATCATAATTACTTTTTGTTTAATATCAGCTAGTGTCAATAATGAATGTGGAATATTAATGCGACCTTTACTATCAATAGTTAATTCTTCTGAATTAGCAAATACTTGTCTTGCTAAAATTCTAGCTTCTTTCTGACCTTCGGATTGTGATAAGATTTTATCTTGTCATTTAATAAATTCAATTTCGTTACGAATAACTAAACAGCCTTCAAAACCTTTAGAAACAATAACAATCTCATTGTTATGAAAATAACTTCTAAACTTAGAAGGAATTATCATTCGTTTCTTTTCATCTAATGTTGACAATGATTGTCCTAGTAGCATAATATCACCCACACTTTCCCACTATTACCCATATTATATAACCTTTGGCATATAATTGCAATTGATTACTTTAAATGTATGACTAGTCAGTAAAATAAAAGAGCATACAATAATAAAAATAAAAACTCATTTACTTTAAAAAAATAAAGAAATGAGTTAAAACTTTTTAAACTTACCGTTTGTCAATATTATATGCTTTTATAAAAAACAAATATAATATTTTATTATACTATTCTAAGTTTTATTATAGTTAATTACTTAGAAATTAAATACTTTTGATCAAATTAAATAGTGTTATTAATAAAAAAGTTTTTAAATTTAGGTAATTTATTAGAATTAGAAATTGCTGAACCAACAGCAAAATGAGTGTTATCTAGTACATTGGATACATCTCACTTTGAAAGATCTTGATCAAATAATACTGAGCCAGCAAACATACCAGTCATAATTCTTACATTAGATACATCTCAAGTTGATAAATCTTGATTAAATGCTAAAGTATTGGCAAATGTACCAACCATATCTTCTACACTAGATACATTTCAATTTGATAAATCTCGATTAAATAAAAAACAACCAGTAAACATACCACTCATACTTCTTACATTAGATACATTTCACTTTGAAAGATCTTGATCAAATTTTAAACTACCATTAAACATAGAAAGCATATCTGTTACATTATATACATCTCAATTTGAAATATTACCATTAAATGAAGTAGCACCAGCAAATACACTCAACATACTTGTTACTCTAGATACATCTCAAGTTGATAAATCTTGATTAAATTGTGAAGCACCCAAAAACATAAAATTTAAAGATGTTACTTCTGATGGTAATTTATCAGGTACTTCTTTAATTGTTTTTGGCATTCTAACAACTTGAATTTCACCTTGTTTGTTTTTATAAAAACCAATTTGAGTAATTTTGGTAGTTTTTATATTTGATAAATCTCTTTTATTGGTTGTTTGTTCTTTTCCATCTTTATCAATGTAAATAGTATCTTGTTGTGTTTTATTATCTAAAAGTTCAATTTTTTGTGAAGTTTTATTTAAACCAGTATTTAAAGTTCCAATAGATGTCCCAAATGTTAAAACACTTAGTGCAGTAATCAATGTTTTCATATTGAAAACCTCCCTTTTTATTTTATTCAATAACTTTTTATTAAATCTATAAGTTATTTATATCTTAGAATGCTTTTTAAGATAATGCAATAACAAATATTTATACTCCCACAAAACACTACTTTTAGCATAACGTTAACAAATCAAACAATAAAAAACACTAGCAACAATAAAGATGTTAGTGTTTTTTATTATTAAATTTTAAAAATTTATTTAAATAAATTTAACAAAAAACTATTACTAATTAGCAACAAAAACTGAATTAACAGAGTTTAATGAAGATGAATCATTATCAATATTTGTTTCATTACATCTTGTCTTAAATTCTTCATCATTAATTAATAAAGTACCATTTTCTTCATTATCCAATATGCTCTGATTTTCATTATTAGTTTCAAAATCAATAGGATTTCAAAATTTATTTATTAATCAATTAGTAGTTCCAGAAACTCCATCAAGTGTAGCAAAAATTGGAGCAATAATTTTTGAATCAAGACCAGGTGTTCAAAATAATGATCCTCCTCCAATAATTGCAGCAAAAGGACATAATAAATTAAAACCATCTTCAATTGACTTTAATATTTTATTAGTTGCTGAATCTTTATTAGTAAAATAAATACGTGTAAGTGTTGTTGTTCCAGCCAAAACACCAGAAATAGCAGATATTTCAAAACTAATAAATGGTATTAAATTAGGAATTGTTAAATCTCAATTACTTGCTTTAGTAAATATTGTTTTAATAAAATTAACATCTAATGTTGTAACTATATATGAGGTATTTGTTAATATTTTTCAAACTTCTATTAATGTTGCTACTTTTTACTCTCTGGTAAAAATGTAAATGCTGTCCCAAAAACACCCCTATTTAAAGCATTTGCTAAATTTAATCATTGTGAAACTTGACGAGCATTATGTAATAATTTAGTAGTTGCACCAGCACTACCAGCACCAATAGCATTTAAAGCAATAGTAATAATTTTTTTATATTGTTCTTGATTATTTATCATTTAATTACTCTTCTTTCTAAGTTAAAATTTCTCTAATTAAACAGCAAAAAAACCTGTTTAGGTAATAATACTAAACAGGCTTAATGATTTAAGCATATATTTCTTGTCTGTTCATATACATTATAAAATCAAAACATTTAAAAAACAATATTCAAAATAAAGAAAATAAAAATTATCTTAAGTAATGTAAATAATAATCTTTACTTAGATTATCAATAAAAAATTAAAAAAATTATTTTAAATAATATTTGTTTAAAATCATTTTTTTAATTTTTTATTGTTTCTTCTTGAAACATTTATTTTATTTATTAAATTTTGGTCATTTACTAAGATCTGATGCAATGCCTGACTCAATAGCAAAATTATCATGGTTTTTTACTTTTTCAACATTTCATTGTGATAAATTTTGATTAAAAGAAGTTGCATATGCAAACATACCACTCATATCTGTGACATTAGATACATCTCAATTTGATAAATCCTGATTAAATGATGATGAACCTTCAAATGATCCAGCAGCACTAAACATACTATTCATAGTTGTCACCTTCGACACATTTCAATTACTAATATTAGCGTTAAATTCTCAATTTTTACCAAACATAGCAGACATATCTGTTACATTAGATACATTTCATTTTGACAAATCCTGATTAAATGATTTCGCACGAGTAAACATATAACTCAAAGATGTTATTTCTGATGGTAGTTTGTCAGGTACTTTTTCAATTGTTTCTGGCATTCTAGCAACTTGAATTTCACCTTGTCGATTCTTATAAAAACCAATTTGAACAACCTCTTTACTTTCTATCTCTGACAAATCTTCTATATTAGTTTTTATTTCTTCTCCATTTTTATTTTTGTAAATTGTATCTTGTGGTGTTTTATTTTGAATGTAATTAGTTGTAATATTAGTTTTTTCTTCAATTGTATTTAAAATATTGATTAAATTTCCTGTGGTTGTTGCAAGTGTTAAAACACTTAATGTTGTTAATAATGATTTCATAATTAGTCCCCTTTATTTTCCCCAATAACTTTTTCTTAAATCTATAAGTTATCTATATTTTAAATTGTTTAAAGAGAAATGCAATAACTGACTTGTATATTAATATACTTTTTAAATTAAAATATCTAATTATTGAAGAAAATTATTAAAAATTATTGACTAATATGAAATAATTTTATTTTAAAGATTTTACTTGTAAGAAAATTAGCATTTTTAAATGTAATATCATAACTTTTATTATCTAAATTATTTTTAATTTTATAAATTAAAACTGCACTAACACTACCATCATCATGTTTAAATGTATTCATTGCAATATCACTTAAAGTAAAATAACTATTATTGTTAATATCAAAATATTTACTATACATATCTTTATATAAATTTTCTTGGTCCTTTAACATATTATCAAGAATACCATTATGATGTGTTTTATCAACTATTATATTTAGTAAGGAATTTAAACTACTAGTAGGAGTATTTAATCAATTAGAAAAGTTTGCAAGAACACTATCTTGTTGAAAATTAGTTTCATCACCAAATTGAACACCTAATAATTGTAATATTTCTTGAGTTTTACTAATATTATCTGTTGTTGGGTGATTAATAATATATTTAAGATTATTTAAAGCATTAATAAAATCTTTACTACCGAAAGTTAAATCTAAATATTTTACTCAATCTTTTAAATCAATTAATGGATTTGTTGTTAAATATTTATTAGTAAACTCAAATATTTTATTAATTGTGTCATTAATTGGAACATTTTTAATTGCTGATTCTAAACTATTAACAACTTGTTGAGGAATATCACTAATAGCTGAAATAAAAGAAAATTTCTTTTGAATCTCAGGTAATGTTCAATATGAATCAGTTCATGCAAAGGTAGCTTTCGCAATAATATCTTCACCAAAAGGTCCGGTCATTAAATTGGTAACTAATTTAAGCATATTATCTTTTGAAGATATTAATTCTTGAAAAATAGTTAATACTTTTTTTAGTTGAACTGTATTATTTTTAAGTGGTGTTTTATCATCTCAAGTAATACTATCAATACCAAGAGTTGGATTAGTTAATTTTAATACTTCACTTTTAACCATTGGTATTATTGTTTTTATTAAATAAGGTCATGCCACTGGATTTGTTAAAATCTTATTAAGAGTTTCACTAAATGTAACATTAAAATTATCAGAATTAAAACCGATAGGTGCAGCACCTCATAAAGCATATTTAATATTATCGCTAATCATTTCCCCAATATATTTTCCTGATATTGACTTAAACATATAATTAAAATTAACACCAGCTATATATTCATAAAATTGATTTCAATTTCAATTTTTTGCTTCATCTTTAACATAGTATCACTTTTCATGACTTGGAATATTTCAAGCTTGAGCAAATGTCGCTTTCTTTGACATATAATCTTGCATTTTTTCAAAAGTAGTATTACCACTAAAATTATCTTCTTGATCTCAATCTGCTAATAATTCATCAATAGTATTAGTTATAATTGGAATATAATTAGTATAAGATAAGTAATCATTAATATTTGGTATTAAATTTTTAATATTTTTTAACATTCCATCAATCATATTAACAGTATCATCATTAGATAAAATAGAATTATTTAAATAATTTTTAAGCATTGGCAATATGTCACGATAACTATTATAACTATTAATATTATTAGTGACAGAATCAACTTTAGATTGATTAATACCATTACGTTGAAATAAACCCTGAATAGTATTAATACTATTACCATCTAAGTTACTAGTTCAATCATTAATAAAATCATTTCCAGTATTCTTACCTGTAAGATTATCAATTTGAATAGAAGGGGTTTGATTATACATATCATTTAATAAATTATTAGTATTAAAACCTTTATTTTTAGCAATTAATAACGATTTACCAACAATAGAGGTTTCATTAGCATACTTAGTTGCTGTTTTAGTATCAACATTGTTGTTGGCAAAATTATTAATACTAATATTGTTTGTATCAATTGTGAATGCTAAAAGCGACATGCTAGAACTTAATAAAAGGCTGGTAGTAAAAAATAAATTTAATTTTCGTCTCATATTTTACACTCCATTTATAATGATTTTCTTATTATTATAAACTATTACAAAATAATGTACAGTAAATTTTATTTTTAAAAAAAATATCTACTAATAAGTTAAATTAGTAGATATTTAATACATTTTAATTATGAATTTAATTAGATATTCCGTTTTTGTTAAGTTAGGACTAATAACTAGTAAAGGAATATTTATAAATTTATGAGAAAGTATGTTTATTATTTTTTTTTGTTGTAGAAACATTAGTTTTTGGTGTAGAAGCATTAGTTTGTGTTTTATTAAAAACATGTGTTGGTTTAACTGAATGATTATTCTCTTGAGTAAAATGAGAATTTTTTTTGTGTTGATGTAATTTATTATTACATTTATTAAACAAATGTTTAATCAAATGTAAGGGATTTACCATACAGTGATGATGGTGACATAAAATATCAACAATATTAGTTAATAAATAATTAACATTTTTATTAGCTTCCAAATTATGTTGGATAGGTTTTTCCAAAATGCTATAAAAAGTAGGAATAATATTATTATAATTAGCGATATCTCTTTCCTGTAAATATGTTAACATTTCCAATACTTTTTTATTATTTACTAAATCATTATTACTTTTAAACTTTCTATTCTTGATAATGCTACTATGATAAGAATTTGGATCACATAAACGATATTTTATTTTCCTTGATGATTTTATTTTCTTTTTTCTTAATTTCAGAAAAAATATTATTATAAAACCAATTAAAAAAATAATACTCATGATAATAATTAAAATAACTATTAACTTCATATGTTACTCCCACATTTTATTTTTAATTAATAAGTATTAATTTAACATTTTATTTTATAAAATAAAATACTTTTTATTAAAAATAATAACGTTTAGCAGAACCTATCTTTCTTTCAACTAAGCTAAATAAGATAAAGATAAAAATAAATCTTAAAATTTCAATACCAAGTAAAATAAATAATATAATTACTGAATGATTATTAAAATTAAGAATATTATTATCATATTCATCAGGTCTTGGTAGGTTAGGACTAAAATAAAGTACTACTAAAGTTAAAACAAAAGATAAAGTAGCAATAATCGCATTTAAGGGTACTATTACTAGACCAGCACTTACTTTTTTGATAGTATCTACTTTTAAATTTTTACTTTTATTACACAATTTAAAAAGATAGTAGTAAATAAAATAAAAAGAAACAATAAATAAAATATTAGCAATATTATCAAAGAAAATTTGAATTGGCGGATGATCACTATCTGCTAATAAATGTAATCAAGGTTCAATAATACCAATTGCTAATGTATAATATAAACCAATAATTGGTAAAGCAAAAGAAATAATTAATGAATCAAAAATTCTTAATGGTAAAATTATTCCCATAAACTGAATAGGTATTTCAATTAATGAAGAAGCAACAGCTAATCCCAATAAAATTCCTGTCAAAGTAATATTAAAAATTTGTTGTTTTGAATTAATCTTTATTTTTTTCTTTGTTTTTATATCTACTTTTTCTTTTTCTTGGTCAACACTTTTAACTATCATTATAACTTCTCCTTTTTAAAATAGGTATTTAATTAATTAAATACTTATTTATAAAAATTATAAATTACTTTTAATTAAAAAACAAGACATTTATTAAATTTTTATAAAAAGTGTTAATACTACTCTAATTTAGAAAATTAATTAACAATAAAAATATCATAATAATAATTTGATAGATAATTTTTATTAAAATAAAAATAACAAAAACTAAAAAAATAAATTATAATATTAATCATTAATTTAAATAGTGTTAAATCCTTATATAGATATTTTTTCTGTATTAGGATTTTATTAAATAAAATTGCTAAAAGAAAAGGAAGATTAAAAGATGGCAAAAAAATATACACCGGAAATAAAAGAAAAAGTATTACAATATTTACAAGATGGTAAAAGTTATGGTGAAATCAAAAAAGAAACTGGCATTTCAAAAACAACAATTTGAATTTGAAAGCAAAAAGCAAGAAAGAATGAACTTAAAACAAAACATTCAGTCAACTCAGTTCCAAGAGATATATTAGAAGCAGCCATCAATATTGCAGAAATAAATTGTGATAATAATGAAAATCAAAATTATAAAGAAGAATTTTTAAATCAACAGCAAACAATAAATTTATTATCAGTAAATATTAACAAACAAATAGAAAACAACTATTTTGATAATTCAGAAGAAGATAGTGATTCAGAACGATTAGTAATTGATGAAGATTATAAAGAAGAAGTAAATATTTGAAGACCTTGAGAAGAGTCAGAAATAAAACAAAATAGTGAAGAATCTTTAGTAATAGAATTAAAAAAAGATCAATTAAAATATATTATTTAAATATTAAAATGTTGTACTAAAATTTGTACTGGCCTAACTAATAATAAATATAAAAGCAAAACTGAAGTAAATTTAATTAAATTAAATGGTACAAATACAATTCAAATCTTATCTTTAAGATCACCAGCACCATACATGTCTAAAATAAAAGCTCAATTATAAAAAGCACTAATTAATGATACTAAAATACAAGTAATAACAACTGTCGGTATTTCAATAATCATTAATCGTTTTCAAGAATTATTAGATTGTGTTTTTCAAAATGGTAATTGCTTAAATAATAATTTAAAACTACTATATAATAACAATAAAGTAATGGTACTTAACATATAAGCAAATTCACCAATTGGTTCAGCATTACCAGAAGGAAAATGAGGTAAGATTAAACTTAGTCAAGGAACAATAATGGCAATTAACAAACTATAAGGAAGTTTAATAATTAACAATGCAATTAAATTAATAGTATTACCAAAATCAATTTTTAAAAAAGGTAAAAAAATAGGTGGTGTTTCTAATAAGGTCATTAATGTTGTAACTGCCAATAAACTACTAATTAATGCTATCCTATGAGTAGTTAATTTTAAAGAATTATTAATATTACTTTTAAATTGTTGTCACTTTTTCTCATATTTTAAACTCATCTTTTACTCCTTAAAATACATTTATTATTTTAATTATATATAAAAAAACGTTTATTTATTATATAATAAAATTAATTTTTAAAAGGAGATGAAGTATTAATGAATAAAAGTGAAAATAACATTGTGCAAATGGTAGTTGAAATTCCCAAAGGCTCAAGTAATAAATATGAATATGATTGAAAATCTAAAACTATGATATTAGATCGTGTTCTTTATGGTGCTAATTTTTATCCCGGTGAATATGGATATATTCCTGAAACTTTAGATTATGATGGTGATCCTTTAGATATTATTAGTTTAATTACTTATCCAACTTTCCCTGGTTTCTTAGTAGAAGTTAGAGTTTTAGGAATGATTAAAATGATTGACGGTGGTGAAGTTGATACTAAATTATTTGGTGTTGTTAATTCTGATCCACGCTTTAATGAGTATCAAGATCTAAAAGATGTACCACAACATTTACGTGATGAAATTGTTAATTTCTTTTTACAGTATAAAGAATTACAAAAAAAGAAAGTCATAATTGAAGGTTGAAGTAACTTAAAAGAAGCATTAACTGAACTTACAACATGTAAAAATATGTTTAAACAATATCAAAATGAAATGAATAATTTACCAAAAGCACAATTAGTGTCATTATTAAACAAAAAATAAACAAAAAGTATAATATATTTTTAATATATTAAATCATTTATCCTTAAATACAACTGAATAAAATTAAATAGATGAACAACTGTTCATAAAAGGGAATTAAGTAATCTTAAGCTGCCCCAGCAACTGTGATACTGATAAAAGTTACATAATCCATTGAAATCAAAGATTTTGAGAAGGGTAACAAGTAAAATGAAGTTAAGCCAGTAGACCTATCTATTTAACACTATTAAACTAATCTCTGGGTGCAGATAACAGTTATATAATTTTAATTGATGTTTTATCTCCGATTAGTATAACTAAACCACCTCATAAAGGTGGTTTTAAATTTAAAAAATAAAGAAAGCCGAGAACAAATATGAGTAACCATGTCCAAAAATTAATTCGTATCTTGATTATTCCTTCATATGCAGCACTAGTTTTTGCTTTAAAAGAAGTATTAGCAATATTACCAAATATTGAAGTTGTAACTTTTCTATTAGCATTTTCAGCATTAGTTTTTCCACTATATATTTCAATTACTATTCCTTTAATTTTTGCTTCATTAGAAATTCTACTTTACGGTGGTAATAGTTGAATATTTTTATATTTTAGTATATGACCAATATTGGTCATAATAATTTGAATATTTCGTCATTTAATTAAAAAGCATTGATGAATTTTTGTAATTATTACAAGTTTATGAGGTTTTACTTTTGGTACATTTGATTCTCTAATTCATTTAATATTATTTGGTAAATCCAGTTTTTATCTTTACTGATTATCTGGATTAAGTTTTGATGCTATTCATGGCATTGGTAACTTCATGTTTAGTAGTTTTCTGTATAAACCAATTATCAGTATTTGAAATAAATATTTACAATATTATATTATTATTGATAATAATATTATTGAAGAAAGCAATGATGAACAAACATCAAATAATGAATTATTAGTTGAACCATAAATATAAATTTATATTTAAATAATTAACTATTCATATAATATTATTTATATCATTAAACTGATGATGAAAAGTATTTATTTCAATCTCTTATTGAATCTTTTTCTTCTAAATTAAATGAATTTATATATTTTTTCAAATCATTTTCTTTTGCAAATAATTCTTTAAGATCTTCTTGTAATAAGTTTTGCTCATTAATTAATATTTGCATATTAGTTTTTACTATATCATATTTTTCTTTTAAATTTTCTTTTTCCCTATTGGTTTTTATAAATTCATTTTTATTTTCACATAGTTCTTTTTCTGTTATTTTATTTCAATCATAAAAACCTAAAGTAATACATTTAATATAAAAATTAATTCTTGGATTTATTTTCTTTGTATTTAAATTAATAATAGATTTTCTGAATTTAGAACTTTTTGACTGTAAAGTTAAAAGTTCTTTTTCTAATTTCTTTAATTCTATTTTAAAATCAAGTATTTTAGGTAATAACTCAATATAATTTTTTTTCATTTTTTGATCAATTTCTTTTTTAAATATCTTAAATTTTTGCTTAGCTAAAATTTCTTCTTTTTGTTGATTTTGAAATGTTTCTTGTTCTGCTTGTTGTTTTTTTAAATTTTCTTTCCATATTTTATTAGTTTTTTCTTCATATTCTTTTTGTTTAAATAAAACATTACGCGCTTCACTTAATTTTTGAAAATTAATAGTTGCTTCTGGATTATTAGTATTTTTATCTGGATGTAATTTTAAAGATAAACGTCTAAAAGATGCATTAATTTCAGGAATTGTTGCACCAATAGATAAACCTAATAATTCATAATATTGTTCCATTTTTAGTTTTTTTCCCTTTTTAATAAGCACTACTATATTCATAAATAATGGTTATATTTATGGTAAGTTTTGTACACGATCATTTACTGGTTTTTGATTAATTAATTCTAAAGCATTAATTTCTTCAACAAATTTAGAACAAGAAAATTCTTTAGCTGATGAAGTGTTCTTTATACTATTTTTTTTATCATTAATATTTTTTCATAATTCAGTTAATTTAATTAAATTATTTAACTCATCATTTATTTTTTTTCTTTCTAAACTAATATTTTCAAATATTATTTTTAAATCTGTTCGTTCATTAGTTTTTTCTTGTATTTCCTTTTTATTTTATTTAGTTTTTTTCTATTCTTTTATTTTTATTAATACAACCAAAACTAAACATTGTAATAATAAAATTTTTAAAATTGCCAATTTTTTGCTTTTCCAAAAAAACATTTTCTTCTAATAAACTAGTTATTTTAGAAGTAGCATCAGTAATTACATCAATATAATCTGATAATATTATGGTTCTTTTTTCAACTTCTTTATCTAATACTTCAATTTTTTCATTAAATACTTGAATTTGTTCAATTGATAATGATTTAATATCATCTTCGGTAAGTAATTGAATTTGCTCATCTGTAAATATTTTAATTTGTAAATCTTGTTTATCCTTATCTAATGGCATATTTTACTCCTTATTTAATAAGCATTTTTGTTAAGTTGTTTTTTAACCTCATTAATCATTTTTTCTAATTGATTAATTGCTTCTATTTGTTCTGCAATTCCTTTTTTAGTTTCCTTAGAAACAGAAACTGTTTCTAATTCATTTTGTAATTTTATTAATTTATCTTTTTCTTTTTGTAATTTTTCTTGTCCAATTTCTATTTTTGATTTTAACTCATTGCTAGATGTTTGTGTTTTACTTTCTTGCTGTTCCATAAGTTCATCTCCTTTTTAACATAAAAAACCCATTTGCTTTAAAATTAAAACAATGGGTTTAAAAACATTATAAATTCATTATATGCCTTTCTAAGTGAAAATCAATTAAAAACATAATAAACTTCCTTTTTTAAATTTTTACTGGAATAAAATTTTTATTAACTAATATCTTTACTCCATAAATGCTCATAACTTATATTTTCTAAAATTTAATAATCAAGTAATAATATAAGCACTAATATAAACAATAATATTAATAGCAAAAGCTAATAAAAAATATCATCAACGAAAAATAATTGGATAAATAACATGACTAAAAGTAATTAACTGTTGTGCTAATATATTAATTAATATTGGACTAATAAAAACACTAAAAACTGAAAAAATTAAAATTAAAGGGACAATAATTATAATAAAATTGTACGATACTTCCATAGTATTATATCCCAATACTTTTAAAATATTAATCAATATTCAATTATCACGAACTAAAATATTAGTAACCAAAGTCATAATCATAAATGATAATATAATACTACAAATTGCAAAAAAACCAATAAGTAATTGAATACTTATTTCATTATTTTCCAATGCTGCTTTTTCATTACCAATTGGAACAATACCACTCAAAGAACTAATAAAACCACTAGAACTAATGTAGTCAGTATTAAAAATTTTAGTTAAATCAAGATTATAATTATTTTCAGTATTAATAAAAGTTAAGTAATGTCGTAACTCATTATCATTAAATTTACTCATTTTGGCATTATTAATTAATAATCCTGTATTTTCATTAATAGCACTATTTAAAAGTGATTGTGATACTAATAATGTTGACATTCCTAAATTCCTAAAGCCATCATAAATAATACCAATTAAATATTTTTTATTACCATTAAAATCAAAATATGGATATAAAATTGCTTTATCAATATTGTTACCATTACCAGTACTAGTATTGGATGCTGGGGCATTAGATGTTGCAATTGGTAAAAAGGTAACATTTGGAGCATTAGTACTAGTAATATGTAATTGTTTTTTTACATTGTTAACATTTTTAGTAAATTCTTTCTCTAATCAAAAATCAGAAGTGTTCATTGTATCACTGTTCATATTAATAAATTTTTTAAATTTACTATTAATTAAATTAGGTTTAATAAAATTATTACTATTTGCATTAATACCATAGATAGTTTGTCTTATTGTAACTTCATTACTAAAGCATGAATCATTAAAAGTTTGAGTTACACTATCATAAGTATTACCAATAGCATTGTTATGACTAAAATCCAAATCATAAGAATCTTCAATATTCAATTTAATAAAAGGTAACTCATTTTGTTCTTGATAAGGAATAATACCAAAACTAATTAATAAATCATTATTATTACCACTTTCATTTGTTAAATAATTAATAATATTTATTTGTTTTGCTCACTGTTTTTTAAATGTTTGTGGTAATAAATTTCATGTTGTCGATTTTTCAAAATTTTTACGCATCTTTAATAAATCGCTACCCAAAATATATTTATTACGTAAATCGCGAATAACGGGGGCTGGATTATTAGGATTTATTAAATATGAATCAATAGCATCTGTAAATCTTGTTTAAGTGATACTCCTGATTCTATTTGTGAAACTGGAGCAATGTTATAAAGCAACTGCTTGTTATTATTAATAAAATTATTTTCAATGTCTTCATAATGATAACTATTTAAATAATTAAAATTAATCCCTTCAAATTGTAATGATAACATATCATTAACTAAACCACTAGCTGCAATTGAAAATAGCATCAATGTGGCAGCAAAAATACTAACTATACTAATGATAACTCATTTACCAAAACTTCGCATGCTAATAGTTATTGGCGATATTAGTTATCATAATAAATTGGCAATAACTTTAACACTAATAAAATTAAAAATTTTGCTAATATTTAAATGATGATATTTTTTAAAATTTTTACTACTAATTAAGTCAAGTGGTTTTTTTTGTAAAAATAAATAAACTATAAAAAAACTAATAATTACTAATAACAATAAAGGAACAGTTACCACAATAATTGTCATATGCACATTTATATATCATCCATAGTTAATTAGCGCTAAATATAAGTTATGACTATTAATAAGAATATGACTAATAAATACTGATATTAAAACACCAATAATAGCAAAAATAAATAAAGGTCAAATAATAGCTAAAATTAAAGAAATTGTTAATTGTCAATTTTTATAACCCAATGCTTTTAAAATTCCAATTAATTTATGATTATGATGAATCATCTTTCATACTACCATTAAAATAATAATACTAGTAACAGTAAAAATTAATGTTAAAAATATTATACCAACATTTTGTGTTAAATTAATTCGCTCATTTAAGAAAAAAATAGCATTTTCATTATAAGGTCTTCATAAATAATCATCATTTGTTAAAATACTAGCAACATTAGCAAAATTTATACCATTAGTAAGATTTTGATAATGATGACCATATGCTAATTGATTATGTAATATATTATATAATCATGGATTTAAACTACGTTCAGGATAAACGGGATTAAAACTATTTTTTTGTTTATTTTTATCAATAAAACCCTTAAAATCATTATTGATGTTAACCATTGTATTACTATTAACAAAAGCAACGGTTTTATTTTTTGGATCCATCAATCCACTAATATTATTGGCAATAAAAGCACTATTTCAACTAGTAACAAATCCTCTAACAGTAAAAGTACGATTAACAATATTGTACTTATCACCAATTTTTAAATTATTATTATTAGCAAATTGTTCATAAATTAAAATTTCATTATCTTGTAATGGTAACTCTTCCAAACTTTGTTTATAATTACCTACTAAAATTGGTGGATCAATAATATTTTTAGGAACTGTTTGTGTAAAGAGAAAAGATTTACCGGTCATTAATAAATCATTAACTAAAGTATATTGATTTCATTCAATATTTTGAAATAACATGCCATTAATAATTAAAAAATATAGTTGTGATTGCAAAGAAATATCAATTGTATTATATTCATGATTAGCGTATGATATTTTATGATAAATTTCATCTTGATAAATTTTTAATGCTTTATCATTTAAAATAAAATAGTTTACTGGATTAATATTTGTCTTTCCATCATAAACATGCTGAATTATACTTGTAAGTGCAAGTAAATAAAATTGCAAAAAATTCTCATATAAAAATTTCATAATGCTAAATTTAGTTTAGAAAAAATTAAGGAGTTTTTATATGAGTTATAAACATCTTGGCATAGATGAAAGGATTTATATTGAGAATCAATTTAAATTTAAATTTAAAATTAGTGAAATAGCTAAAAATCTTAATCGAAGTATTAGTACTATTATTCGAGAAATTAATAGAAATAAAGATAATAATCATTATTTTTCATTAATTGCACAAAATAAAGCTGAAAATCGAAAACAATCACATATTAGTTTTCATAAGTTTAAAAATAAGAATTTAGTAAAATATGTACAACAAAAATTACTATTAGGTTGATCACCTGAACAAATTTATGGCAGAATTAAAAATTTTCATAAAGAGTGAGTTATTAGTTTTAAAACAATTTATACTTGAATTTATTTTGGAATGCTTGATAAAGTTACTAGTAAAAATTTAAGAAGAAAAGGTAAAAAACGAAAATCTAAAGAAAATCGTGGCAAGTTTAATGGTAAATCAATTAAAGAACGAGATATAAATGTTAATGATCG
Organism: Spiroplasma endosymbiont of Nomada ruficornis; assembly: GCF_964030795.1. Taxonomy (NCBI): domain Bacteria; kingdom Bacillati; phylum Mycoplasmatota; class Mollicutes; order Entomoplasmatales; family Spiroplasmataceae; genus Spiroplasma; species Spiroplasma endosymbiont of Nomada ruficornis. Next base: position 1,265,558 of record NZ_OZ034962.1, on the reverse strand, counting down.
TATAACACTTGGTCATTGAGAAGGAGATACTATAGTATCATCACGAGGTAAAAGCAAATCATGTTTAATAACTTTAGTTGAAAGAGTATCACGATTTACTTTAGCAATATTAGTTAAAAACAGAACTACTAAAGTTATTAATAAAAATGTCAGTTATTATTTATCAATTCTTCCTAAAAACATTGTTAAAAATATTACTTTTGATCGTGGCAAAGAATTTTCAAATTGACAACAACTTGAAAAAAATTTAGATGTAAAAATTTATTTTGCCAATCCATATTCACCTTGACAAAGAGGTACTAATGAAAATACTAATGGTTTAATTAGAGAAAAATTTCCTAAAAAATTTATTTTTTCAAAAACTAATAAAAATGAAGTTCATAAATTTATATTGTCTTTAAATCAAAGACCGAGAAAAATACTAAATTATCTTTCACCAATCGAATATTTGGATAGAAAAATAATTTAGTTGCACTTACCTTTACAATTTAGCATATTCTTCAGAAGAGTTATAACCTTGATGATAATCATTAGGAACTAATAGTTTAAAATCAACATAATCATGATGATATTTAGTAGATATATTATTTCCAATTTGTAAATAATTATTAGCATGAGAATCACTTAAATCACTACTACCATTAAAAATAAAACGATAAGTATTGGTATTAGCTTTAACTAAAGCAATTTGAAAAGTTGCATGATTTAATTTAAAAGTATCAATACTATCATCTTGTTTATAATATGACATATTTTCCAATCATAATCCTAAATGTGTTTTATAATAATTATATTCTTTTTCAAAACTATTTTTTTCAATTGTTAATTCATTTAATTCTTGAAAATTAGTATTTTGACTAATATCATTTAAATATTGATTTTCTACATATTGATCAGAAAATTGAATGCTTAAAAAAGTTATAATCATAATCATAACTAAAAAGCCTAACCCTAAAACTTGAATAATATTTTTTCTTTGTTCACGCAAATAATTAAAAAATATTTTTACCATATTCCACTAACCTCAGTTGATACTTCAAATTAATTTTATCAATTTAAAAATATTTTTTCAAATTAAAACATTTTAATGTGTAATTTTTTATTTAATAGCAGCAAACCAGATTATATATTATTTAGTTAATGTCATTAATTGTTTATTATTAACGTTTAACTTTCAAGTAATAATGTATGAAACTAAATAAATTAAAATATTTATACTAATCATCAATGCAAAATATCATCAACGAAAAACAATAGGAAATGCGATTTTTGCAAAAGTTGCTAATAAATTAGAAAGTACCATTACTAAAGAAGGAACAATAAAAACAGCAACCAAACTACTCATTACCAATGCCGGTATTATTACCAGAAAGAAATTATAAGAAACTTCTAATGCCGTATAGCCTAAACTTCGTAAAAGATTAATTAATATTAAATTATCACGAACACTAATATTAGTAACAATAACAATAATCATTAATGATAATATAACACTAAAAATATCAAAAAATGAAATGATTATTTGTAAACTATATTGATTATTCTTCATAATACTACGTAAATTACTAATATCATACACTGATGATAATGAAGTACTAATACCTTTACTTTCCAAATATCCTGAGTGTGAAATTTGTGCTAAATCAATATTATAATCATTTTTATTACTAATAATTGGTAAGTAATGTTTAAACTCATTATCAGTAAATTTGCTTAATTTACTATTAGCAAAATTATTTTCTAATAAATCACTTTTACTACCAAACAAAATCTCATTAAGTCAAAGTTTAGGCATTACTATTATTTTTGGATCTAATTTATTAATATAATCATAAGCAATACCAATTATATATTTTATTTGATTATCTAATCCTTTATACCTATAAATAACACTATTATTAAGTTGTTCTCCACCATTATAAACATTGGCAACCGAAGGTAAAGCAGAAGTAGCCATTGGAATAAATTGAACAGCACTACTATCTGGATGTTTAATTCCTAATTTTTGAATTAAATGATTACGAATATTAATAAATTGTTTATCTTGCCAATTATTAGAAACTTCCATATCAGCTAAATTTAATTTACTAAAAGTAGAGAAATCACTTATACTAAAATTTAGAGATAAAAAATCACTTAAACTATCATCAATACCATAAGCAGTTCTTGGTGCACTTCAATTTTTAAAAGATTCTTTTGATAAGGTTTGTGTATCATTATCAAAAACAGCACCAAGCTGATTAGGAAGTAACAGATTAGCCTTATCAAGTTCTAATTGTGTGTATGGTCCTTCATACTGTTCATCATAAGGAATTAAACCAAAACTTACCAATAAATCAGTATTGTTTTTACCGTTATTATTGGTTAAATAATTAAATAATATTTTATTTTTTTCTAAGAAATCCTTAACTATTGGTGGAATCTTTGATGGATTAGCAGCAATTCACTGTTTTATTTTTAATAATTCACTACCCATAATATAACGATTTTGAACATTAATCATAATTGATTTATTAGGATTAAGAGGATCAAATCGTTTAATTGCCGCTAATAATTCTGGATATAATGAAATTTTGCTTTTAATATTATCAACACTATTAAATTGATACATTAATTTATTTTCGTTATTAATAAAGTTAATTTTAATATTATCATCAAATTGATAACCATTTTGATAATTAAAATTAGTTCCCACAAATTGTGAACCTAACATATTATTAACTAAACCACTAGCAGCAAGCGCAAAGAATACTAATGTTGCAGCAAAAATAATAGTAAAACACATAATTAATGTTTTACCAAAACTACGTAGTGAAGTAGTAACGGCCAACTTATTACGATAACTAAATCTACCAATCACATATCTTGCAATAAAAGTAAAAGTTGAACTAATATTTATTTTATATTTTTGTTTTGAAATATTATTAGTAATTAAATCTAAGGGTTTACTTCTTAATAAGAATAATACCATTAAAAAACTAATGAAAGTTAAACTAATGATTGGAATAACAAGTAATAAAATAGCGGTAACAATATTAAAGTACCAACCATAACTAATTAAGGCAACAGTACTAATATTAGTAATATAAATTAAATAATGCGCAACTGGAATCGAAATTAAAACACCAATAATAGCAAAAATAATTAAAGGAGCAATAATTGAAATTACTAATGATATACTTAACTGTCAACTTTTATATCCTGTTGCTTTTAAAATTCCAATTCATTTTTTATTACGATCAATCATTTTAAAAGTAATAATAAAAATAATAATAGTAGTCACAATAAAAATCAAAATTAAAAATAAACTAGAAATCTCTTCAATAACATTAATTCTATTATTAATGGAACTAAAAGATCATTCTTGCATACTAGTATAAAATCTAAGATTATTGATATTTAAAGGTGAAACTATTTTATTATAATCAATACCATTATTATAATATTTTGTACTTGCTATATCAGTAGGTGTTTTATAAGTTGCATGAAGATAATTATAAATTCATTCATTGTTTATTTGTGAATCAATATTTTTAGCCAAATCAGGATTAATACCTAAAAAAAAATCATCAATATTACTGCTAAATGCCTTTAAATCGGATTCAACTTTGCGCATCGTATTACCATTAGTAAAAGCGACAGTATTATTTTTTAAATCAAGTGAATTACCAAAATAACGACCAACAAATGCTGCTAATGAGCTTGTAGCATAACCACGAATAATAAACGTTTGTCCAGCAATTACATAATTTTGACCAATATGTAAATTATTTAGTTCAGCAAAATGTTTGTAAATTAAAATTTCATTATCTTGTAATGGTTTTTCTGTTAAACTTGGGCCACCATCTTTGACAATAATTGCTTTATTAACAATATATTCGGGTCCTGTTTCAATAAAAGCAAAATTTTTACTAGTAATTAATAAATCACGGACCATAACAGCATGTTGTCATTCAATATCTTTATATAACATTCCCATTGACATTATTTCATATAACTTAGCTTCATTTTTAATATCTATTTCACTATAGTTTCGATTAGCATATGACAATTGTCCCTTAAAATTATCATTATAAAACTGTAAAGCAGCTTCACTAGTAATCATAAAATTTGTTGCATTTTCTGGATTTTTTTCTGGATGTAATGGATCATATAGATATTGATTTAGCATATTAGCATATTGTTCTATCGTTGCTTTATGAATATCATAAGATGGATAATTAATAGGAATATTAATTTTAAAATCAATATAATTATGGCTAGTATCATTAAAAAGACTATCACCAATAGCAAAATATTCTTTACTACTAGCGTCCCCACCATGAAAAGTAAAACGATATATATCAGGTCTAGTAGCATCTGGTATTGTTAACTGAAAAGTAGCTTTTGCCATCTTTTCTTTATCAATAGTATTATCTTTTTGATAATAATTAATATTATTTAAATAAGAACCAGCTTTATCTTTTTCATTATATTTTCCATCAAAATTAACATATTCTACTGGTGAAAAAAATGTATATTGATCAAATTCATTATGAGCAATATCGTTAACATATTGTTCAAATAAATAATTATTAGAAAAATTTAATGATAAAAAGGCAATAATCATAATCATTACTAAAAAACCTAAACCAAACATTTGTAATAAATTGTTTTTTTGTTCACGAATATAATTACGTAATAATTTAAACATGTTTATCCCTTCTTATGATCACTTATTAATAAATTAGATTTTGACAGTTTTGCTAAAGCTGACTTTGCTGCTTCTTGCTCAGCTTTCTTTTTATTTGTTCCTACTCCTTTCCCCATTAGTATTTTATTATCTAAATACACATGAACAATAAAATAAGTAATATTATCTTTTTTAATTTGTTCCATAGTTTTATAATTAATAGGATCTCTTTTTTCTGCCTGTACTAATTCTTGTAATTTAGTTTTATAATCAATAATTGTTTCTAACTGATTAGTTTTAATCAATTCAAATAAGGTTAAGTCTAAGATTTTTTTCACTGCACTATTTCCTAAATCAAGATATACTGCAGCAAGAAATGATTCAAAAACATCTGATAAAATGCTTTCTCGTTGTTGCCCACCTGTATTTTTTTCACCATTTCCCAAAAATAAATAATCTTGTAATCCTAAAGCAATTGCCACTGCTGCCAATGTTTCTTGTCTAACTGCTTTACTACGTAAACTTGTTAATTGTCCCTCATCTTTATTTGGAAATAAGTGTCAAATGTAAGTTGAAATATTTTCCCCTAAAATCGAATCACCCAAAAATTCTAATCGCTCATATGAATAATCTAAATTATGTTCGTTTGAAAAAGAACGATGAGTAAACGCTTCACGATAATTACGATTAGATTTAATTTTTTCTAAAATACTCGATTTTAAAATATGTTCAATATTAATCATATTTTTCTCCTTAATACTTATTTATAAATTATAATTCTTGAATTTGTTTAGCTATTTTATTAGTAACATCTTGCTCAATAGCACGAATTAAAAGTTTTAAAGTACTATAATAAGATTTTTTATCACTAGATCCATGTGCTTTAAAAGCAATGCCATTAATACCTATTAATTGAGCACCACCTGTATTCTTATAATCAAAAGTCTTTTTAATATTTTTAAAAATACCAATTGACATTAAACCTAAAAATTTAGTTCATAAATTTTTTTTATAACCATTTTTAATTAATGTAAATAATAATGATGCCATGCCTTCAACTGATTTTAAAACAATATTACCTGAATAACCATCACAAATAATAATATCAACATCACCACTTAAAACATTTCGTGGTTCAATATTACCGTGAAAATTTAAAAAACTTAACTTTTCATTTTTTTGTGTTAATTGTTTTAGTTTAGCATATGTTGCTTTAGTTACTTCTGGACCTTTGCTTTCTTCAATACCAATATTTAGTAAACCAATTTTAGGACGTGAAATATTTTGAATAGTTTGACAATAAATATGACCCATTAATGCAAAATTAATTAATTCATCAACAGTGTTTTCAATATTTGCTCCAACATCCAATAATACTACTTGTCGATCTTTTATTAAAGTAGGCATAATTGGCATGAATGCCGGACGTTTAATGCCTTTGATTTCGCCTAATAAAAAATGACAAGCACCAAGATAGGCAGCAGTTGAACCCGAAGTTAGAATCCCATCTGCTTTTTTATTTTTAACTAACTGAATAGCTTGATTCATAGAAGAATCAGTCATTCTAATACCAGCGAGTGGACCATCATTCATAGTTATTACTTGGGTTGTTGCTAGTATTGTTATTCTTGATGATAATGGCTTATTTTTTAATAAAATCTGCAAGTTTCCATTAATTTGTTTTTCATCACCAACTAAACAAATTTCAACGTTTTTGAATTCTTTAATAACTTCTAACGCTGCAGCAATAGCGGGCAAACTACCATGGTCTGAACCCATTACATCAAAAGCAATTTTCATAGTTCCTCCTAAAAATAAAAAATAATTTAAGAAACCTTAAATAATATTATATTATAATTATTGATAGTTTAATTATACGTTAATTTTTTTAATTCCTTAAGATTAACAATCCAACTAATACTGCATTTATTTATTTATTTTTAAATATGAATATTTCATTATTTGCTAGTAAAAAGTTAAAAAACAATTTATCTCTAATTATTTTGATATTGATTTTCTAAATAATTGTTTTTATTTACACCAGTTTTTTTTAAAGACCAAAACCCTTTTATTTATTTTATTAATAAAAAAAACTTTAAAAGCAAAAAACTAATATAAATATAAAAATATCTTATCATAATTTTACTAAAATCAAAAATAATCAAAGAATTAAAAAAATATTAAAACATTTAATAGTGTTTATTTTTATTTATAAAATAAACACTATTAATTTGATTATTATTCATAAAAATAAAAATAAAGTTAATTAAAAATAATTTTTATTGTATTTTATTTTAAAAACTTTAGAATTTAGTTACTTCTTATTATATATCTAAGAAGGTATTGGAAAAAAATTAATAACACAACTAAAAACTTTACTTATAAACAGTAATTTTTTGGATATGATTTTAAAATACTTATAAATTGTTATAGTAAAACTAATTCAAAAAAATTAATACTACTGCTTTTGAGGATCTTGTAATATGATCCTTTTTAAAATATATAACTACTGTTATTAATAATAAATTAATATGCTAAATTGTAAAGGTAAGTGCAACTAAATTATTTTTCTATCCAAATATTCGATTGGTGAAAGATAATTTAATATTTTTCTCGGTCTTTGATTTAAAGACAATATAAATTTATGAACTTCATTTTTATTAGTTTTTGAAAAAATAAATTTTTTAGGAAATTTTTTTCTAATTAAACCATTAGTATTTTCATTAGTACCTCTTTGTCAAGGTGAATATGGATTGGCAAAATAAATTTTTACATCTAAATTTTTTTCAAGTTGTTGTCAATTTGAAAATTCTTTGCCACGATCAAAAGTAATAGTTTTAACAATGTTTTTAGGAAGAATTGATAAATAATAACTGACATTTTTATTAATAACTTTAGTAGTTCTGTTTTTAACTAATATTGCTAAAGTCAATCGTGATACTCTTTCAACTAAAGTTATTAAACATTATTTGCTTTTACCTCGTGATGATACTATAGTATCTCCTTCTCAATGACCAAGTGTTATACGATCATTAACATTTATATCTCGTTCTTTAATTGATTTACCATTAAACTTGCCACGATTTTCTTTAGATTTTCGTTTTTTACCTTTTCTTCTTAAATTTTTACTAGTAACTTTATCAAGCATTCCAAAATAAATTCAAGTATAAATTGTTTTAAAACTAATAACTCACTCTTTATGAAAATTTTTAATTCTGCCATAAATTTGTTCAGGTGATCAACCTAATAGTAATTTTTGTTGTACATATTTTACTAAATTCTTATTTTTAAACTTATGAAAACTAATATGTGATTGTTTTCGATTTTCAGCTTTATTTTGTGCAATTAATGAAAAATCATGATTATTATCTTTATTTCTATTAATTTCTCGAATAATAGTACTAATACTTCGATTAAGATTTTTAGCTATTTCACTAATTTTAAATTTAAATTTCAATTGATTCTCAATATAAATCCTTTCATCTATGCCAAGATGTTTATAACTCATATAAAAACTCCTTAATTTTTTCTAAACTAAATTTAGCATTATGAAATTTTTATATGAGAATTTTTTGCAATTTTATTTACTTGCACTTACAAGTATAATTCAGCTTATAAAATTAATATATTATTAAAATTAAAAAAAATATTAAGTATAATAAATTTATGAAATATTTAGGCATTGATTTAGGTAGTAAAACATTAGGGCTTGCTCGTGGTGAAGGAAAAATTGCTTTTTCTTGAAAAACTATTCGTTTCCCAGAGCATGATTTTAATAATGCTATTATCCAACTCCAAAATGCTATTAAAGAATATGATGCTGATATTCTTGTTTTTGGTTACCCTTTAAACATGGATAGCACAGTCGGCCCCAGCGCAAAAATTGTTTTAAATTTTATTGATAAATTTAAATTAACACAAAATAATGATAAACTAAATATTGTTTTACAAGATGAAAGAAGAACTACCTATTCTTCGCAGCAAATATTAATTAAATCTAATGTTTCTTCAAATAAAAGAAAACAAGTTAAAGATCAATTGGCTGCTGCTATTATTTTACAATCATACTTTGATAAAATAACTCAATCTTAAATTTTAGGAGATAAATGTGAAATATAAAAAAATTAATTTAATCGCTATCGCTGGCGGCAGTGCTTCAGGAAAAACAACAGTAGCAGAAAAAAATGCTGAAGCTTGTAATAAAAAAAATGTCATTTTTGTACAAATGGATAATTATTATCATGACCTTAGTAACTTAAAAGTTGAAGAAAGAAAAAAAACTAATTTTGATCATCCTAATGCTATTGATATGAAATTATTAATTCATGATTTAGAACAATTATTACTTGGCAATGCTATTGAAGAGCCTATTTATGATTTTAAAATCAATAGTCGCAGTAAAAACACTGAGATTATTGGTCCGGGTGATGTTATCATTCTGGATGGTATTTTTGCTTTAGAAAATCCTATTATTCGTGAATTATCTACTATCAAAATTTTTGTTGATACTGATAGTGATACTAGACTACTAAGAAGAATTAAACGAGATGTTAGTTTTAGAAATCGTACTCTTGACAGTGTTTTACAACAATATGCATTAACTGTTAAACCTATGCATGATGCTTTTGTTGAACCAACTAAACGTTATGCTGATATTATTATTCCTTTTGATTTTCATAATACTGTAGCTATTGATATTATTGCTACTAAAATTAAAGCAATTATTTAATAATTGCTTTAAGCTTTAATTTTTAAAATAACAATAAAATACATCTTAAATATGCATTTTTAAATTGTTTTTTATTGTTTTTTAAGTTAACAAGAAGATTATCAACTTAAATAATCAATTTTATTTTCATTTAAAAGAGATAAAATATTAAATTTCTGTATTTGCATTATTTGCTCATAAACACTATTTTTTATTTCATATTTTTTTTCTATACTATAAATATTTAAAACTTCAATTACTGTATTTCCATTTTCATGTGTTACTAAACCAAGTTCATTATTTAAATTAAATAATGTTTGAACATTAATTGATAAATCTAATACATAATTTACTTTATTACTATCTAAATCACTATAATATAATTTTGCTTTTTTACTTGCTAAATTTAAACTATAAAAATATATTTTACTATTTATTTCTGTTATTAATACTGTATCGTTAATGTTAAAAAATCATCTCCAATTATTGGTTTGGCTTCAGATTGACCTTTTTTTATAATTAACACACTATAACTTATAGGTTTATTTATAGATTTATAAATAGCAAGATAAATGTTTTCGTTTTTATCAATAAATATAGAATTAACCATTAGATTGTTTGGTAAATTTATTTTTTCAGCAATTTCAGTATTAATATTATATTTATAAAAACCATCAAAAGTTGTTACATAAATATTATTTTTTAAATAAGTAATATCAGTTACCATACCTGAAACTAATGGCATAGTTTTAAATTTATTTTTATTATTAAGAATTATTACTCCACCAGCAGAAGTTAAATAAATATTACCTTTAATATCAATTATCATGTGAAAAGAACCTACTTTGAATTCTTTATTTTCTCAATAAATTTCATTATCTCTGGTACTTATATTATATTTTCAAATTTTTTGTCCAGGTATATGAAGATCAGAACTATCAAAAGTTGTATAATACAAATTACCATTGTCATTCTGTGTTTGTTTTACATTTTTTGTTGATATTATATTTTTATAATTAAAGTTAGTATCTTGATAATTATCATATATTTTTTTCATTATATTGTCCTCTTCATTCTTTTTTTAAAATAGTTATTTTTATTATTTCTTATTTTAACTACATATCAATAATTCTAGTAACTAAAATCGATAAACGATATCACATGCTTACTAGAACTTACTATAAAAGAAAAATAATTAGTAGTTTTTTATTTTTGATTATCCATTATATTTTTATATTTCACATTATTTGAGTTAAACCTTGTTTACTTTAAAAATTAAAGTATCAGTCAAAAAATTCTATAAATTTTATAAAAATAATTATATTTATTTATTTTCTATAAGTCAAATGCTAAATTGTAAAGGTAAGTGCAACTAAATTATTTTTCTATCCAAATATTCGATTGGTGAAAGATAATTTAATATTTTTCTCGGTCTTTGATTTAAAGACAATATAAATTTATGAACTTCATTTTTATTAGTTTTTGAAAAAATAAATTTTTTAGGAAATTTTTTTCTAATTAAACCATTAGTATTTTCATTAGTACCTCTTTGTCAAGGTGAATATGGATTGGCAAAATAAATTTTTACATCTAAATTTTTTTCAAGTTGTTGTCAATTTGAAAATTCTTTGCCACGATCAAAAGTAATAGTTTTAACAATGTTTTTAGGAAGAATTGATAAATAATAACTGACATTTTTATTAATAACTTTAGTAGTTCTGTTTTTAACTAATATTGCTAAAGTCAATCGTGATACTCTTTCAACTAAAGTTATTAAACATGATTTGCTTTTACCTCGTGATGATACTATAGTATCTCCTTCTCAATGACCAAGTGTTATACGATCATTAACATTTATATCTCGTTCTTTAATTGATTTACCATTAAACTTGCCACGATTTTCTTTAGATTTTCGTTTTTTACCTTTTCTTCTTACATTTTTACTAGTAACTTTATCAAGCATTCCAAAATAAATTCAAGTATAAATTGTTTTAAAACTAATAACTCACTCTTTATGAAAATTTTTAATTCTGCCATAAATTTGTTCAGGTGATCAACCTAATAGTAATTTTTGTTGTACATATTTTACTAAATTCTTATTTTTAAACTTATGAAAACTAATATGTGATTGTTTTCGATTTTCAGCTTTATTTTGTGCAATTAATGAAAAATAATGATTATTATCTTTATTTCTATTAATTTCTCGAATAATAGTACTAATACTTCGATTAAGATTTTTAGCTATTTCACTAATTTTAAATTTAAATTTCAATTGATTCTCAATATAAATCCTTTCATCTATGCCAAGATGTTTATAACTCATATAAAAACTCCTTACTTTTTTCTAAACTAAATTTAGCATTATGAAATTTTTATATGAGAATTTTTTGCAATTTTATTTACTTGCACTTACAAGTATAATTCAGCGTTTTTAATAATATATAACACTTATAATAGGTTGACAAAACCTATCTATGAACATATTATTAACAAGATTATTCTTTTTAGAGATTTTATGTATTATTTAAGATATTTAAGAAAATTTTTATGATTAATGGAGGGGCAATGATTAATAAAATTATCAATGATAAGTCAATGAAGGAAATAATTACTCATTTAAAAGAAAATGGTTTTATTTTTCAAGGATCAGAAATTTATTCAGGCCTTGCTAATAGTTGAGATTATGGTCCGCTTGGTGTAGCACTTAAAAATAATATTAAGAAAAGTTGATGAGTTTTTTTTGTCGAAAAAAATCCATACAATGTTGGGTTAGATAGTTCAATTATTATGAAATCTAAAGTTTGAGAAGCTTCAGGGCATTTGAGTAATTTTAGTGATCCATTAATTGATTGTAAAAAATGTAAGTCTCGAGTTCGAGTTGATAATTTAATTAATCATTATTTTCCTAGTATTAATTGTGATAATTGAAGTAATGAAAAATTAGAAACATATATTAATCAAAATCATATTAAATGTATTAAATGCAATAATGAATATTGAACTAAAGTTAGACAATTTCAATTAATGTTTGAAACATATCAAGGTGTTTTAAAAGAAGATAAAAATAAAATTTATTTAAGACCTGAAACTGCACAAGGAATATTTATAAATTTTAATAATGTAAGAAATAGTTGTAATAAAAAAGTACCATTTGGTATTGGTCAAATTGGTAAAAGTTTTAGAAATGAGATAACTCCTGGTAATTTTATTTTTCGTACTAGAGAATTTGAACAAATGGAATTAGAATTTTTCTTTATTCCAAAGGATAAAAATGATAACACTTGATTTAATTATTGAGTTGATCAATGTAAAGAATTTCTCTCTCTAGTAGGTTTATTGAATTCAAAAAATATAAAATTTAAAAATCATGAACAAAATCAACTAGCACATTATGCATTAGCAACTACTGATATTGAATATAATTTTCCTTTTGGTATGAGTGAATTATGTGGTATAGCTAATCGTGGGAATTATGATTTAACAAAACATAGTGAGAATTCTGGTGTAAATTTTGAAATTCAAGATCCTAATGTTACAGTAAAAAGAATGGTTATTCCTTCAGTTATTGAACCTTCAATTGGTGTTGAAAGGCTTTTATTAGCTTTAGTTTGTGAAGCATTTACAAAAGAAGTTTTAAAAGACGATAAAGAACGGTTAGTGTTAAAATTAAATAAGATTATTTGCCCTTATCAAGTAGCTGTTATGTCTTTAAATAAAACAAAATTGGGTAAAGAGGCATATGACATTTTTGAAATGTTAAATAAAACACAATTAAGAGTAATTTATGAAGCATCATCAAGTGTTGGTAAATCTTATCGTTATCAAGATGGTATTGGTACTATGTATTGTGTAACAATTGATTATGACACAAAAACTAAAGGTACTGTTACAATTAGAGATCGTGATACTACAAATCAAGTGATAGTTAAAGTTGATCAACTTAAAGAATATTTATATGACAAATTAGACATTATTTGTTAGAATTGTGTGAAAAAATATGGATATCGAGTTTAATAAAAAAATTAATGAAGTTAAAGCAAAAATTAATATTGTTGAAGTTATGGGTAAATATTTAAATTTGATCCGTAAAGGCAATAATTTTTGAGCTATCTGTCCTTTTCACGAAGACTCTACTCCTTCATTATCAATTTCACAAGAAAAACAAATTTATAAATGTTTTTCTTGTGGTGAACAAGGAAACGTTTTTATTTTTTTACAAAAATATAAAAATATTAATTTTATTAATGCTCTTAAAGAAGCAGCAGATAATGTTAATTTAAATTTAAAAGAGTTTGATATTAATTTATCTGAATTTAATGTTGAAACTAAAAAAAATCCACTAAAAATTTTAAATAATATTACAATGAATTTTTTTAGTTATCAGTTACTAACTGATATTGGTCAAGAAGCAATGAAATATTTACAAAATCGTAATATTACTACTGAAAATATTAAATATTTTAATATTGGTTATGCACCTATTAATAATGAATTAATAGATTATCTTAATGCACAAGGTTATAAAGATAATATTGAATTTGTAAAATTAGGACTTATGAAAATTAATAATAAGGATCAACTTCTTCCTACCTTTTCAAATCGAATTATGTTTGCTATTAAAGATGAAGATGGAGATTGTGTTGGTTTTTCTGCAAGAAATTATAATAGAGAAGATAAAAGTTATAAATATATTAATAGTCCAGAAACAGATTTTTTTAAGAAAAGTAAAATTTTATATAACTTTAATAATGTTAAAAATTATATTAAAAAAAATGAAGTTATTTATTTGACTGAAGGTTTTATGGATGTTATTGCTCTAAATAATCAAAATATTAAAAATGTTGTTGCTTTAATGGGAACAAATTTAACAAAAGAACATATTTTACTCTTAAAAAAAATTACTATTAATATTATTATTTTTTTAGATGGTGATTTACCAGGAAAAATAGCATCTTTAAAAATAGCTAGTGTTTTATTATCAAATAATTTTAAAGTACAAATTATCAATAATGATACTAAATTTGATCCTGATGAATTAATAAATAAATTTCCTCAAAAATTTTATGAAATAATAAAAAAAACCATTCATCCTTTTGAATTTGCAATTAATTTATCATTAACTAAATATAACATTAAAAAAGATAGTTATGAACTTAATGAATTTTTAAAATCATTAGTTCCAATTTGAACAAAAATCAATGATGTTATTACTAAAAAGTTTTACTTAAATATGTTAGCAAAAATAACTAATTTATCCACTGAAGACTTAATACAAATTTTAAATATTGATAATAATTTAGTAACTACAACTTTTAGTATCAAAAATAAATCTAAAATAGAAGTAAAAAATATTTTTTTTGAAGCACAAGAACAACTTATTTTTTTAGTAATGTTATCAAAAAATGTTTATTTAATTTTAGAAAAAGAAAAATTTATTTTTCCAAATCAAGATTTTATGAATTTATACTTTTTAATTAGTCAAAAATATCAAAATAATCAAATAGAAGCAATTAATTTTGATTTAATTTTAGAAGAACTTAAAGGTAATTCACTTTTAAATATTTTAGAAAAACTTCTTGATAAGTATAAAAATAAAAAGTTTGATTTAAAACCTCAAATTATTAATGATTACTTAAAAATTATTAATAATCAACTAATTGATTATGAAATAAAAATAATCAATGGTAAATTGAAATCTGAAAAAAATATTGAAAAACAAATATTGTTATTAAAAGAAATATCAGTATTAAAAAATAAAATAAAGAAAAAATAAGTATGATGATAAATTAAGGATAAGGTGAAAATATGGCTGTTATACAACAAAAAACGAAATTGAAAAAACTTTTAACTTTAGAGGAAGTAGAAAGTAATTTAATTAAAAAATTAGAAAAGAGTCAAACAAAAGAATTAAAACAAGAAGATGTCATTAAAGAGTTTGCACATTTAAAATTAGATGATGATACGATTGAGGAAATTTTTGATCGGTTAGAAAAAGAAGGAGTAGTCTTTACTGATATTTTGATGGATGAAGTTGAAGATGATGCTAATTTTACCGATATTGATGATGAACAATTACCTGATGATTTAGATATTGATATTTTAGTTAGTGATTTGAGTTTTAAAAATACAATGGGGATCTCTAATGATACAAGAAGAAAAGATGGAATTAAGTCTTATTTTAATATTTTGGGAACGAGTAAAATATTGAGTCAAGGTGAGGAAATTAAATATGCTAAAATGTTAGAATCAAAAGATGTTGAGGAAAGAACATATGGTCGTGAGCAATTAATTAAATCAAATTTAAAATTAGTAGTTTCTGTTGCTAGAAAACATTTAAATCGTGGTTTAGATTTTGCTGATTTAATTGAAGAAGGTAATATTGGTCTTATTAAAGCAGTTGATAAATTTGATTATCGCCGTGGTTTTAAATTTTCAACTTATGCTACTTGATGAATTAGACAATCAATTACACGAAGTTTAGCTGATCAAGGTAAAATGGTTCGTGTACCTGTTCATATGGTTGAAAGAATTAATAAGTTAACAAGAATTGAAAGAAACTTAACACAAGAATTAGGTCGTGATCCTACTCATGAGGAAATTGCCAATAAAATGGGACAAAACATGACAGCCGATCGTGTTCGTGAAATTAAAAAACTTGCTATTGAACCAGTATCTTTAGAAAAACCAATTGGTGAAGAAGATGATACACATTTTGGTGATTTTATTAAAGATAAAAATATGCTATCTCCCGATGAATATGCTGAAAGACATTGATTAAGAGAACAATTGGATCGTGTTTTTGCTGAAGTATTAACAAAACGAGAAGAAAAAGTTATTAGAATGCGTTTTGGAATTTTACCAACAAAATTAAGAAGATTATTAGAACTTTGTGAAGATGAAAAAGAAATTACTGAATTAAAAACAGTAGTTAATAATTTACAGTTACACTATGATACTAGTTTAGATAAAACAGAATTGTTAAGTGATAAGGTTGTTCATCGTCATATTACTAAGTACGATTCTCCAAAAACTCTAGAAGAAGTTGGTAAAGAATTTATTGTTACAAGAGAAAGAATTAGACAAATAGAAGCAAAGGCAATTAGAAAATTAAAACATCCGTCTAAATCTAAACATATTAAAGAATTTTATAAAGGATAATAGTTAAAATGTTAACTATCAATAATATAATTAATGTTTTAGAAACATATTTTCCTTTAAAAGATGTTTGTGAATGAGATTTTTCAGGAATACAAATTAAATCAAAAACAAAGACCAATATTAATAAAATTTTAGTTTGTTTGGATGTTACTAATGAAGTTTTAACTGAGGCCATTAATAATAATATTGATTTAATAATTTCTCATCATCCATTAGTTTTTGCCAAAGATATTAATCAATCTAATGCTGAATTATACTTGTAAGTGCAAGTAAATAAAATTGCAAAAAATTCTCATATAAAAATTTCATAATGCTAAATTTAGTTTAGAAAAAAGTAAGGAGTTTTTATATGAGTTATAAACATCTTGGCATAGATGAAAGGATTTATATTGAGAATCAATTTAAATTTAAATTTAAAATTAGTGAAATAGCTAAAAATCTTAATCGAAGTATTAGTACTATTATTCTAGAAATTAATAGAAATAAAGATAATAATCATTATTTTTCATTAATTGCACAAAATAAAGCTGAAAATCGAAAACAATCACATATTAGTTTTCATAAGTTTAAAAATAAGAATTTAGTAAAATATGTACAACAAAAATTACTATTAGGTTGATCACCTGAACAAATTTATGGCAGAATTAAAAATTTTCATAAAGAGTGAGTTATTAGTTTTAAAACAATTTATACTTGAATTTATTTTGGAATGCTTGATAAAGTTACTAGTAAAAATTTAAGAAGAAAAGGTAAAAAACGAAAATCTAAAGAAAATCGTGGCAAGTTTAATGGTAAATCAATTAAAGAACGAGATATAAATGTTAATGATCGTATAACACTTGGTCATTGAGAAGGAGATACTATAGTATCATCACGAGGTAAAAGCAAATCATGTTTAATAACTTTAGTTGAAAGAGTATCAAGATTTACTTTAGCAATATTAGTTAAAAACAGAACTACTAAAGTTATTAATAAAAATGTCAGTTATTATTTATCAATTCTTCCTAAAAACATTGTTAAAACTATTACTTTTGATCGTGGCAAAGAATTTTCAAATTGACAACAACTTGAAAAAAATTTAGATGTAAAAATTTATTTTGCCAATCCATATTCACCTTGACAAAGAGGTACTAATGAAAATACTAATGGTTTAATTAGAGAAAAATTTCCTAAAAAATTTATTTTTTCAAAAACTAATAAAAATGAAGTTCATAAATTTATATTGTCTTTAAATCAAAGACCGAGAAAAATATTAAATTATCTTTCACCAATCGAATATTTGGATAGAAAAATAATTTAGTTGCACTTACCTTTACAATTTAGCATAAATCAAGTAAAGTAATTTGTATTCATAATCATCCTAGTGGTAATAGTGAACCCTCACTATCTGATTTATATATCACCGAAGAAATTAAAAAAAATTTTCAGGTTTTTAATATTACCTTAGTTGATCATATTATTATTGGCAAAGGTAATTATTTTAGTATAAATTTAAATAAAAAAATATTATAAGTTTAAATAAAAACTTAAAAAAATACATTACTTAAATTTAAAAATATAGTAAAATTATTATGGTTTAGTGTGTAAATAATATTTAACTTACCAAGAATGGACTAGTTATTAAACATAGTTTGTTATTAGATATTAATAAGAAAGGAGAAAATTATGTCAACAATTAAACCAAGCAATGAATCATTTACTGCCCAACCGTCACTATTTGGAAAAATTATGGTTTATTTATCTTTTGTTTTAATATTTCCAATAATTTTATTTATTGTTTCTCGTAATAATTTTCTAAGATTACAACAATCAATTGAAGAAACTGCTTCTGATATTGATGTGCAATTAAAGCGTCGTTTTGATTTATTAACAAAATTAGTAGATGCTACTAAAGGTTATATGAAATTTGAAAAAAGTACATTAACAGATGTTGTATCTTTACGAAGTGGAAAAATGGAAACAATGAGTGATCTTTCAAAAGCAGATAGTGGACTTAATGCAGCTTTTGGAAAATTTAATGCTTTATTAGAAAATTATCCTGATTTAAAAGCAAATACTACTGTTTTACAATTACAATCAGGTGCCAAAGATTGTGAAGATAATATTGCTGCTGCTAGAAGATTTTATAATGCTAATGTTAAGGTGTTCAATAGTAAAATTAAAACCTTTCCAAGTAATGTTGTAGCATCAACATTAAATTTAGTTTCAAAAGATTACTTTCTTACATCAGATAGCGATCGTCAAGATATTAAAATTGATTTATAAAATTAAATTTATTTTTGAAAATATATTTAAATTAGTTATTTACCCCTTTCTTTAGACAAATAAATTGTTTTGAATAAACATTTATGATTTGTTTAAAGAAAGGGTATTTTATTTAAAATTAAAATTTATATTAATTAGATTTAATTCTTTTGTTCTTTTATTATTTATTTCATTTTTTATTTCAGAAAAATTATATTTTGGTATAATCTAACTCATTAATTAAGTTCTTAATAAATACAAATGCTAATTCACTAGTTAAATTGAGTATTGATATTAATGCAACTAGTAAATTAGCATCATGAAAATCTGAACAATTAGCAATTACTTCGACAGCTTTATTAAAAGGTAATACTGGTGAGCAAAAAGCTAAGTCAAATGATGCTGCGAATTTTTTAGTTAATGGCTAAATTGTAAAGGTAAGTGCAACTAAATTATTTTTCTATCCAAATATTCGATTGGTGAAAGATAATTTAATATTTTTCTCGGTCTTTGATTTAAAGACAATATAAATTTATGAACTTCATTTTTATTAGTTTTTGAAAAAATAAATTTTTTAGGAAATTTTTCTCTAATTAAACCATTAGTATTTTCATTAGTACCTCTTTGTCAAGGTGAATATGGATTGGCAAAATAAATTTTTACATCTAAATTTTTTTCAAGTTGTTGTCAATTTGAAAATTCTTTGCCACGATCAAAAGTAATAGTTTTAACAATGTTTTTAGGAAGAATTGATAAATAATAACTGACATTTTTATTAATAACTTTAGTAGTTCTGTTTTTAACTAATATTGCTAAAGTAAATCGTGATACTCTTTCAACTAAAGTTATTAAACATGATTTGCTTTTACCTCGTGATGATACTATAGTATCTCCTTCCCAATGACCAAGTGTTATACGATCATTAACATTTATATCTCATTCTTTAATTGATTTACCATTAAACTTGCCACGATTTTCTTTAGATTTTCGTTTTTTACCTTTTCTTCTTAAATTTTTACTAGTAACTTTATCAAGCATTCCAAAATAAATTCAAGTATAAATTGTTTTAAAACTAATAACTCACTCTTTATGAAAATTTTTAATTCTGCCATAAATTTGTTCAGATGATCAACCTAATAGTAATTTTTGTTGTACATATTTTACTAAATTCTTATTTTTAAACTTATGAAAACTAATATGTGATTGTTTTCGATTTTCAGCTTTATTTTGTGCAATTAATGAAAAATCATGATTATTATCTTTATTTCTATTAATTTCTCGAATAATAGTACTAATACTTCGATTAAGATTTTTAGCTATTTCACTAATTTTAAATTTAAATTTCAATTGATTCTCAATATAAATCCTTTCATCTATGCCAAGATGTTTATAACTCATATAAAAACTCCTTACTTTTTTCTAAACTAAATTTAGCATTATGAAATTTTTATATGAGAATTTTTTGCAATTTTATTTACTTGCACTTACAAGTATAATTCAGCGTTTTTAATCATATATAAAACTTATAATAGGTTGACAAAACCTATCTATGAACATATTATTAACAAGATTATTCTTTTTAGAGATTTTATGTATTATTTAAGATATTTAAGAAAATTTTTATGATTAATGGAGGGGCAATGATTAATAAAATTATCAATGATAAGTCAATGAAGGAAATAATTACTCATTTAAAAGAAAATGGTTTTATTTTTCAAGGATCAGAAATTTATTCAGGCCTTGCTAATAGTTGAGATTATGGTCCGCTTGGTGTAGCACTTAAAAATAATATTAAGAAAAGTTGATGAGTTTTTTTTGTCGAAAAAAATCCATACAATGTTGGGTTAGATAGTTCAATTATTATGAAATCTAAAGTTTGAGAAGCTTCAGGGCATTTGAGTAATTTTAGTGATCCATTAATTGATTGTAAAAAATGTAAGTCTCGAGTTCGAGTTGATAATTTAATTAATCATTATTTTCCTAGTATTAATTGTGATAATTGAAGTAATGAAAAATTAGAAACATATATTAATCAAAATCATATTAAATGTATTAAATGCAATAATGAATATTGAACTAAAGTTAGACAATTTCAATTAATGTTTGAAACATATCAAGGTGTTTTAAAAGAAGATAAAAATAAAATTTATTTAAGACCTGAAACTGCACAAGGAATATTTATAAATTTTAATAATGTAAGAAATAGTTGTAATAAAAAAGTACCATTTGGTATTGGTCAAATTGGTAAAAGTTTTAGAAATGAGATAACTCCTGGTAATTTTATTTTTCGTACTAGAGAATTTGAACAAATGGAATTAGAATTTTTCTTTATTCCAAAGGATAAAAATGATAACACTTGATTTAATTATTGAGTTGATCAATGTAAAGAATTTCTCTCTCTAGTAGGTTTATTGAATTCAAAAAATATAAAATTTAAAAATCATGAACAAAATCAACTAGCACATTATGCATTAGCAACTACTGATATTGAATATAATTTTCCTTTTGGTATGAGTGAATTATGTGGTATAGCTAATCGTGGGAATTATGATTTAACAAAACATAGTGAGAATTCTGGTGTAAATTTTGAAATTCAAGATCCTAATGTTACAGTAAAAAGAATGGTTATTCCTTCAGTTATTGAACCTTCAATTGGTGTTGAAAGGCTTTTATTAGCTTTAGTTTGTGAAGCATTTACAAAAGAAGTTTTAAAAGACGATAAAGAACGGTTAGTGTTAAAATTAAATAAGATTATTTGCCCTTATCAAGTAGCTGTTATGTCTTTAAATAAAACAAAATTGGGTAAAGAGGCATATGACATTTTTGAAATGTTAAATAAAACACAATTAAGAGTAATTTATGAAGCATCATCAAGTGTTGGTAAATCTTATCGTTATCAAGATGGTATTGGTACTATGTATTGTGTAACAATTGATTATGACACAAAAACTAAAGGTACTGTTACAATTAGAGATCGTGATACTACAAATCAAGTGATAGTTAAAGTTGATCAACTTAAAGAATATTTATATGACAAATTAGACATTATTTGTTAGAATTGTGTGAAAAAATATGGATATCGAGTTTAATAAAAAAATTAATGAAGTTAAAGCAAAAATTAATATTGTTGAAGTTATGGGTAAATATTTAAATTTGATCCGTAAAGGCAATAATTTTTGAGCTATCTGTCCTTTTCACGAAGACTCTACTCCTTCATTATCAATTTCACAAGAAAAACAAATTTATAAATGTTTTTCTTGTGGTGAACAAGGAAACGTTTTTATTTTTTTACAAAAATATAAAAATATTAATTTTATTAATGCTCTTAAAGAAGCAGCAGATAATGTTAATTTAAATTTAAAAGAGTTTGATATTAATTTATCTGAATTTAATGTTGAAACTAAAAAAAATCCACTAAAAATTTTAAATAATATTACAATGAATTTTTTTAGTTATCAGTTACTAACTGATATTGGTCAAGAAGCAATGAAATATTTACAAAATCGTAATATTACTACTGAAAATATTAAATATTTTAATATTGGTTATGCACCTATTAATAATGAATTAATAGATTATCTTAATGCACAAGGTTATAAAGATAATATTGAATTTGTAAAATTAGGACTTATGAAAATTAATAATAAGGATCAACTTCTTCCTACCTTTTCAAATCGAATTATGTTTGCTATTAAAGATGAAGATGGAGATTGTGTTGGTTTTTCTGCAAGAAATTATAATAGAGAAGATAAAAGTTATAAATATATTAATAGTCCAGAAACAGATTTTTTTAAGAAAAGTAAAATTTTATATAACTTTAATAATGTTAAAAATTATATTAAAAAAAATGAAGTTATTTATTTGACTGAAGGTTTTATGGATGTTATTGCTCTAAATAATCAAAATATTAAAAATGTTGTTGCTTTAATGGGAACAAATTTAACAAAAGAACATATTTTACTCTTAAAAAAAATTACTATTAATATTATTATTTTTTTAGATGGTGATTTACCAGGAAAAATAGCATCTTTAAAAATAGCTAGTGTTTTATTATCAAATAATTTTAAAGTACAAATTATCAATAATGATACTAAATTTGATCCTGATGAATTAATAAATAAATTTCCTCAAAAATTTTATGAAATAATAAAAAAAACCATTCATCCTTTTGAATTTGCAATTAATTTATCATTAACTAAATATAACATTAAAAAAGATAGTTATGAACTTAATGAATTTTTAAAATCATTAGTTCCAATTTGAACAAAAATCAATGATGTTATTACTAAAAAGTTTTACTTAAATATGTTAGCAAAAATAACTAATTTATCCACTGAAGACTTAATACAAATTTTAAATATTGATAATAATTTAGTAACTACAACTTTTAGTATCAAAAATAAATCTAAAATAGAAGTAAAAAATATTTTTTTTGAAGCACAAGAACAACTTATTTTTTTAGTAATGTTATCAAAAAATGTTTATTTAATTTTAGAAAAAGAAAAATTTATTTTTCCAAATCAAGATTTTATGAATTTATACTTTTTAATTAGTCAAAAATATCAAAATAATCAAATAGAAGCAATTAATTTTGATTTAATTTTAGAAGAACTTAAAGGTAATTCACTTTTAAATATTTTAGAAAAACTTCTTGATAAGTATAAAAATAAAAAGTTTGATTTAAAACCTCAAATTATTAATGATTACTTAAAAATTATTAATAATCAACTAATTGATTATGAAATAAAAATAATCAATGGTAAATTGAAATCTGAAAAAAATATTGAAAAACAAATATTGTTATTAAAAGAAATATCAGTATTAAAAAATAAAATAAAGAAAAAATAAGTATGATGATAAATTAAGGATAAGGTGAAAATATGGCTGTTATACAACAAAAAACGAAATTGAAAAAACTTTTAACTTTAGAGGAAGTAGAAAGTAATTTAATTAAAAAATTAGAAAAGAGTCAAACAAAAGAATTAAAACAAGAAGATGTCATTAAAGAGTTTGCACATTTAAAATTAGATGATGATACGATTGAGGAAATTTTTGATCGGTTAGAAAAAGAAGGAGTAGTCTTTACTGATATTTTGATGGATGAAGTTGAAGATGATGCTAATTTTACCGATATTGATGATGAACAATTACCTGATGATTTAGATATTGATATTTTAGTTAGTGATTTGAGTTTTAAAAATACAATGGGGATCTCTAATGATACAAGAAGAAAAGATGGAATTAAGTCTTATTTTAATATTTTGGGAACGAGTAAAATATTGAGTCAAGGTGAGGAAATTAAATATGCTAAAATGTTAGAATCAAAAGATGTTGAGGAAAGAACATATGGTCGTGAGCAATTAATTAAATCAAATTTAAAATTAGTAGTTTCTGTTGCTAGAAAACATTTAAATCGTGGTTTAGATTTTGCTGATTTAATTGAAGAAGGTAATATTGGTCTTATTAAAGCAGTTGATAAATTTGATTATCGCCGTGGTTTTAAATTTTCAACTTATGCTACTTGATGAATTAGACAATCAATTACACGAAGTTTAGCTGATCAAGGTAAAATGGTTCGTGTACCTGTTCATATGGTTGAAAGAATTAATAAGTTAACAAGAATTGAAAGAAACTTAACACAAGAATTAGGTCGTGATCCTACTCATGAGGAAATTGCCAATAAAATGGGACAAAACATGACAGCCGATCGTGTTCGTGAAATTAAAAAACTTGCTATTGAACCAGTATCTTTAGAAAAACCAATTGGTGAAGAAGATGATACACATTTTGGTGATTTTATTAAAGATAAAAATATGCTATCTCCCGATGAATATGCTGAAAGACATTGATTAAGAGAACAATTGGATCGTGTTTTTGCTGAAGTATTAACAAAACGAGAAGAAAAAGTTATTAGAATGCGTTTTGGAATTTTACCAACAAAATTAAGAAGATTATTAGAACTTTGTGAAGATGAAAAAGAAATTACTGAATTAAAAACAGTAGTTAATAATTTACAGTTACACTATGATACTAGTTTAGATAAAACAGAATTGTTAAGTGATAAGGTTGTTCATCGTCATATTACTAAGTACGATTCTCCAAAAACTCTAGAAGAAGTTGGTAAAGAATTTATTGTTACAAGAGAAAGAATTAGACAAATAGAAGCAAAGGCAATTAGAAAATTAAAACATCCGTCTAAATCTAAACATATTAAAGAATTTTATAAAGGATAATAGTTAAAATGTTAACTATCAATAATATAATTAATGTTTTAGAAACATATTTTCCTTTAAAAGATGTTTGTGAATGAGATTTTTCAGGAATACAAATTAAATCAAAAACAAAGACCAATATTAATAAAATTTTAGTTTGTTTGGATGTTACTAATGAAGTTTTAACTGAGGCCATTAATAATAATATTGATTTAATAATTTCTCATCATCCATTAGTTTTTGCCAAAGATATTAATCAATCTAATGCTGAATTATACTTGTAAGTGCAAGTAAATAAAATTGCAAAAAATTCTCATATAAAAATTTCATAATGCTAAATTTAGTTTAGAAAAAAGTAAGGAGTTTTTATATGAGTTATAAACATCTTGGCATAGATGAAAGGATTTATATTGAGAATCAATTTAAATTTAAATTTAAAATTAGTGAAATAGCTAAAAATCTTAATCGAAGTATTAGTACTATTATTCTAGAAATTAATAGAAATAAAGATAATAATCATTATTTTTCATTAATTGCACAAAATAAAGCTGAAAATCGAAAACAATCACATATTAGTTTTCATAAGTTTAAAAATAAGAATTTAGTAAAATATGTACAACAAAAATTACTATTAGGTTGATCACCTGAACAAATTTATGGCAGAATTAAAAATTTTCATAAAGAGTGAGTTATTAGTTTTAAAACAATTTATACTTGAATTTATTTTGGAATGCTTGATAAAGTTACTAGTAAAAATTTAAGAAGAAAAGGTAAAAAACGAAAATCTAAAGAAAATCGTGGCAAGTTTAATGGTAAATCAATTAAAGAACGAGATATAAATGTTAATGATCGTATAACACTTGGTCATTGAGAAGGAGATACTATAGTATCATCACGAGGTAAAAGCAAATCATGTTTAATAACTTTAGTTGAAAGAGTATCACGATTTACTTTAGCAATATTAGTTAAAAACAGAACTACTAAAGTTATTAATAAAAATGTCAGTTATTATTTATCAATTCTTCCTAAAAACATTGTTAAAACTATTACTTTTGATCGTGGCAAAGAATTTTCAAATTGACAACAACTTGAAAAAAATTTAGATGTAAAAATTTATTTTGCCAATCCATATTCACCTTGACAAAGAGGTACTAATGAAAATACTAATGGTTTAATTAGAGAAAAATTTCCTAAAAAATTTATTTTTTCAAAAACTAATAAAAATGAAGTTCATAAATTTATATTGTCTTTAAATCAAAGACCGAGAAAAATATTAAATTATCTTTCACCAATCGAATATTTGGATAGAAAAATAATTTAGTTGCACTTACCTTTACAATTTAGCATAAATCAAGTAAAGTAATTTGTATTCATAATCATCCTAGTGGTAATAGTGAACCCTCACTATCTGATTTATATATCACCGAAGAAATTAAAAAAAATTTTCAGGTTTTTAATATTACCTTAGTTGATCATATTATTATTGGCAAAGGTAATTATTTTAGTATAAATTTAAATAAAAAAATATTATAAGTTTAAATAAAAACTTAAAAAAATACATTACTTAAATTTAAAAATATAGTAAAATTATTATGGTTTAGTGTGTAAATAATATTTAACTTACCAAGAATGGACTAGTTATTAAACATAGTTTGTTATTAGATATTAATAAGAAAGGAGAAAATTATGTCAACAATTAAACCAAGCAATGAATCATTTACTGCCCAACCGTCACTATTTGGAAAAATTATGGTTTATTTATCTTTTGTTTTAATATTTCCAATAATTTTATTTATTGTTTCTCGTAATAATTTTCTAAGATTACAACAATCAATTGAAGAAACTGCTTCTGATATTGATGTGCAATTAAAGCGTCGTTTTGATTTATTAACAAAATTAGTAGATGCTACTAAAGGTTATATGAAATTTGAAAAAAGTACATTAACAGATGTTGGATCTTTACGAAGTGGAAAAATGGAAACAATGAGTGATCTTTCAAAAGCAGATAGTGGACTTAATGCAGCTTTTGGAAAATTTAATGCTTTATTAGAAAATTATCCTGATTTAAAAGCAAATACTACTGTTTTACAATTACAATCAGGTGCCAAAGATTGTGAAGATAATATTGCTGCTGCTAGAAGATTTTATAATGCTAATGTTAAGGTGTTCAATAGTAAAATTAAAACCTTTCCAAGTAATGTTGTAGCATCAACATTAAATTTAGTTTCAAAAGATTACTTTCTTACATCAGATAGCGATCGTCAAGATATTAAAATTGATTTATAAAATTAAATTTATTTTTGAAAATATATTTAAATTAGTTATTTACCCCTTTCTTTAGACAAATAAATTGTTTTGAATAAACATTTATGATTTGTTTAAAGAAAGGGTATTTTATTTAAAATTAAAATTTATATTAATTAGATTTAATTCTTTTGTTCTTTTATTATTTATTTCATTTTTTATTTCAGAAAAATTATATTTTGGTATAATCTAACTCATTAATTAAGTTCTTAATAAATACAAATGCTAATTCACTAGTTAAATTGAGTATTGATATTAATGCAACTAGTAAATTAGCATCATGAAAATCTGAACAATTAGCAATTACTTCGACAGCTTTATTAAAAGGTAATACTGGTGAGCAAAAAGCTAAGTCAAATGATGCTGCGAATTTTTTAGTTAATGGCTAAATTGTAAAGGTAAGTGCAACTAAATTATTTTTCTATCCAAATATTCGATTGGTGAAAGATAATTTAATATTTTTCTCGGTCTTTGATTTAAAGACAATATAAATTTATGAACTTCATTTTTATTAGTTTTTGAAAAAATAAATTTTTTAGGAAATTTTTCTCTAATTAAACCATTAGTATTTTCATTAGTACCTCTTTGTCAAGGTGAATATGGATTGGCAAAATAAATTTTTACATCTAAATTTTTTTCAAGTTGTTGTCAATTTGAAAATTCTTTGCCACGATCAAAAGTAATAGTTTTAACAATGTTTTTAGGAAGAATTGATAAATAATAACTGACATTTTTATTAATAACTTTAGTAGTTCTGTTTTTAACTAATATTGCTAAAGTAAATCGTGATACTCTTTCAACTAAAGTTATTAAACATGATTTGCTTTTACCTCGTGATGATACTATAGTATCTCCTTCCCAATGACCAAGTGTTATACGATCATTAACATTTATATCTCATTCTTTAATTGATTTACCATTAAACTTGCCACGATTTTCTTTAGATTTTCGTTTTTTACCTTTTCTTCTTAAATTTTTACTAGTAACTTTATCAAGCATTCCAAAATAAATTCAAGTATAAATTGTTTTAAAACTAATAACTCACTCTTTATGAAAATTTTTAATTCTGCCATAAATTTGTTCAGATGATCAACCTAATAGTAATTTTTGTTGTACATATTTTACTAAATTCTTATTTTTAAACTTATGAAAACTAATATGTGATTGTTTTCGATTTTCAGCTTTATTTTGTGCAATTAATGAAAAATAATGATTATTATCTTTATTTCTATTAATTTCTCGAATAATAGTACTAATACTTCGATTAAGATTTTTAGCTATTTCACTAATTTTAAATTTAAATTTCAATTGATTCTCAATATAAATCCTTTCATCTATGCCAAGATGTTTATAACTCATATAAAAACTCCTTACTTTTTTCTAAACTAAATTTAGCATTATGAAATTTTTATATGAGAATTTTTTGCAATTTTATTTACTTGCACTTACAAGTATAATTCAGCGTTAATGTTTTAAAAATTGAAGCAAAAACCGGTGAAGGTGAAAACAGAATATTTGAGGTTAAAAAAACAAATGAAATTAGTATCAATGTTCAATCATATTCACCTGCAATTTCTAAGAAGGCAGGTAATGCTGATTATGTAGTTACTGGCGGAACACTAATTTTTAATTTTCAAAAAAATGATAAATCATTAGGTGATAATTTCTCATTAGATATTTTGGGTCAATCAGATCAAGGATTAGTTACATCAATTTTACCAACTACAATATCAAATGCTAATTTTGAATCTATTCCTGGATTTGTAGCTGGGGAACCAAAATCAAAATTTCCAGTTGGTATAGATTTAACACAATATTTTAAAACTACTGAACTTGAAGGTAAAACAGTAAAAAGTATTGCTGACCTTATTAAACAAGGTGCTTTAAAAATTAAAGTTAGTGAAGCTGCAGAAGGTACAGGAAATTTTGTTAAAGGAAATACCATAAAAGTAAAAATATCAATTGGTGATATTCAATTTGCTACTGAAGAGACTTTATTTATATCTTAATTATTAAAATTAATAAATATAACAAAGAAGAGTGAAATTTCACTCTTCTTTTTATATAGTTATATTTAATTTTATTTAAATGGAAAACTAAAATGATTACTATTTTGTTTTCTATCTCAATGAGAACTTCCAGCATCTTGATTACTTTTATTTTTCATTTCTTCATTTCATTGTCTAACTTGTTTTTTAGGGCTTCACATTGAATGTGTAGAAGTTGGAGCATAATAAACAGTTCTTATATTTTGTGCTATTTTACTTTTACTTGCTTTTATTTCTTTATCATATAAAACATCACTAGAACAAATGCCAGCATTTGTTGTTCCTTTAGTCTTTGTTTCTATGGCAAATCTATTTCTTAATCTTTGATCTATTTCTAAATTAGTTATCTCATTTCTATTAGCATAGTTGTGCTTTTTTAATTGTTGTTCAGTAAGTTTCAAAAATGATTCTGTAACTCCACATATTGTTTGTTCTTCTAGTACAGTTTCTTTTAATCTATTTTGTTGATTTTGCAAATGATATTTAAGTTGTTGTCTTTCTTGAGTTTTAGATTTAAACATTTTTCTTTCATCTTCACTTTTAAATATAAAAAAACTATTTACTTTTAAAATTAAAGTAATTAGTTTAAAAAAACTTAATATTAAGTTTTTAGTATTTTATATCATAAATGAATATTTTATATGTGTAATTTACTTTTTATTTTTATAATATATTGTGTGTTTTTATTGGTATTATTTTTTTAAGAAAACTAAAAAATATTTTTATAATATAGTTTATTAAAATACAATTCTATTTTTATGTTTAAAAATAATTTGTTTAAAATATAAAAAATATGCTACAATATACAGGCTTAATTTAATGAAAATAAGCAACACATTTGTGAATTCATTGCCTAGTGCTTTTTAATTAAAAAGTGGCCAATGTTAGAAATAAATGGAAGACAAACAAATTAGAAGGAGACAATATGTCAGTTGTAACACGTGAACAACTCCTTGAAGCGGGAGTTCAGTTTGGTCACCAAACTAAAAGATGAGATCCAAAGATGCGTAAATATATTTTTGGTCAAAGAAATGGTATTCATATTATTGATTTACAAAAATCAATGTGTAAATTAGATGAAGCTTGTCACTTTGTTAAAGAAACTAGTGAAAATGGTGGAAAAGTTTTATTTGTAGGTACAAAAAAACAAGCCAAAGAAGCTGTGCAAGAACTTGCAATTAGTTGTAATTCACCTTATGTAACAGAACGTTGATTAGGTGGTAATTTAACTAATTTTAAAACTATTAAATCAAGTATTAAAAAGTTAATTGATATTGAAAATAAAGAAAAAAGTGGAGAAATTAAACTTTTAACAAAAAAAGAGCAAATGCTAGTAATTAAAGAAAAAGCACGTTTAGAACGTAATCTTGGTGGTATTAGAAATATGTATAAATTACCAGAAGCTATTTTTGTTACTGATACTATTACTAATAAAATTGCTGTCGAAGAAGCAGTTAAACTTGGTATCAAAATTATTGCGATTTGTGATAGTAATTCAAATCCAGATAATATTGATTATATTATTCCTGGTAATGATGATGCTACAAAATCAATTACTTTAATTACAAA
Source organism: Spiroplasma endosymbiont of Nomada ruficornis (assembly GCF_964030795.1). Classification (NCBI taxonomy): domain Bacteria; kingdom Bacillati; phylum Mycoplasmatota; class Mollicutes; order Entomoplasmatales; family Spiroplasmataceae; genus Spiroplasma; species Spiroplasma endosymbiont of Nomada ruficornis. Next base: position 1,234,643 of record NZ_OZ034962.1, on the reverse strand, counting down.
GAAAATTGCTGAAGCTATTAATGAAGGACAAAGTGTAAAACCAGTTATTTATAAAAAAGAAATAGTAGTAGAAGAAACTATTAGTCTTGATGAAAATAAAACTGAAAATGTAATTGAAAAAAATAAAGAATAAAGGAGAATAGTTTATATGTCAGAAGTTAAAGTAGATGTTAAATTATTGAAAAGATTAAGAGATACAACCGATTTACCAATTACTGATTGTAAAGAAGCTTTGATGGAAAAAAATAATATTTTTGAAGCAGCACTTTCCCTATTAAAAATTAAAGGTTTAGCAAAAGCAGAGAAAAAAAGTATTAATAAAGCTACTGAAGGGGTTACTAAAGTTGTTATTAGTGGTAATAATGCAATTATTGGTGAATTAAATTGTCAAACTGAACAAGTTGCTGATTTAGAAGATTTTAATGATTTATTTACTAAGATTTTAGAAACAATTTTAAAACATCAACCTAAAACTATTGAAGAAGCTTTAATGTTAAAAGCTGATGGAAGTAGTGAAAGTTTAAATGATGAGATAAGATTTGCTATCGCTAAATTAGGTGAAAATATTGTTTTAAATCGTTTTCAATATTTAAGTAAAAATAGTGATGAAGTTTTTGGTTCATATGTCCATGGTGGTGGTAAATATAGTGGTTTAGTTATTATCAAAGGTGTTGATAAGGAAAGTGATATTCCAAATAATGTTGCTATGCAATTAGTATCAGCAGATGCTAAATACATTGATATTGATCACATACCTGCAACAGTTCGTGATAAAGAATTATCAATTATTAGTGAAAAAACAAAAGAAGAAGAAAAATTGAAAGCAAAAAAACGTCGTGATAATATTCTTGAAAATATTATAAGAGGTCGTTTTGAAAAAGTATTATCTGAATTAACTATTGTTGATCAACTTTATATTAAAGATAATACAATTAAGGTTAAAGAGTATTTAACTAAAAATCATGCTACAATTATAGCTATGATACGTTATCAATTAGGTGAAAAAATTGATAGTTCTGCCAAATAAACATTTAGGAGGTAAATAAAGTGAATTTTCAAATTATATATTATATTGCATTAGTAATGTTTATATTATTATTAGTTATTCTTGGTTGAGGATGATATAGTTTTAATAAACCAAAAACAACTATTAAATTTTTGAATTTAAAATTATTAGTAGCAACATTAATAGTTGGTGTAATTGGTTTAGTTATCTCGATTGTTCCAATTGGAATGCAAGTTTGAACATTTGAACCAGAATATATTAAATCTGATCCTGCTTTTTTAACTTTATTAATAGTAGAGTATATATTTTTAGTTATCATGTTAGGATTAGCATATATTTTTAGTTTTGATTTTGGTATCGCAGTTGATGAACATAATATTTATTTCTTTGGACAAAGCGTTAATACTAGTAAAATTGTTGCATTGGAACAAAAGAAAAATGTTTTAAAAATTGTTTATGAACAGGGTATTAAAAAAATTAAAAAACGTTTAACAATTATTACTCCACAAGCACAACTTTTTGTTAAAGATCATTTAGCACAAAAAGTTATTGCTAACGTTGAATTAGAAACTGTCGCTGAAAGCGCAAATAATGATTCATTATCTAGTGATAACAGTAAATAACTAAGAAGCCACAAAGCAATCTGTGGCTTTTTATAATATTAAATTTAAGGAGGATGATCAAAAATGGAACAATTTAAATATAAACGAATATTATTAAAAATTAGTGGTGAAGCTTTAGGTGATGGTAGTAATGAATTATATAATAATGAAAGTATTGATAATGTTTGTCAACAAATTCAAACCCTAGTTAAGGCAAAAGTAGAAGTTGGTTTAGTAGTTGGCGGTGGTAATATTTGACGTGGTGCTAAACAAGGAGAAAAGATTGGTTTAAAAAGAATTAATGCTGATTATATGGGAATGTTAGCGACTATTATGAATGCTTTGGTAATTGAATCAAAGTTAAAAGCGCTTAACGTAAAAGTTATTGTGCAAACATCATTAGAGATTAATCAAGTTGCTGAACCTTTTTATTACAAAAAAGCTATTAGTAGTTTTGAAAAAGGCTATGTTTGTATTTTTGCTGGTGGTACTGGTTCACCATACTTTACAACGGATACTGCAGCAGCACTTCGTGCTACTGAAATTAATGCGGATATATTATTAATGGCAAAAAATGGCGTTGATGGTGTTTATGATAAAGATCCAAACATTAAAAAAAATGCTATTCGTTATTCACATTTATCATATCAAGATATTACTAATAAACAATTAAAAGTAATGGATTTAACTGCTTCAACAATGTGCATGGAAGCTAACTTGAAAATTATGGTATTTGATATTAAGGTTGAAAACAATATCATTAAAGCAGTACAAAATAAAGCAATTGCAACTATTATTAGCAATCAAAATTAACAAATTAAAGGAGAGAAGATAATATGAAACTATTAGATTTTATTTTATCTATTTTACAAAAAAGCAAAACACCAATCAGAATTTTATTTCCAGAAGGAGATAATGAAAAAGTACAGGGAGTAGCTTTAAAAATTATTAATGATAATTCACCTGTTAAAAATTTTATTACACCGGTTTTATTATTTAATAATGATAAAGAAATTCCTAGTAATATTAAAAATTCTAATATTAAAACATTATCTATTGAAGAAAATCAAGTAACAAATTTTACTAATCAATTATATGAATTAAGAAAAGCAAATGGTTTAACTTTAGAAGCAGCTAATAAATTGGTATTAAGTCGTAATTACTATGGAATGATGTTATTAAATAATAAAGAGGTTAATGGTTTTGTTGGTGGTATTACTTTTACTACTGCTGATATTTTACGTCCAGCTTTGCAAATTATTGGACCAAAAGCAGGTACTAAAACTGTTTCAAGTACATTTATTATGAATAAAAATGAAGAAATATTTTTATTTAGTGATGGTTCAATTAATTTAAATCCAACAGCTGAACAATTAGCAGATATTGCAAAATCTACAATTCACTTTGGTGAACTTTTAGAATTTAATCCAATTAAATTAGCAATGTTATCTTATTCTACTAATACTAGTGGTAGTGGTGAAAGTGTTGATAAAGTACGTAATGCTACTAACTTTGTTCAACAATTAAAATTAAAAAACGTGCAAGTAGCAGGACCAATTCAATTTGATGCTGCTTGAGATCAAGAAGTGCGAAATAAAAAATTCCCAGAATTAACAATTAAAAATCATTGTAATGCATTTATTTTCCCAACTTTAGATGCTGCTAATATTGGTTATAAAATTGCCCAAAGATTAGGTGATTATAAAGCTATTGGTCCTATTGTTTTGGGTTTAAATCAGCCAGTTAATGATCTTTCTCGTGGTGCTACTATTGATGACATTTATTACACAGCATTGATCACTGCTATTCAAACATTAATTAAGAATTAATAAGGAGATAAAACAAATATGTCAGAACAAAATAAAATTTTAGTTATTAATGCCGGAAGTAGTTCTATTAAATTTCAACTTTTTAATGCTATTAATAATGATAAACAACCTCATTTTACTATTCTTTGTAAAGGTTTAGTTGAAAGGATAGCTATTAAAAATAGTAATTTTATTATTGAAATTGCTAATGGTGATAACTTTATTAAACATGAAGTAACAAAAGATATTGCTGATCATGTTATAGGAGCGCAAACAGTAATTGATGCATTAATTGAGTATAAGGTCATTAATAATTTTGATGATATTAAACGAATTGGTCATCGTATGGTTCACGGTGGTCAAAAATTTAATAACTCAATTGTTATTGATGAGAAAGTCATTGCTGGTATCAAAGCATGTATTCCTTTAGCACCATTACATAATCCACCAGCTTTAAAAGGATTATCATCTTTCCAAAAATTAGTTCCACATGCTAAACATGTGGCAGTATTTGATACTTCATTTCATAGTACTATTCCTGAAGAAAAATATCTTTACTCAGTTCCATATGATTGATATAAAACATATGAGGTAAGAAGATATGGATTTCATGGTACTAGTTATCGTTATATTTTAGATAAATTAACTAATATTTTAAATAAACCAAAAGATAAGATTAATGCTATTATTTGTCATTTAGGTAATGGTGCTAGTATTTGTGCTATTAAAAATGGTAAAAGTTTTAATACTAGCATGGGATTAACACCGTTAGATGGTTTAATTATGGGTTCTAGAAGTGGTATCATTGACCCTTCTATTCATGGTTATATGTGTAATGTTAAAGCAGAAGCAACTATTGAAACTGTTACTAATGATTTAAATAAAAGTTCGGGTTTATTAGGAATTAGTGGACATTCTTCTGATTTACGTGATGTTCTTGCAAGTAGTAATGATAAAAACCATAAGTATCATTTACAATCACAATTAGCAATAAAAATGTTTGTGCAAAGAATTGCTAATTACATTGTTCAATATGGTAATGATTTAGATAGTAATATTGATGCATTAGTATTTACTGCAGGTATTGGTGAAAATTCTGCAATTATTCGTCAATTAGTTATTGAGGAAATTAAAGTGTTTACTTTAAAATTAGTAACTAATAAAAATAATGATAAGTATAATGATTACTTAGAAATTAGTGATAAACAATCAGAAGTTCCTATTTTTAAAATTAGAACAAATGAAGAATTAATGATTTGTCAAGATACATATAATTTATTCAAAAATATTTAAAAAATAAAAAAATATATTAAGGTTTTTTATTTTGATATATAATGTTTAAATTAAGTGAAAATACTTAATAATTATCAAATTTTAATTAAAAATAAATACTTTAAAGATTCAAGGAGAAAAAAGTATGGAATTTAAATACATTAAAGAAAAAAATAATCATAAAATTAGTGAGGAAAATCAATATAAAATTTTGATAAAAATATGATAAATGAAATTAATAAATTAACTAAGAAGTCATCATCAAGTCGTAGTAGGGTTACTTGTCGTGATTGAAAAGAAGAAAGTAATAAAGATAATTATCATGATGGAAATTGACCAATTGCAATTTTAGGTTTTTAAAATGAATGGTATATTGTCTACCGAAAGAAAGAGTTGTAACTATTAAATAAAAAGTGATAAAATAATATATATTTGTATTTGTGATTACACAATAAAAGAAATTGAAAAAAAGTAATAAGTAAGAGAGGATTTTAGCATGGAAAGAAAACAAAAGATAGTTGTTATAGGTGTTAATCATGCCGGAACAACAGCACTAAAGGCAATTATGAGGTCTAATCCAAATAGTGAAGTAGTAGCATATGATCGTAATGATAATATTTCATTTTTAGGATGTGGAATTGCGCTTTGAGTTGGTAAAGAATTTACTGATCCAAAAGGATTATTTTATGCCACAATTGAAAAGTTAAGAGCATTAGGTGTTAAAATTAAAGAAAAACATGAAATTATTAAATATGATAGTAAAGCTAAAATTGTTACTATTAAAAATTTAGATACTAATGAAGTATTTACTGAAAGTTATGATAAGTTAGTATTAGGGATTGGTTCATGACCAATCTTAAATCCAGGTGGTAAAGAAATTCCCGGTTTAATTGCTCATAAAGATGGCGTAGTTGTTAAAGATACTTTAAATGGTGTTAAATTAACAAATGGCATTCATTTATCAAAACTATACCAACATGCTCAAGAAATTATTTCTGATTTGAGTAAACCAGAAGTAAAAAAAGTAGTAGTAATTGGTGCAGGTTATATTGGTATTGAATTAGTAGAAGCTTTTTATAAAGATAAAAAAGAAGTTACTTTAATTGATTTTGAAAATCGTATTATGCCTCGTTATTATGATGAAGAATTTACAAATGATGTTGAAGCAGATATGAAAAAAGTAGGAGTCAAATTACAATTAGGAGAAACTTTACAAGAATTTATTATTAAAGATGATAAAGTGAGTGAAGTAAAAACTAATAAAGGAACATATAAAGCTGATTTAGTAATTATGGCTGTTGGTTTCTTACCAAATACTGCTATCTTGAAAGATGAGAATGGTAAAGTTCAACTTAGCTTAGATCCCCGTGGTGCAATTGAAGTTAATGAATATTTTCAAACTTCAGATCCTAATGTTTATGCAATTGGTGATTGTATTAATATTCGTTCAAATGCTTGAAATAAAAATGTTAATATTGCCTTAGCAACTAATGCTGTACGTAGTGGTTTAATTGCTGGATTAAATGTTGCAAAAACAGATCCTAAAACAAGAATCGCCTTTCCTGGTGTTCAAGGAACAAATGCAATTGCTGTTTTTGGTTGAAAACTATGTGCTACTGGTTTATCAGAAGTTTCTGCAAAAGCAATTTTAGGATCTAATAATGTAGAAGCATATTTTTATCAAGATACAGTGTTTCCACCTTTTATGAGTGAAAATCATGAAGTAAAAATTAAAATTATATGAGAAAAGAGTTCTCGTCGTATTGTTGGAGCTGAAATTGGTTCAACTCATGATCATACAGAAACAATTGCAATGTTTTCATTAGCAATATTGAAAAAGGTTACTATTGATGAAATTCCATTAATTGATATGTATTTCTTACCACACTTTAATAAGCCTTATAACTTTGTTACTGCGGCAGCACTTTTAGCAACAGGAATTTTAACAAAAGAAGATGTTACATATCCAGATCCATATTTAAAAGGTAAGAAAAAATAGATTGCCTTATCAAATTAATTTTGAGAGGAATAAAATATAATGGTTAGTAATGAAAAATATTTAAAACTTAGAGCAAGAATGACTTTACCAGTTAAAGAAAGTAAATATAAAATTGCTTGATGATTAAAAATTATTTTGATATTTACTTTTCCATTATGGATTATTCCTTTTTTAATTACTAATTTTTTTATTGGTTTGATGATGCGAAATGTTATGGAAAATTTTCAACGAATTGGGCGAAGTACTAATCCAAATTTTGCTAAAATTGATCTGAATACTTTGAGTTTTTATAATCGAGATATGGAATTACAAAATGCTCTACAACTAATGATTGATGATAGTAATTGGGATATGATGGAAGCACAAGATATGACGATAACTACTTATGATAATCGCTTGTTATCAGCTTTTTTCATTAATAATCATCAATCTAATAAAAATCATAAATGAATAATTGCAACTCATGGTTGACAACAAAATCGCTATAGCATTTTATATTTAGTTAAACATTTTTATGAACAGGGATATAGTATTGTTACTTATGATACAAGAGGTCATGGTAGTAATAATATCCATGATGCAATTACTTTTGGTAATAAAGAAGCAGATGATTTATATGCTGTTATTTTAAGTCTTAATAATTATTTAGCAGAAACAGATTTTAAACAACCTCCTAATATTACTTTAATTGGTAATAGCATGGGTGCCAGTACTGTTTTGGAAACAATATCTCGATTTGATACTGGTAAATTTGGTGTTAAATGTGCAATTTCTGATTGTGGATTTGATAGTTTTAGTCATATTATTAAAATTATGGGTCAACAATACTTTAACCTTCATTGATTTTGATTTTATTATGGTGTTAAATTTTTCTTTAGGTTAAAAGATAAATTTAATATTAATAGTATTGATCCTATTAATAAATTAAAATATTGTTCTTCAATTCCTGTATTATTTATTCATGGTAATGATGATGAAACTGTACCAGCAACAATGGCACAAAAAATGTATGAAGAGAAAATAAATTATGAAGAAGAAACAATAAGTGCATTATTAATTATGCCATCTGCTAAACATATAAGAGCCGTCACTACCGATTATGATACATATTGCAAAACTACTTTAAAATTTGTTAATAAATGAACAAATTTTAAAACCGAAGATAAAGGAGATTAAATTAATAATGATTTATTATATTAATAATAGCAAAGACCCATATTTTAATTTAGCAGCCGAAGAATATTTGATTACTAATCCTTATATAACTGATGAAATCTTATTATTATGACAAAATAATAATACTATTGTTGTTGGTAGAAACCAAAATACAATTGAAGAAATTAATAATGAATATGTAAGAACAAAAAAAATTAATGTTGTACGAAGATTATCTGGTGGTGGAGCTGTTTATCAAGATTTAGGAAATTTAAATTTTACTTTTATTCTTGATAAAAATAAAGATAATGCTCGTAATTATGCTCTTTTTACAAAACCAATAGTTAATGTTTTACAAAATCTAGGTTTAAATGCTCAATTTAGTGGTAAAAATGATATTTTAGTTGATGATAAAAAAATATCGGGTAATGCCCAATATACATATAAAAATCGAATTTTACATCATGGTACTATTCTTTTTAATGTTGATATGCAAATGTTACCAAAAGTATTAAAACCTGATTTGGATAAATTAAAATCAAAAGGTATTAAATCAGTACAAGCACGAGTAACAAATATTTTACCATTATTAAATCCACCAATAACAATTGAAGAATTTCAAAATTTAATTATTGAACAATTAAAAAGTACAAAAAATACAAAGATTATGGAATTTTCTGAAAAAATGATTGCTGATATTGAATCATTAGCAAATACTAAATATCGAACTTGAGATTGAGTTTATGGTAAATCTCCAGATTTTGATTTAAAACATAAAACACTTTTTCCTAGTAAAGGAACTATTCACGTTTGAATGAATGTTAAGGCAGGAATTATTGAAAATATTAAAATATATGGTGATTTCCTAGGCTCAGCAGGTACTACTAGTTTAGAAAAAAAACTAGAAAAACAAAAATATAATGTAGCAACTATTACTAATATCATTGAAAATGCTAATATTAACGAAATTTTTGGTGAAAATTTTCTTGCTGAAGAAATCATAAAAAGTATCATAAAATAATGAATAAAATTCTTATTTATGATATCCTTACTTTTATAACTAATATTAAAGAGGAAATATGAAGAAATATTTATGGATTTTATTTATAATGTTTATTTTTATAACACCAATTAGCAATGTTATTACATTTTTAGTAAATAATAGTTTTGATCAAACAAATAGTATAAATGATATTCTTTATCCAACACGTGGTTGACCAAAAAAAGATAGAAATCAATTAAATGTTTGACAATTTTTATATCAAGATGCTATTGATAAAGTAGGTAAAACTAATGATAATATTGTTAATGGTTTTAATAATTTTTATCTTGCTGAATTTGATAAATACCGTGATTCAGCAAGTAAAAATGCTGGTAAACCTGGCTATGATGAAATTGGTATACCAACAGCAGATATTCATGATTATATTAATAATAAAATTATTCATTCACAATTAATGCAAATATACATGGCCTTAACATTGCGAACATATTTTATTGAGTTTACTATTAATAAAATTAATGATCCAAGTAGTAATTATATTAATGCAAATGAATATTTAAACTTATGAGTTATGAAGTATTTTGAAGCTGGTTTTTATTTTCAATGAGTAAAAATTTGAATTCAAGATTTAGGTAGAACAATTGAAAAATCAATTGATATTGATTTTTATACTTTTGATAAATATGTGGAACGAAATAACAAAGGTGAATATATGTGAAATAAACCACCCAGTGACAATACAGTAAAGCCACTATTAATTTTGGATTCTGATATGAAAAAAATGTTTAATCAATTATATGAAGAAATTTTAAATAATAATTTACAAGGAAAATAAAAATGATTATTCTAGAAAATATAAGTAAAAATTATGGTAAAAATCAGGTTTTGCTAAATTGTAAAGGTAAGTGCAACTAAATTATTTTTCTATCCAAATATTCGATTGGTGAAAGATAATTTAGTATTTTTCTCGGTCTTTGATTTAAAGACAATATAAATTTATGAAATTCATTTTTATTAGTTTTTGAAAAAATAAATTTTTTAGGAAATTTTTCTCTAATTAAACCATTAGTATTTTCATTAGTACCTCTTTGTCAAGGTGAATATGGATTGGCAAAATAAATTTTTACATCTAAATTTTTTTCAAGTTGTTGTCAATTTGAAAATTCTTTGCCACGATCAAAAGTAATAGTTTTAACAATGTTTTTAGGAAGAATTGATAAATAATAACTGACATTTTTATTAATAACTTTAGTAGTTCTGTTTTTAACTAATATTGCTAAAGTAAATCGTGATACTCTTTCAACTAAAGTTATTAAACATGATTTGCTTTTACCTCGTGATGATACTATAGTATCTCCTTCTCAATGACCAAGTGTTATACGATCATTAACATTTATATCTCGTTCTTTAATTGATTTACCATTAAACTTGCCACGATTTTCTTTAGATTTTCGTTTTTTACCTTTTCTTCTTAAATTTTTACTAGTAACTTTATCAAGCATTCCAAAATAAATTCAAGTATAAATTGTTTTAAAACTAATAACTCACTCTTTATGAAAATTTTTAATTCTGCCATAAATTTGTTCAGGTGATCAACCTAATAGTAATTTTTGTTGTACATATTTTACTAAATTCTTATTTTTAAACTTATGAAAACTAATATGTGATTGTTTTCGATTTTCAGCTTTATTTTGTGCAATTAATGAAAAATAATGATTATTATCTTTATTTCTATTAATTTCTCGAATAATAGTACTAATACTTCGATTAAGATTTTTAGCTATTTCACTAATTTTAAATTTAAATTTCAATTGATTCTCAATATCAATACTTTCATCTATGCCAAGATGTTTATAACTCATATAAAAACTCCTTACTTTTTTCTAAACTAAATTTAGCATTATGAAATTTTTATATGAGAATTTTTTGCAATTTTATTTACTTGCACTTACAAGTATAATTCAGCATAGAAAAATAATTTAGTTGCACTTACCTTTACAATTTAGCATTCAGCAATAGAAAAAAGAGATAATATATACATAATTAGTCCTACACCCAAATTACAAGATGATATGGGTATGGCGTGTTATGTTAAATATAATACAGAAAATGATGTAGTTAATAAAAATGATTTAGTATTAACAGTAGAGGCTTCAAAAGCTATTTTGCATGCGCGCAGTCCACTAACAGGAAAGGTTTTGGAATATAATCAAAGAGCAATTGAAAATCCAACTCTTTTCAATTCAAAAAAGTCTAAAGATAATTGAATTTTGAAATTAACAGATGTAGTTGAAAAAGAATTTTTAGAACTTGAAGATAATTAAAATTGATTTACAAATTTAATAAAATTGGAGGAATATTATGATTTTAATTGAACCTATAAGAAATGGTAAATATATCAAAGATGGAGCTTATGCTTTAGCGATTCAAGTATGAGCACTACATAATTTAAAAGTAAAAAACAAAACGATAATATTTCCTTTTATTTGTGATCCTCATATTCAATTGGGATATTTTCAAAATCCAGAGGTTGAAGTTAATAAAGAATCTTTGGATAAAAATAATATTCCAGTTGTGCGTCGTGATACTGGAGGAGGAGCTATTTTTATTGATTCAAATTCAGTAAATTTTTGTTTTTTAATTCCATTAAATTCTAATACTAATTCGATTTATGCTAATTACCAAGAATTCTATAAGCCAATTATAAAAGTGCTTAAAGATATGGGGATTAAAAATATCATGCAAAGTGGAAAAAATGATTTGACAATTAATGGTAAAAAAGTTTCTGGAGCAGCTATGTTAAAAGAAGATAATATTATTTATGGTGGTTATTCATTACTTTATGATATTGATTTGGATGCTATGATCTTGGCACTTAAACCAAGTCGTAAAAAAATTGAATCAAAAGGAATTAAATCAATTAATCAAAGAGTAGATAAATTAAAAAATCACCTTAATGAACAATTCAAAAAATTAACTATTTTTGAGTTTAAAGATGAAATTATTAAACGATTGATGAATGTAGAAAAAATAGCAGATGTTGAACGATACGTTTTATCAAATGAGCAATGACTAGAAATTGACAAGTTAGTTGATCAAAAGTATAAGAATTGAGAATGGGTTTATGGTTTAAGTCCTCGCTATCAATATAATCGTGAAGCACGTTTAGAAATTGGAACAATGAATATTTCATTAATAATTGATAATGGTAAAATTAAAAGTTGCAAAATTAGTGGTGATTTTTTTGCTACAAAAGATTTAACTATTTTTGAGAAAGGTCTTGAAGGTACTAAAATGATTAAACAAGATTTAAAAATAAAATTACAAGAATTGGATATTTCTTCATATTTTTTAAAGAAAATAGATAATGACCAATTTTTAGAATTAATTTTGAGTTAACATGAATAAAAAATATTCTAAGTTATTTTCACCAATCAAAATTAAAAATTTTGTTTTTGATAATCGGTTTGTGCTTTCACCAATTACCTTAAATGTTTCTAGTTATGATGGTTTTGCTAGTAAAGAAGATATTGATTATGCTCTTAAAAGAGCTCATAGTGCATACTTAGCGATATCTAGTGCTTCTTATATTAATTTAGAGGGACAAATTTTTGAATTTTGTTTTTCTGCTGCTAATGATGAACATATTGATTCATTAAAACAAGTTGCTAATGCTATGAAATCAAAAGGTGCAAAAGCTATTTTACAGTTAGCACATTCAGGTCGTTTTTCTATAATTAGTTTAAATCGTTTAGGTTATGTAGTTGGACCTTCTAAGCAATCTTTTATGTATCCTTTTCCACATGAAGTTCAAGAACTGAGTATTAAGCAAATCAAAGAATTAATTAAAGATTATCAAAAAGCTACCTTAAGGGCTATTGAAGCTGGTTTTGATGGTGTCGAAATTTTTTCAGCACAAAAACTTTTAATTCAAGCTTTTTTTTCAGTAATTAGTAATCAAAGAAATGACATTTATGGTAATCAAAATTTAGAAAATCGTTCACGTTTGGGATTAGAAATTTTACAAGCAGTAAGAGAAACAATTGATAAGCATGCTAGTGAAAATTTTATTTTAGGATATCGAGCTACAGCTGAAGAAACTAGAGGTCAAGAAATAGGTTATCCAATTGAAGATTTTTTACAATTCATGGATCAAGTATTAATAAACATTAAAATTGATTATTTAGCACTAGCTAGTTGGGGAAGAAATATATATAAATATAAAGTTCAATCTCAGGGGGAATATTTTAATCAATTAGTGAATAAAGTTGTTTATCAACACATTAATCAACGTATTTCTGTTATTGTGAGTGGTGGTATAAATAGTCCTGATAAATGTTTAGAAGCCTTAGAATATGGAGATATGATAGGATTATCTTCTGTTTTTGTAGCCGAACCTGATTTTGTTAGAAAAATAAAAACTATGCAAATTGATAAAATTAATTTACATATTACTGAAAAAGATATTGAAAAATTAGCTATTCCTAAAGCTGCTTTTAAGGAAATGGTTAAACTTATGGATTATGGTGAAAGTTTACCTAAGGATACTAGGGATGAGTTAAGAAAGTTAGAAAATAATTATTCAATTAAAAATTAATATTTTGTTTAGAAAAAGGTAATAAAAATATGAAACAAAAATGAAAAATTAAAACTATTAATGAGTTAACTACTTTACAATATGAGGTCATTATAAATTCAGTAACGGAACTTCCTTTTAAAAATAAATATTGAGATAATAAGGAAAAGGGAATTTATGTCGATATTTTATCAGGTGAACCATTATTTGCATCATCAGATAAATGTAATTTTGGTCATGGCTGACCAAGTTTTACAAGACCAATTAGTGAAATATTTATCCTTAAAAAGGAAGATAATACTAACCTAATGTTGCAGCGTACTGAAGTACGTTCTAAAAAAACTGATATTCATTTAGGACATGTTTTTAAGGATGTTCCACAAAAAGAAGGCGGTTTACGCTATTGTATTAATTCAGCAGCTTTACGTTTTATTCCGTTATCAGAAATGATTACAGAAGGATATGAAGAATATTTATCTTACATTAAATAAAAATATTTTTATTGTATATTTATTATCTTGATAATGTTTTATGATTATAAATTTTATTATAAAGTCCTAATTTTATTAGGACTTTATGTTGTAAAAAATAAATAAACAATGATATTATGATTTAAATTATTTTTTCTGTTTTGTTTATTGTTAGAATATATTTTTCATTTTTACATGATAATAGGAAATAAAAAAAATAGTATATTAATAAAACCGGAGATAAATTAATATTTTAGTACAAATTATCTTGAACCAACAATTATTAGTAGTATAATGAAAAGGTATGTTCATTCATTATTTTAAAAATTAGTATAATTAAAAGTGTAACTGCAATTAACTAAAATATTTAGGAGGAAAATTTAAATGTGAGTTGAGAAATTTGATAATCCCCAAAAAGAAATTTTTCAAATATTAAATGAAAAAGGGGTAATTAATCCTAATTTTGTTGATTATTTAAAAAAATTTGATAGTAAGGTTTTATTAAAAGCATATGAAAACATGTGTTTTTCACGAATACAAGAACAAATGCAAATGGAATTAAACTATGAAAAAGATGAAAAAGGACAAGTTAAATTAGTAAATGGAATTCCAAAAGTAATCGGAAAAGTTATTAACTTTTTATCTTCAAAAGGTCAAGAAGGTGTTGAAGTTGCTTATGCTAGTTGCTTACGACCAGGTATTGATTGATTAGTACCGGCTTATCGTAATAATGCAGCATGAATTACTGCTGGATATCCAGTTGAAAAAGTAATTCAATATTGATTAGGAAATGAAATGGGAAGTCAAATGCCGAAAGGTGTTAATATTTTACCAGTTAATATTCCAATTGCTACTCAATATTCACATGCAACAGGTATTGCTTTTGCTGAAAAATATAAAAAAGATAAAGGAATTGTTATTACTACGATTGGTGATGGTGGTACTTCTGAAGGTGAGTTTTCTGAAGCAATTAATTTTGCTGCTATCCATAAATTAGCTGTTGTTTTCTTTGTTGAAAATAATCAGTGATCATTAGATACACCAACTGCTAAAGCAACAATGAGTCCAACTTTTGCACAAAAAGGAACAGCATTTGGTGTACCTAATATTCGTGTTGATGGTAATGATTTTTTTGCTGTTTATTATGCTACACAAGAAGCAATTGAAAGAGCAAAAAAAGGTAATGGTCCTTCATTAATTGAAGCTGTTACTTATCGTCAAAATGCGCATTCTGCTTTTGATATTAAAAAAGATTATTTTTCTGCTGAAGATTATAAAATTGAACAAGAATGATTAAAAAAAGATCCAATCGATCGTATTAGAGAATATTTAAAATCAATTAAACTTTGAGATGACAACAAACAAGCAGAATTAGATAAACAAATTACTAAAAAGGTTAATGATGCAATTACTTGAGCATTAAAAAATGAAAGTGTTTCAATTGATGAAATATTTGATTATACATATGAAAAATTAACACCACAATTAATAGAACAAAAAGCAGAAGCAAAAGCTTTCTTCAATGAAGGAGAGAAAAAATAATTATGAAAAGAAATAATGTGCAAGCTATTACTTTAGCCTTAGAATTAGCAATGAAAAAAAAACCTAATGTTGTTGTTTATGGTGAAGATGCCGGTAATGTTGGTGGTGTTTTTCGAGCAACTAAAGGTTTACAAGCAAAATTTGGAGTTAATCGTTGTTTTGATGCACCAATTGCTGAAGCAGTTATTGCTGGTAGTGCCGTTGGAATGGCAATTAATGGTTTAAATCCAATTATTGAAATGCAATTTTCAGGATTTGCTTTCCCTGCTCTTCAACAATTGTTATGTCATGCTGCACGAATGAGAAATCGTTCTCGTGGTAGATTCACTTGTCCAATGGTAGTACGTATGCCTTCATATGATTGAAATAATGGTAATAATGGTGCTTTGGAGCATCATTCAGAAGCAATTGAAGCTTTATTTTGTCATATTCCAGGTTTAAAAGTAGTTATGACTTCAAAACCTAATGATACTAAAAAATTATTATTGGCAGCAATTGAAAGTCCAGATCCTGTTATTGTTTTAGAATGTTTAGGAACTTATTTCAATAGTTATACTAGCAATAATTATACATATGATGTTAGAGAAGAAGTTAGTGATGCTTATGAAGTGGCTGTTCTTGGTAAAGCTAAAGTTCTTAAAGAATATAAGGCTGAAGAAAAACCTGATTTAACGATTGTAACTTATGGTTCAAAAGTTTATGATTGTGAAGCTGCTGTTAAAATTTTAGAAGAAAAAGAAAATTTTAAAATTGAATTAATTGATTTACAAACATTACAACCATGAGATGAAGAAACAGTTGTTAATTCTGTTAAAAAAACAGGAAGATTATTAGTTGTTTCAGAAGCGGTTCGTTCATTTTCAGTTGCCTCAGAAATTATTACCGTTGTTAATGAAAAGTGTTTTGAATATTTAGAATGTCCTCCAACAAGATTAACGGGTTATGATATTACTGTTCCACTGTCTAAAGGTGAAAAATGATTTATAATTAGTCCAGATAAAATTATGGAAAAAGTTAAACTAATGATGAATTATCCAGTTTAGTTAGTTGTTTAAAGAAAGGAAAGTGAAAAGATGGAATTGAAGTTTAAAGATATGGATGGAATAGATGAAGTTACTGTAACTCAAATTCATGTTAAAGTTGGAGATAATGTCAAAAAAGGTGATAATGTTGTTGATATCGAAGCAGATAAAGCTTCAGATAGTATTAAAGCCGAAGCAGATGGTAAAGTTTCTAAGATTCTTGTTAAAGAAGGAGATAGTATTAAGTCAGGTGCTGTTATTGTTGAGTTTGGTGGGACGATTAGTGATAATAAAAGTCCTTCATCAACAAATTCTTCACCAAAATCTGAATCAGTTGCTAGTACATCTACAGTATCACCAGTTGAATTACCAAAACAAAATGTGCAACCTATTCAACAAACGGGTAAAGTATTAGCAACACCATTAGCACGTAGAATGGCTCGTGACTTAGGTGTTGATATGGGAACAATTAAAGGAACTGGTCCTCGTGGTAGAATTTTAAAAGATGATTTATTAAATGCCAAGAATGGTGGTACAACAACTAGTGCTACTGCATCAACAACACCTATTAATTCAATATCTTCAGTTTCTGCTACAACTATTAGTTCACAAGGTATTAATGTTACTAAAATCGAAAGTTTTGGTAATGTTGAACATTTACCATTATCAGGAATTCGTAAGGCTGTTGCTAATCAAATGTCATTATCAGTTTATACAGCACCACATGTTAGTTTAATGATTAATGTTGATGCTGAAAACTTAGTACAATTACGTGCAACTTTAAAAGAACCAGCGGAAAAAGATCCAGATGGTAGTGCTAAATTAACATTTATGCCATTCTTTGTAAAGGCTGTTGCTAAAGCGTTAAAAGAAGAACGATTTAAATTACTTAATTCAACTTTGAACATGGCTAATAATGAAATTCTTGTTAAAAAATATTATAACATTGGTATGGCAGCTGATACTGAAAAGGGTTTAGTGGTTCCTGTTATTAAAAATGCTGATCAACTTTCATTATTTGAAATAGCAAGACAAGTTAATTCATTGGGTGATAAAGCTCGTAAGGGGCTATTAAAAGGTGATGAAATGCAAGGCGGATCATTTACTATTACTAATTTTGGTTCAGCAGGAATTGAAATGGGAACACCAGTTATTAATTATCCAGAAGTAGCAATTTTGGGTCTAGGAATGATGCAAAAAAAACTAATTATTGCTGATGGTAAAATTGTTGAGCATAAGTTCTTTCCATTATCACTTTCAATTGATCATCGTGTTATTGATGGTGCACCTGCTGGTTATTTCCTTTCTCGACTTAAAGAGTTATTAGAAAATCCAACATTAATTTTAGCTTAAGGAGAAAATGTAAAAGATGTCTAACTATGATTTTGATTTAATAATTATCGGGGCAGGTCCTGGTGGTTATGTAACAGCGGCTCGAGCAGCAAAGATGGGTTTAAAAACTGCAATTGTTGAAAAAGATAACTGAGGTGGAGTCTGTTTAAATGTTGGATGTATTCCTACTAAGACGTTACTAAAGGGCGCAAAAGTTTTTCATTATATTGAAAATGCTGATAAATATGGTGTTGCTATTAAAGATAAAAAAAATATTGAAATTAATTGAAAAGTAATGCAAGATCGTAAAGCTGGTGTTGTTAAAGGTTTAACTGGTGGTGTTGGCTTTTTAATGAAATCTAATAAAGTTGAACAATTATTAGGGACTGGAAGTGCTATTGATAAAAATACGATTTTAATGAAAGCTAAAGACGGTAAAGAAAAGAAATATACTACTAAATATATGATAATTGCTACTGGTTCAAAAGTAAAAATGTTTGATAATCCTAATGGTCCACAAGGTTTAAGTGAAAAAGATTTAAAAACAAACCAAACATTATTAACTTCGACTGAAATTCTTTCTTTAAAAGAAGTTCCAAAAACACTAACTATTATTGGTGGTGGTGTTATTGGAATTGAGTTTGCTTGTTTATTTAGTACACTTGGTACTAAAGTTACTATTATTGAATATTGAGATCGTATTTTAGCATTACTAGATGAAGATATTAGTACAACTTTAACTAAAATTCTTGAAAAAAATGGTGTTAATATTATTACTGGTCATAGTGTTAATGAATTAAAGGATAAAACTTTAACTTATTATGCTGCAACCGATAAAGAACATAAAAAACCATTAACAGTAACTAGCGACTATTGTTTATTAAGTACTGGAAGAACGCCAATTACTGAAGGTTTTACTAATTTGGGAATTCAAATTAAACCCAATCAAGCATTTGCCGTAAATAATAAATTGGAAGCTTTAGATGCTAACAATAATGTTATTGATAATATATATGTAATTGGAGATGCTAATGGTCAAAGAATGCTTGCTCACGTTGCGTCAACACAAGGATTAGCAGCACTTAATAATATTTTAGTTAAAGAAGGTAGAACGGATGCTGATAATCAGCCATTGAAAGAGCAAGAAGTAGATTATAATAAAATGCCTAGTTGTATTTATTCATTCCCTGAAGTGGCAAGTGTTGGTTTAACTGAAACTGAATGTAAATCTTTAGGTAAAGAATATTTGATGAAGAAAATACCATTTACTATTAATGGTAAGGCATTGGCTGATGGTGAGACTGATGGTTTTGTTAAAATAATTATTGATAAAAAATATGGAGAAATCCTAGGTGCTCATATTTTATGTTCAACGGCTACTGATATAATTGCTGAAATTGTTAATATTATGCAAACGGAAGGTACTATTGTTGAATTAGCCTCTTCTTGTCATCCACATCCAACAATGTCAGAAGTAGTTATGGATGTTGCACAAGATTTAGAATTAGAATGATACAAAGTTAATAAAAAATAGAAAATAATAAAAATGTACCTAAAAATTTAAAGGTACATTTTTATTGTAAAATTAATATAATATTGATTAAAAAGTATTGCTTCTTCTTTTTTTATCAAAAAAATAATTAGTGGTATTACTGTTAATTTCTTTTTGTAAATATTTATTTCATGTAGTTATTTGTTCAAATTGTATATTTTCTAAATTTTCATTACATAAATTATTATTTTCTGACGTTCTTTTTTTAAATAGTGTTTGAAATGTTTTTACTTCATTTTGTTGCATTTCTGTTTTATCTTTATCTTCTAATAATTTGCATATAATAGTATTTTTTTCTGTTCGGCATTTAATAAAAATATTTTCTTTACATTTCACTGCTTGTTCTCAATTTTTATCTTTTTCAATATCAAAATCATATTTATTTGTTGACATTTTATTATTGTTCCTTTCGAGATAAAAATGTTAATTATGTCACTTTGGATAAAAAACCAATAGTAGTGACAAGTTAATTTTATAATAATATTTAAAAATATTTATATATGATCTATAAATAAAAAAAGTGTAAAAAAATTACTTTAATTTTCTAAGTAAAAAATTAAAGTAATCATTATTTTTAAATAACCTTATTGATTTGATTTTTTGTTTTATATTCAATAAATATTTTTTGAAAAAGAGGATCTGTTAAAACATTATTTAATACTAGTTGTTCATATGTTTCATAGTTGTGATTTCTTTGCACATAATATGTTTCATAAGCAAATAAGTGCATAATCATATTACCAATGGTAGGATTACTTTCTTTATTATTTTTTCAAAGTATTTCTTGTAGTTTAATACCGTGTTTTTTAAATAACATATTCATTGAATGTTTTATTTTATGTGGTCTAGTTAATATTAATTTTTCAATAGCACTACTAATATTAAGACCATTAGCAAATATATCATCTAAACTATGAATAAAGTTTCTCAATTGAATTAATTCGAGATCTTTAAATAATTGTTCATTATCTTGCAAAATTTTTTTCATTAATAACATTTTAACATGACTATCATTTTGTTCAATATAAATAGGAATTTTAATCATATTAGTGAAACTTCTAATGATTGGAATTAATTCTTGTTTAAATTGATAGCCTAAATGGTAGTGAATTATAAAAAATAATAATAAAAGATTTTCATATATTTTATTTAAATTCAAAAAGGTAAGTGATTTTTTATGTTCATCTATTGTTTTAATAAATGACTGATGGAATTGAGTGATAATATTAATAATATCTTGTGAAGTATTTTCCAAACATACGTTTTTAAAATTGGTAAGTATAGTTTTTTTATATATAAGATTTGCATTATGAAATTCTTTTAAAGCATTTTTATAATAATCTGTTGTGAATGTTTCTGAAAGTTCTTTTTGTAAACTATTAATTTTTTCTTCATCACAAAGAATAACTGCATCTTGATAGTTTAAAAATAAAACAATTCAATTTATACACATTTTTTTTTGATCAACAGTTAAATTTGTATCAACGAAACATTGGAATAAAGCACCGCCATTTTCAATGATACACTCATCAGCTGTTTTGTTAATTAACATTATTTGGCACCTAACTTTCTTTTTTGTAGTTTTAATAATTTAATTAAAAAGTGTTTTAAGGTCAACTATCTTCTTTAATATTCTATCATTATAAATGACTTTTTTAAATTTTAGTAAAAATTACCAATTTTAATAATTTTTTTAAACAAGTTAAAAAATGACTATTAACTTTAGATTTTTAAATCACTTGAAAAAATATTTAAAAATTTTTTAAATCATTAGATAATCAGATGTATTTTTTTGTTCAATAGTTAAGTTTGCATCAATGAAACATTGAAATAAAAAACCTCTATTTTAATGATGTAATTATTAGTTGTTATATTAATTAACATTATTTGGCACCTAACTTTCTTTTATAATTTGATAACTTTTAATTAAAATATATTTTAAAAGTCAGTTATCTCTTTTAATCTCCTATCATTATAAATGACTTTTTTAAATTTTAGTAAAAATTACCAATTTTAATAATTTTTTAAACAAGTTAAAAAATATTATTAACTTTAAATTCTAAAATGTTATTTTTAAAATTATTTAATGATTTTAAAGTAGGTTACTATTATTATATTTATATAACATCAACATATACTTTAAAATTGAAGTAATGCTCATATTTTATCTCAAATTCTTTATACAAGGGATTCTAATAATTTTTAAATAAGTATAATTTGTTATGCAAGTTTTTTATAAACTTTTATATTTTTTCTAATTTTTTAAATATTAATTTTATAATCAAAAACTTAGTTAAACACTTATGGGACAAGATGTGATAGTGTGAATCTTGTATTCTTATTCTAACACATAATATTTGAAACTTCTTCTTTTTGGAAATTATTATTAATTGTAATAAAAAACTTTAGTATTAGCGTTAATTATTAATTAAAAGCATTTTTTACTATAAATTAATTATAAAATAGATTATTAAAATTATAGTATTTTGACTTTAATAAGAGTAAAAAAAACTAATTTTATGAAAAATAAATAAATTTTGTAAAACAAAAAATAATATGTACAATATAATTATTAAGTTTAATATAAGTTTTTAACCCATTGCTTTTTTTAAGTAAATGGGTTTATTAATAAAAAAAATAAGAGGTAAAGAAGAATGGTAAATGATTTAGTTAATATGCTAAATTGTAAAGGTAAGTGCAACTAAATTATTTTTCTATCCAAATATTCGATTGGTGAAAGATAATTTAATATTTTTCTCGGTCTTTGATTTAAAGACAATATAAATTTATGAACTTCATTTTTATTAGTTTTTGAAAAAATAAATTTTTTAGGAAATTTTTCTCTAATTAAACCATTAGTATTTTCATTAGTACCTCTTTGTCAAGGTGAATATGGATTGGCAAAATAAATTTTTACATCTAAATTTTTTTCAAGTTGTTGTCAATTTGAAAATTCTTTGCCACGATCAAAAGTAATAGTTTTAACAATGTTTTTAGGAAGAATTGATAAATAATAACTGACATTTTTATTAATAACTTTAGTAGTTCTGTTTTTAACTAATATTGCTAAAGTAAATCGTGATACTCCAACTAAAGTTATTAAACATGATTTGCTTTTACCTCGTGATGATACTATAGTATCTCCTTCTCAATGACCAAGTGTTATACGATCATTAACATTTATATCTCGTTCTTTAATTGATTTACCATTAAACTTGCCACGATTTTCTTTAGATTTTCGTTTTTTACCTTTTCTTCTTAAATTTTTACTAGTAACTTTATCAAGCATTCCAAAATAAATTCAAGTATAAATTGTTTTAAAACTAATCACTCACTCTTTATGAAAATTTTTAATTCTGCCATAAATTGGTTCAGGTGATCAACCTAATAGTAATTTTTGTTGTACATATTTTACTAAATTCTTATTTTTAAACTTATGAAAACTAATATGTGATTGTTTTCGATTTTCAGCTTTATTTTGTGCAATTAATGAAAAATAATGATTATTATCTTTATTTCTATTAATTTCTCGAATAATAGTACTAATACTTCGATTAAGATTTTTAGCTATTTCACTAATTTTAAATTTAAATTTCAATTGATTCTCAATATAAATCCTTTCATCTATGCCAAGATGTTTATAACTCATATAAAAACTCCTTACTTTTTTCTAAACTAAATTTAGCATTATGAAATTTTTATATGAGAATTTTTTGCAATTTTATTTACTTGCACTTACAAGTATAATTCAGCAAATAATTGTTAATTTTAATAATTAAATATTAATAAATAAATTATTTAAATACTTACATCAGTAAGTGTTTTTAATAGAAAAACTTATTTATTGAGAAAAAATATGTAACTTAGTAAAAATAAAGAAATTATTATTTTAAAATCTTTTTATCTGTTAAGTATTTTAACTTGACATCATTATGTGAATAAGATATTATTAAAAAGGTTTATTTGCCACAAATTAATAGAAGGAGGTAATTTATGGTTAAATTACGCTTAATACCAACAGGAAAAAGTAAATCAGTGCAACCTAGTTACAGAATTGTTGCAATTGATGCAAGAACAAAACTAAATGGTAGATATATTGATAAATTAGGTACTTATAATCCAACAAGCAAAGAAAAACAAGTAACTATCGATGAAGTAAAAGCATTAAAATTTTTATCAAATGGTGCTCAACCAACAGAAACTGTTCGTAGTTTATTATCAGCAGAAGGAATTATGACTAAATTTCATAATTTAAGACAAGAGAGAAAAAGTAGCAAACCTAAAAAAATAACAAAAAAAGTTACTGTAAAAAACAAAAAAACTGCTACTACTGATTCTATTAAAAAATAAGAAGCACTCGCTACTTAATATTAAAATATGCTACAAGTGATTAATTAATATGTATGTAACATTGTTAGAAGGTTTAATTGAACCAATTTTACTTGATAAAATTTGTGAAGTTGAGATTCGCGAATTAGTAGAAAAAAATCACTATGATTTAATATTAATGGTACCAATCATTAATATCAGTATTGATTGGTAAAAAAGGAAATACTATTCGTGCATTATCAACAATTATTGAAAGCAAAGCATATTTAGAAAACAATACTATTAAATTAGTAATTAATGAGTTTTAAGATGAAATATTTAGAATTAGGTACTATTGTTAATACTCATGGTCTTATTGGTGAAGTTAAGGTTTTATGTAATTATTATGGTAATAAATTTTCATGAAAAGAAAAAACAACAGTTTATTTAGAAGAAACTAAACAACTAACACCTTTAATTATTTCAAGAGTAAGAAATCATAAGCAGTTTTTATTATTAACATTTGAAAATTATAATACTATTGAGTTAGTAGAAGGTATGAAAAATAAAAATTTAGTTATTAATACTGAAGAAATAATTAATGACAACTTACCTTGATTTTATGAAGATATTCTAAATTATGAAGCATTTGATGCTAATAATAATGCTTTTTTAGGAAAAGTTATTGCTTTCTTAGATAATAATCATCAAGGTTTATGAGAAATAAAAATGACTAATAAAAAAACCTTTTTTATTCCTAATAATAAAGTATTTATTAATAAAATTCATAAAGAAGAACAAAAAGTTTATTTTAATATTATTGAAGGATTAATTAATAATGACTAAAAACCAATTCACAATTATAACTTTATTTCCCAATGCTTTTAATGATTTTATGCAAACATCAATCATCAAACGAGCTATTACTAAAAAACAAATTAGCATTGATATTATTGATATTAGAAGTTTTGCTAATAATAAACACCAACAAGTTGATGATGATCCTTATGGTGGTGGCAATGGTATGGTTTTACAAGCAATGCCAGTAATTAATGCTATTAATAGCGTAAAACTTAAATATCCTAAGGCTAAAACAATTTTACTTAGTCCACAAGGTCAACAATGAAATCAACAATTAGCTTATAAATATAGTCAAAAAAATATTAATTATATTTTAGTTTGTGGTCATTACGAAGGTATTGATGAACGCATTATGTCTTATATTGATGAAGAGATTTCAATTGGTGATTATGTATTAACTGGTGGTGAATTACCAGCAATGGTTATTATTGATTGTATTACTAGGTTAATTCCTAATGTTATTCAACATCAATCTCATCTTAATGATTCTTTTAATAACTCATTATTGGATTATCCAACATATACAAGACCAGAAGAAGTACTAGGTATGAAAGTTCCAGAAGTTTTAATTGGTGGTCACCATGAAAAGATAGCAGAATATCGTCATCAACAAGCATTAATTAATACTTATAAAAAAAGAATTGATTTATTTAAAAAATATCAATTATCTGCAAAAGATAAAATAATAATTGAAGAATATAAATCTTCACTTAAAAAAAATAAACGAAAGGAGAAATAAAACATGCAAAATGCAATTATTAAATTAGTTAGCGAAAGTCAACTAAATCATAATCTTCCTAATTTTAAATCTGGAGATACAATCCAAGTTTTTTCTAAAATTAAAGAAGAAAAAAAAGAACGTATTCAAATGTTTGAAGGAGTAGTTATTGCTCGCAAAGGTTCAGGAATTACGCAAAATGTTATTGTTCGTAAAACTGTTGGTGGTAAAGGTGTCGAAAAAACATTTGCTTTACATTCACCATTAATTGATAAAATTAATGTTATTCGTAAGGGTAAAGTAAGAAGAGCACGTATTTTCTACTTACGTAAATTAAGCGGTAAAGCTGCTAGAATTAAAGAAATTAAAACAGTAAAACCCGTTAAATAATAATTAAACCACCGTTATTAAAATCAATGGTGGTTTTCTAAATTGATATAAAATAATAATAAAATGTATTAAAGGAGTTAAAAAAATGCCTAATGAAAGTACCCATAATCAAATTCATTGATTCCCTGGTCATATGATGAAAGCCATTAAAGCAATTGAAACTAAGTTACCAATTATTGATGTTGCAATTGAAGTTTTAGATGCACGAGCACCATTAGCAACAAAAAGTACTTTATTAGATCGTTTATTAGAGAAAAAAATAAGAATTATTGTTCTTAACAAAGTTGATTTAGCAGATGATAATTTTACTAAAGAATGAGTTACTTTTTTTGAAAGTCAAGGTTTTTCTGTTTTATTGGCAAAATCATTAACTACAAAAATGAAACCACAGTTGTTAAATTTAATTACTAAATTAATGGAACTGCAAATGGAAAAAGAATTGGCAAAAGGTATTGTTAATCCAAAAATTAAGGTATTAATTATGGGATTACCAAATACGGGTAAATCAACATTTATCAATAATTTATTGCAACGTAAAGTAACACAAACTGCTAATATACCTGGTGTTACTAGAGGTCAACAATGAATTAAATTAAATCCAACGATTGATTTGTTAGATAGTCCTGGTATTTTACCACCAAAAATGAATGATCAAAAAGTAGTAATGATTTTAGCTTTAATTAAAGCAATTCCTGTTAAACATTTATTTTTAGAAGAAATGGCTAATTTTGCTTTAACCTTTTTACTTGAGAATTATTATGAAAGATTAGTAAAATATTATAATATTAATTTTGAAATTAAAAATATTAATGATGAAACATTATTTCTTTATTTTAAGAAATTAGCACAAAAATATCATTTAAAATTGGCTAATGATGAAGATAATACTCATCGTGCCATGAATTTATTTATTAATGATTTACAAGTAGGGAAACTAGGATTAATTTCATTTGAAATACCACCTAAGATTTTAAAACATGAAAAGTAGTTTACGATACGAAATTGATAATTATTCATCAGGAACATTAATTGCTGGTTTTGATGAAGTGGGAAGGGGAGCTATTGCAGGACCAATTGTTGTTGCAAGCGTTATTCTTAAACCAAACTTTAATCATCCTTTAATTAAAGATTCAAAACAATTATCAGCAAAACAACGAATAGCAATGTATCAAATTATAATTGATAATGCACTAACAGTTGTTGTTAGTATTAAAAGTCATCAATTTGTTAATATTCATAATCCTAAGCAGACTAGTATTTTAGCAATGATAGAAGCATTTAATAAATTAAAAATAGTACCTGATGTGTGTTTAGTTGATTTTGAAAAACCGCAATTTCCTAATTTTCTAGGAAAAGTTGAAGCAATAGTTAAAGGTGATCAAAAATCACTTAATATTGCTAGCGCTTCGATTATTGCTAAAGTAGTAAGAGATAAAATTATGATTGATTATGATACTCAATATCCTAATTATGGGTTTAAAAATCATAAAGGGTATTATACAAAAAATCATCAGATAGCATTACAAAATTATGGTATTTGTGATATTCATCGTATTAGTTGTGCGCCCGTTAAAAAATATAGCGGAATTATATAATAGAGAAACTTTTATTATTACAATTATTTACTGGTAATAAGTTATTATCTTTATTATCAATTACTAACATAGTTGAAAATATTTCTTTATATATTTTTTTGGGAGCGTACCGATGTTGTCAATAATATTCAAATTTGTCTTTAAATTATAAGTTTAGACGAGAATAATTTAGACTTCAATATGCAATTGTAAGTTAATCTTAACACTTCAAAAATATTAGTCAACAATAATACTTACTTTTATAACTCAAAAATTCTTATTAAAGTTTTCTTTAATAAGTTTTATTTTATTTTTATTTATTTGCTAAATTGTAAAGGTAAGTGCAACTAAATTATTTTTCTATCCAAATATTCGATTGGTGAAAGATAATTTAGTATTTTTCTCGGTCTTTGATTTAAAGACAATATAAATTTATGAACTTCATTTTTATTAGTTTTTGAAAAAATAAATTTTTTAGGAAATTTTTCTCTAATTAAACCATTAGTATTTTCATTAGTACCTCTTTGTCAAGGTGAATATGGATTGGCAAAATAAATTTTTACATCTAAATTTTTTTCAAGTTGTTGTCAATTTGAAAATTCTTTGCCACGATCAAAAGTAATAGTTTTAACAATGTTTTTAGGAAGAATTGATAAATAATAACTGACATTTTTATTAATAACTTTAGTAGTTCTGTTTTTAACTAACATGGCTAAAGTCAATCGTGATACTCTTTCAACTAAAGTTATTAAACATGATTTGCTTTTACCTCGTGATGATACTATAGTATCTCCTTCTCAATGACCAAGTGTTATACGATCATTAACATTTATATCTCGTTCTTTAATTGATTTACCATTAAACTTGCCACGATTTTCTTTAGATTTTCGTTTTTTACCTTTTCTTCTTAAATTTTTACTAGTAACTTTATCAAGCATTCCAAAATAAATTCAAGTATAAATTGTTTTAAAACTAATAACTCACTCTTTATGAAAATTTTTAATTCTGCCATAAATTTGTTCAGATGATCAACCTAATAGTAATTTTTGTTGTACATATTTTACTAAATTCTTATTTTTAAACTTATGAAAACTAATATGTGATTGTTTTCGATTTTCAGCTTTATTTTGTGCAATTAATGAAAAATCATGATTATTATCTTTATTTCTATTAATTTCTCGAATAATAGTACTAATACTTCGATTAAGATTTTTAGCTATTTCACTAATTTTAAATTTAAATTTCAATTGATTCTCAATATAAATCCTTTCATCTATGCCAAGATGTTTATAACTCATATAAAAACTCCTTACTTTTTTCTAAACTAAATTTAGCATTATGAAATTTTTATATGAGAATTTTTTGCAATTTTATTTACTTGCACTTACAAGTATAATTCAGCAAATTTAAGTTTTAATTTATAATAACTGGATAATTGTATTTATTTGATAACATTTAAAATTAACCATTTTTGTATACATATCAATGTTATAAGTTCTATCACCAATCATATGCTTTAAAATTTGTTTAATATTAGTTTCAGTAAAGCAACCAATATTTTCAACTAATGCTTGGTTTAATACACCATCTTTTGCATTAATAAAATAACCAACTTTTAATTTTTTATATTGTAAAGTTAATGCTTGTAAAAAATCAATTAATTCATAATATTGACCTTTGGCAAATAAATTTATTGCATTTTGATAGTGTAATTTAGCAATTTGATTTTTTCTTCTTCCTGCCATTATACCAAGAAATAAAACATGAAAAGCATGAAATTTATCTAAAATAAATTTAGCATTTAAAATTGTAGCAGTTTTTCTAATTCATTTTGCACTATCTCCACAAACTATTAAATTTGCTTGGTCAAAGTTTTCAAAAAATAAATTACCATATTTTTCTATTAATTTTGCGGTTTTTTCAGCACCAATTTCTGTTTTTGAAACTCTTATTTTACATACAGCTCTTTTATTAATTAATTTTCCATTTTTCTTTTTACCAGTACACATTACTATTAATCTCATCGAACATTTTTTACAATTTTTAGTATTGTGTTTTTCATTAAACTTAAATTTTCGATGACCATCATCAATATTTACATATAAATTTTGATTTGGTTGTAATGGTATTTTGGGAATATTTGCTTTTGGTAATTCAAATTTTTGATATGTTCTACAAACTGTACTATTACTTATTAAATCTTCAATAAAAGTATCACAAACATCACGATACTTTTTACCATCAGCAAAATATTTTAAAATTTGTTTAATAACGTTAGGTGCAAGTTTACTATATTTTTTAACACCAAGATAATTATCTAATAATGATACGTACTCCATTTTTTGTGTTTTTGTGTTATAATGTGTACAAATACGTCGCTTATAAGTTAATAAAACTTTTTTTGCTTTTAATTTTCGTTGTCTAAATCTATATGATTTATATTCAGATTTATCACATATACTTCATAAATAATCATCTATTTTTGCAAATAATTCTTCTGTTTGTTTTAAACTTAATTCATCTTGATTAAAATCATGTTTGTCTCAATCAAAATGATTTGCGAATGGTAATATAAACATTTTTAATGTTCCTTTCTAATTTTTGTTTGTTAATAATTTAAGTTTAATTTTTTTTAAAAAATAAGGAGTAAATATGGCTTTTATTAGTAGTTATGGACAATTAAATAAAAAATATAATCTTAATTTTAGTGATAATAATTATGGTTTTAGTTGAGATATTTTTAAAGAATTTGTTGGTGATGAATGAGCAGAATATTTTACTACTAATTGTTTTTATCGTTTTGTTCCAACAGCACGTGGAACAAGAAAAACTTGAAACTGTTTAGCATTTGATTTATTTATATGTTGTAATTTTAGAGATAGTAGTGTTCAAGAAGTAAGAAGATATGAAAATACTCATAGTGAAACTACAATTGGTGCTTTAATGAATGTTTGTCAAGTTTTATTAGATACATATAATATTAATTTATTACCTAATAATCCACATGGCATTAAATGAAAAATTACTAAGGATGGGGGATGTATTATCTTTCCAAGTAATCAACAAATTGACTTTATTGGTTATGCTAATGGTAATAAGATTTTTGGAAAAGAAGCAGGTGGGTCAAGTTTTTTAGGTTCAAGAACAGATGAAATTATTATGGCAGAAGAAAAAGAAACATTAACTGAAAAACAATTAACATATCGATATGAACGTTTACAAAACTCTATGTTTAGAAGTAATCGTATTAAAGTATCAAATAAACCTATTAAAGAGTGAAGTTGAACATTTATTGATAAAAATATATATAGTTCTACCTTTGGACAAAAGATTACTCGTTATTTTTATAAAAGTTTTTTCATTACTTTTACATGTAATCCTTATGATAAATATCATCCATTTTATTTAAAATACTGTACACCATTTTTACCATTAAATGATGAAGTCATGAAAAATCTTAAAAAAGTTGGTAAAGTTTATTATGAAAATAAAGATATGTTTAGTGGTTTAGGTTTATTTGTTTTAAGATTTACTATTCAACCATTTTGAAATAAATTACCTGACATTCAACAAAGAACATTATTAGAAATGGAAAAAAGTAATCCAGATGAATATAATACTGTTTATTATGGTTTTGAATTTTTAGATAGCGATGCAACAATTTTCCCATTTCAAAAAACAGTAAAATATTGACAATCATATGATTTAAAACAATTTTATAATCAAGAAAAAGAAATGTATAAATTTGATTTTTATAGTGTTGGTATTGATTGAGCTACGGGACCAAAAGACCATAATGTATTTATGGTAGTTGGTTTTAAAGAATATAATAATACTGGTTATTATGATGCTTATATTATTTGTGAATTAGTAGTTACTCCAAATGATTTTATAAATGAAAATGAAAAAATTAATGCTTATGTTAATGAAATTTTAGGATTAATGGATAATTTTGAAAATTTTGAACAAGCAATTTATTTTTATGATGATAAAGCAAGAACAGCAATGGATTGATTAAATCAAAAATTAATTGATGAACACAATACTATTTTAATAACACAAACCGCTATTAAACATGCTTCAAATTTAAATCAAGAAGCCGGATTAACTAATAGAGTAGTTTGAATGAGAAATATTATGAGTTATGGAAACTTTTATGCAAATAAAGATGATTTACCAAAAACAACTCAATGTTTAGAAGAATTACGTTATGACCAAACCAAAACTAACATTCCTGACAAAAATATGTATCAAGACCCTTATGATGCATTATTTTATGCATTATATCCATATAAAAATGTAATTAGGGGTAAAAATAATGCTACTGTAAAAAAAAGTATCTTCACATTTGCAATATAATAAATAAGCGCAATACAATTAATATTATAGGTATCAAAAAATAAACACCTTTAATTTAGGCGTTATTTTGCTTTTAAAAGCATACTTGTAAAAATAATCAAAAATAGTACAATTTAAAAGTAAAATCAAGGAAAAAAGGAGATATTTATTATGAAAATATGAATAAAAACAAATTTTCAAAAAATATCATTATCATTTGCTGTAATAACTGGTGTTACCGGTTTAATCTTAGGAATAGTTTCATATAATAAAAATAATCAATTAACATATTTTTATGATTACGACCATGAAGCACACTGGGGGGCAACTATTTGAGCAAGACAAGTAAGTAATAAACATAAAATTACTCTTTACTGAGCATCAAATAAATTAACTGATGATGCAGTAAAATGAGATGGTATTTATCCAGATGGATATTTTGATAATTAAATTTCTAAATTTATATAAGAAATATTTTCATTATATTTATCAAATAAATTAATATTATTTAAATTTATTTCTTGTTTATTTGTTACTAAAATTAAATCATAATTACCAGCACCAAATAGTCCGCTAACTTCAATTCGATTTAAGTTATTAATTGGATTTTCAATTTGTAATTCAAATTCACTATTATTGTCAATTTGTAAAACTTCTTTATAAAATTCTAATTTAGAAAATAATTGTGATTTATTTGAACCATATAAATTTAAAGCATTTTCGGTTTTATTTTTATTAATAATTAATCTTGTAAAATATTTTCCATATTCACCATTACCTAATGTTCAATCTGCCGGAATTAATGATGGTATATTATTGCTTTCTAATTCATTAGTTATGGATAGTCAGTTAAATTGATTATCATCTAATTTCAATAATTCATTTTGACTAATGTCATTGTTTTTTAGTTTAATGTTATTGATATCTGTAAAATCAAAATATGCAGATTTTAATACTACTTTTATATCTTTAAATTCTCAAATCTTATCAGGTGTAGAATGTATAGGATTTGATTTTAATTCAAAATAATAAGGTAATAATAATTTATAGTCATCATTTAAACCGTTATTAATAGACATGGTTGAATAAATATTTTTTGATAGCATTATAACTATTTGTTTTAATATTTTAACTTTTGGTAAATTTGTATAGTTAGGATAATCTAATTCTCATTGTTTAAATAAATTAGTAATAACTTCATTTGGTTTTTGTCCTTCAAACTTAGCACGAATTTTATCTAAATCATTCATTTCTTTTAAAACATTACTTAATGATGCACCATCAAAGTTTCTATTATAAGTATATGTATAAGTTAACATATCTAATAATACTTTTTGTAAACTATCAATTGGTGGTCTATCTTTTATTTCTAGTTCAACATCATGAAATTTATTTGTTGTAGAAATAAATAGGGAGCGTACCGAAGATGTCGATAAATAAAAATTTTTAAAAATAACTCCTTTCTTTTTTAAACTATTAAATTAAAAAATAAATGACAAAAGACGAGAATAAAATTCTTGTCTTTTTTTGTAATTGTAAAATTTTAAAATTTTTAATAACCGTCTTTAGCACTATTATCAACACGTGTTAGGGAAATAAAAAAGTGAACTACAACATAGTTGTTAAAAATAGTAGCTAGCATGTGGACTTGCATGGATAAATAAAAAGTGGAGTGATACCTAATAAAATATACTAACCAGAAATGGTAATTCTTGGGGTGGGAGCGAATTGGAAACTAGTATATATAGACCCGGAGTGGGGACCAACTATTATTCTTTATTTAACCAACCTTGCCACTACCAAGTGAGCAAGTGTTGGTTTTATTTTTTATTTTTTTTTGAAAAATTTTTGGGCGAGAAAATAAATTTCAAACTTGTAAAAAAAATTGAGGCATTCGGTTCAATTAAAATATTAATTTGCTAAACGCAAATTAAATAAATATTGAATCGAATGCCTCAATGTTTTTTAAAATTTCACAATTTATTTTTGAGCCCAGAATTGCTGGAATGAATAAAACAAATAGTAGTATTATTAATAATCTAAGAATAAAAATATATGTTCTTTATGCTAGAAGCAACAGAACATATTAGGAAAGGATTATTATGCAAATAGAATTTAAAAAAGAACAAATTGTTAAAGATAAACCACAATCTATTCTTATTGATTATGTTGAATATAAATTATCTCTTCCAAAATGAATGATTAAAAATAATTCTTTTATTGTTGATAACAGTTGCACATATTGAGTTTTTAATTTAGAAAATATTAAAAAAGAATTAAGTGGTAATGAATTAATAAAGTTATTAGAACCATATATTAAAGACCAAAAAATAACTGTTAATAAACCAACTGCTCCAAAAGAATATTATCTTAATGATATAAAACTTGAACAATTAACATTTTATGAACAGCATAATAGTTGATTTATGGGTGAAATAACAGATAACAAAACTAAAATTACTAATCCTTGTTTTAAATATAACATTACGTGAGAAGAAAACAGAAAAGGTTTTAAAATAAATAATCCATATAAACATGATGATTTACCAATTAATTATATAGTTACTTCTTATAAGGAAATTTCAACTCATAATGAAAAAGTATTTTTGTTGAACATGTAAACAAAATAAATTAGATTATTTATTCTTTAATACTAATGATATAAAAACAAGAAAATATTTTTTAAGAGATAAAAATAGTAAAGCAATTTGTTATGACTGTATTTTAAATATTAGGTTAAGTAGGAGGTATAAATATGAATAAAGAAAAAATACTTGAATATCTTAAAGATGAATGAGAATGAAATAAAGAAATGAGAGACGATGAAAAAGTAACTAAACTTTGAAAAAGTTGTTTTAATGGAAGATTAAATCTTATATCTCAATTAAATCAAAAAATTAAAAATGGTGAATTTGATTAATAATGCAATATGACTTAATTATTGGGATTGACCCCGCTGGTATTGGTAATAATGGAATTGTTATATATTCAAATGAAACAAATAGGATTATTTATACAGAAACATTCAACACAACACATGTTTTTGAAAGTAAAAATCGTTATAAAAGAATATTATCAATAATCAAAGAACAATTTTTTGAAAACAAAATATTAGTTATTGTAGAAAATTTCTTTTTAAGTTCAAAACAATTATTAACTAATCCATTAGCAACTCCTAAAATTATTGGTTCATTAATGGTATTAGTACAAGATGTTTTCAACTGAGATTATCTAGAAAACCAACCAAAAAATAAAAATAAAATAACAAATTATAAAGGAAATATAAAATTAAAAAAACATGAACAAGATGCATATAAACACATTCAATACTATTTAAGGAATTATAAAAATGAAAGATAAAGCCAATTATGTCAAATTAACAGTAAAACTAAGTAACACTATTGAAGCAAAATATTACGAAAAAGGTAATAAAGAATTATATTATAGTGTTCGTGGTCAATGAAATGGTTTAAACTATGTTACTTTAATTTTTAATAATCCAAAATTTTATAACCGATGTATTTTATTAAACAAAAACGATGAAATTATTGTCACTGGTCAAATTTTTAATACTTTAAACATTCCTAAAAATCGTGTATTTTGTTCAATTAATGTTAAATGATTTAAAAAATGAAAAGAGTAAAAAATGATATGATGAGAAATTTTATTAATAGCACCAATATTAATAACAAGTATAACACTAATAATATTTTTAATATTTATTATTAAAGAATTAAAAAATGAATATAAAGTATTAAAAATATTAAGTGAAATTGCTAATCAAATTGAAAATAAGGAGAATAAATAATGAAATGTTTTCTTTGCATGCATGGAGAAATATATTCTCCAAAAACCTTGTATAAAATAAAAAAATTGAAAAAAATAATTTACCAAGATAGAGATATTGATAGTGAAGATTTTAAGAAAAGATATGAATATCTTTTAAAAAAATTAGGTGATGGTGATAATCAAATTATTTGAATAAATTTCTTAATAAAGCAAGAAAGAAATAATAGAAAGGAGAATAAATAATGAATAAAGAAGTATGTTGTGAAGATTGTTGTGTATGTGATAAAAAACATGATTTATTTACTTGCGAAAAAAACTGCTGAGAAAATGTATGTGAACATTGTTATCAAGGTGATAAAGAACATAGAAATAAAGTTGATGAAATTAATAAATCAAGACATAAAAATTGTATTAATAAAGAAAGATTTATGCAATATCTTAAAAACACATATCGCTTAAACGGATATTATGAAGAAGTTTATAAACCAATTAAAACCAGAATTAAAGACCGGTGATTTGATAATGACTAATTATTTACTTTCAATTGACCCAAGTATTAAAAATACTGGATTTACTTTATGAAAAAAAGTTTATTTACATGATAAATATGATTTTTGAAATTGAAAACCAATATTTGTTAAAAGTTATAATTTAAAAGAATATGATGGACAAAGAAAATTTTATTGAGATATAAAAGTTAATGATAATGAATTGGATTTAATTATTGAACGTGGTACTTTTAATTCAAAAAATGGTATTGGTTATGAAAATCAAGAACATTTACGTGGTTTTATTGCAGGACAATTTAATAAATTATTAACAAAAGATATGTTAATAAGTCCAAGTGAATGAAAGAAATGATATGAACGTTATGACCCACCTATTTTTTGATTAAGACCTTGAGATAAAGAACTAAGTATATATGTTGCTGAAGAAATTATTAAAGAAAA
Organism: Spiroplasma endosymbiont of Nomada ruficornis; assembly: GCF_964030795.1. Lineage (NCBI taxonomy): Bacteria > Bacillati > Mycoplasmatota > Mollicutes > Entomoplasmatales > Spiroplasmataceae > Spiroplasma > Spiroplasma endosymbiont of Nomada ruficornis. Next base: position 1,198,376 of record NZ_OZ034962.1, on the reverse strand, counting down.
TAATTGAAATATAAAAATATCAAATCATGATGAAGCAGATAGTTTATTAATTGGTTGATATTATTTAAATAAGGAGAATAAATAATGAATAAAGAAAAATTACTTAAATATATGAAAGATATAATTAAATGAACTAAAAAAATTAATTATACAAACTCTGATTTGGACAAAAATATTTTAAATTTATTAATTGAAAAAATAGAAAAAGGTGAATTTGATAATGACTAAATTAACAGATTTATTTGGTCAAGATAAAATAGAAATATTTTCACCAAATCCCAAAGATTTAACAGATAGTAATGATATAAAAACAATTATTTTATGAAAATATCCTAATGTTATTGCTGAATATTTAGTTGTTTCTCAACCACATGCAAATACTGCTATTTTAGTTGGTGATAACGTTCACTATACAGGTTGAGTTGAAGTGTTTATTAAACCAAAAAATGAAGGAGTAAATGAAAATGCCAAATGACACGAATGTACAATCAAATAACTATACTTTATTAAAAATAATAAGAATTGGAATAAGTCCATTATCAGCAATGATTGGTACAAGTGCTTATTATGGTCAAATTATTGGTAATCCAGTATTAGGAAGTATTAATGCTTTATTATTTAGTAAAAAGTTAGGAATTGATATATGAAACTTAAATCAAATGCCAAGTACTAAAAAGAAAATATTAAATTCAAGTAAAAAAAATATTATTAGGTTTAGGAACTATTGGTTTAATTAATTATGCAAAATTTACAAAAATCAATCCTAATCCTGAACCACCACCTTGATTAACAACTACTACCACAGAAACACCACCATGACCATTATTATTAACTAATGATAATAAACAACAAATGGATTGAGATACATATATTAGTTTAAGTACTTATGGTATATCAAATCTAATTGGTGGGTTAAGTGAACTAATACCTAATAGATTTGAAGTAATAAGAAAAATATGTAATATGGCAACTAGTGGATGTCTAATTTCAAGTGGTGTAGCTATGGGTATAAATAATGATTTTAATAATGCTTATGCAGTACCAACAATAGTTGCTGGTGCAAGTGAAATTATACATAATTTATTACCTATGGAAACTACAAATTATAATCAAGAAATGCAAGAAACATCATTTACAAATGAAACAAGAAGATTAATTAATAGTGATGCTATTAGTAATAATAGTGGAAGTAGTGATGTTTTATATGAAAGACCAACTACATATGATAGTTTATAAAGGAGATGATAACTAATGAATAAAGAAAAATTGATTGAATATTATAACAATGAAATTCAGACATATAAAGAAAGAATGGAACAATTAAATAAAGAAATATCTTTATTGGTAACTATTATAAGTAATTCAAAATCAATGATTGAAAGAATTAATAATGGTCAATTTGACGAATAATTAAAAATAAATAATTGAAAGGAAATAATTGAAAATGAAAGAATTTTTACATGAATTAATTATTATTGGAACAAGTGTAGGAACATTAATTTGTAGAGAATTAATTGTTTGATTTAAAAGATTTATTACAACTCCAAAACATATTAGAAGAAATAATAAAGTGATGAAACATCAAAAAAAATTAGCAAAACTTAATGAAAAAATTAATGGAAAAGAAAATAAATAATAAAGGTGTGATTTAAATGTTAGAAAATGAAACTAATGTTGAACAAAATACTGAACCTTTAATTGAAAATAATAATTTACAACAAGAGCAAGAAATTAAGATTGTTGAATTAGAAAATAAGTTAAATAAACTTAATCAAGAAATTAAAGAAAAAGAAATAATTAATATATTTAAAAAATATCAAGTTAAAAAAGAATTTTATGAATTTTTAAAATTTAAAAAAAGTAATATAGAAAATTCAAAAATTGAAGAAACTATTAAAAAAATGATTAAAGAACAACCACTATTTAAAGAACCAATTAATACAGGTGGTAAACAAGAAACAATATTAACAAATCAAGAAACTTCAATAAAAAGTAGTTTATTAGATTATAAAAAGAAAAATAATTTATAAAAGAAAGGAAAATTTAAAATGCCAAATCCAGTGCCATTTAAACAAAATTGAGATAATACTACAAAATTAGTAGAAACACCTGAATTTATAGAATTTTATAAACAATCAAATAGTCCATGAGCAAGTTTTTTTCCAATTGAAATGGTTAATTCTACAAAAATTGAATTTATAGTTAAAAAACCAAAAGACCCAACATTCAAAATACTTCATTGAAATGATAAAAGTAAAGGATTAGAAGTTGGTTATGTTGATACTGATAAAATTATTAAAGAAATTACAAAAGAAGCTAGTACAGGAGAAATGATTGGTGAAGTTGATTTATTTGCAGATAATGGGCAAAATTTACTAGAAAGTATGCAATATGAAGTTGCTAATGATTTAGCAGATTATTTAGCAAATAATGATACAAATACAATTGCTAAATCTGCCAAAAAAGTAATCATTACTGATACAACACCAGTAGGATATTTAAAATCAATGTTATCAGCATGAAATACTTTATTTCAATTAAGAAATAGTAATAATTGTAAATTTTTTATAACAAATAGTCTTTATGATACTTTAGTTTATTTAGCAGATAATAAAGGTTTAATTACTGATAATCAACTAGCACAACAATTAAGATTAAATGGAACAAATTTATATATTAAAGGTGTATTATGTCAAATTGTTATGGATGATTATATGACATTTAAAAATACTGAAAATAAAAATCAAATTATGAATTTTGTTTTAGCAACACCAAAAGCAATGAAAAGATATATGTTACAACAAACTAGTATATATGTTGAAGATATTAAAGATGGTAAAGTTCCAAAAAGATATTTAGTTGGTGGACAAGTAACAGGAGAATCTATTCCTTATATGTCAAACTCAGAAACAGAATCAAGATGAATGTTATGTGGTATTGTTAATAAAAAATATTTAAGTGAAGAAATTACAACATTAACAACTAATATTACTGCTGATACTACTAAAAAGAATAAATTATTAGATACAACAATTAAAAATACAACTGAACTAAATAATTTAAATCCAAATTTAACAACTCCAATTATTAATTATTTTAGTGATGCCCAAGGTCAAGTTGATGTAAGTAATCAAAACCAAAAAGCAGGAGATTTATATGTAGTAATCACTACTAATGACACTGATAAAAATTATCAAGGTTCAACAAATCCTATAAAAATAACTCTTAAATAAGGATAATTATTATGCCAATTGGTACAACTAGTACAGCAATACTTTTAAACATAAATAAACCAAAACATACTAGAACAAGTCAACAACAAGAACATAAAAGTTGATGATGAGAAATTTTAGAAATGATTGGTGTACAAGTAATAGCAGTAGCACTTGCTCCTTTTACTGGTGGATTAAGTGAAAGTTTAGCACTTGGTTTAGGTGCAAGTGATTTACTTGCTAGTATTAGTGCTGTTGGTGTAGAGTTTTTAACTGATTTTACTATTAATCAAGTTTATGATTATTTAAAAGGAAATGTTACACCATTAAATACTTTTTTTAATATATTACCTGCATTTGCTGGACTTAATAGAATTAGTCGTGGTTATCGTACAACTAAATTTATTAGTTTAGCAGAAAAAACTAAAACATTAGAACAAATTGGCATTAAAAAAGCAAAAAATTTACAAGAAATCATTAGTCAAGTAAGTGGAAAAGAAATTTTAACAGATAAAATTATTGGAAATAAACGTTATTTATTTAATTATAACCATGCTCCAAATCGCGAAACAATAATACAAAATTTAGGTTTTGTTGCTGAAAGACAATATAAAAATAATTTTGCAAAATTAGAAGTACAAGAATTAAAAAATTATTTATTATTACAAAATGAATTAATAAAGTTAAGTACACAGTTAACTCCTAAATTTAAAATTAAAGATATTGATAAAGCAAACAATTTTTTACAAAAATATAATACTGATTTAAAAGAAGTATTAAAAATGAACCAACATGACTGATTAAATTTAGTTCATACAATACATGCAGAAAATAGATATGGAAAATCTTTAATTTTAGATTTACAAAAAATTCGTGCTAATGCAATTAAATTTAATTTTAAAAATAGTTCAATTCATAAATTAGTATTAAAAGCAAATCAAACTTTTAAATATTTTGATATTAAATTTTATTTTAAAAAAGGTTTAAATAAATTTTGAAAAGATACTTCATATTTTGAAAAAATAAGAATAAATATTTATAAATTACAAGAGAAATTCGAAAAATTAGAAAAACAAGCATTTGAAAAAATTAATAAATTAAAAGAAAAAACAATTGATGTATTTACAAGTGCTGAAAAGAAAGCAATTAAACATGCACAATTAATTCCATTAAATTCACCAGTATTTATGGCTTGTAAAATTCAACCTTTATCATTAGATAAATGTGGAATTACTATTTATCATCGTAATCCTAAATATAAACCAATTGTAGTTATTGATAGTATTATCAAAGCAGAAACTTTTGTTATTCAAATACATCCATTTCATTGATATAGATGATATAGCGGTTGATATATTGGATATGGAGTTAGTCAAAATAAATGATTAAAAAGTATTGCTTTTGCTCTACCAGTTGTACAACAAATGATTAAAGATAGTTTTAAAATTTATAGGCAAATATTAAGGACAATTAGAACTTATCATAAAGTAGTTAATGTTATTAATAATCCTATTGATAATGTCAATAAATCATTTAAAAGGGTGGGTTTAAAATTATCAGTTAATACTGTATTTGGTACTGGATTGTTAAGACATTTAGAAAAATTTGCATATAATCAAGTTGTAAAAAAAGGAAAGAAAAAATTACAAAAAGAAATTATACATATATCACATAGAAAAACTAAATCAAAAACCAAACGTTATAAAAAAGCATTTTTTAAGGAATGATAAAATATGATTAATAAACTTTGAACTGGTGTCAGTTTAGAAAATTATAATAACTGATATCCATTAACTGGAACAATTACAGAAACACCACGACAATATATAAATACATGACCAAATGTTGATGATTGATTTAAAACATTTGCTATTCGTGCTCAAAATGATATTAATGCTTATCTTGATTTTATTTTATCTAAATTTCCTTTTGATAGTTTTAAAGATGAATTAATTAAAGAAACTTTAAGAGATATGGTTTATGTTATGGTTGAACATTGAGTATTTAATCGTACACCAATTGAATTTAATGTTGATGCTACTATTCAATTTAATAATGGTAATCAATTTAGTGCAAGTAGTACTCCTACGATTAATATTTGAGATTTAGCACCTAGTAGAATGAAAATATGAGCAAGATTAACAGAATTAAAACAAATATTTTCAAATTATAATAATGATGAAATAGATGTTGAAAAAATTGACTTAAAAGCATTTTATACTAGAAACCAAGTTAATGAATTAATTCAAGAACAAAAAGAATTTACATTATCAAAGCAAATAAAATTATATGATGATACCATTAATGGTAATAAAAATGAAACATATAGGGGACCAGTTACAAATTTAATAAATAAAGGTTATGTTGCAACAGAATATGACTCAAAAACTGAAACTATGATTTTAGATTGACCTAATGAAATTGGAACATTACCACCTGATGTTTTACAAAACAATCCACAAATTGGTGATTATACACATGCACCAACTTGTGATTTTTCTGCTAAACAACAAAAACGAATTACTACAAATGAAAATGAAATTACCAAATTAAATAGTGAATTAATTAAAACAAACGAAAATATTAATGATGTTAAAAATAATTGATTTAATATTGAAACTAGTCCCTTATGAAAAAAAGTTGAAAATAATAATATAGAAATATTTAAATGATATTTTATTAAAATCAGTTATCAATATTCAACAGAAAATAACTTTATGAAATTTTATAAAGTAATTAAAATTTATTTAAATAATGTTTTTAACGAATTTGAATTGTTAAATGTTGATTCCATGACTTATGGAGAACAAATACAAAATAAAAATATTTTAAATATTGGAACTATTTACTATAACAATAAAAAGAAACAATTTAGTGGTGGTGGTAATTCTTATCCTGAACTTGGAAAAATTAATTTAATTGGTGATATAGAAGAAATATATCAATATCAAGGAATAGATACACCAACTGAATTTATAGCAGAAGAAAATACTGAACATGATTATTATACAAAACTAGAAACAAATCAATTATTAGATAAAAAACAAGATAAGTTAATTGCTGGTGAAAATATTAAAATTGATGAAAATAATAAAATTAGTGCTACTTGCGGGAAAACTGATTTAACTGATTATTATAAAAAAGAAGAAGTAGATAAAAAATTAGACAATAAAATGGATAAAGACCAATTCAAATATGCTTTTTCTATAAATACTATTGGTACTGAAATTCCTAATTTAGAAACTACTGATAAAACTGTTGCTGGTGCTATTAATGAAATTATCAAAAAACAACCACAACCAATTCCAATTCCTCCAAGTAGTTCAATTTGAAAAGAAGTAGGAATAAGAGAAAAAAATAAATGAGATAATTGACAAATTACTTATGATTTTATAGTTAATAAAAGATATAAAGTTTATTATTCTTGAAATATATATAATAATGTTTTTGCAATTAAAGAATTTATTATAACTAATACAAAAATAGCAGGTGTACCAATAGAAGTTTTTAACAATAATACTAATGTCTTAGTTTTATCAGTACAACACTCAAAATTTATTACTATTTATTCTTTAAAAGGTAGCGATAAAGGTAATACATGAAAAGTAGAAGAATTACAGGAATAAAATTATGATTTGAAAAATTATAAAAATTATTTTAAGTTTAATTGGAGTTTTATTATCTTCTGCTGTTGCTGGTTTAATTATATTTGCTGAATTATACTTGTAAGTGCAAGTAAATAAAATTGCAAAAAATTCTCATATAAAAATTTCATAATGCTAAATTTAGTTTAGAAAAAAGTAAGGAGTTTTTATATGAGTTATAAACATCTTGGCATAGATGAAAGGATTTATATTGAGAATCAATTGAAATTTAAATTTAAAATTAGTGAAATAGCTAAAAATCTTAATCGAAGTATTAGTACTATTATTCGAGAAATTAATAGAAATAAAGATAATAATCATTATTTTTCATTAATTGCACAAAATAAAGCTGAAAATCGAAAACAATCACATATTAGTTTTCATAAGTTTAAAAATAAGAATTTAGTAAAATATGTACAACAAAAATTACTATTAGGTTGATCACCTGAACAAATTTATGGCAGAATTAAAAATTTTCATAAAGAGTGAGTTATTAGTTTTAAAACAATTTATACTTGAATTTATTTTGGAATGCTTGATAAAGTTACTAGTAAAAATTTAAGAAGAAAAGGTAAAAAACGAAAATCTAAAGAAAATCGTGGCAAGTTTAATGGTAAATCAATTAAAGAACGAGATATAAATGTTAATGATCGTATAACACTTGGTCATTGAGAAGGAGATACTATAGTATCATCACGAGGTAAAAGCAAATCATGTTTAATAACTTTAGTTGAAAGAGTATCGCGATTTACTTTAGCAATATTAGTTAAAAACAGAACTACTAAAGTTATTAATAAAAATGTCAGTTATTATTTATCAATTCTTCCTAAAAACATTGTTAAAACTATTACTTTTGATCGTGGCAAAGAATTTTCAAATTGACAACAACTTGAAAAAAATTTAGATGTAAAAATTTATTTTGCCAATCCATATTCACCTTGACAAAGAGGTACTAATGAAAATACTAATGGTTTAATTAGAGAAAAATTTCCTAAAAAATTTATTTTTTCAAAAACTAATAAAAATGAAGTTCATAAATTTATATTGTCTTTAAATCAAAGACCGAGAAAAATACTAAATTATCTTTCACCAATCGAATATTTGGATAGAAAAATAATTTAGTTGCACTTACCTTTACAATTTAGCATTTATTATAGTAAAAATTGTCTTAAAAATTAATCAAATATTTTAGAAAGGAGAAAAAAATGAAACCTTTTTGACCAAGAAAAGATAAAACAAATATTAATAATAATGAAGAAAAATCTAAATTAATTTTTTTAGAAAATAAAAGTACACACACTTCTATTTTAAGTTATTTTGGTTTTAATGATTTTAATCATGAGACTTATTTTACTGATTTTGTTGCTGAAAATAATGCTAATTTATATAATGCTCCATTGGATATTAATAATGAAACTATTAAACAATATTTAATTAAACAAGAATTTTATAGAAAGAATTGAAATTCTATTTTTAAATTAAGCAAATTAGGAATTAGTGGTTATTTAATTTATATTGCTAATGATGATTTATATTTTCAAGTAGTAGATATACAGCAAAGAATTTATGATATTACTGGTAAATTAATTCAATGTACTATTTTTTATGATAGTTATCAACAAAATGCACAAACAGTAAGATTATTTGAAGTTTATAAATTAAATAATGAACAAGTAACTATTAATCGTGCAATTTATAGTATTAGTGATAATAAAAAACAATTTCCTTTACCTTTTAAAGAATATAGTAATAATCCTAATTTAGAACAAGAACAAACATTAAATATTAATTATATTCCAATAGCAATTATGAGAAATAAAGCAAATGAGTTAGCAGATTGTAATAAAGTAATGGATAAAATTAAAGCATTAGATGTTATTGATGAACAAATTGTTTTAGATACTATTTTAAATTCACCAAAGTTTATTTTTGACCAAACTTATGGTAATGCTAAATCTACAATGGATGAAGCCGTAAGAACATTAGTTACTAACAACTATATTTGAAAAACTACTGGTGATAATAATGAAAAAAGTGAAAATATTAATATGACAAGTAGTAATTTTAAAGGTAAAAATTTAACTGATATATATGATTGAAATATTAATGAAATATTTAAACGTTGTGGTATTCATATACCAAGTCAAAAGAAATCAGCACAACAATCGGTTCCCGAAAGTACAGCGGTAAATATTTCAACTATTAATTATATTGAACAAAAATTATGACAATTTAATATTGATATTCTTAAATTTATTCAAATATTAGTACGTTTAGATAAAGATTTATTAAATAGTAAAACATTTAATATTAATGATGAACAAGAAATTCATAACTTAACAGTTAAATTAAAATTATTTAATCCAGAAAATAACCAATTAATAGGAGAAAACAATGGAAAACAACAACAAACCACAAACGAAGTTTCCACAGAAACAAACTAAACTTAATCAAGCAGAAATAGAAAATGATTATTTAATTGATAATATTCCTTATGATTTTACTAATATGATGAGTGCTACTAGTGACCCTGATATTAATAGAGCATACGATGAATTTAAAAAAAGAAAAATTTATATTTATGAAATTGAACGTTTATTTAAAAATAATGAAAATAATAGTTTAAGATTTTCAGCAAATACTATTAAAATAGGTTTTATTGATATTGATAAAGTATTAAAAACTACTGCTGTTGAAACATCTGATTTTACTATGCAATTAAATCAAAGAGCAAGTACTAATATTAATGACAATACAATTGAATATAGTATGACTGATATTAAAAATTTAATATTTCAAGAAATAAATTTATTAAATCAATTTAAGTTATATGCAGTTAGTATAAATGAACCATTAACTGAAAATAATATTGATAATTTATATATTATTAATAATTATTCAGAACCTTATCAAAATCCAAAAACTAGAAGTACTAAAAGTATTACTATTATTAAAATTAAAGACTTTAAAACAAGAGATGGTTATCCAATTATTATTAAATTACAAAAACCACTAGATAAAGACACCAAAGTTATTGGTTTAAAAATTAAAGCACCTAGAAGCATGATTTTTGGCAATATAAAGGTACTTGGTGAAGTCGACAATATGGAGGTATACCCAAAGTTATTTGTCAAAGATAAGATAGCATTTCCGCTATTATCAATGCCTATTGAAACTCAACCAAAAGTTAGAATATTACAACAATGATTTAGTGAACAAATATTACCTTGAAATTTAGCAAAACAATTTATAGGACAAGAAAAATCAGTTTTAGATTTAATTGCTATTGGCGGTGGTAGAGAAACAAGAAAAGAAATTATTAATAATGCAAGAGTAACTAATGATAAAATTGGTTATGATGTTTCTAAAAATTCAAAAGTATGACCATTATCTGATGAACTAGAATTAAAAGATAAAAAATTAGAGTCATGATTTTTAGTAAGTGACTATAATTTATTTATTTCTACAACAAATAAATTTCATGATGTTGAACTAGAAATAAAAGATAGACCACCAATTGATAGTTTACAAAAAGTATTATTAGATATGTTAACTTATACATATACTTATAATAGAAACTTTGATGGTGCATCATTAAGTAATGTTTTAAAAGAAATGAATGATTTAGATAAAATTCGTGCTAAGTTTGAAGGACAAAAACCAAATGAAGTTATTACTAATTTATTTAAACAATGAGAATTAGATTATCCTAACTATACAAATTTACCAAAAGTTAAAATATTAAAACAAATAGTTATAATGCTATCAAAAAATATTTATTCAACCATGTCTATTAATAACGGTTTAAATGATGACTATAAATTATTATTACCTTATTATTTTGAATTAAAATCAAATCCTATACATTCTACACCTGATAAGATTTGAGAATTTAAAGATATAAAAGTAGTATTAAAATCTGCATATTTTGATTTTACAGATATCAATAACATTAAACTAAAAAACAATGACATTAGTCAAAATGAATTATTGAAATTAGATGATAATCAATTTAACTGACTATCCATAACTAATGAATTAGAAAGCAATAATATACCATCATTAATTCCGGCAGATTGAACATTAGGTAATGGTGAATATGGAAAATATTTTACAAGATTAATTATTAATAAAAATAAAACCGAAAATGCTTTAAATTTATATGGTTCAAATAAATCACAATTATTTTCTAAATTAGAATTTTATAAAGAAGTTTTACAAATTGACAATAATAGTGAATTTGAATTACAAATTGAAAATCCAATTAATAACTTAAATCGAATTGAAGTTAGCGGACTATTTGGTGCTGGTAATTATGATTTAATTTTAGTAACAAATAAACAAGAAATAAATTTAAATAATATTAATTTATTTGATAAATATAATGAAAATATTTCTTATATAAATTTAGAAATTTAATTATCAAAATATCCATCTGGATAAATACCATCTCATTTTACTGCATCATCAGTTAATTTATTTGATGCTCAGTAAAGAGTAATTTTATGTTTATTACTTACTTGTCTTGCTCAAATAGTTGCCCCCCAGTGTGCTTCATGGTCGTAATCATAAAAATATGTTAATTGATTATTTTTATTATATGAAACTATTCCTAAGATTAAACCGGTAACACCAGTTATTACAGCAAATGATAATGATATTTTTTGAAAATTTGTTTTTATTCATGTTTTCATAATAAATATCTCCTTTTTTCCTTGATTTTACTTTTAAATTGTACTATTTTTGATTATTTTTACAAGTATGCTTTTAAAAGCAAAATAACGCCTAAATTAAAGGTGTTTATTTTTTGATACCTATAATATTAATTGTATTGCGCTTATTTATTATATTGCAAATGTGAAGATACTTTTTTTTACAGTAGCATTATTTTTACCCCTAATTACATTTTTATATGGATATAATGCATAAAATAATGCATCATAAGGGTCTTGATACATATTTTTGTCAGGAATGTTAGTTTTGGTTTGGTCATAACGTAATTCTTCTAAACATTGAGTTGTTTTTGGTAAATCATCTTTATTTGCATAAAAGTTTCCATAACTCATAATATTTCTCATTCAAACTACTCTATTAGTTAATCCGGCTTCTTGATTTAAATTTGAAGCATGTTTAATAGCGGTTTGTGTTATTAAAATAGTATTGTGTTCATCAATTAATTTTTGATTTAATCAATCCATTGCTGTTCTTGCTTTATCATCATAAAAATAAATTGCTTGTTCAAAATTTTCAAAATTATCCATTAATCCTAAAATTTCATTAACATAAGCATTAATTTTTTCATTTTCATTTATAAAATCATTTGGAGTAACTACTAATTCACAAATAATATAAGCATCATAATAACCAGTATTATTATATTCTTTAAAACCAACTACCATAAATACAGTATGGTCTTTTGGTCCCGTAGCTCAATCAATACCAACACTATAAAAATCAAATTTATACATTTCTTTTTCTTGATTATAAAATTGTTTTAAATCATATGATTGTCAATATTTTACTGTTTTTTGAAATGGAAAATTGTTGCATCGCTATCTAAAAATTCAAAACCATAATAAACAGTATTATATTCATCTGGATTACTTTTTTCCATTTCTAATAATGTTCTTTGTTGAATGTCAGGTAATTTATTTCAAAATGGTTGAATAGTAAATCTTAAAACAAATAAACCTAAACCACTAAACATATCTTTATTTTCATAATAAACTTTACCAACTTTTTTAAGATTTTTCATGACTTCATCATTTAATGGTAAAAATGGTGTACAGTATTTTAAATAAAATGGATGATATTTATCATAAGGATTACATGTAAAAGTAATGAAAAAACTTTTATAAAAATAACGAGTAATCTTTTGTCCAAAGGTAGAACTATATATATTTTTATCAATAAATGTTCAACTTCACTCTTTAATAGGTTTATTTGATACTTTAATACGATTACTTCTAAACATAGAGTTTTGTAAACGTTCATATCGATATGTTAATTGTTTTTCAGTTAATGTTTCTTTTTCTTCTGCCATAATAATTTCATCTGTTCTTGAACCTAAAAAACTTGACCCACCTGCTTCTTTTCCAAAAATCTTATTACCATTAGCATAACCAATAAAGTCAATTTGTTGATTACTTGGAAAGATAATACATCCCCCATCCTTAGTAATTTTTCATTTAATGCCATGTGGATTATTAGGTAATAAATTAATATTATATGTATCTAATAAAACTTGACAAACATTCATTAAAGCACCAATTGTAGTTTCACTATGAGTATTTTCATATCTTCTTACTTCTTGAACACTACTATCTCTAAAATTACAACATATAAATAAATCAAATGCTAAACAGTTTCAAGTTTTTCTTGTTCCACGTGCTGTTGGAACAAAACGATAAAAACAATTAGTAGTAAAATATTCTGCTCATTCATCACCAACAAATTCTTTAAAAATATCTCAACTAAAACCATAATTATTATCACTAAAATTAAGATTATATTTTTTATTTAATTGTCCATAACTACTAATAAAAGCCATATTTACTCCTTATTTTTTAAAAAAAATTAAACTTAAATTATTAACAAACAAAAATTAGAAAGGAACATTAAAAATGTTTATATTACCATTCGCAAATCATTTTGATTGAGACAAACATGATTTTAATCAAGATGAATTAAGTTTAAAACAAACAGAAGAATTATTTGCAAAAATAGATGATTATTTATGAAGTATATGTGATAAATCTGAATATAAATCATATAGATTTAGACAACGAAAATTAAAAGCAAAAAAAGGTTTATTAACTTATAAGCGACGTATTTGTACACATTATAACACAAAAACACAAAAAATGGAGTACGTATCATTATTAGATAATTATCTTGGTGTTAAAAAATATAGTAAACTTGCACCTAACGTTATTAAACAAATTTTAAAATATTTTGCTGATGGTAAAAAGTATCGTGATGTTTGTGATACTTTTATTGAAGATTTAATAAGTAATAGTACAGTTTGTAGAACATATCAAAAATTTGAATTACCAAAAGCAAATATTCCCAAAATACCATTACAACCAAATCAAAATTTATATGTAAATATTGATGATGGTCATCGAAAATTTAAGTTTAATGAAAAACACAATACTAAAAATTGTAAAAAATGTTCGATGAGATTAATAGTAATGTGTACTGGTAAAAAGAAAAATGGAAAATTAATTAATAAAAGAGCTGTATGTAAAATAAGAGTTTCAAAAACAGAAATTGGTGCTGAAAAAACCGCAAAATTAATAGAAAAATATGGTAATTTATTTTTTGAAAACTTTGACCAAGCAAATTTAATAGTTTGTGGAGATAGTGCAAAATGAATTAGAAAAACTGCTACAATTTTAAATGCTAAATTTATTTTAGATAAATTTCATGCTTTTCATGTTTTATTTCTTGGTATAATGGCAGGAAGAAGAAAAAATCAAATTGCTAAATTACACTATCAAAATGCAATAAATTTATTTGCCAAAGGTCAATATTATGAATTAATTGATTTTTTACAATCATTAACTTTACAATATAAAAAATTAAAAGTTGGTTATTTTATTAATGCAAAAGATGGTGTATTAAACCAAGCATTAGTTGAAAATATTGGTTGCTTTACTGAAACTAATATTAAACAAATTTTAAAGCATATGATTGGTGATAGAACTTATAACATTGATATGTATACAAAAATGGTTAATTTTAAATGTTATCAAATAAATACAATTATCCAGTTATTATAAATTAAAACTTAAATTTGCTGAATTATACTTGTAAGTGCAAGTAAATAAAATTGCAAAAAATTCTCATATAAAAATTTCATAATGCTAAATTTAGTTTAGAAAAAAGTAAGGAGTTTTTATATGAGTTATAAACATCTTGGCATAGATGAAAGGATTTATATTGAGAATCAATTGAAATTTAAATTTAAAATTAGTGAAATAGCTAAAAATCTTAATCGAAGTATTAGTACTATTATTCGAGAAATTAATAGAAATAAAGATAATAATCATGATTTTTCATTAATTGCACAAAATAAAGCTGAAAATCGAAAACAATCACATATTAGTTTTCATAAGTTTAAAAATAAGAATTTAGTAAAATATGTACAACAAAAATTACTATTAGGTTGATCATCTGAACAAATTTATGGCAGAATTAAAAATTTTCATAAAGAGTGAGTTATTAGTTTTAAAACAATTTATACTTGAATTTATTTTGGAATGCTTGATAAAGTTACTAGTAAAAATTTAAGAAGAAAAGGTAAAAAACGAAAATCTAAAGAAAATCGTGGCAAGTTTAATGGTAAATCAATTAAAGAACGAGATATAAATGTTAATGATCGTATAAAACTTGGTCATTGAGAAGGAGATACTATAGTATCATCACGAGGTAAAAGCAAATCATGTTTAATAACTTTAGTTGAAAGAGTATCACGATTTACTTTAGCAATATTAGTTAAAAACAGAACTACTAAAGTTATTAATAAAAATGTCAGTTATTATTTATCAATTCTTCCTAAAAACATTGTTAAAACTATTACTTTTGATCGTGGCAAAGAATTTTCAAATTGACAACAACTTGAAAAAAATTTAGATGTAAAAATTTATTTTGCCAATCCATATTCACCTTGACAAAGAGGTACTAATGAAAATACTAATGGTTTAATTAGAGAAAAATTTCCTAAAAAATTTATTTTTTCAAAAACTAATAAAAATGAAGTTCATAAATTTATATTGTCTTTAAATCAAAGACCGAGAAAAATACTAAATTATCTTTCACCAATCGAATATTTGGATAGAAAAATAATTTAGTTGCACTTACCTTTACAATTTAGCAAATAAATAAAAATAAAATAAAACTTATTAAAGAAAACTTTAATAAGAATTTTTGAGTTATAAAAGTAAGTATTATTGTTGACTAATATTTTTGAAGTGTTAAGATTAACTTACAATTGCATATTGAAGTCTAAATTATTCTCGTCTAAACTTATAATTTAAAGACAAATTTGAATATTATTGACAACATCGGTATGCTCCCAATAAATAAATTATAGTCACTTACTAAAAATCATGACTCTAATTTTTTATCTTTTAATTCTAGTTCATCAGATAATGGTCATACTTTTGAATTTTTAGAAACATCATAACCAATTTTATCATTAGTTACTCTTGCATTATTAATAATTTCTTTTCTTGTTTCTCTACCACCACCAATAGCAATTAAATCTAAAACTGATTTTTCTTGTCCTATAAATTGTTTTGCTAAATTTCAAGGTAATATTTGTTCACTAAATCATTGTTGTAATATTCTAACTTTTGGTTGAGTTTCAATAGGCATTGATAATAGCGGAAATGCTATCTTATCTTTGACAAATAACTTTGGGTATACCTCCATATTGTCGACTTCACCAAGTACCTTTATATTGCCAAAAATCATGCTTCTAGGTGCTTTAATTTTTAAACCAATAACTTTGGTGTCTTTATCTAGTGGTTTTTGTAATTTAATAATAATTGGATAACCATCTCTTGTTTTAAAGTCTTTAATTTTAATAATAGTAATACTTTTAGTACTTCTAGTTTTTGGATTTTGATAAGGTTCTGAATAATTATTAATAATATATAAATTATCAATATTATTTTCAGTTAATGGTTCATTTATACTAACTGCATATAACTTAAATTGATTTAATAAATTTATTTCTTGAAATATTAAATTTTTAATATCAGTCATACTATATTCAATTGTATTGTCATTAATATTAGTACTTGCTCTTTGATTTAATTGCATAGTAAAATCAGATGTTTCAACAGCAGTAGTTTTTAATACTTTATCAATATCAATAAAACCTATTTTAATAGTATTTGCTGAAAATCTTAAACTATTATTTTCATTATTTTTAAATAAACGTTCAATTTCATAAATATAAATTTTTCTTTTTTTAAATTCATCGTATGCTCTATTAATATCAGGGTCACTAGTAGCACTCATCATATTAGTAAAATCATAAGGAATATTATCAATTAAATAATCATTTTCTATTTCTGCTTGATTAAGTTTAGTTTGTTTCTGTGGAAACTTCGTTTGTGGTTTGTTGTTGTTTTCCATTGTTTTCTCCTATTAATTGGTTATTTTCTGGATTAAATAATTTTAATTTAACTGTTAAGTTATTAATTTCTTGTTCATCATTAATATTAAATGTTTTACTATTTAATAAATCTTTATCTAAACGTACTAATATTTGAATAAATTTAAGAATATCAATATTAAATTGTCATAATTTTTGTTCAATATAATTAATAGTTGAAATATTTACCGCTGTACTTTCGGGAACCGATTGTTGTGCTGATTTCTTTTGACTTGGTATATGAATACCACAACGTTTAAATATTTCATTAATATTTCAATCATATATATCAGTTAAATTTTTACCTTTAAAATTACTACTTGTCATATTAATATTTTCACTTTTTTCATTATTATCACCAGTAGTTTTTCAAATATAGTTGTTAGTAACTAATGTTCTTACGGCTTCATCCATTGTAGATTTAGCATTACCATAAGTTTGGTCAAAAATAAACTTTGGTGAATTTAAAATAGTATCTAAAACAATTTGTTCATCAATAACATCTAATGCTTTAATTTTATCCATTACTTTATTACAATCTGCTAACTCATTTGCTTTATTTCTCATAATTGCTATTGGAATATAATTAATATTTAATGTTTGTTCTTGTTCTAAATTAGGATTATTACTATATTCTTTAAAAGGTAAAGGAAATTGTTTTTTATTATCACTAATACTATAAATTGCACGATTAATAGTTACTTGTTCATTATTTAATTTATAAACTTCAAATAATCTTACTGTTTGTGCATTTTGTTGATAACTATCATAAAAAATAGTACATTGAATTAATTTACCAGTAATATCATAAATTCTTTGCTGTATATCTACTACTTGAAAATATAAATCATCATTAGCAATATAAATTAAATAACCACTAATTCCTAATTTGCTTAATTTAAAAATAGAATTTCAATTCTTTCTATAAAATTCTTGTTTAATTAAATATTGTTTAATAGTTTCATTATTAATATCCAATGGAGCATTATATAAATTAGCATTATTTTCAGCAACAAAATCAGTAAAATAAGTCTCATGATTAAAATCATTAAAACCAAAATAACTTAAAATAGAAGTGTGTGTACTTTTATTTTCTAAAAAAATTAATTTAGATTTTTCTTCATTATTATTAATATTTGTTTTATCTTTTCTTGGTCAAAAAGGTTTCATTTTTTTCTCCTTTCTAAAATATTTGATTAATTTTTAAGACAATTTTTACTATAATAAATATAATTAAACCAGCAACAGCAGAAGATAATAAAACTCCAATTAAACTTAAAATAATTTTTATAATTTTTCAAATCATAATTTTATTCCTGTAATTCTTCTACTTTTCATGTATTACCTTTATCGCTACCTTTTAAAGAATAAATAGTAATAAATTTTGAGTGTTGTACTGATAAAACTAAGACATTAGTATTATTGTTAAAAACTTCTATTGGTACACCTGCTATTTTTGTATTAGTTATAATAAATTCTTTAATTGCAAAAACATTATTATATATATTTCAAGAATAATAAACTTTATATCTTTTATTAACTATAAAATCATAAGTAATTTGTCAATTATCTCATTTATTTTTTTCTCTTATTCCTACTTCTTTTCAAATTGAACTACTTGGAGGAATTGGAATTGGTTGTGGTTGTTTTTTGATAATTTCATTAATAGCACCAGCAACAGTTTTATCAGTAGTTTCTAAATTAGGAATTTCAGTACCAATAGTATTTATAGAAAAAGCATATTTGAATTGGTCTTTATCCATTTTATTGTCTAATTTTTTATCTACTTCTTCTTTTTTATAATAATCAGTTAAATCAGTTTTCCCGCAAGTAGCACTAATTTTATTATTTTCATCAATTTTAATATTTTCACCAGCAATTAACTTATCTTGTTTTTTATCTAATAATTGATTTGTTTCTAGTTTTGTATAATAATCATGTTCAGTATTTTCTTCTGCTATAAATTCAGTTGGTGTATCTATTCCTTGATATTGATATATTTCTTCTATATCACCAATTAAATTAATTTTTCCAAGTTCAGGATAAGAATTACCACCACCACTAAATTGTTTCTTTTTATTGTTATAGTAAATAGTTCCAATATTTAAAATATTTTTATTTTGTATTTGTTCTCCATAAGTCATGGAATCAACATTTAACAATTCAAATTCGTTAAAAACATTATTTAAATAAATTTTAATTACTTTATAAAATTTCATAAAGTTATTTTCTGTTGAATATTGATAACTGATTTTAATAAAATATCATTTAAATATTTCTATATTATTATTTTCAACTTTTTTTCATAAGGGACTAGTTTCAATATTAAATCAATTATTTTTAACATCATTAATATTTTCGTTTGTTTTAATTAATTCACTATTTAATTTGGTAATTTCATTTTCATTTGTAGTAATTCGTTTTTGTTGTTTAGCAGAAAAATCACAAGTTGGTGCATGTGTATAATCACCAATTTGTGGATTGTTTTGTAAAACATCAGGTGGTAATGTTCCAATTTCATTAGGTCAATCTAAAATCATAGTTTCAGTTTTTGAGTCATATTCTGTTGCAACATAACCTTTATTTATTAAATTTGTAACTGGTCCCCTATATGTTTCATTTTTATTACCATTAATGGTATCATCATATAATTTTATTTGCTTTGATAATGTAAATTCTTTTTGTTCTTGAATTAATTCATTAACTTGGTTTCTAGTATAAAATGCTTTTAAGTCAATTTTTTCAACATCTATTTCATCATTATTATAATTTGAAAATATTTGTTTTAATTCTGTTAATCTTGCTCATATTTTCATTCTACTAGGTGCTAAATCTCAAATATTAATCGTAGGAGTACTACTTGCAATAAATTGATTACCATTATTAAATTGAATAGTAGCATCAACATTAAATTCAATTGGTGTACGATTAAATACTCAATGTTCAACCATAACATAAACCATATCTCTTAAAGTTTCTTTAATTAATTCATCTTTAAAACTATCAAAAGGAAATTTAGATAAAATAAAATCAAGATAAGCATTAATATCATTTTGAGCACGAATAGCAAATGTTTTAAATCAATCATCAACATTTGGTCATGTATTTATATATTGTCGTGGTGTTTCTGTAATTGTTCCAGTTAATGGATATCAGTTATTATAATTTTCTAAACTGACACCAGTTCAAAGTTTATTAATCATATTTTATCATTCCTTAAAAAATGCTTTTTTATAACGTTTGGTTTTGGATTTAGTTTTTCTATGTGATATATGTATAATTTCTTTTTGTAATTTTTTATTTCCTTTTTTTACAACTTGATTATATGCAAATTTTTCTAAATGTCTTAACAATCCAGTACCAAATACAGTATTAACTGATAATTTTAAACCCACCCTTTTAAATGATTTATTGACATTATCAATAGGATTATTAATAACATTAACTACTTTATGATAAGTTCTAATTGTCCTTAATATTTGCCTATAAATTTTAAAACTATCTTTAATCATTTGTTGTACAACTGGTAGAGCAAAAGCAATACTTTTTAATCATTTATTTTGACTAACTCCATATCCAATATATCAACCGATATATCATCTATATCAATGAAATGGATGTATTTGAATAACAAAAGTTTCTGCTTTGATAATACTATCAATAACTACAATTGGTTTATATTTAGGATTACGATGATAAATAGTAATTCCACATTTATCTAATGATAAAGGTTGAATTTTACAAGCCATAAATACTGGTGAATTTAATGGAATTAATTGTGCATGTTTAATTGCTTTCTTTTCAGCACTTGTAAATACATCAATTGTTTTTTCTTTTAATTTATTAATTTTTTCAAATGCTTGTTTTTCTAATTTTTCGAATTTCTCTTGTAATTTATAAATATTTATTCTTATTTTTTCAAAATATGAAGTATCTTTTCAAAATTTATTTAAACCTTTTTTAAAATAAAATTTAATATCAAAATATTTAAAAGTTTGATTTGCTTTTAATACTAATTTATGAATTGAACTATTTTTAAAATTAAATTTAATTGCATTAGCACGAATTTTTTGTAAATCTAAAATTAAAGATTTTCCATATCTATTTTCTGCATGTATTGTATGAACTAAATTTAATCAGTCATGTTGGTTCATTTTTAATACTTCTTTTAAATCAGTATTATATTTTTGTAAAAAATTGTTTGCTTTATCAATATCTTTAATTTTAAATTTAGGAGTTAACTGTGGACTTAACTTTATTAATTCATTTTGTAATAATAAATAATTTTTTAATTCTTGTACTTCTAATTTTGCAAAATTATTTTTATATTGTCTTTCAGCAACAAAACCTAAATTTTGTATTATTGTTTCGCGATTTGGAGCATGGTTATAATTAAATAAATAACGTTTATTTCCAATAATTTTATCTGTTAAAATTTCTTTTCCACTTACTTGACTAATGATTTCTTGTAAATTTTTTGCTTTTTTAATGCCAATTTGTTCTAATGTTTTAGTTTTTTCTGCTAAACTAATAAATTTAGTTGTACGATAACCACGACTAATTCTATTAAGTCCAGCAAATGCAGGTAATATATTAAAAAAAGTATTTAATGGTGTAACATTTCCTTTTAAATAATCATAAACTTGATTAATAGTAAAATCAGTTAAAAACTCTACACCAACAGCACTAATACTAGCAAGTAAATCACTTGCACCTAAACCAAGTGCTAAACTTTCACTTAATCCACCAGTAAAAGGAGCAAGTGCTACTGCTATTACTTGTACACCAATCATTTCTAAAATTTCTCATCATCAACTTTTATGTTCTTGTTGTTGACTTGTTCTAGTATGTTTTGGTTTATTTATGTTTAAAAGTATTGCTGTACTAGTTGTACCAATTGGCATAATAATTATCCTTATTTAAGAGTTATTTTTATAGGATTTGTTGAACCTTGATAATTTTTATCAGTGTCATTAGTAGTGATTACTACATATAAATCTCCTGCTTTTTGGTTTTGATTACTTACATCCACTTGACCTTGGGCATCACTAAAATAATTAATAATTGGAGTTGTTAAATTTGGATTTAAATTATTTAGTTCAGTTGTATTTTTAATTGTTGTATCTAATAATTTATTCTTTTTAGTAGTATCAGCAGTAATATTAGTTGTTAATGTTGTAATTTCTTCACTTAAATATTTTTTATTAACAATACCACATAACATTCATCTTGATTCTGTTTCTGAGTTTGACATATAAGGAATAGATTCTCCTGTTACTTGTCCACCAACTAAATATCTTTTTGGAACTTTACCATCTTTAATATCTTCAACATATATACTAGTTTGTTGTAACATATATCTTTTCATTGCTTTTGGTGTTGCTAAAACAAAATTCATAATTTGATTTTTATTTTCAGTATTTTTAAATGTCATATAATCATCCATAACAATTTGACATAATACACCTTTAATATATAAATTTGTTCCATTTAATCTTAATTGTTGTGCTAGTTGATTATCAGTAATTAAACCTTTATTATCTGCTAAATAAACTAAAGTATCATAAAGACTATTTGTTATAAAAAATTTACAATTATTACTATTTCTTAATTGAAATAAAGTATTTCATGCTGATAACATTGATTTTAAATATCCTACTGGTGTTGTATCAGTAATGATTACTTTTTTGGCAGATTTAGCAATTGTATTTGTATCATTATTTGCTAAATAATCTGCTAAATCATTAGCAACTTCATATTGCATACTTTCTAGTAAATTTTGCCCATTATCTGCAAATAAATCAACTTCACCAATCATTTCTCCTGTACTAGCTTCTTTTGTAATTTCTTTAATAATTTTATCAGTATCAACATAACCAACTTCTAATCCTTTACTTTTATCATTTCAATGAAGTATTTTGAATGTTGGGTCTTTTGGTTTTTTAACTATAAATTCAATTTTTGTAGAATTAACCATTTCAATTGGAAAAAAACTTGCTCATGGACTATTTGATTGTTTATAAAATTCTATAAATTCAGGTGTTTCTACTAATTTTGTAGTATTATCTCAATTTTGTTTAAATGGCACTGGATTTGGCATTTTAAATTTTCCTTTCTTTTATAAATTATTTTTCTTTTTATAATCTAATAAACTACTTTTTATTGAAGTTTCTTGATTTGTTAATATTGTTTCTTGTTTACCACCTGTATTAATTGGTTCTTTAAATAGTGGTTGTTCTTTAATCATTTTTTTAATAGTTTCTTCAATTTTTGAATTTTCTATATTACTTGTTTTAAATTTTAAAAATTCATAAAATTCTTTTTTAACTTGATATTTTTTAAATATATTAATTATTTCTTTTTCTTTAATTTCTTGATTAAGTTTATTTAACTTATTTTCTAATTCAACAATCTTAATTTCTTGCTCTTGTTGTAAATTATTATTTTCAATTAAAGGTTCAGTATTTTGTTCAACATTAGTTTCATTTTCTAACATTTAAATCACACCTTTATTATTTATTTTCTTTTCCATTAATTTTTTCATTAAGTTTTGCTAATTTTTTTTGATGTTTCATCACTTTATTATTTCTTCTAATATGTTTTGGAGTTGTAATAAATCTTTTAAATCAAACAATTAATTCTCTACAAATTAATGTTCCTACACTTGTTCCAATAATAATTAATTCATGTAAAAATTCTTTCATTTTCAATTATTTCCTTTCAATTATTTATTTTTAATTATTCGTCAAATTGACCATTATTAATTCTTTCAATCATTGATTTTGAATTACTTATAATAGTTACCAATAAAGATATTTCTTTATTTAATTGTTCCATTCTTTCTTTATATGTCTGAATTTCATTGTTATAATATTCAATCAATTTTTCTTTATTCATTAGTTATCATCTCCTTTATAAACTATCATATGTAGTTGGTCTTTCATATAAAACATCACTACTTCCACTATTATTACTAATAGCATCACTATTAATTAATCTTCTTGTTTCATTTGTAAATGATGTTTCTTGCATTTCTTGATTATAATTTGTAGTTTCCATAGGTAATAAATTATGTATAATTTCACTTGCACCAGCAACTATTGTTGGTACTGCATAAGCATTATTAAAATCATTATTTATACCCATAGCTACACCACTTGAAATTAGACATCCACTAGTTGCCATATTACATATTTTTCTTATTACTTCAAATCTATTAGGTATTAGTTCACTTAACCCACCAATTAGATTTGATATACCATAAGTACTTAAACTAATATATGTATCTCAATCCATTTGTTGTTTATTATCATTAGTTAATAATAATGGTCATGGTGGTGTTTCTGTGGTAGTAGTTGTTAATCAAGGTGGTGGTTCAGGATTAGGATTGATTTTTGTAAATTTTGCATAATTAATTAAACCAATAGTTCCTAAACCTAATAATATTTTTTTTACTTGAATTTAATATTTTCTTTTTAGTACTTGGCATTTGATTTAAGTTTCATATATCAATTCCTAACTTTTTACTAAATAATAAAGCATTAATACTTCCTAATACTGGATTACCAATAATTTGACCATAATAAGCACTTGTACCAATCATTGCTGATAATGGACTTATTCCAATTCTTATTATTTTTAATAAAGTATAGTTATTTGATTGTACATTCGTGTCATTTGGCATTTTCATTTACTCCTTCATTTTTTGGTTTAATAAACACTTCAACTCAACCTGTATAGTGAACGTTATCACCAACTAAAATAGCAGTATTTGCATGTGGTTGAGAAACAACTAAATATTCAGCAATAACATTAGGATATTTTCATAAAATAATTGCTTTTATATCATTACTATCTGTTAAATCTTTGGGATTTGGTGAAAATATTTCTATTTTATCTTGACCAAATAAATCTGTTAATTTAGTCATTATCAAATTCACCTTTTTCTATTTTTTCAATTAATAAATTTAAAATATTTTTGTCCAAATCAGAGTTTGTATAATTAATTTTTTTAGTTCATTTAATTATATCTTTCATATATTTAAGTAATTTTTCTTTATTCATTATTTATTCTCCTTATTTAAATAATATCAACCAATTAATAAACTATCTGCTTCATCATGATTTGATATTTTTATATTTCAATTATTTCTTTAATAATTTCTTCAGCAACATATATACTTAGTTCTTTATCTCAAGGTCTTAATCAAAAAATAGGTGGGTCATAACGTTCATATCATTTCTTTCATTCACTTGGACTTATTAACATATCTTTTGTTAATAATTTATTAAATTGTCCTGCAATAAAACCACGTAAATGTTCTTGAGTTTCATAACCAATACCATTTTTTGAATTAAAAGTACCACGTTCAATAATTAAATCCAATTCATTATCATTAACTTTTATATCTCAATAAAATTTTCTTTGTCCATCATATTCTTTTAAATTATAACTTTTAACAAATATTGGTTTTCAATTTCAAAAATCATATTTATCATGTAAATAAACTTTTTTTCATAAAGTAAATCCAGTATTTTTAATACTTGGGTCAATTGAAAGTAAATAATTAGTCATTATCAAATCACCGGTCTTTAATTCTGGTTTTAATTGGTTTATAAACTTCTTCATAATATCCGTTTAAGCGATATGTGTTTTTAAGATATTGCATAAATCTTTCTTTATTAATACAATTTTTATGTCTTGATTTATTAATTTCATCAACTTTATTTCTATGTTCTTTATCACCTTGATAACAATGTTCACATACATTTCTCAGCAGTTTTTTTCGCAAGTAAATAAATCATGTTTTTTATCACATACACAACAATCTTCACAACATACTTCTTTATTCATTATTTATTCTCCTTTCTATTATTTCTTTCTTGCTTTATTAAGAAATTTATTCAAATAATTTGATTATCACCATCACCTAATTTTTTTAAAAGATATTCATATCTTTTCTTAAAATCTTCACTATCAATATCTCTATCTTGGTAAATTATTTTTTTCAATTTTTTTATTTTATACAAGGTTTTTGGAGAATATATTTCTCCATGCATGCAAAGAAAACATTTCATTATTTATTCTCCTTATTTTCAATTTGATTAGCAATTTCACTTAATATTTTTAATACTTTATATTCATTTTTTAATTCTTTAATAATAAATATTAAAAATATTATTAGTGTTATACTTGTTATTAATATTGGTGCTATTAATAAAATTTCTCATCATATCATTTTTTACTCT
Source organism: Spiroplasma endosymbiont of Nomada ruficornis (assembly GCF_964030795.1). Classification (NCBI taxonomy): domain Bacteria; kingdom Bacillati; phylum Mycoplasmatota; class Mollicutes; order Entomoplasmatales; family Spiroplasmataceae; genus Spiroplasma; species Spiroplasma endosymbiont of Nomada ruficornis. The sequence continues at coordinate 1,172,103 of NZ_OZ034962.1, read as the reverse complement.
TTTCATTTTTTAAATCATTTAACATTAATTGAACAAAATACACGATTTTAGGAATGTTTAAAGTATTAAAAATTTGACCAGTGACAATAATTTCATCGTTTTTGTTTAATAAAATACATCGGTTATAAAATTTTGGATTATTAAAAATTAAAGTAACATAGTTTAAACCATTTCATTGACCACGAACACTATAATATAATTCTTTATTACCTTTTTCGTAATATTTTGCTTCAATAGTGTTACTTAGTTTTACTGTTAATTTGACATAATTGGCTTTATCTTTCATTTTTATAATTCCTTAAATAGTATTAATGTGTTTATATGCATCTTGTTCATGTTTTGTTAATTTTATATTTCCTTTATAATTTGTTATTTTATTTTTATTTTTTGGTTGGTTTTCTAGATAATCTCAGTTGAAAACATCTTGTACTAATACCATTAATGAACCAATAATTTTAGGAGTTGCTAATGGATTAGTTAATAATTGTTTTGAACTTAAAAAGAAATTTTCTACAATAACTAATATTTTGTTTTCAAAAAATTGTTCTTTGATTATTGATAATATTCTTTTATAACGATTTTTACTTTCAAAAACATGTGTTGTGTTGAATGTTTCTGTATAAATAATCCTATTTGTTTCATTTGAATATATAACAATTCCATTATTACCAATACCAGCGGGGTCAATCCCAATAATTAAGTCATATTGCATTATTAATCAAATTCACCATTTTTAATTTTTTGATTTAATTGAGATATAAGATTTAATCTTCCATTAAAACAACTTTTTCAAAGTTTAGTTACTTTTTCATCGTCTCTCATTTCTTTATTTCATTCTCATTCATCTTTAAGATATTCAAGTATTTTTTCTTTATTCATATTTATACCTCCTACTTAACCTAATATTTAAAATACAGTCATAACAAATTGCTTTACTATTTTTATCTCTTAAAAAATATTTTCTTGTTTTTATATCATTAGTATTAAAGAATAAATAATCTAATTTATTTTGTTTACATGTTCAACAAAAATACTTTTTCATTATGAGTTGAAATTTCCTTATAAGAAGTAACTATATAATTAATTGGTAAATCATCATGTTTATATGGATTATTTATTTTAAAACCTTTTCTGTTTTCTTCTCACGTAATGTTATATTTAAAACAAGGATTAGTAATTTTAGTTTTGTTATCTGTTATTTCACCCATAAATCAACTATTATGCTGTTCATAAAATGTTAATTGTTCAAGTTTTATATCATTAAGATAATATTATTTTGGAGCAGTTGGTTTATTAACAGTTATTTTTTGGTCTTTAATATATGGTTCTAATAACTTTATTAATTCATTACCACTTAATTCTTTTTTAATATTTTCTAAATTAAAAACTCAATATGTGCAACTGTTATCAACAATAAAAGAATTATTTTTAATCATTCATTTTGGAAGAGATAATTTATATTCAACATAATCAATAAGAATAGATTGTGGTTTATCTTTAACAATTTGTTCTTTTTTAAATTCTATTTGCATAATAATCCTTTCCTAATATGTTCTGTTGCTTCTAGCATAAAGAACATATATTTTTATTCTTAGATTATTAATAATACTACTATTTGTTTTATTCATTCCAGCAATTCTGGGCTCAAAAATAAATTGTGAAATTTTAAAAAACATTGAGGCATTCGATTCAATATTTATTTAATTTGCGTTTAGCAAATTAATATTTTAATTGAACCGGTCCCGCTCAATTTTTTTTACAAGTTTGAAATTTATTTTCTCGCCCAAAAATTTTTCAAAAAAAAATAAAAAATAAAACCAACACTTGCTCACTTGGTAGTGGCAAGGTTGGTTAAATAAAGAATAATAGTTGGTCCCCACTCCGGGTCTATATATACTAGTTTCCAATTCGCTCCCACCCCAAGAATTACCATTTCTGGTTAGTATATTTTATTAGGTATCACTCCACTTTTTATTTATCCATGCAAGTCCACATGCTAGCTACTATTTTTAACAACTATGTTGTAGTTCACTTTTTTAGTTCCCAACACGTGTTGATAATAGTGCTAAAGACGGTTATTAAAAATTTTAAAATTTTACAATTACAAAAAAAGACAAGAATTTTATTCTCGTCTTTTGTCATTTATTTTTTAATTTAATAGTTTAAAAAAGAAAGGAGTTATTTTTAAAAATTTTTATTTATCGACATCTTCGGTACGCTCCCGTTAAGATAATGAATTGGATTTAATTATTGAACGTGGTACTTTTAATTCAAAAAATGGTATTGGTTATGACACTCAAGAACATTTACGTGGTTTTATTGCAGGACAATTTAATAAATTATTAACAAAAGATATGTTAATAAGTCCAAGTGAATGAAAGAAATGATATGAACGTTATGACCCACCTATTTTTTGATTAAGACCTTGAGATAAAGAACTAAGTATATATGTTGCTGAAGAAATTATTAAAGAAAATAATTGAAATATAAAAATATCAAATCATGATGAAGCAGATAGTTTATTAATTGGTTGATATTATTTAAATAAGGAGAATAAATAATGAATAAAGAAAAATTACTTAAATATATGAAAGATATAATTAAATGAACTAAAAAAATTAATTATACAAACTCTGATTTGGACAAAAATATTTTAAATTTATTAATTGAAAAAATAGAAAAAGGTGAATTTGATAATGACTAAATTAACAGATTTATTTGGTCAAGATAAAATAGAAATATTTTCACCAAATCCCAAAGATTTAACAGATAGTAATGATATAAAAGCAATTATTTTATGAAAATATCCTAATGTTATTGCTGAATATTTAGTTGTTTCTCAACCACATGCAAATACTGCTATTTTAGTTGGTGATAACGTTCACTATACAGGTTGAGTTGAAGTGTTTATTAAACCAAAAAATGAAGGAGTAAATGAAAATGCCAAATGACACGAATGTACAATCAAATAACTATACTTTATTAAAAATAATAAGAATTGGAATAAGTCCATTATCAGCAATGATTGGTACAAGTGCTTATTATGGTCAAATTATTGGTAATCCAGTATTAGGAAGTATTAATGCTTTATTATTTAGTAAAAAGTTAGGAATTGATATATGAAACTTAAATCAAATGCCAAGTACTAAAAAGAAAATATTAAATTCAAGTAAAAAAATATTATTAGGTTTAGGAACTATTGGTTTAATTAATTATGCAAAATTTACAAAAATCAATCCTAATCCTGAACCACCACCTTGATTAACAACTACTACCACAGAAACACCACCATGACCATTATTATTAACTAATGATAATAAACAACAAATGGATTGAGATACATATATTAGTTTAAGTACTTATGGTATATCAAATCTAATTGGTGGGTTAAGTGAACTAATACCTAATAGATTTGAAGTAATAAGAAAAATATGTAATATGGCAACTAGTTGATGTCTAATTTCAAGTGGTGTAGCTATGGGTATAAATAATGATTTTAATAATGCTTATGCAGTACCAACAATAGTTGCTGGTGCAAGTGAAATTATACATAATTTATTACCTATGGAAACTACAAATTATAATCAAGAAATGCAAGAAACATCATTTACAAATGAAACAAGAAGATTAATTAATAGTGATGCTATTAGTAATAATAGTGGAAGTAGTGATGTTTTATATGAAAGACCAACTACATATGATAGTTTATAAAGGAGATGATAACTAATGAATAAAGAAAAATTGATTGAATATTATAACAATGAAATTCAGACATATAAAGAAAGAATGGAACAATTAAATAAAGAAATATCTTTATTGGTAACTATTATAAGTAATTCAAAATCAATGATTGAAAGAATTAATAATGGTCAATTTGACGAATAATTAAAAATAAATAATTGAAAGGAAATAATTGAAAATGAAAGAATTTTTACATGAATTAATTATTATTGGAACAAGTGTAGGAACATTAATTTGTAGAGAATTAATTGTTTGATTTAAAAGATTTATTACAACTCCAAAACATATTAGAAGAAATAATAAAGTGATGAAACATCAAAAAAAATTAGCAAAACTTAATGAAAAAATTAATGGAAAAGAAAATAAATAATAAAGGTGTGATTTAAATGTTAGAAAATGAAACTAATGTTGAACAAAATACTGAACCTTTAATTGAAAATAATAATTTACAACAAGAGCAAGAAATTAAGATTGTTGAATTAGAAAATAAGTGAAATAAACTTAATCAAGAAATTAAAGAAAAAGAAATAATTAATATATTTAAAAAATATCAAGTTAAAAAAGAATTTTATGAATTTTTAAAATTTAAAACAAGTAATATAGAAAATTCAAAAATTGAAGAAACTATTAAAAAAATGATTAAAGAACAACCACTATTTAAAGAACCAATTAATACAGGTGGTAAACAAGAAACAATATTAACAAATCAAGAAACTTCAATAAAAAGTAGTTTATTAGATTATAAAAAGAAAAATAATTTATAAAAGAAAGGAAAATTTAAAATGCCAAATCCAGTGCCATTTAAACAAAATTTAGATAATACTACAAAATTAGTAGAAACACCTGAATTTATAGAATTTTATAAACAATCAAATAGTCCATGAGCAAGTTTTTTTCCAATTGAAATGGTTAATTCTACAAAAATTGAATTTATAGTTAAAAAACCAAAAGACCCAACATTCAAAATACTTCATTGAAATGATAAAAGTAAAGGATTAGAAGTTGGTTATGTTGATACTGATAAAATTATTAAAGAAATTACAAAAGAAGCTAGTACAGGAGAAATGATTGGTGAAGTTGATTTATTTGCAGATAATGGGCAAAATTTACTAGAAAGTATGCAATATGAAGTTGCTAATGATTTAGCAGATTATTTAGCAAATAATGATACAAATACAATTGCTAAATCTGCCAAAAAAGTAATCATTACTGATACAACACCAGTAGGATATTTAAAATCAATGTTATCAGCATGAAATACTTTATTTCAATTAAGAAATAGTAATAATTGTAAATTTTTTATAACAAATAGTCTTTATGATACTTTAGTTTATTTAGCAGATAATAAAGGTTTAATTACTGATAATCAACTAGCACAACAATTAAGATTAAATGGAACAAATTTATATATTAAAGGTGTATTATGTCAAATTGTTATGGATGATTATATGACATTTAAAAATACTGAAAATAAAAATCAAATTATGAATTTTGTTTTAGCAACACCAAAAGCAATGAAAAGATATATGTTACAACAAACTAGTATATATGTTGAAGATATTAAAGATGGTAAAGTTCCAAAAAGATATTTAGTTGGTGGAAAAGTAACAGGAGAATCTATTCCTTATATGTCAAACTCAGAAACAGAATCAAGATGAATGTTATGTGGTATTGTTAATAAAAAATATTTAAGTGAAGAAATTACAACATTAACAACTAATATTACTGCTGATACTACTAAAAAGAATAAATTATTAGATACAACAATTAAAAATACAACTGAACTAAATAATTTAAATCCAAATTTAACAACTCCAATTATTAATTATTTTAGTGATGCCCAAGGTCAAGTTGATGTAAGTAATCAAAACCAAAAAGCAGGAGATTTATATGTAGTAATCACTACTAATGACACTGATAAAAATTATCAAGGTTCAACAAATCCTATAAAAATAACTCTTAAATAAGGATAATTATTATGCCAATTGGTACAACTAGTACAGCAATACTTTTAAACATAAATAAACCAAAACATACTAGAACAAGTCAACAACAAGAACATAAAAGTTGATGATGAGAAATTTTAGAAATGATTGGTGTACAAGTAATAGCAGTAGCACTTGCTCCTTTTACTGGTGGATTAAGTGAAAGTTTAGCACTTGGTTTAGGTGCAAGTGATTTACTTGCTAGTATTAGTGCTGTTGGTGTAGAGTTTTTAACTGATTTTACTATTAATCAAGTTTATGATTATTTAAAAGGAAATGTTACACCATTAAATACTTTTTTTAATATATTACCTGCATTTGCTGGACTTAATAGAATTAGTCGTGGTTATCGTACAACTAAATTTATTAGTTTAGCAGAAAAAACTAAAACATTAGAACAAATTGGCATTAAAAAAGCAAAAAATTTACAAGAAATCATTAGTCAAGTAAGTGGAAAAGAAATTTTAACAGATAAAATTATTGGAAATAAACGTTATTTATTTAATTATAACCATGCTCCAAATCGCGAAACAATAATACAAAATTTAGGTTTTGTTGCTGAAAGACAATATAAAAATAATTTTGCAAAATTAGAAGTACAAGAATTAAAAAATTATTTATTATTACAAAATGAATTAATAAAGTTAAGTCCACAGTTAACTCCTAAATTTAAAATTAAAGATATTGATAAAGCAAACAATTTTTTACAAAAATATAATACTGATTTAAAAGAAGTATTAAAAATGAACCAACATGACTGATTAAATTTAGTTAATACAATACATGCAGAAAATAGATATGGAAAATCTTTAATTTTAGATTTACAAAAAATTCGTGCTAATGCAATTAAATTTAATTTTAAAAATAGTTCAATTCATAAATTAGTATTAAAAGCAAATCAAACTTTTAAATATTTTGATATTAAATTTTATTTTAAAAAAGGTTTAAATAAATTTTGAAAAGATACTTCATATTTTGAAAAAATAAGAATAAATATTTATAAATTACAAGAGAAATTCGAAAAATTAGAAAAACAAGCATTTGAAAAAATTAATAAATTAAAAGAAAAAACAATTGATGTATTTACAAGTGCTGAAAAGAAAGCAATTAAACATGCACAATTAATTCCATTAAATTCACCAGTATTTATGGCTTGTAAAATTCAACCTTTATCATTAGATAAATGTGGAATTACTATTTATCATCGTAATCCTAAATATAAACCAATTGTAGTTATTGATAGTATTATCAAAGCAGAAACTTTTGTTATTCAAATACATCCATTTCATTGATATAGATGATATAGCGGTTGATATATTGGATATGGAGTTAGTCAAAATAAATGATTAAAAAGTATTGCTTTTGCTCTACTAGTTGTACAACAAATGATTAAAGATAGTTTTAAAATTTATAGGCAAATATTAAGGACAATTAGAACTTATCATAAAGTAGTTAATGTTATTAATAATCCTATTGATAATGTCAATAAATCATTTAAAAGGGTGGGTTTAAAATTATCAGTTAATACTGTATTTGGTACTGGATTGTTAAGACATTTAGAAAAATTTGCATATAATCAAGTTGTAAAAAAAGGAAAGAAAAAATTACAAAAAGAAATTATACATATATCACATAGAAAAACTAAATCAAAAACCAAACGTTATAAAAAAGCATTTTTTAAGGAATGATAAAATATGATTAATAAACTTTGAACTGGTGTCAGTTTAGAAAATTATAATAACTGATATCCATTAACTGGAACAATTACAGAAACACCACGACAATATATAAATACATGACCAAATGTTGATGATTGATTTAAAACATTTGCTATTCGTGCTCAAAATGATATTAATGCTTATCTTGATTTTATTTTATCTAAATTTCCTTTTGATAGTTTTAAAGATGAATTAATTAAAGAAACTTTAAGAGATATGGTTTATGTTATGGTTGAACATTGAGTATTTAATCGTACACCAATTGAATTTAATGTTGATGCTACTATTCAATTTAATAATGGTAATCAATTTAGTGCAAGTAGTACTCCTACGATTAATATTTGAGATTTAGCACCTAGTAGAATGAAAATATGAGCAAGATTAACAGAATTAAAACAAATATTTTCAAATTATAATAATGATGAAATAGATGTTGAAAAAATTGACTTAAAAGCATTTTATACTAGAAACCAAGTTAATGAATTAATTCAAGAACAAAAAGAATTTACATTATCAAAGCAAATAAAATTATATGATGATACCATTAATGGTAATAAAAATGAAACATATAGGGGACCAGTTACAAATTTAATAAATAAAGGTTATGTTGCAACAGAATATGACTCAAAAACTGAAACTATGATTTTAGATTGACCTAATGAAATTGGAACATTACCACCTGATGTTTTACAAAACAATCCACAAATTGGTGATTATACACATGCACCAACTTGTGATTTTTCTGCTAAACAACAAAAACGAATTACTACAAATGAAAATGAAATTACCAAATTAAATAGTGAATTAATTAAAACAAACGAAAATATTAATGATTGCTGAATTATACTTGTAAGTGCAAGTAAATAAAATTGCAAAAAATTCTCATATAAAAATTTCATAATGCTAAATTTAGTTTAGAAAAAAGTAAGGAGTTTTTATATGAGTTATAAACATCTTGGCATAGATGAAAGGATTTATATTGAGAATCAATTGAAATTTAAATTTAAAATTAGTGAAATAGCTAAAAATCTTAATCGAAGTATTAGTACTATTATTCGAGAAATTAATAGAAATAAAGATAATAATCATTATTTTTCATTAATTGCACAAAATAAAGCTGAAAATCGAAAACAATCACATATTAGTTTTCATAAGTTTAAAAATAAGAATTTAGTAAAATATGTACAACAAAAATTACTATTAGGTTGATCACCTGAACAAATTTATGGCAGAATTAAAAATTTTCATAAAGAGTGAGTTATTAGTTTTAAAACAATTTATACTTGAATTTATTTTGGAATGCTTGATAAAGTTACTAGTAAAAATTTAAGAAGAAAAGGTAAAAAACGAAAATCTAAAGAAAATCGTGGCAAGTTTAATGGTAAATCAATTAAAGAACGAGATATAAATGTTAATGATCGTATAACACTTGGTCATTGAGAAGGAGATACTATAGTATCATCACGAGGTAAAAGCAAATCATGTTTAATAACTTTAGTTGAAAGAGTATCACGATTTACTTTAGCAATATTAGTTAAAAACAGAACTACTAAAGTTATTAATAAAAATGTCAGTTATTATTTATCAATTCTTCCTAAAAACATTGTTAAAACTATTACTTTTGATCGTGGCAAAGAATTTTCAAATTGACAACAACTTGAAAAAAATTTAGATGTAAAAATTTATTTTGCCAATCCATATTCACCTTGACAAAGAGGTACTAATGAAAATACTAATGGTTTAATTAGAGAAAAATTTCCTAAAAAATTTATTTTTTCAAAAACTAATAAAAATGAAGTTCATAAATTTATATTGTCTTTAAATCAAAGACCGAGAAAAATACTAAATTATCTTTCACCAATCGAATATTTGGATAGAAAAATAATTTAGTTGCACTTACCTTTACAATTTAGCAAATAAATAAAAATAAAATAAAACTTATTAAAGAAAACTTTAATAAGAATTTTTGAGTTATAAAAGTAAGTATTATTGTTGACTAATATTTTTGAAGTGTTAAGATTAACTTACAATTGCATATTGAAGTCTAAATTATTCTCGTCTAAACTTATAATTTAAAGACAAATTTGAATATTATTGACAACATCGGTATGCTCCCATTTTTAACATTTTATTTTTCCTTTTTTATTTGGATATTTAATTTAATAAAAATCCTAATATAGAAAAATAGCTATATTAGGTATATACATTTATTAAATTAGAATAATTATATCTAAAAATATGAAATAATACTATTTATTTTTACTATTTATTTTTTATTATTGCTTTTCTTAATGATTATGGACAAATCTTATTGAGATTTTTAATTTAATTTTTTTGAAATAAACTTATATGTTTATTAAATTTTCTAGTTCTGTTATAATGAAAGTATATTAATTTAAAGTAAAATAGTTTTTAATTTATAATTTAAGATAGTCAGGGGAATTATAATGACAAAGAGATTCGGTTATAATTTATTAGCATTTGTATATTTTTCAAATCAACGTCGCGGTACTGCTAAATTAGTTTTGAAAAAAAGTACATGTAAACGTATTATTAAAATTTACAAGAAAAATAAAAATTTACAAATAAGTGATAAGGTAAGATTATTATCTAATTTGTTAAGTAGTAATATTGTTTCTAAAATTTCAGCTTTAGCAGAAGAATCTTCAATGCCATATACTTTGATTGATAAAATAGTTTTTGTTATTCTTGAACAATGAGAACTATTTTTACAATGAAGTAAAAAAAATAACAAATGCTCTTATTATTACTGTTAATAAAAATCTAGAATTTAGCGCTGATTGAGTAGGTAACGAGAATATTTTTGCAGAGTTAATAACCGAATATACTATTAATTATAAAGAATTAGGAATGAACACCATTATTAAAAATAATGGTTTTTCTTACGAAAGAGATGGCATTAAGTATAGTGCTAATGGTATTGCTAAAATTATTTTAACACCATGTTTATGAAAACAATTAGATAAATTAAATAATAGTTTTGGGATATCGCAATATTTAAGGAATGAACAAATATTTTGTTATCTTTCTTTAGAACCAAATTCTGATAAAATTTTAAATTATGCTTTTGAACAATTGGCAGTTTTAATTTTTAATAATAAAAAATATGTTAATGATGCTTTTCTTAAGTTTAAAGTAGGTGTTGTTTTAGAATTTGAAGCAGTAGTGCATGAACAATTTCAATTAAAACAAATTTCAGCAATGAAAGTTAATAGCGAAGAATTAAAATCATATATATTATTTTGAAGTAAAAAATAAGGTAATACTATACTAGTATTACCTTAATTAATATATTTTAGAAAAATTGAATAATGATTTTATGCTAATCATATCATTATTATTTTACTATTAATTGTTTATTCTTATTATTATTGTTGACTTTAAAGAAATAGTTTCTTGGTTTTTTACTAAAGCAATAGAAAGTGTTAGTTCATCTCCGTCTGTTAAATTATTTGGACGAGGGAATGCTCCTCTTCTTTCAAAACTTATAACATTAAATTTTGCTTTTCAACCAACTAATTGTTCAAAGTTATTAAATTTAATAGCTTTTTCAGTTTTGCTTTTGCTTATTAATGGTACTTCTGTTTTATCTTTTAATCATTTATTAACAGTTTCTTCTAATTTATAACCCGCTTGGAAATGCTCAATAGAACTTCCTTCATAAACAAATTCATTATAACTTAACTTAGCAGGACTATCACTTGCAAAAATATTAAATAAAGCATCAGTTCCAGTCATTACTTTTACTGTATATTTATCCCCTAAATTTGTTTGACCATCTTCTTTAAAGAATTGTAAATTATATGTCCCATCACCAACTACAAGTTTTTCATCATCATTTGGTTCTACAAATTTACTAGTAGAAACTTTTATATTAGATATTTTATTTTTAATTTTAGCAACTTCCGCTGCATCAAAAGTACCATCTTCAGGTGTTGTTCCTGATGTTAATTTCTGTTGTAAAACAGATTTTAAAAAATAGAAACTGTCTTTATCTTTAGCTTTGACTTGACCAGTAGTTGCCTCATTTTCTAATAATTTAGTAACTAAAATATCGGAATTATCAATTCAGAAAAAGGATGTATCTTTTTCTCAATCAAGTCTAATAGTTTTTAAACCTTTTCCTTCATCATTTGTTAAATCTAAATTTATTGATACTTGATCTAGTAATATTTTTACTTGATCTTCTTTGTTGTTACCACAAGCTATAACAGTAGTTACTGGCACTGTTGTTATGACACTAGCACCTAATAACTTTAATAATGTTCTCATATTCCTCATTTTTTTCTTAACCTCCTCAGTTAAATCTAGAATAGATGTGAGAAATTATCTTCAATAATCTTATGTAAAACATATTATTTTAAATAACTCACTAATACTATTATAATACATAAAAAAAATTTTATGGTTTTTTTACACCTTTAAGAGTTTATTTATAAATTATTAATAGTAAAATTAAATAAAAAACACTTATAATTTTATTTTTTAATATAATCAAAATATATTAAAAATATTTAAGATTTTAATTAAAAATTAAAATCATATTAGTATTTATTGTTATAAAGTAATATCTGAAAAAAATAAAAATAATAAAGTATAATATTTCTATAAATAAAAAAATATAAGTTTTTGACCTATTGTTTAAGTTTTAAGCAAGTAGGTTTTTTATTTTGAAAGGGGAAAAATATGAATTTAAAATCTTTACTATCTGAAATAAAAGTTGATTATAAAGAAATTATAGAAATTTTTAGAAAAATAGAAGCAAAAAAGGAAAATATTAAATCATTATGAGATGAATTAAGTAAGTATAAACAGCAATTACAGAAAGAAAAAAGTGATGATAATATTAACCAAAAATTATTAATTATTTATAAAGTTTCTGCTTTTGTTGAAGAAATGTTGTTAAATTCTTGTCAATCAACAGAATATGATCCTGCTACTGGAAAAATAATTAGAGACAGTAAAATGAGTGAAAATTTTGTAAATGATTGAAATAATATTAATAAAATATTAGAACAAATTTTTTTACCAGAAGATGAAGTTGTAGAAATTTCAGAATTAGCAGATGATCAATTAAGTCTACTAAATAATGAACAAACGCAAACAGATCGTGAATGTGAATGTTTTCCCAAACGATGTTTAATTTTATAAAAATGAAATAAAAATTAAAACTTTTCTCTAATTAGAGAAAAGTTTTAATTAACATAGTGCTTTAAATTCTACTAAAATATTGATTGAGGTAATAAAGTTCCAATACTTAACATTATTAAGGCAAAGACAGTAATACCAATAGTATATGGTCAGATTGATCGATAAAAACTTGTTAGGGGAACTTTAGCAATGGCAAGTCCTGCCATCATTACACCTGCACTTGGTGCAAATAAATTAATTCAACCACTAGACATAACAAAAGTAGTAATCATTCCTGAACCTAATCCTAAAGGAATTACTATTTTTGAAACAATAGGGAAAACAGCTTTTGCAAATCCTGATGTTGAAGGAATAACAAAGGCAATCAAAAGAAAAGCAAAAAAACCAATAATAACAATAGCAAATCTTGGCAATTTATCAATACTTTGCAATTGACCAACAACAACATGTTGCATTCCTGAATGTTGTAATGATCAGCCAATTCCACCAGCAACAGCAATTATTAAAGCAACACCTAATAATTCTGAAGAACCACTAATAAAATTACGAACATATTGTTCTTCGCCTTTTCAATCAATTGCTGCAATGATAATTGAAACAAAGAAAAATAAGAAAGCTAACATTTCAATATTTCAGTCACCAAATGCATTAATTTGACTTGTGAAATATGGAAAATATTTAATTAATGTATTGTGAAAATCATCAAAAATAGTTGTTCCTGTAATTTTACCTCATGGAATAATACAAAGCACCATAATTAAAAATGTTAATCCAAATAGTGCTAAAATAATTTTACGACGTTTAGTAAATTCAGGTATTTCTTCTTTATTAATAAATTCTTCATGATGCTCACTATGTAAGTGAAAAACAACTGATTTTTCGGGATTACGTTTAACACGGATTGCATATCACATAACAAAAGCAATAGTACCGATAGTTGCTAAAAATCAACAAATTAAACGTCAGGTGATTCCATCACCCGGATTTAAACCACTAGCTTGTGAAGCTGTGGCAATAGCAAAGGGATTAAGTGTTGAAAACATAACACCAACACCAGCACCCAATAAAATCATTAATACAGCTGTAACAACATCAAAACCAGCAGCTAACATTGCTGGAATAATAATTAAATAGTAAGGAATAGTTTCTTCACACATTCCTTCAACTGTTCCACCAATCGATAGGATAGTCATAATTGAAGGAATAATTCAAATTTCTTTTCCGTTTAGACGTTTAACTAAACGACCAATTCCTGCATCTAGTGCACCTGATTTCATAACTATGCCAATATATCCACCAATTACTAAAACAAAAACAATAATATCACTGCTACCAATGAAACCTTTAATTGGAGCCAAAAATAAGTCCATGATACCTAATGGCCCACCTTCTTGTCAGGGGTTATCAGTGCTTACAGGTTTTGATTCATCTTCTAATCATTTACCTGTTGTTCCTGGAATCCAAGAAATAATAATAATTAGAGCAATAATAAATAATAAGACTGTAATTGCTGTTGGCATTTTAAATGGAAATAAACGAAATTTTTTCTTTTTGGTAATTCCCATATATGATTAATACCTCCTTCTTTATTTTTTTAAAAGTATTATTATATAATACACTATTTATCATGTAGAATAAAAGATGTTTAAGCTTATTTTTTAAAATAACTTATTAAAAAAGTAGTATTTTTATTTAAGTAACATTATTATAATAATAGTTTTTAAAAAAATGTTATTTTTTTATTAGTATTATTTGAAAATTTAATTAAATATTAGTAGTATTTTAAAATAAAATTAGTTATTATAAATTACATATATTTTTTTATTTTTTTGATTTTATTGACTATTTCATTAATTAATGAAATCACTTTAAAGGTATATAATTATTATAATTGAAAGGAGAATATTATGTTAAAACTTTTTAAGAAAAAAGAAAGGACAAATCATAAATTAACTTTATCAGAATTAGTCTGGTTTGGTTTTAATTATACTGTTGGAATTACTTTTACTGCTAACTTTGCAATTTTAATTAATAAAGATAGTTTAAATTTAGGTTCTCATATGATTTGAATTTTTTTAGTAGAAGGATTAATTGCAGGAACTTGTGCTTGAGCTTTCTCAAGACTTTCAAGAGTACATCCGGGTAATAATGGTGCTGCTTATATTTATGTTAGAAGTAGTTATGGTCGCTTCTGAGGTTGATTAATTTCTTTTTTACAGTATGCTACTTTACCTGTTATAGTTAGTTCACAAATTGTATCAATGATTAGAATTAACTTTACTGATCCATCTTCTTTTTTATATGCTAATTGAGGAGTATGACAACATTTAGGATTAGATTTGATTGGAATTCTAATTTATGGTTTAGCTTCTTGTGTATTATTTTTAGGAATGGCTGCATTTAAAAAATTTGTGAATATTTCTAGTTATTTAAAATGAGGAACAACTTTTTTATTAATCATAGCAACTATTATATTATTTGTGATGGCAGGAACTTCAAATTGAGATATGACTACTTCTCATCAACAATTAACTGCCAATAACTTTTCACAAGCTTTTGCCATGTGTTTCTTTTTCTTTTTAGGATTTGAAACCTATTCAACAATTGGTAAAAATGTTAGAAATCCTGAAAAAAATATTAGTCGTTCATTAGTTATTGTTATGATTTTATCTACTATTTTTTATATGGCAGTAACAATCCTTATGATTTGTGCTGTTGCTGGTAATTTTTCAGATAATCCCAACTTAAGTATTTTTAAAATTTTAGGTGATAAAGCTCATGCACAATGATTAGGAATAATTGGTATCCTTGTAATGTTAATTTGTACTATTTCATTAAAGTCTAATGCTGGAATGCAAAATGCTTTATATAGTGGTGCTATTTTAGAACCATTATCTGTTGAGGGATATATTTCACCTAAATATAAAGAATTATCAAAAGATAACATTCCATTTAAAGCTTCTAGATTAAATTTAATTATTACTTTTTCTTCAGCTTTTGTATGATTAATTTTACCTGATATTATTGGAGTAATAGTTGATACGTTACATCCTGTTTATAAGGATGGACAATTAGTTTTAAGTTCGATTGTTAATTATGGAACATTAACTGCTGAAGCCGGTATTATTATGGTTATTATTTATGTTTTTGTACTTTCCATTGCAATTAAACTATCTATAGAAAAGAAATTGAAAAAAAATATTTTTGAAATTATTATTTGACTTGCAGCAACACTTTTCTTAGTTTGACAATTTGAAGAATGATTAAGATCTTTAATCAATGGTTTAATTTCGGGTGCAAGTCTTATTGGTAAAGGTGGAACTGATACTACAAAAGGAATATCTGATATAACTTCTAATGTTTTACAATTAGTTTATTTAATTGCTAGCATTGCGTTTGCTCTAATTTGATACTTTGCTTATTATAAACCAATGCAAAGAAAAAGAATGCTTACAAATCCTAAATTACAAGAAGAATTGGATAGCGAATTTAGAGTTAAAGATGATTGACCTTTTGTTGCAAAAAATCTACAAAATGAAATTGAAAATTATTTAGTACGTAATGTTTTAATTAATGGTGATTATAAAAACCCTAATTATACGATTGCTAAAAATGTACGTAAAGAATTATTGATGTCAGAAGGCGAATGGCGTGAAGACGAAGAATAAAAAAAGTTTAAAAATGTATTGGTTATTATAACTAATACATTTTTAGTATTTATTATTTTTGACAAATTTTTATAGTAATATTAAAGGTGTTAATAATTAATATTTTTTTATATTATTATAAAGTATATTGATGGTAGAAAGTAAAATATGATGTATAATGTTAATTGGATTCATTTCAATATTATGTTTAGAAGTAATTCTAAATTGTGGTTATTGTATTTGTAGTTCAAAAGTCATATTATTTGAGGTACTATATATGAATATGAAAAATATATTAAGATTAATGGGTGCATTAACATTAACAACAGCAGCTACTACTTCGGTTGTTGCTTGTGGTGATAAAGCTGGTGTAGCCATGAACGTAGAAGTATCAAAACAATTAGGGTTAACAGATGAAAAAGGAGAAGGTGTACAAACAGCTTCACTTGATACAACTGTCAAGGATAATGTTAGTTGAGCTGTTGCTGAAGCATCAGCAATTAAAGCTGGTAAATTATTAGGAGAAGGAGATAAAGCGGCAAATCAAGCATGTTTTGATTTTATTACTAATGTATTAAAAGTTAAACCAAAAGAGGGAACTACTTTTGCTGATGGAGTTTTTGAAGAGCTGTATTAGACGCAATAACTGCTGAAGTTACTAATATTAAACCAGAATTAGCTAAAATGGATGATAGTAAAGATTATGCTATTACTGGTGGTACTTTTAACTTCCAATTTAAAAAAGGTGAAGAGGCACTTGGTGATGTTTATGGCATTAAGTTAAAAGCTGATAAAACAAAAGGTGTTATTGCTGCTGGTCTTGCTGCAATAGCTGGTAAAATTACAATAGCAGATACTGATGTTGTTACAAATTCAAATATTTTATTTGTAAAAGATGGAACTATTCCCGAAGGTGCTAAACAAGGAGCAGCAATAAGTATTGTTGATAAAACAGATAATGGAAAACAATTTATGGCTTTAAATACGTTAACTGGCTTAAAAATTTCTGCGCAAATGGAATCGACTGATGCTGAAGGAACATGAGCAGAAGGTAAAAAAATAGAAATAAGTTATAAAACAGGTGATGTTAATTTTGATCTACTACTGTAAAAACTACATTAACGGTTGCATAATTTTATAAAATAAAAATAATATTATTACTCCTTTTAAATTAAAAGGAGTATTTTATTTTTAAAAAATGTTTATTTTTCATATTTTTAAACATTATAAACATATAGTATATAATAAATATTGGAGAACTTATTATACGATGTTATATTAAAAAAAGTAACTAAGTTATTGATTTATAGTTATTATAATAAGTTTAAAGAATATTATTGGAGGTATATGTGAATATGAAAAATATGTTAAGATTAATGGGTGCCCTTGCATTAACAGTAGGAGCAACTCCTTCAGTTGTTGCGTGCGGTAATAATGGTTCAAATATTCCTAATAATCCGCAATTAAATGGGAAATATGCAGAATTATTAGGATGATATAGTGATGAAAATACAAGTATAATTGATGAAGTAATAAATTTTGATAATCTTGGAACTTGTATTATCACTGCTGACTATACTAATCTTATTAAAGATAATTTGTTTAAAGAAAAGTTATTAGTTGAAGGTTCTGCTGCTGGTAAATGGAAAGCAAAAGATGTTGATGCTGCAACCTTTTTAAGGGAATTGGTATTTACATCTGGTAATCAAGATAATGATTATTCAGAATCCGATGTTGATGCTATTACCAATTTAATTATAACAATTAAAACTGCTGCTCCAGGTGAAATATCAGTTGCTGACACAACTGACTTTAAAGTAGCGGATGGTATTTGTCAAATTGATATTATGAGTAGCAAAACTGCTGCTAAGCTTGTTAAATCTTATAATATTAATATAAAGGCAGCAAATTTAAATGTTTCAAAGGTAATAACAAGTAATATTATAAAAGAACCTTTAACTGATTTCAAACTAACTGCTGATCAAGGATTCAAGGCCGATCAGCCAACTTCTGGTTTTAAATTAGAGTTTACTGATGAATTAAACAAAACAAAGTTTGAGTCTTTACTTAAAGTATTAAATACATCTTTTACAACTCATTTTTTTAGTTCACCTACCGGCACATAAGAAATAAAAACTTTTAATGATGGTGAACCCGCATTTTTACAGTTACATTTTGATAGTGTTATTCTTGCACAAAAAATGGCTGTTGGAACTCCAGGTAAATAATAAATTTTCTAATTAATATAAATTAAATTTAAATCTATAATAAAATATATTATTTTATTATAGATTTACTTTATTTCTAAATAATTTAGTTGTAAAATTAAATAAGAACTAATACTTGATTTTTTAAATCTCTTTTCATTTATTTAAATTGAAAAAGCATTTATTTTATTTAAAGGTGGTAATCAAATGGCAAACAAATCATATTATGTTAATGATAACAATCAATTAAAAAATTATAAATTAGAAAAATATAAAATTGATAATGATTTAAAAATTTTATATAAAGTAACAACAACTTATAATGATACTGAACCTAAAATTTTAAAAGCATTACCAATTGAAGAGTTGGATAATAATACTATTAATTCTTTTTTTATGTTGATCAAACAAAATCAATGTGATAATTTTGCTTTGTATTATGAAAATAATTATGATATTAAAAAAATTAATGATTTGATTACTAATCAAGAACTAAATTTTACATTTGAACAATTAGATTTTTTAAAGCAATTTTTTATTAGTATTAAAAATGTTGCTATTACTATATTTGATATGCGTATTAAGCCAATTATAAATAATACTGTTGATAGTAATAGTAGTAATAATGGTATTAGTAATACTTTTCAATCTAAACCACGAATTTTAAATTAATATTTTTTTAAAATTTAATTTTAGAAAAAAATATCAAAATAAAAACTAAATATTGCTTAATTATAATTAGGTTTTACTGATTAAATATTCCCATATTATCATTTTTATTGACTAGACATTTATAAATGTCATTAATTTTTAAAGCATTAATCTTATCTTTTGCATCAAATTTTAAACTTATTATTAATCCATTTATGCCTTTCATTTTTATGAATGTATTTTTATCATTAGTATATTTATAAATACCATCATTAGTTATTACATATATTTTGCCTTTATTATTTTTATATAAATCAGAAAAAATAAAATCATTATTGCTTTGATGAACATTATTTTTTTTAAACAATCATTTTGTAATGTGATTGTGCTTAAGTTAAAATTACTAATACAATTTTCAATAGTTATTGTAAATGCTAAGGTAGTTAATATTGTTAATATTTTTTTTCATTAAAATCTCTTTTTGTTTTTTTCTATAACTTTTATAATAATAGGTTATTTTATATTTTAAAAACGTAAAAAAGAAAATGCAATAAAAGTATCTAAAAACTAAAAAAATAGTTTAATAGTAATTTTTGAATCTTGAAAATTATAAAAAAATATGCAATTAAAAATTTTATCATTTATATTAGTTTTTTAATAATTGATTAGCGAAATATTTGATCAATAACTCCACCACCAAGACAAATATCACCATCATAAAAAACAGCGGTTTGACCGGGCGTAATAGCGCGTATCTTTTCTGAAAATTCAACCTTAATTTCATCGTTATTAATAAAATTAATAATAACAGCAATATCAGATTGACGATAGCGAAATTTTGCATTACATTTTAAAGAGTTTTTTAATGTACTATTATTAATTCAATTCAATGATTTAACAGTACAACCGCTATTCATTAGTCATTTATTTTCATTATCATTAGCAACATAAAGGATATTATTAGTAACATCTTTTTCAACAACAAAATACGGAACTTTCATTCCTGAAAGATTAATACCTTTTCTTTGACCAAGTGTATAGTAGTAAACACCATTGTGATTACCAATAGTAGTTTTGGTATTAATATCAACAATTTTGCCAGGATTAGCTGGTAAATAATTTGTTAAAAATGTCTGAAAATTACGATTACCAATAAAACATATGCCAGTAGAATCTTTTTTTGTTGCTGTTGGTAAATTATATTTTTTTGCTAATTCCCTAACTTCGGTTTTAGTTTTATTACCTAAAGGAAATAAACTATATTTTAATTTTTTTTGTGTTAATTGACATAAAAAATAACTTTGATCTTTATTATCATCAATTCCTTTTAATAACTGATATTGTTTAGTAATTGGATTGTAGTTAATTCGTGCATAGTGCCCCATTGCAATATAATCTGCTTGTAAATTTTTTTTTGCATATTTTAAAAAAGCATCAAATTTAATATATTGGTTACATAGAATATCGGGATTAGGAGTACGACTTTTTTTAAATTCTTCAAGAAAATAAGTAAAAACATTATCTCAATATTCCTTAACAAAATCAATTCTTTCTAATTTAATATTTAATTTTTGGCAAACAGCTAAAGCATCAAGATAATCTTGTTCTTGTGGACAAATATCTTGATTATTGTTACCTTGTAAATCATTATTTAAAAGTGAATCTCAATTACGCATAAAAAGACCAATAACTTCATGGCCTTCTGCTTGTAAAAGTGCTGCTGTTACTGATGAATCAACACCACCACTCATACCAACAACAATGCGTTTTTTTTCTGTCATTTTTTACTCCTTAATACTTTTCATAAATGCTTAATAATTGTAACAAATATATAATAAATACCCAAATAAATATTTTTAAATTATTGAATTTATATATTGATTATTAAGTGATAATCCTTTATACTAATGTTAAAAAACATAAAAGCAATTTAACAAAATATGGTTTATAACCACTTTTGTAAAGTTTGTTACTAATGTGTTTTTTATGTTTTAATAAAGAAATAGAGAGAAGAGAAAAAATGCCACAAGAAGAAGAGTTATTAATAAATAATGATATAGATAGCAATATAGAAGCAAATACTATTAATAATAGTTGAAGTAGTTTAATATGATCAGATACTAAAAAAATAATTGGAACAGCTAGTTTATTAACAGCAGCAGTTGGTTTGAAAACTGTACAACGAGTATTTCAGGTAGCAGTTACTAGTATTGGATCATTTGATTGAAATAAAGTAAATCCTTTAAATAATTTAGTTGATTTTGGAGTAACTCCAGTACAATTGGTAATTAGTACACAAGCAATGAATTTATGAAAATGGAGCGCAGAAAAAATTTGACAAGAGGGAAGAACAATATTTAATAGAACTGCTGATCAAGAAATGAGTCCGCTTTTATCTTTATATCCCGAAATTGGTGTTGAAGAAGGTTATTCATGTCTTTCAAAAACAGCTATCTTTGGAAAAATGCTAATAGCAAAAGCTGGATATTGAATTTCTAATCATTTTATGATTACGGCTTCTAGTATGTATTCAGTTGGTTCTTTAACTAGTTTAGCTGAATATTGAAGTAAAATTATTTATGGCCCAAATATTTTATCAACAATTATACGAGCAGAAGTTTTATGTTATACTTCTATCTTAATAGATAAGGGTATAGAATATTTAACAAAAACACATATGTGGTTTGCTTTCAAAAGATATTTTAATTGTTTAAATAATAATAATGAAAATGATGAGTTAGAATCATTACTTTCTCAACAATCAAAATGTATGAGTCTTTTAAATTATGTTTGGTTTAATTATCAATGATACTATTGGTAATAAAGTATTAAATAAATATGCTAAAAAACAATGACAGAAATTTTTTACGTCTACTCCAAATAATGAATTAGAGGAAATAGTAACTAATAGTAATTATATGAGTATTAATAGTAGTGATGAACGACAATTAAGTAATAACTTTAATGATGAATTGGTAAGTGTTATTAATAGTATTAATGGTCCTGCTTTTGTTGGTTGTCCTAGAACTCTTTCAATTGCATAAAATTTATTTGAATGAAAATATAAAAAGTCAGAATAAACTATTCTAACTTTTTATATAATTTACCAATTTCTAAACTTCCCAGTGTACTAATAGCACGTACATAAATTAAAATTGATTTTCATAATTCGTCAACTTTAATACATTCATTATATTGATGTTCAGTTGAGTTAGTATGATCAAATATCGCACCAAATGCTACACAATTTGGCATTGCTCTAGCATAAGTTCCACCACCAATTGCAATTGGTTTTGCTTTTTTATCACCAGTAACTTCTTGATAAATTTCCATTAATTTAATAACAATTGTTGATTCTTGTGGCATATATAATGGTTTATCATAATGTTGTTGTTTTATTGTTAAATTATAAGGTTTTAATATTTTTGTTAATCTATTTAAAATTTCTTGTAAATCAGTTTTAACTGGAATACGGATATTACATCCTAATTTTGAACTTTTGCTATTAATTTCAACAATGCCAACATTAATAGTAAAACTTCCAGATTCATCATCTAAATCACCAAAATATTTTGTTAAAGCAGTATCTTCTTGTAAAATATCACCAACAAATTTAATTAGATTATGTTCAACTTTAAGTTCATTTAAAATTAATAAACTTCTTAATCCTGCATTAATTCCTTCATCTGGTCGTGACCCATGTGCTGGTTTACCATGAATGGTAATTTGTTGATTATTATTTTCAATTCGATATTTCTTATTTTTCCCAATTTTAACAAATGATTCAATATCAACACCATTAATATTACTAGTAGAACAAGTGACATTGTAAGCATCACCTGCATTAATAACAATGGATTTATGACCTGTACCAATAATATCTAAGTTAATAATTCCTTTTTCAGCATATACTAGCGGAAACATACCATCAGGAGTAAAACCAAAAGTTGGAGTACCTTCTTGCTTCATATATGTGTTAATTGAATCTCATGTTGTTTCTTCAGTTAAAACAAAGATAACTCTAATTCGACGATTTGGTTGATAGCCATGATCTTTTAAATATTTTAAACAGTATAGAATAATAATTGTTGGACCTTTATCATCTAATACACCTCGTCCATATAAAATATCATTAATAATTTCTGGCGAAAAAGGTGGAATTTTTCATTCTTCTAAATTACCTGGTGGTACAACATCAAGATGACCTAACATGGCAAATATTTCTTTACCATCACCATATTCTAAATATCCATACTTATTGTTTTTATCACGATAAGTTTTAAAACCTAATTCTTGTCCTAAATTAATAGCATAATCTAATACTTCCTTAACACCAGGCCCATAAGGTGCTGCTGTTGTGGGTGGTTGAGCATATGATTGAATTTTAACAATTTCTTTTATTTTTGTTAGTGCTTGTGGAAAATATTTTTCTTTTAGCAATTTTTCATTGAATTCCATATTTATTCACTCCTTGATATATAAATTTAAATAGTAGTATTAGTTATAATATCAACTATTAAATCATTTAACAATAATCAGGAACTATTTGTGCAAGATAAATGATTATTTTTTATTTTTATTTGTTTATTTTTGATTAATTTACTAATCAGTGGCTGCTCTAGAATATTATCATTTTTGTTAAATTTTATTCCCTTTTTTAGTAATAAACCTTGTATTAATTTTTGGATTAAAACTTCATTTGTTGATAAAATACTATTTTTTTGATTGTTATTATTAATGTTATTGCTTTATCTTCTTTTTTAATATATGAAACAGCATTTGGACCAATTCCATAATAGTTTTCTAATAAACAATATGCAATAATATATTTTGATTGATTATTAGTATTTTTACTATAACTATAGTATTCATAGTTATCATATTTGTGCTTTTTTAAGAAATTATTAATATATCTTTTAATAGTAAGATTTTGTTTGTGATTATAACTATCATAGCTAATGTGAGGTGTTTTTAATTGCATACATATTTGTAAATCATTATTAACATCAATTACTGTTTGATGAGGAAGATTATATTTTAAATCAATTGAGAAATTATTAATTTTTAAGTTAATAGCATCATTAATAATTTTTGGCGGTTGTCAAAAATCCGGAATAAATTAAATCGTTGTAGTCTTATTATAAATTTAGACAAGAAATAATTTGGATTTTTATGAAATTGTAAATTTATCTTACTACTAATTTAAAAATATTACAATTAAAATACTCAATTTTATAAATTATAAAAACATTTTAATAATTTAATTAACATAAATATATAACAAAAATTCTTATTAACTTTTAATTTAATAAGTTTTTTTAATTTTTTATTTTAAAATAAGTAAAATTATGTTTTTAAATTTGCTAAATTGTAAAGGTAAGTGCAACTAAATTATTTTTCTATCCAAATATTCGATTGGTGAAAGATAATTTAGTATTTTTCTCGGTCTTTGATTTAAAGACAATATAAATTTATGAACTTCATTTTTATTAGTTTTTGAAAAAATAAATTTTTTAGGAAATTTTTCTCTAATTAAACCATTAGTATTTTCATTAGTACCTCTTTGTCAAGGTGAATATGGATTGGCAAAATAAATTTTTACATCTAAATTTTTTTCAAGTTGTTGTCAATTTGAAAATTCTTTGCCACGATCAAAAGTAATAGTTTTAACAATGTTTTTAGGAAGAATTGATAAATAATAACTGACATTTTTATTAATAACTTTAGTAGTTCTGTTTTTAACTAATATTGCTAAAGTAAATCGTGATACTCTTTCAACTAAAGTTATTAAACATGATTTGCTTTTACCTCGTGATGATACTATAGTATCTCCTTCTCAATGACCAAGTGTTATACGATCATTAACATTTATATCTCGTTCTTTAATTGATTTACCATTAAACTTGCCACGATTTTCTTTAGATTTTCGTTTTTTACCTTTTCTGCTTAAATTTTTACTAGTAACTTTATCAAGCATTCCAAAATAAATTCAAGTATAAATTGTTTTAAAACTAATAACTCACTCTTTATGAAAATTTTTAATTCTGCCATAAATTTGTTCAGGTGATCAACCTAATAGTAATTTTTGTTGTACATATTTTACTAAATTCTTATTTTTAAACTTATGAAAACTAATATGTGATTGTTTTCGATTTTCAGCTTTATTTTGTGCAATTAATGAAAAATAATGATTATTATCTTTATTTCTATTAATTTCTCGAATAATAGTACTAATACTTCGATTAAGATTTTTAGCTATTTCACTAATTTTAAATTTAAATTTCAATTGATTCTCAATATAAATCCTTTCATCTATACCAAGATGTTTATAACTCATATAAAAACTCCTTACTTTTTTCTAAACTAAATTTAGCATTATGAAATTTTTATATGAGAATTTTTTGCAATTTTATTTACTTGCACTTACAAGTATAATTCAGCATTATATTTATGTTCGTGCTTTTCAATGTTGTTCTTTTGCAATATTTTTATTTCCTTTTGAAGAAATTTTAGTTTTTCAAGAAGGGTAATTTTCACCTTTACTTTTTGCATTAACAATATTCATTGGATCTAGATTATATAATTCAGTTGTTCCTTGTTGACTAGTAGGACGATGTAGAACAATAGTTCAAGAGTAAGTTTCTAAGTTATCTGCTGCGCTATAATCAGTGGTAAATGAATCACGAAACATTCAAGCACCACCATAATCTTTACGATATAATTTATCACTAACACCATCAATTATTTCCGCTTTTTCTCAAACAGCTTCAATTTGTTCTAATGTTCAATGGTGAGTAGTAACTTTTTGCACTTCGATTGTTTCTTTTTTTGTATTTGTATTTGTTTTCTCTATTATTGGTTGTGTTTCTTCAACAGTTATTGTTGTTGCTTGTTCATTAAAATTAGATGTTTCAGATTCAGAATAACTACTGTCTTTAACATCAAAACCACCTTGATTTTTTGGTTGGTAATTAGTTTCGCTATTAATATTACTTTCTGTTGTTGGTGATTTTGAATATATTGTTGTATCTTCTACACTTGTTTTTTCAACTGTTGGTTCTGAATATATTGTTGCATTTTCGATATTATCATTAATTTCTTCTTCATTTGTAATAGATTCGGATTTAAGATTAGTAAGAGTACCTGGTGTTGGTGAAACAGTTTCGGCATGATAAGCACCTTGCGTTGGTGTTTGTGATAGTTCATGATTAGTATAATGGACAGTTGCTGTTGAAGGGTTAGTGATTATTTTTTCTTGTGTTAGATCTTGCTTAAGAACAGTATTGTTAGTTTCTTGGTTTGCTACTTGTTGTTCTTCATTATTTTGAGGTACTGGTATTGGTACGACGTTAGGAAGCGTTATCGTATCATCAACTTCTTGTTTTGCTATTACTGTTTCTTGTTTTGCTTTTGGTTTAGCAATAGGCATTAATAGTGTATTTGATTTGTATTTAGAGGTAATATTAATAATTAATCAGAGACTGTGGATTAATAAAAGTATTGCAAATAGTTCAGCCAACATTCATGGTAAAAAAGCTATTAGAAAGTTACCAGTTGTATTGATTATTTCGCCGTCTTTTTTATTAGCTAAGAAAGTAAAAGTTTTAAATCTAAAAATAAAAAATACAATAAGAAAGATAACAAATATTGCTGAAAAAATAAAACTTATTAAACAAAAAAGTGCTGATACACTATTTTTAGTTTTTAAAAAAATAAAAGGTACGACTACTAATGCTAAAGATAAACCAGAGACTATGAAAACAATAATACTTATTATATTGAAACTAATTTGTAAATTAGAATTAGGTTGTTGTGGATTATTGAATCATTTAATATAGTTATCAATTGCATCTCGACCAATAGTTGCTCATAAAGCCCAACCTATCATTAAACTCGTAGTAATTAGAAGGCCATTAATAAGAATTGTTAATTTGCTATATAGACCAATACGATAAATTTTTGGTTCTTTCATTGAACTAGAATTTATTTCCTCTATCATAAAAATACCCCAATCTATTTTTAATATACTTACTCTTTTTATAATTATATCAAATTAAAAATTAAGATAGTGTCGTGTAATTAATTGGACTGGAAAAATTAATAATATTAATATATTATTGACTATTAATATTAGTTTTTAAATAAAATGAAAGTCTTTTTATTAAGATGATAATATTTACTTACATTTTATAGTGTTAATAAAATTAGTAATAAGCATATTTATTGATAGACTAAAAAAATAAACTATAATCTTAATTACTAATTTAATAAAGTTAATTCCTAATATAGAAATTTATCTATATTAGGAATTTTTATTAAATTAAAGTTTTAGAGAAAAGGAAGATAAAAAGATATGTTAAATAAAACAGTAAAATAAATAAAAATAATAATTTTCGAATAACTATGTTATTTAAATAATGAATTTATTAATAGTTAAAATATTAGGTATTAATGGAGAACTTGGTCATATAATAAAATTAAATAAGATTATTAATTTGAATGGAGAAAATTTATGAATAAAGAAAAAAGTCAAACAAAGATTAGTCATTTAGATAGATTAAAGTTAAAAACATCACCTAATAAAAAAGCGGCTGCGTTAAAAATACTTTGAGTAGCAGCAACACAAGTATTTCGTAAAGAATTAACAACAGAAATAACTATTTCAAAGCAATTATTAGGATTAGAAAAAGAATGTTTACAATCAGTAGTATTGAACTGTATTAATAAAGATTATAAGCAAATAATTTGAACTAAAAATATTTCTTTACCCCTTGATGAACTATGTTTATCATTTGGTATGTATAAATTAAGTGTTACTTTGAAAAATCCAAATAAAGAGGAATCTAATTATTCTGGTTTATTAAATACAAATGATAAATCTGAAGAAACAATAGTATATGAATTATTATTTGATGGAAAATGATTTAAAATAAATGATATTGAAAGTTCCAATATGAATTTGGCAGAAAGATTAAAATACAAAATTAATGAATTAGAAAGTAATTTAGAATGTGATAGTGATTTTGATGACATCGAAAAAAAGAAATTAGTGCAATTGATTTACAAACTCAATAATCAACAGTTAAATCTAAATTAAACTTACCAAACTTGTAAAAAATATTATATGAAAAAAAGATTTCAATTGAAATCTTTTTTTCTATATTTGTAAAATATTAAAAAGTTTATTGCATAATTTTAAAACTTTAGCAAAAATAAGTGTAAACTAAATAAACCTATTGTTTTTTATTTTCAGGCTGAATTATACTTGTAAGTGCAAGTATAATTCAGCCTGAAAATAAAAAAGAAAAGTATCAAATTGAATCCGAAGAAAAAACAAAAGAAATATGATCAGAATTTCAAGAATGAAAAAATAAACTAAAAGAATTAGAAAAAGAAGCTAGTGAAACTAGAGTAAATGGATTTATTCCAGAAGAAGATAATAGACAAAAATCACCAGCTAGAACTATGAAAAGAATGGGTCTATAACTTTAAAAAAAATATTATAATTTTAATTTACCAAATTTATTACTCTATACACAATATTGAAAATTTGGTAAATTAGTTTTATTTTTTATTTGAAAGTTATATAATAACACATAAGTAGTTACAAAATACTTAGATTTTAGAGAAAGGAGAAAGTATTAAAGAAGGGAGAAATAGAAAGAAATATGCAATTTTATTTACAAGCTGATGTTGGTCAAGCTGTTATAAATACATTAAAAGCTTGAGGATTTTGAAGTGCAATTTTAGCAACGATATTTGTAATTTTTTTAGGTTGATTTTTAACGAAGAGAGGGACATTTAAAAAAGACTGAGAAGCAGTTTTAATTAAAATTGTTATGGTTGTTGGTTTACCATCTTTAGCTTTTGATGGTTTTATGACAAATACAACAACAGAGCAAGTTAAAAAGCAAGTTGCAATTTTACTAGTTGGTTTTTTATTCTATATGATACTGGGAATAGTTGCTAAATATTTTTATATTAAATATGATAAGGATATTCAAGATACATTAGCAATGTGTACTGTATTTGATTCAACAACATTTTTTGGAATTCCTGTAGTAACAGCACTATTTGATAATGGAGCTGCCACCTTACCAGCTAATATTTTTAATATTCCATATCGAATATTTTTATATTCATTAGGGTTTATTGTAATGAGCAAACCTATTAAAGCAGCAGTAGTAACAAAAGGACAAACTGGTGCTGATTTTATTGTTGATACAAAACTAAATACTGATGGATATGCACAAATTAAATCAGAAATGAAAGTAATAAAAAGAGAAAATTTAATAAAGAATGTAAAGCAGATTTTTTTAAATCCAATTTTAATTGCAACTATGGTTGGATTTATTTTTTGAGTTACACAATTAATTCCTGGAATTGCTATTGTTCCTGATCAAAATGATATTACTAGTGGTCAACATTTTTTACCATTACGATTAGATAATACATTTCCACCATTGTTTAAAGTAACAAAAACTTTAGAGGCATTATGTACGCCATTAGCATGATTGGCAATTGGAATTACTTTAGCAAAAGGTAATTTTAAAGATGCTGCACAAGATAAAAAAGTATGAT
Organism: Spiroplasma endosymbiont of Nomada ruficornis; assembly: GCF_964030795.1. Taxonomy (NCBI): domain Bacteria; kingdom Bacillati; phylum Mycoplasmatota; class Mollicutes; order Entomoplasmatales; family Spiroplasmataceae; genus Spiroplasma; species Spiroplasma endosymbiont of Nomada ruficornis. The sequence continues at coordinate 1,142,401 of NZ_OZ034962.1, read as the reverse complement.
TTGGAATGGTAATGAAAATTATTTTTGCACCATTATTTGGATTAGCATTAGTTTGTGCAGTTGCGGCAATTGGAAAAGAAACCGGAGCATGAAAATTAGATACTGTTGGATTAGGCGTTATTGTAATTATGTTAGCAGCCCCCCAGCATCAGTTATTGTTGCCTATTCAATTGCTTACAAAAAACAGCCATTGTTAACAAGTAATTTAACATTAATTGCTACATTATTTTCAATTATTTCATTACCATTTTGAGTAATTATTACTACAGCGATTGGCACAACACCGTTATTTAGTTAAAATATAAACAAAAGAAAGGGAATAAAAATATTGCAAAAAAAATTAAAATGGTTTGTTATGGTGTTCGTAAAACAGAAAAGCTTTTTTTTGAAACATTAAATAAAAATTATGGATATGATTTAAAGTTAATTGAAGAGTATTTAACAAAGGATAATATTGAAACGGCAAAGGGACATGAAGCAGTAATGGTTCGTGCTAATTGTGACTGTTATGAGCAAAATTTATTAAAAATGAAAGAATATGGCGTTAAATATTTATTAACTAGAACTGTTGGTTATAATCATATTGATTTAAAAAAAGCTCATGAATTAGGTTTTAAAATGGCATATGTACCTGGTTATTCGCCCAATGCTGTTAGTGAATTAGCAGTAAGTATGGGAAACGGCTTACTTCGAAATTTATTTTATAGTGCTAATCATCAACAAAATCATAATTTTAAAATTGATGATTTTATGTTTGCCAAAGAAATTCGTAATTCAACAATAGGAATTATTGGAACTGGCCGCATTGGTTATCAAGCAGCTAAGGCATGACATGGAATGGGAGCAAAGGTATTAGGATATGATATTTATGAAAGTGATCAAGCAAAAAGTATTCTAACTTATTGTGATTTAAAAACTTTACTTAAAGAATCGGATTTAATTTCATTACATTGTCCATATATTAAAGAAGAAAATTACCATTTAGTTGACAAGAATTTTTTAGCAAAAATGAAACCTGGATCAGTTTTAATTAATGTAGCTCGTGGTGAATTAATGGATTTACAAGCAGTTTATGATGCAGTTAAAAGCGGTCATTTAAAAGGTGTTGGTTTGGATGTTTTAGAAAATGAAAGCAAAGTTTTTTTAAAGATTTTGCTGGAAAACCAACTCCCGATAATATTACAAATAAATTATTATCATTATATCCACGTGTTATTGTGACACCACATATTGGATCGTATACTGATGAAGCTGTTAAAAATATGATTGAAATTACTTATGAAAATTTAAAAGTAATTTTATCTGGTCAAGAATGTAAAAATAAAATTTAATTTAATAATTGATTATAGTTATTTTACATATTGTATATGAAAAAAATAATATGAATATTAATATATACTAATGTATTATGTTATAATAACATCAAACTTAATATAAGTTTTTTACCTATTTACTTTATTTTAAAGTAAATAGGTTTTTTATTCTAAATTTCAAATAAGGAAGATTAAAAGATATGCCCATTATGGAAAAAAGAGAAAAATTAAATAATAAAGTAAAAAATAATGTTACTCCCATTGAACTTATTGCAGCGGGTGTTGCAGCGGGTAGTACTATTGGAGTTGTTACTGGCGCTGCAAAAGTTGTTGGTATTGGTGTTGCGGCTGTTAATTTAGTTGCCTCTACGGTTGCTAATGCTGCTACTATTGTTACTGGTGATGATGGGGGTGATGTTGCTAATATTGTTACTAATGTAGCCTCTATTACTTGTGCAGCCGGAGGGGTTGCTATTCTTGGTACTCCTACTATTATTGGTTTAGTTGCTGGTGGAGCTGCTGTTGGTGCCATTAGTGGTGCTATCGATGGTGGTTTTGAAATAACTCAAATGTTAGCAAAAAAAGATGATGAAAAACAAGAAGAGCAAAAATTAGATTTTGAAGGTTCAAAAAAAATTATAAATTCAAATTTAGAAAATTTATATTATTCAACAAGTGTATACAATTCTAATACATCAACAATGTAAAAGGTAATTTATTAAAACACATCAATTTCTTCTTTACTAAAAAAATAAAATATATTTTTTAAATTTATTACTTTAAAATAAAGTAATAAATTTTATTTTAATTTTATAGTAGAAAAATGAAAAAAATATTCTTTTTATTACACATTTTTACACTAATAATTTTATATTTATTTTATTTATTAAAAATAAAATAAATAATTGTTTTTTTTTTAAAATATTATATAATTTTATTTTTATTATTTAACTTAAAGTTTAGTATAAATAAACAAAAGGAGAAAATAATCAATATGCAAATTGGAAGAAAGTTAAAAACTTTAAGATTGAAACACAATTTAACTATGGAAGAGTTAGGGAAACGTTGTGATTTATCAAAGGGATTTATTAGTCAGTTAGAGCATGATGTTTCTTCACCTAGTATTGAAACACTAAAAAGTATTTTAGACATTTTTGATTGTCCATTATCAACCTTTTTTGCTGGTGAAGTAAAAGAAAAAATAGTTTTTAAATCACAAGATGTTACTGTTAGTGACGAAGAATATTATCAAATAAAATGAATTATTCCTAATGCTCAAAAATTAACATTAGAACCAGTAATTTTAAGTTTAAAACCATTTGGTAATTCAAATAAAATTCCGCCATTTCAAGGTCAGATCTTTGGATATGTATTAAGTGGAACAGTATTTGTTCATTATGGTGCAACTAGAGTAAAAGCAGTAGCTAATGAAGCATTTTATATTAAAGGTAATGAAAAACATTATTTAGAAAATCCCAATAATTCAATTGCAACTATTTTATGAGTTTCAAATCCACCAATTTTTTAAACCATTTAAAGGAGGAAATTATGAGTGTAAATATTTTAGAATTACGTAATATTACCAAAGAATATGATGGTAAAGTTGTTTTAAAAGGAATTAGTTTAAATATTCATGAAGGTGAATTTCTTACCATTCTTGGTCCTAGTGGTTGTGGTAAAACAACATTATTAAGGATTATTGCTGGTTTTGAACAACCAAACAATGGTCAATTATTGTTTAAAGGTAAGGATTTAACTAAAATTCCAATTCATAAAAGAGAAATAAATACTATTTTTCAAAATTATGCTTTATTTCCGCATTTAAATGTTTTTGATAATATTGCTTATGGTTTAAAGTTAAGAAAAATTGATCGTGAAAAAATCAAAAAAGAAGTTAAAAAAGCTTTAGATTTGGTTAAATTAAATGGTATGGAAGATAAAGATGTTAATGATTTATCTGGTGGTCAAAAACAAAGAGTAGCAGTAGCTAGAGCATTAGTTCTTAATCCTAAAATTTTATTATTAGATGAACCTTTTGCTGCTTTGGATTTGAAATTACGTCAACAAATGCAAGTAGAATTAAAAAAAATTCAAGAAGAAATTAATATTACTTTTATCTTTATTACTCATGATCAAGAAGAAGCATTTATTATGTCAGATCGGGTAGTTGTTTTAAATCAAGGTCAAATTCAACAAATTGGGACACCACAAGATATTTACAATGAGCCTGAAAATAAATGAACATCACAGTTTGTTGGTAGCTCGAATGTTATTGAAAATGGTGTATTTGTTAATGATTATTGTGTTCGTTTTGACGGTAAAAAATTTGAATGCTCTGATACTGGTTTTGGTGAACAAGAACGTAATATTGATATTGTTATTCGACCAGAAGATATTGATTTAGTTAATGCAGGTAGTGGTTTTTTTGATGGAACTATTAAAACTATTGCTTTTAAAGGATTATTATGAGAAATTGAAATTATTGCTAATAAACGCAAATGGATAGTTCATACTACTGATAATTTTGAAGTAGGTAACCGTGTTGGTTTAAAATGAAATGTTGAAGATATTCATGTTATGTGAAAGGAAATTGAAGAGTAAAATGAAAAATTTGTTTAAACGTAATATTAAAACACAAATTTTAAAATCACAAGATATGTTAGTTAATAATTCAAATCCAGAAAAAATTATTGATAATCAAAATAAAAAAAAGTATAGATTTAAAAAATGGTTTAAGCTTAAAAAAAATAATGTTTCTTTACAAGAAGTAGCAAAAAATAAATCGAAAATGAAACGAGTAAAAAAGAAAAAAGCATTGTTATGTTGAAAAAAAACAAACCAAAAAATAAGTTTTATTAAAAATAAAATCAAAGATAAATCAGTAAATTTTGGTTTTAAATCATGAGTTACGCTTGCTTATCCATATTTATTGGTGATGGTAATTTTAATTGTATTGCCATTATTAATTGTAATTTTATATTCAATTATTAAAGCAACTAATAATGCTTGAATATTTCGTTTTACATTTAGTAATTTTAATGTTTTTTTTAAAGAAAATAGTTATGTTATGGTTTTATTACGTTCAATTGGTTATTCATTTGTTGCCACTTTAATTGCTGTTATTTTTGGTTATCCCATTGCTTATATTATGGCTTTTATGTCAACAAAAATTGCTTCAAAAAATATTTGAGTTTTAGTTACTTTACCAATTTGAATTAACATTTTATTACGTACAATTGGATTACAAATTATTTTTAGTATTTTAGGTCCTAATGTTTTATTAGGAACTCCAATTGGTATTATTTTAGCAATGGTTTATATGTTTATGCCTTTCGTTATTTTACCAATTTATAATTCTTTAGAAAAAACAGATCGCAATTTATTAGAAGCAAGTCAAGATTTAGGAGCTTCTAAGATGAAAACATTTTGAAAAGTTACCTTTCGTTTTTCAGTGCCTGGTATTGTTTCTGGTTTTACTTTAATGATGTTAAGTGCTATGACTTCACTAGTAGTAGTTAAATATATTGGTGAAGGAAAAACTATTTTAATTGCAAATATTATTGAATCATATTTTTATCGTGGTGCTAATTTTGCTTATGGTGCTGCTATTTCTGTTATTTTAGGTATTATTGTTTTAATTATTATTTTTACTTTAAAAGCGATTGGTAGTTGAGCTACTGGTAAAAAAATAGGAGGTATTAATTAATGAGATCTTTTTTTAAAAATAGTTATTTAGCTATTATCTTTTTATTATTTTATACTCCAATTTTAGTTTTAATGATATTCTCTTTTAATGGTGGCGATTCAGTTCGTAGTTGAAATTCTTGATCATTGCAACCTTATTACGATTTATTTCAACAAAGTGAACTTTGAGAATCGGTTAGTGTAACATTAATTGTTGCTTTTATTTCTACTTTTGTTGCTGTTATTATTGGTACGTTTGCTGCTTTGGGTTTAAGTAAAACAAAAAAAATAACACGTAATATTACTTTAGGGATTACTAATATTCCTTTAGTTAATGCTGATATTGTTACTGCTGTTTCTTTAATGTTATTATTTATGGCATTTGGTTTTAGTTTTGGTCTTGGAACATTAATTTTCGCTCATATTTCTTTTAATATTCCTTATGTTATTATTACTGTTTTACCAAAAATTAGATCAATAAATATGTCACAATTAGAAGCAAGTCAAGATTTAGGTGCGACACCTTGATATACGTTACGCAAAATTGTATTACCAACAATTAAACCAGCAATTATTGCTGGAGCAGCTATTGCGTTTGCTATGAGTTTTGATGATTTTTTAATTTCTTATTTTACTGGCGGTAATACTTCTAACGTTTCAACTTTTATTTATTCTTTAAAACGAATTAAGCCTTATATTAATGCTTTTTCAACAATAATTATTTTATTAATTGCAGTACTTATTATTTCTTGAAATACTTATGTTCTTTGCAAAAAACAAATTAAACAACGTAATGAAAAAATTGATAAAGGTATTTATCATGATAAAAAAATTATTAAAACTGAGAAGTTGTTAACTAAATATTATTTACAATTAAATGGTTTTAACTATAAAAAGGTTAAGAGTAAAGGTAGAAAACGTAAATCATTATATAGTGATGGTAATTTTGAAATTGTAACTGAGCAAGATATTATTAAAATTCAGGATTATATTAAAAATCACCCGAAACTTATTCATCAAATTTCTAAACTTGAAGCAAAACTTGAGATGGAATCAATTTGAATTGAACATATAAAGAATAAGATTAAAAAAAAGAAAGAGTTAAAAGAAGAACGCTCAAAATCAAGAAGAGAGAAATATCGTTTTTTACTATGACCGTGAAAATTAATTATGATTAGTATCATCTTATTATCAAGTTTTATTAGTTTGGGTGCTTTCTACATTTATACTAATGTTTATGATTTATCAATTGCTAATTGAGGCGAATATATGAATCCCAATATTTTAAAAGAATTTGAAAATAAATATCAAGTTAAAATAAAATATTCAACTTTTGATGATAATGAATCATTGTATGCTAAATTGTATACTACTAGTTATGATGTAATGGTTCCTAGTGATTATATGGTGGCTAAATTAGCAAGTGAAGATAGACTTTTTCCAATTGCATCAAAAAATTATGTAGGTGATATTGAGTATGATAGTAGAATTGATTTTAATCCCAAAGAAGATATTAATCATGATTTATATGAATTAATGAATAATTATCGAGTTGAAAATAGTGATGGAATTTTAAATGAATTTGGTTTAAATAGTTATAGTATTCCTTATTTTTGAGGTGATGTTGTATTAGTAATTAATACTACTAATACAAATAATCTTAGTGATCTTGGTATTAAAGCTGATGGTTCAAATGTTCAATGAAGTGTTTTAACAGATGCTGCAAAATTAGGTAAACGTATCGTTTTAAATGATGATATGCATAACTTATTTATGACTGCGCTTACTGATTTACACTATAAAAATAAATGAGGAGAAAATAACGGTTCAGGTCAATATAATCAAGTAGGAAATGAATTTAGTGATAATATTAATGCTCATAGTCCAATTGAAATTAAAGATGCAAGTGACTGGTTAGAACCAGTTATCAAACATAAAAATACAAAATTATTAAATGATGATATTGTTGATGAAATTAGTAATGAAAATAAGTGGGATGTAGCAATGATGTATAACGGTGATTTATTATCTGCAATTGCTGATGATCCTGATTCTTATAATGGTAAGTACCTTGTTGTTAGACCATATATGGGGACTAATGTTTGAAATGATGATATGGTAATTAGTAAAGATTCTCCTCATAAAGATTTAGCTTTTAAATTTATTAATTATATAATGGAAAAACAAACACAAGTTGATTTAAGTAGTGAATTTGGTTATACCTCACCTTTACAAGCAGCCATGGATGAAGTTAGTACTAATTTTTCAGCAGAAATTTGAAAGCATGTATATATTCCAAAAAATGGCCAATTACCCAATCCATTAGATCCAAGTAAGCATCATGAAGGATATTTTAACGGTTTATATACTCGTAGTTTTGACCCACAAATGCAAACTGCTTATAATAGATTATTAGCACGTTAATAAAATAAATTGTAATATTAAGTTTAAAAAAATATAAAAAAATATTGTAACTTATAGTATAATTTAATACGAAAGGGGTTAATTCATTGTGGCACGTCGTAAAAAGTGAGAAAAAGAAGACAAAGAAAAAATATGAAACTATTCTATTCAAAAAATGGAGAAATATTTTAAAGGATTATCTGAATTTTGAACATTGAATGTGCAAGCTCCTTGTCCGTGGTGTTGTTTGCCAATGATAAAAGGTGCTTATCAAGGTGAACAACCAACTTCAGCATTTGCTTGAAATATTGATCACATTGATGGTGATCCAAATAATAATAGTTTAGAAAATTTACAACCAATGCATGTTGAATGTAATATTAAAAAAAATTAATCATAATTTAAAAATTCAATGACTATTTAATTTAATTTTTATCTTAATTAAGAAAAATTAATCATAATTTAAAAATTCAATGACTATTTAATTGCTGAATTATACTTGTAAGTGCAAGTAAATAAAATTGCAAAAAATTCTCATATAAAAATTTCATAATGCTAAATTTAGTTTAGAAAAAAGTAAGGAGTTTTTATATGAGTTATAAACATCTTGGCATAGATGAAAGGATTTATATTGAGAATCAATTGAAATTTAAATTTAAAATTAGTGAAATAGCTAAAAATCTTAATCGAAGTATTAGTACTATTATTCGAGAAATTAATAGAAATAAAGATAATAATCATTATTTTTCATTAATTGCACAAAATAAAGCTGAAAATCGAAAACAATCACATATTAGTTTTCATAAGTTTAAAAATAAGAATTTAGTAAAATATGTACAACAAAAATTACTATTAGGTTGATCATCTGAAAAAATTTATGGCAGAATTAAAAATTTTCATAAAGAGTGAGTTATTAGTTTTAAAACAATTTATACTTGAATTTATTTTGGAATGCTTGATAAAGTTACTAGTAAAAATTTAAGAAGAAAAGGTAAAAAACGAAAATCTAAAGAAAATCGTGGCAAGTTTAATGGTAAATCAATTAAAGAACGAGATATAAATGTTAATGATCGTATAACACTTGGTCATTGAGAAGGAGATACTATAGTATCATCACGAGGTAAAAGCAAATCATGTTTAATAACTTTAGTTGAAAGAGTATCACGATTTACTTTAGCAATATTAGTTAAAAACAGAACTACTAAAGTTATTAATAAAAATGTCAGTTATTATTTATCAATTCTTCCTAAAAAAATTGTTAAAACTATTACTTTTGATCGTGGCAAAGAATTTTCAAATTGACAACAACTTGAAAAAAATTTAGATGTAAAAATTTATTTTGCCAATCCATATTCACCTTGACAAAGAGGTACTAATGAAAATACTAATGGTTTAATTAGAGAAAAATTTCCTAAAAAATTTATTTTTTCAAAAACTAATAAAAATGAAGTTCATAAATTTATATTGTCTTTAAATCAAAGACCGAGAAAAATATTAAATTATCTTTCACCAATCGAATATTTGGATAGAAAAATAATTTAGTTGCACTTACCTTTACAATTTAGCAAATGAAAATAATAAATAATAATTAGTTTAAATTTTAACTATTGACTATAATATATTTTTGAATAAGAGGTAAAAAATGGAACGAATTAAGCAAGCACAATTTTTAACTAGTGCTATTAAAGAAGAACAATGGCCGCAGGATGAAATTCCTGAATTTTGTTTTGTTGGTCGCAGTAATGTTGGTAAATCAACATTTTTAAATACAATTTGTAATAATGGTAAGTTAGCTAGAGTTTCACAAACACCTGGTAAAACACAAATGCTAAATTTTTTTACAATTAATAATAATATTTGTCGCTTTGTTGATGTTCCTGGCTATGGTTTTGCTAAAGTATCAAATGAAAAAAAAATCCAATTTGCGACAATGATGGATGAATATTTTCAGTCACGAAAAAATTTAAAAGCAGTTTTTTTATTATTAGATTTAAGACATGCACCCAGTAAAGATGATATTGATATGTTGGAATATTTACAACATTATCATTTAAAAATTCATTTAATTGCTACTAAAGTTGATAAAGTGAAAAATAGTCAATTAGTAAAAAATAAAAAATTAATATTATCAACTTTAAAACTTAGCACTAATACTCCTATTATTTTATTTTCTAGTATTAGTAAACAAGGAATTGATTTAGTAATTAGTAAATTAACAGATGATGTTAATACTGATGAAGTTGAAGTAGAAACTTAATAGTATAATATTTGTTGCTATAAAAAAGATAAAAGTTGTTTAATATGTATATATTCTTATCTATTTTTTATTTATATTGATTATAAACCAGTATATCTATAAATTGTATATGATAGTTTGCAATTATTAAAAATATCAATATTCAGTATAGAAAATAATATAATAATAATTAAACTTAATATAAGTTTTTAACTCATTATTTTGATAAAAATAAATGAGTTTTTATTTGAAAGGAAGATTAAAAGAAATGCCTATAAAAAATGAAATTTTACAAAATCTTGAAGCAAAATCAGAAGAAAATGTAGAACAAAAACCTACAAAATGAAAAAAATTTAAAACAAAACATCGAACAACCGCAAAAATTATAAAAGTGACTAAAGGTGCTGCTGTTGGTGCTTTGTATATTAATCCTATTGCTCAAATAAGCGCTTTAGTTACTGCTACTGTTGCGGGTGGTGTTAGTGTTGTTAGTGACCGTTCTGAAGAACAATTAAAAACTGATATAATAACTGCTGCTGCTAGTGCTGGTGCTGTTGGTGGGATTGCCAATGCTGTAATATTACCTGTTTGTATTCCTGTTGGTGCTATTACTTTTGGCATAGATGCAGCAAAAAAATTTGATGAAAAACAAAGAAGACAAATTTAAGTTGACAATGATAAGTTTGCAGATAAAAAAACCGCTATAAATAATATAGATTCACAAATTGAAGTAAAAATAGAATCAAAGAAAATGGCCAGTTTATAATTAATTTTTAGATTTAAGATAGTCTATGTTATAATATAAATATATTACTTTTGAAGGTAATAAATCCCCAATCATGTTATTGGGGATTTAGTTTTTTTAATATTTTTTAACATTAAAATGTGTATAATTTATTTTTGTATATATTGTGTGTTAAAAAATAATAAAAAAGATTAAAATATTAAAATTTGAGGAGATGAAGTTAATATGAATAATACAAGTGATATAAATGATAATTTTGTTATTAGTAGAGCAGTACTGTCAGATGTTTCATGTACCTCTTGTGCTAGTGTCATCGAAAGACATTTTACCAAAGAAGATGGTATTACTGTTAGTATCAATTTTGCTACTAAAAAAGCACAATTTAGTTATGATCCTAAGTTTTGAAATGAAAAAAAAATTAAAAAAGCAATGTATCATTTAGGATATGAAATTTGTAAGTTTGAAACTGAGATTAAAGATATAAAAACGAGTCACCAAGTTGATATGAAAGATATTACAGATGATCATAGTAGTCATAGTCATATTAGTGAACAACATCAATCTCATATGTCAGAACAACATCATAATCATCAACATAATGTTAAATTACGTGATTTAATTGAACTTATTATTGGTTGAATATTGTTACTACCATTATTATTAATTATGATACCTAATACTTCATTTTTTGATAGTTTACGTAATCCTTATGTCCAACTTGCACTAGCACTTCCAATTCAATTTTATTTTGGTCGTAAATTTTATATTGGTATTTATCGAGAATTAATTAAACAAAAATGACCCGGTATGCATACTTTAGTAGCACTAGGAACAACAACGGCATTTATTTTTTCTATTTATTTAATGATAATTAATAAAACCGAACACTTATATTTTGAAGTTAGTGCTTCAATTATTATGATTGTTTTACTTGGTGATTTAATTAGTGCTGTTGCACAGAAAAGATCTACTAGTGGCTTAGAAAGTTTAATGTCATTAAAGCCAAAATCAATCTTAAAATATGATTATAATACCAAAACAGAAACTTTTATTAATATTGAAGATGTACAATTAAATGATATTTTAATTATTCGAAAAGGTGAAAATATTCCTACTGATGGTCAATTAATTAGTGAAGAAGCATTTATTAATGAATCAATGTTAACTGGTGAATCGCAAGTTATTACGAAACAAGTTAACCAAAATTTAATTGGTGGAACTAATAATGTTGGTGATAGTTTTAGAATGAAAGCAACTAAAATTGGTAAAGACACAGTATTAGCAAGTATGATTAAGGCAGTTGAAGATGCACAATCTCAGAAACCAAAATTACAAAAATTGGCTGATAAAATTTCTGGGTGATTTACACCAACTGTTATTTTAATTGCCATTTTAGTTTTTCTTATTCGTTATTTTGCAGTAGGTAATGGTGTGCAAGAATCATTAGAAATTGCAATTGCAACTTTAATAATTGCTTGTCCTTGTGCATTAGGGATTGCAACACCATTAGCAGTTGCTGTTGGAATTAATAAAGCAGCAAAAATAGGAATTATTTATAATAAGGCTAGTGCTTTTGAAAAAATTACTAAGATTGATACCATTTGTTTTGATAAAACAGGAACATTAACTACTGGTAATTTGGTTATTACTAAAATTTATGGTCAAGAAAAACATGTTAATAAGGCAATTGCTATGGAAAAACATTCAACACATCCTTTGGCTTTAGCTTTTTCTTTATATGCTAATACTAATAATGTTGGACAATCATTGACAATTACCGAAGTTAAAGAACAAATTGGTTTTGGTATTAAAGCAAAATATCAAACTGAAGAATTACAAATTTCATCACTTGAAAATTTACAAAAAGCAAAAATGCCATTTAGTCCATTTCTAAAAACATTTGATTTTGAAACAGTTACTCCTAGCCAGAAAGTATTGGCATTGGCAATTAATAAAGTTTTTACTAATATTTTTATTTTAGAAGATGAATTACAAACAAATGCATTATTAACAATTGAAAAAGTTAAAAAACAGGGAATTGAGGTTATTTTAATTAGTGGTGATAATGAATCACAAACACTTGCTATTGCTAATCGTGTTGGGATAGAAACATACTTTGCTAATGTTACACCACAAGGTAAATCACAAATTGTTGCTGATTTACAAGCAAAAGGGAAAAAAGTAGCGTTTGTTGGTGATGGTATTAATGATGTTATTGCCTTAGAACAATCTGATTTAGCAATTGCAATGGGCTCTGGTAGTGATATTGCTAAAAAAATTGGTGATATTACTATTCTTGATAATGATATTAGTATTATTTATAAGGCTATTGTTTTAACTAAAAAAACTAAAAATAATATTTGAATGAATTTTATTTGAGCATTTAGTTATAATATTATCATTATTCCATTAGCTGCTGCCGGATTTATTATTCCACCGTTGGCTGCAATTGCGATGGCTCTTTCTGATATAACTGTTGTTGGAAATTCATTAATTTTTAAATGAAGAAAATATAAATATTAGATAATATATAAATTAGCTAAATTGTAAAGGTAAGTGCAACTAAATTATTTTTCTATCCAAATATTCGATTGGTGAAAGATAATTTAGTATTTTTCTCGGTCTTTGATTTAAAGACAATATAAATTTATGAACTTCATTTTTATTAGTTTTTGAAAAAATAAATTTTTTAGGAAATTTTTCTCTAATTAAACCATTAGTATTTTCATTAGTACCTCTTTGTCAAGGTGAATATGGATTGGCAAAATAAATTTTTACATCTAAATTTTTTTCAAGTTGTTGTCAATTTGAAAATTCTTTGCCACGATCAAAAGTAATAGTTTTAACAATGTTTTTAGGAAGAATTGATAAATAATAACTGACATTTTTATTAATAACTTTAGTAGTTCTGTTTTTAACTAATATTGCTAAAGTAAATCGTGATACTCTTTCAACTAAAGTTATTAAACATGATTTGCTTTTACCTCGTGATGATACTATAGTATCTCCTTCTCAATGACCAAGTGTTATACGATCATTAACATTTATATCTCGTTCTTTAATTGATTTACCATTAAACTTGCCACGATTTTCTTTAGATTTTCGTTTTTTACCTTTTCTTCTTAAATTTTTACTAGTAACTTTATCAAGCATTCCAAAATAAATTCAAGTATAAATGGTTTTAAAACTAATAACTCACTCTTTATGAAAATTTTTAATTCTGCCATAAATTTGTTCAGGTGATCAACCTAATAGTAATTTTTGTTGTACATATTTTACTAAATTCTTATTTTTAAACTTATGAAAACTAATATGTGATTGTTTTCGATTTTCAGCTTTATTTTGTGCAATTAATGAAAAATAATGATTATTATCTTTATTTCTATTAATTTCTCGAATAATAGTACTAATACTTCGATTAAGATTTTTAGCTATTTCACTAATTTTAAATTTAAATTTCAATTGATTCTCAATATAAATCCTTTCATCTATGCCAAGATGTTTATAACTCATATAAAAACTCCTTACTTTTTTCTAAACTAAATTTAGCATTATGAAATTTTTATATGAGAATTTTTTGCAATTTTATTTACTTGCACTTACAAGTATAATTCAGCATTAATAATAAATAAAAAAGTACTTTATTTTTTTGAAAGGGGAAATTTAAATGGCTAGAAAAAATGAAGAAAAAAGAGCAGAGCTTGATCAAAAGATATCTATTTTACAGGAAATGATACGTATTATAGAAGAAAAAAATAATGTTGAACCAAACCCTGATGAAAAGTTGATTAGAATTAATCAACTGATAATTGATGATTATAAGAACAAACTTTCTCTATTAGTAAAAGAAAGAGAAAATAATGATTGAGAAACAATTAATTTAGAAGATATTGATAAACCATCTACAAGTCAAAATAAATGAAGTTTATCAAAAATATAAAAAAAGTTACCTTTCTCTATAACCCTACTAGGTAAGTATTTTGATTATACTTTATCATTGTTGATTTGTATAGCAATTTTAGTGTTTTTTTAAAATTTCAATATTTTTTTATATTTAAAAGAGTCAGATTTTAAATCTGACTCTTTTAAGGAATTATCTTTTTATCTATTTGTTTTTAGGATTTTCTTCAGCATTAGCTCATAATGCTGCTGCTTTTCCAAAAGCCTCAGTATGTTTTAATTCTGGGTGTTCTGCTTTAACTTTTGGCAATGTAGTTTTCATAAAAATATTAAAAACAGTAGGTTTTTTTGCTGCCATATTTTCCTTCTCCTTTCACTTTTCTTATATTATTATTATAATATATTTTAATTATTAGTGTGTTAATAAACTATAAGAGTATATTTTTAAAAATATTAAGTTTTTATTTTTTAAAAACATAATTATTAATAATATATCCAACTCCATGTTCATCATTATTTGGAGCAATAGTTTTACCATATGGTTTTAAAGCAATATTAGCATTTTCCATTACTATTGGATGACCAGATACTTCAAACATTGGTAAATCATTAAATCCATCACCAATCGTTAATGCATCTTTAGTGTCAATATTTAAATGATTACATAATCATTGTAGTGCTGAACCTTTATTAATGTTTTTATTACCAATTGAAAAAACATTTGTATAATATTGAACAATTGTTAAATCCGGAAAGTTAGTTTCAAAATTATTAATGAATTTTGTAATTTCATTAGCCTTTCAATATTTTTCTCAAATAACCATTACTTTTGAAATTGGCATTTTAATATCAGTACTATTAGTTAACTTAATAATTTTAATTTGCAGATTTTCAACTCATGTACTTCAACTATTAGCCGCATGGTTAACATACAAAGTATCAATACTATTAAAATGTAAAATCATTTGTTTATTATATTTGGTTAATCATTCATAAAGTTTAATTGTTGTTTCTGAATTTAATTGTTGTAAATAAATTCATTTTTGTTTAGTATATGATCAAATTTCAGCGCCATCATTACCAATAATATAACCATCATATTTTTCAGCATTAATCATTTTACCAACACGAATAGCATTTTCACCATATCTACCTGTATTAATTACAACTTTAATATTATTTTTTTGAGCTTTTAAACAAGCATTAAGATTAATTTCACTTAAGGCACTGCCACTATCAAATAAAGTACCATCTACATCAGTAAAAATTATTTTTACCATCAATCATTTCCTGCTTTCTTTTTTCTATTATTTTATTAATATTATAAAGATAAAATAATAAAATACTATATATTTCCATAGAATAAAATTTCTTAAATTAAAATAAAATATTATGTTTAAAATATAATATTTTATTTTAATTTTTATATAATAAAAATTTCAAAAAAGAAAAAAACCTTTAATGAAAAACATAAAGGTTAATAAAATAATGTATGGTGCGGAACAAGGGACTTGAACCCTCATGCCTTTCGGCGCCAGAGCCTAAATCTGGTGCGTCTGCCAGTTTCGCCAATTCCGCATTTTGGTGTCCCGTATAGGCCTCGAACCTACAACCCTCAGATTAAGAGTCTGATGCTCTGCCAATTGAGCTAACGAGACATCTAGGGGAATAAAAAACAAGTAATTATAATACTTGCAGTCTAAATATTAATTAATGGTGACTCGTACGGGGATCGAACCCGTAATGTAGGAATGAAAATCCTATGTGTTTACCAATTCACCAACGAGCCGTAGAAAACAAGAGTTTAGAATGATGGCGCCCAGTATAGGATTTGAACCTATGACACTTCGATTAACAGTCGAATGCTCTGCCGCTGAGCTAACCGGGCATTTACTAAACCTTAATTATTATATTGAAGAAAAGTATAATTTGCAATAACTAATAAAGTTTTTTTTATTTTTTTCTTGATTACGGCAATGTATATGCTTTATTAATCATTTTGCTGAATTATACTTGTAAGTGCAAGTAAATAAAATTGCAAAAAATTCTCATATAAAAATTTCATAATGCTAAATTTAGTTTAGAAAAAAGTAAGGAGTTTTTATATGAGTTATAAACATCTTGGCATAGATGAAAGGATTTATATTGAGAATCAATTGAAATTTAAATTTAAAATTAGTGAAATAGCTAAAAATCTTAATCGAAGTATTAGTACTATTATTCGAGAAATTAATAGAAATAAAGATAATAATCATTATTTTTCATTAATTGCACAAAATAAAGCTGAAAATCGAAAACAATCACATATTAGTTTTCATAAGTTTAAAAATAAGAATTTAGTAAAATATGTACAACAAAAATTACTATTAGGTTGATCACCTGAACAAATTTATGGCAGAATTAAAAATTTTCATAAAGAGTGAGTTATTAGTTTTAAAACAATTTATACTTGAATTTATTTTGGAATGCTTGATAAAGTTACTAGTAAAAATTTAAGAAGAAAAGGTAAAAAACGAAAATCTAAAGAAAATCGTGGCAAGTTTAATGGTAAATCAATTAAAGAACGAGATATAAATGTTAATGATCGTATAACACTTGGTCATTGAGAAGGAGATACTATAGTATCATCACGAGGTAAAAGCAAATCATGTTTAATAACTTTAGTTGAAAGAGTATCACGATTTACTTTAGCAATATTAGTTAAAAACAGAACTACTAAAGTTATTAATAAAAATGTCAGTTATTATTTATCAATTCTTCCTAAAAACATTGTTAAAACTATTACTTTTGATCGTGGCAAAGAATTTTCAAATTGACAACAACTTGAAAAAAATTTAGATGTAAAAATTTATTTTGCCAATCCATATTCACCTTGACAAAGAGGTACTAATGAAAATACTAATGGTTTAATTAGAGAAAAATTTCCTAAAAAATTTATTTTTTCAAAAACTAATAAAAATGAAGTTCATAAATTTATATTGTCTTTAAATCAAAGACCGAGAAAAATATTAAATTATCTTTCACCAATCGAATATTTGGATAGAAAAATAATTTAGTTGCACTTACCTTTACAATTTAGCAATTATATTTTGGTTAGTGCAACAAAAATAAATGTTATTGCTTGTAGGTGAGGTTGTACTAATAATGATTATGATTTAGCTGATGAAAATGAGCAAGATATTTCTGGTAATTATATTGTTCCTGATATCAATAAGAGAATTAATAAAGTAGTAAGTGATCGCATAAATTTTATTGAAGGTGAAGATGCTGCTAGTTTAAAACAATGATATTTAAAAAATCCGCAAAATTGATTTAATAAAACTAGTAAAAAACTAAACTTTGTTACTAATTTAGAAGAAAAAATTCAATATCAGGCAAAAAAAGAATCGATTAATGAATTTAACTTGTTAGCAAATAATAAGAGTAATTTTACAGATTTTTCTTATTTACAAAATCAAATTAATATTACTAATCTTGGCAAAACTTATACAAATATTAATTGGGATACATTAATTAATTCATCTACAATCAATGCTAATGAAAAAGCAGAGATAAAAGATAAATTAGTTCGATTTTATAATATATTTGCACAAATTTATGGTAAAAAAATGTTCTTAAACTTTTATATCGAGTGGCTAAAATTAATAAAAATGGCTTATTTGGTTTTGTTAAATCTGGTTATGTTTATGATTCACAATTTCAAAATTATTCATTAGTTCAAGTTATGACAATAAATCCAAATTCTCTTAGTAAAAGAACTCAATATTGGCAATATGTTAGTGGTTATAAAGCTTCAAAAAGTATTATTAGAACAATTGTTCATGAATATGGTCATGCTTTAGGTTCTTTTATTCGTTTAAATTTTCAAGGAAAACAAAGAATAAATTCACTTGCAGATAATGATCCTAAAAAATGATGAAATAATTATTTTAATTCATCTTATTTATTAAAAGATAATCTAGAAAAAGGAGAAATAACTGATGAAACTAATTATATGATTTCATCATTAGCAAATGGTACAAAAATTAACGATCCAATTTATCAAAAACTTTTAGCATATGGTATTGTGAGAAGTGAATATGGCCGAGAATCACATCTTGATTTATTTGCCGAAGCCTTTGATCAGTGAATAGATACTGAAGAAAGTCAACGTAATATTGCATGAGAAAAATTAGATAATTTTTTTAGAATTGATTTGCCTAGAATATTATAAAAAATATGAATCTAAAATTTAAGTTCAAATTAATAAAAGAAAAAATAAAATATCTTATTAGAAACAATAATAATTTATATAAAAAATAGGGACGGTAACAAAAACGGAGGATATAATTACTTTTTAAACATTTCTTTAAAATTATAGACAAGAAATAATTGTAATTATATGCAATTGTAAATTTATATTACTACTAAATTAAATGAATTGCAATTAAAATACAAATATTAAAAAAATGAAAAATAAAATTAATATTTATACACAACAAAAATTCTTATTAACTTTTAATTTAATAAGTTTTCAAAATTTTAATAAAAAATAAATTAAGTTATGTTTTTAAATTTATTTGATTACATTTAAAAATAACAATTTTAATATAAATATTTATGTTAGCTAAATTGTAAAGGTAAGTGCAACTAAATTATTTTTCTATCCAAATATTCGATTGGTGAAAGATAATTTAATATTTTTCTCGGTCTTTGATTTAAAGACAATATAAATTTATGAACTTCATTTTTATTAGTTTTTGAAAAAATAAATTTTTTAGGAAATTTTTCTCTAATTAAACCATTAGTATTTTCATTAGTACCTCTTTGTCAAGGTGAATATGGATTGGCAAAATAAATTTTTACATCTAAATTTTTTTCAAGTTGTTGTCAATTTGAAAATTCTTTGCCACGATCAAAAGTAATAGTTTTAACAATGTTTTTAGGAGGAATTGATAAATAATAACTGACATTTTTATTAATAACTTTAGTAGTTCCGTTTTTAACTAATATTGCTAAAGTAAATCGTGATACTCTTTCAACTAAAGTTATTAAACATGATTTGCTTTTACCTCGTGATGATACTATAGTATCTCCTTCTCAATGACCAAGTGTTATACGATCATTAACATTTATATCTCGTTCTTTAATTGATTTACCATTAAACTTGCCACGATTTTCTTTAGATTTTCGTTTTTTACCTTTTCTTCTTAAATTTTTACTAGTAACTTTATCAAGCATTCCAAAATAAATTCAAGTATAAATTGTTTTAAAACTAATAACTCACTCTTTATGAAAATTTTTAATTCTGCCATAAATTTGTTCAGGTGATCAACCTAATAGTAATTTTTGTTGTACATATTTTACTAAATTCTTATTTTTAAACTTATGCAAACTAATATGTGATTGTTTTCGATTTTCAGCTTTATTTTGTGCAATTAATGAAAAATAATGATTATTATCTTTATTTCTATTAATTTCTCGAATAATAGTACTAATACTTCGATTAAGATTTTTAGCTATTTCACTAATTTTAAATTTAAATTTCAATTGATTCTCAATATAAATCCTTTCATCTATGCCAAGATGTTTATAACTCATATAAAAACTCCTTACTTTTTTCTAAACTAAATTTAGCATTATGAAATTTTTATATGAGAATTTTTTGCAATTTTATTTACTTGCACTTACAAGTATAATTCAGCATATGGAAGAAAATTTTTATATTAAAAAAGTTTATTATGGTGCTTATGTTAAAAATATAGTTTTGCCTATGAGTGCTATTTTAAATAATAAACGTAATGAAATTGGTATTAACAATTTAGGGATTAATGATAAAAAATTACGTAATAATGCAATTCGGACTAAAACAAAATTAATACATAAAGCGTATCATAATTTTTATAATTCAAAGGTTTTAAGTTTTGTTACTTTGACTTATGCTGATAATATGCAAGATATTAATAAAGCAAAACATGATATTTCTATTTAAAAAATGGTTATTCTTATTTGGTTAATTATAATGATGTTTTTACTTTTAATCAGTTAGCAAGTAATTATGATTTTGAAGAAGAAGATTTAATAATTTTAGATGAATTAGCATTAAAGATAAATTCTAATGATTTAGGAGTACAGTTTAAAAATCAACAAGAAAGTTTAGGACAATTTTGTAAGTTAATAGGTCATATGTTTAATGGTACTATGTATTTGATTGAACAACATCCTAATAGAATACCAGTACAAGCAAGAGAAAAAGTAGAGTATGTTGTGCAAGTTAAAAGAATGCGTTTTTTGGGCTTTGTTGTTATATTTAATCTTAATTTATATACTAATATTGATGATTATAATAAATTAGTGTTTTCACGATGTAGAACAAAGAAAATGATTAAAAAAGGCATTATGCCTCCAAGTTATAGTGGTGAAGCAATGGCTATGACTTTATTTTTTCCTAGACACTGGTTAAAAAGGTATAATTCACGTGCTTTACATTATGTGCATGAACTTAAAAGTGAATTATCACCTAAGAAATATCTTAAAGAAGCAAGTAGTATTGATATGACTTATAGTGATATTAAGTCTGCTGGTTTAGATAAATTAGATAATATTTTAAAGAAAAAAGATAAACCTAAAAATAAAGATAAATAAAAATAGTTATAGTCCCAGTGAACCTACTGGGACTATAATTTGGGTGAGCCACGTAGTGGCGAGGGACGTAGTCCCTATATACTGGATATCAATATCATATTTCATGTTATTTGAAAGGAAAATTAAATTGAGTCAAAATGAAGTATTTAGTTGAATAGGTGTTATTTCTGGTTCTAGCTTACTTATTTCTTTTATATTACTTTTAATGTTTTTACTAATAAAATTTTTATTAAATTATAAACAAAAAAACAAAGTTAAAAGAATACTTTCTTCAAATGATTTTAGTCAAATCATAGGAACGAAAAAAGAATTAAAAATAAAACTAAGAAAATATTTTAAAGAAATATTTATTAGAGATGTTGATATAAATTTATTTAAAAAATTTCTAAAATCAGAAAGTGGAATTAATAAAAAACCAACAAAAATTGCCTGCAATTTTTTTATAATTTTGACAAGTTCAATATTAGTAAATAAATCCGAAGGAAGAGTTTCTGAAGCAATTAAAAGTATTAAAAATACTTTTGATGAAAGTAAACAATTATTATTAACTTCCGATAAGAATAACTTAGTAACAGATGTAATTTTAAAAATTATGAATTTAAAAATCAGACCAATCTTAATTGCTAGTAGATCACTAACAAAAATAGACACTAATGGTAATTTCATCATTAATGATGAAAATTTAAGCAAAGAAGAAATCGAAGATTTTTGAAAAAAAATTGATAAAGTTAGAAAAGATTTAATAGAAAACAAATATTTATATTTTATTTCAATACTTTCACTTTCAACTGCAACTAATGAACAACTCAAAAAATTATTAAACTACACAAATCAGTATAAAATACATAAAAAAGAAGCATTATAACAATAATTTTTTTAAAAAATTCTTATATTATGTTGCTTTTTAATAGATTTTTTAAATTATATATGTATATAATTAAAATGGAATATTATTATTAATATCATAATAATTTTCAACAAATATTAATAAGAATCTAAAATAAAATTAATAACTAACAGAAAACAAGTAACTATTTAATTCAAAAATTATAATACTAAATTTTTTTATTTTTTTAAACTAATACCCCAAATTATAAATATAAAAGTTATGTATTTTTTATACTATTATGTTTAACATTTTATGGATAAAACTAAGGAAAAGCAAATTGACTACAACTAAAATATTTAATTGAATAGCTTATATTTCAAGTATCGCTTTACTTATTTTTTTCATATTACTTTTAATGTTTTTACTAATAAAATTTTTATTAAATTATAAACAAAAAAAACAAAGTTAAAAGAATACTTTCTTCAAATGATTTTAGTCAAATCATAGGAACGAAAAAAGAATTAAAAATAAAACTAAGAAAATATTTTAAAGAAATATTTATTAGAGATGTTGATATAAATTTATTTAAAAAATTTCTAAAATCAGAAAGTGGAATTAATAAAAAACCAACAAAAATTGCCTGAAATTTTTTTATAATTTTGACAAGTTCAATATTAGTAAATAAATCCGAAGGAAGAGTTTCTGAAGCAATTAAAAGTATTAAAAATACTTTTGATGAAAGTAAACAAATATTATTAACTTCCGATAACAATAACTTAGTAACAGATGTAATTTTAAAAATTATGAATTTAAAAATCAGACCAATCTTAATTGCTAGTAGATCACTAACAAAAATAGACACTAATGGTAATTTCATCATTAATGATGAAAATTTAAGCAAAAAAGAAATCGAAGATTTTTGAAAACAAATTGATAAAGTTAGAAAAGATTTAATAGAAAACAAATACTTATATTTTATTTCAATACTTTCACTTTCAACTGCAACTAATGAACAAATCAAAAAATTATTAAACTACACAGATTAAAATATTAAATGTTTAAATAAAATATAAGTAAAAAACAAATTTAAATTTTTAAAACAATATCTTTAAAATTACCTATTAAGACTTATGTTTTATAATCAAAAAAATTATAAAACATAATTTTTAATAATGTTAAAAAAAGGAGTTAAACAGTGAGAAAAATTTTTATTTCATATCATCATCTAAGAGAACAAGAAGAAAAAGACCAATTAGCAGAGTTAATTAAAAAGTATGCTAATTATTTAAATATAAAAGACATGTCTGTAGAAATAGGGGATATTGATACCACATGATCAAATAATGAAATCGCTAAAACTATTAGACAAAATCATTTAAAAGATACAACTATTACTATTCTTATTCTAGGAATACATACAAAATGTAGACAACATATTGACTGAGAAATTGAAGCTTCATTAAATAAATATGGAAGTTTAAATAGAAGAAAGAAAATAAATAGTTTTATAATACTTTTAACTGCTGATTTTATTAAAAAAGCAAAAACAAATTGTAATTTTCATAACACTTGTGATTATTCTTCTTTAATCACCCAAGAAAATGCTGGTCAAAGAATATATGAAACCGTAATAAATAAACATGCAATTATTGCTACTTATGATGAAATCTTTTCAGATATAATAATTCTTAAAAATTTACTTGATAAAGTTCAATCTAATCATAAAAAAGAAGAAATGTTTTATCAAAATGTTATCAGCCCTAGTTTTTTAAAACCAACTGTTTTAAAAGATAATACTAAAGATACTGTTTTTAATGAAAAAAAAGAAATAGATAATACAAAATTATCTTCAAATAAAGATAATGGTTTTAAAGAAGAAGATAGTGATATTGAAATACTTTCTGAATCAGACGAAGAAATAGATAATGCAAAATTAACTTCAAATAAAGATAATGATTTTAACGAAGATGATGATAGTAATATCGTAGTACCTTCTAAATCAGAGGAAAAAATAAATAATGTAATATTAACTTTAAGTCAAGATAGTGAAATTAACAATCAATTACTACAAGAAATTACAACGGACTTTACTAAAGATGATAATAAAAGTAATCTTTTAAGAAAATTATCTTTAAAACATAATAGTAAAGATAATGGAATTGGTAGTGAACTACAAGAAACAAGTATACTGAAAGACGAAAATTTTAAAAGAATACATCTCCATAAAAAAGATAATTCAGAAGAATGTGAAGCAAAAGAAAAATCTGAAAAAACAATGCAAGTGTTTAATAAAAAAACAAAAAAATTTATAAATTCTGGTAAAATTAATTATACACAAGAATTTCCAGAAATATATTTATCCTATCTTTAAAACATACAACTAGTAAAATAAAATATAAATATTTAAAAAGTGAGAATTTTATTCTCACTTTTTATTTTAATTTAATTTAGTATTCTTCTTCAAGTGAAGAATTACCCATACCTATTAACTTCTCAGTTGGCATTAAACCAGTACCGGCCGGTATCAAGTTTCCTAAAATAACATTTTCCTTTAAACCACGTAAATTATCTTGTTTTGACTTAATAACAGCATTAGTTAATACTCTTGTTGTATCTTGGAAAGAAGCAGCGGCCAAGAATGATTCTGATTCTAATGGTGCTTTTTTAATCCCTAAAATAATTGGATGACCAAAAGCAGGTTTTTTACCAGCAACAATAATTTTGGCATTAACATTCTTAAATTCTTTGATATCAACAATCGCTCCAGGCAATAATGGTGAATCATTACCTTCAACTACAAAAATACGATTCAACATTTGTTTTACAATAATTTCAATATACTTATCCGAAATTTCAATTCCTTGTAAACGATAAACACGTTGTACTTCTTTTAAAATATATTGTTGAACTTCAATGATTCCTGCTACTTCTAGTAATTGTGTAATATTAATTGCACCTTCAGTTAGTTTTTGGCCAATCTTAACATTATCACCAATTTTAATTCTTACCTGCGCATTATATTGAGTTTTGTATTCTTTATAGTCAAGTTTTGACTTTACAGTAATTGTATAAATTCCTTGCTCTTCACGAATATCTGTTACTTTACCATCAAATTCACTAATAATAGCAACAGCACCTTTGGGATTAGTAATATCTAATAATTCTTTAATTCTTGGTAATCCTTGGGTAATATCACTACCACCAGCCACTCCTCCAGTATGGAAAGTTCTCATCGTTAGTTGAGTTCCTGGTTCACCAATTGATTGCGCTGCAATAATTCCAACTGCTTCGCCAATAGCAACAATAGAACCTGTTATTAAATTAATACCATAACATTTTTGACAAACACCATAACTTGCTTCACAAGTTAAAACTGAACGAATATTTATTTTTGTAATTTTTGCCTCTAATATTGTTTCTACTAATTTTTCAGTAATTAATTCATTATTTGCCACAATTACATTATTTTTACTATCAACAACATCACCTTGAACAAAACGTCCAAATAAACGGTCACGTAACGGCACAATAATATTATTACGTTTTTGGTCAACAACGTCACTAATTATAAAGCCATTACCGGTATTACAATCTTCTTCAGTAACAATAATATCTTGTGAAACGTCAACTAGTCTTCTTGTTAAATAACCTGAGTCAGAAGTTTTAAGCGCCATATCTGCCATTCCTTTACGAGCACCATGGGTAGAAATAAAGAACTCTGAAACATTTAATCCTTCACGGAATGAAGATTTAATTGGTAATTCAATAACTTCTCCTTTTGGATTATTCATTAAACCACGCATCCCTACTAATTGAGTAAAGTTACTAATATTAGTTCTAGCACCTGAATCTCACATCATAAAGATTGGATTTTCAATATCTTTTCTTAAAACTGTTTCTAGTTCAACTTGAATATTGTTTTTAATACCACTTCATTTATTAATAATATGGTAATGACGCTCACGATTAGTTAACATACCTTGTTTATAAAACTTGTTAATTGTTTTAACATATTCATCTGCTTCTTTAAATAATCTTGTTTTACCTGAATAAGATACAACATCGCCTGCAGAAATTGTTGTTCCTGAAATTGTTGAAAATTTAAAACCAAGATTTTTCATTTTATCTAACATTTGTGCAGTTAATTGAGTTCCAAAAGTTTTAAAATATTTATGAATAATATCTGCTAAAGCTTTTTTCTTAAATGGTTCAACAATAACTCTTTTTTTAATAAATTCACGAAAATCAACATCAGTGGCAACTAAATCTTCATTATGAGTTTCAGTTAAATTAATAATATTTGGGCGATTAATAAATGGCATTCTTTCTGAAAACATTTGATTAAAAATAATCTTACCAATAGTAGTAATTAAAAATTTATTTTGATCGGTAGCAGCAAATTTACTTGCACCTAAACTAGCAACACGAATTCCAATAATAGCATGTAATGAAACCTGTTTTGTATCATAAGCTTTAATTGCTTCATTAACATCTTTAAAAATTGAACCTTGACCTAATTCATCTAATTTTTCAATAGTTAAATAATAATTACCAAGAACCATATCTTGAGTTGGCGTAACAATTGGTTTACCATCTTTAGGACTTAAAATATTTTTTGAACCTAACATTAAACTTCTTGCTTCAGCTACTGCTTCTTGAGTAATTGGCACGTGAACAGCCATTTGGTCACCATCAAAGTCAGCATTAAAAGCAGGAGTTACTAGTGGGTGTAAACGAATAGCTTTCCCTTTAACTAGAATTGGTTCAAATGCTTGAATTCCTAAACGGTGTAAAGTTGGAGCACGGTTTAATAAGACAGGACGATCTTTAATTACTTCTTCTAAAACATCTCAAATTCGTTCATCTTGAATTTCAATTAATTTTTCAGCAATTTTAATATTTAAAGCTAATTCTTGATGAACTAATCTTTGCACAACAAAAGGTTTGAACAAAATAATTGCCATATCACGAGGAATACCACATTGATACATTTTTAATTCCGGACCAACAGCAATAACGCTTCGACCTGAATAATCAACACGCTTACCTAATAAGTTTTGACGGAAACGTCCTTGTTTTCCTTTTAATGTTGAAGTTAAAGATTTTAATGGACGTTTATCTCTTCCTGTTACTGGACGTGCTTTACGTTCATTATCAAATAAAGCATCAACTGATTCTTGCAACATTCTTTTTTCATTATTAATAATTAAGATTGGTGCTCCCATTTGTTTTACTTTTTTTAAGCGTTCATTACGAATAATAATTCTTCGATATAAATCATTAATTTCTGATGTTGTAAAACGACCACCATCTAACTGAATAATTGGACGAATATCAGGTGGAATCACCGGAATAGCATGTAATACCATTCATTCTGGTTTATTTCCTGATTTAGCAAATGAATCAATAACATCTAAACGACGTTCTAGTTTTCTACGATCAGTTTGTGATTTCTTGTTTGTCAATTGTTTTTTAATGGCAAGAAATTCTTTTTCTAAATTAATATTTTTTAATAAATACTCAATAGCTGAAGCACCAATTCCAAATTTTGTTCCAGTATGTTTAGTAATAAATTGAGCACATTCATCCATTGAAAATGGACGTGAAGTATCTGCTAAAGTATCAGTTAACATTTGAGCACGAGTATAAGCAAAAGAAGAAGGTTCTAATTGTTCTAAAATTTGTGCAAATACTTTACGTAAACGATTACGAGTATCAGTTGAAGATTTAGCATTACCTAAATCCATAATCATTTTTTGTTTTAAACCTTTAGCAGTCCCTGGATCTAAAACAATATAAGAAACAAAATATGCTACTTCTTCTAAGTCTTTAGCTTTCATATCTAATGCTAACGCAATTTTTGAAGGAGAAGCCTTTAACATTCAAATATGAGTTACTGGTTCTTCTAACTCAATGTGTCCTAAACGTTCACGTCGAACAATTGCTTCAGTAATTTCTACTAAACAACGTTCACAAACTTTACCTTTATTTTTTATTTTCTTATATTTACCACAAGTACATTCATAATTTTTAGTTGGTCCAAATATTCGTGCATCAAATAATCCATCTTTTTCAGGTTTTAATGACTTATAATTAATTGTTTCTGGCTTTGTAATTTCTCCATGTGATCATGAGCGAATTTGATCGGGAGAAGCAAGAGAAATTTTAAGGGCAGTATAATGTTTTGAATTTTTTTGCATTTGCATATATTTATTACTCCTTTTCTAATCCTCAAGATAACTTTCGACTTCTTCATCGTAAGTTACCACTTTTTGTTCTTGACCTTTTTCGTCAATTAACACAATATTTATTCCTAAACCTTGTAGTTCTTTTGTTAAAACATTAAATGATTCAGGGATACCTGGCGTTGGAATTTGTTTATTACGTAGAATCGCTTCATAAGTTTTAATTCTACCTTTAATATCATCAGATTTAATAGTTAGGATTTCTTGTAAAGTATGAGCAGCACCATAAGCTTCTAATGCTCAAACTTCCATTTCTCCAAATCTTTGTCCACCATTTTGTGCCTTACCACCTAATGGTTGTTGAGTAATTAATGAATATGGACCCACATTACGAGCATGTAATTTATCATCTACCATGTGTGATAGTTTTAACATATACATCACACCAACTGAAATTTTCTTGGCAAACTTTTCACCAGTTAAACCATCATATAATGTTAATTTATCAAAGTCATTATATTTTGCTTCTTTCATAATATCTAACAAGTCTTGATTTTTTGCACCATCAAAAACAGGGGTTGCTACTTTAATTCCTAAAGTTTTAGCAGCCATTCCTAAGTGTAATTCAAGAATTTGTCCAATATTCATCCGCGATGGTACTCCTAATGGATTTAACATAATATCAACCGGTGTTCCATCTTCTAGGAAAGGCATATCTTCAATTGGTAAGACTTTAGAAATAACACCTTTATTTCCGTGTCTTCCAGCCATTTTATCTCCTTCTCGAATTTTACGTTTTTGTACAATAAATACTTTAACTACTTCTTCTACTTCTGAAGGTAAGTCAAAACCATCTTCACGTTTATAACGTTTAATACCTTGAACAATTCCACCACCACCATTAGGTACTCGTAATGAATTATCTTTAACATTACGTGATTTTTCACCAAAAATAGCTGCTAATAATTTTTCTTCAACAGTTGATTGTGTTTGACCTTTTGGTGTAACTTTACCAACAAGAATATCTCCTTCTTTAACTTCAGTTCCAATTAAAACAATTCCTTCATCATCAAGATAACGTCTTGATTGTTCAGAAGTATTAGGGATTTCACGTGTAATTTCTTCTTTACCTTGTTTTGTTTTTCGACATTCTAAATTATCTTCTTCAATATGCATTGAAGTATAAACATCATCTTTTACTAAACGTTCACTAATAATAATAGCATCTTCATAGTTATAACCATGTCAAGTCATGAAAGCAATAATTACATTTTGTCCTAATGCAAGTTCACCATCTTTCATTGAAGGTCCGTCTGCTAAAATTTGATTAACTTCAACTTTATCACCAACTTTTACTAATGGCACATGAGTTACTGCTGTTCCTTGATTACTACGTTCAAAACGACTTAACTCATAAGTTGTTATTTCATCTTCTGATTTAATAATAATTTCATGAGAATCAACATATTGTACAACTCCCGGTAAATTAGCAACAATAGCTAATCCTGAGTCACGAGCAACAGCATACTCAACACCCGTACCAACAATTGGTGTTTGTGGTTTTAATAATGGAATTGCTTGACGTTGCATATTAGCACCCATTAAAGCACGGTTAGCATCATCATTTTCTAAAAAGGGAATACAACTTGTAGCTATTGACACAATTTGTTTTGGTGAAACATCAATATATTCAACTTCGTTTGGTCCAACAATAATATTTTGACCATTACTACGAGCAATAACATTATTATTTTTAATAACATTATTAGTATCTAATTCAATATTAGCTTGTGCAATGATATAATTCTTTTCTTCACCGGCAGTTAAATATTTAATTTCATTAGTAATTTTACCTGCAATTACTTGACGGTAAGGTGTTTCAATAAAACCGTATTCATTAATACGAGCATAAGTGGCTAAATTATTGATTAAACCAATATTAGGTCCTTCAGGAGTTTCAATTGGACAAATTCTTCCATAGTGAGAATAGTGAACATCACGAACTTCTAAACTAGCACGATCACGTGATAATCCACCAGGTCCTAAAGCAGTTAAACGTCTTTTATTAGCCAATTCTGCTAATGGATTAGTTTGATCCATAAATTGTGATAATTGTGATAAGTTAAAAAACTCACCAATAACAGCTGTTAATGGTTTATTATTTGTAATATTTGCTGGTTTCATTTTATCACTATCAGTAGTTGACATTTTTTCTTTAACATTTTTTTCAATACGTCCCATTCCGATACGAAATTGGTTTTGTAGTAATTCACCAATTGTACGAATACGACGATTTGCTAAGTGATCAATATCATCAGCATTACCAATACCATGAACAAAATTTAAAATATAAGAAAGAGTTGCTAAAATATCAGCAATAGTAATAATTACTTCTTTACATTTAGGATTAATTCCAACAACATTAATAACTTCATTTAATCTTTCTTTATCATTATAAACTTTAATTAACTGCACATAATGTTTTGGTTCACTATCACTAATTGATGTTTTTAAAGGTACTAAACATGCTCCTTCTTCTAATACTGTTTTTAGAATTTCTAATTGTGATTTACCAATTACTGTTTTTTTGGGTAAAACAACTTTACCTCTAATATCTTTAATATCTTCAGCTAGAGTGTAATTTAAAACACGATCTGTAATAGCTAATTTTTGAATTAACTTATATCTTCCTGCTTTTGTTAAATCATATTTTTTTGAATCAAATAATAATCCAGTTAAAAATTTTGCAGCACCATCAACACTGGCAGTTTCTCCAGCTTTAATTTTTTTATAAATTTCTTGTACTGCTGCTGGTCAATTTTGATGTTCATCATATTCATAAGTATTCAATAAAACATCATCTTTACCAATTATATTAATAACATCATCTTTAGTTAATCCTAAGGCAGTAAGTAAAGTGGTTACTGCAATTTTACGTGATTTTTCAATTTTAACTTGAATAATATCTTTAATTGCATTTTTATTACCAACTAATTTATTACGTTTAGAATCAGTTTCAAATTCTAGTCAAGTTCCACGTGATGGAATTAAATCACCTAAAAATTTATATAATCCGGTTTTTGGATCAATTTCAATTTTAAAATATGCACCTGGTGAACGAACTAATTGTGAAACAACAACCTTTTCACTTCCATTAATAATAAAGGTTCCTTTTTGTGTCATTAATGGAAAATCACCTAAAAATACATCTCCTTCACGAGTTAATGTATAATCAACAATTAAAACATCTTCTTCTCTACTTTTAATAGTAACTTCAATAGTTGAAAATTCACTATTAGCATGAACATTTTTTTCTTCAAAATAATATATATTATCGCTAACTTTTGGTTCATTAATGTTTTTAATACCAAATTGGTCTTTAATTCAACGCATTAAATAATCTAAAATATTATCTTTAGCAGCAATAGTTAAATGACGATTATTTTCATGAATTGATAAAGATAATTTTGTATAGATTGGTGCTTCATAAGTTTTTGACTCATCTTTTGCTTCTTTTAATGTTCTTCTTGGTTTACGAAATTCTCAATCAATCAATGATAAAATAATACGATTATCATTATCAGTTACCGGAAATATTTCATTAAATACTTCTTGTATTCCTGTATCAATAAATCATTTATAAGTATCACGTTGAATTGAAATTAAATCAGGAAGATCTAAATTTCCTGATACTTTAGTATAGTCACGTCTTTTTGCATAATGACCAAATTGTTTTGTAGTATATGACATTGGTTCATCTCCAATTTTAAAAATTTATTAAAATCAAATAATTTGATTTCAGTTAATTAGTATTAAATTACTAATTAGTTTGATAAAATATTAAGTTTTAAGTTGATAATTTTTAGTTAAATAACAAACAGAAAACCAGTATTCATTAAAACTGGTTTTCATATAAATTTTTAATATTTGAACTACTTAACTTCAACAATAGCACCAACGGCTTTTAACGTTGCTTCGTGTTCTGTTGCTTTTGCTTTATCAATATTTTCTAAAATCTTTTGTGGTCCTGTTGCTACTGCATCAACCATTTTTTTAGCATCCATTAAAGACATTGTACCACCAACAATTGCCTTAACTGCTTTAATAACATCAACTTTTTTGTCTCCTACTTCTTTTAAGATTACAGAAACTGTTGATGGTTTTGTTGCTTCTTCTTTAGCTGCTGCTGGTGCAGAAGCAACTGCTGCAGTTACTCCAAAAGTTGTTTCAATTAATTCAACTAATTCTTTTAATTGAACTGCTGTCATTGTTTTAACATGTTCAATAATTTGTTTATTTGTAATATTTTCCATTATTTTTTCCTCCATATTTTTTTTATTTAATAAGTGTTAATTATGCGTTTTCTTTTTGTTGGGCTACTGCTTTAATTGCTAAAGCCAAATTGCGAACTGGTGCTTGTAAACAAGAAGCTAACATTGAAATTAATTCTAATTTTGATGGTAATGAAGCTATTTTTTGTAACTCACTTTGGTCAATAACTTTCCCTTCAAAAATGCCACCTCTTAATACTAATAATTTATTAATTTTAGCATAATTAGAAACTATTTTAGCTGTTTCTAAGTCGTTTTCAAATCCAAAGATAAAACCATTTGGGCCAACTAAACTACTTTCAAGCGATGAATATTCTTTTTTTAAAGCACGAGCAACTAAATTATTCTTATAAATAGTGAATGTTGCACCTTTAGCTCTTAATTCCTTACGTAAAGAACTAATTTCTTCAACATTCATACCTTGATATTGTACAACAATTGTTGTTTTGGAATCATTAATTTGCTTAGCAATTAAATCAATAGTTTTTTGTTTTTCAACCATTGCTGGGCGCATAAGTACACCTCCTTATTATTCTGAAATAACTAGCAATAAGTAGTAAATAAAACTCGGAGCAAAACCGAGTAAATCACATGCATATATAATGATGGAAATTACCTGAGCAACATAATTAAGACAAAAGTCCGTTGCTGTCTTTGGCTTATTCTAGCTTGTATATTATATGATATATATATATTAAAATCAAGAAAAATTTACAAAAGATTAAATAAATAATTTTTTATTATATATCTTGTAAGTTATAAACACTATTTTTAATAACATAAATGCTAATTTCATCAATATCTTAATTAAGATTAAAAAAATAAATTAAAAATAAACTTCATATTGAAGTTTATTTTAATTAAAAAAATTGTTTTTTTTATAACTGGTTACTGTTTTTACTACTAGAGTTTTTGCTTTCACTTGAAGAAGATTCACTATTTATTTTTGATTTATCTAACTCAAGATTTTTACAAACTCTTTCTCTTCTTTCAGATTCATTTTTTTCTCCTCAAGCTTTATTTATTTTATCAGCATTTTTAGCATGTGCTTCTTGTTTTAATTTATTATTCTCAATAGATTTTCATGGCATAATTTATTATTCCTTTCACTTTTTGAATATTTTTTCTACCTTTAAATACTCAATAAAATTATATATTTTTTATTAAAAATATATATAAAAATATATAAAAAATTATTCTTACTTAATTAAGTAAGAATAATTAAACTAATTATCGTTATATTTTAAAATGAATAACGTCGTTGTCTTACATTTGTAGGAGGTTGCATATTGGCCATAGAATTTGCTTTATCTACATCAAACTGATTTTCAACTGGAATTATATTATTTTCAACATTTATTATTGTTTTATCATTCATTAGTTCATTTATAGTTTTAAGTTTTCTACCATCCAGTTCTGGTTTTAATATATTAAATTGTGTTTCTAACTTAGTTTCTAATTTATCACTTGTTAAATCCTTAGATACTGATTTAACTTCTTTTTTTTCTTTTTCTTTTTTATCTTTATTATTTTTAAATATTTTATTATAAATTCATGATTCAACTTTTTTTGATGCAGTTGAAAAAACTGATGTAATTGCTTTAAAACCTCCACTAATAAAAACTGAAGCAATAGCAATATCAATCTTAATTGCTGCCACTACTGCAGCAGCCAAATAAGGAGCTAAAATCACAGGAAGCAAATTTGGAAGAACAGCAATAACAATAGTAATGACTAAAATAATAACCCAAACTTTTCACTCGGTTTTAGATGGCTTTGATTTTAATTCCATTTGTTCTTTTAATAATTCTTTAACTGGCATTGTACTAATATTATTTGCATTTTCTTTATCAATTAAACAAGTGCTTTTTTTATATTCTTCAATACTCTGGTACTTTTTAGTCTGTTTTCAAACTTCAACCTCATTTTTTTCATTATTATCAAAATATATTATTTCTTCAAAAATTGATTCATAATTATAAACTAAAGTTGTTATATAAAATATCTTATCTTCAATTG
This sequence comes from Spiroplasma endosymbiont of Nomada ruficornis, assembly GCF_964030795.1. Lineage (NCBI taxonomy): Bacteria > Bacillati > Mycoplasmatota > Mollicutes > Entomoplasmatales > Spiroplasmataceae > Spiroplasma > Spiroplasma endosymbiont of Nomada ruficornis. The sequence goes on along the minus strand of NZ_OZ034962.1, from coordinate 1,108,132 downwards.
GAAAAATTTCTTCATAAATTTTTTGAACATTTTGACTTTTAATATTTCATTCTTTTTTTATTTCTTTTTTTAACTTAGAAATATTAGAAAATATTTCTAGTTTTTGCTCTTCAGTTAAATTTTCTTCATCAATTTTTCTTTGTAGTTCTATTCTTCTATTAATATTTTCTTTTAATGATAACGGCATCCAATCATCACTATAACTATCTAGTTCACTATTTAAATTGCTTATAGTATTTTCTAATTCTTCAATTTTAGAATTATTTTTTTCAATATTATTATTCAATTCTTTTTTTATATTTCTTTGTTCTTCAATTTCTAATTCTTTATCTGATATTGTTTCTTTAAGCGCAAAATATTCTCTAAATTCACTATCGGTTGTATTTTGTTTCTTAGTTTTATTTATTTCCATTTTTCTTTCTTTACGTTTTAAATCATCAAGTAATGGTTTAAGTTGAATAATTTCTAATTCAAAAAGATTTTCTCTAATAATAGTTAATTTTTTATTTAAATCATCATTTGTTCTTTTGACATCTTCTAATTGTTTTGTAAAATTAAAAATTTCTTCTCTAAGTTTACTTATCTTTTGATCTTCTATAATTGTAAGACAATTATATTTATATTTATTTAAAACATTACTATCATTATTTGCTTCATTATTTGATTCATTTAAACTATTTTCACTTCTAGAAGATTTTATTGCTAAACCTCCATGTCTTTTTTTTATAGAACCATCGGTTTGAGCAAAAATATTTTCTGGATTATTTTCCATTATTCGCTGAAATGTTGTTGATTTTCTTTTATCATTATCACGCATTTTATACACCTTCTTAGTAAAATAAAACCCATTTACTTACAAACAAAGCAATGGGTTAAAAACTATATTTAGTTTTACACTTATCTTTTACCAAATTTTAGAAATTTTGACAATATTTTTTATTTTCATATTATATAAATAATTTAAATATTATTAAATTTTGAGGTATATAATAATTATTTAAAATAAAAGAGTTACCAATAATGGTAACTCCTATTCACTGTTAGGTGCCAACCGCAATGAATATTTACTTACCCTTAACTAAGTAAGTATTTTTATTATACTACTAAAATAAAGTTTTTTTAGTTTTATTTACTAAAAAAAATAAAACCTTTTTAATTTTATATATTTTTGATATTTATAATTAACTACTAATATACATCTGTATTCTTATTGGTATTTAATTATTTATTTTTTTCTAATTCAAAATATTATTTAAAACAACATTCTGATTACATAAAATTTTCTTAAATAATTGATAAAAAAGTATATTTTTTAATTTTTAACCTTAATAATAATGCTAAATTGTAAAGGTAAGTGCAACTAAATTATTTTTCTATCCAAATATTCGATTGGTGAAAGATAATTTAGTATTTTTCTCGGTCTTTGATTTAAAGACAATATAAATTTATGAACTTCATTTTTATTAGTTTTTGAAAAAATAAATTTTTTAGGAAATTTTTCTCTAATTAAACCATTAGTATTTTCATTAGTACCTCTTTGTCAAGGTGAATATGGATTGGCAAAATAAATTTTTACATCTAAATTTTTTTCAAGTTGTTGTCAATTTGAAAATTCTTTGCCACGATCAAAAGTAATAGTTTTAACAATGTTTTTAGGAAGAATTGATAAATAATAACTGACATTTTTATTAATAACTTTAGTAGTTCTGTTTTTAACTAATATTGCTAAAGTAAATCGTGATACTCTTTCAACTAAAGTTATTAAACATGATTTGCTTTTACCTCGTGATGATACTATAGTATCTCCTTCTCAATGACCAAGTGTTATACGATCATTAACATTTATATCTCGTTCTTTAATTGATTTACCATTAAACTTGCCACGATTTTCTTTAGATTTTCGTTTTTTACCTTTTCTTCTTAAATTTTTACTAGTAACTTTATCAAGCATTCCAAAATAAATTCAAGTATAAATTGTTTTAAAACTAATAACTCACTCTTTATGAAAATTTTTAATTCTGCCATAAATTTGTTCAGGTGATCAACCTAATAGTAATTTTTGTTGTACATATTTTACTAAATTCTTATTTTTAAACTTATGAAAACTAATATGTGATTGTTTTCGATTTTCAGCTTTATTTTGTGCAATTAATGAAAAATAATGATTATTATCTTTATTTCTATTAATTTCTCGAATAATAGTACTAATACTTCGATTAAGATTTTTAGCTATTTCACTAATTTTAAATTTAAATTTCAATTGATTCTCAATATAAATCCTTTCATCTATGCCAAGATGTTTATAACTCATATAAAAACTCCTTACTTTTTTCTAAACTAAATTTAGCATTATGAAATTTTTATATGAGAATTTTTTGCAATTTTATTTACTTGCACTTACAAGTATAATTCAGCATTTATAAAAATATTTCATAATTTTATCTTTTTGCTTGTAATAACTAATATTTATGGTTAATATTAAAATTGAAATTAATATTTATATTAATCTAAATTAGATAAGTATAATTAATAATAATTAGTTTTCAGCGAGAGTGAATAGTGTAAGCACTTAACCATTATTAATTAGAAGCTCCTAATTTAACAATTTTAATCATTAATTAAGTGCATTTACTTTGTAAGTGAATTAGGATGGTACCGCGTTAAAAAACGTTCCTATTTTGATAGGAATTTTTATTATTTTGAGGAGAAATTATTATGTCAATAAAATGAACAACAGATAAAGTTAGAACAACTTGATTAAATTTTTTTAAAAGTTATGATCATCACATTTTAGAAAGTGCATCACTTGTTCCAAATGATGATCCTTCACTATTGTGGATTAATTCTGGAGTTGCTACATTAAAACCATATTTTGATGGACGACAAACCCCAATTGCTAAAAGATTAGCAAATTCACAAAAAGCAATTAGAACTAATGATATTGAAAATATTGGTATTACAGCAAGACATCAAACTTTTTTTGAAATGTTAGGTAATTTTTCAATTGGTGATTATTTTAAAAAAGAAGCTATTGTTTGAGGATGAGAATTTTTAACTAGTAAAAAGTGATTAAATTTAGATGCTAATTTATTATATGTAACAGTTTTGAATGAAGATGAAGAAACATATAATTTATGATTAAATATTATTAAATTACCAAAAGAACGTATTATTAAAGGTACAAGATCTACTAACTTTTGAGATATGGGTCAAGGTTCTTGTGGTCCTAATACTGAAATTTATTATGATCGTGGTATTAAATATGATCCTAAAAATATTGGTATTAAATTATTAAAAGATGATATTGAAAATGATCGTTATATTGAAATTTGAAATATTGTTTTTTCACAATTTAATAATGATGGCAAAAATAATTATACTGATTTACCAAGAAAAAATATTGATACTGGTGCAGGATTAGAAAGACTAGTAGCAATTTTACAAGATGTGCCAACTAACTTTGATACTGATTTATTTCAAAATATTATTCATGAATGTGAAAAATTGACAAATTTTCGTTATGATATTAATAATTATTTTACACAAGAGATTAAACAAAAAACTATTAATACTGCATTTAAAATTATTGCTGATCATATTCGTTGCTTAGTTTTTGCAATTAGTGATGGTGTTTTTCCTAGTAATAAAGATCGTGGTTATGTATTACGAAGATTGATTAGAAGAGCTGTTGTATATGGACAAAAACTTAATATTAATGAACCATTTTTTTTTAAGTTAGTTTCAATTATTATCAAAGTTATGGGTCAACATTATCAAGAATTACATAAAAAAGTCGATTTAGTAACTAATATTATTAAAATCGAAGAATTAAAATTTTGAACAACATTGATAACAGGAAAACAATTATTATTACAAGTTATTAAAGATAATAAAAAAGTAGATGCAACTGCGGCTTTTAAATTATTTGATACCTATGGTTATCCTATTGAATTAACATTAGAGATTGCAAATGAAGAAAATGCGACTGTTGATTTAAAAGGTTTTCAAAAGTTATTGGATAACAGTAAAGATAATACAAGAAAGGTAAGAATTAATCATCAAGCATTAACAATTCAATCTTCATTACTAACTAATTTAAAAGTTCCTTCAACCTTTGTTGGTTATGATAAAGAACAAATAAATACAAATATTGTTTTTATGTTTAAATCAGAGCATGAGGTAAAATTTTTAAAAAATGAAAAAGGTTATTTAATTTTAAATGAAACACCTTTTTATGCAGAAAAGGGGGGGCAAGCATCTGATGATGGTATTATCAAAGGAGAAAATGGAACGGCCTCTGTTATTGATGTACAACAAGGACCACAAAAACAGCATATTCATCAAGTGGAAGTAAAAGGTGAATTAACACAAACAGAAATTGTTGAAGCACAAATTAATAGTTCACATCGTTTTTATACAAGAAAAAATCATTCAGGAACTCATTTATTACATGCTGCTTTAAGAAAATTATTAGGTTTACATGTTATGCAATCTGGAAGTTTTAATAATTATCAATATTTACGATTAGATTTTAGTCATTATGAAATGTTAACTTTAGAACAAATTATAAGTATAGAACAACAAGTAAGTAAATGAATTAAATGCAAATATCCTTGTGAAATTATTTATTGTACATATGAAGAAGCAATCAAAATTGGAGCTTTAGCTTTTTTTGGTGAAAAATATGAAGAAAAAGTTCGAGTAATTAAGTTTGGTGATTTTTCAATTGAACTTTGTGGGGGTACTCATTGTTATAATTCACAAGAAGTAGAACAATTATTAATAACTAATGTTGAGTCAAAAGGATCTGGTTCTTATCGAATTCATGCTTTAACATCATTAAAAACTATTAATGAATACTTAACACAACAAATAATGATGATTAAAGAACAAAGCAATAGTTTATTTATTCAATATCAAAAAAATAAAGATAATTGTATGCAAGAAGAAGAAATTGAAAAAATATATGATGCTATTAATAATTTAAAAGTGGTAGCTACTGATTGAAGAAAAGGAAAAATGTTATTACTAGAATTACATGGTTTATTTAAAAAATGACAAATTAATTTTGAAGAATTAAATCGTCAGAAGATAGTGAAAAAATATTTAACTTTAGTTCCAAAAAATGAAAATATTTATAAACTATTAATTGCAAATTTTGAAAATTTAGATATTAAAACATTAAGAGAAATAATTGAACATTATCGTAATCAATATCAAAATATTATTATTATTTTTATTAATAAAATTAATAATCAAGAATATTTAGTATTAGTTGCTTCAAGTAAAGAATTGCATAATAATAAACAGTATCAAAGTAATAATATTTTACAAAAAATATTAAAAACATATAATGGTAAGGGTGGCGGTAGCCCAATCTTAGCGCAAGGGAAGATTGATAAGTTTATTACAGAAAAAGAAATTAATAAAATTATATATTAAACTTAATGCTTATATGTATTAATTTATATAAATATTATATGATATACAATAATATATGTTCAACATCAATAATGTTTTACAATCATATATAACATTATTACAGTAATTGCATAATCTTTTATAATTTCTTATTGATGAAATATAGAAAATAGTAGTGATAATAATTTTAGAAAAAATACATTTTTTAATTAATAACTGTCAATATCGAGTGAAAATTTCCCAAAAATATTTATCAAAAAAAAATAAAAAAGAAGTAAAATTTAACAAATAAAAGTTGCTTGGTTTTGAAAGTAAATATTTTTATATTTACTTTCAAAGGAGAACAAAATTATGAAATATTTTAGTTCAAGTTATTGATTTAAATTGTGAGTATTAACTGCTCCACTTTTAAATAATAAAATACAAGGTATTAATGGTAAGTCAATTGATAATTCAAATATTAAAAATTGAGTTAGAAAAAATACGACTAGTTTAGATTTAGTAAATCAACAATTAAATTTTGCAAGTAATAATCAAACAGATTTTATTATTAACAACCCAACAACAAATAGCAAAATAAATATGAATAAACATCGTCATGAAAAACACAGAAATCGATTAAAAAGAACATTAAATGGTAAAAACGAAATAAGGGGTAGTTGAGGTAAAGTAACTTGTTCATTTACACCAAAAACTTTTGAAGGAATAATAGCTGATTATCATTATTGAAAAGATAATCCTGCATGAGAACTTGGCGAAAAATTTAAAGAGGATATGATGCAACGATATAATTCTAATGATATTTCAATTACTGCAATTTTTCCATGAACATGAAAAGAAATACAACAAGTAGGTAAAACAATTTGAGATAATTTTTCAAAAATTGAAAAAGTATATACAGATAGTTCTAGAAAAGAACGTATAGAAATTGTACTTTATGAAAAACCATTTAATTGATTTGATTTTGAATCAGTAAGAATAATAACAGAAGATGAGAAATATTATCCAAATAATCGTCTTGATAATTTAGAAAATGATTTTCCAGATTGAAATAAAGATATAAAAATTAATTTAGGAAAAATTAATCATAACGTTGATAACGAAATTAAAAGTGCCATAAAGAAAAAATATCATAATTTTAAATTATCAGAAGTTTATTTATTGGATAAATCTAATTACTCACACTTTATTGGCTATTTTGAAAAAGCTAAATTGTAAAGGTAAGTGCAACTAAATTATTTTTCTATCCAAATATTCGATTGGTGAAAGATAATTTAGTATTTTTCTCGGTCTTTGATTTAAAGACAATATAAATTTATGAACTTCATTTTTATTAGTTTTTGAAAAAATAAATTTTTTAGGAAATTTTTCTCTAATTAAACCATTAGTATTTTCATTAGTACCTCTTTGTCAAGGTGAATATGGATTGGCAAAATCAATTTTTACATCTAAATTTTTTTCAAGTTGTTGTCAATTTGAAAATTCTTTGCCACGATCAAAAGTAATAGTTTTAACAATGTTTTTAGGAAGAATTGATAAATAATAACTGACATTTTTATTAATAACTTTAGTAGTTCTGTTTTTAACTAATATTGCTAAAGTAAATCGTGATACTCTTTCAACTAAAGTTATTAAACATGATTTGCTTTTACCTCGTGATGATACTATAGTATCTCCTTCTCAATGACCAAGTGTTATACGATCATTAACATTTATATCTCGTTCTTTAATTGATTTACCATTAAACTTGCCACGATTTTCTTTAGATTTTCGTTTTTTACCTTTTCTTCTTAAATTTTTACTAGTAACTTTATCAAGCATTCCAAAATAAATTCAAGTATAAATTGTTTTAAAACTAATAACTCACTCTTTATGAAAATTTTTAATTCTGCCATAAATTTGTTCAGGTGATCAACCTAATAGTAATTTTTGTTGTACATATTTTACTAAATTCTTATTTTTAAACTTATGAAAACTAATATGTGATTGTTTTCGATTTTCAGCTTTATTTTGTGCAATTAATGAAAAATAATGATTATTATCTTTATTTCTATTAATTTCTCGAATAATAGTACTAATACTTCGATTAAGATTTTTAGCTATTTCACTAATTTTAAATTTAAATTTCAATTGATTCTCAATATAAATCCTTTCATCTATGCCAAGATGTTTATAACTCATATAAAAACTCCTTACTTTTTTCTAAACTAAATTTAGCATTATGAAATTTTTATATGAGAATTTTTTGCAATTTTATTTACTTGCACTTACAAGTATAATTCAGCTACTATTTTGTTAATAATAGTAGCAATTTTTACATGATATCTTATAAAAAATAGTTATTCACAATTTGATAAAGAACATATCCATAATTTTGAAGATAATTTTAAACAACGATTTTGAAAACTAGGAATAATTGGTTTTATTGCTGATTTTTGTGACACAATTGGTATTGGTTCATTTGCAGTAAGTATTATTTTATTAAAATTAACAAAACAGGTACGTAATGATAAAAAAATTTTAGGAATTATGAATGTTGGTAATAGTATTCCTACTTGTTTAGAAGCAATTATTTTTATTGCTTTAATTTAAGTAGCATGACCAACACTAGTTTCATTAATTTCTGCTGCAACATTAGGTGCCTATTTAGGCGCCATTATCGCAAATAAAATTAAACTTAGTTGATCACAACTATTTATTGGCGTTCTATTATTTATTGTTTCAATTATCATGCTTTTAGGTCAAAAACAAATTGGAATTATGCCAACAGCGGGTAATAATAATAGTCTTGATATTTGATGAAAATATTTGGTTGGTATTAGTATATTCTTTATCCTTGGTGCTTTCATGGCATTAGGCATTGGTATTTATGCTCCAGCAATGGCAACTACTTATTTATTAGGTCTTAACGCTGAATGTGCTTTTCCAATTATGATGGGATCTGCAGCTTTTTTAATGCCAGTTGCTGGTACACGTTTTATTAAAGATAAAAACTATGAAATTAAACCAGCAATTGCTTTCACACTAGGTGGATAAATTGGTGTTATTTGTGCTTACTTAAGTGTATTCTTATTATTACAAAATGGTCTTGGCTTAAATAAAGAACAATTTATTAATATCCTACTATGATTAATTATCGTAATAATTTGATATACATATTCTTCACTAATAATTACATCAGTAAAAAATTTACGTAATTATAAAAAACAAAAATCACATCAGAAATTAATTATTGACTCTTAAACATAATAAAAGGTTGTTAGTTAACAACCTTTTATTATTACTACTTAAATTTTATTATTGCTAAAATCATCAATTCCTTTTTTCATAATATTAAATACTTGCTTTGATAATACATCAGTAGATAATTTAATAAATTCACTTGGTTCAATTGCCTTATGAAAAATAAGATGAATATCTTTTTTGCCTTTATATTTTCGATCAAAAATTTGATAAGAATTAATAATAGTAACAGGAATAATTGGTACATAAGATTGATATGCCATATTAAAAGCACCTGCTTTAAATTCTTGCATTTCTTGTTGATGACTTCTTGTTCCTTCTGGAAAAATCATCATTGTACGCGGAATTCTAATTAATTCCTTTGCTTCTTGAAAAGTCGTAATTGCTGTGCGTGGATTATTACGATCAATAAATAAAACATCAATTAAAAAAATAAATCTTCGTGCCAAATGGCTTTTTTTTAATTCTTCTTTTGCAATAAAACCTAAAGGTGCATATAAACTATAATCATTTACCGATAATACTAATAATGGATCAAAATTTGATTGATGATTGGCAACCATTACACAACCTTTTCTTTTTGGTCAATTTTCAATGTTATGAACGGTTAATTTAATATTATATAATCATTTAATATAACGCACACGTTTTTTCAATCAAATATATCGTTTTGCTTCAGAAACTAAACTTGGGTCTTTTAATACCTTTCTTGTCATTGAACCTGATTTACTATAAGTTTGTAATAAATAAGGTCAAGTTAAAATTGCTTTTCAAATGTTCATTATTATTATTTTTCCTTTCTTTGATACACATTCGCTACAAATTCTGCAAATTCTGTTGTTTTGATTAATTTAAAATCAGAAAAATTACTAACAGGAAATAAAAGATCACCATTATATAAATTTTTAATGACTGAAACATATAAATAATCAGCATAATCTCATGCCTGCTTATAAATTTCAGCACCACCAATAATACAAATATCTCTTTTTTTATTACCTTGATATTGTTTTAAATATGAAATAATATCATTTGTGAAAGTAATATTATTATCATTTAGAAATTGTTGATAACGTTCTTGATGATTAGTAACAACTATATTGTAACGATTTTTTAGTGGTTTGCCAATACTTTCAAAAGTTTTTGAACCCATTAATACATTTTTATTTAAAGTAATGCTCTGAAAATATTGCATTTCTTCTTTAATTTTTCAGGGCAATTTATTATTAAAACCAATTACCTTTTCTTTGGTCATTGCTCAAACTAAAATTACCATTATACTGCAACCTGACCTCTAATCAACGGATATGGATCATATTGTTCTAATTTAAAATCTTCAAATTTAAAATTAAATAAATTAGTAATATTTTTATTAATAACTAAAATTGGCAATGATTTTGGTTTTCTACTTAATTGTTCATTAATTTGTGAAAAATGATTACTATAAATATGAGCATCACCTAAAGTATGAATAAATTCTCCTAACTGATAGCCACATATTTGTGCTAACATTATTGTTAATAATGCATAAGAAGCAATATTAAAAGGAACTCCTAAAAAAATATCTGCACTACGTTGATATAATTGACAAGATAATTTTTTATCATCAGAAACGTAAAATTGAATTAAAGTATGACATGGTGGTAGTGCCATATTCTTAATTTCTGCAGGATTTCATGCTGATAAAATGTGTCTTCGTGAAAAAGGATTGTTTTTTAAATTTTCTATTAACTCCTGCAATTGATCAACACCATTAAAATTACGTCATTGTCTACCATAAACAGGTCCTAAATCACCAAATTCAAGAGCAAATTGATTATCAGTTTTAATTTTTTCAACAAATTCTTCTAAAGTTTCATTTTGATATTTTTTACTTTCCATAAATTTCTTATAAGGTCACTCATTTCAAATTCTAACATTATTTTTAACTAAATATTCAATATTAGTATCACCAGCAATAAATCATAATAACTCATGAACAATAGAAGCAAAATGAACTTTTTTTGTAGTTAATATGGGAAAACCTTTTTGTAAATCAAAACGCATTTGATAACCAAAAGTAGAAACAGTACCAGTGCCTGTTCTATCAGCTTTTTTATATCCTTTTTCTAAAACATATTGACATAAATCTAAATATTGTTTCATAATCATTACCTCTTTCATAAATCAAATTAAATCAAATTAAATCAATTATATTTTAACAAAAAATATTTTTTTATCTAAGTTTTAATTTTAGTTCCTTACTATATCTTGTCATAAAAAAAGTCTCCTTACTAAATTAAAACATTGTTTTTTGCAACTTAGGGGCGACCCTTTCCTATTTAACCGTGAAATTATTGTAGATATAGTGTAGGTACTAAAAAGATGCATCATTGGTACATAAAGCATTTAAGCAATCAAATCGCTTTTTAAAAGATATCCAAATATTTCATACTGATCGCGGTAATGAGTTTAATAATAAAACTCTTAATAAACTTTTACTAGCATTCAACATTACCCGCTCTTTAAGCAAAAAAGGCTGTCCTTATGACAATGCTGTTGCTAAGGCAAATTTTAAAACTTTCAAAACTGAATTTATTAATAACAAATTTTTACATCATTTATCCAATTAAAACTACAATTATTTGATTATATCAATTGATATAACAACATAAGAATTCATAGCACTCTAAACTACTTAACTCCAATTAATTATCAAAAACAAATGTCTACCAAAAAATAGTCCTAAAAAGGGTTGCCATTCCACTTATCTAACCAATGCCATTTTAGTTGAAAAGGCAACACTTTATGTGATAAAATTTAAAAACAGTACATAAAGGAAGAAAAATTTGTGGAAAATCTTAAATATATAATAGTAAAAGAAAATAAAGATTTTAATTTGGTTCATAAAATTTGGAAAAAAAATGTTTTAAAAACACATGTGTTTTTAAAACATGAACATTTTTTGTTATTTAATAAAACACTAAAAGAAAATTTAAATAATTTAAATGTTCAATTATTATATAAAAATGATTATAACCAAGTTATTGGATTTTCGATTATTTTAGAACAAAAATTAGAAGCTTTATTTTTAGATATAAATTATTTAAATCAAGGATTTGGTTCAAAAATATTAAAAAAATTAATTAAAGAATTTAATATAAATCAAGTTGATGTCAATGAACAAAATACTAGAGCTTACAGTTTTTATTTAAAAAATGGATTTATATTTAATGATAGAAAAGAATTGGATAATTTTAATTTACCTTATCCAACAATAAATTTAATTTTCAAAGGTGATTAGTTCCTAATTTACTGGACCACTTTTGATATTTTGAGGGAAAGGGTCACCCCTAAGTTGCAATAATTACACTCTAGTGAAAAAGTAATTGAAACACTTTTTCTGGGATATTTTTTATTTTTGTATGGAATCTTGTATTGTTATATTTTCAAATACCATGATTCATATGTAATAAAAATACATTTATATTTTTGAATTTTTGTCTTTTAAAATAAACAACTTTTAAAATTTTAAATACAGTTTCAACAATTGCATTTTGATATGAAGCATAGCCATCTGTCATGCTTAATTGAATATTATTTTTTTTAGCATAATTTCAATAATCATGAGTTCTAAACTGTATTCCGCGATCAGTATAAACGATTGTATTATGCAAATTATATTTATTAGACATGTTTTTTAAAGATTTTATAAGATGTGATTTTTCTTAATTTTTAGATCAGTGGTGATATACTATTTTTCGTGAATAAAAATCAACAAATGCTAATAAATATAATTTTTGATTATTAATTTTAAATTCACTAATATCTAAAGCAATTTTTTCTAATGGTTTATTAACACTAAAACTAATGCTATCATCAGATTGTTTTAGTAAATTAGGTGCTATAAATCAAATATAAATTATCTTTCTACTAACTTTATTTTCTTTGCTTAATGTTGTGGCAGATTTACCAGCAAAATATTGTTCTATTATTTTTAATTTTAGTTCCTTACTATATCTTGTCATAAAAAGAGTCTCCTTACTAGCTCAAAACATTGTTTTTTGCAACTTAGGGGTGACCGTTTCACATATTCAAAAATTTGTAAAATACACTTAATAAATATTTATTTTTTATTATGTCTATGTATAATTAAGATTAAATTAAGTATCACAATTCAATTAAGTATCACAATTCACCGCAAGATAATTCATTAATTATTTTGTTTTTTGTGTTATGATTATTTTGTTAGTAAAAAAATATATAAAATTAATAATGCTGTCGAGGATTTTTATATATGGAAGAAAATTTTTATATTAAAAAAGTTTATTATGGTGCTTATGTTAAAAATATAGTTTTGCCTATGAGTGCTATTTTAAATAATAAACGTAATGAAATTGGTATTAAAAATTTAGGGATTAATGATAAAAAATTACGTAATAATGCAATTCGGACTAAAACAAAATTAATACACATAAAGCGTATCATAATTTTTATAATTCAAAGGTTTTAAGTTTTGTTACTTTGACTTATGCTGATAATATGCAAGATATTAATAAAGCAAAACATGATATTTCTATTTAAAAAATGGTTATTCTTATTTGGTTAATTATAATGATGTTTTTACTTTTAATCAGTTAGCAAGTAATTATGCTTTTGAAGAAGAAGATTTAATAATTTTAGATGAATTAGCATTAAAGATAAATTCTAATGATTTAGGAGTACAGTTTAAAAATCAACAAGAAAGTTTAGGACAATTTTGTAAGTTAATAGGTCATATGTTTAATGGTACTATGTATTTGATTGAACAACATCCTAATAGAATACCAGTACAAGCAAGAGAAAAAGTAGAGTATGTTGTGCAAGTTAAAAGAATGCGTTTTTTGGGCTTTGTTGTTATATTTAATCTTAATTTATATACTAATATTGATGATTATAATAAAGTAGTGTTTTCACGACGTAGAACAAAGAAAATGATTAAAAAAGGCATTATGCCTCCAAGTTATAGTGGTGAAGCAATGGCTATGACTTTATTTTTTCCTAGACACTGGTTAAAAAGGTATAATTCACGTGCTTTACATTATGTGCATGAACTTAAAAGTGAATTATCACCTAAGAAATATCTTAAAGAAGCAAGTAGTATTGATATGACTTATAGTTATATTAAGTCTGCTGGTTTAGATAAATTAGATAATATTTTAAAGAAAAAAGATAAACCTAAAAATAAAGATAAATAAAAATAGTTATAGTCCCAGTGAACCTACTGGGACTATAATTTGGGTGAGCCACGTAGTGGCGAGGGACGTAGTCCCTATATACTTGATATCAATATCATATTTCATGTTATTTGAAAGGAAAATTAAATTGAGTCAAAATGAAGTATTTAGTTGAATAGGTGTTATTTCTGGTTCTAGCTTACTTATTTCTTTTATATTACTTTTAATGTTTTTACTAATAAAATTTTTATTAAATTATAAACAAAAAAACAAAGTTAAAAGAATACTTTCTTCAAATGATTTTAGTCAAATCATAGGAACGAAAAAAGAATTAAAAATAAAACTAAGAAAATATTTTAAAGAAATATTTATTAGAGATGTTGATATAAATTTATTTAAAAAATTTCTAAAATCAGAAAGTGGAATTAATAAAAAACCAACAAAAATTGCCTGAAATTTTTTTATAATTTTGACAAGTTCAATATTAGTAAATAAATCCGAAGGAAGAGTTTCTGAAGCAATTAAAAGTATTAAAAATACTTTTGATGAAAGTAAACAAATATTATTAACTTCCGATAACAATAACTTAGTAACAGATGTAATTTTAAAAATTATGAATTTAAAAATCAGACCAATCTTAATTGCTAGTAGATCACTAACAAAAATAGACACTAATGGTAATTTCATCATTAATGATGAAAATTTAAGCAAAAAAGAAATCGAAGATTTTTGAAAACAAATTGATAAAGTTAGAAAAGATTTAATAGAAAACAAATACTTATATTTTATTTCAATACTTTCACTTTCAACTGCAACTAATGAACAAATCAAAAAATTATTAAACTACACAGATTAAAATATTAAATGTTTAAATAAAATATAAGTAAAAAACAAATTTAAATTTTTAAAACAATATCTTTAAAATTACCTATTAAGACTTATGTTTTATAATCAAAAAAATTATAAAACATAATTTTTAATAATGTTAAAAAAAGGAGTTAAACAGTGAGAAAAATTTTTATTTCATATCATCATCTAAGAGAACAAGAAGAAAAAGACCAATTAGCAGAGTTAATTAAAAAGTATGCTAATTATTTAAATATAAAAGACATGTCTGTAGAAATAGGGGATATTGATACCACATGATCAAATAATGAAATCGCTAAAACTATTAGACAAAATCATTTAAAAGATACAACTATTACTATTCTTATTCTAGGAATACATACAAAATGTAGACAACATATTGACTGAGAAATTGAAGCTTCATTAAATAAATATGGAAGTTTAAATAGAAGAAAGAAAATAAATAGTTTTATAATACTTTTAACTGCTGATTTTATTAAAAAAGCAAAAACAAATTGTAATTTTAATAACACTTGTGATTATTCTTCTTTAATCACCCAAGAAAATGCTGGTCAAAGAATATATGAAACCGTAATAAATGCTGAATTATACTTGTAAGTGCAAGTAAATAAAATTGCAAAAAATTCTCATATAAAAATTTCATAATGCTAAATTTAGTTTAGAAAAAAGTAAGGAGTTTTTATATGAGTTATAAACATCTTGGCATAGATGAAAGGATTTATATTGAGAATCACTTGAAATTTAAAATTAGTGAAATAGCTAAAAATCTTAATCGAAGTATTAGTACTATTATTCGAGAAATTAATAGAAATAAAGATAATAATCATTATTTTTCATTAATTGCACAAAATAAAGCTGAAAATCGAAAACAATCACATATTAGTTTGCATAAGTTTAAAAATAAGAATTTAGTAAAATATGTACAACAAAAATTACTATTAGGTTGATCACCTGAACAAATTTATGGCAGAATTAAAAATTTTCATAAAGAGTGAGTTATTAGTTTTAAAACAATTTATACTTGAATTTATTTTGGAATGCTTGATAAAGTTACTAGTAAAAATTTAAGAAGAAAAGGTAAAAAACGAAAATCTAAAGAAAATCGTGGCAAGTTTAATGGTAAATCAATTAAAGAACGAGATATAAATGTTAATGATCGTATAACACTTGGTCATTGAGAAGGAGATACTATAGTATCATCACGAGGTAAAAGCAAATCATGTTTAATAACTTTAGTTGAAAGAGTATCACGATTTACTTTAGCAATATTAGTTAAAAACAGAACTACTAAAGTTATTAATAAAAATGTCAGTTATTATTTATCAATTCTTCCTAAAAACATTGTTAAAACTATTACTTTTGATCGTGGCAAAGAATTTTCAAATTGACAACAACTTGAAAAAAATTTAGATGTAAAAATTTATTTTGCCAATCCATATTCACCTTGACAAAGAGGTACTAATGAAAATACTAATGGTTTAATTAGAGAAAAATTTCCTAAAAAATTTATTTTTTCAAAAACTAATAAAAATGAAGTTCATAAATTTATATTGTCTTTAAATCAAAGACCGAGAAAAATATTAAATTATCTTTCACCAATCGAATATTTGGATAGAAAAATAATTTAGTTGCACTTACCTTTACAATTTAGCTTTTTCTTGTTTCATTTAATTGTTTACCTATAAAATTTAAAGGTTCTTCATTGTAGGGTTTTAATTTTCTAACTTCAAACTCTTCTTGATAAATATTGTGATAGTCTTGTAAGTCACTTGAATCCATAATTCTTGCTTGTCCAATAATATATTTTAAAGGGTTACTATCAAAAAACATAGATTCAGCGGCAAATCCATCTAAATCAATTCGTAATAAGGTATATAAGTCATTATCACTTATATTTTTAATTTGATTTAAAGGTATAAACTGATCAGATATTGTTCTTCCAAGGTATTGGAAATCTGAAGTGATAGATTCTAACTTTTGAAATTTGTTTTTAAATTTAGAATCTAAAATAATTGTTGTATGTCCTGCTTCATGAATACAAGTAATGTCTTGATCATTAGATTGTGTACAATCTGCAATAGATATATTTTTAGGTTTTCAATCTTTAATAGTTTCTTTATTATAAATTGTTTTAGCATTAGTATTTTGTAGTTGATTATTAAAAACTGTTGTGATTAATAATCATAGTTTAAATCAATAGTTTGGATTAAAATATTTCATAATTTTTGTACTCTTTCTTTTAAAAAAATAAAAAACCCACATACTTTAAAAATAAAGTAATGAGTTAAAACTATAAGTTTAGTTTATGATTATTTTTATAACAAATTTTATAATTTTTGCATACAATATTATTTATTTTTTGATTTAGAACTTTAATGTTTTATATTAATTTAAAAAGTTAAATATGATTGTAAATAAAAGGGCTAAAATTGAAATAAATATTGAAATAAATCATGATCAATTTCTTTTTCATCAATTAGAATTTTTATATTTATAACCTTTAGTAGTAATTTCAATTTCAGTTTCAGTTTCAACATATTTTATTGTAATTTCATGATTTCCTTTAAATAATAGTTCTTTTATTAAATAATCTGATGAATTTCTAAAAGTAAAACGTAATTTTTCATTTAAAGAAACTTCTTTATTTAAAGTATCTTTATCTATTCATCAATATCCAACATCGTTAAATTCTTCTCAATCTTTTTCAAAGGAAGAAATATTGAAATTATTTTTTACTATTTTTGAGGTTCAAACTTTTACAACGTAAATATTATTTTTTAAAAGAAATAAGTTTTGATTAATTTTATTAATAAACTCATTAGTTTTTAAATTATATTCAGTGTTAATATTTATATATTTTTTACTTAAAATATAATCTCAAGCAAAATTATTCATTCCTTTTATTCAATCATCATATAATTTTTGTATATTAACTTCTATTTTAAAAATAATAGTATTATTTTCATTATGTATTTGATAATCTGAATAATTTTCTGGTTTTAAAAAATGTAAAGGACTATCAAAATAAACACTATTTGTTGAAATAGTTTCTTTTAAAAACTTAAATTTTAATAATTCTAAATTATTTTTTTCAATATTATTTAATCTTTTTTTAATCCAATTTTTCTTTAACATTTAATTTTCCAATTTAATTATATTTATTATTTAATTGATAGCAAATCATTAAATTTTCTAATAACATGGCAATAGTCATTGGTCCAACACCACCAGGCACAGGAGTAATTGCTGAAGCGGTATTTTTTATTATTTCAAAATTAATATCACCAACAACTTTTTTTTCTTTACCTTGATAATTAATTGCTACATCAATAATAACAACATCACGTTTAACTTGACTACTATTAATAATATTATAGACACCAGTAGCACTACAAATGATATCAGCTTCTTTAGTATAAAGAGTTAAGTCTTTAGTTAATTTATGAACAATGCTAACAGTTGCTCCCATATTAGTTAATGATAAAGCCAATGGTTTACCAACAATATTACTATCGTTAATGATAGTAATATTTTGTTTAGAAATGGGAATTTGATAGTGATTTAGTAATTTTAAAATACCTTTTACTGTACAAGGCAACATTGCTTTTTTATCACCTTGTAATAATCTTCCGGCATTAATATTTGTTAAACCATCAACATCTTTATTAATAGTAATGCTATTAATAATTGCTAATGTATCTAAATGTTTTGGTAGTGGTAATTGTACTAAAATTCCATCAATATTATTATCACTATTTAATTGTTCAATTTTATTAATTATTTCTTTTTGTGTTACTGTTGTTGTTAGTGAAAATACTTGTCCATCAATACCACATTCTTGACATGCTTTAATTTTAGTTCGTACGTACATTTGTGATGCTAAATCTTCACCAATAATTATTACTGCTAGTTTAGGTTTACGATTAGTAATAGTTGTTACTTGTGCTTTAATTTTTGCTTTAATTTGCTGGGCAATTATTTTACCATCTAAAATTTTTATCATATGTGTTCACCGTTTCTTAATTTATCCAATTAATACGTTTTCTTCAACTCTACTTATCGTTGGTTTTGATTTACGATCACTTCAAGCAAGAACAGTAGTTGATACTCCTAATTGTCCCACAAACATGACAAAAATTAAACTAAGTTGACTAAAAATACCTAATTTGGAATTATCAAATAATGAAAGTCCTGTTGTTCCAAAAGCACTTGAAACATCAAAAATTACTTGTGCAAAGGTCATATCAGAATTATCTATTATAAAAACATTTTCAATTGTGATAATCATTACTGATACAAAAACTAAAATAAAACCAAGTGTGCCGACTATAAATGACATACGAACAGTTTGATTAGGAATTTTACGCTTGAATACAAAAACATCATTACGGCCACGGGCAATATTAAAAATTGTTAAAAGAATGATTGCTAAAGTTGTCGTTCTAATTCCTCCGGCAGTACTTGCTGGTGAAGAACCAATTCACATCATTAATGATTGGATCATTTGTGAGGCAAGGTGAAATTTATTTAAGTCAACTGTATAGTATCCAGCATTTCTTGTTGACATTGTATTAAAAAAAACAGCCATAATTGCATCAGATGTCGATAAATTTTTAAAAATGGGCTCTTGCCTTGATGGAGTTATGACATTACGTGAAAAATATTCAATAAACATAACACTACTAACACCCAATATCGCAACTAAAAAATATGTTATTAATGTTAGTTTAGTAAATAAACTAAATCTAAATTTTTTACCATGAGTTTTATTTTTAATTCAATGATATAAATCATAATAAACAGGAAAACCAATACCACCAATTACAAATTCAATAATAAAAATTCACTGCACAAAATAATCACTCTGAAAAGGTTCTAATGAAGTTATACCAACTATATCAAAACCAGCATTATTAACAGCAGAAATCGAGTGGAAAATTCCCGATCATAATGCTAATAGTATGTGATTATAGTAACCTGTATTATTGTTTAGACCATATTCTATTCCTGAGATAGGCACAAAATAAAAATATAAAAATAAAACAATTGCTCCCAAAAATTCAGTAATTGTCATAACAATAATCCCAATTTTTAATACATCAATAGTCGTTCCTAATTTATTAGAGCCACGTTCACCTTGCATTAGTAATCTTTCTCTTAAACTAGTATGTCGATTAAATACAAATAAGGATAATATTGCTAGTTTAACTGTAATTAAACCAATACCACCAAATTTAATTAAAATTAGGGAGCGTACCGAAGATGTCGATAAATAAAAATTTTTAAAAATAACTCCTTTCTTTTTTAAACTATTAAATTAAAAAATAAATGACAAAAGACGAGAATAAAATTCTTGTCTTTTTTTGTAATTGTAAAATTTTAAAATTTTTAATAACCGTCTTTAGCACTATTATCAACACGTGTTGGGAACTAAAAAAGTGAACTACAACATAGTTGTTAAAAATAGTAGCTAGCATGTGGACTTGCATGGATAAATAAAAAGTGGAGTGATACCTAATAAAATATACTAACCAGAAATGGTAATTCTTGGGGTGGGAGCGAATTGGAAACTAGTATATATAGACCCGGAGTGGGGACCAACTATTATTCTTTATTTAACCAACCTTGCCACTACCAAGTGAGCAAGTGTTGGTTTTATTTTTTATTTTTTTTTGAAAAATTTTTGGGCGAGAAAATAAATTTCAAACTTGTAAAAAAAATTGAGCGGGACCGGTTCAATTAAAATATTAATTTGCTAAACGCAAATTAAATAAATATTGAATCGAATGCCTCAATGTTTTTTAAAATTTCACAATTTATTTTTGAGCCCAGAATGGCTGGAATGAATAAAACAAATAGTAGTATTATTAATAATCTAAGAATAAAAATATATGTTCTTTATGCTAGAAGCAACAGAACATATTAGGAAAGGATTATTATGCAAATAGAATTTAAAAAAGAACAAATTGTTAAAGATAAACCACAATCTATTCTTATTGATTATGTTGAATATAAATTATCTCTTCCAAAATGAATGATTAAAAATAATTCTTTTATTGTTGATAACAGTTGCACATATTGAGTTTTTAATTTAGAAAATATTAAAAAAGAATTAAGTGGTAATGAATTAATAAAGTTATTAGAACCATATATTAAAGACCAAAAAATAACTGTTAATAAACCAACTGCTCCAAAATAATATTATCTTAATGATATAAAACTTGAACAATTAACATTTTATGAACAGCATAATAGTTGATTTATGGGTGAAATAACAGATAACAAAACTAAAATTACTAATCCTTGTTTTAAATATAACATTACGTGAGAAGAAAACAGAAAAGGTTTTAAAATAAATAATCCATATAAACATGATGATTTACCAATTAATTATATAGTTACTTCTTATAAGGAAATTTCAACTCATAATGAAAAAGTATTTTTGTTGAACATGTAAACAAAATAAATTAGATTATTTATTCTTTAATACTAATGATATAAAAACAAGAAAATATTTTTTAAGAGATAAAAATAGTAAAGCAATTTGTTATGACTGTATTTTAAATATTAGGTTAAGTAGGAGGTATAAATATGAATAAAGAAAAAATACTTGAATATCTTAAAGATGAATGAGAATGAAATAAAGAAATGAGAGACGATGAAAAAGTAACTAAACTTTGAAAAAGTTGTTTTAATGGAAGATTAAATCTTATATCTCAATTAAATCAAAAAATTAAAAATGGTGAATTTGATTAATAATGCAATATGACTTAATTATTGGGATTGACCCCGCTGGTATTGGTAATAATGGAATTGTTATATATTCAAATGAAACAAATAGGATTATTTATACAGAAACATTCAACACAACACATGTTTTTGAAAGTAAAAATCGTTATAAAAGAATATTATCAATAATCAAAGAACAATTTTTTGAAAACAAAATATTAGTTATTGTAGAAAATTTCTTTTTAAGTTCAAAACAATTATTAACTAATCCATTAGCAACTCCTAAAATTATTGGTTCATTAATGGTATTAGTACAAGATGTTTTCAACTGAGATTATCTAGAAAACCAACCAAAAAATAAAAATAAAATAACAAATTATAAAGGAAATATAAAATTAACAAAACATGAACAAGATGCATATAAACACATTAATACTATTTAAGGAATTATAAAAATGAAAGATAAAGCCAATTATGTCAAATTAACAGTAAAACTAAGTAACACTATTGAAGCAAAATATTACGAAAAAGGTAATAAAGAATTATATTATAGTGTTCGTGGTCAATGAAATGGTTTAAACTATGTTACTTTAATTTTTAATAATCCAAAATTTTATAACCGATGTATTTTATTAAACAAAAACGATGAAATTATTGTCACTGGTCAAATTTTTAATACTTTAAACATTCCTAAAATCGTGTATTTTGTTCAATTAATGTTAAATGATTTAAAAAATGAAAAGAGTAAAAAATGATATGATGAGAAATTTTATTAATAGCACCAATATTAATAACAAGTATAACACTAATAATATTTTTAATATTTATTATTAAAGAATTAAAAAATGAATATAAAGTATTAAAAATATTAAGTGAAATTGCTAATCAAATTGAAAATAAGGAGAATAAATAATGAAATGTTTTCTTTGCATGCATGGAGAAATATATTCTCCAAAAACCTTGTATAAAATAAAAAAATTGAAAAAAATAATTTACCAAGATAGAGATATTGATAGTGAAGATTTTAAGAAAAGATATGAATATCTTTTAAAAAAATTAGGTGATGGTGATAATCAAATTATTTGAATAAATTTCTTAATAAAGCAAGAAAGAAATAATAGAAAGGAGAATAAATAATGAATAAAGAAGTATGTTGTGAAGATTGTTGTGTATGTGATAAAAAACATGATTTATTTACTTGCGAAAAAAACTGCTGAGAAATGTATGTGAACATTGTTATCAAGGTGATAAAGAACATAGAAATAAAGTTGATGAAATTAATAAATCAAGACATAAAAATTGTATTAATAAAGAAAGATTTATGCAATATCTTAAAAACACATATCGCTTAAACGGATATTATGAAGAAGTTTATAAACCAATTAAAACCAGAATTAAAGACCGGTGATTTGATAATGACTAATTATTTACTTTCAATTGACCCAAGTATTAAAAATACTGGATTTACTTTATGAAAAAAAGTTTATTTACATGATAAATATGATTTTTGAAATTGAAAACCAATATTTGTTAAAAGTTATAATTTAAAAGAATATGATGGACAAAGAAAATTTTATTGAGATATAAAAGTTAATGATAATGAATTGGATTTAATTATTGAACGTGGTACTTTTAATTCAAAAAATGGTATTGGTTATGAAACTCAAGAACATTTACGTGGTTTTATTGCAGGACAATTTAATAAATTATTAACAAAAGATATGTTAATAAGTCCAAGTGAATGAAAGAAATGATATGAACGTTATGACCCACCTATTTTTTGATTAAGACCTTGAGATAAAGAACTAAGTATATATGTTGCTGAAGAAATTATTAAAGAAATAATTGAAATATAAAAATATCAAATCATGATGAAGCAGATAGTTTATTAATTGGTTGATATTATTTAAATAAGGAGAATAAATAATGAATAAAGAAAAATTACTTAAATATATGAAAGATATAATTAAATGAACTAAAAAAATTAATTATACAAACTCTGATTTGGACAAAAATATTTTAAATTTATTAATTGAAAAAATAGAAAAAGGTGAATTTGATAATGACTAAATTAACAGATTTATTTGGTCAAGATAAAATAGAAATATTTTCACCAAATCCCAAAGATTTAACAGATAGTAATGATATAAAAGCAATTATTTTATGAAAATATCCTAATGTTATTGCTGAATATTTAGTTGTTTCTCAACCACATGCAAATACTGCTATTTTAGTTGGTGATAACGTTCACTATACAGGTTGAGTTGAAGTGTTTATTAAACCAAAAAATGAAGGAGTAAATGAAAATGCCAAATGACACGAATGTACAATCAAATAACTATACTTTATTAAAAATAATAAGAATTGGAATAAGTCCATTATCAGCAATGATTGGTACAAGTGCTTATTATGGTCAAATTATTGGTAATCCAGTATTAGGAAGTATTAATGCTTTATTATTTAGTAAAAAGTTAGGAATTGATATATGAAACTTAAATCAAATGCCAAGTACTAAAAAGAAAATATTAAATTCAAGTAAAAAAAATATTATTAGGTTTAGGAACTATTGGTTTAATTAATTATGCAAAATTTACAAAAATCAATCCTAATCCTGAACCACCACCTTGATTAACAACTACTACCACAGAAACACCACCATGACCATTATTATTAACTAATGATAATAAACAACAAATGGATTGAGATACATATATTAGTTTAAGTACTTATGGTATATCAAATCTAATTGGTGGGTTAAGTGAACTAATACCTAATAGATTTGAAGTAATAAGAAAAATATGTAATATGGCAACTAGTGGATGTCTAATTTCAAGTGGTGTAGCTATGGGTATAAATAATGATTTTAATAATGCTTATGCAGTACCAACAATAGTTGCTGGTGCAAGTGAAATTATACATAATTTATTACCTATGGAAACTACAAATTATAATCAAGAAATGCAAGAAACATCATTTACAAATGAAACAAGAAGATTAATTAATAGTGATGCTATTAGTAATAATAGTGGAAGTAGTGATGTTTTATATGAAAGACCAACTACATATGATAGTTTATAAAGGAGATGATAACTAATGAATAAAGAAAAATTGATTGAATATTATAACAATGAAATTCAGACATATAAAGAAAGAATGGAACAATTAAATAAAGAAATATCTTTATTGGTAACTATTATAAGTAATTCAAAATCAATGATTGAAAGAATTAATAATGGTCAATTTGACGAATAATTAAAAATAAATAATTGAAAGGAAATAATTGAAAATGAAAGAATTTTTACATGAATTAATTATTATTGGAACAAGTGTAGGAACATTAATTTGTAGAGAATTAATTGTTTGATTTAAAAGATTTATTACAACTCCAAAACATATTAGAAGAAATAATAAAGTGATGAAACATCAAAAAAAATTAGCAAAACTTAATGAAAAAATTAATGGAAAAGAAAATAAATAATAAAGGTGTGATTTAAATGTTAGAAAATGAAACTAATGTTGAACAAAATACTGAACCTTTAATTGAAAATAATAATTTACAACAAGAGCAAGAAATTAAGATTGTTGAATTAGAAAATAAGTTAAATAAACTTAATCAAGAAATTAAAGAAAAAGAAATAATTAATATATTTAAAAAATATCAAGTTAAAAAAGAATTTTATGAATTTTTAAAATTTAAAACAAGTAATATAGAAAATTCAAAAATTGAAGAAACTATTAAAAAAATGATTAAAGAACAACCACTATTTAAAGAACCAATTAATACAGGTGGTAAACAAGAAACAATATTAACAAATCAAGAAACTTCAATAAAAAGTAGTTTATTAGATTATAAAAAGAAAAATAATTTATAAAAGAAAGGAAAATTTAAAATGCCAAATCCAGTGCCATTTAAACAAAATTGAGATAATACTACAAAATTAGTAGAAACACCTGAATTTATAGAATTTTATAAACAATCAAATAGTCCATGAGCAAGTTTTTTTCCAATTGAAATGGTTAATTCTACAAAAATTGAATTTATAGTTAAAAAACCAAAAGACCCAACATTCAAAATACTTCATTGAAATGATAAAAGTAAAGGATTAGAAGTTGGTTATGTTGATACTGATAAAATTATTAAAGAAATTACAAAAGAAGCTAGTACAGGAGAAATGATTGGTGAAGTTGATTTATTTGCAGATAATGGGCAAAATTTACTAGAAAGTATGCAATATGAAGTTGCTAATGATTTAGCAGATTATTTAGCAAATAATGATACAAATACAATTGCTAAATCTGCCAAAAAAGTAATCATTACTGATACAACACCAGTAGGATATTTAAAATCAATGTTATCAGCATGAAATACTTTATTTCAATTAAGAAATAGTAATAATTGTAAATTTTTTATAACAAATAGTCTTTATGATACTTTAGTTTATTTAGCAGATAATAAAGGTTTAATTACTGATAATCAACTAGCACAACAATTAAGATTAAATGGAACAAATTTATATATTAAAGGTGTATTATGTCAAATTGTTATGGATGATTATATGACATTTAAAAATACTGAAAATAAAAATCAAATTATGAATTTTGTTTTAGCAACACCAAAAGCAATGAAAAGATATATGTTACAACAAACTAGTATATATGTTGAAGATATTAAAGATGGTAAAGTTCCAAAAAGATATTTAGTTGGTGGACAAGTAACAGGAGAATCTATTCCTTATATGTCAAACTCAGAAACAGAATCAAGATGAATGTTATGTGGTATTGTTAATAAAAAATATTTAAGTGAAGAAATTACAACATTAACAACTAATATTACTGCTGATACTACTAAAAAGAATAAATTATTAGATACAACAATTAAAAATACAACTGAACTAAATAATTTAAATCCAAATTTAACAACTCCAATTATTAATTATTTTAGTGATGCCCAAGGTCAAGTGGATGTAAGTAATCAAAACCAAAAAGCAGGAGATTTATATGTAGTAATCACTACTAATGACACTGATAAAAATTATCAAGGTTCAACAAATCCTATAAAAATAACTCTTAAATAAGGATAATTATTATGCCAATTGGTACAACTAGTACAGCAATACTTTTAAACATAAATAAACCAAAACATACTAGAACAAGTCAACAACAAGAACATAAAAGTTGATGATGAGAAATTTTAGAAATGATTGGTGTACAAGTAATAGCAGTAGCACTTGCTCCTTTTACTGGTGGATTAAGTGAAAGTTTAGCACTTGGTTTAGGTGCAAGTGATTTACTTGCTAGTATTAGTGCTGTTGGTGTAGAGTTTTTAACTGATTTTACTATTAATCAAGTTTATGATTATTTAAAAGGAAATGTTACACCATTAAATACTTTTTTTAATATATTACCTGCATTTGCTGGACTTAATAGAATTAGTCGTGGTTATCGTACAACTAAATTTATTAGTTTAGCAGAAAAAACTAAAACATTAGAACAAATTGGCATTAAAAAAGCAAAAAATTTACAAGAAATCATTAGTCAAGTAAGTGGAAAAGAAATTTTAACAGATAAAATTATTGGAAATAAACGTTATTTATTTAATTATAACCATGCTCCAAATCGCGAAACAATAATACAAAATTTAGGTTTTGTTGCTGAAAGACAATATAAAAATAATTTTGCAAAATTAGAAGTACAAGAATTAAAAAATTATTTATTATTACAAAATGAATTAATAAAGTTAAGTCCACAGTTAACTCCTAAATTTAAAATTAAAGATATTGATAAAGCAAACAATTTTTTACAAAAATATAATACTGATTTAAAAGAAGTATTAAAAATGAACCAACATGACTGATTAAATTTAGTTCATACAATACATGCAGAAAATAGATATGGAAAATCTTTAATTTTAGATTTACAAAAAATTCGTGCTAATGCAATTAAATTTAATTTTAAAAATAGTTCAATTCATAAATTAGTATTAAAAGCAAATCAAACTTTTAAATATTTTGATATTAAATTTTATTTTAAAAAAGGTTTAAATAAATTTTGAAAAGATACTTCATATTTTGAAAAAATAAGAATAAATATTTATAAATTACAAGAGAAATTCGAAAAATTAGAAAAACAAGCATTTGAAAAAATTAATAAATTAAAAGAAAAAACAATTGATGTATTTACAAGTGCTGAAAAGAAAGCAATTAAACATGCACAATTAATTCCATTAAATTCACCAGTATTTATGGCTTGTAAAATTCAACCTTTATCATTAGATAAATGTGGAATTACTATTTATCATCGTAATCCTAAATATAAACCAATTGTAGTTATTGATAGTATTATCAAAGCAGAAACTTTTGTTATTCAAATACATCCATTTCATTGATATAGATGATATAGCGGTTGATATATTGGATATGGAGTTAGTCAAAATAAATGATTAAAAAGTATTGCTTTTGCTCTACCAGTTGTACAACAAATGATTAAAGATAGTTTTAAAATTTATAGGCAAATATTAAGGACAATTAGAACTTATCATAAAGTAGTTAATGTTATTAATAATCCTATTGATAATGTCAATAAATCATTTAAAAGGGTGGGTTTAAAATTATCAGTTAATACTGTATTTGGTACTGGATTGTTAAGACATTTAGAAAAATTTGCATATAATCAAGTTGTAAAAAAAGGAAATAAAAAATTACAAAAAGAAATTATACATATATCACATAGAAAAACTAAATCCAAAACCAAACGTTATAAAAAAGCATTTTTTAAGGAATGATAAAATATGATTAATAAACTTTGAACTGGTGTCAGTTTAGAAAATTATAATAACTGATATCCATTAACTGGAACAATTACAGAAACACCACGACAATATATAAATACATGACCAAATGTTGATGATTGATTTAAAACATTTGCTATTCGTGCTCAAAATGATATTAATGCTTATCTTGATTTTATTTTATCTAAATTTCCTTTTGATAGTTTTAAAGATGAATTAATTAAAGAAACTTTAAGAGATATGGTTTATGTTATGGTTGAACATTGAGTATTTAATCGTACACCAATTGAATTTAATGTTGATGCTACTATTCAATTTAATAATGGTAATCAATTTATTGCAAGTAGTACTCCTACGATTAATATTTGAGATTTAGCACCTAGTAGAATGAAAATATGAGCAAGATTAACAGAATTAAAACAAATATTTTCAAATTATAATAATGATGAAATAGATGTTGAAAAAATTGACTTAAAAGCATTTTATACTAGAAACCAAGTTAATGAATTAATTCAAGAACAAAAAGAATTTACATTATCAAAGCAAATAAAATTATATGATGATACCATTAATGGTAATAAAAATGAAACATATAGGGGACCAGTTACAAATTTAATAAATAAAGGTTATGTTGCAACAGAATATGACTCAAAAACTGAAACTATGATTTTAGATTGACCTAATGAAATTGGAACATTACCACCTGATGTTTTACAAAACAATCCACAAATTGGTGATTATACACATGCACCAACTTGTGATTTTTCTGCTAAACAACAAAAACGAATTACTACAAATGAAAATGAAATTACCAAATTAAATAGTGAATTAATTAAAACAAACGAAAATATTAATGATGTTAAAAATAATTGATTTAATATTGAAACTAGTCCCTTATGAAAAAAAGTTGAAAATAATAATATAGAAATATTTAAATGATATTTTATTAAAATCAGTTATCAATATTCAACAGAAAATAACTTTATGAAATTTTATAAAGTAATTAAAATTTATTTAAATAATGTTTTTAACGAATTTGAATTGTTAAATGTTGATTCCATGACTTATGGAGAACAAATACAAAATAAAAATATTTTAAATATTGGAACTATTTACTATAACAATAAAAAGAAACAATTTAGTGGTGGTGGTAATTCTTATCCTGAACTTGGAAAAATTAATTTAATTGGTGATATAGAAGAAATATATCAATATCAAGGAATAGATACACCAACTGAATTTATAGCAGAAGAAAATACTGAACATGATTATTATACAAAACTAGAAACAAATCAATTATTAGATAAAAAACAAGATAAGTTAATTGCTGGTGAAAATATTAAAATTGATGAAAATAATAAAATTAGTGCTACTTGCGGGAAAACTGATTTAACTGATTATTATAAAAAAGAAGAAGTAGATAAAAAATTAGACAATAAAATGGATAAAGACCAATTCAAATATGCTTTTTCTATAAATACTATTGGTACTGAAATTCCTAATTTAGAAACTACTGATAAAACTGTTGCTGGTGCTATTAATGAAATTATCAAAAAACAACCACAACCAATTCCAATTCCTCCAAGTAGTTCAATTTGAAAAGAAGTAGGAATAAGAGAAAAAAATAAATGAGATAATTGACAAATTACTTATGATTTTATAGTTAATAAAAGATATAAAGTTTATTATTCTTGAAATATATATAATAATGTTTTTGCAATTAAAGAATTTATTATAACTAATACAAAAATAGCAGGTGTACCAATAGAAGTTTTTAACAATAATACTAATGTCTTAGTTTTATCAGTACAACACTCAAAATTTATTACTATTTATTCTTTAAAAGGTAGCGATAAAGGTAATACATGAAAAGTAGAAGAATTACAGGAATAAAATTATGATTTGAAAAATTATAAAAATTATTTTAAGTTTAATTGGAGTTTTATTATCTTCTGCTGTTGCTGGTTTAATTATATTTATTATAGTAAAAATTGTCTTAAAAATTAATCAAATATTTTAGAAAGGAGAAAAAAATGAAACCTTTTTGACCAAGAAAAGATAAAACAAATATTAATAATAATGAAGAAAAATCTAAATTAATTTTTTTAGAAAATAAAAGTACACACACTTCTATTTTAAGTTATTTTGGTTTTAATGATTTTAATCATGAGACTTATTTTACTGATTTTGTTGCTGAAAATAATGCTAATTTATATAATGCTCCATTGGATATTAATAATGAAACTATTAAACAATATTTAATTAAACAAGAATTTTATAGAAAGAATTGAAATTCTATTTTTAAATTAAGCAAATTAGGAATTAGTGGTTATTTAATTTATATTGCTAATGATGATTTATATTTTCAAGTAGTAGATATACAGCAAAGAATTTATGATATTACTGGTAAATTAATTCAATGTACTATTTTTTATGATAGTTATCAACAAAATGCACAAACAGTAAGATTATTTGAAGTTTATAAATTAAATAATGAACAAGTAACTATTAATCGTGCAATTTATAGTATTAGTGATAATAAAAAACAATTTCCTTTACCTTTTAAAGAATATAGTAATAATCCTAATTTAGAACAAGAACAAACATTAAATATTAATTATATTCCAATAGCAATTATGAGAAATAAAGCAAATGAGTTAGCAGATTGTAATAAAGTAATGGATAAAATTAAAGCATTAGATGTTATTGATGAACAAATTGTTTTAGATACTATTTTAAATTCACCAAAGTTTATTTTTGACCAAACTTATGGTAATGCTAAATCTACAATGGATGAAGCCGTAAGAACATTAGTTACTAACAACTATATTTGAAAAACTACTGGTGATAATAATGAAAAAAGTGAAAATATTAATATGACAAGTAGTAATTTTAAAGGTAAAAATTTAACTGATATATATGATTGAAATATTAATGAAATATTTAAACGTTGTGGTATTCATATACCAAGTCAAAAGAAATCAGCACAACAATCGGTTCCCGAAAGTACAGCGGTAAATATTTCAACTATTAATTATATTGAACAAAAATTATGACAATTTAATATTGATATTCTTAAATTTATTCAAATATTAGTACGTTTAGATAAAGATTTATTAAATAGTAAAACATTTAATATTAATGATGAACAAGAAATTAATAACTTAACAGTTAAATTAAAATTATTTAATCCAGAAAATAACCAATTAATAGGAGAAAACAATGGAAAACAACAACAAACCACAAACGAAGTTTCCACAGAAACAAACTAAACTTAATCAAGCAGAAATAGAAAATGATTATTTAATTGATAATATTCCTTATGATTTTACTAATATGATGAGTGCTACTAGTGACCCTGATATTAATAGAGCATACGATGAATTTAAAAAAAGAAAAATTTATATTTATGAAATTGAACGTTTATTTAAAAATAATGAAAATAATAGTTTAAGATTTTCAGCCAATACTATTAAAATAGGTTTTATTGATATTGATAAAGTATTAAAAACTACTGCTGTTGAAACATCTGATTTTACTATGCAATTAAATCCAAGAGCAAGTACTAATATTAATGACAATACAATTGAATATAGTATGACTGATATTAAAAATTTAATATTTCAAGAAATAAATTTATTAAATCAATTTAAGTTATATGCAGTTAGTATAAATGAACCATTAACTGAAAATAATATTGATAATTTATATATTATTAATAATTATTCAGAACCTTATCAAAATCCAAAAACTAGAAGTACTAAAAGTATTACTATTATTAAAATTAAAGACTTTAAAACAAGAGATGGTTATCCAATTATTATTAAATTACAAAAACCACTAGATAAAGACACCAAAGTTATTGGTTTAAAAATTAAAGCACCTAGAAGCATGATTTTTGGCAATATAAAGGTACTTGGTGAAGTCGACAATATGGAGGTATACCCAAAGTTATTTGTCAAAGATAAGATAGCATTTCCGCTATTATCAATGCCTATTGAAACTCAACCAAAAGTTAGAATATTACAACAATGATTTAGTGAACAAATATTACCTTGAAATTTAGCAAAACAATTTATAGGACAAGAAAAATCAGTTTTAGATTTAATTGCTATTGGTGGTGGTAGAGAAACAAGAAAAGAAATTATTAATAATGCAAGAGTAACTAATGATAAAATTGGTTATGATGTTTCTAAAAATTCAAAAGTATGACCATTATCTGATGAACTAGAATTAAAAGATAAAAAATTAGAGTCATGATTTTTAGTAAGTGACTATAATTTATTTATTTCTACAACAAATAAATTTCATGATGTTGAACTAGAAATAAAAGATAGACCACCAATTGATAGTTTACAAAAAGTATTATTAGATATGTTAACTTATACATATACTTATAATAGAAACTTTGATGGTGCATCATTAAGTAATGTTTTAAAAGAAATGAATGATTTAGATAAAATTCGTGCTAAGTTTGAAGGACAAAAACCAAATGAAGTTATTACTAATTTATTTAAACAATGAGAATTAGATTATCCTAACTATACAAATTTACCAAAAGTTAAAATATTAAAACAAATAGTTATAATGCTATCAAAAAATATTTATTCAACCATGTCTATTAATAACGGTTTAAATGATGACTATAAATTATTATTACCTTATTATTTTGAATTAAAATCAAATCCTATACATTCTACACCTGATAAGATTTGAGAATTTAAAGATATAAAAGTAGTATTAAAATCTGCATATTTTGATTTTACAGATATCAATAACATTAAACTAAAAAACAATGACATTAGTCAAAATGAATTATTGAAATTAGATGATAATCAATTTAACTGACTATCCATAACTAATGAATTAGAAAGCAATAATATACCATCATTAATTCCGGCAGATTGAACATTAGGTAATGGTGAATATGGAAAATATTTTACAAGATTAATTATTAATAAAAATAAAACCGAAAATGCTTTAAATTTATATGGTTCAAATAAATCACAATTATTTTCTAAATTAGAATTTTATAAAGAAGTTTTACAAATTGACAATAATAGTGAATTTGAATTACAAATTGAAAATCCAATTAATAACTTAAATCGAATTGAAGTTAGCGGACTATTTGGTGCTGGTAATTATGATTTAATTTTAGTAACAAATAAACAAGAAATAAATTTAAATAATATTAATTTATTTGATAAATATAATGAAAATATTTCTTATATAAATTTAGAAATTTAATTATCAAAATATCCATCTGGATAAATACCATCTCATTTTACTGCATCATCAGTTAATTTATTTGATGCTCAGTAAAGAGTAATTTTATGTTTATTACTTACTGGTCTTGCTCAAATAGTTGCCCCCCAGTGTGCTTCATGGTCGTAATCATAAAAATATGTTAATTGATTATTTTTATTATATGAAACTATTCCTAAGATTAAACCGGTAACACCAGTTATTACAGCAAATGATAATGATATTTTTTGAAAATTTGTTTTTATTCATGTTTTCATAATAAATATCTCCTTTTTTCCTTGATTTTACTTTTAAATTGTACTATTTTTGATTATTTTTACAAGTATGCTTTTAAAAGCAAAATAACTCCTAAATTAAAGGTGTTTATTTTTTGATACCTATAATATTAATTGTATTGCGCTTATTTATTATATTGCAAATGTGAAGATACTTTTTTTTACAGTAGCATTATTTTTACCCCTAATTACATTTTTATATGGATATAATGCATAAAATAATGCATCATAAGGGTCTTGATACATATTTTTGTCAGGAATGTTAGTTTTGGTTTGGTCATAACGTAATTATTCTAAACATTGAGTTGTTTTTGGTAAATCATCTTTATTTGCATAAAAGTTTCCATAACTCATAATATTTCTCATTCAAACTACTCTATTAGTTAATCCGGCTTCTTGATTTAAATTTGAAGCATGTTTAATAGCGGTTTGTGTTATTAAAATAGTATTGTGTTCATCAATTAATTTTTGATTTAATCAATTCATTGCTGTTCTTGCTTTATCATCATAAAAATAAATTGCTTGTTCAAAATTTTCAAAATTATCCATTAATCCTAAAATTTCATTAACATAAGCATTAATTTTTTCATTTTCATTTATAAAATCATTTGGAGTAACTACTAATTCACAAATAATATAAGCATCATAATAACCAGTATTATTATATTCTTTAAAACCAACTACCATAAATACAGTATGGTCTTTTGGTCCCGTAGCTCAATCAATACCAACACTATAAAAATCAAATTTATACATTTCTTTTTCTTGATTATAAAATTGTTTTAAATCATATGATTGTCAATATTTTACTGTTTTTTGAAATGGGAAAATTGTTGCATCGCTATCTAAAAATTCAAAACCATAATAAACAGTATTATATTCATCTGGATTACTTTTTTCCATTTCTAATAATGTTCTTTGTTGAATGTCAGGTAATTTATTTCAAAATGGTTGAATAGTAAATCTTAAAACAAATAAACCTAAACCACTAAACATATCTTTATTTTCATAATAAACTTTACCAACTTTTTTAAGATTTTTCATGACTTCATCATTTAATGGTAAAAATGGTGTACAGTATTTTAAATAAAATGGATGATATTTATCATAAGGATTACATGTAAAAGTAATGAAAAAACTTTTATAAAAATAACGAGTAATCTTTTGTCCAAAGGTAGAACTATATATATTTTTATCAATAAATGTTCAACTTCACTCTTTAATAGGTTTATTTGATACTTTAATACGATTACTTCTAAACATAGAGTTTTGTAAACGTTCATATCGATATGTTAATTGTTTTTCAGTTAATGTTTCTTTTTCTTCTGCCATAATAATTTCATCTGTTCTTGAACCTAAAAAACTTGACCCACCTGCTTCTTTTCCAAAAATCTTATTACCATTAGCATAACCAATAAAGTCAATTTGTTGATTACTTGGAAAGATAATACATCCCCCATCCTTAGTAATTTTTCATTTAATGCCATGTGGATTATTAGGTAATAAATTAATATTATATGTATCTAATAAAACTTGACAAACATTCATTAAAGCACCAATTGTAGTTTCACTATGAGTATTTTCATATCTTCTTACTTCTTGAACACTACTATCTCTAAAATTACAACATATAAATAAATCAAATGCTAAACAGTTTCAAGTTTTTCTTGTTCCACGTGCTGTTGGAACAAAACGATAAAAACAATTAGTAGTAAAATATTCTGCTCATTCATCACCAACAAATTCTTTAAAAATATCTCAACTAAAACCATAATTATTATCACTAAAATTAAGATTATATTTTTTATTTAATTGTCCATAACTACTAATAAAAGCCATATTTACTCCTTATTTTTTAAAAAAAATTAAACTTAAATTATTAACAAACAAAAATTAGAAAGGAACATTAAAAATGTTTATATTACCATTCGCAAATCATTTTGATTGAGACAAACATGATTTTAATCAAGATGAATTAAGTTTAAAACAAACAGAAGAATTATTTGCAAAAATAGATGATTATTTATGAAGTATATGTGATAAATCTGAATATAAATCATATAGATTTAGACAACGAAAATTAAAAGCAAAAAAAGTTTTATTAACTTATAAGCGACGTATTTGTACACATTATAACACAAAAACACAAAAAATGGAGTACGTATCATTATTAGATAATTATCTTGGTGTTAAAAAATATAGTAAACTTGCACCTAACGTTATTAAACAAATTTTAAAATATTTTGCTGATGGTAAAAAGTATCGTGATGTTTGTGATACTTTTATTGAAGATTTAATAAGTAATAGTACAGTTTGTAGAACATATCAAAAATTTGAATTACCAAAAGCAAATATTCCCAAAATACCATTACAACCAAATCAAAATTTATATGTAAATATTGATGATGGTCATCGAAAATTTAAGTTTAATGAAAAACACAATACTAAAAATTGTAAAAAATGTTCGATGAGATTAATAGTAATGTGTACTGGTAAAAAGAAAAATGGAAAATTAATTAATAAAAGAGCTGTATGTAAAATAAGAGTTTCAAAAACAGAAATTGGTGCTGAAAAAACCGCAAAATTAATAGAAAAATATGGTAATTTATTTTTTGAAAACTTTGACCAAGCAAATTTAATAGTTTGTGGAGATAGTGCAAAATGAATTAGAAAAACTGCTACAATTTTAAATGCTAAATTTATTTTAGATAAATTTCATGCTTTTCATGTTTTATTTCTTGGTATAATGGCAGGAAGAAGAAAAAATCAAATTGCTAAATTACACTATCAAAATGCAATAAATTTATTTGCCAAAGGTCAATATTATGAATTAATTGATTTTTTACAAGCATTAACTTTACAATATAAAAAATTAAAAGTTGGTTATTTTATTAATGCAAAAGATGGTGTATTAAACCAAGCATTAGTTGAAAATATTGGTTGCTTTACTGAAACTAATATTAAACAAATTTTAAAGCATATGATTGGTGATAGAACTTATAACATTGATATGTATACAAAAATGGTTAATTTTAAATGTTATCAAATAAATACAATTATCCAGTTATTATAAATTAAAACTTAAATTTGCTGAATTATACTTGTAAGTGCAAGTAAATAAAATTGCAAAAAATTCTCATATAAAAATTTCATAATGCTAAATTTAGTTTAGAAAAAAGTAAGGAGTTTTTATATGAGTTATAAACATCTTGGCATAGATGAAAGGATTTATATTGAGAATCAATTGAAATTTAAATTTAAAATTAGTGAAATAGCTAAAAATCTTAATCGAAGTATTAGTACTATTATTCGAGAAATTAATAGAAATAAAGATAATAATCATTATTTTTCATTAATTGCACAAAATAAAGCTGAAAATCGAAAACAATCACATATTAGTTTTCATAAGTTTAAAAATAAGAATTTAGTAAAATATGTACAACAAAAATTACTATTAGGTTGATCACCTGAACAAATTTATGGCAGAATTAAAAATTTTCATAAAGAGTGAGTTATTAGTTTTAAAACAATTTATACTTGAATTTATTTTGGAAGCTTGATAAAGTTACTAGTAAAAATTTAAGCAGAAAAGGTAAAAAACGAAAATCTAAAGAAAATCGTGGCAAGTTTAATGGTAAATCAATTAAAGAACGAGATATAAATGTTAATGATCGTATAACACTTGGTCATTGAGAAGGAGATACTATAGTATCATCACGAGGTAAAAGCAAATCATGTTTAATAACTTTAGTTGAAAGAGTATCACGATTTACTTTAGCAATATTAGTTAAAAACAGAACTACTAAAGTTATTAATAAAAATGTCAGTTATTATTTATCAATTCTTCCTAAAAACATTGTTAAAACTATTACTTTTGATCGTGGCAAAGAATTTTCAAATTGACAACAACTTGAAAAAAATTTATATGTAAAAATTTATTTTGCCAATCCATATTCACCTTGACAAAGAGGTACTAATGAAAATACTAATGGTTTAATTAGAGAAAAATTTCCTAAAAAATTTATTTTTTCAAAAACTAATAAAAATGAAGTTCATAAATTTATATTGTCTTTAAATCAAAGACCGAGAAAAATACTAAATTATCTTTCACCAATCGAATATTTGGATAGAAAAATAATTTAGTTGCACTTACCTTTACAATTTAGCAAATACTAATCCAAACATTACTGAAAGTATTATTACATCTGCTAATCATAGTTCAATCATATTTAAACTTCTCCATATCATAATATTTTAAATTATTATAATTATATACTATTTTTATCTTGCATTTAAAATTATTTTATAAATACTTGCTAATTCTTGATTTGTATATATTTTAGCATAAGAATTTTCACCAAAATCTATAATAGTTTCTACATGACCTTTACAAGGTGTAACAAAAATATTAATTTTTCAATTTAAATTATCGTTTGAATTACTTAATATATCAAATCCGATTGGATTGTTATTATTAAATTTTGATTCAATACCGGCAATTACTGTAAATTCATAAGTTACTAAATTATATTGTGATTTATTACCTTGATAATAAGCATAAGCATATCCAGAAGAATGGTTACCAATTTTACCTTTTTCAAAATGCTTCTTTTTATCAATATTAGGTCTTGACTTTGAAAATATTAAATCATTTAAATTAATTTCAATAGAACTTGTTAATTCTTTTGCTGGATTAAAACTTTCTTTAGTATCATAACCACCACCATGTTTATCACTTACAGACTCTATATTATAATTATAATAAATAGTTAATGATTTATAAAATCTTTTTAAATCATTAAAAGTGTTAATTAATAATGTAGGGTCTAGTTTCGATTTAATATCAATATCTATATTTTTAAAAACTGGACTATTAGTATTAAATCATTCTTCAGTATTATCAGTAATAGAATTGTTAGGAGTTGTTATTAATGGTATATCAGTATAATTTAATTCTACTTTTAAATCTGGAATAATAATTATTGATTTTGCTATATTTTGAGGACTTGGTGGTAATATTTTTGCAGGATAACTAAATGTAGTTTCTTCACTTTCTTCATATTCATCATGATTTAATTTATATAAAGTAGTTCAATTAAAAGCATTACCAGTTAAATAACCCATATTATTATAACGAAATTGTGCAACTGATATTTCATTATAATCACCTTGATAAGTAAAAGGATTATCACTATAAAATGTATGTCTTTCTTCACCTTGATGTAAACTTTGTGTAACAATTGTATCAATAATATAAGCATAATTTGAACCATCAATAACTCCATTACTTGTAGGATTTCATTGACAATCTTTATCTTCATTTGTAAAAGGACTTGCTATATCTAAAAACTCAGTATCTTCTGCTAAAATATAAACTTTATTATTTTTCTTTTGTGATAAATCAACTGTACTTATTTGTTCTTTAACTTCTAATTTTTTACCAGTAATAGGGTCTCATGGATAAACACTTACTCTATCACTTAATTTCATTGTCATAGCAGTTGTTGAAACATGTGAACCTAACATTTTACCTAATGCAAATTCATTTGAATTACTAAATACATTTAAAGGTATAAATCAATTATTATCGTTATTACCAATAATACTTGATAAATTTGAAGCAAAAAATGCACTCATAAAACCATTAAAAAATGGCATATTTTTATATTGTTGAGAATTTTGAGTAATAATAAATCCTACTGGTATACCTAATGTTAAAGCATTTAATAATTGACCTACTAATGGAATTGGACTTAATGCAAATGGTAATCATTGTACACTATCATAAGGCATTTGAATTAATGAACTAAATACTACACTATTAAAATTTAATATTGCTGACATATATTTTTGTGATATTTTTTTATAATCAACAGTTGGACTTCCTATAACTAAGCCAGTATCTGCATCTTTAAATTTAAAATTACTTGACATATCAACATTATATTCACCTTGTAAATTATTTATATTTCATTCACTATCTCAAAAAAACTTTGCTTTACCAATAGCATCACCATTACTTTTAATTGCTAATTGTTTATTACATGTTAATATACCTTGAAAATCTTTTTGTGCTAACATATCAAATCTTCTTGCTTCTAAAAATTTTTGTCATGTATCATAATGAGTAAATCCAGTTGGTTTTGCATCCATAATATTATAAAATGTTGTTTCTGGATGACTACTTGTTGTTATTTTATCATTTATACCAGCAAGTAAACCACCATTATTTTTAATATTAGTTGTAGATTTTTCATTATTACCAGCAATAAATAATCTTCTTGAAGCAAATACTTTACTTTCAAATATTTCTTCATTATTTTGTTGAATTGGTTCTTGACCTTGAATTATTGGTCTTCCATAATAA
Source organism: Spiroplasma endosymbiont of Nomada ruficornis (assembly GCF_964030795.1). Lineage (NCBI taxonomy): Bacteria > Bacillati > Mycoplasmatota > Mollicutes > Entomoplasmatales > Spiroplasmataceae > Spiroplasma > Spiroplasma endosymbiont of Nomada ruficornis. Next base: position 1,067,983 of record NZ_OZ034962.1, on the reverse strand, counting down.
TAACAACTTGTTAATAATTCTAATCCATATGATTGTCTATGACTATATCTTACTCCTATATCACGCATTAAAGTACGATTTAAGGTTACTTTTCCTTCTTGAATAGTAGGGAAAGCATAACCACTACCCGGGCTTGCATATTGTACAAAATCAAGTGTATTTTGACCAGTACTCATTACTCTATCATTTAAACTACTAAAAGTTAATACTTGCATACTAAATGCACCATTATAAGGACTATAATAATTTGTTACATTTGAAATATATAATAATTGTCTATCTTGATTTTTACCACTATTACCACCAATATTTTCATTTTCATCATTAAATACACAAAAAAATTGTAAATAATCATCAATTGTAATATGTTCTTCAAACATTACTAAAGTATATTGTCTTTTAGTTTGTACTGTTTTAAATATTTGATTATTAGGTAAATTACTAAAATCAACACCACTTGTATCATCAATTAAATAAGCATTTCAATAATCACCAATTTTATATTTTTTTGTATAAAATTCATCTTGACCATTAATTTTATGAGTTTCTTCATTAATTTTACCTTTATTTTTTTGATATATTTTTGTACTATTTTTTCAAATACATACAACTGGAGTAGTACCAGTTAATATTAATTCATATTGACCAAAATCACTTATTTTACTATTAATTGGTTTATAACCAGTTTCAGTTAAAGGTATAGCACCATTATTTATAATAAATGGAAATATTTTTCAATAACTACATCTCTTTATTAATTGTTGAGTTTGCTTTAATGCTAAATGTGCTTGTTTCATTAATTGAATTTTCATTGCGTTGCTTATTATCATTTGTATTATCTCCTAAATGTTTATTTAAAAATTTACTTTCTTCAATAATATGTAGTAATTTTTGTTTTGTCATTAATGTATCAATATTTTCATATAAACTAATTGCTTCAATTACTGATAATGTTCCATTATTTAATCTACTATTAATTAATTCATCTTGTACTAATTGATCAACCATAGCAATTGGTATAAATTCAAAACTATAAGGTCTTTCTCCTTTACCATTTCAATATATTTTTCCATTTTCATCTTTAGAAGAAGTTACTAACATGTCAAACATTCTATATAAATAAGTTGTATAATGTGTTATTTTAACTTCTGTTGTTTGCATATCAAATTTATTATTCATTAATGTTTTAGTTTTATTTTCATAATTAATACCATTAAATTCATCATAATCATAACCAGCACCATTAAATATTTGTTTTGCTGTACCATTATAATCAAGTCAATATTCACGAAATTTTGGATTACCTTGTACAATATCAACTCCACCATTACCACCTTTTACATAATTTGCAGTTGTAATATTTAAAAATGCATCTTTAATAATTGATTGAAAATCATCACTTAAATTTAAAGCTTTAAATTTTTCATTATCAATAATTCCATAAAATCTAGTTAAATTTAATATTCTTTCTTTTCTTTTTTGGGGAGCGTACCGATGTTGTCAATAATATTCAAATTTGTCTTTAAATTATAAGTTTAGACGAGAATAATTTAGACTTCAATATGCAATTGTAAGTTAATCTTAACACTTCAAAAATATTAGTCAACAATAATACTTACTTTTATAACTCAAAAATTCTTATTAAAGTTTTCTTTAATAAGTTTTATTTTATTTTTATTTATTTGCTAAATTGTAAAGGTAAGTGCAACTAAATTATTTTTCTATCCAAATATTCGATTGGTGAAAGATAATTTAGTATTTTTCTCGGTCTTTGATTTAAAGACAATATAAATTTATGAACTTCATTTTTATTAGTTTTTGAAAAAATAAATTTTTTAGGAAATTTTTCTCTAATTAAACCATTAGTATTTTCATTAGTACCTCTTTGTCAAGGTGAATATGGATTGGCAAAATAAATTTTTACATCTAAATTTTTTTCAAGTTGTTGTCAATTTGAAAATTCTTTGCCACGATCAAAAGTAATAGTTTTAACAATGTTTTTAGGAAGAATTGATAAATAATAACTGACATTTTTATTAATAACTTTAGTAGTTCTGTTTTTAACTAATATTGCTAAAGTAAATCGTGATACTCTTTCAACTAAAGTTATTAAACATGATTTGCTTTTACCTCGTGATGATACTATAGTATCTCCTTCTCAATGACCAAGTGTTATACGATCATTAACATTTATATCTCGTTCTTTAATTGATTTACCATTAAACTTGCCACGATTTTCTTTAGATTTTCGTTTTTTACCTTTTCTTCTTAAATTTTTACTAGTAACTTTATCAAGCATTCCAAAATAAATTCAAGTATAAATTGTTTTAAAACTAATAACTCACTCTTTATGAAAATTTTTAATTCTGCCATAAATTTGTTCAGATGATCAACCTAATAGTAATTTTTGTTGTACATATTTTACTAAATTCTTATTTTTAAACTTATGAAAACTAATATGTGATTGTTTTCGATTTTCAGCTTTATTTTGTGCAATTAATGAAAAATCATGATTATTATCTTTATTTCTATTAATTTCTCGAATAATAGTACTAATACTTCGATTAAGATTTTTAGCTATTTCACTAATTTTAAATTTAAATTTCAATTGATTCTCAATATAAATCCTTTCATCTATGCCAAGATGTTTATAACTCATATAAAAACTCCTTACTTTTTTCTAAACTAAATTTAGCATTATGAAATTTTTATATGAGAATTTTTTGCAATTTTATTTACTTGCACTTACAAGTATAATTCAGCAAATTTAAGTTTTAATTTATAATAACTGGATAATTGTATTTATTTGATAACATTTAAAATTAACCATTTTTGTATACATATCAATGTTATAAGTTCTATCACCAATCATATGCTTTAAAATTTGTTTAATATTAGTTTCAGTAAAGCAACCAATATTTTCAACTAATGCTTGGTTTAATACACCATCTTTTGCATTAATAAAATAACCAACTTTTAATTTTTTATATTGTAAAGTTAATGATTGTAAAAAATCAATTAATTCATAATATTGACCTTTGGCAAATAAATTTATTGCATTTTGATAGTGTAATTTAGCAATTTGATTTTTTCTTCTTCCTGCCATTATACCAAGAAATAAAACATGAAAAGCATGAAATTTATCTAAAATAAATTTAGCATTTAAAATTGTAGCAGTTTTTCTAATTCATTTTGCACTATCTCCACAAACTATTAAATTTGCTTGGTCAAAGTTTTCAAAAAATAAATTACCATATTTTTCTATTAATTTTGCGGTTTTTTCAGCACCAATTTCTGTTTTTGAAACTCTTATTTTACATACAGCTCTTTTATTAATTAATTTTCCATTTTTCTTTTTACCAGTACACATTACTATTAATCTCATCGAACATTTTTTACAATTTTTAGTATTGTGTTTTTCATTAAACTTAAATTTTCGATGACCATCATCAATATTTACATATAAATTTTGATTTGGTTGTAATGGTATTTTGGGAATATTTGCTTTTGGTAATTCAAATTTTTGATATGTTCTACAAACTGTACTATTACTTATTAAATCTTCAATAAAAGTATCACAAACATCACGATACTTTTTACCATCAGCAAAATATTTTAAAATTTGTTTAATAACGTTAGGTGCAAGTTTACTATATTTTTTAACACCAAGATAATTATCTAATAATGATACGTACTCCATTTTTTGTGTTTTTGTGTTATAATGTGTACAAATACGTCGCTTATAAGTTAATAAACCTTTTTTTGCTTTTAATTTTCGTTGTCTAAATCTATATGATTTATATTCAGATTTATCACATATACTTCATAAATAATCATCTATTTTTGCAAATAATTCTTCTGTTTGTTTTAAACTTAATTCATCTTGATTAAAATCATGTTTGTCTCAATCAAAATGATTTGCGAATGGTAATATAAACATTTTTAATGTTCCTTTCTAATTTTTGTTTGTTAATAATTTAAGTTTAATTTTTTTTTAAAAATAAGGAGTAAATATGGCTTTTATTAGTAGTTATGGACAATTAAATAAAAAATATAATCTTAATTTTAGTGATAATAATTATGGTTTTAGTTGAGATATTTTTAAAGAATTTGTTGGTGATGAATGAGCAGAATATTTTACTACTAATTGTTTTTATCGTTTTGTTCCAACAGCACGTGGAACAAGAAAAACTTGAAACTGTTTAGCATTTGATTTATTTATATGTTGTAATTTTAGAGATAGTAGTGTTCAAGAAGTAAGAAGATATGAAAATACTCATAGTGAAACTACAATTGGTGCTTTAATGAATGTTTGTCAAGTTTTATTAGATACATATAATATTAATTTATTACCTAATAATCCACATGGCATTAAATGAAAAATTACTAAGGATGGGGGATGTATTATCTTTCCAAGTAATCAACAAATTGACTTTATTGGTTATGCTAATGGTAATAAGATTTTTGGAAAAGAAGCAGGTGGGTCAAGTTTTTTAGGTTCAAGAACAGATGAAATTATTATGGCAGAAGAAAAAGAAACATTAACTGAAAAACAATTAACATATCGATATGAACGTTTACAAAACTCTATGTTTAGAAGTAATCGTATTAAAGTATCAAATAAACCTATTAAAGAGTGAAGTTGAACATTTATTGATAAAAATATATATAGTTCTACCTTTGGACAAAAGATTACTCGTTATTTTTATAAAAGTTTTTTCATTACTTTTACATGTAATCCTTATGATAAATATCATCCATTTTATTTAAAATACTGTACACCATTTTTACCATTAAATGATGAAGTCATGAAAAATCTTAAAAAAGTTGGTAAAGTTTATTATGAAAATAAAGATATGTTTAGTGGTTTAGGTTTATTTGTTTTAAGATTTACTATTCAACCATTTTGAAATAAATTACCTGACATTCAACAAAGAACATTATTAGAAATGGAAAAAAGTAATCCAGATGAATATAATACTGTTTATTATGGTTTTGAATTTTTAGATAGCGATGCAACAATTTTCCCATTTCAAAAAACAGTAAAATATTGACAATCATATGATTTAAAACAATTTTATAATCAAGAAAAAGAAATGTATAAATTTGATTTTTATAGTGTTGGTATTGATTGAGCTACGGGACCAAAAGACCATACTGTATTTATGGTAGTTGGTTTTAAAGAATATAATAATACTGGTTATTATGATGCTTATATTATTTGTGAATTAGTAGTTACTCCAAATGATTTTATAAATGAAAATGAAAAAATTAATGCTTATGTTAATGAAATTTTAGGATTAATGGATAATTTTGAAAATTTTGAACAAGCAATTTATTTTTATGATGATAAAGCAAGAACAGCAATGGATTGATTAAATCAAAAATTAATTGATGAACACAATACTATTTTAATAACACAAACCGCTATTAAACATGCTTCAAATTTAAATCAAGAAGCCGGATTAACTAATAGAGTAGTTTGAATGAGAAATATTATGAGTTATGGAAACTTTTATGCAAATAAAGATGATTTACCAAAAACAACTCAATGTTTAGAAGAATTACGTTATGACCAAACCAAAACTAACATTCCTGACAAAAATATGTATCAAGACCCTTATGATGCATTATTTTATGCATTATATCCATATAAAAATGTAATTAGGGGTAAAAATAATGCTACTGTAAAAAAAAGTATCTTCACATTTGCAATATAATAAATAAGCGCAATACAATTAATATTATAGGTATCAAAAAATAAACACCTTTAATTTAGGCGTTATTTTGCTTTTAAAAGCATACTTGTAAAAATAATCAAAAATAGTACAATTTAAAAGTAAAATCAAGGAAAAAAGGAGATATTTATTATGAAAATATGAATAAAAACAAATTTTCAAAAAATATCATTATCATTTGCTGTAATAACTGGTGTTACCGGTTTAATCTTAGGAATAGTTTCATATAATAAAAATAATCAATTAACATATTTTTATGATTACGACCATGAAGCACACTGGGGGGCAACTATTTGAGCAAGACCAGTAAGTAATAAACATAAAATTACTCTTTACTGAGCATCAAATAAATTAACTGATGATGCAGTAAAATGAGATGGTATTTATCCAGATGGATATTTTGATAATTAAATTTCTAAATTTATATAAGAAATATTTTCATTATATTTATCAAATAAATTAATATTATTTAAATTTATTTCTTGTTTATTTGTTACTAAAATTAAATCATAATTACCAGCACCAAATAGTCCGCTAACTTCAATTCGATTTAAGTTATTAATTGGATTTTCAATTTGTAATTCAAATTCACTATTATTGTCAATTTGTAAAACTTCTTTATAAAATTCTAATTTAGAAAATAATTGTGATTTATTTGAACCATATAAATTTAAAGCATTTTCGGTTTTATTTTTATTAATAATTAATCTTGTAAAATATTTTCCATATTCACCATTACCTAATGTTCAATCTGCCGGAATTAATGATGGTATATTATTGCTTTCTAATTCATTAGTTATGGATAGTCAGTTAAATTGATTATCATCTAATTTCAATAATTCATTTTGACTAATGTCATTGTTTTTTAGTTTAATGTTATTGATATCTGTAAAATCAAAATATGCAGATTTTAATACTACTTTTATATCTTTAAATTCTCAAATCTTATCAGGTGTAGAATGTATAGGATTTGATTTTAATTCAAAATAATAAGGTAATAATAATTTATAGTCATCATTTAAACCGTTATTAATAGACATGGTTGAATAAATATTTTTTGATAGCATTATAACTATTTGTTTTAATATTTTAACTTTTGGTAAATTTGTATAGTTAGGATAATCTAATTCTCATTGTTTAAATAAATTAGTAATAACTTCATTTGGTTTTTGTCCTTCAAACTTAGCACGAATTTTATCTAAATCATTCATTTCTTTTAAAACATTACTTAATGATGCACCATCAAAGTTTCTATTATAAGTATATGTATAAGTTAACATATCTAATAATACTTTTTGTAAACTATCAATTGGTGGTCTATCTTTTATTTCTAGTTCAACATCATGAAATTTATTTGTTGTAGAAATAAATAAATTATAGTCACTTACTAAAAATCATGACTCTAATTTTTTATCTTTTAATTCTAGTTCATCAGATAATGGTCATACTTTTGAATTTTTAGAAACATCATAACCAATTTTATCATTAGTTACTCTTGCATTATTAATAATTTCTTTTCTTGTTTCTCTACCACCACCAATAGCAATTAAATCTAAAACTGATTTTTCTTGTCCTATAAATTGTTTTGCTAAATTTCAAGGTAATATTTGTTCACTAAATCATTGTTGTAATATTCTAACTTTTGGTTGAGTTTCAATAGGCATTGATAATAGCGGAAATGCTATCTTATCTTTGACAAATAACTTTGGGTATACCTCCATATTGTCGACTTCACCAAGTACCTTTATATTGCCAAAAATCATGCTTCTAGGTGCTTTAATTTTTAAACCAATAACTTTGGTGTCTTTATCTAGTGGTTTTTGTAATTTAATAATAATTGGATAACCATCTCTTGTTTTAAAGTCTTTAATTTTAATAATAGTAATACTTTTAGTACTTCTAGTTTTTGGATTTTGATAAGGTTCTGAATAATTATTAATAATATATAAATTATCAATATTATTTTCAGTTAATGGTTCATTTATACTAACTGCATATAACTTAAATTGATTTAATAAATTTATTTCTTGAAATATTAAATTTTTAATATTAGTCATACTATATTCAATTGTATTGTCATTAATATTAGTACTTGCTCTTTGATTTAATTGCATAGTAAAATCAGATGTTTCAACAGCAGTAGTTTTTAATACTTTATCAATATCAATAAAACCTATTTTAATAGTATTTGCTGAAAATCTTAAACTATTATTTTCATTATTTTTAAATAAACGTTCAATTTCATAAATATAAATTTTTCTTTTTTTAAATTCATCGTATGCTCTATTAATATCAGGGTCACTAGTAGCACTCATCATATTAGTAAAATCATAAGGAATATTATCAATTAAATAATCATTTTCTATTTCTGCTTGATTAAGTTTAGTTTGTTTCTGTGGAAACTTCGTTTGTGGTTTGTTGTTGTTTTCCATTGTTTTCTCCTATTAATTGGTTATTTTCTGGATTAAATAATTTTAATTTAACTGTTAAGTTATTAATTTCTTGTTCATCATTAATATTAAATGTTTTACTATTTAATAAATCTTTATCTAAACGTACTAATATTTGAATAAATTTAAGAATATCAATATTAAATTGTCATAATTTTTGTTCAATATAATTAATAGTTGAAATATTTACCGCTGTACTTTCGGGAACCGATTGTTGTGCTGATTTCTTTTGACTTGGTATATGAATACCACAACGTTTAAATATTTCATTAATATTTCAATCATATATATCAGTTAAATTTTTACCTTTAAAATTACTACTTGTCATATTAATATTTTCACTTTTTTCATTATTATCACCAGTAGTTTTTCAAATATAGTTGTTAGTAACTAATGTTCTTACGGCTTCATCCATTGTAGATTTAGCATTACCATAAGTTTGGTCAAAAATAAACTTTGGTGAATTTAAAATAGTATCTAAAACAATTTGTTCATAAATAACATCTAATGCTTTAATTTTATCCATTACTTTATTACAATCTGCTAACTCATTTGCTTTATTTCTCATAATTGCTATTGGAATATAATTAATATTTAATGTTTGTTCTTGTTCTAAATTAGGATTATTACTATATTCTTTAAAAGGTAAAGGAAATTGTTTTTTATTATCACTAATACTATAAATTGCACGATTAATAGTTACTTGTTCATTATTTAATTTATAAACTTCAAATAATCTTACTGTTTGTGCATTTTGTTGATAACTATCATAAAAAATAGTACATTGAATTAATTTACCAGTAATATCATAAATTCTTTGCTGTATATCTACTACTTGAAAATAAAAATCATCATTAGCAATATAAATTAAATAACCACTAATTCCTAATTTGCTTAATTTAAAAATAGAATTTCAATTCTTTCTATAAAATTCTTGTTTAATTAAATATTGTTTAATAGTTTCATTATTAATATCCAATGGAGCATTATATAAATTAGCATTATTTTCAGCAACAAAATCAGTAAAATAAGTCTCATGATTAAAATCATTAAAACCAAAATAACTTAAAATAGAAGTGTGTGTACTTTTATTTTCTAAAAAAATTAATTTAGATTTTTCTTCATTATTATTAATATTTGTTTTATCTTTTCTTGGTCAAAAAGGTTTCATTTTTTTCTCCTTTCTAAAATATTTGATTAATTTTTAAGACAATTTTTACTATAATAAATATAATTAAACCAGCAACAGCAGAAGATAATAAAACTCCAATTAAACTTAAAATAATTTTTATAATTTTTCAAATCATAATTTTATTCCTGTAATTCTTCTACTTTTCATGTATTACCTTTATCGCTACCTTTTAAAGAATAAATAGTAATAAATTTTGAGTGTTGTACTGATAAAACTAAGACATTAGTATTATTGTTAAAAACTTCTATTGGTACACCTGCTATTTTTGTATTAGTTATAATAAATTCTTTAATTGCAAAAACATTATTATATATATTTCAAGAATAATAAACTTTATATCTTTTATTAACTATAAAATCATAAGTAATTTGTCAATTATCTCATTTATTTTTTTCTCTTATTCCTACTTCTTTTCAAATTGAACTACTTGGAGGAATTGGAATTGGTTGTGGTTGTTTTTTGATAATTTCATTAATAGCACCAGCAACAGTTTTATCAGTAGTTTCTAAATTAGGAATTTCAGTACCAATAGTATTTATAGAAAAAGCATATTTGAATTGGTCTTTATCCATTTTATTGTCTAATTTTTTATCTACTTCTTCTTTTTTATAATAATCAGTTAAATCAGTTTTCCCGCAAGTAGCACTAATTTTATTATTTTCATCAATTTTAATATTTTCACCAGCAATTAACTTATCTTGTTTTTTATCTAATAATTGATTTGTTTCTAGTTTTGTATAATAATCATGTTCAGTATTTTCTTCTGCTATAAATTCAGTTGGTGTATCTATTCCTTGATATTGATATATTTCTTCTATATCACCAATTAAATTAATTTTTCCAAGTTCAGGATAAGAATTACCACCACCACTAAATTGTTTCTTTTTATTGTTATAGTAAATAGTTCCAATATTTAAAATATTTTTATTTTGTATTTGTTCTCCATAAGTCATGGAATCAACATTTAACAATTCAAATTCGTTAAAAACATTATTTAAATAAATTTTAATTACTTTATAAAATTTCATAAAGTTATTTTCTGTTGAATATTGATAACTGATTTTAATAAAATATCATTTAAATATTTCTATATTATTATTTTCAACTTTTTTTCATAAGGGACTAGTTTCAATATTAAATCAATTATTTTTAACATCATTAATATTTTCGTTTGTTTTAATTAATTCACTATTTAATTTGGTAATTTCATTTTCATTTGTAGTAATTCGTTTTTGTTGTTTAGCAGAAAAATCACAAGTTGGTGCATGTGTATAATCACCAATTTGTGGATTGTTTTGTAAAACATCAGGTGGTAATGTTCCAATTTCATTAGGTCAATCTAAAATCATAGTTTCAGTTTTTGAGTCATATTCTGTTGCAACATAACCTTTATTTATTAAATTTGTAACTGGTCCCCTATATGTTTCATTTTTATTACCATTAATGGTATCATCATATAATTTTATTTGCTTTGATAATGTAAATTCTTTTTGTTCTTGAATTAATTCATTAACTTGGTTTCTAGTATAAAATGCTTTTAAGTCAATTTTTTCAACATCTATTTCATCATTATTATAATTTGAAAATATTTGTTTTAATTCTGTTAATCTTGCTCATATTTTCATTCTACTAGGTGCTAAATCTCAAATATTAATCGTAGGAGTACTACTTGCACTAAATTGATTACCATTATTAAATTGAATAGTAGCATCAACATTAAATTCAATTGGTGTACGATTAAATACTCAATGTTCAACCATAACATAAACCATATCTCTTAAAGTTTCTTTAATTAATTCATCTTTAAAACTATCAAAAGGAAATTTAGATAAAATAAAATCAAGATAAGCATTAATATCATTTTGAGCACGAATAGCAAATGTTTTAAATCAATCATCAACATTTGGTCATGTATTTATATATTGTCGTGGTGTTTCTGTAATTGTTCCAGTTAATGGATATCAGTTATTATAATTTTCTAAACTGACACCAGTTCAAAGTTTATTAATCATATTTTATCATTCCTTAAAAAATGCTTTTTTATAACGTTTGGTTTTTGATTTAGTTTTTCTATGTGATATATGTATAATTTCTTTTTGTAATTTTTTATTTCCTTTTTTTACAACTTGATTATATGCAAATTTTTCTAAATGTCTTAACAATCCAGTACCAAATACAGTATTAACTGATAATTTTAAACCCACCCTTTTAAATGATTTATTGACATTATCAATAGGATTATTAATAACATTAACTACTTTATGATAAGTTCTAATTGTCCTTAATATTTGCCTATAAATTTTAAAACTATCTTTAATCATTTGTTGTACAACTGGTAGAGCAAAAGCAATACTTTTTAATCATTTATTTTGACTAACTCCATATCCAATATATCAACCGCTATATCATCTATATCAATGAAATGGATGTATTTGAATAACAAAAGTTTCTGCTTTGATAATACTATCAATAACTACAATTGGTTTATATTTAGGATTACGATGATAAATAGTAATTCCACATTTATCTAATGATAAAGGTTGAATTTTACAAGCCATAAATACTGGTGAATTTAATGGAATTAATTGTGCATGTTTAATTGCTTTCTTTTCAGCACTTGTAAATACATCAATTGTTTTTTCTTTTAATTTATTAATTTTTTCAAATGCTTGTTTTTCTAATTTTTCGAATTTCTCTTGTAATTTATAAATATTTATTCTTATTTTTTCAAAATATGAAGTATCTTTTCAAAATTTATTTAAACCTTTTTTAAAATAAAATTTAATATCAAAATATTTAAAAGTTTGATTTGCTTTTAATACTAATTTATGAATTGAACTATTTTTAAAATTAAATTTAATTGCATTAGCACGAATTTTTTGTAAATCTAAAATTAAAGATTTTCCATATCTATTTTCTGCATGTATTGTATGAACTAAATTTAATCAGTCATGTTGGTTCATTTTTAATACTTCTTTTAAATCAGTATTATATTTTTGTAAAAAATTGTTTGCTTTATCAATATCTTTAATTTTAAATTTAGGAGTTAACTGTGGACTTAACTTTATTAATTCATTTTGTAATAATAAATAATTTTTTAATTCTTGTACTTCTAATTTTGCAAAATTATTTTTATATTGTCTTTCAGCAACAAAACCTAAATTTTGTATTATTGTTTCGCGATTTGGAGCATGGTTATAATTAAATAAATAACGTTTATTTCCAATAATTTTATCTGTTAAAATTTCTTTTCCACTTACTTGACTAATGATTTCTTGTAAATTTTTTGCTTTTTTAATGCCAATTTGTTCTAATGTTTTAGTTTTTTCTGCTAAACTAATAAATTTAGTTGTACGATAACCACGACTAATTCTATTAAGTCCAGCAAATGCAGGTAATATATTAAAAAAAGTATTTAATGGTGTAACATTTCCTTTTAAATAATCATAAACTTGATTAATAGTAAAATCAGTTAAAAACTCTACACCAACAGCACTAATACTAGCAAGTAAATCACTTGCACCTAAACCAAGTGCTAAACTTTCACTTAATCCACCAGTAAAAGGAGCAAGTGCTACTGCTATTACTTGTACACCAATCATTTCTAAAATTTCTCATCATCAACTTTTATGTTCTTGTTGTTGACTTGTTCTAGTATGTTTTGGTTTATTTATGTTTAAAAGTATTGCTGTACTAGTTGTACCAATTGGCATAATAATTATCCTTATTTAAGAGTTATTTTTATAGGATTTGTTGAACCTTGATAATTTTTATCAGTGTCATTAGTAGTGATTACTACATATAAATCTCCTGCTTTTTGGTTTTGATTACTTACATCCACTTGACCTTGGGCATCACTAAAATAATTAATAATTGGAGTTGTTAAATTTGGATTTAAATTATTTAGTTCAGTTGTATTTTTAATTGTTGTATCTAATAATTTATTCTTTTTAGTAGTATCAGCAGTAATATTAGTTGTTAATGTTGTAATTTCTTCACTTAAATATTTTTTATTAACAATACCACATAACATTCATCTTGATTCTGTTTCTGAGTTTGACATATAAGGAATAGATTCTCCTGTTACTTGTCCACCAACTAAATATCTTTTTGGAACTTTACCATCTTTAATATCTTCAACATATATACTAGTTTGTTGTAACATATATCTTTTCATTGCTTTTGGTGTTGCTAAAACAAAATTCATAATTTGATTTTTATTTTCAGTATTTTTAAATGTCATATAATCATCCATAACAATTTGACATAATACACCTTTAATATATAAATTTGTTCCATTTAATCTTAATTGTTGTGCTAGTTGATTATCAGTAATTAAACCTTTATTATCTGCTAAATAAACTAAAGTATCATAAAGACTATTTGTTATAAAAAATTTACAATTATTACTATTTCTTAATTGAAATAAAGTATTTCATGCTGATAACATTGATTTTAAATATCCTACTGGTGTTGTATCAGTAATGATTACTTTTTTGGCAGATTTAGCAATTGTATTTGTATCATTATTTGCTAAATAATCTGCTAAATCATTAGCAACTTCATATTGCATACTTTCTAGTAAATTTTGCCCATTATCTGCAAATAAATCAACTTCACCAATCATTTCTCCTGTACTAGCTTCTTTTGTAATTTCTTTAATAATTTTATCAGTATCAACATAACCAACTTCTAATCCTTTACTTTTATCATTTCAATGAAGTATTTTGAATGTTGGGTCTTTTGGTTTTTTAACTATAAATTCAATTTTTGTAGAATTAACCATTTCAATTGGAAAAAAACTTGCTCATGGACTATTTGATTGTTTATAAAATTCTATAAATTCAGGTGTTTCTACTAATTTTGTAGTATTATCTAAATTTTGTTTAAATGGCACTGGATTTGGCATTTTAAATTTTCCTTTCTTTTATAAATTATTTTTCTTTTTATAATCTAATAAACTACTTTTTATTGAAGTTTCTTGATTTGTTAATATTGTTTCTTGTTTACCACCTGTATTAATTGGTTCTTTAAATAGTGGTTGTTCTTTAATCATTTTTTTAATAGTTTCTTCAATTTTTGAATTTTCTATATTACTTGTTTTAAATTTTAAAAATTCATAAAATTCTTTTTTAACTTGATATTTTTTAAATATATTAATTATTTCTTTTTCTTTAATTTCTTGATTAAGTTTATTTAACTTATTTTCTAATTCAACAATCTTAATTTCTTGCTCTTGTTGTAAATTATTATTTTCAATTAAAGGTTCAGTATTTTGTTCAACATTAGTTTCATTTTCTAACATTTAAATCACACCTTTATTATTTATTTTCTTTTCCATTAATTTTTTCATTAAGTTTTGCTAATTTTTTTTGATGTTTCATCACTTTATTATTTCTTCTAATATGTTTTGGAGTTGTAATAAATCTTTTCAATCAAACAATTAATTCTCTACAAATTAATGTTCCTACACTTGTTCCAATAATAATTAATTCATGTAAAAATTCTTTCATTTTCAATTATTTCCTTTCAATTATTTATTTTTAATTATTCGTCAAATTGACCATTATTAATTCTTTCAATCATTGATTTTGAATTACTTATAATAGTTACCAATAAAGATATTTCTTTATTTAATTGTTCCATTCTTTCTTTATATGTCTGAATTTCATTGTTATAATATTCAATCAATTTTTCTTTATTCATTAGTTATCATCTCCTTTATAAACTATCATATGTAGTTGGTCTTTCATATAAAACATCACTACTTCCACTATTATTACTAATAGCATCACTATTAATTAATCTTCTTGTTTCATTTGTAAATGATGTTTCTTGCATTTCTTGATTATAATTTGTAGTTTCCATAGGTAATAAATTATGTATAATTTCACTTGCACCAGCAACTATTGTTGGTACTGCATAAGCATTATTAAAATCATTATTTATACCCATAGCTACACCACTTGAAATTAGACATCCACTAGTTGCCATATTACATATTTTTCTTATTACTTCAAATCTATTAGGTATTAGTTCACTTAACCCACCAATTAGATTTGATATACCATAAGTACTTAAACTAATATATGTATCTCAATCCATTTGTTGTTTATTATCATTAGTTAATAATAATGGTCATGGTGGTGTTTCTGTGGTAGTAGTTGTTAATCAAGGTGGTGGTTCAGGATTAGGATTGATTTTTGTAAATTTTGCATAATTAATTAAACCAATAGTTCCTAAACCTAATAATATTTTTTTTACTTGAATTTAATATTTTCTTTTTAGTACTTGGCATTTGATTTAAGTTTCATATATCAATTCCTAACTTTTTACTAAATAATAAAGCATTAATACTTCCTAATACTGGATTACCAATAATTTGACCATAATAAGCACTTGTACCAATCATTGCTGATAATGGACTTATTCCAATTCTTATTATTTTTAATAAAGTATAGTTATTTGATTGTACATTCGTGTCATTTGGCATTTTCATTTACTCCTTCATTTTTTGGTTTAATAAACACTTCAACTCAACCTGTATAGTGAACGTTATCACCAACTAAAATAGCAGTATTTGCATGTGGTTGAGAAACAACTAAATATTCAGCAATAACATTAGGATATTTTCATAAAATAATTGCTTTTATATCATTACTATCTGTTAAATCTTTGGGATTTGGTGAAAATATTTCTATTTTATCTTGACCAAATAAATCTGTTAATTTAGTCATTATCAAATTCACCTTTTTCTATTTTTTCAATTAATAAATTTAAAATATTTTTGTCCAAATCAGAGTTTGTATAATTAATTTTTTTAGTTCATTTAATTATATCTTTCATATATTTAAGTAATTTTTCTTTATTCATTATTTATTCTCCTTATTTAAATAATATCAACCAATTAATAAACTATCTGCTTCATCATGATTTGATATTTTTATATTTCAATTATTTCTTTAATAATTTCTTCAGCAACATATATACTTAGTTCTTTATCTCAAGGTCTTAATCAAAAAATAGGTGGGTCATAACGTTCATATCATTTCTTTCATTCACTTGGACTTATTAACATATCTTTTGTTAATAATTTATTAAATTGTCCTGCAATAAAACCACGTAAATGTTCTTGAGTTTCATAACCAATACCATTTTTTGAATTAAAAGTACCACGTTCAATAATTAAATCCAATTCATTATCATTAACTTTTATATCTCAATAAAATTTTCTTTGTCCATCATATTCTTTTAAATTATAACTTTTAACAAATATTGGTTTTCAATTTAAAAAATCATATTTATCATGTAAATAAACTTTTTTTCATAAAGTAAATCCAGTATTTTTAATACTTGGGTCAATTGAAAGTAAATAATTAGTCATTATCAAATCACCGGTCTTTAATTCTGGTTTTAATTGGTTTATAAACTTCTTCATAATATCCGTTTAAGCGATATGTGTTTTTAAGATATTGCATAAATCTTTCTTTATTAATACAATTTTTATGTCTTGATTTATTAATTTCATCAACTTTATTTCTATGTTCTTTATCACCTTGATAACAATGTTCACATACATTTCTCAGCAGTTTTTTTCGCAAGTAAATAAATCATGTTTTTTATCACATACACAACAATCTTCACAACATACTTCTTTATTCATTATTTATTCTCCTTTCTATTATTTCTTTCTTGCTTTATTAAGAAATTTATTCAAATAATTTGATTATCACCATCACCTAATTTTTTTAAAAGATATTCATATCTTTTCTTAAAATCTTCACTATCAATATCTCTATCTTGGTAAATTATTTTTTTCAATTTTTTTATTTTATACAAGGTTTTTGGAGAATATATTTCTCCATGCATGCAAAGAAAACATTTCATTATTTATTCTCCTTATTTTCAATTTGATTAGCAATTTCACTTAATATTTTTAATACTTTATATTCATTTTTTAATTCTTTAATAATAAATATTAAAAATATTATTAGTGTTATACTTGTTATTAATATTGGTGCTATTAATAAAATTTCTCATCATATCATTTTTTACTCTTTTCATTTTTTAAATCATTTAACATTAATTGAACAAAATACACGATTTTAGGAATGTTTAAAGTATTAAAAATTTGACCAGTGACAATAATTTCATCGTTTTTGTTTAATAAAATACATCGGTTATAAAATTTTGGATTATTAAAAATTAAAGTAACATAGTTTAAACCATTTCATTGACCACGAACACTATAATATAATTCTTTATTACCTTTTTCGTAATATTTTGCTTCAATAGTGTTACTTAGTTTTACTGTTAATTTGACATAATTGGCTTTATCTTTCATTTTTATAATTCCTTAAATAGTATTGAATGTGTTTATATGCATCTTGTTCATGTTTTGTTAATTTTATATTTCCTTTATAATTTGTTATTTTATTTTTATTTTTTGGTTGGTTTTCTAGATAATCTCAGTTGAAAACATCTTGTACTAATACCATTAATGAACCAATAATTTTAGGAGTTGCTAATGGATTAGTTAATAATTGTTTTGAACTTAAAAAGAAATTTTCTACAATAACTAATATTTTGTTTTCAAAAAATTGTTCTTTGATTATTGATAATATTCTTTTATAACGATTTTTACTTTCAAAAACATGTGTTGTGTTGAATGTTTCTGTATAAATAATCCTATTTGTTTCATTTGAATATATAACAATTCCATTATTACCAATACCAGCGGGGTCAATCCCAATAATTAAGTCATATTGCATTATTAATCAAATTCACCATTTTTAATTTTTTGATTTAATTGAGATATAAGATTTAATCTTCCATTAAAACAACTTTTTCAAAGTTTAGTTACTTTTTCATCGTCTCTCATTTCTTTATTTCATTCTCATTCATCTTTAAGATATTCAAGTATTTTTTCTTTATTCATATTTATACCTCCTACTTAACCTAATATTTAAAATACAGTCATAACAAATTGCTTTACTATTTTTATCTCTTAAAAAATATTTTCTTGTTTTTATATCATTAGTATTAAAGAATAAATAATCTAATTTATTTTGTTTACATGTTCAACAAAAATACTTTTTCATTATGAGTTGAAATTTCCTTATAAGAAGTAACTATATAATTAATTGGTAAATCATCATGTTTATATGGATTATTTATTTTAAAACCTTTTCTGTTTTCTTCTCACGTAATGTTATATTTAAAACAAGGATTAGTAATTTTAGTTTTGTTATCTGTTATTTCACCCATAAATCAACTATTATGCTGTTCATAAAATGTTAATTGTTCAAGTTTTATATCATTAAGATAATATTATTTTGGAGCAGTTGGTTTATTAACAGTTATTTTTTGGTCTTTAATATATGGTTCTAATAACTTTATTAATTCATTACCACTTAATTCTTTTTTAATATTTTCTAAATTAAAAACTCAATATGTGCAACTGTTATCAACAATAAAAGAATTATTTTTAATCATTCATTTTGGAAGAGATAATTTATATTCAACATAATCAATAAGAATAGATGGTGGTTTATCTTTAACAATTTGTTCTTTTTTAAATTCTATTTGCATAATAATCCTTTCCTAATATGTTCTGTTGCTTCTAGCATAAAGAACATATATTTTTATTCTTAGATTATTAATAATACTACTATTTGTTTTATTCATTCCAGCAATTCTGGGCTCAAAAATAAATTGTGAAATTTTAAAAAACATTGAGGCATTCGATTCAATATTTATTTAATTTGCGTTTAGCAAATTAATATTTTAATTGAACCGGTCCCGCTCAATTTTTTTTACAAGTTTGAAATTTATTTTCTCGCCCAAAAATTTTTCAAAAAAAAATAAAAAATAAAACCAACACTTGCTCACTTGGTAGTGGCAAGGTTGGTTAAATAAAGAATAATAGTTGGTCCCCACTCCGGGTCTATATATACTAGTTTCCAATTCGCTCCCACCCCAAGAATTACCATTTCTGGTTAGTATATTTTATTAGGTATCACTCCACTTTTTATTTATCCATGCAAGTCCACATGCTAGCTACTATTTTTAACAACTATGTTGTAGTTCACTTTTTTAGTTCCCTAACACGTGTTGATAATAGTGCTAAAGACGGTTATTAAAAATTTTAAAATTTTACAATTACAAAAAAAGACAAGAATTTTATTCTCGTCTTTTGTCATTTATTTTTTAATTTAATAGTTTAAAAAAGAAAGGAGTTATTTTTAAAAATTTTTATTTATCGACATCTTCGGTACGCTCCCCTTTTTTGTTTAATAATATGTTGTAAATCTCATATTAAATTTCATACTGGTGCACAATCTGGATATGCATTCATTTGTGTACTATTACCATAAAAATGAATTTGTGGTAAATTTGTAATTTCTACAATTGGTAAATAACCAAATGGATTTTTTAATTCATATTGTTTTTGTAATTGACTTTCTGGTTTAATTTTTGATTTTGTACTACCTAATAAAATTTCTTTATTACCATTAAATATTTCAACTTTTACTTTTTAATTTTCTATTGTTACTCATGTTAAACTACCATTATCACTTTGTTCATTCATAAAAAATAATTCTGCTGATTGTTCTTGTTCATTAAATTTAGCAACACGTGACATAAAACTTGGACTTGGTAAAATTAAACTTAATTCACCATTTTTAGTTAACATTCATATTAAAAAACATTTACCTAATAATGAATTTTGAATACCAAATTGATATAATTTTTCATTTCATTTATCTTTATCTTTTAATTTATTTAAAAAATTTAATAATTCTTTATTTTCACTTTTAAATAATAAACCTTTACCTAATCATAACATTGTACTTTTATTTGCAATAATTCTAGGTATATCTAATTCTCAAATATCTTCATGTATACTAAAATATTCTGTTGGACTATAATTCATATTATCACTCCTTATTATTAATAAAACTATATTGTTTACCAAATTCAAATTTAGTTTTATTAATTAATAATTCATTATTTATTTGTTCAATTAATCATTTCATATCATTCATTAATGCATAACAATCACTATCTCAAGTATCATCATATAAATCTAACATTTTAGGTTCATTATTTGAATTTTCTATTTTAGATTTAGATAATCATTGAATTAAACTATATTGTCTTTTAGTTTCTGGACAATTATTTCAATCATAACTTAATATATTTTTAATTAATCCAGTAGTAGTAAAATCAATTCTATCTTTTAAATACATTACTGATTTATCTACTGGTTCAAAATTTAATCAATTCATATTTCTTTTATTTTTTTCTACATTTAAAACATCAATAAATGCTTGACCACCATTACCATAATCAACATAACAAGTAAAACCTTTAAACATAGCAAAATATTTTTGTGCTTCAATTAAATAATAATCAATAATACTATTTGCTAATTCATAAGTATTTTTAAAATGCATTGCTGGTTGACCATTAATATTAGCATTACTATGATAAAATTCACTTACTTTATTTGCTCTTCTTCCATTATTATTTTCACCAATAAATCATAATGAAGCAGCAGTTGGATGACCACTACTACTTGTTGCCATACCAATATCTAAACCACCAGTTATTTTAGAAACTTGAAAATCTAATTTAGTTGATATTTTATCTAAATATCTTGCAAATATAGCACCTTGTAAAACACTAGGTACTCCATAATATCAACTTTGTGCTTTAATTGGATCTAATTCTTTTAATTCTTCTAAATCATTAATTTTATCTTGTTTTAAATTATGTTCATTTAATTTTCAATTTGAATAATGAAATAATTTAAACATTTGATTTTCTTATATTGATTTTATTTGTTCATTATTACATTTCATAATTTCTAAATTAAAAGGTACACGTTCATTCATATAAGTAATAAAATATTGATAAATATTATCTGGATTACAACTTCTAATTTTAATAGTTTTTTTAGCATTACCTAATGCAAATGTTATTGCTTGAAATTCTGCTTGACTAAATTCATTTGCTTCTTCACATCATTCAATTGCTAAATCAAAACCTTTTATTTCACTTCTAGAAAGCCCTTTTAAAGGTATTCTATCATTTGAATTTGAATATACACCCATTACTCTAATAAATGATTTACTAACTTTAAAACGAAAATCTGCTTGTTTATTTGGATATTTTAAAGTAAAAGCTTTATAATCAAAACCAATATTAATTAATGCTTCATCAATTTCTTTTGTTAATTCATTAATATCTTTATTTAATTTACGAAAACAATATATAGCAATTGATTTATTAACTTTAATTGAAATTGCTATTAATATTGCTAATTCTTCTGCAATACTATATGTTTTACTTGAATATCTACTACCACTTAAATGATATTCACTATAAGTAAAATCACTTTTATTTAATAATCAATAACTAATTTCATGTAAATAAGTAAATTCTTTATTCATAATATTATTCCTGTAATTCTTCTAATTTTTTAAAAATATAATCTCTACCCATACCCCACATTATTCTATTGTTATAAATATTAATTTCAGTTTGTTGGTTATTGTTATTATTTGCTATTCATAAACTACTTTTTACAACGCTTGTATCTAATTGATAATAAAAATTAATTATTTGTCAACTATAATTTTTATTATTTTCTTTAGTTGTATAATCACCATAACTTATATATATTCTATAATGTGTTTTATCTTTAAATATGCTGAATTATACTTGTAAGTGCAAGTAAATAAAATTGCAAAAAATTCTCATATAAAAATTTCATAATGCTAAATTTAGTTTAGAAAAAAGTAAGGAGTTTTTATATGAGTTATAAACATCTTGGCATAGATGAAAGGATTTATATTGAGAATCAATTGAAATTTAAATTTAAAATTAGTGAAATAGCTAAAAATCTTAATCGAAGTATTAGTACTATTATTCGAGAAATTAATAGAAATAAAGATAATAATCATTATTTTTCATTAATTGCACAAAATAAAGCTGAAAATCGAAAACAATCACATATTAGTTTTCATAAGTTTAAAAATAAGAATTTAGTAAAATATGTACAACAAAAATTACTATTAGGTTGATCACCTGAACAAATTTATGGCAGAATTAAAAATTTTCATAAAGAGTGAGTTATTAGTTTTAAAACAATTTATACTTGAATTTATTTTGGAATGCTTGATAAAGTTACTAGTAAAAATTTAAGAAGAAAAGGTAAAAAACGAAAATCTAAAGAAAATCGTGGCAAGTTTAATGGTAAATCAATTAAAGAACGAGATATAAATGTTAATGATCGTATAACACTTGGTCATTGAGAAGGAGATACTATAGTATCATCACGAGGTAAAAGCAAATCATGTTTAATAACTTTAGTTGAAAGAGTATCACGATTTACTTTAGCAATATTAGTTAAAAACAGAACTACTAAAGTTATTAATAAAAATGTCAGTTATTATTTATCAATTCTTCCTAAAAACATTGTTAAAACTATTACTTTTGATCGTGGCAAAGAATTTTCAAATTGACAACAACTTGAAAAAAATTGAGATGTAAAAATTTATTTTGCCAATCCATATTCACCTTGACAAAGAGGTACTAATGAAAATACTAATGGTTTAATTAGAGAAAAATTTCCTAAAAAATTTATTTTTTCAAAAACGAATAAAAATGAAGTTCATAAATTTATATTGTCTTTAAATCAAAGACCGAGAAAAATACTAAATTATCTTTCACCAATCGAATATTTGGATAGAAAAATAATTTAGTTGCACTTACCTTTACAATTTAGCAATTTTATCAATATGAGTACTATTTTTATTAAATCAAATCTTATTTAATCTTTTATATTCTTTATTATCTTTACTTAATGGATTAATAGTATTTCATATACCAATTGGTTTAATTGGTTTATCTAATTCAATAATAATTACCACCTACTTTCATGTTTTATAAAAATTAGAATTTCTTTTAATTTTTATATATTTTCTTGTATGTAAAGAATTTTTTAATAATTGTTTTCTTTCATATCTTCATTTATTACTTCCAATTTCATTTTTAGATAAAGTTTTATATTCTTTTAATTTAAAAAAACCTTTTTCTAATCTATTAATAAAATGTATAGTTTTTTGTACATTAATATTATTAGGATAAATAACACTAGTATCTTGTGAACCATAATATTTACCTTTTTTTGCTAATTCACTTTTAACATATTTTCTTAATTGACTTGGTAATCATTTTCTATTTCAAAATTTTCAAAATATTGTTCCAGCACCAGAACCATTTTTACCTTTTGCTTGTGTCATTAATATTCATATTTCTTGTGGAAATGTTGGATAAGTATATGGACCATATCATATTTGTCTTTTATCATTATCACTTTGAAATAATGTTGTTAAAGTTCCAATTTTTAAATTTTTATTATCAAAAATAAATCTTCCTTTTTTAAATCATGAACTTGATAATACTTCTCATGCATTTTCTGGTATTTCTTCTTCATTTTCTTTAAATAAATTATCAAATTTATTTACATAATTTTTAACAGTTCTAATTTCTGTTGGCATAATAGAATTTTTAAAACTATTTATTGGATTTTTAAATTTATTAATTTCATTTTGTAATATAGATAATTCACTTGGTTTTAATATACTTGTTAATTTTTTAAGTATATTTGGATTAAAAACACTATATGGTTTATGTATTTCTTTTTCACTAATATTTTCGTTATCAAATACTGCTTTTAATGATTGATTTTTATAATAAGTTTTTAAAGCATTTATTAATGCTAATTTAATATCATTAGTTGCTAAAGCATAATATATTCATTCAATAATTAAAGGTAACATTATAAACTCAAATGATTATAATCTCAAGTTAATGAAGCATTATCTAAAATTACATCACTCATATTAGTTCCATATTGACTACTTGTTTCACTATTAATAGTAAATCTATTATCATTAATTAATCTTGCATTTTCATTATTAAATGATGTTTCTTGCATTTCTTCAATATGATTAGTTGTTTCCATTGGTAGTAAATTATGTATAATTTCACTTGCACCAGCAACTATTGTAGGAACTGCATAAGTATTATTAAAATCATTATTAATACCCATAGCAACACCACTTGATATTAAACATCCACCAGTTGCCATATTTGCTATTTTACGTATATTTTCAAACTTGCTAGGTATTAATTCAGTAATAACAGCAAGTAAATTGGCAATACCATATGAATTTAAAGAGATATAAGTATCTCAATCCATTAAATGATTATCAGTGCTATTATTACTAAATAATAAATCATCTGGAAAAGGATTAATTGGTGTTGTATTTGGAAATGGATTAGGAGTTGGATTTGGATTAATATTTGTATTAGTAAATTTAGCATAATTTGCTAATCCTATTGTTCCTAAACCTAATAATATTTTTTTACTACTATTAATTAATTTAGTATTAGTATTTGGTCTTTGATTTAAATTTCAAATATCTAAACCTAATTTTACCAAATAATAAACTATTAATTGAACCTAATATTGGATTACCTATTACTTGACCATAATATGAACTTATACCTATCATTGCTGATAATGGACTAATTGAAGAACGAATTATCTTTAATAAAGTATAATTATTTGATTGTATATTCTCAGAAATTGGCATTTTTATTTTCTCCTTTTAATAATTGATTAGTTTTTTTAATTTGAATTCTAACTGTTCCTTGACAATTTATATTATTACCAACACATATAGCATAAGTATCATGTACATCACTTAGTATAAAATAATCATTTCTTAATTTAGGATATTCATCTAATAAAATTGCTCTAATA
This sequence comes from Spiroplasma endosymbiont of Nomada ruficornis, assembly GCF_964030795.1. Classification (NCBI taxonomy): domain Bacteria; kingdom Bacillati; phylum Mycoplasmatota; class Mollicutes; order Entomoplasmatales; family Spiroplasmataceae; genus Spiroplasma; species Spiroplasma endosymbiont of Nomada ruficornis. The sequence continues at coordinate 1,042,762 of NZ_OZ034962.1, read as the reverse complement.
TCATTACTTGTAGTTAAATCTTCTGGCTTTGGTGAATAAATAGTAATACGTGCTTTTTCATCAAAATATTTATAAATATATTCCATAATTATTTTTTAGAAAATTTTAATTCTATTTCTTCAATATAATCTTTATCATTACCAGTCATAGTAGCACTTGTTGATGTAATATTACTAAATGTTGCTTTACCTTTTTCATAACCATTATTACCAGCATTTATTATTGCAGTTTCTAATTCATCATTAGTAGGAGTAGTTCCAGCCATAGTTATTTTTCCTAAATTTTTAAAATAAATTAAATCATTTAAACTAATTCTAAAATCATCAAAATCAGCAATTTTAAATGTTACTGGTGATTTTTCTCTTTCTGCTGGAGTTAATTTAATTAAATTAGTTCAACAACGTTTTTGTGCTTCTTTAATTTCATCAGCAGTTGGCATTTTTTCCATAATAATAAATGATAATCAACCACGAATTGCTGTTGTTATACCATAAAGTGCTTTACCTAATGTTTTTTGATTTAATGTATTATTATCAATTAAATTAACAATTTTTTGAAAACTATTAGGTTGTGCAAATGCATTTCTATGTACAAAAACTCCTAATACTTTTTTTAAATCAAATGTTTTTTCTAAATGTAAACCAGTTTTAGTATCTTTAACCATATCTTTATTTAAAAACATATGTTTATATAAAAACATACCAAATACTGATTGTTTATATAATTGACCACTTGCTACAGTATCTGCTGCAATTTGACCATAATTTAATCTTAAATATGCTTTTGTTAATTGTAACATTGGAGTAAATCCTAATGTACCAATAAAATCACTTACATTTGTACCAATTTCAGTTTCAGTTATATTTCCTAATAATTCATTCATTTTATCTCCAATTTGATAAAATGCTGATTTTGCTGTATCTTCTGTCATTTCTAACATATTAATAGGAATTACTTGTGATTTAGCAATACAATAATCTTTAATACCTTGTAAAAAAATACATTCTTGTATGCTAAATTGTAAAGGTAAGTGCAACTAAATTATTTTTCTATCCAAATATTCGATTGGTGAAAGATAATTTAGTATTTTTCTCGGTCTTTGATTTAAAGACAATATAAATTTATGAACTTCATTTTTATTCGTTTTTGAAAAAATAAATTTTTTAGGAAATTTTTCTCTAATTAAACCATTAGTATTTTCATTAGTACCTCTTTGTCAAGGTGAATATGGATTGGCAAAATAAATTTTTACATCTAAATTTTTTTCAAGTTGTTGTCAATTTGAAAATTCTTTGCCACGATCAAAAGTAATAGTTTTAACAATGTTTTTAGGAAGAATTGATAAATAATAACTGACATTTTTATTAATAACTTTAGTAGTTCTGTTTTTAACTAATATTGCTAAAGTAAATCGTGATACTCTTTCAACTAAAGTTATTAAACATGATTTGCTTTTACCTCGTGATGATACTATAGTATCTCCTTCTCAATGACCAAGTGTTATACGATCATTAACATTTATATCTCGTTCTTTAATTGATTTACCATTAAACTTGCCACGATTTTCTTTAGATTTTCGTTTTTTACCTTTTCTTCTTAAATTTTTACTAATAACTTTATCAAGCATTCCAAAATAAATTCCAGTATAAATTGTTTTAAAACTAATAACTCACTCTTTATGAAAATTTTTAATTCTGCCATAAATTTGTTCAGGTGATCAACCTAATAGTAATTTTTGTTGTACATATTTTACTAAATTCTTATTTTTAAACTTATGAAAACTAATATGTGATTGTTTTCGATTTTCAGCTTTATTTTGCGCAATTAATGAAAAATAATGATTATTATCTTTATTTCTATTAATTTCTCGAATAATAGTACTAATACTTCGATTAAGATTTTTAGCTATTTCACTAATTTTAAATTTAAATTTCAATTGATTCTCAATATAAATCCTTTCATCTATGCCAAGATGTTTATAACTCATATAAAAACTCTTACTTTTTTCTAAACTAAATTTAGCATTATGAAATTTTTATATGAGAATTTTTTGCAATTTTATTTACTTGCACTTACCAGTATAATTCAGCGCACAAGCAAGTATATCAAAATATTTACTTTCTTTATCATTATCTAAATCTATAATTGTATATCTTTTAAAATAAGTTATTTCTACTTCTTTAGTATCTAAATAATTTATTTTTCTATCTGTTGTTAATATATCTTCATGTGTAATAACAATATTAAATTCTTTACATAATAATTTAAATTTATTAAAAATATCACTTAATAATCAATATTTATAATTACCATGAGTATTAAAACCATTTTTAGGTGTACTACCAATTTCTAATTGTAATTTAAGTATTTTTTTATATAAATTATTCATTATAATCACTCTTTCTATTTATTGCATTTTTAATTAAATTTCTTACAAAATTATTAATAGTAATTTCTTTTTTTACACAAAGTTTTTTTAATTCATAATGGTCACTTTTAGTAAGTCTAATAATAATTTGTTTAGTTATTAAATCTTCTGGTTTCTTTTTTGGAAATGCTACCATATTTATTCACTACTTTCTTTTTAACTTTTAATAATTCTTTTATAATCAATAATTACTTGTTCTAATTTGTTTACATCTTCATATATAAAATAATCATTACTAATTTTTAAATCCCCATCATTATCAATTTCAACTTCAAAATCTTCATATTTACTATTAAATTCTTCTTGTAATTCTTCAAATTTTTCTATTAATTTCATTGCATTTTGTAATTCTAATCTATTCATATTTATACTCCTTTAAAATTTTCTAATTGTAATTCATTAATATAATGTTCTTCTAAGTAATCTCAATTATCACTTGTTAAATACATATCTTCTTCAATCATGTCATTTATACATTTATTAAAATAATAACTATTATCTATTTCACTAATTCATATATATTTTTCATTATGTATATTACATTTCATTATTTTCACCCATTAATTTATAAAAACATTTATTACAAGTTCTATTTGCATATGATGAATTTTTATTACATATATCACAACTATGAGTTACTGGAATATTTAAATAAGATTTTCTATATTGATAATTTTCTTTTACTACTTTTGGACTTTGAGAATTAAGCATTAGTTTCAATTCCTTTCTTAATAAAATTATTTTTTTCTTGTAATTTTTCTCAAAAATTATTTTCAATTGGTAAACTTGCTTTTAATTTTTTTAATTTTAAAAGTAATTTATAACCTTTAATACTTTCTAATTTTTTATTATTTTTATTTTTTAAATCATATTCATAAATAGTAAAATCAAAACTTCTTTTAATACTTATTCTTATTTCATTTTTTTCTTTACTTCTATGAATAAATCTTTTATCAATTCATACACCAATAACATTAGAATTATTTTCATTTAATAATTTAATAAAACTGGCTTTACTAGTTTCATTAATAATTGCTATTTTTGGTAAAAAAATAGAAGTAAAATTAGTTTTAGTTTTTTCTAATAATTCTTGTATTTCTTTTTCTTCTAAATTTTGTTGAAAAATATTATCTTTATCAAAATCTAAAAGTAAATTAGTAATTTCTTCTTTTGATAAATCTTTTTTAATATTTTCTTTAAACATAAAATATATTCCTTTCTTTAATTTAAGTCTTATTTAAAAGAAGTCTTAAAAGAGAAAATTCTTTTCTCTTTCTTTTTGAAAAAGAGGGGGTGTGGGGGAGAAAAAACTTTTTCTTTCTCTTTTCTTAAATAGAACACACTAAAAATTACTATTGGAATATTCCAGCACAATAGCCTACATAATTTTTTATTTAGTTATGTAATAATTAATTACTTTAATAAAGTGCTGGTTTAATAAAATAATTAATTATAATTGTTTAACAATTAATAAATGAGAGTTTTATCTCTCATTTAAGTTCTTATTAAATCTAACTAAGGTTGCAATACGTCCAAAGAATTAAAAGCTGATTATCAAAATAATAAACTTACTAATTTTAAAGTTCTTTTAGAAATACCAAAAAAAGCAAATTTTAAAATAGCATCTTTAGAAAAACAAATTACTAATTTAGAAATTCAGCAATATGAATTACATGTTCAAATGCAAACATTACAACAAAAAAATAATGAATCAAATTTGAATCAAAGAAATATTAATAATCAAACAATAACTATCCAATTAAATAAACCAGAATTGACAAATAAAACATTAGTTAATAATTTAACAATGTCATTACAATTTTTAAGACCAACAAGTAATTTTAATTAAAATTAAGAAAGTTACTTAAAAGAATAAAAATAAATATTTTATTAAAATATTCATTAATTGTTAATAAGACAAATGATGATTTAGTAATTTAAGGAAATTTAATTGAAAATGTAGATTTTAAATAAAATATTAGTATATAAAATTGATAATAAAAATATTCAAAGTATAATATAAAAATTCTTAATTAAAAATTGATTGAAACTAATTATAGTTTTCAATCAATTTTTTTAATATTTCTTTAGAAACTTGTGGATTTGCTTGTCCTTTAGTTAGTTTCATTAATTGACCCATAAAAAATTTCATTGCTTTTTCTGGATTGACTTTATAAATAGTAATCATGTTTTCATTTGCTTTTAAAATTGTGATTAATATTTTTTCTAAATCATTACTATCACTTACTAAAGTAATACCTAATGTTCTAATAAGATCGGTAGGGCTTTTTTCACTATTAATCATAATTGCATTTAATAACTGTTTACTTTGTTTATCATTAATTTTTTGCTCATAAACCAGACTAACTAATTGTGATAGATTATTAGCAGTAAGTTCGCTGTTTTTAATAGTAGTGTTATTAGTATTACAATAAGCTTGCACAGGACCTACTAAATAATTAAAGGTAGGTAATGCTAAATTATTAATGGCAACTGTTTGTTCAAAAATAGTTAATATTTCTACTTTGTCAATTAATAAATTAATATCTTTTGTTGGTAGATTATATTGTTTTTTTAATCTTTCCATTATTTCTTTAGGCAATTCAGGAAGATTTTTAGCAATCATTTTGATTCATTTTTCATCTAGTTGAATTGGAAAAATATTTGGTTCAGGAAAATATTTATAATCAATTTTATTTTCTTTGCTACGCATGCTAACGGTTTTATTAGTTTTTTCATCAAATCTTCTAGTTTCAAGATTAATTTTTTGTTTTTTATTTAAAATATTAGTTTGACGATTAATTTCATCATTTATTGCTAAAGTAATATTATGTGTAGAATTTAAGTTTTTAATTTCAACTTTGGTACCTAAAATATCACTACCATGTGGTTTTACCGATATATTAATATCACATCGTAATGAGCCTTCATTCATTTTAGCATCACTAACTTGTAAATGAATTAATAATTGACGTAGAGTATTAATATATGCTACTACTTGTTCACTTGTGTTAAAAATTGGCTTAGTAACAATTTCCAATAAGGGAATTCCCGCTCGATTATAGTCTAATAATGTTTTTTTATTATTATGAATTTGTTTTGCTGTATCTTCTTCAATATGTAAGCGTTCAAAACTAACAATAAATTCTTCATTATTTACAACTATTGGTAATTCACCATTTGTGCCAATTGGATGAAAAAATTGTGTGATTTGATAACCTTTAGGTAAATCGGGATAAAAATAACTTTTTCGATCAAAACGTAAGAGTGGATCAATATTCATTTTTAAAGCAGTACATGTTTGAATTGCCATTATAATAACAGCTTGATTAACTGTTGGTAATGTTCCTGGATATCCGCAATCAATGGCATTAATTTGAGTATTTGGTTTTTGACCAAAAGTATTGGCGGCGTTGGAAAAACATTTAGTTTTAGTTTTTAATTCACAGTGGATTTCAATACCCATTACAACATCATATTTATTATTCATGATCATCACCTAGTAGTTTATTATTAAAATTAATTTTTTTACTTAAAAATGAAGCAATATTCAATATAACTTGATCATTGAAAGGTGCACCATTAATATTAAAACCAATCGGTAAACCATTAACAGTAGTTAATGGAATATTAATGCTTGGTCCACCATTTAAATTAGAAAGTAGTAGTAAGTCTTCTAAATAATCATGTTCACTTTTAATAACTTTTTTTTGTTCTAATACATCTTTAATTTTTGGAGCTGGATTAATATTTGGCATAATAATGAAAGCATCATATTTTTTAAAGATAGTATTTAAATGTTCAACAATTAATCTTCTTACTTTTTTAGCTTTGTTAAATAATTCTGCTTGATGATTTTCAGATAAAGCATATGCACCAATAATGTATCTGCGTTTTACCATATCACCGAAACCAAATGTTCGTGAATTTGTCATAACTTCTTGATAATTTTTACCATTTTTACGAACACCAAAATTAATACCAGTTAGATTTGCGTGGCAACTAGTTGCTTCAGCAAAAGAAATAATCATATAAACTGGTAATAAAGATTGTAATAATTCTTTATTAAATTCAATTTGTTGAACTTTTGCACCACCATCAGTTAAATGCTTTATTGCTTCATCAAAACTAGATTTAACTATATCATTTCACTGATAATCATTATAATTTAAAATAGCAATATTTTTACCTTCTATATTTTGATTTAAGTTTTGAGTATAATCTTTTTCTTTACTTTGAACACTAGTAAAGTCTTGTTCATCAAATAAAGCAATACTATCCAAGACAATGGCAATATCTTCGACATGATTAGTAAATATACCAACTGTGTCTAAACTTGGAGCATAAGGAAAAACACCATTTCTTGAAATTAAACCATATGTTGGTTTAAAACCAACAATACCACAATAAGCGGCAGGTTTACGTATTGAATCACCAGTATCTGTTCCTAAAGCAAATGGTACAATTCCAGCAGCGACTAAAGCTGCACTGCCACTAGAACTACCACCAGTGATATGTTTTAAATTCCAAGGGTTTAAGACATGACCAGTAGCTGCATATAAACCATCTCCACCCATTCCTAGTTCATCAAGAGCAGTTTTAGCTATATTAATGGCTTTATTATTTGTTAATAACATATTAACAGTACTGTCATAATTAGGAATAAAATTAGCAAGAATTTTTGATGAACCTGTTGTTAAGAAATTAATAGTAGCAATATTATCTTTCATTACAAATGGAATTGCTGCTAATAAATTATCATTAATTTCTTGTTCAGTAATTGATTTTGTTTGTTTAATGGCATTTTGTTCCAGTGAAGTAACAACAGCATTTAATTTTTTGAATTGTTCTAATCGTTTGTATACTAATTTAGTTAATTGATCTGGAGTAAGTATTTTTGTTTTTAATAATTCATGAAGTTGACGAATTGAAAGTTGGTGGTAATTAATTTTCATGATTAATCACCTGATTAATACTAATGTAATTATTTTCAACTTCTGGAGCAATATTTAAAACAGTTTTAGATGTTAAATGAGTTCCAACATTATCGGAACGTAATAAATTATTAATAATAGGAAATGGGTAATTTAAAGGTTCAATATCATTTGTATTAATATTTGTCACAATTTCCATTTGTTTTTCAATAGCTTTAAATTCTAGTAAAAGATTTTCACATTGTTCTTCGCTTAAATTGAACATAAGTTCGTTAGCAAATTCATGTAGCATTTTTGTTGTCATTTTCTTTTCAATTTTATCCATTTTTTGCTACCTCTTTCAATAAATTTTGTAATTGCTCTTCATTAATAATTTTAACATTAAGTTTGCGTGCTTGTGCTAATTTATTTCCTGGATTTTCTCCAACAATTAAATAAGAAGTATTATTACTAATAGTATTGGTAATTTTAGCACCATAGTTATTTAATAATTGAATGAATTCGTTACGACTTTTAGTTAAAGTTCCTGTTAAGACAAAAGTTTTACCATTCAATACTTGTGATTGGTTTGTTTGTAAATAATTAAAGTTAAGTTTAAAGTTTTGCAAGTTAGTAATTAGTTGTTGATTAGTAGGATTAAGGAAATAATCAATAACACTAGTAGCAATTGTTGGACCAATTTCATTAGTATTAGCTAGATCATCAAAGGTTGCTTCCATTAAGTTATTTAAAGTTAAATATTTTTTTGCAAGAATAATTGCTGTTTTTTGGCCAACATGGCGAATTCCCAAACCGAATAAAAGTCTTTCTAAGGAATTTTGTTTTGATAGAATAATTGAATTAGCAAGATTAGTGAAAGATTTTTCACCAAAACGTGGTAATGATAGTATTTCTTTTCGTAAATTAACTAAATTGTAAATATCACTAATAGTTTTAATTCATTTTAAATCTAAAAAACGTAATAATATTTTTTCATTTAAACCAATAATATCCATAGCATTTCTTGAACAGAAGTGCATTAATGATTTAAGAATTCGTGATGGACAATCACTATTAATGCAAAATTGATCAACTTCTGGCGGAACTTGTTCCAATTTTGTTTTACACACTGGACAATGGATAGCTTTTTTAAAAATAATATTGTTTATTTGACGATTACTAATAATTGGGGCAATTACTTCTGGAATAATATCACCCGCTTTTTTAACACTTACTAAATCATTAATACGTAAATCACGATTCATAATATAATCACCATTATGAAGTGTGGCAAAAGTAACGGTAGTACCAGCAATTATCACTGGTTGTAATCTAGCATTATAGGTTATTTTTCCTGTTCTACCAACAGTTGGAAATACATCTAAAAGCTTAGTAACACTAGTAACAGCAGGAAATTTATAAGCTATTGCTCATTTTGGTGCCTTATTAGTTCTTCCTAACATATCATAACTGGTTAGATCATTAATTTTAATGACAATACCATCAATTTCATATGGTAATGTATTTCTTAACTTTTCATATTTTTGAATATAAGTTCATACTTCTTCAATATTTTTGCATAACTGTCATTGTTCATTAATTTTGAAACCATATTTTTGTAAGGTAAATAATGCTTGTTCATGGGTTTTAATATTATCATTAGTAGCATTAATATAATAGTAAAGAAAACCATCTAATTTTCTTGAATTAACAATATTAATATCAAGTTGGCGAATAGTACCGGCTGCAGCATTGCGAGGATTAGCAAAGAGTGGTAAGTTTTGTTGTTGTTGTTTTTCATTAATGCGATTAAATTCTTCTTTACTTAAATATATTTCTCCTCTTACTTCTAATTTAGAATTAATTGGTATTGTTTTTGGTATTGTTTTAATTGTCAAAATATTATTGGTAATGTCTTCACCAGCAATACCATCACCTCTGGTAGCAGCAGTTTTTATTTTTCCTTTTTCATAAGTTATAGAAATTGATAGACCATCAATTTTTAGCTCACAAACATATTCAATGTTATTTTCTGATAATGTTTTTTTAATTTGTTGATCAAATTTTAGTAAATCTTCATAGTTAAAGGCATTACCCAAACTTAGCATTGGTTGTTGGTGAAAAATTTTTGTTCAAGAATTAAGTGGTTTATTACCAACAGTTTTAGTTGGAGAATCATTACTATTAAATTGGGGATATTGTTCTTCTAATTTTATTAATCTATGATAGGCGCTATCATAAAGTTCGTCACTAACAGTAGGTTTATCTAAAACATGATATTCATAATTTCATTGTTTAATTTGGTTTCTTAATTGTATTATTTCATTTTTAATATCATTATTTTTGTTACTCATATTACTTTCTCCCCTAATTGGTTTGTTAATAAGACATAATTAATTATAAATGAATTATTACTTTAATTGTAATATTGTTTTATAAAAGTATAATTTAGTAATGTAAATAAAATAAATAAATAATAATATACATTTTTTAAAAAAAATGATTATAATAAAATTAGTATTAAAAAATAATGGCTAATTAAGTATTTAGTTTTTAAACTCCTGTTAAGTTTATTTTAACTTAAATTTTTTTTATATATAACTAGACACATTTTTTAATATTAACTTTTGATAAGTTTTAATTATAGTATTAAAACTAAAAATAATTACTTTAATTTTATATGAGTTAGGAGTAAGTTATGAAAGATACATATGCATCTGTTCGTTTAGCACAAAAGCCAGAAAATGCTTTTGCTTGTCATCGATGTGGTAGGGTTATTTTAATTGCCGAATTTTTAGAAGCAAAAAATATTCAATTGAATTGTAATCGATGTGGTTTTAAAAAGCATGTTGAAAAAATTAAAATAGAAAAAAAAGCAGAAATTGAAAAAACTAGAATTGCTGCTATTTCTTCGAAAAATTCTTCTAAAAAATAATTTAGATTAGATTAATATTAATAATATTATAAAAAAAGAACTCAATTGAGTTCTTTTTTACTTATTTTTTAGTTTTTTCATTTAAATACTCTTGATAATTGTTATTTACTTGTTCTCAATTGATAACTTTTAATAATGCTTGTAAGTATTTCTCTTGTTCGTTTTTATATTGTAGATAATGTGCATGTTCTCATACATCAATAGCGATCAATGGATACATATTCAAGAATCATGGATTGTCTTGATTAAAAGTTTTGCATAGTATTAATGTACCATTATTGTCAATTACTAATCATGCTCAACCACTTCCAAAAATATCTATGGCAGTTTTTGTTAAAGCAGCTTCAAATTTTTCATAAGATTCAAAGCGATTAATTATTGCTTTACCAATAGCTGATTTTTCATTAAAACCTTTATTTTTCCCCAATAGTGAAAAGAAAAGATTATGATTAATTACTCCCCCACCAAATTGTCGAATGCTACTTTGTAATTTTTTTACATTACAAGTTTCTTTATCCTCACATATATCTTCTAATTTACAATAATTACTTAATAAACGATTTAGTTCCCCTTTAGTTTCAAGATTATAATCAGAAAAAACTTTCGGATGTTTATCCATCACTAATTTTAAAGAAGTTAAATATTTCTTATGAAGTTCTTCATAATGATGTTTCATTGTTTCTTGTGAAATATAAGGTTCTAAAGCATCATAATTATATGGTAAATCGATAATATTAATCTTGTATTTAGGCATTCTTTTCTATCCTCCTTTTCTTTTTAAACTCTTCACATATAAATATTGCATTACATTATAATAAATTAATGTAAAATTACAAGTTTATTATATTACAAGATTTCTCACTATATGTTATACTAAAAATTAATATTAAATACTAATTTTACTAACAAAGGGTGAAAGTTTTCGTGCAGTACTTATACATGTTTAATAAAAAATCTAATCAAATTAATGTTTCTCACAAAAATGATATCATACGTAGAATTAATGTAAACCAAACTGATAACATTAATAGTAATAATTTAGAAAAAAATGAACCAAAACAGTCATTTATTGATAAATTTACTTCAAAATCACTTAGTTGTGATGACACCAATAACTTTAATTTCAAAACAGCCAGTTGAACTCTAACAATAATTTATCTTATATCTTTTATTATAATTCCAATTCTTTATAGTTTAATCAAAACTTATGCTGTAAAAGATACTAGTCAAAGTTCATTTCTTAGTCTTTTTATTTTTAGTTTATTGCCAATTTTTGGGTTAGTTGTTTCACTTGGTATTGATTGAGAAACTATGATTAAAAAAGGTGGGTGGGCTGCTTATAGTCATAGTGTGTTTGGTTTTATTAGTGTAGTATTTGTTCTTTTATTTTTTATTGCAACAAAAGTTATTAGTGGTAAAGATGATGATGTAACTTCGCTTGCTACTACATTTTTAATTCAACAGTTATTTCAAATGTTAGGATCAATTTTAGTATTAATATTTTGTAGATCATTACGTGAGAGAATTATTACTACTTTAAAAGAAGCAAAATTAGATTTAATAACTTGAGTTACCATTTTTGCTGTTATTGGTACTATTTTAAATATTATTTTCAACATAATTCCTAAATTTAGTGAATTTAATATGTTAACAAGTAATAATACTTCAAAAAATCAAGATGTTTTAAACTTATTAATGAATAGTCCATATGGCATTTTTGTTTTAGTTCTTAGTACTATTTTTATTGCTCCAATTAATGAAGAAATATCATATCGTCATGGTACTTTTACCATTGTTCGTTATCGTTGGTTAGCATATGCTGCTTCGTTAATTTATTTCCCATCAATGCATGTTATGGATAGTGGTGATTGAAATAATATGGTTGGTTATTTAGGATTTAGTATTATATTACCCTTATTATTTATAATGACACGCGGTAATACTACATATACTATTGGTTTACATGCTTTTTCTAATCTAATTGCAACTATTTCTGGTTTTATTAATAAAAATTAAAAGGAGAAATTATGACTACCCTAACAATTACTGCCAATGATGCTGATCAAACTTTAATTAATTATTTAAAAAAAGTATTTAAAACACTACCACTCTCAAAAATTTATCGTTTATTTAGAACAAAAAAAATCAGAGTTAATAATAAAACTACTACTGATTTTAAATATCGCTTACAAGAAAATGATTTAGTAGTCATTTATGAAAGTAATTTAGTTGTTAACTATAAACCAGAAAAAATTACTAAAGAAGCACCAATTGAATTGTTTTATGAAGATGATAATTTTTTAATTTTTAATAAAGATCATAATATTGTTGTCCATCAACCATATGGTTCTTGCTTAGATAACATGGTAAAATATTATTTACAACAAAAATACCCGAAGAAGAAACGTGAGCAAACATTTAATATTAGTCATCAGTATCGTTTAGATAAACTAACTAAGGGTTTAATTATTTATCCAAAAAATAAAATGACACAAAACGCACTTCATAATGCTACCAAAAATGGTTAAATTATTAAAAAATATTTGGCTATTTGTTCTGGCCAATTAACTAAAAATTTAAATATTTCTGGTTATATTACTCATGATGAGTTAACAATGAAGATGAAATTTTCAATTGAACCAAGTGAACAAAGTAAAAGTTGTAGCACCATCTTTACACCAATATTTAATACTAAAGACTTTACTTTAGTTGAGTGTCAATTAGTTACTGGTAGAAAACATCAAATTCGTAGTACTTTACAATTTTTAAATTTACCAATTGTTGGTGACACTAAGTATGGGTCAACAATAGTTACTCCTAATAAAATTGCATTATTTGCTTATTATTTGTCATTTAATGATTTAGAAGAACCATTTACTTATTTGAATGATCAAAATTTTATAATAAAAGATTTAAAAACAGATTTCATTAAACAGATTAAAAAAGAAAAATTATAAAATTAATCTATACTAATATATAGATTACATTTTTATTTTTTTGCTATTTTTTTATTTTTAATAGTGATTAATAATATTGAACTTTTAATTTTGGGTTGTTAACATATTTAAGTAAAAAACAAAATTAATTTTATTTATATAGATTGGGTGAAGTAATGACAACTAAAAAAGGTATTTTTAATACAATTGTTGGTGTTATCATGACAATTGTTATCTCTATTTTACAGTTAACTTTTCTTTATGTTACTGGTTTAGCATACGGTGAAAAAATTAATGGTTTAATTCGTGTTATTATTTCTTTTTTGACTTACTTTAGTTTGACAGAAGGAGGACTTGGTTTAATTACCATTTTTTCTTTATATCGTCCTTTACAAAATGATGATTATGAAACCGTCAACGATATTATTAATACGACAAGAAAAAATTATCATCATTCAGGAAGAATATATTTAATTATTCTTGTCAGTGCTGGTTTTATTTTAGGATTAGCTAGTGTTCATTTACCAGAAATTGGTTTAGATATGGAAATTCCTTTTTGACAAGTAGCACTTATTATTATTTCTTTAGGATCACGTGAATTAATCTTTTTTTATTTTAGTGGTGCTTATCAAAATTTAATTCAAGCTGATCAAAAAGGTTATTTAAATCGTTTAATTTTTATTTTTTCAGAGATTATTATGTATATTTTACTAATGACGTTATTAGTTATTAGAAAATCTGATGGTAAACCAATAGATATGTATATTCCTTTTTTTGCTTATTTTGTTTGTGGTGTATTAAAAGCATTTGTTACTTTTATCGTTATTAAAATTGAATATCCATGATTACAACATAAAAAATGAACACAACAAAAAAGGATGCTAAAACAATCATGATGAGTAGCCCTGAATCGTTTACCTGACATGATTATTTCTAACATTGATATTATTTTAATTACTTTATTTTTATCACTGACAACAACATCCATTTACACTATTTATATTATTATTGCCACAACAATGCGCTCAATTGCTTTAATTTTAATTAGTTCTTTTCGCGAAGTTTTTGGATATTGAATTGCCAAAAGTGGACGAATTAGATGAACTGTGTATACTAAATTTGAGTTATATGCTTATATGATTGCTGGTTTTTTATTTATTAATCAATTTATTATTACTCAATATTTAGTGTCTGCTTTAAGTATTACAAATATTAATAATTCTGATGGTAATTTTGATTCTTCAAAAAATCTTTTTATTAATTTATTTTTGTCACAACCATGATTTATTTTACTTTTATCTTTAAAAAATACAATTCAAGTGGCAACCGAACCAGGAAAAGTTATTGTAAATGCTACTGTAAAACACAAAGAAACAATTTGAGGTTCATATATTCAATCAATAATAAATCTTGTTTTAGGTGTTATTTTGGGTTGAATACTATCAAATTTAGGTTGAAAACATCAAAGTTATCAATATTTATCATTAAGTTTATATATGATTCTTTTATCAAGTTGTATTGGTTGAGTTTATCGTTTAATTTCAATCTGAGTTTATGTTTGAAAACATTTGACGTATAATAGTGATTTACGTTTTATTATTCAAAATACTTTAGTGTTAATTATTCCAATTTTAGCAGTAACATTATTTGGATGTCTTTATTTCTTTGATAAATATCCACCAACATATAATTTCACAGATTATAGTTTTGTATTACGAGTTATCGGTTATTCATTATTATATTCATCAATTTTAATTTTTGGTTTAGCAATGACTATTAATTTTCGTCAGTTTTGATCAATTTTTAATTTTAAGAAATTCTTTACTAATTTATTTTCACGTAAACGTAAGCAAAAAGCATTTATGAATCAAGAAGTACAAGAATTTTTTAAAGATAGTAATAAACCTAAAAATAACTTTACTAATAAAACATTTGATTGAACTGCTACTTATCAAAGTACCAATATGAACGTTGATGACTTTATTGAACAAGAGTTGTTACGAAGAAAAAAAGAAGTAGATATTAAAAGCGAAACAAAAGAATCTGAAAATTCTTCTATTCGCGTTGGTATTTATAAAATTAGAGGTTAGTTTATTTAAGGAGTGAATTACATGTTATTAAATGAAGAATGATTTGCAGAAAATATTGTTGAAGAAAAATATTTAGAATTATTAAAGCGTAATTATCCTCAACATCAACTTAAAGATTTATTATTATTAAACATTGATTTACGTTTATTGTATTTAAAACATATTTTAATGATTGAAAATTCTTTAAAAAATGCTTTATTACATCAACTTTTTAATGATAATGTTCAAAATTTAGATAATGCTACTTTTCTTAATCCAGAACACCTAGCTCAAATGAAAACAGCTTTACGTTTGATTCGTGCTGGTTATAATAAATATAATAGAAGTGGTGTTTTAAAATCACGAACAATACGCAGTTTAATAGAAGTTATGTCATTTGAATGAACAATGAAATTATTACAAACTTTAAATGATAAAAGTATCGCTAAGATTGCTCATTATTTTGGTATCAAAGAATTTAATGATAGTAAAATTTTATTAGAACAGTTAGAGTATATTAAAGATGTTCGTAATTATTTATCACATAATTTTAAAGTATTAGCAATTCAATTTAAGTATAAAGAACGGTTCGCTTATTATGAACAAACTTTAAATGCCAATAATGATCATCATTATTTGCACTTATTAATTACTCGTTTTTCTAGTAAAAACCAATTACTAGTGCCATTTAATGTTGATTATGAAAATTTATTTAATAGTTATGATGTTAAAATTCATGATTGCGTTAAGGAAGATAATCAAAGTATAATCCATACTTAGTATAGAAAAATTATTAAATTTTAGTAGATTTAATTTAATAAGTATATTATAATTATATCAATTAATTACTAGTGTAAAATAAACCATTGTCATTTTTAAATGACAATGGTTTATTTTATTTAGAATTAATGAAACTTGAAGAAAGTAGGAAAAAAATGAAATCAGAGTATAATGAAAAAAAGATTTAAATGCTGAATTATACTTGTAAGTGCAAGTAAATAAAATTGCAAAAAATTCTCATATAAAAATTTCATAATGCTAAATTTAGTTTAGAAAAAAGTAAGGAGTTTTTATATGAGTTATAAACATCTTGGCATAGATGAAAGGATTTATATTGAGAATCAATTGAAATTTAAATTTAAAATTAGTGAAATAGCTAAAAATCTTAATCGAAGTATTAGTACTATTATTCGAGAAATTAATAGAAATAAAGATAATAATCATTATTTTTCATTAATTGCACAAAATAAAGCTGAAAATCGAAAACAATCACATATTAGTTTTCATAAGTTTAAAAATAAGAATTTAGTAAAATATGTACAACAAAAATTACTATTAGGTTGATAACCTGAACAAATTTATGGCAGAATTAAAAATTTTCATAAAGAGTGAGTTATTAGTTTTAAAACAATTTATACTTGAATTTATTTTGGAATGCTTGATAAAGTTACTAGTAAAAATTTAAGAAGAAAAGGTAAAAAACGAAAATCTAAAGAAAATCGTTGCAAGTTTAATGGTAAATCAATTAAAGAACGAGATATAAATGTTAATGATCGTATAACACTTGGTCATTGAGAAGGAGATACTATAGTATCATCACGAGGTAAAAGCAAATCATGTTTAATAACTTTAGTTGAAAGAGTATCACGATTTACTTTAGCAATATTAGTTAAAAACAGAACTACTAAAGTTATTAATAAAAATGTCAGTTATTATTTATCAATTCTTCCTAAAAACATTGTTAAAACTATTACTTTTGATCGTGGCAAAGAATTTTCAAATTGACAACAACTTGAAAAAAATTTAGATGTAAAAATTTATTTTGCCAATCCATATTCACCTTGACAAAGAGGTACTAATGAAAATACTAATGGTTTAATTAGAGAAAAATTTCCTAAAAAATTTATTTTTTCAAAAACTAATAAAAATGAAGTTCATAAATTTATATTGTCTTTAAATCAAAGACCGAGAAAAATACTAAATTATCTTTCACCAATCGAATATTTGGATAGAAAAATAATTTAGTTGCACTTACCTTTACAATTTAGCAAATGATAAACCTAATTCCAAAAAAATAAAAGAACAGTTATTTTGTATTAATTCACATTTGTCTTTGTGTTAGATTTCTTTTTTTTAAATTGTTGTTTTAAGTATCAATCATAAATAATAGCAATAATAGTTAAAATGAAACCAATACTAAGAAAACCAGAAATAATATAACCTAAAGTATTAACACGCGCTTCATTAATTGTTCAATTAACTGATAAATTTCTTAGATTATTAATTTCTGTTGCATTCATATTTTCTAGTTCCTTAGAAGTATAATTAAGTTTTAAAGCAGCATTTCATAATTTTATACCAGTATCAGTAGTTCAAAATTCAATAATAGGTAAATTATTACCATGATAAATAGTAAAATATTGTCAGTTGCTAATATTATTTCAATTAACAGTTTGTAGTAAATATACATTATTATTGCTTTTGGCATTTAATTTAAAAGTAGTTTTTGGTTTTAATGTTCATAAATTCATTTTATTCATAGTAGTACTATCAATAGTAATAATATTTACAAATTGGATAGTATTATCATAGTTAAAATTAATTGTAAAACCGTCATTAGTATTAGTGCTATTAATGTCATATAAATTATTATTTACTATTCCAACATATTTAATATTAGTATTAGTACTATTATCTAGTGTTGGCAAAATATTTTGATTATATATTAATACATGGTAAGTTATTATTTCATCTTTAAATTTAATATTAATTTCAGAATTACTATTAATAATAGTTGTAATACTATTATTAATATTTGGTAATAATGGTTGATTATCATTAATAGTAATATCTTTTAGTTCATCATTAGTTACATTTAAAATTAGATTATTATTACTAATTCAATTATTAGTACGATTAACTGCAGTAAGTTTATCTTTATCAATATATGAATTAATAAAATTAGTCAATTGTTCATTTTTAGTTTTAGTAAATTTAATAGTATTAATTCGACTTCAATTGTTATTTTTACTATCACTTAGTAATAATTTACTTGTATTATTATTAATAAAACCAAGATTATCATTTATTCTTTGGAAATTGGCACAATAACCAATTTTAGTAAAAGCACCTAATTCATTTACAAAATAGCCAATTTCTTGTTCATCAATAAACATACCTAAACCATCATGAAGTAAAATGAAATTATTCATATAATGTTCATTAATTTTTGTAAGTTTAATATCATTACTATCAGTAATGCTTAAATGATAAGGTTGTCCAAAAAATTTGGAGCTATTTTTGAGATTTACATTTAAAATTCCTTGATTGTTACCAGTCTTGCTAAAAAAAACAGTAGTAGTACTAAACAGTGGCTCCTTATTAATAATTAATGGTTTTGTTGTAGCATTACCATTATCTTCTATTGTTAAATAAAATAATTGACCATTAACATCACGAATAATGCCACCATTATTATTAATGGCAACAAAAGAATTTAATAGTATTGGATTAGGAACATTCATATTAATTGGCTTGATATTACCATCAACTTTTAGAATATAAGAATTTTGATCACCACCAACAAAAACACCAAAAGTATCATTTATAGTAGTAAAACTAGTTTTACCTTTTCCATAGTGATAGAGAGTAACTAAGTTAGTTACTTTTCCGTCTGTATTAATTAAGTCAGCACCAATATCGGTACTAACGATATTATTACCAAAGTTAGTAAAAGTATGATTTGGAGTTTCAATGGCAGTAGCATCATCACTAATACCATTTTTAGTCATTAAAAATGAATTATTAATAAAATTAGTATCATCACTTTTATGAAAATTATTTAAAGTAGCAATTCCTAAGTTATCATCAAATCTAATAAAATTATTAATTTGTAAGTCTAAATTATTATATGTGCCATCCTTATTTAATAAATAAGATTGTGCTTGTGAATTTGTAAAAATACCAGCAACAGAATTAGTTGAATCATTTTCATTTCAATTATAAAAATTGCCACTTTCAAAAGCTAAGGTTAAACTTTGTTCATTTAGGATAGTATTTTCTGATTTTATTTCTTTATGATGATAATTATTTATTTTCACTTGGCTTAAATTAGTAAAAGCGGCTAGTGAAATAGTAACTAGTGTATATAAAATTTTAAACATATTATCAATTCCTTTAATATAAACTAATATTAATTATAAAGATTTTGAAGATAGTGTATAGCAAAATAATAAAAATAAGTTACAATTTATATATGATATTTTTTAAATTAAGGAATGATTATAATTATGAAAAAAATTTTAACATTAATGGGTACTATTGCTTTTGGTAGTGGAATAGTAACGCCAGTTTTAGCTTGTTCTGATCAACAACAAGATAGTATTTTAAAAGCAATTACTAATGGTAATGGTAATTATAATGGTTGAGAATCAACTTTATCAAAAGTTGGTATTAAAAAACCAGTGGGTGTTCCTATTGATGGTCAAAGACCTGAAAAAGAACAAGTTATTGAAAATAAAGCATTAGAAAGCAGTCTTGCACAATCACTTGCCAAATTAATTTTAGATAAAGCAAATATTAAAGAACCAACTTGATTTGATAGTCAATTAGAAGTAGGTACTAAATGTTATTATTTTACGATTGATAATGGTAAAATAGATGAATCAACAAAAGCAAGAACTTGAAATGTTGATACTTCAACCGGTAGAATTAGTATTAATATTACTTATCAAGTTGGAGTAGTAAATAATGATAAAAGTTTTAAAGTTGAACAATACATAAAAAAACTTTTAATATAAAATGTTCTTATACACAAAGCGATTACATAGTTTATAGTTGTGTTAGTGATGTTACTAAATTATCAGAACAAATAGTACCAATTAGTGTTGATGATGAAACTAAACCTGATATTGATAAAACATATGCTGATTTTTCTCAAAAAACTAAAACTTTAGTTCAAGAAGGAATAAGTTTAGCATTAAATAATAATCCTTATGTTAATTCTGTTAATATTAATATCAAAGGAATGGATGGTCAAAAAGTTACAAGCTCTGGTCCTAATAAATTAGAACTTAAAGTTAATTTTGTGATTAGTTTTCAAGATTCATTAATTGACATGTCTTTACCTTCGCCTTATGATGATAGTAATTATGTTCCAACAATACTTCAATTTAATAGTTAAAAAGGAGTTTAATATGTCCAATAATTCAGAAGCAAAAAATAAAGATAAAGAGCCACCGTTAATTGTTGATGCCTTTACTTTTAAAAATATTGGTGTTAAACAAGAGATCCATTCTTCATGAAAAAATTTTAATTGAAAAATAACTTCCAAAAATTTATTATTAATTTTTATTGGTGCTTTTTTAACAACTGTTTCCTTTTTTTATTTTATTAATCGTGCTGGTTTATATACTAATGGTTTATCAGCTTTTGCACAATTAATAGCTAAATTTATTGCCTTATCTTATAATGGCAGTATTACTGAACAAGAAACAACGCAAGCATTTTGATTTTATCCAGTATATTTTCTTATTAATGGTCCTATCATTATTTGAGGATTATTCAAGGTTGGATTTCGTTTTACTCTTTATACTATAATTTATTTGTTATTTCAAAATGGAATTAACTTTTTGTTAACAGCAATTGATGCTCTTAAAAATTTTCAAGTTTTAGGTAATGAGCCATTAAAAGGTACTACAGATTATTGGCACTTAGTTTTACCACGTACTTTTATTTTTGCTGCTTTAGGTGGATTAATTTATGGTGCTGGTATTGGTATTTTATTTAAAACTGGTGGATCTAGTGGTGGTATGGATTTTATTAGTACTTATATTTCTATGAAACGTAAATATTCAATTGCTACTATTATTAGAAATACTAATATTATTATTGTTGTTATTGTTTTAATTCTTGATGGAACTTTTTTACAGAAAACTAGTCTTGTTGATAATTTTTTAGTTAGGCCTTATTTTATGTCAACGCTTGTTTATATTTATGTAGCAGCTTTTGTTATGAATAGAGTTTATCCAAAATATATGTTGATGAGTGTATTTATTATTTCTAATGAATTAGAGCAAATCCGTAATGATATTTATCGAAATAATTATTTACGTGGTGGTAATGTTTGAAATGTGAAAGGTTTGTATTCAGGTAATGAATATAAAATGATGATGACAACAATGTCATTATTAGAATATAATTTTTTTAAAACAAAAATAGTTCGAATCGATCCTAAAGTTTTTATGGTAGCAGTTCCTGCAAAATATATGCATGGTGGTAATGCAGGTAAACCTCCACAAAATGCACCTGTTAATATTACTGAAATTAATGATTTTTTAGAAAAAAACTAATAATATATATGTTATAATGTAATTAGTTTTATAATAGTAGGTTTTTAGACTTCTAAATAGATTATTACATCTATAGTTAGTCTTTTTCTATTTTTTTATAAAACAAAATTAATTATAAGCTATATTAAGAATTAAAAAAGAATGGAATAATTATGAAACATAATTTATCGCCAAAGGTTGTAAATGAGATTGTTAATAATATTCATACTGACTATAATAATAGTAGTAATCATTGATTAATTAAATTAATAAATAATCGTTTATGAATTAGTTTATGAATTATTACTACCATTATTGCTCTAATTGCTATTGGTGCTAGTATTGGTATTAACAAATCATCATTTATTAAAAAACCATTTACCATTATTAGTATTATTGGATTCATTGTTGGATGCTTTTTATTAGTGCAGAGTTTTGTATTAAAAACTAAAATTCATGAAAAATTAATAGAAGAATTACCAATTATTAACTATTATCAATGAGTTATTAAAGATAATAATTCACAAATGAATTTAACAACTATTAGTGATTATTGAACAATTGAACCACAAGGTAATTTACCTTTAGATGAACAACCTAATTATTATAATTATTGCGAACAAATAATGATAGGAAGTATTAATGGTCAAAATTTTAACTATGGAAGTATCATTAACCAAAAAGTTATGTATGAGACAAGTTCTGGATATAATAGTGCTGCTCAAGTTATTGAAACAGAAAAAATTACTTGTTATTATGCACGTTTTGTTTATTATACAACTATTATTAGGAATAATAATTTTACAATGACATTAACACCACGTAATATATTTTCAAAAAAATTTCGTAGTAAAAAGAAAGTTCAATTAGAATCACATTTATTTGAAGATTTATTTGAAGTAAAATGTGATAATCAAATTAAATTAAGATTAATTTTAGAACCAAAAGTAATGAATTTACTTAATGAATTTGCTTATAGTTTAGGAAATAAGGATTTACCAGTTATTCACATAGAAAATGAACAATTAACATTAAGTTGAAAATATGAATTAGGAAAAAATCCTTATAATGATGGAAAAGGCAAATTGATGGTTTTACCCACCACTACTAATCTTGAAAAGTTTATTAATAAATTATTAGCAATGATTAGTAAAGATATTTTAAATTTAACGCAAGCACAAATGTGAGTTAATAACTTACAATTATTATAATAATAATTTATATAAATTACTTTACAATAATTTAAAAATAAGGTAGATAAAATTATGAATAACTATCAATTATTAAAATCAAGCTGAAAATGATTTAACAATAAATATTTGATGCAAACAATTTTATGAATGTTATTAACAATTTGTTTGATTATTTGTGCAATTTTATGAGAAGTTAAAAGTAGTATTTTTAATAAAATTTTAACATTTGATTTTTTTAATAATGCTAGTATTACTGATGAAACTATTATTACTTTAAAAACTTATTTATATATTGCTATTTTTAGTAGTTGTATTGCAAGTAATACTTTAATATTTATTCAAATCAGATGTTGAATGAAAAAATATATTGAAAATAAATATAAGGTAATTTCAAATTTTGAAAATAATTTTTTTATTTTTAAAGCTTTATTAGTATTAAATGTTGCTAGAAACATTACTTATATTTTTTGTTTTACTCATGTTTTTACCACATTATTTGTTTTAACTTATTGATTGTGTTATTTTATTATTTATATTATTTTAGAAAAAATATTAGAAGAAAAAAATCAGATTCTTGGTAATCCTTGATGAAAAGATATAGAAAAACGATCATTATTTATTATTTTAGGTTTTGAAGTTTTATATTTAATTGTAAAAAATTCAATTTTAAATTTTACTAAGGGTACTATTAACATTGATCAAGTTTTAAAGTACTTTATTCCCGCTAGTTCTTTAGCATTAATATTAGCAGTCTTCATTCAAAGTTTAGTTAAAAATGATGTTAAAACTATTTTAAATAATATTAAAAATGTTAAAACCAAAGTTGATGATTTTAAAATATTTTATAATTGAGATTATAAAAATATCATTAGTGATTTTCTATTTGTTAAAGAAGCACCATTAATTATTCGAAATGAATTAAAACAAAAAGTATTAACTAATGAAGAAAAAAATAAAATATTTGAACTTTTACATGAAATTTATCAATTTCTAATATTTGTTGAAAAACAAAATATTAAAGTTAGTGAGTTGAAATATATTTATTATCATTTATTTTATGAAATAACAAACCGTGATGAAATTTCACAAATTAAAAATAGAATTATTAATACAAAAAAGAAAAATTTGAAGATAATACTAAAAAAGTAGTGATTATCTAAGGAAGTTTATTATGAAAAAAATATTAAAAATTATAAGTGTTTTTTGCATTTACTAGTATTACTAGTATTAATATTAGTGCATGTGATGTTTTTCACAATTCATCAGTTGATTATCAGCAATTATTAGAAGATGCTGCAAATTTAATTGCTAATAATACTTATCCCAATTTTAATAATTTTTTAAAACCCGAAAATAAAAATCATGTTTTTGATTTTAAAAAATTAATTGAAGACAATATTAGTAACTTGTTTAATACTGCTCCAGAAGATTTTAGTAATATTACTTATGAAATTACTAAGGGTCAAGATGAAATAAAAAAAATTAGTACTACTAATATTAAAATTCATTTAGCTGTTTATAATAATTCTACGGTAAAAGATTGTAGTTTTGATGCTAATTTTAGTCCATTACAAGATTATATAAATGAAAAATTAGAACCATTAGTTAATGGAACACAATATTTATCAATTAACAAAAAAGACAGTGGTGGATTTTATAATGACTTAGTTACTGCTGGTGCTACTTTTAAAAGGGAAGAAAAAAATCAAAAAGAACAATATTTAAGAAATAATTCAGATAAAGCTAAAAATTTTTGAAAATTATTTCAAGAGTGAATTCCTTCTGAAGAAGTGAAAAACCCTTTACTTGGTAATATTTTAGTTCCATTATTAAATTTTATTCCAAAAAAACCCTTTACTTGGTTAACTTTTGATAATTTTAAACCATATTTGTTAAATGCTGGCGGCTATAATAATGTTATTGCTATTACTGGCAATAAAAAATTTGGTGATAAATATTATGATTATATAAAAATTCGATTAGAGGGTAAAAATTCAAAGGATATTGCTTTTGGTAATAAATATGAAGGTTTAACTTTTATTTTTACTACTAATAGTTAATTAATAAATTTTTAGTTCCTTTTTGAAAAGATAAAAATTAATAATAAAAATTACTTTTATAACTAATTTTGTATTAAAAAAATTAAAAAAATATAGACAAGTTATAAAACACATGCTATTATTTTTTCATACCTTTTTAGGTTAAATAATATATGCGACTAAAAGAAGTAGTTTCACGTAATAATTATATTACTGGATGCTACTTTTTATTTTAAAAAAGTAGCAACTTAAGAAAATTATTATTATATATGAAAGAAGTGTTTAAAATGTCTCCTTTATTTACAGGTAATCAAAATCTTAATATTCGTAGAATGTCTGACGATAGTGCAATAAGTTTATTGGCTTCAAGTGGTGATTTTTCTAGCATATCTAATAGTAGTACAATATCTATTTTTGAAGAAACTGCTATTAGAGAAAACAAATATTTATCAAAAATAACTAAACTTTTAGGTAAAAATATTACTTTTATTGTTGCTCTTTCTGGTAATATCACTGCTCAAATGATAATTAGTACTACTGTTGCTAAAACACCATGAAATTGACAAACTATTAAGGATAGTTTGATATTTAGTGGTATACTTATTGGTTTTGATACAGCTATTGAACCTTTTATTTTTGGTTCAATCGAAAATATTGAAAATTGAGTTATAGATAAATGAAAAAACAATGAAAATAATATTAATGTAGGAAAAGAAAGAATAAAAGTTATTCCTTTCTTATTATTTTTAAGTTATTCTGGTGTAATTTTGGATAGAGCTTCTAATAATATTTTAGATAATTGAATTTCAATGGAAATTCTTGGACAGACAACTATTGAATTTACTAGTTATGTGTTAAATATGACTTTTCATGGTGCAATCATTTCTAGGATAGAAAAAGTAATAAAATTAGGTTGAGAAAAAGTTAAAAGATTATTTAATAACAATATTAATGATATAGAAAATCAACTTCTTAATAGTGAACAAAATAGTGATGAAAATAGTAATTTTTTTTATAAAAATATTTTACCATTATTTTTTATAACACCAATATCAATGGCTATAACATGAGGTACTGAGAATTATATATCTAATCAAGAATTTACTTGAAAAAAACTGTCAACAGATGCTCCAAAAGTTATGGGTGGTATAACTCTTTCTCTAGTTTCATCTTTACTTAATTGTATGGTTAATAAAGAAGGAATACCATTTCTTCCAAAACTTAGTACTGTTATAGATACTATTAAAAGATGAACTGGTTATCAACAAAATAATGGTAATATTGAACAATCAGTAACATCATGTCAATCTTCTATTAATGATTATTGTTTAGTAGATGTTTTTAGTGAATTAGAAAGTATTGAAGAATTTTCTAGTATTATTGGACAATTATGTAATGAAGAAGAATGAAATTTTAAAAATGATGAAGAAAAAGAAATCTTTTTTGATGCTGTTGAAGAGCAGAAAAAAGTAGATAGTAATTTTGGATCTACTACTAAACCAAGAAATAACTATGGAACATTCAATAACTATTGTGAGCCTACAAATTCTTTGGATAATGGAATTAGTAGTTCAATTCTTAAAACAGAGTTTGATGAACAATCACTTCTTTCAAAGCCACGCTCATTTACTATATAAAAACAGTATATCATAAATGTATAATAATATTTCTATAGTATATAATTATATGATTTTGAAATTTAATAAATCAGAAAAAAGTATTTTAGTAAATTAAAGTACTTTTTTTATTGTATATTTATTTTTTCAATTATAAATTTAAATTGGGATTTAATCAAAATACCATATAATTCAATATTATTTTATACTTTTTTAAATTTACAATTGTTTATATTAAATAAAGTTAGAAAAATTATATTTTTGATGAATCTTAATATTGGTACAAGGAAACCACTAATATAAATTAGAACTATTCTGATATTTTTATTTTTAAATTTAATTAAAAATCAGATTATAAAAAATGTTATTTTTAACATATATAGAAGGAGAAAAAAATTAATGGATAATAGTGATGAAGAAAATATTTCTGTAGAAGATTTACAAAAGCAACTAGAAAAGATTACTCAAGAAAAAGAGGAAGTTCAATCTAAATTAGATGAAACTAGTAAGGCTAAAGAAGAAGTAGAATCTAAATTAGAAGAAGCTAATAAAGAAATTGAAAAATTAAAAGAAGAAATTGATAATGCTAATGATAATGAAAAAATAAAAGAATTAGAAATTAAATTAGAAGAAGCAAATAAAGAAATTGAAAAATTAAAAGAAGAAATTGATAATGCTAATGATAATGAAAAAATAAAAGAATTAGAAATTAAATTAGAAGAAGCAAATAAAGAAATTGAAAAATTAAAAGAAGAAATTGATAATGCTAATGATAATGAAAAAATAAAAGAATTAGAAATTAAATTAGAAGAAGCTAATAAAGAAGTATCTAAATTAAAAGAAGAAATTAAAAACTGTAGTGATAATGAAAAATTACAAGAACTAAAAAATAAGTTAGAAGAAGCTAATAAAGAAATTGAAAAATTAAAAAAACAATTAAATGAAAAAGATAATAATGAAATAAAGCCTAATCATAAAATTGAATTATTAAAAGAGAAATTAGAAAGACTTGAAAAGAAATTAAAAGAAAAGGAAAAAGAAATTCAAAATTCTGAATTATACTTGTAAGTGCAAGTAAATAAAATTGCAAAAAATTCTCATATAAAAATTTCATAATGCTAAATTTAGTTTAGAAAAAAGTAAGGAGTTTTTATATGAGTTATAAACATCTTGGCATAGATGAAAGGATTTATATTGAGAATCAATTTAAATTTAAATTTAAAATTAGTGAAATAGCTAAAAATCTTAATCGAAGTATTAGTACTATTATTCGAGAAATTAATAGAAATAAAGATAATAATCATTATTTCTATTAATTGCACAAAATAAAGCTGAAAATCGAAAACAATCACATATTAGTTTTCATAAGTTTAAAAATAAGAATTTAGTAAAATATGTACAACAAAAATTACTATTAGGTTGATCACCTGAACAAATTTATGGCAGAATTAAAAATTTTCATAAAGAGTGAGTTATTAGTTTTAAAACAATTTATACTTGAATTTATTTTGGAATGCTTGATAAAGTTACTAGTAAAAATTTAAGAAGAAAAGGTAAAAAACGAAAATCTAAAGAAAATCGTGGCAAGTTTAATGGTAAATCAATTAAAGAACGAGATATAAATGTTAATGATCGTATAACACTTGGTCATTGAGAAGGAGATACTATAGTATCATCACGAGGTAAAAGCAAATCATGTTTAATAACTTTAGTTGAAAGAGTATCACGATTTACTTTAGCAATATTAGTTAAAAACAGAACTACTAAAGTTATTAATAAAAATGTCAGTTATTATTTATCAATTCTTCCTAAAAACATTGTTAAAACTATTACTTTTGATCGTGGCAAAGAATTTTCAAATTGACAACAACTTGAAAAAAATTTAGATGTAAAAATTTATTTTGCCAATCCATATTCACCTTGACAAAGAGGTACTAATGAAAATACTAATGGTTTAATTAGAGAAAAATTTCCTAAAAAATTTATTTTTTCAAAAACTAATAAAAATGAAGTTCATAAATTTATATTGTCTTTAAATCAAAGACCGAGAAAAATACTAAATTATCTTTCACCAATCGAATATTTGGATAGAAAAATAATTTAGTTGCACTTACCTTTACAATTTAGCCAACAAAAAATAGTAAAGTAAAAGAAGAATTAAATTTTATAGTTAAAATTAATTATAAATATGATGCCGAAGAACAAAAAAGAGCAGCAACTGGTATTTTAAGAAAAGCAATACCCACAGAATTTTGAAATGATAGAAAAAATAATAAATATCTTGCAATTTGACGTGCTGAAGGTCGATATGCAGCAGTAGCATCAATGATTCAAAATGTTAGACCATTACCTATATTATTCAGCGAACCTCATTTTGCAAGTAAAATTATAGTTGAAACATTTGCAGCTAGTTATTGAACTAATTATCATACACAATTTTGAGGATTATGAGTAAATGCTTATAATGGTTATTGACCTTAATATACTACTATACCTAGTTCAAATGATACTAATAAGATAAAAAATGTTAAAATTCTTTCTGAATTAAATAATACTTATTTTAATAAATTATTCTTTGTTATTGAAAAATATTTAAATGATTCAGGTATTAAATGTCGTATTTCTAAAAAAGCAGTAAAAGATTGATATTCTAGTTTATATTTATATGGAGTTGGAAATATTCAATTTAATAATCAATATGACGATTATGATAATGGCAAAAAACGACAATATTATATTCAAGTTAATTTTGATGTTTTATTCTTTGATAATAATGATTCTTCTTCAGATATTTCACAAGAGTTTGCTGGCGTAGTATTTACTTTAAGTGATGAATTAGATTTATATTCTTAACAACTAAAAAAACAAAATAAAATAATTAAGTAAATTTACTTAATTATTTTATACTGTCAATTCAGTTATTTTTATTTAATAGAAGTAGTTCAACCACGTGTTCTTTTAACTGCTTCTTGTCAACCCTTATAAAAAGTTTCTGCTTTTTTTTCTGTCATAATTGGTTTATATTCTTTTTCAATTTTATTTATTTTTTTAATATCATTAATATTTCAAAATCCAATTGCAAGTCCTGCTAAGTAAGCAGTACCCATTGCTGTAGTTTCAGTATTTTTAGGTTTAATTAAATTAGTACGACTAATGTCACTTTGGAATTGCATAATATATGAATTATTACTTGCTCCACCATCAACTTTAATCTTAATTTTTAAATCTTTTAAATCTTTATTTAATTTAACATCTGCTTTCATTGCCAGAATAACATCTTGTGACTGGTAAGCTAATGATTCAATGGTACCTTTAACAATATGTTCACGCTTCGTACCACGTTCTAAACCAAATATAGCGCCACGTGCTGTTGAATCTCAATAAGGGGCACCCAAACCAACAAAAGCAGGTACTACATAAATACGTTGTTCTTCTTTGGGATCAACAATTTGTGAATATCATAGACTTTCATCGGAACGATATAACATTCGTAATTGATCACTTAAAAATTGAATAGCAGCCCCTGCAATAAAAACTGAACCTTCTAAAGCAAAAACTGGTTCTTCGCCTGATATTTGATAAGCAATAGTCGTTAGTAAACCTTGTTTTGAAAAAAGAGGAGTATTTCCAATGTTAATTAAAATAAAACAACCAGTACCATAAGTATTTTTGATTTCACCAGGTGTTAAACATAATTGACCAAATAATGCAGCTTGTTGATCACCAATTGCAGCAGTAATAGGAATTTCTTGCTCATCATTTTGGAATAACATTCCTTTATAAGTAGTTCCAATTTTACCTGAACTGGGAACTACTTCTGGTAACATATTTTTAGGGATATTAAATAATTCTAGTAATTCTTCATCTCATTTTTTAGTATTAATGTTGAATAACATTGTTCGTGAAGCATTTGTAATGTCAATAACATGTTTAGTTTTTTCAACATTATTTTCAATACCATTTGTCATTTTATAAATTAATCAACTATCAATAGTACCAAAAGCTAGTTTTCCTTTTTTTGCTAATTCACGTGCATTTTTAACATTATCTAAAATTCATTTTATTTTAGTAGCAGAAAAATAAGAATCAATTATTAAGCCGGTTTTTTTATGAATTTTTTCTTTTCATCCTTTTTTTGCTAATTCTTCACAGTAATCTGCTGTTCTGCGATCTTGTCAAACAATAGCGTTATAAATTGGTAAACCTGTATCACGATTTCATACTACTGTTGTTTCACGTTGATTAGTAATACCAATTGCTTCAATTTGATTAGATTTAATATTACTTTTATTTAAAGCTTGTTGCATTGTTGTTAATTGATTATTTCAAATTCCAAGTGCATCATGTTCAACTCAACCTGATTGAGGGGGATAATGCTGAGGTATATCAATTTGATGGATACCAGTAATTTTTCCTTCTTTATCAATAATTAAAGTACGACAACTAGATGTACCTTCATCTAATGCCATAATATATTTTTTTTCTTCTGACATATTATTTATCCTTTCTGTACTTTTATTAAAGTATTTCAATTACTTGAATTAAACCACCAGCAATAATTGCTCCTAAAATTGGTCCAATAACAGGAACTGGAGCATATTTTCAATCAGAACTTCCTTTATTTGCTATTGGTAAAATAGCATGAATAATTCG
This sequence comes from Spiroplasma endosymbiont of Nomada ruficornis, assembly GCF_964030795.1. Classification (NCBI taxonomy): domain Bacteria; kingdom Bacillati; phylum Mycoplasmatota; class Mollicutes; order Entomoplasmatales; family Spiroplasmataceae; genus Spiroplasma; species Spiroplasma endosymbiont of Nomada ruficornis. The sequence continues at coordinate 1,011,651 of NZ_OZ034962.1, read as the reverse complement.
TGGTCCTAAATCTCGAGCTGGATTAATAGCAAAACCTGTTGGTCCACCAATAGCAAGTCCAATAACCATAACACCAATACCAACAGTCGCAGGTCCAGTAATAAACGCAGAACCACTATTAAATATTTGTGAATTAATAACTAAATTTTTAATACCAATAGTAGCACAAACAATCATAACTAGCATAAATGTTCCAATAATTTCTGTTATAGTATTTCAAATATAACTACGTTCGGCTGGAGCTGTTGCAAAAGTTGCTAAAATTTTATTATTATCTTCAGTAATGTTATATTGTTTAAAATATGCTAAGTAAACAACTAATTGTCCTAACATTGCACCTAAAAATTGAAATAAAATATAAAATGGAATATAAAAGAAGTTTTCCCCAATAAAAGCTGTTTTTTTATTAGCAACTCATAATCCAATAGTAACAGCTGGATTTAAATGTGCTCCTGAAATTCCACTTAACATTGCAGCAATAGCAACAGCAAATCCTCATCCAGTACAAATAACAAGCCAACCGCTATTTTCTCCCTTTGTTTTTTTTAATAAAACGTTGGCAACAACACAATTTCCTAGTAAAATTAGGATAAATGTGCCAAATAGTTCACCAATAATTACTTGTGAGACTTCTGGCATAATATTTTCCTCCTTAAATTAAATATTTTTTATCATATTTGCTACTAGTAAAGCAATTGCTGGTGCTGAACTTAGACCTGGTGATTTAATACCAGCAACATTAATAAAGTTAGGATTATTACTAGCAAATTTTATGAAAAAATCATCAGTTTCAACACAAATTGCTCGTGAACCACTAATTACTTTACAAGTTTTATTAATATTTAAAGTTGGAATAATTTTTAGACCAATTTTATTAATAAGTTCAATATCTTCAATTGTAATTAATCTAGTATCACTTTTCGGTACATTTTCATGAGAAGTAGGACCCACCAAGATATGACCATCAAGCATTGGAGCAACTATTACTCCTTTACCATGAATAGTAGGTATCATAAATAGAATGTGATTATTTATAATATGATTTTCGGTTTTTTCAAGAATACAATACTGTCCTCTTCTAGTTTTTAAAGTGAAATCTTGACAATTTATTAACTTTGCAATATCATCAGCATAATGACCAGCAGCATTAATAATATATTTTGAAGTAAAAGTTACTTTTTTTTGATTATTTAAACAAGTAACTCGAAAACCTGAATTTAATGTTTCAATATTAATTACTTGATGATCAACTTTTAGTTGTCCTTTATTTTTAATCATGCGATTAATTAAAGATTGTGTTAATAATACTGGATCAACAGCATATGAAGCAGAACAAAGTAGTGCACTAGTAACTTTTGGGTTAACATTAGGTTCTAATGAAATTACTTCTTCTCTTGTTAATATTGATAATTCTTTTTTAGCAATACCATTAGTAATACCACGTGCATATAATTTTTGTATTTCTGAGTTTTCTTCTTTGCTAAAAGCAAGTATTAAAGAATCAATTTTTTTTCATGGAAAATCTAAATTTTTAAATCAATCATTTTCATATAATTTTCTGCCCTCTAGATTTAATTTAGCATTTAGTTTTCCTGGTGTTGGATCAAATCCACCATGAATGACTCCAGAATTTCCTTCTGATGTTTCTTGGGCAATTCTTAAATTTTTTTCTAAAATAACTACTTTTAAGTTTCTTTTTGATAATTCATCACTAATAGCAGCACCAATAACACCAGCACCAATAGTAATCACATCAAAATCAAATTCCATTACTTTCACCTCTCTCTAAACATCATTAAGAACAAAAGTTCTATCTGTGTATAGTTGAATTATAATATATTTTTTTATTATTAACTTAATTCAAAATATTAGATTAATTTTTAAACATTTTTAAATGAGATTTTATTAAAAAAAATAAGAAAAATTTGTGTTATATTATAAATAACGATATAAATTCAATATCGTTATAATTTTAATGAGTATATATAAAAAGATATCTAATTATTAAAATTGTATTATTTAAAAGGTAGGTATATGAATGAAACAATTATTAATTACTTTAAGTACATTAACAACATTAACTTTAACAAGTAATACTGTTATTAATAGTATTAATGATAATATTGTTAATAACAGTAGCTTAACAAATAAATCATCAATAAAGAATTCTACAAATTCATTATTTAATAATCAATGAAATATTTTAGGTACTAGTGATTGAATTACTAACCAATCAATAACCGATTATAAATTTTACAGTTATGATACTTCAGCATGCTGAATGCTAAATTGTAAAGGTAAGTGCAAATAAATTATTTTTCTATCCAAATATTCGATTGGTGAAAGATAATTTAGTATTTTTCTCGGTCTTTGATTTAAAGACAATATAAATTTATGAACTTCATTTTTATTAGTTTTTGAAAAAATAAATTTTTTAGGAAATTTTTCTCTAATTAAACCATTAGTATTTTCATTAGTACCTCTTTGTCAAGGTGAATATGGATTGGCAAAATAAATTTTTACATCTAAATTTTTTTCAAGTTGTTGTCAATTTGAAAATTCTTTGCCACGATCAAAAGTAATAGTTTTAACAATGTTTTTAGGAAGAATTGATAAATAATAACTGACATTTTTATTAATAACTTTAGTAGTTCTGTTTTTAACTAATATTGCTAAAGTAAATCGTGATACTCTTTCAACTAAAGTTATTAAACATGATTTGCTTTTACCTCGTTATGATACTATAGTATCTCCTTCCCAATGACTAAGTGTTATACGATCATTAACATTTATATCTCATTCTTTAATTGATTTACCATTAAACTTGCCACGATTTTCTTTAGATTTTCGTTTTTTACCTTTTCTTCTTAAATTTTTACTAGTAACTTTATCAAGCATTCCAAAATAAATTCAAGTATAAATTGTTTTAAAACTAATAACTCACTCTTTATGAAAATTTTTAATTCTGCCATAAATTTGTTCAGGTGATCAACCTAATAGTAATTTTTGTTACCGTCCCAACTATATTTTTGATAATAATAATTTAATTGAAATTTATTATAATAAATTTAAAAATGATAATATTACACAAAATGTAAATTTTAATTATACTACTAATTATAATGGAACATATTCTACAAATGTTTATAATAGTGAGCAAAAAAATATATTTTCAAATTGAACTGACTATGCTAAATCTTGGGATGATTTTACTACTTTATTTCCTAGTATCAGCTTTGATAATAATTCTTTTATTTCTGCTAGTGATTCAAGTCAAAGTACTCAAAAACATAATATTAAAATTAGCACAAAAGATATAACAGAAGCGATTGATAATTCTGCTAAAATTCAAAATAATTTTTCTGTAAGTTGTTTTATGTGACATGCATATATTAATTCATCTGTTTTTATTTGAAATGATTCTTCTGGTATTTACATTAAATTTTGAATTGGTGAAGATTCATTTTTTTATAATGATAGTCTTATTTTTTCTATAGTATTAGATAAAGCTACTTTTAATAATTCAATGAATAGTTAGTTTATATTAAAAGAATGCAAATTTGAAAAATATTTATTTCAGTATAAAAGATATTGAATTAAAAATGCTGGTAATTGTCCAGCATTTTTAAAGTTATATTTGATAATAAACTATATTAGAAAATTAAACTATTATTTATTCAAACTCTGATTTAGGAAATACATATTTATCGATAGCTTTTGCAACACCACCACAAGTATTTTTACTAGTAACATCATATGCTATTTCTTTTAAATTAGGATGAGCATTTTGCATTGCAATACCATATTTAGCCCATTTTATTAATTTATAATCATTCATACCATCACCACAAGCTAGTACTTGATCAGGAGTAATATTTCATTTTTTGCATAAAAATTGTACAGCAGCAGCTTTATTAACACCAATTTGATTCATTTCGATAACACTATGAGAAGAAGTAGCAAGTTCTAAATCTTTTATAGTATTTAATTGTTCTAAAATTGTATTAACTTGTTTTTTCTTTTTACAAAATAATAAAATTTTATACATACCCTCATCGGTATTCTCATCAATTTGTTTAGTTGGTAGGTTATTAAAATTTTCCATAATTTTAACTTTTAGTGATCTGCGATTAATTAAGCCTGTTTTATTATCGGTACTATATCCTCACATTGTTAAATTATTTTTATTAGCAAATTTAACTATTGTTTGTATTTGTTCTTTTGTTAATGATTTTTCATACAATATATCTAATCTATTATCATTAGTAATATCAAGGATGTTACCACCATTATAACAAATAATATGACCGGTTTTTTCATGCATTAAACATGATTTTGCAATATCAATGGTTGAACTTGGTGCTCTTCCTGTTGCAATAATAACTTTAATATTTTTTTGATATGCTTTTTGAATTGCAATTAGATTTTTAGGATGAATTTTTCATCTACTTTTCAATAAAGTTCCATCTAGATCAAGAACAATTAATTTAATAGCCATTATAAATACCTTATTTTCCTATTTCTTCGATAATATTAGTCATATCTTTTTCAGAAACTAAACCAAAAGTTTTTTTAACTTCTTTTCCTTCTTTATTAAAATAAATTAATGTTGGAATTGATTGGATTTCATAATCTTTTGCTAGTTCTTTAGCTTTGTCAACATCAACTTTAATAAAATTAATATTTTTGTGTTTTTCGTCATTAGCAACATTTTCAAATCTTGGCCCTAACATTTTACAAGGACCACATCATTCTGCTGAAAAATCAATTACTGTTATTTTTTTTGATTGTAAAAGTTGCTCAACTTCTTTTATAGAATTAATATGTTGTATTTTGCTTTCATTATGCATGTGTTCACTACCTTTTCTTTTAATTTATTTTATGGTTTAATTCTATCATTAGTTTTAATTTTTAAAACATTAAACGATAAAATAATTTTTTTAATTGCTGAATTATACTTGTAAGTGCAAGTAAATAAAATTGCAAAAAATTCTCATATAAAAATTTCATAATGCTAAATTTAGTTTAGAAAAAAGTAAGGAGTTTTTATATGAGTTATAAACATCTTGGCATAGATGAAAGGATTTATATTGAGAATCAATTGAAATTTAAATTTAAAATTAGTGAAATAGCTAAAAATCTTAATCGAAGTATTAGTACTATTATTCGAGAAATTAATAGAAATAAAGATAATAATCATTATTTTTCATTAATTGCACAAAATAAAGCTGAAAATCGAAAACAATCACATATTAGTTTTCATAAGTTTAAAAATAAGAATTTAGTAAAATATTTACAACAAAAATTACTATTAGGTTGATCACCTGAACAAATTTATGGCAGAATTAAAAATTTTCATAAAGAGTGAGTTATTAGTTTTAAAACAATTTATACTTGAATTTATTTTGGAATGCTTGATAAAGTTACTAGTAAAAATTTAAGAAGAAAAGGTAAAAAACGAAAATCTAAAGAAAATCGTGGCAAGTTTAATGGTAAATCAATTAAAGAACGAGATATAAATGTTAATGATCGTATAACACTTGGTCATTGAGAAGGAGATACTATAGTATCATCACGAGGTAAAAGCAAATCATGTTTAATAACTTTAGTTGAAAGAGTATCACGATTTACTTTAGCAATATTAGTTAAAAACAGAACTACTAAAGCTATTAATAAAAATGTCAGTTATTATTTATCAATTCTTCCTAAAAACATTGTTAAAACTATTACTTTTGATCGTGGCAAAGAATTTTCAAATTGACAACAACTGGAAAAAAATTTAGATGTAAAAATTTATTTTGCCAATCCATATTCACCTTGACAAAGAGGTACTAATGAAAATACTAATGGTTTAATTAGAGAAAAATTTCCTAAAAAATTTATTTTTTCAAAAACTAATAAAAATGAAGTTCATAAATTTATATTGTCTTTAAATCAAAGACTGAGAAAAATATTAAATTATCTTTCACCAATCGAATATTTGGATAGAAAAATAATTTAGTTGCACTTACCTTTACAATTTAGCAATTTTAGTTATTACTATATAAAAATTTATAATTTTTTTAGAATAAATTCATAAGAAAATTGTAAATTATTTTTTTTAAAATTAAAGAAATATCTTTTCAATTTTAGAATATATCTGTTATAATCTGAAATATATAGGTTAGGACTAAACAATTTGAGAAGGGGAAAAATAAATTATTAGTACATTTTACAAAACTGTTTAATAAATAAATGTAAATGAATTTTAAAAGGTGTAGAGTTAATATTTATTTATGGTATTTCAAAAAAATAGTTTGGTAGAGAGTTATTTTTTAATTTTTAATATTATTTATTTTTCCACAAAAACAAAAATTGTAAAAACCTATGTGTTAAAGTATGTTTATATTAAGTTTTTAAGAGCAGGTTATTTGGGTTACTATAATTTATGCATCCTTTTAGAAGGAGAGTAAAAAAAATGTCTGTTTTTAATAGACTTGCATGTGTTTTTAAGCCACCTGCAAAAAAAGAAATTTTTAGTGAAGACTTAAAGCAAGTTAATAAAAAATTTATTATTTTACGTAATCAAGTTTTTGGTTTTAGCATTTTATCATATATTCTTTACTACTTTACTCGTCAAGCGTATACAGTAGCGGGTTCTGCTTTAGAAAGCAATGGTAGCATAACTAAACTGGAGTATGCTTTAATGGGAACAATTTTTGCCGTTGTTTATGGTGGTGCTAAATTTATTGTTGGAAATGTTGCTGACCGTAGTTCAGGAAGAGTAATCATGATTTTTGGATTATTTGTTTCTTCTATTTTAAATATTATTATGGGTGGTGTAGTTGCTTTTGCTGGAACTAAAATTAGTGTTGGCCCATTTGTAATGATGTTGAGTTTGATTGCGATGTTAGCTGTTTTCCAAAGCATGGGCTGACCAGCTACAGCTAGACTATTTTCTCATTGATTTACTGATAAAGAACGTTCGGGACGTATTGGAATTTGAAACTCAGGACAAAATATTGGTGCTGCTTTATTACCGGTTGTTGTTATTTCTTTAGTAACATTACTTGATCCGGGTGGAACAATTTATGGTTTATATTTTTGAATTCCTAGTATTTTTGCTTTAGCTATGATTCCATTATGTTTATGAGGATTGCGTGATCGCCCCGAAGCAGAAGGGTTACCTACTGTTGAAAAATGAAAAGGTGTTCTAGAACATAAAGAAGAAAGAGTAGAACTTAATTGAAAAGAAATTTTTGTAAAATATATTTTAAAAAATAAATTTTTATGAATATTAGCATTTGCTAATATTTGAGTATATGTTGTACGACAAGGACTGGCAGGATGAACATTAATTTTAATGAAAGATATTCATGGCTTAGATTTAAAACACAGTAAATGATTTGCTGCCTGTTTTGAATTATCTGGTTTATTTGGTGGTATTTCTGCAGCATATTTTGCTAAGTGATTTTTTAATAATCGTAAAGCACCATTAATGATATTTGGATTATTAATTGCACTTTGTGGACTAGTTTTATTGCAAGTTGCTCCTCGTGGTAATATGCCTATGCTTATTACTGCTTTAATGATTGCTGGTTTTGGTATTTATATGCCACAAGCGATGATTGGTGCTACTGCTATTGAACTAACAAATAAGAAAGCAGCTGCTACTGCTTCAGGATTTACAGGATTATCTGGTTATTTTCTTGGTGATGCTCTTTTTTCAAAAGTAGTAATTGCTGGTATTGGTAATGAAAACTGAGATTATGTATTTTATTACTTTTATGGTTGTATTGCTGCTGCTATTATTTCATTAGCTTTACTATGAACAAAAAATCAAGATAATAAAATATTATAAAAATATTATTAGATTAGCACCATAATAAGGGTGCTAATTTTTTTTATTTAAAATGATCCTAAATTGTAAAGGTAAGTGCAACTAAATTATTTTTCTATCCAAATATTCGATTGGTGAAAGATAATTTAGTATTTTTCTCGGTCTTTGATTTAAAGACAATATAAATTTATGAACTTCATTTTTATTAGTTTTTGAAAAAATAAATTTTTTAGGAAATTTTTCTCTAATTAAACCATTAGTATTTTCATTAGTACCTCTTTGTCAAGGTGAATATGGATTGGCAAAATAAATTTTTACATCTAAATTTTTTTCAAGTTGTTGTCAATTTGAAAATTCTTTGCCACGATCAAAAGTAATAGTTTTAACAATGTTTTTAGGAAGAATTGATAAATAATAACTGACATTTTTATTAATAACTTTAGTAGTTCTGTTTTTAACTAATATTGCTAAAGTAAATCGTGATACTCTTTCAACTAAAGTTATTAAACATGATTTGCTTTTACCTCGTGATGATACTATAGTATCTCCTTCTCAATGACCAAGTGTTATACGATCATTAACATTTATATCTCGTTCTTTAATTGATTTACCATTAAACTTGCCACGATTTTCTTTAGATTTTCGTTTTTTACCTTTTCTTCTTAAATTTTTACTAGTAACTTTATCAAGCATTCCAAAATAAATTCAAGTATAAATTGTTTTAAAACTAATAACTCACTCTTTATGAAAATTTTTAATTCTGCCATAAATTTGTTCAGGTGATCAACCTAATAGTAATTTTTGTTGTACATATTTTACTAAATTCTTATTTTTAAACTTATGAAAACTAATATGTGATTGTTTTCGATTTTCAGCTTTATTTTGTGCAATTAATGAAAAATAATGATTATTATCTTTATTTCTATTAATTTCTCGAATAATAGTACTAATACTTCGATTAAGATTTTTAGCTATTTCACTAATTTTAAATTTAAATTTCAATTGATTCTCAATATAAATCCTTTCATCTATGCCAAGATGTTTATAACTCATATAAAAACTCCTTAATTTTTTCTAAACTAAATTTAGCATTATGAAATTTTTATATGAGAATTTTTTGCAATTTTATTTACTTGCACTTACAAGTATAATTCAGCACAAAAAGTTTAAATTATAATAAATATTTTATACAATATTTCATTTTTTTTATTATAATTTAGTAGACTATTAATAAACATATTTTATAAGGAGTGAAATATATATATAATGTTAAAAATGAAAGGTATTGGTGCTAGTAATGGCATTGCTCTAGCCAAATCATTAATCTTAAAACATGAAACTATCAAAACTAATCCTAAAAAAATTAATGAAAAAGAAATAGAAGGAGAAGTTAAAAAGTTACATGATGCCTTAAAAATAGCAGGTGATGAAATTAAACAACTCATCCAAAATACAACAAAAACTTTAGGTGAAGAAAAAGCCGCTGTTTTTGAAGCTCATTTTTTAGTAACAACTGATCCAGTATTAATTGAAGATACTGAAAAGTTAATTAAAGAAGAAAAATATAATGCTGCTAATGCTTTAGAAAGTACTGCTAATAAAGCAATTGCAACATTGCAAGCAATGGATGATGATTATTTTCGTGAACGTGCTGCTGATGTTATTGATGTTCGTGATCGAATTTTACGTAAAATTTTAAATATTAAAACTATTGATTTAAGTGCAATTAAAGAAGAAACAATTATTGTTAGTCATGATCTAACACCTTCAGAAACAAGTCAATTGAATCCTAAATTTGTTAAAGGATTTTTATGTGATATTGGTGGTAGAACTTCTCATGCAGCAATTATGGCTCGTAGTCTTGGTATTCCAGCAGTTCTTGGGTTAAAAAATGTTACTACAAAAGTAAAAAATAATCAATTTTGTGTATTAGATGGTAATACTGGTGAAATTGAAATTGATTTAAATAGTAGTGAAAAAAATAAATGAGTTGCTAAACAAAGCGCATGAATTGAAGAACAAAAAGAATTATTAGTATTTAAAGGTAAATTAACTAAAACCAGTGATAATCATGAAGTAAAGTTAGAAGCAAATATTGGTTCACCCAAAGATATGATTAAAGCAATTGAATATGATGCACAAGGAGTAGGACTTTTTAGAAGTGAATTTCTTTATATGGAAAGTAGTGATTTTCCAAGTGAAGATATTCAATTTGAAGAATATAAAAAAGTATTGTCTGCTACTAAAAATAAAGTTGTTATTAGAACTTTAGATATTGGTGGTGATAAAGAATTATCATATTTAGATTTATCAAAAGAAATGAATCCTTTCCTTGGTTATCGTGCCATTCGTTTGTGTTTAGATCGTAAAGATATTTTTAAAACTCAATTACGTGCTTTAATTCGTGCTTCAGCTTTTGGTAAATTAGCTATTATGTTTCCAATGATTGCCACTGTTGAAGAATTTCAAGCAGCTAAAGCATTATATGAAACTTGCAAAAAAGAATTAATTAAAGAAAAAGTTAAAGTTAGTGATGATATTCAAGTTGGAATGATGATTGAAATTCCAGCAGCAGCAGTTAATGCCGAAATATTTGCTAAATATGCAGATTTCTTTTCAATTGGAACTAATGATTTAATTCAATATAGTTTAGCCGCTGATCGTATGTCAGAAAAAGTGTCTTATTTATATCAACCATATCATCCATCAATTTTACGTTTGATTAAGATGACAATTGATGGTGGGCATAAATATAATCGTCCTGTTGCCATGTGTGGTGAAATGGCTGGTGATAAAATTGCTGTTCCACTACTAGTTGGTCTAGGGCTAGATGAATTTTCAATGTCTGCATCTAGTGTTTTAGAAACTAGAAAAATTATTAGTACTTTAAATAAAAAGGATACAGAAATATTAGCATCAAAAGCATTACAATGTGAAACCAATGAAGAAGTTAAATCATTAGTAGAAAAATTTTTATCAAAAAAATAAAAATATTATTTATTTTTAAAGTGACATTATTTAATGTTAAATTTATAAACATCTAATTTACATAATTTTGAGGAGAATCGACATATGTTTTTCAAGAAAAAAAAACAATTACCTTTATTAATTTATGCGCCAGTTACTGGTAAAGTTATTAACCTTAGTAAAGTTGAAGATCCAGTATTTGCTCAGGAAATGTTAGGGACTGGTTTTGCTATTATTCCTGAATATAAAGATAAAGATGGAGTTGAATTTGTATCACCATTTGATGGAAAATTAGCAACAGTATTTAATACAGGACATGCTTATGGTATTAAAGATGTAAATACAGGTATTGAATGTTTAGTTCATATTGGTATTGATACTGTTGAATTAGCTGGTAAGGGCTTTGATATTAAAGTTGAACAAGGTAAACCAATTAAAAAATCAGAAGTAATGGTAGTTGCTAATTTACAAGAAGTTAAGAATAAAGGTAAAAAAGTAACAACACCAATTGTTTTCACTAATCAAACAATGGAAGGTTATGTTGTAAAGCAAGTAGTAAAAGATGATGAACAAGTAACGGTTGGTCAATTAATTGCTGAAGTCACTAAGAAATAAATATTTTTATTAAAACAAAATTAATTTGATAAAATATTAGTAAGTATTTATATATTATTGGAGGGTATCATTTATTATGGATAATTTTTGGCAACATTATTGATGAGTAGTACTTATTGTAGTTTTAGCTATGTTAATAATACTTTATATTTTATATAGAATTTATCAAATTTTCCATATTGATTATCACTGAGAACTGAATCGTCATTTTCCACAATGAAGTAATGAGGGAATCATTACTAGGGATAACTATTTTTTACATACTTAATTTAAATTTGTTGATAATAGTAAATATATTATTATTGGTATTCATGGTATGGGTGCCTCTTTAACAGACTTTAAAACAGCTGCTAAGTTTTTTACTAAACATGGTATTTCATTTTAAGTTTTGATCAACGAGGTTGAGGAGAAAATGAAAAATGAAAATATCATACTTTAGGAACAACTATTAATGATATTAAAGATATTATAACGGTTTTGAATGAACGTTATCCTAATAAAAAAATTTTATTAATGGGTGAATCATTAGGTTCAGCATTAACAGCATTAGCAATTAAAAGATTACCAAAAATGATTGATGGTGCAATTTTAACTAATTTTGTTACTAAGAAACAAATATTTAAAATAAAACCTTCATTAGTTTGTCATGCAATTTGAGGATTTCTATTTTATAAACATCATCCATTACCTATTACTTTTGATATGGAAACAATTTCTATTAACTCTAATTATATTAAAAAAGGGAAAATTAGAGCAATGACTAATATGAAATTTACATTATTATTTTCTTTACAAGCACAAAAATTAAGTAAACAAGTACCAAAAAATCTTAATAATGCTAAATGTCCGGTTTTGATGGTTCAATCTGCAAAAGATATATTTGCCGATTTTGATAAAATTGAAAAAAATAATAAACGTTGAAGACAGGGGATAACTTATAGTTTTTATGAAGAAGGTAATCATGCGATTTTAAATGAACCCAATATTAATATTATTTTAGAAGATGTTTTAACTTGAATAGAAAAAGAACATATATAATGATTATTTATGTTATTAGATCAAAAAAATAATTAGAAAATTTAAAAATAGTAAATAATAGTTGATTGAGTAATTTTTACTTTATAGTTATAATAGTATTTATAATTTAATAATTTAATAATTGTTCATACCTAGTATAGTAATTTAACTATAATAGTTTTTATTAAATTAAAATTCTATGTGAAAAGGAAGATAAAAATTATGAATATTATTGCAGATCAAAAAGAATTAATGAATAGAATTGAAGGTTTATTAGAAGAAATTGAAAATAAAATTGAAGTAGAAAGAAGAATTGATAAAACTAAAAAAGAAATATTAGGTGATATTTCAGATTCTGTAGGTACTCCTGCCTATATGCAAACAGCTGGACTAGTACAATATATTAAACAACAATTAAACGAGGAGAAGTCAAAAACAAATCCTAATATTAAACAATTAATGTAAATTATGTCAGAACTTAATGAAGTAAAAGAAAAAATAGATGTCACAGGTAAAGAGCATAATTGACGTAATGCTAGAAAATATCAAACATCTAATAATCCTGAATTTTTAAAAAGAATTGAAAAGCTTAAAGTTGAGTGTTTAGAAATTCACGAAGAATATTTAATTAATAATTCTAATCAAATGGCAGAAAACCAATCATCAGCATCTAATCAAAGTACTGTAAGACAACATTCATTGTAAAAATAGTGCCTTAATTAAGGCACTATTTTTTATATATTAATTTTAATTATTTTTTAAATTGAAAACTAATATTATCTAAATCAATTGCTAAACTACAACCAGCAATTAAATTTGGTGATGAAGTAACACGTGCATTTCATTGATAATAAATATTATTATCATCATGGTATACATAAAGATCAATAATTGGAAGTTGAATAATAAGATCAGAAATTGCTACAACATTATAAGGATTTTGTAGTTCATATTTAATATTTTTATTAGTAGTAATATTATTAGTATCACCAGTAAGATTATTATTTTCTTTATATGTACCCAGATTATTAATTGAAAGTTTAGAATCATTAAAATTAAATTTAGGATAAAGTTGTGAAAATTGTTCTCAATTTTTTGCATATTTAGTTCAATTTAAAACGATTTGTTGATCACTATTTTTTAATCAATCATTTTTATTAATATTGCTAAAGTCTTCTTTATAATGATAGTTAATATTTTGATTTATATTTTGGACATTTCATTTTGTATAGTAAATTGCTACTAAGTTATTATCATTATCAAAAATAAAATTTAATGAGTAATCTTTTATATTTAGGAAAAGAGGTGAATTTTTAATAAAGTTAAAGATATTAGTATTTTCAACAATTAAGTTAATAATATTATTTGTTAATTGGTTACTAATTAGTTTGTTTAAACTGCTTTTATTAATGAATTGTTGGCTGATATTATAAGCTATTGCTAAAGAAATTTTATTATTAATAGCAGCATCAGCAATGTAATATAATCCTAAGTTCTCACTAAGATTGTTATTATTTTCAATTTTAGAAGCACCAGCAATGTTAGAAATATCAATATTTTGTTCAAGACCACCAAATTGTAAATATGTTCAATTATTGTCACCAATAAAATTATTTTGTTGATATTCGCTAAAATTGTAAGCATCAGAATAATTAGGATTGCTTTTAAGTGATGTTACTTTCTTCTTGGTAATCATTTCTTGTTTTGTATTTTCAATATCTGATTTATCTTTATTAGGAATAGTAAATTTGGTATTATAAACTAGATTTCCAGTTGTATCTACTAAGAAGACGTTTCTAGCATTGGTAAAAGTATAACTTTTTAATGCTGAAGTATCATAACTATAAAATTTATGATCGGTTGTTGATTGGTTAGTAATTCAGTCACTATTATTTAAATATTGATATTGATTATTAAATAATGATGTTTGATTAGCTGTGGCGTTTGCTTTTTGTAAATCATTTTTGCTAGTATTAAAGTGATTCACACTAGTTAAAATAGTGGTACTTGTTGCTAGTGAAAAAATACCAACTGTTAAAATATTTATTGTTTTTCTCATATTTTATACCTTTAAAGTTAATATATAATTTTAATAAAGATATAAAGTTTATATCATTATTAAAATTATAACGATATTAAACTATCGTTATTTATATTATAGTACTTTTAGTGAAATTCTACAACGAATTTTAAAGGATGGTAAAGTTTTTATTTTGGTAGATTTGCTTTTTAATTCATAAGGAATTCTAAAAAAATTTATGAATTGTTTTTAGAATTAATTGGTATATTAATTTCATTTTCATAATAAAAAACTCTTGTTTAAAAGAAAAATTATAAAAATGCTGAATTATACTTGTAAGTGCAAGTATAATTCAGCAAAATTTTAGGGTTTATTTTTATCAAATATTAAAAAAATAAATCTATATTTTTAATATCTATTTTTAGCATTTCTTAATAAACTAAAAATAAATATAAGGTTGCTAAAACAATACCACGCTTAAAAGATAAAAATAATAAACTAGTTTTAAATGGAATTTTATTATTTGTATTATTTTGTAAGTTAAATAAAATTATTTTGAATTCTTCATTATTTTTTAAACTATGATTAATAATTGATAGTGTGTAATTTGATTTCTAGCATCTGCTAAGTAATGTTCGTAAAAATTAATTTTATCTATGTTTTTATTGAAATATTTTTTATAGAATCTGTTTTTAAAATAATCAGTTTTAACTTTTTTCAAAAATTGAATATCTTCTGCATCAAATTCAGTTCAATTTTGTTTTTTTGAAATTTTTATTGCTTGTTCTTTATTTTCTTTTGTTAAATTAATTTGGATGGGTATTAAATTTAATTTATCTAAAATATTAACTAGTGAATTAAATATATCTTGAATTTGAATATATTCATAATCTAAAAAATCATAAGTTTGATTAAAGTTAATTTTATTTTCTGTCTTAATTAATCTTATTAAAAAAATTGATAATTCTGTTGACAAGAAAGTTTGAAGTATATTTTTATTATTAACTTGCTGCATATTATTTAAAGAAATATTTTTAAATGCTTTTCAAAGATCATAAATTTCAATATTATAAATTGAATATTTTTTTCAAAAAGAAGCTAATAGTTTATTATCAATGAGATGAATATTTTTTATTTTTTTATTCTCATTCTTTTCTTCAGTATTAGTAACTGAATGAAGTTCTTTAATTCAAGAATCTTGATTTAATAATTGTTTAAAAAAAGAAGACATTTCTTTTAATTGTTGCTTTTGTTCTTTCATTATAATTTATCTTCCTATCTTTATTACCCCATAATTCCAGCTTCATATAAATGTTTAAAGTGACCTTCTTTAACTTTTAATTCATTAAAAGTACCAACTTGAACTAAACCTTTTTCTTTTTCTAAAACTAAAATCTTATCAACAGTTTTAATTGTTGATAAACGATGGGCAATAATAATACTAGTACGACCAATCATTAATTTATTAAATTGTGCTTGTATTTCCTTTTCGACAATATTATCTAAAGCACTAGTAGCTTCATCTAAAATTAATAGTTCTGGATTTTTTAAAAAGATACGAGCAATAGCTACTCTTTGTTTTTGACCACCAGATAAGTTAATCTCACGTTCACCTAAAATTTTATTATAACCATTAGGTAATTGTTCAATGTAATCATGTAAGTTAGCTTTACTTGCAGCAATTTTGATTTCTTCTAAAGTTGCTCCTTGCTTAGTATAACTAATGTTTTCGGCAAATGTGCCAAATAAAATTTGTGGATCTTGTTCAATATAGCCAATATGATGTAAGTATTGTGCTAAGTCAATTCACGTAAATCAGTATTATTATTAATTAAAATTCTTCCTTTAGCAGGGTCATAGTAACGTAGTAATAACTTAGAAATAGTAGTTTTTCCGACACCAGTTGCACCAACAATAGCATAACTTTTACCTTTTTCAAAAGTGAAAGAGAAGTTATTTAAAATTCAGTCTTCTTTTTCATCATAGCGGAAATTAACATTTTCAAAAATAATATCACTAGTAATTTGTTTTACTGGTAAGGCTTTTTCTTTATTAACTATTTTTGGTTTAATATTAAGAATTTCATTAACTCTTAAAATTGAAGTTGATGTTTTAGCTCAATTACCTAAGAATTGAATACTTTGAATAACTGGTAAAATTAAAGTGTTGACTGCTAATAAAAAAGCAATTAGTGTTGGAACACTAATGATGTGTTTACTTACAAACATGAAACCAGCAACTAAACCAACAATGTTAATTCCTGTTAGCAATGTAATTAGTAATGCTCTAGTAAAACTTTCAAAAGTAATAGTTTTTTTTGCTGCTTGGTAATATTTAAGATGTTCATTAGAAAATCTTTTATTTTCACTTTTTTCTGTAGCATTACTTTTAATTAAAGTAATAGTATTTAGTCGATCAGTAATATCAGCATTAACTTCAGTGTAAACTTTTCTTCATTTATAGTTTAAATAACGAATAATTTGAACATTTAATACTGATATTATTAAAATTGATAAAACAATACCTAAAACAATTAATGATAATTGTCAATTTAAAGAAAAAATAACGTAAATTGAACCAAAAAAAGTCACAATTGAACTAAGCATAGTTAAAGGAATAGATTGCATATTTTCACCAATAACACTAGTATCACTAATTAGTTTTGTTAAAGTGTCACCAATTTTGCGATCTTCATAATATGACATATCTAAATCTAGTAAATGTTTTAAAACTTTATTTCGATATTCAATTTCAACTTTAACACCAATGATGCTTCCTGTTAAATTACGAAAGTACATAAATAATCCTGATGCAATTTGTAAACTAATTAAAATATAAGCTAAAGTAGTAATTTTTTCTCATTGAAAACCATCGGGGGTAGCTAAAAAATTATTAGTAATTTCAGGAATAATCACTGAAATTATTGAAGAAGCAATAGTAGTTAGTATTGCAATTAGATAAAGTAGTGGATATTTTTTAAAGTATTTAATAACTGCGCTTAAGAAACCACTTTTTTTTATTTTTAATTCATTATAATCAGTCATGCTTTTTTTTATTTTTGCTGTTGTTTTTTCTTTTGTCGGCGAAGCAGTAATTTTTGTTTTATTTTTTTTGGACATAATATTTGATCTCCTTAATTAATAATTTATTTTTATTTGTTATAGTGGTAAACCCAATTCTTTTAATGGAATATAATTAAAAAAATAACGACAATTACTATCTATTATATAATTTAAAGTATCTTTATATTCTGGTTTTGTAAATCAATCACTTAATAAATATCAGTATTCAATTTTGCAATTTAATATTGATAAAAGTTTTTGTCATTGTTTTCTTTTAAAATCACAAGTTTGTAGTTTTTCATCAACACTTCCAGCAACATTTTGTGTTTAATTTCAATAATGAAAAAAGTATTATTCTTATATACAAAAATACTGTCATCTGGTAGTAATTTTTTTGATAAAAAGTAATTTCAGTTTAAATTGTGGTGTTTTTCTAAATAAACATAGATTGCATGTTTTTTGAAAATATTAGCAACATGTTCTCCCATATAAAACAATTCAAATGCATCATTTCTTTTTAAATTGTGAATTCCAATCATATTTTTAATTTCATAATTTTCCTGTTTTTTAAAAAATGAATATAACTCTTTTTCTCCTTCAAAAGCGAGACCAGTTTTTGTATTTGCACCACCGATTCCATTTTTAACCATTATTATCATCCAATCTTTTTTTTGCTAGATTAAAATATTCAATATTATTTTCAATACCTATGAAATTTCTATTGTGTATTTTACATGCAAGACCAGTTGTGCCACTGCCCATAAACGGATCTAAGACAATATCATTTTCATTAGTACAAGCAATTATAATTCTTTTTAAAAGATCTAATGGTTTTTGTGAAGGATGTTTACCATAAATTTTTTTCAAATGGTTTAGGGGTGGTTATTGCTCAAACACTTCGCATTTGCTTATCTTCATTCTTAAAATTATCTTCTTCTCATTTAGAATATTTCATATCTTTGTAATTAAAAACATGTTTAGAATTACTATCTTTTTTTGCTCATATTAATGTTTCATGACTAGCAGTAAAATTTCTACAACAAATATTAGGTGTACAATTAGGTTTGTATCAAACTATGTCATTAAGAATGTGAAAATTTAGTTCTTGTAAAATAAAACCACAAATATAAATAGAATGATAAGTTCCAGTAATTATTAAAGTTCCATTTGGTTTTAAAATTCTTTTGCATTCTTTAATTCATTTTTGATGAAATTTATAATTTTCAAGAAAACCTTTACTTTTATCTCATTCACCTTTATTAACAGATGTTCTTTTGCCAGCGTTAACACTATAACCATTATTTGATAAAAAATAAGGTGGATCGATAAATATAAAATCAACTAATTCATTTTTCATTTTTTTCATTTCAACAAAACTATCTCCAAAAATAAGATTTATTTTTTTAACTTGATTTGAATTTGAATTATCTATTTTAAGTTTAATTGTTTTTCCATTTTTGGTTTCTAATTCTTTACTCACTAAACTCATTATTAGTACTCCTTAGTTACAATTATTTGTTTATATTATTACAATACTATTTAGTTTATTATACTTCCCTTTTCTTTAATATTATATATTAAATAATTAATAAATAAGTATTTTACTGTAGATACTATTTGTTAATTTTTATTACTTCACGTTTCATATATTGTTAAAAACTTATTATTTAATGGTTTTTTTTGTTCTAGTAAATGCTTTTTTAAAATTTCTAGATAGTATTTAAAAGCAACAGTTAAATCTTGGAAGGCAAGTTTTCTTAATTCTTCAACATAATAATGGTTACGTTCAATTGATATTTTATCTGCTAATAATACTATTAATTCTAAAGGTTTCATTTCAGTTGCACCAGTAGTATGTTTAGCAATTGCATGAAGAACTAAATCATCATGGTACTGATAATGATTTTTTAAATACAATGCTGCTACATAACCATGTCAAATTGGAAATGGTTCTTGTAAAATTTCTTTATTATATTTTGTTAAAAATTTAGTCATTTTATTTTTACTTCATTGTTTGCAAAGGTCATGATAAGTTCCTGCAATTAGGGCTTTATTAGCATCTTCGTTATAATGGATTGCTAATTTAACAGCCATTTTACCAACATTAATACAATGTTCAGTTCTATTGTTATCCAAATTTGCTTTTAAACGCTCATAACTATATATTAAATTATTGTTAATATAATTATTAATTTTTATATCAATTTGATTAATAATTTCACCATTTCTAATTTTGGCAGAGCTAATATCACTACTTGGTCGAACTACTAAATTTTGACACTTGTATTTTGACATTAGTTCTAATGTTTTACGATAATGAGGGCGATTAACAACAATAATTTTAACTAAATTAATTAACTGTTCAATTCCTTGTCATTTATTTAAGGTATATAAATTATCAGAACCGATAATAAAAAAGAATTTGTGATTTGGATAGTTTTCAATAAAGTAGTTAATAGTATTAATAGTATAACTAGGTTGTTTACTTGTTAGTTCATAATCATTTAATTTTATTCAAGAATAGTTTTTAATAACTAAATTAATCATATCGACTCTTTGTTGATCGCTGGCACTGACACTGTCTTTTAACGGATTTTGTTTTGTTGGTAAAATTCAAACTTCATCAAGTGAAAGTTTATGATAAGCTGTATTTGCAATGTTTAAATGTTGATTATGAAATGGATCAAAAGTTCCACCAAAAATGCCAATTCTTTTCATTATTTGCTAGTTCCTAATGATTCTAAAATTTCTTTATTATATTTTTTTGTTCTTATCATTTTAATTTCATGTAAATAAGGTGGATGTCCATTAATTCATGGCGTTTCTAAAATTTTTATTTTAGTAAGCAACAATGGATGATAAATAATGTTAATTAAAGTTTGAAAACCAAGGTAACCCATTCCTAAGTTAGCATGACGATCTTTATGAGCATTGATTGGGTTTTTAGAATCATTAACATGAATAACTAATAATTTATCTAATCCAATAAGTTGATCAAATTGTTGTATTACTTGTTCTAAATTATTATTAAGATCATAACCAGCATCAGATAAGTGACAAGTATCTCAACAAACACCAATTAGTTCGGGTCTTTTTACATTATTAATAATATATTGAAGTTGTTCAAAAGTAGTTCCTACTTCACTACCTTTTCCTGACATTGTTTCCAAAGCAATTTTTACAGTTTGTTTTTCTAAACATGCTGCATTTAGTCCTTTAACAATTTGATCTAAAGCAGTTTGTGGTAAAGCACCAACAGCGCTACCTGGATGTAAAACCAAAGTTTTAATGCCAATATCTTGACAGCGAATTATTTCTTGTCGTAAGAAATCTACTGCTAATTGATAAGTACTTTTATTAATACTATTAGCCAGATTAATAATATAAGGAGCATGAACAATAAGATTATTAATATTAATATTTTTTTCAATTAGTTTTTCTGTAAATTCTTTAATAAATAATGCTTTGGTTGGTTTACGAATTGTATTTTGTGGAGCGCCTGTATAAAACATAAACGTATTTGCATTATAACTTAGAGCTTCTTCAAGAGCACCTAATAAATATTTTGGTGCTTTCATTGAAACATGAGATCCAAAAATTAATTTGTCATTTTCCATCTTGCTTCCTCTTCCATTATTAATTTTCATCAAAAAGTTTTTTTCTTCTTGCAATTGCTTGTGTTTTTTTAATTTTCTTAATTGATGCTTTAATGTGTTGTTTTCTTGTTTCTTTTTTTATTGCTTCTAAATCTTTATTAAATTTTTTCTTATAACCAGGAGTTACATTTTTATTTTTTTTAAAGCGATTAATAACATATTGCTCTTCTTTATTTCTTTCTATTTTTCGTTTATGAGCAATGATGTTGTCATTAGTAATTTCTGGTAGTAACTTATTATCTTTAATTTTATAGTATTCTATTGGAACGTTTAAATTTTTTAACTTATGAATAGTAGAATTATCACTCTTATCATAAAATACATAAGAAATACCTGAATAGTTAGCTCGTCCTGTTCGCCCTGCTCGATGAAAATAATATTCTAGATTATTTGTCGGTAATTGTAAAGAGATAACATGAGATACCCCTTCAATATCAATACCACGTGCTGCGATATCTGAACAAACAACATATTGATATTCAAAATTTTTAATACGTTTAAAAGTTTGAGAACGTTCTCGTGCTGGTAATCCACCATGTAAGATTGCTACTTTTTTATTTTCTTCAATTAAGACGTTTGCAATTTCTTCAATATTTTCTTTGTTATTAACAAAAATTAAACATAAATAAGGATCAAACATTGTTAATAATGATTGTAGTTGTTTTTTACTATCTTGATGATGACGATTAATAAAAATATGTTGAATTTTTTGAGATTTGTTATCAATACTAATTGTAGTAGCATTAGTAATATATTTTTTTAATCAAGTAACTAGTTGGGGTAATATTGTTGCTGAAAAAGTCATAATTTGAGTATTTTTATTCATTTTAGTAATTAAAAAATCTAAATATTCCATGAATCCCATATCAAATAACATATCACATTCATCAATAACTAAAGTGTTAGTAGTAGTAATTGCTAACATATTAAGTTCATATAAACGTTTTAATCTAGTTGGAGTGCCAATTACAATTTGTGGTTGATTATTACTTAAATTATTACTTTGACGAATAATATCTTTGCCACCCACTAAACAAGCAATGCTAATATTTTGATCTTTGATTAAAGCTTTTAAAAAATTGAACGTTTGTTGAGCAAGTTCACGAGTAGGTGTAATAATAACTGCTTGTGTTACTTTTAAAGTAACATTACAATTATTTAAAATTGGAATTAAATAAGTATGAGTTTTACCACTACCAGTAGCACTTTTAATAATTAAGTTTTTATTAGTTAATGCTAAAGGAATGATTTTGGTTTGTACTGGTGTTGGATTAATTAGTTTTTCTTTTTTTAAATTTTCAATTAGTCATGGTTGTAAATTAAATTGTTGAAATGACATACGTTCACCTTTTTCTTTAATGCAATATTAATATTTTATCTTATTTTTACTAAGTTCTTTAAACAATAAGATAAAAAACTTTATTAAAAGTAATAATAATTACTATTTTAATGTTTAAGATTATTAATTTTCAAAAAATAAAAAAATACATCAGTAATTTATACAACTAATTGTTTATCTAAATTTCTAATCTAATAAAAGTAAAATGTCAATAGATTATTTTTAATCATGTAAAATTAACTTAGAAAAAATTTAAGGGCTTAGAAAAGAGGTTTGTAATTTATGTCAGAAGAAGATGAAGAAGAAAAGAAAAAGAAGAAGAAATCAACAAAAATTATTGCTGGTCTTATCGGCTCTGTAGCTTTAATTGGAGCCACCATTGCTGGTGGTATGACAGCTATTGCTGAAACAGAAGGAGAAAAAGAAGAAGAAGAGGAAGAAAAAAATAAAAAAAATCAAATGGTTCGATCTCTAAACAATCATCAATTAGTGATAATAAACGAATTTTAGCAGTAATTTTAAAAAGCAAAACAAATTTGCAATTAAAAACTGAAGACAAATTGAAAATGACAAGTCCAGAAACTGTAAAGGAGGTTATTAAAGAGAGACTAATTGAAAGTAATCCACAATCAAATTTAATAAAAGAAAAAATTATTTTAGGTAATTTAAAATATAATAATATGAACATTAAACCAACTACTTTAACAGTTGAAATGACTTATGATGACCCTTTAGTTATTGGAAGTGTAATTTTAAATGTAATTTATCCAAAATAAAAGATAAGAAGAACTTGTTTATAAAATGACGCAAATTTATATATTAAGAAAATTTAGGGGGTTATTTATATGCAAAATAATTTAAATATAATGTTTTTAGTTAATTGATCAGATTTTTCAATAAAGGACTTAATAATCATAGGATTATCAATATTATTATTAATAATAACTTTTATTTTTATTTTAGTTATTTTTCTTTTTAAAAGAAAAAGATTTAAGTTTAAAATAAACAATATTATAAGTGATAATTTAGTAAAAATAGGTAAAAATAATTATAAATTTTCAAGTAGAAATGCTTTTATACTCTTTAATGAAATTAAATCAATAATTTTAGATAAGCGTTATAAGTATTTTTATAAATTTAAAAAGAGATATAAAGATGGTAGTTTAAATAATGAACTTTTTGATATAGTTCAAAAATATTATTTAAAAAATGAAAAAGAATTAAAGAAAAAACCAAAACCTTTATTTGAAAATAAAAAAAATGATAAACCCAGTGATGCTGTTAATAAAAAAGATGATAAAAAAGTTAAATTTGTTTTTGATGATCAAGAAATGACAGTAAAAATTGAAGAAGATAAATAAAACTACTCAACTGAGTAGTTTTATTTATTTATAACTATTTTTTATCTTTTAAAAATATGTATAAAAATTTAACACCAAATATTCTAGATATTATGATATAATTCTTTAAACTTAATTTAAGTTTTCAACTCATTATTTTATTTTTTAAAGTATATATAAATTAATTGCTGAAATTAAAGAAGAAATAAAACTTCCAGAAGGATTTGAAGAAAGAAAAATGTACCATGCTTGAGTACAAGAACCACTTTGCAATGTTTTAGATACCACTTGATATCATGAAATTGATATAAAAATTCAAAATATTGAAAAGAGATTAAAAAATAATATTAATAAAACTAGTTTAAAAGAAATCAAAATAGAATTGGAAAAAATAACAAAAGAAATTGATCAAAAAAATGGTTGAGATATATAAAAAGATAATAATTTTATTGATGAAATAAATAAAATAAGTTTATCAATCCAACATAAAACTAAAATTAATAATAAATTTATAGCAAAATAAAAATAGTTACCAAAATGGTAACTATTTTTCTAAATTAAAAAAGATGATAAAATCAAGAACATAAACTTAATATAAGTTTATAAATACACTATTTATTTTAAAAAGGAAATATAAAATATGGATATAATTTTAGAGAATAACAATAACGAAAAAACAAAAAATGAATCTATTTTTGTACCTTCTCCCACTATTTTTGTAGAAATTTCATTTGAAAACATTAAAACTAAAAAACAAAAACATGCAGAAAGACAAAAAAATATTTAGAAAAAAATAAATCAAATCCTGAATTTATTAGAAAAAAAAGAGAAGGAGAAAAAAATAAAGAACTTATTGATAAGCAAATTCAATTAATGATTAATGAAGTTAATAACTTTGCTAATTATGAAACAATACAGATAGAAGATATATTGCAAGAAAATCAAAAAATTCTGTCTTTAAATGATATTATTGATATTGAATCAGAATATTGAGTATCTACAGTTAACTGTGTAAATTATAATCCTTTTAATCTTTAAAAAAATCGTAAGTATTACTTACTATTTCTATTTTGTTTACGTTCATTTTCAGTCAAGAATTTTTTACGCATACGAATATTTTGTGGTGTTACTTCAACTAATTCATCGCTAGCAATAAATTCTAAAGATTCTTCTAAACTAAAAATAGTTGGTGGTGTTAATCTAACAGCTTCATCATTACCTGAACTTCTAGTATTTGTTAATTGTTTTGCTTTGCAAGGATTAACATCTAAATCTTTATCACGATTACTTAAACCAATAATCATTCCTTCATAAACTTTAGTTTGTGGTTTAACAAATAAAGTACCACGTTCTTCTAAAGAATTTAAAGCATAAGGTAATGTTGTCCCTGTAATCATACTTACTAGAACGCCATTTCTATTATTATTAATTTCGCCTTTTAATGGTTCATATGTAAGGAAACTACGAACCATAACACCAGTTCCGCGAGTAATATTAACGTATTGACGACCAAATCCAATTAATCCTCTTGTTGGAATATGAAAAATAATTTTATCACGAACATTATCAGAATCCATATTAGTCATAATACCTTTTCTTAGATTTAAATTATTAATAACAGTACTACTATATTCAGTAGGATGATTTAAAATAATTTCTTCGACTGGTTCAGTGGTGTGTCCTTTTTCATCTTTTTTAAATACTACTTCCGGTTTAGAAATACCTAATTCAAAGCCTTCGCGACGCATATTTTCAATTAAAACAGATAAATGTAATTCACCACGACCAAAAACTTTAAAACCATCAGCATTACTTCCAGATAATTGTTCTATTTTTAAACCAACATTAGTTTCTAATTCTCTTGTTAAACGTTCTTTAATTTTATTACTAGTTACTAGTTTACCTTCAGTTCCAGAAAATGGTGAATTATTAACAAGGAAATTCATTGACATTGTTGGAGCCTGTATTGTAATTGGTTCCATTGGCACAACATTATCTTTATCACAAATAGTATTACCAATTGTTATATTTTCAATACCCGCTATGCAAACAATATCACCAGCAACAGCGTTTTTAACCGCTACTCGTTTTAATCCTTGATAAACAAATAAATATTTTACTTTAGCTTTTCTTTTTAAATCATAATCATCAACAACAATTATTTCTTGTCCTTCAGAAATAGTACCTTGAAATAATCTACCAATTCCAATTCTGCCAATAAAACTATCATAATCTAATGAACTAATTTGCATTTGTAAAGGCTCATTATATTTTACTAATTTAGAAATTTTAGCATGTTTAATAATGGTTTCAAATAATGGTTCTAAATTTTCACTTGGTTGATTTAATTCATATTGGGCAATACCTTGTTTAGTAATTCCATAAAGTGTTGGAAAGTCTAACTGTTCATCATTAGCATTTAATTCCATAAAAAGTTCTAATACTTCATCTTTTACTTCTTCAATTCTTTGGTCTTTTTTATCAATTTTGTTAATCATTAAAATTGGATTTAAGTTATGTTCTAGTGCTTTTTGCAATACAAAACGAGTTTGTGGCATTGGTCCCTCAACACTATCAACTAGTAAAATAACACAGTCTACTGTTTTCATAATTCTTTCAACTTCAGAGGAAAAGTCAGCATGACCAGGTGTATCAATAATATTAATTTTTGTATTACCATGCATGATTGAACAATTTTTAGAATAAATAGTAATTCCTCGTTGACGTTCTTGATCATTACTATCCATTATTTGTTCAACAATAACTTGGTTTTGATGAAAAATATTTGATTGCTTTAATAAAGCATCAACTAATGTTGACTTTCCAACATCGACGTGTGCTATCACTGCAATATTAATAATTTTTTGTTCAGCAGAAACTTTTTCTTGTTCAGACATTTTTCATTCTCCGTTATTCTTAAATTTTGACATTATATAAATTATACGCAATATTTTTAAATTTAGTAAAATAATTAAAAAAATAATTTATTTAAAATGATTTTTTTGACATATAATAATTATTTAAATCTTATGATTTGTGATTTTTTTTCATTTTCATGAGTTTTATTTCTATATTTACTTTTTTCAATTATTATTTAAAAAATTATTTTGTTGTATTTGTTCGGTTAATAAATATGTTTGTATATCATTAAAATTATTTGTATATGCTGAATTATACTTGTAAGTGCAAGTAAATAAAATTGCAAAAAATTCTCATATAAAAATTTCATAATGCTAAATTTAGTTTAGAAAAAAGTAAGGAGTTTTTATATGAGTTATAAACATCTTGGCATAGATGAAAGGATTTATATTGAGAATCAATTTAAATTTAAATTTAAAATTAGTGAAATAGCTAAAAATCTTAATCGAAGTATTAGTACTATTATTCGAGAAATTAATAGAAATAAAGATAATAATCATTATTTTTCATTAATTGCACAAAATAAAGCTGAAAATCGAAAACAATCACATATTAGTTTTCATAAGTTTAAAAATAAGAATTTAGTAAAATATGTACAACAAAAATTACTATTAGGTTGATCACCTGAACAAATTTATGGCAGAATTAAAAATTTTCATAAAGAGTGAGTTATTATTTTTAAAACAATTTATACTTGAATTTATTTTGGAATGCTTGATAAAGTTACTAGTAAAAATTTAAGAAGAAAAGGTAAAAAACGAAAATCTAAAGAAAATCGTGGCAAGTTTAATGGTAAATCAATTAAAGAACGAGATATAAATGTTAATGATCGTATAACACTTGGTCATTGGGAAGGAGATACTATAGTATCATCACGAGGTAAAAGCAAATCATGTTTAATAACTTTAGTTGAAAGAGTATCACGATTTACTTTAGCAATATTAGTTAAAAACAGAACTACTAAAGTTATTAATAAAAATGTCAGTTATTATTTATCAATTCTTCCTAAAAACATTGTTAAAACTATTACTTTTGATCGTGGCAAAGAATTTTCAAATTGACAACAACTTGAAAAAAATTTAGATGTAAAAATTTATTTTGCCAATCCATATTCACCTTGACAAAGAGGTACTAATGAAAATACTAATGGTTTAATTAGAGAAAAATTTCCTAAAAAATTTATTTTTTCAAAAACTAATAAAAATGAAGTTCATAAATTTATTTTATCTTTAAACCAAAGACCAAGAAAAATACTAAATTATCTTTCACCAATCGAATATTTGGATAGAAAAATAATTTAGTTGCACTTACCTTTACAATTTAGCATAAACATAAAAATATTTTAATTCTCCTAAATATTCAAAACGTTTAGGGTCATTTCATCATTTCTTTAATTTAAGAAAAAATAAACGAATATCTTTTTTTGCTTTTTTAATATCTTGTATATTATTTTTATAAGTTAAAGTAACAAAACTCAAGATTTTACTATCATAAAAATTATGTAATGCTTTCTGAATTAAATTAGTTTTAGTACGAACAGTATTATTTCTTAATTTTTGTTTATTACCAACATAACATTTACCTTTTTTATTTCCAATATTATTTAAAAAAGAAATAGTTAAAATTATATTTTTAACATAACAAGCATAAAAAATCTTTTTAACATAAAAATCTTGTTGAATATCCATATAAAATTCTCGTATCTAGGTTTTAAAAAACCAATTTTATATATTTTAATAACAAACAAATCTTAACATAAAAAAATATAAAAGCAAACATAAACAAAAACGATACTTAATCAAGTTTAACTAAATACTATCATATTTGATTAATAAATATAGAAAATTGATTAGAAGATTTATAATTATATTTCAACTCCTTTTAAATCATTGATGTTTACTCCTATTTTTGATATAAATAATTTGTATTTAAAAATAATACAAATTATTTATTGAAAATAGAAGAATATTATTCTTAAATATTTGGTAGTTTTAAGAACTTTATTCACTAAAATAAAGTTCTTTTGATTTTAGTATACAATTAAATTATACGTTTGAAGAAAGGTTGGTTGATAATGCAATTTTTTAAAAAGAAGCATATAGAACAAAAAACAACAACCATGTTTAAACAATTTTCGCAACTATCGAAAGAAGAAGTTATCCAACAATTAGATGGTAGTATGTACGGATTAAAAAAGGAAGAAGTAGAAGACAGACTTAAAAAATATGGTAAAAATGTTTTTTCTCATAAACGATTTGTTTGATACAAAAAATTAATGCACAATATTTTTAATCCTTTTATTATTGTTTTAATGATAATAGTTATCTATAATTTTATTAGTTACAGTATTATTGATACTAATACTGATAAAAATGTTGATTTGTACAGTGCTATTATTGTTTTAGTAACGATTATTTTGAGTGTTTTTATATCTTACTTTCAAGATTATCGTTCCTATAAATCTTCAGAAAAATTACGACAATTAATTGAAACAACAGCCAGTGTTTTTCGATTTAGTAATAAAAATAAAAAAATTGATTTTAATGCTTTAAATAGTGTTGCCAATTTTACAAAAGAAGTATTAATTGAAAATTTAGTACCAGGTGATATTATTTTCTTATCTTCTGGTGATATGATTCCTGCTGATGTTCGAATTTTAGTTTCAACCGATCTATTTATTAATCAATCAGCACTAACTGGTGAAACATTTCCTGTTGAAAAACATGCTATTAATACTAAAGATGATAATCAAAAAAGTAGTATCCTAGAATTAGAAAACATATGTTTTATGGGTACTAGTATTGTTTCGGGCGGTGCTATTGCTATTGTTATTGCATCAGGTGTTAATACTTATTTTGGATCAATTGCTAGTGCAGTAACTAGTAAACGTCCTGTTACTAGTTTTAGTAAAGGTATTAAAAAAGTTACCTACATTCTTATTGGTTTTATGTGTGTAATGGTACCATTAATATTTATTGTTAATGTAATTACTAAAAATAATATTTTAACAGCGTTAATATTTTCAATATCAGTTGCTGTTGGTATTACCCCCGAAATGCTGCCAATGATTGTTAGTGCTAACTTAGCAAAAGGTGCAATTAGATTATCACATAAAAAAGTAATTGTTAAAAATTTAACTAGTATTCAAAGTTTTGGTGCAATGGATGTTTTATGCACTGATAAAACCGGTACTTTAACTGAGGATAGAATTGAGTTAGTTAAACACTTAGATCCAGAAGGTGTTGAATCAAACAAAGTTTTAGAAATGGCATATTTAAATAGTTCTTTACAAACTGGATTAAAAAATAATATTGATAAAACAATTGTCCAACACATTAAAGCTCATCATAATAAAATAGTTGAAATGCCCTATCGTAAAATTGATGAAATACCTTTTGATTTTATAAGAAGACGAATGTCAATAGTAGTTTCAAAAGATAAAATTAATAATACTTTAATTTGCAAAGGAGCAGTAGAAGAAATATTAAAAATTTGTACTAAAGTTGAAATTGGAGGGAAAGTAATTACCTTAACTGATAAAATTAAAGAAAATGTTTTAAAATTAAGTACGGAATTAAATAATGATGGTTTACGAGTAATTGCAATTGGCTATCAAGATTTTGCTAGTGACAAAACAGTTTTTAAAATAGAAGATGAATCTAATTTAGTTTTATTAGGATATATAGGTTTTTTAGATGTACCTAAACCTAGTGCTATTAAAGCAATAACAACTCTTAATCAACACGGAATTGATGTTAAAATTTTGACTGGTGATAATGAAATTGTTACTAAAGCAATTTGTAAAAAGGTGGGATTAGAGCCAGGAAACCCTTTATTAGGTAGTGACATTGAAGATATGGATGATCAACATTTACAAGCATTAGTAAATAAAACTACTATTTTTGCGAAAATGGATCCATTACAAAAAACAAGAATTATTGATATTTTAAAGTTAAATGGTCACACTGTTGGCTTTTTAGGTGATGGTATTAATGATGCTGTTGCTTTGCATCACGCTGATGTTGGAATATCTGTTAATAGTGCTACTGATATTGCCAAAGAAGCATCTGATATTATTTTATTAGAAAAAGATTTAGATGTTTTAGAACAAGGAGTGATTAGTGGCAGAAATACTTTTGGTAATATTTTAAAATATATTAAAATTACTATTTCTTCTAATTTTGGTAATTCATTAAGTATTTTAATTGCTTCAATTTGATTACCTTTTTTACCAATGATGGCAATTCAAATTTTACTACAAAATTTATTATATGATATTTCTCAATTAGCAATTCCTTGAGATAGGGTTGATGAAGACTTTATTAAAAAACCACAAAAATGAAATGCAAAAAGTATTTTACCTTTTGCATTCTGGAATGGACCGCTAAGTTCAATATTTGATATAACCACCTTTTTATTTTTAGGATATGGTTTACATATCTTTGCCAATTTTGCTAATGTAGATCCTAATAGTGATGCTGGCATATATCAACAATCATTATTTCATACTGGATGATTTATTTTAGGAGTTACTTCACAAACATTAATTGTACAATTATTACGAACTTCTAAGGTACCTTTTATTCAAAGTATGCCATCTCATCAGTTATTTTTAACAACAATTATAATTACTATTATTGGCATTAGTATTCCATATACACAATTAGGAGCTACTATGGGTTTAACACCAATTCCTTTAATTTTTTATGCTTATTTAGCTGGTGTTGTCATTGTTTATTTCATTGCTAGT
The DNA here is from genome assembly GCF_964030795.1 of Spiroplasma endosymbiont of Nomada ruficornis. Classification (NCBI taxonomy): domain Bacteria; kingdom Bacillati; phylum Mycoplasmatota; class Mollicutes; order Entomoplasmatales; family Spiroplasmataceae; genus Spiroplasma; species Spiroplasma endosymbiont of Nomada ruficornis. Next base: position 980,147 of record NZ_OZ034962.1, on the reverse strand, counting down.
CAATTATTCAAAATGATATATATAAAGGTTAATAAACGCTGATTATAAACTAAATTTTAATTTTAAGAAAAATGTATTGGATTTTTTTAAAATTATGATACAAATAAATGTAAAACTAAAGAAAGTTTTTTTATTCCTGTTACTTTATTAAAAGTAACAGGAATTTCATATTATAGATAGGAACAGATAAAAGTATGCTAACATTAAATTACCTTATTGATCAATTTCAAAAGAAAAGAATTCAATTTTCTATTATTGAAGATTTTATGAATAATCCAAACATTAGTGATGAGGAAGTTATTAGTTTAGATAATAACAATAGAAATGCCCTTCATAATAGTTTTTTATTAGATTTAGATGAAGGAGCAGAAATAGAAGATGAATATAACTATGATCCACATGAGGAAGGTTGAGAAACTTCAAGTTAATTAATAGAATTTACAACTAATAAAATAAAACTTATTAATTGATTAATAAATTTTAAAAAAAATGATAAAAATTTTTTAAATCAACAAGATATTGAAGGAAATTCACCCTTACATTTAGCAATTATGAAACAATATATTGTAGACTGAAAACTTGGAGGAGAGTTTAAAAATATAGCAAAACAACTAATTAATAATTCACAAGTTAATCCCAATTTAGTAAATTTGCAAAATGGGGTTTCATTTTGCAAATTATTAATACAAGAGATTAATAAAGCTGATGCATATCCGACAAATGAAGAAATTCGTGAATTAGTTAATGATTTTCAAAATAATTCTCATTTTAATATTAATAGTATTAATGCTGAATTATACTTGTAAGTGCAAGTAAATAAAATTGCAAAAAATTCTCGCTAAATTGTAAAGGTAAGTGCAACTAAATTATTTTTCTATCCAAATATTCGATTGGTGAAAGATAATTTAGTATTTTTCTCGGTCTTTGATTTAAAGACAATATAAATTTATGAACTTCATTTTTATTAGTTTTTGAAAAAATAAATTTTTTAGGAAATTTTTCTCTAATTAAACCATTAGTATTTTCATTAGTACCTCTTTGTCAAGGTGAATATGGATTGGCAAAATAAATTTTTACATCTAAATTTTTTTCAAGTTGTTGTCAATTTGAAAATTCTTTGCCACGATCAAAAGTAATAGTTTTAACAATGTTTTTAGGAAGAATTGATAAATAATAACTGACATTTTTATTAATAACTTTAGTAGTTCTGTTTTTAACTAATATTGCTAAAGTAAATCGTGATACTCTTTCAACTAAAGTTATTAAACATGATTTGCTTTTACCTCGTGATGATACTATAGTATCTCCTTCTCAATGACCAAGTGTTATACGATCATTAACATTTCTAATGATTTCTTGTAAATTTTTTGCTTTTTTAATGCCAATTTGTTCTAATGTTTTAGTTTTTTCTGCTAAACTAATAAATTTAGTTGTACGATAACCACGACTAATTCTATTAAGTCCAGCAAATGCAGGTAATATATTAAAAAAAGTATTTAATGGTGTAACATTTCCTTTTAAATAATCATAAACTTGATTAATAGTAAAATCAGTTAAAAACTCTACACCAACAGCACTAATACTAGCAAGTAAATCACTTGCACCTAAACCAAGTGCTAAACTTTCACTTAATCCACCAGTAAAAGGAGCAAGTGCTACTGCTATTACTTGTACACCAATCATTTCTAAAATTTCTCATCATCAACTTTTATGTTCTTGTTGTTGACTTGTTCTAGTATGTTTTGGTTTATTTATGTTTAAAAGTATTGCTGTACTAGTTGTACCAATTGGCATAATAATTATCCTTATTTAAGAGTTATTTTTATAGGATTTGTTGAACCTTGATAATTTTTATCAGTGTCATTAGTAGTGATTACTACATATAAATCTCCTGCTTTTTGGTTTTGATTACTTACATCCACTTGACCTTGGGCATCACTAAAATGATTAATAATTGGAGTTGTTAAATTTGGATTTAAATTATTTAGTTCAGTTGTATTTTTAATTGTTGTATCTAATAATTTATTCTTTTTAGTAGTATCAGCAGTAATATTAGTTGTTAATGTTGTAATTTCTTCACTTAAATATTTTTTATTAACAATACCACATAACATTCATCTTGATTCTGTTTCTGAGTTTGACATATAAGGAATAGATTCTCCTGTTACTTGTCCACCAACTAAATATCTTTTTGGAACTTTACCATCTTTAATATCTTCAACATATATACTAGTTTGTTGTAACATATATCTTTTCATTGCTTTTGGTGTTGCTAAAACAAAATTCATAATTTGATTTTTATTTTCAGTATTTTTAAATGTCATATAATCATCCATAACAATTTGACATAATACACCTTTAATATATAAATTTGTTCCATTTAATCTTAATTGTTGTGCTAGTTGATTATCAGTAATTAAACCTTTATTATCTGCTAAATAAACTAAAGTATCATAAAGACTATTTGTTATAAAAAATTTACAATTATTACTATTTCTTAATTGAAATAAAGTATTTCATGCTGATAACATTGATTTTAAATATCCTACTGGTGTTGTATCAGTAATGATTACTTTTTTGGCAGATTTAGCAATTGTATTTGTATCATTATTTGCTAAATAATCTGCTAAATCATTAGCAACTTCATATTGCATACTTTCTAGTAAATTTTGCCCATTATCTGCAAATAAATCAACTTCACCAATCATTTCTCCTGTACTAGCTTCTTTTGTAATTTCTTTAATAATTTTATCAGTATCAACATAACCAACTTCTAATCCTTTACTTTTATCATTTCAATGAAGTATTTTGAATGTTGGGTCTTTTGGTTTTTTAACTATAAATTCAATTTTTGTAGAATTAACCATTTCAATTGGAAAAAAACTTGCTCATGGACTATTTGATTGTTTATAAAATTCTATAAATTCAGGTGTTTCTACTAATTTTGTAGTATTATCTAAATTTTGTTTAAATGGCACTGGATTTGGCATTTTAAATTTTCCTTTCTTTTATAAATTATTTTTCTTTTTATAATCTAATAAACTACTTTTTATTGAAGTTTCTTGATTTGTTAATATTGTTTCTTGTTTACCACCTGTATTAATTGGTTCTTTAAATAGTGGTTGTTCTTTAATCATTTTTTTAATAGTTTCTTCAATTTTTGAATTTTCTATATTACTTGTTTTAAATTTTAAAAATTCATAAAATTCTTTTTTAACTTGATATTTTTTAAATATATTAATTATTTCTTTTTCTTTAATTTCTTGATTAAGTTTATTTAACTTATTTTCTAATTCAACAATCTTAATTTCTTGCTCTTGTTGTAAATTATTATTTTCAATTAAAGGTTCAGTATTTTGTTCAACATTAGTTTCATTTTCTAACATTTAAATCACACCTTTATTATTTATTTTCTTTTCCATTAATTTTTTCATTAAGTTTTGCTAATTTTTTTTGATGTTTCATCACTTTATTATTTCTTCTAATATGTTTTGGAGTTGTAATAAATCTTTTAAATCAAACAATTAATTCTCTACAAATTAATGTTCCTACACTTGTTCCAATAATAATTAATTCATGTAAAAATTCTTTCATTTTCAATTATTTCCTTTCAATTATTTATTTTTAATTATTCGTCAAATTGACCATTATTAATTCTTTCAATCATTGATTTTGAATTACTTATAATAGTTACCAATAAAGATATTTCTTTATTTAATTGTTCCATTCTTTCTTTATATGTCTGAATTTCATTGTTATAATATTCAATCAATTTTTCTTTATTCATTAGTTATCATCTCCTTTATAAACTATCATATGTAGTTGGTCTTTCATATAAAACATCACTACTTCCACTATTATTACTAATAGCATCACTATTAATTAATCTTCTTGTTTCATTTGTAAATGATGTTTCTTGCATTTCTTGATTATAATTTGTAGTTTCCATAGGTAATAAATTATGTATAATTTCACTTGCACCAGCAACTATTGTTGGTACTGCATAAGCATTATTAAAATCATTATTTATACCCATAGCTACACCACTTGAAATTAGACATCCACTAGTTGCCATATTACATATTTTTCTTATTACTTCAAATCTATTAGGTATTAGTTCACTTAACCCACCAATTAGATTTGATATACCATAAGTACTTAAACTAATATATGTATCTCAATCCATTTGTTGTTTATTATCATTAGTTAATAATAATGGTCATGGTGGTGTTTCTGTGGTAGTAGTTGTTAATCAAGGTGGTGGTTCAGGATTAGGATTGATTTTTGTAAATTTTGCATAATTAATTAAACCAATAGTTCCTAAACCTAATAATATTTTTTTTACTTGAATTTAATATTTTCTTTTTAGTACTTGGCATTTGATTTAAGTTTCATATATCAATTCCTAACTTTTTACTAAATAATAAAGCATTAATACTTCCTAATACTGGATTACCAATAATTTGACCATAATAAGCACTTGTACCAATCATTGCTGATAATGGACTTATTCCAATTCTTATTATTTTTAATAAAGTATAGTTATTTGATTGTACATTCGTGTCATTTGGCATTTTCATTTACTCCTTCATTTTTTGGTTTAATAAACACTTCAACTCAACCTGTATAGTGAACGTTATCACCAACTAAAATAGCAGTATTTGCATGTGGTTGAGAAACAACTAAATATTCAGCAATAACATTAGGATATTTTCATAAAATAATTGCTTTTATATCATTACTATCTGTTAAATCTTTGGGATTTGGTGAAAATATTTCTATTTTATCTTGACCAAATAAATCTGTTAATTTAGTCATTATCAAATTCACCTTTTTCTATTTTTTCAATTAATAAATTTAAAATATTTTTGTCCAAATCAGAGTTTGTATAATTAATTTTTTTAGTTCATTTAATTATATCTTTCATATATTTAAGTAATTTTTCTTTATTCATTATTTATTCTCCTTATTTAAATAATATCAACCAATTAATAAACTATCTGCTTCATCATGATTTGATATTTTTATATTTCAATTATTTTCTTTAATAATTTCTTCAGCAACATATATACTTAGTTCTTTATCTCAAGGTCTTAATCAAAAAATAGGTGGGTCATAACGTTCATATCATTTCTTTCATTCACTTGGACTTATTAACATATCTTTTGTTAATAATTTATTAAATTGTCCTGCAATAAAACCACGTAAATGTTCTTGAGTTTCATAACCAATACCATTTTTTGAATTAAAAGTACCACGTTCAATAATTAAATCCAATTCATTATCATTAACTTTTATATCTCAATAAAATTTTCTTTGTCCATCATATTCTTTTAAATTATAATTTTTAACAAATATTGGTTTTCAATTTCAAAAATCATATTTATCATGTAAATAAACTTTTTTTCATAAAGTAAATCCAGTATTTTTAATACTTGGGTCAATTGAAAGTAAATAATTAGTCATTATCAAATCACCGGTCTTTAATTCTGGTTTTAATTGGTTTATAAACTTCTTCATAATATCCGTTTAAGCGATATGTGTTTTTAAGATATTGCATAAATCTTTCTTTATTAATACAATTTTTATGTCTTGATTTATTAATTTCATCAACTTTATTTCTATGTTCTTTATCACCTTGATAACAATGTTCACATACATTTTCTCAGCAGTTTTTTTCGCAAGTAAATAAATCATGTTTTTTATCACATACACAACAATCTTCACAACATACTTCTTTATTCATTATTTATTCTCCTTTCTATTATTTCTTTCTTGCTTTATTAAGAAATTTATTCAAATAATTTGATTATCATCATCACCTAATTTTTTTAAAAGATATTCATATCTTTTCTTAAAATCTTCACTATCAATATCTCTATCTTGGTAAATTATTTTTTTCAATTTTTTTATTTTATACAAGGTTTTTGGAGAATATATTTCTCCATGCATGCAAAGAAAACATTTCATTATTTATTCTCCTTATTTTCAATTTGATTAGCAATTTCACTTAATATTTTTAATACTTTATATTCATTTTTTAATTCTTTAATAATAAATATTAAAAATATTATTAGTGTTATACTTGTTATTAATATTGGTGCTATTAATAAAATTTCTCATCATATCATTTTTTACTCTTTTCATTTTTTAAATCATTTAACATTAATTGAACAAAATACACGATTTTAGGAATGTTTAAAGTATTAAAAATTTGACCAGTGACAATAATTTCATCGTTTTTGTTTAATAAAATACATCGGTTATAAAATTTTGGATTATTAAAAATTAAAGTAACATAGTTTAAACCATTTCATTGACCACGAACACTATAATATAATTCTTTATTACCTTTTTCGTAATATTTTGCTTCAATAGTGTTACTTAGTTTTACTGTTAATTTGACATAATTGGCTTTATCTTTCATTTTTATAATTCCTTAAATAGTATTGAATGTGTTTATATGCATCTTGTTCATGTTTTGTTAATTTTATATTTCCTTTATAATTTGTTATTTTATTTTTATTTTTTGGTTGGTTTTCTAGATAATCTCAGTTGAAAACATCTTGTACTAATACCATTAATGAACCAATAATTTTAGGAGTTGCTAATGGATTAGTTAATAATTGTTTTGAACTTAAAAAGAAATTTTCTACAATAACTAATATTTTGTTTTCAAAAAATTGTTCTTTGATTATTGATAATATTCTTTTATAACGATTTTTACTTTCAAAAACATGTGTTGTGTTGAATGTTTCTGTATAAATAATCCTATTTGTTTCATTTGAATATATAACAATTCCATTATTACCAATACCAGCGGGGTCAATCCCAATAATTAAGTCATATTGCATTATTAATCAAATTCACCATTTTTAATTTTTTGATTTAATTGAGATATAAGATTTAATCTTCCATTAAAACAACTTTTTCAAAGTTTAGTTACTTTTTCATCGTCTCTCATTTCTTTATTTCATTCTCATTCATCTTTAAGATATTCAAGTATTTTTTCTTTATTCATATTTATACCTCCTACTTAACCTAATATTTAAAATACAGTCATAACAAATTGCTTTACTATTTTTATCTCTTAAAAAATATTTTCTTGTTTTTATATCATTAGTATTAAAGAATAAATAATCTAATTTATTTTGTTTACATGTTCAACAAAAATACTTTTTCATTATGAGTTGAAATTTCCTTATAAGAAGTAACTATATAATTAATTGGTAAATCATCATGTTTATATGGATTATTTATTTTAAAACCTTTTCTGTTTTCTTCTCACGTAATGTTATATTTAAAACAAGGATTAGTAATTTTAGTTTTGTTATCTGTTATTTCACCCATAAATCAACTATTATGCTGTTCATAAAATGTTAATTGTTCAAGTTTTATATCATTAAGATAATATTCTTTTGGAGCAGTTGGTTTATTAACAGTTATTTTTTGGTCTTTAATATATGGTTCTAATAACTTTATTAATTCATTACCACTTAATTCTTTTTTAATATTTTCTAAATTAAAAACTCAATATGTGCAACTGTTATCAACAATAAAAGAATTATTTTTAATCATTCATTTTGGAAGAGATAATTTATATTCAACATAATCAATAAGAATAGATGGTGGTTTATCTTTAACAATTTGTTCTTTTTTAAATTCTATTTGCATAATAATCCTTTCCTAATATGTTCTGTTGCTTCTAGCATAAAGAACATATATTTTTATTCTTAGATTATTAATAATACTACTATTTGTTTTATTCATTCCAGCAATTCTGGGCTCAAAAATAAATTGTGAAATTTTAAAAAACATTGAGGCATTCGATTCAATATTTATTTAATTTGCGTTTAGCAAATTAATATTTTAATTGAACCGGTCCCGCTCAATTTTTTTTACAAGTTTGAAATTTATTTTCTCTCCCAAAAATTTTTCAAAAAAAAATAAAAAATAAAACCAACACTTGCTCACTTGGTAGTGGCAAGGTTGGTTAAATAAAGAATAATAGTTGGTCCCCACTCCGGGTCTATATATACTAGTTTCCAATTCGCTCCCACCCCAAGAATTACCATTTCTGGTTAGTATATTTTATTAGGTATCACTCCACTTTTTATTTATCCATGCAAGTCCACATGCTAGCTACTATTTTTAACAACTATGTTGTAGTTCACTTTTTTAGTTCCTAACACGTGTTGATAATAGTGCTAAAGACGGTTATTAAAAATTTTAAAATTTTACAATTACAAAAAAAGACAAGAATTTTATTCTCGTCTTTTGTCATTTATTTTTTAATTTAATAGTTTAAAAAAGAAAGGAGTTATTTTTAAAAATTTTTATTTATCGACATCTTCGGTACGCTCCCAATAATTAGGTGATGAATATTATTCAGGTGCAGAAATTTATGAAATAAATTCAATTGCACCTCATTTATTATAAAAAAGGAGTAATTTAATATGCAAACATGAATAAAAACAAATTTAAGTAAAATAACATTAGCATTAGCACTAACTGGTGCTACAACTGGAACAATAGGATTAATCATGGGGGGTGCTTACCCATAAAATAGATAATTCCTATTTAGAACCAAACGGCGAAAGAGTATTATGAATAACAACTATTTGATGAAATAAATGAGATAGTCCGAATAAAACTGAATTATATTTTTCTAAATTTAAACATCATGATGAAGATGTAAAATGAGATGGTACTTATACAAATAATTATTTTGAATAATTATATCTCTAAATTTATATAAGAAATATTTTCGTTATATTTATCAAATAAATTAATATTTTGTAAATTTATTTCTTGCTTATCTGTCATTAAAATTAAATCATAATTTCCAGCACCAAATATGCCACTAATTTCAATCCGATTTAAATTATTAATCGGATTTTCTATTTGTAATTCAAATTCGTTATTATTATCAATTTGTAAAATTTCTTTATAAAATTCTAATTTTGAAAATAATTGTGATTTATTTGAACCATATAAATTTAAAACATTTTCAATTTTTTTTTTCAATAATTGTTCTTGTAAAGTATTTTCCGTATTCTCCATTACCAAGTGTTCAATCAGCAGGAATTAATGAAGGTATATTGTTACTTTCTAATTCATTAGTTATAGATAATCAATTAAATTGATTATCATCTAACTTAAATAATTCATTTTGACTAATATCATTACTTTTTAATTTGATATTATTAATATCAGTCAAATCAAAATATGAAGAGTGTAATATAACTTTTATATCTTTATACTCTCAAATTTTATTTTCATTTTGATGTATTGGTTTTGATTTTAATTCAAAAAAATAAGGTAATAAAATTTTATTATCATCATTTAAACCTTTATTAATTGACATACTTGAATAAATATATTTTGATAACATTATAAATATTTGTTTAAATATTTTCACTTGTAGTAAATTTATGTAATTTGGATAATCTAATTCTCATTGTTTAAACAAATTGGTTATTAGTTCTTCGGGTTTTTGTCCTTCAAATTTTGCTCTTAATTTTGCTATATCATTATCGGGTTTACCAGTTTTATCATTATATTTAGCACCTTCAAAATTTCTATTGTAGTTATATGTATAACTTAGCATATCTAGTAATAACTGTTGTAAACTATCAATTGGTGGTTTATCATTTATTTCAATTTCAATGTCATTAAAATTCTGTGATAACTCAATAGCAATATATCTACTTGGATATGGTGGGTTTGGTTCTCTATGACTATATAATGTATATTGTTCATTCTTTTTCATTTCAAAATCAGCTAATTTTTTCGGTACTGGTGATGGTCCATCATATTTACCAATTTTAGCATATGTTATTTTTGCATTATTAATAATTTCTTTTCTTGTTTCACTTCCACCACCAATAGCAATTAAATCTAAAACTGATTTTTCTTGTCCTATAAATTGTTTTGCTAAATTTCATGGTAATATTTGTTCACTAAATCATTGTTGTAATATTCTAACTTTTGGTTGAGTTTCAATAGGCATTGATAACAGCGGAAATGCTATCTTATCCTTGACAAATAACTTTGGGTATACTTCCATATTGTCAACTTCACCAAGTACCTTTATATTGCCAAAAATCATGCTTCTAGGTGCTTTAATTTTTAAACCAATAACTTTGGTGTCTTTATCTAGTGGTTTTTGTAATTTAATAATAATTGGATAACCATCTCTTGTTTTAAAATCTTTCATTTTAATAATAGTTATACTTTTAGTACTTATTGTTTTTGGGTTTTGATATGGCTGTGAATAATTATTTATTATGCTAAATTGTAAAGGTAAGTGCAACTAAATTATTTTTCTATCCAAATATTCGATTGGTGAAAGATAATTTAGTATTTTTCTCGGTCTTTGATTTAAAGACAATATAAATTTATGAACTTCATTTTTATTAGTTTTTGAAAAAATAAATTTTTTAGGAAATTTTTCTCTAATTAAACCATTAGTATTTTCATTAGTACCTCTTTGTCAAGGTGAATATGGATTGGCAAAATAAATTTTTACATCTAAATTTTTTTCAAGTTGTTGTCAATTTGAAAATTCTTTGCCACGATCAAAAGTAATAGTTTTAACAATGTTTTTAGGAAGAATTGATAAATAATAACTGACATTTTTATTAATAACTTTAGTAGTTCTGTTTTTAACTAATATTGCTAAAGTAAATCGTGATACTCTTTCAACTAAAGTTATTAAACATGATTTGCTTTTACCTCGTGATGATACTATAGTATCTCCTTCTCAATGACCAAGTGTTATACGATCATTAACATTTATATCTCGTTCTTGAATTGATTTACCATTAAACTTGCCACGATTTTCTTTAGATTTTCGTTTTTTACCTTTTCTTCTTAAATTTTTACTAGTAACTTTATCAAGCATTCCAAAATAAATTAAAGTATAAATTGTTTTAAAACTAATAACTCAATCTTTATGAAAATTTTTAATTCTGCCATAAATTTGTTCAGGTGATCAACCTAATAGTAATTTTTGTTGTACATATTTTACTAAATTCTTATTTTTAAACTTATGAAAACTAATATGTGATTGTTTTCGATTTTCAGCTTTATTTTGTGCAATTAATGAAAAATAATGATTATTATCTTTATTTCTATTAATTTCTCGAATAATAGTACTAATACTTCGATTAAGATTTTTAGCTATTTCACTAATTTTAAATTTAAATTTCAATTGATTCTCAATATAAATCCTTTCATCTATGCCAAGATGTTTATAACTCATATAAAAACTCCTTACTTTTTTCTAAACTAAATTTAGCATTATGAAATTTTTATATGAGAATTTTTTGCAATTTTATTTACTTGCACTTACAAGTATAATTCAGCATTTTCATTTTTTTTCTTATTTTCGATTTCTTGTTGTTGTCTTTCTTTTTCAGCTTTTTCGGATTCTTTTTTTAATTTATTAGCTGCAATTTTTTCTTTTATTCTTGCTATTTCTTTTTCTCTTTTATTTTTTTCATCCATAAAAATCCCTTTCTCACTACTTTTTTGGTATATTTATTCTTATACATCTAAAATACCCAAAATCAGTGTACATTTTTTAGAAAAAAAATAAATATAAAATATTAAAAAAGTCACTCTTTTTAAAAGAGTGACTAAAAATTAAATTTAAATAGTGCTTTTAATTGAATGGCATTGGATGGTATATTCCTGTACTTGTTGATGGTTGGTTATTTATATCATTTGCAAATTCATATGGATTGTCAATAGGAAATTCTTCTATTGATGTTTCGTCATCAGTTTCTTTTTCATTTGATGATTTTTCTGATTCTATTTGTTGTGATAAAACTTCTTCAATACCAGAATCTTCAAATTCTTCTTCCTGATATTTTTTAAACAATTCATCAAAAGTTGTGCATTTCCCATTGTTTTCTAATTTTTCTAAATGTTTTTCAAGAAAAACTGCTTCTTTTTTAGTAAATCCACAACAACTAGTTAATATTGCTGTTATTTTTTTTATAGTTATTGGTTGATTAAATACATCTTTATAAAAATCAGAAATAGCAAAAGCAATCATATCAATTGCTGTTACACCAATTGAAAATCCTAATGTTGTTCATCTAACAAATTTTTCATAAAATAATTTTGTGGCTTTTTGAAATCCATATTCAGTAACTAATGCAGCTTCTGTTTTAACAGCATTAACAGTACAAGTGACTGATAAAAATAAAGGGATTGCCATTAATATTTTTTTATATCTAGTTTGTTTTTCAACTCATTTTGAAAGTTTTTCAGGACAAAGATTAGTTGGAATTCCTAAGTTTGTTAAACCCGATTTAAAAATATTATTAATTGGTCTCATAACAAAATAACGACTTATATTTGCTGCTAAAGCACCTGTAGTAAAAATGTCTTTCGTGATTCAATCATGTAAATTAAAATCTTCTTTAGAAGTATTTTCTGATGAACCAGTTAGAATAATATGACTACCTGCCCATGTTAGTGTTTCTAAAGTTAAATTAACTAAAAGATTACGTCCTCAATTAGTTACTAATGCTATTGGTTTATTATTTTGTTGTTCCATAGTTTTAATTGTTTTATTTGCTAAAGATATTACTTGTTTAATTTCAATATCATTATTAGCATTATTATTTTCTGTTTGTGAATTAATAATTAGTTTTTTAATTCGTTCAATTTCTTTTTTAAAATTTGGATGATATTCAAATTCTGTTTCTACACAATTTTCAATTTGATTAAATTTCTGTATTAAATCATTAAGTATGGAAATATTTGAAAAATATTTCATTAATTTTTGATGGTCTTCTTCAAATAAAAGTGTTTCAAATATTTCTTTATATTTTTCAAAGTCACTGGTATTAAATTGATTGATTTCAATGGGATTTGTTTTGTTTTTTTTATTAAAAAAAACATCTCGTGATCAACTTGAAGCTGCTGAAGTGAAAAATGTGCCAAGTGCAGTATCAAGTAATACCATAACATAATTTTGTCAATTTCAAAATATAGCATCAATATAATCTTGGGATGTGTGTTCTTTACCATCAATGGGAAAATTAGAAACTACTCTTTGTAAATTTTTGCCAGTAAGTCCAATATAAATTTCTAATAATCCTAAAAATTTATATGCAATATTTCTTATTATTCCTGGTTTTGTTTGATCAATAAAATTTTGTATTATTGTTAAATATTTATATAATTTTAATAAAACATTTAAATCTCTATTATTAGAATTTTCTTTAAATAATTTTAATTGTTCATTAAGTGAGTTGGTATTTGTTATAAATTTATTAAGATTATTAATAGTTTTTATAGTAATACCTTCTAAGAATTGATCTTCGGGTGATAATCTTCTTTCTTTTTTTTGAAAAGTTTTTAAATCTAAATTATCATCAATATATTCATCAACATCATTGTATTCTTTTTTATATATTTCTATTGTATTTCTATTAAAGTTTATTTTTAATAATTCTAAAATCACTATAATTACTGTTCCATTTTTTTCAACAAATGTTAGTTTTTGTCAGTATTGATTGTTATTAATGGTAATAGTGCTTTCATTAAAAAAAGTTAAACTATCAAAGTTATTTTTAATTTGGGTTTCATATTTTCAATTTCCATTATCATCGAGTTTTTTTTGTGTTGTTCCTCCATAACGACTACTACAATTTATTCAATTATTTTCTTCACTATCTTCTATTTCGATGATTGTAATTGAACTATTAAGACTTTCAGTACTACTTGAATTACTATTATTTATAGAAGATTGTTGCTGGGTAATTCCATAATTAGCATGTTTATTTTTTTCTAATAAAGGTTTTTTTTCTTCTTTTGGCATTTTATTTTCTCCTTTAAGTATAAAAGTCCTATTTTGTTTATAACAACAAAATAGGACTTAAAAATATATTTAAACATATATCTGATTTGGATTATATCATTTATTTAATAGTTTTTAAATAAAAAATATCTTTTTATATATAGTTAATAAAAATTAAGTTTTTTATTTATTTGCTGAATTATACTTGTAAGTGCAAGTAAATCAAATTGCAAAAAATTCTCATATAAAAATTTCATAATGCTAAATTTAGTTTAGAAAAAAGTAAGGAGTTTTTATATGAGTTATAAACATCTTGGCATAGATGAAAGGATTTATATTGAGAATCAATTGAAATTTAAATTTAAAATTAGTGAAATAGCTAAAAATCTTAATCGAAGTATTAGTACTATTATTCGAGAAATTAATAGAAATAAAGATAATAATCATTATTTTTCATTAATTGCACAAAATAAAGCTGAAAATCGAAAACAATCACATATTAGTTTTCATAAGTTTAAAAATAAGAATTTAGTAAAATATGTACAACCAAAATTACTATTAGGTTGATCACCTGAACAAATTTATGGCAGAATTAAAAATTTTCATAAAGAGTGAGTTATTAGTTTTAAAACAATTTATACTTGAATTTATTTTGGAATGCTTGATAAAGTTACTAGTAAAAATTTAAGAAGAAAAGGTAAAAAACGAAAATCTAAAGAAAATCGTGGCAAGTTTAATGGTAAATCAATTAAAGAACGAGATATAAATGTTAATGATCGTATAACACTTGGTCATTGAGAAGGAGATACTATAGTATCATCACGAGGTAAAAGCAAATCATGTTTAATAACTTTAGTTGAAAGAGTATCACGATTTACTTTAGCAATATTAGTTAAAAACAGAACTACTAAAGTTATTAATAAAAATGTCAGTTATTATTTATCAATTCTTCCTAAAAACATTGTTAAAACTATTACTTTTGATCGTGGCAAAGAATTTTCAAATTGACAACAACTTGAAAAAAATTTATATGTAAAAATTTATTTTGCCAATCCATATTCACCTTGACAAAGAGGTACTAATGAAAATACTAATGGTTTAATTAGAGAAAAATTTCCTAAAAAATTTATTTTTTCAAAAACTAATAAAAATGAATTTAATAAATTTATATTGTCTTTAAATCAAAGACCGAGAAAAATATTAAATTATCTTTCACCAATCGAATATTTGGATAGAAAAATAATTTAGTTGCACTTACCTTTACAATTTAGCATTTAAAAAATTCAGTAAATGATTTTTTGCTATGACGTTCAAGAAATTTATTAAATTCAATTGTTTTTTCATTTTTAATTTTTTCTAAAAATATATTAACTTCTTTTCCAGTACCTAATGGAATTGTATTAGTGTCAATACCTTTTATTTTTTTAATTTCTTCTAAAAATAAATAACGACTAATAATAGTACTACAAGCGATAGCTAAATACTTACTTTCTGCATTAGTAACAAATTGAACTTTATCTTTAATAATTTTATTACGATTATCTTTCATATTTTCAATGTATTTGTAATATGTATCTTCATTAATATATTGATCAATAACTATAGTATCATATTGAATTCTATGTTGTAACATACGAACTAATGCTTGATTTTCTCCTCAGGTTTTAATAATATTGGGGCTATAACCCGCATCAATTCATTGATTATATTTACGATTGTTAATGATTACTGACTCAAAAATAATTGTTTTCATAATATCTTGTGCTAATTCAATAAATTTACTTTGTGATAAGTCTTTATAATCGCGAATGTTAAGTAAACGTAATTTTTCTAAATTACCCGAACCAATATAAGAACTAATAATAACAAGTGGACCAAAAAAATTATTAATACCAAATTCAGCATTGCCAATGACTGGTGATTGATTTTCATCAAGTTGATTTCAAATTCTACGATATTCTGCAATAATATCCTCTTTAGTACCTTTAAAAATAACTTTTTCTTGATAAATTTCAATTGTTATATTATGATATTGAAATAATTCATAACTACTATTTTTATTATCAACTTTATAGTTTTGGTAGTGTTCTTTAATTAATGATTTTTGTTTTTGATTTAAGTAAAATGTCATTAATATACCACCATCTTTTCAAAATTTATTTGATTTATTGAAATTAATATCACACTTTCTTTCATATTAATTATATAATAAAAACAATGATTTTAGGGTTTTAACCTTTTATTTTATATAAGGAGTTAACAATGCGTAGTGTAGGTATAGATATTATTGAAGTAAATCGAATAGAAAATATTGAAGAATTTGCTAAAAGAATTTTAAGTAAGAAAGAAATTATACTTTTTAATCAATATTCTTTACAACGTCAACAGGAATTTTTGTCAGGAAGATGAGCATTAAAAGAAGCAATTTTTAAGGCATTACCACAAGAAAAGTTAACATTTAAAAATATTGATATTAGTTATAATCAATATAATCAACCAATAACTATCATTAAGAATTATCAATTACTTTTATCTTTATCACATAATGAAACTAATGCAATTGCAATTGCAATTGTTATTTAATAAAAAGAAAGTAAGGTGTTTTATTAAAATGTATATGATTGATTTAATCTCTAAAAAGAAATTAGGACAAAGTTTAAATAAAGAAGAACTAAAATTTTTAACAGAAGGTATTGTCAATGAAACAATACCAGACTATCAAATTAGTGCTTGAGCAATGGCTGTTTATTTTCAGGGAATGACTAATGATGAATTAGTAGAATATACAAAAGCCGTTATTAATAGTGGTGAAACCATGGATTTATCACAAATTACTGGTTTTAGTATTGATAAACATTCAACTGGTGGTGTTGGTGATAAAACTAGTTTAGTATTTGGTCCATTAGCTGCTGCTTGTGGATTAAAGGTTGCAAAAATTTCTGGAAGAGGATTGGGTATTACTGGTGGTACTATTGATAAACTGGAAATAATTCCAAATTTTAAATGTGATTTGGAAATATCAGATTTTATTAAAGTTGTTAATAAAGTTGGTATGAGTATTATTAGTCAAACTAGTAATTTAGTGCCTGCTGATAAAAAATTATATGCATTACGTGATGTTTCAGGAACAGTTGATTCATTGCCATTAATTGCTGCTAGTGTTATGTCTAAAAAAATAGCAATGGGTGCTGATTTAATTTTACTAGACATTAAATGTGGAAAAGGCGCCTTTGTTCAGGATATAGTAACTGCAAGAAAGTTAGCAAAATTAATGGTACATATTGGTAAAGCTTTTAATAAAAAAATTTATGCTATTATTAGTGATATGAATAAGCCTTTAGGACAAACAATTGGTAATGCATTAGAATTACAAGAAGTTATTTTAAGTTTAAAAAATAAAGGACCAGAAGATTTGAAAATTCTTGTTAGTAATTTAGTAGCTTTAGCCTTATTGGGAGCTAAAAACGTAAAAACCTTAAAAGAGGGTATTGATAAAGTTAATGCTATGTTTACTAGTGAAAAACCACTACAAATTTTTTATGATTTTGTTAAAAGTCAAGGTGGAGATACTAAATATCTTGATAATATTGATAAATTACCACCAGCTAAATATATTATTAAAGTTAAGGCACAATTATCGGGCTATTTAGATGTTACTAATAATTATGCTTTAGGTGAATTATCAGTAATATTAGGAGCAGGAAGAACTACTAAAACTGATATCATTGATCCAGTGGCAGGAATTTATTTAAAACAAATTCATGGTCAAAAAGTTGAAAAAAATAGTGTAATTATGGAACTCCATACTAATAAAGATCAACATTTTCATCAACAATTTTTAGATTTGGCAATTTCTACATTTCAGATTACTAATAAAAAATACGATATTAAACCAATAATTTTAGAAATAATAATGTAATTTAGTTTAAAATTGTTTATAATGTTACAGTATTTTAAAAAATATTAATTAAATGAAATGATAAGGAGCGTTTTTGTGAAATCTTTATTAAAATTACTGGGCACACTTGCTTTAGCAACAACACCAGTTGTAACAGTTGTTGCTTGTGGTAGTGAAAATAATCAAATGACTCCAAGGGATATTCTTAATTTTGCTGCCTCTTTTGTTACTGATAGTAGTGTGCAAATTAAGGCTGATCTTAATTTATCAGATGATACCAATATAGGAGAAATGAAAAGTAAAATTTTTAGCGAATTAGATACTTCTGTGCAAACAGCTATTGGTAACTTTTTCTCTAGTAAACTTAAAGAAAGTACAAATGAACATCCAAAAAATTGATATCACCCTGATGCACATGTCAAAATTATGGACTATGTTCCAAAAAAAGATAATGATAATGATGAAAAAGACAAACCTAAGTTTGTTTTACCAACTGGTAGTGAATTAGTCAATGGTCATTTATGAGTAAAAGCGGAAATCTCTTATTTAAATTTACCATCAGTTACTAAAGATATTAAAATTACAATTAATAATGATACAAGTCATACTAGTGATCAAAAAAAAGCTGATGCAATTAGAGACTTTATTAAAGAAGAAATTACTAAAGGTAATCTAAATATTAATGTTGAAAATTTACCAATAACTGGAGAAATTAAAGGAGCAGAAAAAGAAGAAATTGCTAGAACTCAGTTATCATATATTAAACAAAATTTAATTGTTGCCATTAAAGATAAAGTTCAATATTCTGGTTTAAGTTTAAGTTTTGAATTTTCAGGTGATTTTTCAAATGTTCCTAAATCAACTTTATTTAAAATGGCAGATCCAACGGTGACCAATAATGATGATAAATCAATTGTATTTAATGGTAATGTTAGTAATATTACTATTGATTTCTTAGTTGGTAATGATGGTAATTCTACTTTTAATACTGGTGATATTGAAAGTACTACTGCTATTAAGATTAACCAAACTTTTGTTGATGCAACAACACAAATTTCAAAAATATTTTCTGACTGAACAGTTGATACAGTAAAGGAATTACCAAAAGCTTCAGATAAGTATTCAGATTATGACAAAGATGGAAAAATAAAAGAACAAGTTATAACAAATGGTTATTTTGCTAATATTAATAAAATTTATAGTATTCTTGTTCCTAAATGAAATAATGTAATAACTATTACTAATCCTGAAAGTAGATTTAATCTTAATCCTAATGAAAAAAATGGTTATTTTAATTTAAACTTTAAATTAGAATATGATCTAAGTAAAGTCTTTCCAGATATAAAGACAACTTCAAAATTTGAAATATCTGCTGAAAATATTCATATTACGTTACGTGAAGTTAAATAATAATATTTAAAAATATAATAACTTTTAAAACTTATTTTAATCATTAAAAAATTAAAAATAAGTTTTTTTTATTTATTAAAGATTAATCAAGTACTATTAAATTAAGTTATAATTAATATTAATAAGTATAAAATGATATTGAGGGAACGAGAATAATGTTACAACCAGTAATTACAATTGAATCTTTTCAAGGACCAATGGATTTGCTTTTGCATTTAATTAAAGAAAAAAATATTGATATTTTAGATTTAAATCTAAATGATGTTACTAACCAATATGTTCATTTTATTAATGAAGAATTAATTAAAAACATTGATTTAGTAAGTGAATATTTACCGATTGCTGCTTATTTATTAGAATTGCAATCAAAACAATTATTACCAAAACAAGAACTATTACTAGTAGTAGATAGTGCTTATGAAAATGAAGTTAATCGTCAAAAATTAATTGCTCGTTTATTAGAATATAAAAAATTTAAAGAAATAAGTAATCATTTTAAAGAACAGGCTGTATATAGAACCCAATTATTAACAAAAGCACCTAGTGATTTAAAAACATATTTAGTTGATGAAATTACACCAATTTTGGTAAAAAATAATGTTAATAAACTAACACAAGCAATGTTAAACTTATTTAATAGACTACAAAATGAAAATAAATTACCAGTTAATTTAGCATTAAACTTAATTTCAGCTGAAGATCGAACTAAAGAAATTAAACAGTTACTGAAAAAAAATCCCAAGCAACATTTTACTTTAGAACAATTATTTTTTACTAAAACATTAACTTTACATTATTTTATTATTACTTTTATTGCAATTTTAGATCTTGCAAATCATCAAATGTTACATATTATACAAACTAATACTTTTACTGAAATTACAGTAATTTATCGAGGTGAGAAAAATGAATAATAGCAATTGAAAAACAAACGAAAGATTAGCAGTTTTACAAGGTTTATTATTTATTGTTGGCAATGAAGGTCTTGATTTATTAACACTTGCTGAATATTTAGAATTAACAAAAAAACCAAAAACTGTTGAAAATTTAATTGCATCTTTACAAATGAAATTAAATGATGATGATACCAGTGGTTTAAGTTTAATTAAAGTTGGTAATATTTATAAATTAACAACAAAACCTATTCATTATAATCGCTATCAAGTATTAAAACAACAACCTTTAATACGTTTATCACAAGCAGCTTTAGAAACACTAGCTATTATTGCTTATAATTATCCAGTTACTAAACCACAAATTGAAGATATTCGTGGTGTAAATTGTGATTCTATTATTTTTAAACTAAAAAGTTTAAATTTAATTACCGAGATTGGTCGTAGTGAATTACCGGGAAAACCAATTTTATATGATTTAACTGATGAATTTATGGATCATTTTAATATCGAATCTTTAACTCAATTGCCAACTTTGCCTCAATTTAATAACCAAAATGATGAACAAGAAATCTACAACTTTACTAATGAATAATGATTTAGAACGCTTGCAAAAAGTTATTGCTAATTCTGGAGTATGTTCACGACGAAAAGCAGAATTACTAATTATTAATGGGCAAGTAACAGTTAATGGGCAAATTATTACAACGTTAGGTTTTAAAGTTACAAGTAGTGATGTTATTAAAGTTAATAATCAAATTATTAAGCAATCTAATCATATTTATTTAGCATTTTATAAACCACCTAATTGTTTAACAACAGTAAGTGATCCTAAAAATCGACCAACGGTAATGAATTATTTTACTAATATTAATAGTAGAATTTACCCAGTCGGTCGTTTAGATTTTGATACTTCAGGTTTGTTGTTAATGACTAATGATGGTGAATTTACTAATGCTATTATTCATCCTCGTTATAAAATAGATAAGGTATATGAAGTATTGGCAAGTGGTATTTTGTCATCAAATGCTATTAAAAAACTACAAGACGGTATTATTTTATCAACTTCATTTACAACTTCTCCTGCTATTGTTAAAATAATTTATAAAAATATAAAAAAAGAAAATACTTTACTACATCTCACTATTCATGAAGGACAAAATCAACAAGTTAAACGTATGATTAAAGCAGTAGGAAGTAGAGTAATTACTTTAAAGCGTTTACAAGTTGCTAATATTACTTTAAAAGATTTAGCAATGGGTGAATATCGTTATTTGACAGAAGAAGAAGTAACAACATTGATGAAATTGAGTCAAAAGAGTTAAAATAAAAGAATAATTTATTTTTTAAATATAACAACTTTTTATATTTTCTGGGTTTGTCTTTATATCAAAAACCTTATTTATTTCAATAATATTATCAGCAAAATCTTTTGCTGTTTTTATTTCGTCTTGTAATTTTTTATTTGTAATAATATCATTTTTAAAATTTTTCAGTATTTCAATAAGATTATTTAAGTTTTAAAATTTATTTATTTCTTTAGCAATAGCGTATTTTTGTTTTTCACAGATTTTAATACCGATATCTATTCAATCTTGTAATTTTTTTATTTTTCATTTTTGATTTGGAGTTATTAATGGTGGATTTTGATAATTGTTAATTGCATGATACATGCTTGTGTTAAAAACCATTATTCTTAATCCATTATTACTTAATTCTTGGTGAAAATATTTATTTAAGTTACCTTTATTATTTAAAAGATAATTAATAGCATTATGTGTTCCGCGATCTCAATTTCTTATAATTTTTTGAAAAAAACTCAACTTTGTATTATTGGATTTATAGGTCTTTGACTTTGAAGAATAAAATATTTAACACTTCTGAAACGAATACTTTCTGATGTAGTTAGAATTACTCCTATTAATGAGCATTTAATTTGATTTTCATTTAAGTTAGAATTTGTTAACAATAAAAAATCATTATGTATTGTTTGTCAAGAATAATTATTATGTGCCTGGAGTCCATTACTTGCTACATAACTTCCTACAAAAGGTAAAGATTTGCAAAAAATATTTTTTATATTAGGATTTATTAATGTGCTGTCTTCAAAATAATAATAAGTTGTTTCAAAAGTAAATCCTTGTAGGTATAAACTTTTTGAACGCTGAATTATACTTGTAATTGCAAGTAAATAAAATTGCAAAAAATTCTCATATAAAAATTTCATAATGCTAAATTTAGTTTAGAAAAAAGTAAGGAGTTTTTATATGAGTTATAAACATCTTGGCATAGATGAAAGGATTTATATTGAGAATCAATTGAAATTTAAATTTAAAATTAGTGAAATAGCTAAAAATCTTAATCGAAGTATTAGTACTATTATTCGAGAAATTAATAGAAATAAAGATAATAATCATTATTTTTCATTAATTGCACAAAATAAAGCTGAAAATCGAAAACAATCACATATTAGTTTTCATAAGTTTAAAAATAAGAATTTAGTAAAATATGTACAACAAAAATTACTATTAGGTTGATCACCTGAACAAATTTATGGCAGAATTAAAAATTTTCATAAAGAGTGAGTGATTAGTTTTAAAACAATTTATACTTGAATTTATTTTGGAATGCTTGATAAAGTTACTAGTAAAAATTTAAGAAGAAAAGGTAAAAAACGAAAATCTAAAGAAAATCGTGGCAAGTTTAATGGTAAATCAATTAAAGAACGAGATATAAATGTTAATGATCGTATAACACTTGGTCATTGAGAAGGAGATACTATAGTATCATCACGAGGTAAAAGCAAATCATGTTTAATAACTTTAGTTGAAAGAGTATCACGATTTACTTTAGCAATATTAGTTAAAAACAGAACTACTAAAGTTATTAATAAAAATGTCAGTTATTATTTATCAATTCTTCCTAAAAACATTGTTAAAACTATTACTTTTGATCGTGGCAAAGAATTTTCAAATTGACAACAACTTGAAAAAAATTTAGATGTAAAAATTTATTTTGCCAATCCATATTCACCTTGACAAAGAGGTACTAATGAAAATACTAATGGTTTAATTAGAGAAAAATTTCCTAAAAAATTTATTTTTTCAAAAACTAATAAAAATGAAGTTCATAAATTTATATTGTCTTTAAATCAAAGACCGAGAAAAATATTAAATTATCTTTCACCAATCGAATATTTGGATAGAAAAATAATTTAGTTGCACTTACCTTTACAATTTAGCAAATTAATAAAGATGTACAAAATATTTCGATTTCAACTCCTTCATTAAAAGTACATACATTAAAAATGTAAAATATATAACAAGCTATTTTTTAATAAAATCATTTAAAAATCTAGAATTTAATTTTTTTTAAATTATGATATAATCACTTTAAAATAATTATTAATTTTTTACAATATTTAAATGAGGTATATATATGAAAAAACCATTATCATTTATGGGTGCATTATTATTATCAAGTGCAGTCACTGCTAGTACAACGGCATGTAATAATCTAACTATATTCAAAAAAGATTTAAAAAAAGATTTAACACAAACAGATTTAAAAATTGTACCAGAGGAACATCGAGGAACAATACCTACAGATTATGAATTAAAATCACAACTATTTATTTTAAATCATGAACTTCATACTGATAATATTAAAATTATTAATAAAACCACTAATTATGCTTTTGTTGTTGGTGATGGTATTTTTTATAATCAAGATAAAATTAAAATTACTTATCAAATCCAAACTATTGATATTAGAACAATAATTGTTGATGGAGCATCCATTGGTAATTTTAGTACTAGTGGTCAAAAACCTACTGTGGAAGCTGTTTACAGTCGTATTCAAGAAAAATATTCTAATTTAGAAATGGATCGCCTTAAAATTGACGTTATTTCTAATAAAGAAGCAACTATTACAGGTATTACGGGTGATGATATTATTCCTCTTTATACTGGTAAGGTAACAGTTACATTTAGTACTAATGATAGTGTTGATTTAAGTACTATTATTAATAAAAAAGATTTAACGGTTAAGACTAGTGGTCATGATATACCATCAAATAATGATGTAATGAGAGCATTACGTGATACTTACCAAGAAAAGTTAGATACTTCTTTTATTGCAATAGAAATTACTTCTACTAATAGTGCCACTATTACTAGTACAAATCAAAAAAAATATACTGGTAAAGTAATACTAAGTTTAAATCTTGATATTAGAATTGCTCTTAAAGACGTTATTAATAAGGGATTAGATAAAATTGCTATTATAGGAAAAGTAATAACTTTAGAAGATGTTAATAGTGCATTGAAAAAACAATATTCAAGCTTAAATATGAATGCTATTCAAGTAACGTTGCAAAATAATAGTGTTACTATTAAATCTATTAATCAATATGTATACACTGGTCCTAATGTAGTAATTGATAATTTACTTATTGATTTCAATAGTGTTTTAAATAATAAATTACCAACTTTTAATATTCCTGGACAAAACAAACCAAGTAAAGGACAATTAATTTCAGCACTTAAAACCGCTAACTATAATCTTGATGTAAGCAAAATTATAGTTGATAAAATTACTGATAATAGTGCAGTTATTAATGGTGATGGTAAATTTTATAGCAATGATAGTATTGTTGTTACTTATGATTGTGATAAAACAGAACTTTTAAGTGATGTTTTTAAAAATTTAAATTTAGGAACAATTAAAACTAATGGATTATCAAAACCAAATATGGAAGAAATTAAAACTGCGATTAGTAAAAGTAATCCAAATGTAAAGTTAGATGCAATTAAATTTAGTGAAGATGATATTACTAATCAACAAGTAACTATTAGTGGTGATGAAACTATTTATAAAGGGAAGATAGTTGCTGATTTTACTATTGATAGTAGTATTATTAATAATGATCAACTAAATTATAATTATAGTGAAACTAATAGTGTTGGTTCATTAAAAAGTACTTGAACCAGCCCCGATATTACTCTATTATCTAATTGAACAAATTATGCACCAGATTGAGATAGTTTTTCTAATAAGTTTAGTAAATTAAGTTTTGGTGATAATTCGTATTTTAGTCTTTATTGTAATACTTATACTGATCAAAAATTAAAAGGTTCGCAATTAAGTATTAATACTAATGATATTAATAATGATAGAAACAAAAATATATTTGAGCTTAGTTATTATTATGATGGTGGATTTTGAGGAGCCTTTCTTGAATTACATGGTTATATTCATATTTGACATGATGAAGAAAATGTTTATGTAAGCATTAATTGAAGCATTGACACAGTTAAATGTTTCCGTGATCGAGTATGGAATATTAACTTGCAAGGTGTAACCTTTAGTTAGAATTTAACAGATTATATTTATATAGTTTTACTGTTAATCATATAATTTTGAAATATTAATTTTTATTAAAAAGATAAATGAGAGATAATACTCTCATTTTTAATATCTTTTTATATAAATTGAGTAAATAACTAAAAAAGGATATACAAAGTAAGTTTAAAAGCTGAATTATACTTGTAAGTGCAAGTAAATAAAATTGCAAAAAATTCTCATATAAAAATTTCATAATGCTAAATTTAGTTTAGAAAAAAGTAAGGAGTTTTTATATGAGTTATAAACATCTTGGCATAGATGAAAGGATTTATATTGAGAATCAATTGAAATTTAAATTTAAAATTAGTGAAATAGCTAAAAATCTTAATCGAAGTATTAGTACTATTATTCGAGAAATTAATAGAAATAAAGATAATAATCATTATTTTTCATTAATTGCACAAAATAAAGCTGAAAATCGAAAACAATCACATATTAGTTTTCATAAGTTTAAAAATAAGAATTTAGTAAAATATGTACAACAAAAATTACTATTAGGTTGATCACCTGAACAAATTTATGGCAGAATTAAAAATTTTCATAAAGAGTGAGTTATTAGTTTTAAAACAATTTATACTTGAATTTATTTTGGAATGCTTGATAAAGTTACTAGTAAAAATTTAAGAAGAAAAGGTAAAAAACGAAAATCTAAAGAAAATCGTGGCAAGTTTAATGGTAAATCAATTAAAGAACGAGATATAAATGTTAATGATCGTATAACACTTGGTCATTGAGAAGGAGATACTATAGTATCATCACGAGGTAAAAGCAAATCATGTTTAATAACTTTAGTTGAAAGAGTATCGCGATTTACTTTAGCAATATTAGTTAAAAACAGAACTACTAAAGTTATTAATAAAAATGTCAGTTATTATTTATCAATTCTTCCTAAAAACATTGTTAAAACTATTACTTTTGATCGTGGCAAAGAATTTTCAAATTGACAACAACTTGAAAAAAATTTAGATGTAAAAATTTATTTTGCCAATCCATATTCACCTTGACAAAGAGGTACTAATGAAAATACTAATGGTTTAATTAGAGAAAAATTTCCTAAAAAATTTATTTTTTCAAAAACTAATAAAAATGAAGTTCATAAATTTATATTGTCTTTAAATCAAAGACCGAGAAAAATACTAAATTATCTTTCACCAATCGAATATTTGGATAGAAAAATAATTTAGTTGCACTTACCTTTACAATTTAGCAAAAATTAAAATTAAAAATTATTAATTTATAATTATTATAAACTTAATATAGTTTTTATTTTAAAATAAATGAGTTTAGATTGAAAGGAAAAAAATGATGAATAGAGGGTAAGAAATAAATATATTAAATGTAGAGATAAGTTTAATTGAACAAAAAATGGCTATTATTAAAAGTAATTTAGAAACTTGTATCAAAAATATAAGTGATAATCAAAGACAAGTATCTAATTATTTAGAACAACTTAAAAGAGAAGAATTAGAACATAAAAATTTATTGTCTTAACCATGTTTAGAAAAAAGTATAATGATAGTAATAAATCCAATACAAGTTATAGTAAATTAACATAATTGAAGTAATTATATAAGTTTTATATTTAATTTATTTAATAAAAAGTTATCATTTCTGATAACTTTTTTATATGTTTATTTATATTATTGAAAATTTCATTTAAGTAATCTTGTTGAAAGTTGGTTTTAAAAATTTTGAAAGTGTTGAAAATCAAATTTAATTTATTCTGTAGGAGCTATTCCACAATCAATTCTATGGATACTTACATTACCAAAATGGATTTCTAAAAAAACTTTTGAATTTGGAAAATTTCCTGTTACTGGTGTTCAAGTGTTACTATCACTAAAAAATTGTGTAGAAATTTTTGTATTTAGTATTTTAACTAGTTCATCAAATTGCTTTTGTTTATCATTAGTTTTAAATTAAAATTTAAAACTAGTAATCGGATTACCTTGTCTAAAACCTTCTTCTGTTGTTAATTTTAAAGTACTTTTATTAAATATAGTATTAGTAATAATTATATTATTAATACCTAATTGATTATTTTTGCTTGTATTGATAGTATAAGATGTAATAAGTTTATCAATTTTGTCATCTTTGTTTACAATATCAATTTGACAAGTACCGTCACTAACTTGAAAGTCATTTTCATTATTTTCTGTAATTTTACCTGGATTACTATTTCTAACTTTTGCAATTAAATTACTAATTTCATTAACATCATAACTTGAATAATCCTGATTTTCATTACCAGATGTATATCCTAATTCTTGTAAAAATGCTGCAGCATGCTCATTTCTTGCTTTATATTTTTTTGAAGTAGAACCTGTAATTAATAATTTATTTTTAAAGAGATTATCGGGTGTAATTAATGAATCATCGGCAATAATTAAATATTTTTCGTTATTACTATCATAACTTAATTTTTGTTGGATTAAATTTATTGAGTTATCTGAATTATATCATCCTAATAATTTTGCATATCTAGAATTTAAATCAGGCACTTTTATTGAATCATATTCACAAGCAATAATTGAGCTTGTGCTAATAGAAGTTAAAGTAATTGCACTCATCATTTTTAATGTTATTTTTATACTTCTCATATTTGTACCCCCATAAATAGTATTAATTACTTTTAATGATTTATAACTATCATTTAGAGTAATATTCTAGTATAAATTATATATTAATTTTATAAATTGAGTTTTATGAGTAAAAGTAGTTTAGTAAATAACACCGATAATATATCATATATTATTGAACAAAAGCATAAGCAATAAAGTAACCAATGAACATTAGATCAAGAATATAAGTAATAATATGAATATCTTTATATTTTTTATTAATTATTGATACCAAAGTATAAATCAAATAACCAATTGCAATACCATTAGTAATTGAATAAGTAATTATCATAATAATAATTGTAAAGAAAGCCGCAATACTAATCTCAGATTTTTTTCATTCGATGTTTATTAATTGTTTTATCATTAAACTACCAACAAAAATTAAAGCTGCTCCAGAAACACAAGGAGTAATTAGCTTAAATATTGGATATAAAATAATAGCAATTAAAAACATTGTTCCAGTAATTATGGCTTAAAATCCGGTTCTAGCACCTTGTGCAAAACCAGTTGAAGATTCAATATAAGTAGTAATTGGTGAACAACCAATTAAGCTACCTGATAATGTACCAAATTAGTCAGCCATTAATGCTTTTTTATTTAATTCATAATTACTATTAACTTGTTCATTAATTTGATGAGTAATTGAATATAAACAACCTGTTGCATCAAAGAAAGAAACAAATAAAAAGACAAAAATAGCAATATACATTGTTGGTGAACTTCAAATTTTCGGATTTACAATTGCATTATAGGTATTGTTTCAATTAATTTTTCAAGAACTAAAATCTGAGTAACTTCAATTAGTTCAATGTGCAAAGTTTTTTTGCTGAATTATACTTGTAAGTGAAAGTAAATAAAATTGCAAAAAATTCTCATATAAAAATTTCATAATGCTAAATTTAGTTTAGAAAAAAGTAAGGAGTTTTTATATGAGTTATAAACATCTTGGCATATATGAAAGGATTTATATTGAGAATCAATTGAAATTTAAATTTAAAATTAGTGAAATAGCTAAAAATCTTAATCGAAGTATTAGTACTATTATTCGAGAAATTAATAGAAATAAAGATAATAATCATTATTTTTCATTAATTGCACAAAATAAAGCTGAAAATCGAAAACAATCACATATTAGTTTTCATAAGTTTAAAAATAAGAATTTAGTAAAATATGTACAACAAAAATTACTATTAGGTTGATCATCTGAACAAATTTATGGCAGAATTAAAAATTTTCATAAAGAGTGAGTTATTATTTTTAAAACAATTTATACTTGAATTTATTTTGGAATGCTTGATAAAGTTACTAGTAAAAATTTAAGAAGAAAAGGTAAAAAACGAAAATCTCAAGAAAATCGTGGCAAGTTTAATGGTAAATCAATTAAAGAACGAGATATAAATGTTAATGATCGTATAACACTTGGTCATTGAGAAGGAGATACTATAGTATCATCACGAGGTAAAAGCAAATCATGTTTAATAACTTTAGTTGAAAGAGTATCACGATTTACTTTAGCAATATTAGTTAAAAACAGAACTACTAAAGTTATTAATAAAAATGTCAGTTATTATTTATCAATTCTTCCTAAAAACATTGTTAAAACTATTACTTTTGATCGTGGCAAAGAATTTTCAAATTGACAACAACTTGAAAAAAATTTAGATGTAAAAATTTATTTTGCCAATCCATATTCACCTTGACAAAGAGGTACTAATGAAAATACTAATGGTTTAATTAGAGAAAAATTTCCTAAAAAATTTATTTTTTCAAAAACTAATAAAAATGAAGTTCATAAATTTATATTGTCTTTAAATCAAAGACCGAGAAAAATACTAAATTATCTTTCACCAATCGAATATTTGGATAGAAAAATAATTTAGTTGCACTTACCTTTACAATTTAGCTCTTTTAATTCATTAAAAGTTAATTTTTCAGATAAGTTAAAGATTTTTTTCATTTCTTTTGTTATTGGTTTATTAGGAAAAAAATTTGTTGGTATAAAATTTCTATTACTGTTAATGTAGTAAGAGTTATGCCAAAAATAACAAAAATTTTAGAATAGTATTCTAATCAAGTAATATAGTCAGTTAAAGTTGTTTTTAATTTTTTATATTCAAGTTCATTTATATTTTTTTCTGAACTATTATTTATTTTATCTAGTTCTTCAGTACTTTTTTTATGTAATATTCAAACTGTGATAATTGTAATTCAGTTTAATGCTAATATACATTTTGTTTTATTGCTAATTTTTTTCATATTTTTTACCCCCGTAAAAATAAAATACATTTTTTTAAATTTTTATTTTAAAAAAATGTAAACACTAATTTTTAAATAATATATTAAAGTATAACATTTATAATATTTAAAAATATATTTTTATTAAATTTAATTAAAACTTAAAATTTTATTTATTTTTTGAATTATGGAAATTTGTTGTAAAAAAGACAAAATTTGATAACATATAATTATTATTGAGTTTATATCACCCATTACTTTAAATTAAAGTAAATGGTTTTTTGTTTAAAAAAAGGAGAAAAAAGAATGGCTGATAAAACAAATTTGCAAACATTTCATCAAATCATTAAACAACAAAGAATAAATGATATTTTAAATAAGTCAGAAATTGCTATAAAAGCAAGACATGGGGGCTTAACAATAAGATTTGAAAAAAATAAAAAAAATATAAATAATACTGAATTTACTAGTTCTTTTAATTCAAGTCAAATATCACAAACTAAAATAATTGAAAATGGATCACAAAAGTATAGATATAATTCTGTAACAATTTTAGATCTTGATAAACAAATAGCAAAGAAAATAATAATTGAAGAAGCAAGAGCACACAGAATATTAAATTTACAAAAAGAAAAGGGAGCGTACCGATGTTGTCAATAATATTCAAATTTGTCTTTAAATTATAAGTTTAGACGAGAATAATTTAGACTTCAATATGCAATTGTAAGTTAATCTTAACACTTCAAAAATATTAGTCAACAATAATACTTACTTTTATAACTCAAAAATTCTTATTAAAGTTTTCTTTAATAAGTTTTATTTTATTTTTATTTATTTGCTAAATTGTAAAGGTAAGTGCAACTAAATTATTTTTCTATCCAAATATTCGATTGGTGAAAGATAATTTAGTATTTTTCTCGGTCTTTGATTTAAAGACAATATAAATTTATGAACTTCATTTTTATTAGTTTTTGAAAAAATAAATTTTTTAGGAAATTTTTCTCTAATTAAACCATTAGTATTTTCATTAGTACCTCTTTGTCAAGGTGAATATGGATTGGCAAAATAAATTTTTACATCTAAATTTTTTTCAAGTTGTTGTCAATTTGAAAATTCTTTGCCACGATCAAAAGTAATAGTTTTAACAATGTTTTTAGGAAGAATTGATAAATAATAACTGACATTTTTATTAATAACTTTAGTAGTTCTGTTTTTAACTAATATTGCTAAAGTAAATCGTGATACTCTTTCAACTAAAGTTATTAAACATGATTTGCTTTTACCTCGTGATGATACTATAGTATCTCCTTCTCAATGACCAAGTGTTATACGATCATTAACATTTATATCTCGTTCTTTAATTGATTTACCATTAAACTTGCCACGATTTTCTTTAGATTTTCGTTTTTTACCTTTTCTTCTTAAATTTTTACTAGTAACTTTATCAAGCATTCCAAAATAAATTCAAGTATAAATTGTTTTAAAACTAATAACTCACTCTTTATGAAAATTTTTAATTCTGCCATAAATTTGTTCAGATGATCAACCTAATAGTAATTTTTGTTGTACATATTTTACTAAATTCTTATTTTTAAACTTATGAAAACTAATATGTGATTGTTTTCGATTTTCAGCTTTATTTTGTGCAATTAATGAAAAATCATGATTATTATCTTTATTTCTATTAATTTCTCGAATAATAGTACTAATACTTCGATTAAGATTTTTAGCTATTTCACTAATTTTAAATTTAAATTTCAATTGATTCTCAATATAAATCCTTTCATCTATGCCAAGATGTTTATAACTCATATAAAAACTCCTTACTTTTTTCTAAACTAAATTTAGCATTATGAAATTTTTATATGAGAATTTTTTGCAATTTTATTTACTTGCACTTACAAGTATAATTCAGCAAATTTAAGTTTTAATTTATAATAACTGGATAATTGTATTTATTTGATAACATTTAAAATTAACCATTTTTGTATACATATCAATGTTATAAGTTCTATCACCAATCATATGCTTTAAAATTTGTTTAATATTAGTTTCAGTAAAGCAACCAATATTTTCAACTAATGCTTGGTTTAATACACCATCTTTTGCATTAATAAAATAACCAACTTTTAATTTTTTATATTGTAAAGTTAATGATTGTAAAAAATCAATTAATTCATAATATTGACCTTTGGCAAATAAATTTATTGCATTTTGATAGTGTAATTTAGCAATTTGATTTTTTCTTCTTCCTGCCATTATACCAAGAAATAAAACATGAAAAGCATGAAATTTATCTAAAATAAATTTAGCATTTAAAATTGTAGCAGTTTTTCTAATTCATTTTGCACTATCTCCACAAACTATTAAATTTGCTTGGTCAAAGTTTTCAAAAAATAAATTACCATATTTTTCTATTAATTTTGCGGTTTTTTCAGCACCAATTTCTGTTTTTGAAACTCTTATTTTACATACAGCTCTTTTATTAATTAATTTTCCATTTTTCTTTTTACCAGTACACATTACTATTAATCTCATCGAACATTTTTTACAATTTTTAGTATTGTGTTTTTCATTAAACTTAAATTTTCGATGACCATCATCAATATTTACATATAAATTTTGATTTGGTTGTAATGGTATTTTGGGAATATTTGCTTTTGGTAATTCAAATTTTTGATATGTTCTACAAACTGTACTATTACTTATTAAATCTTCAATAAAAGTATCACAAACATCACGATACTTTTTACCATCAGCAAAATATTTTAAAATTTGTTTAATAACGTTAGGTGCAAGTTTACTATATTTTTTAACACCAAGATAATTATCTAATAATGATACGTACTCCATTTTTTGTGTTTTTGTGTTATAATGTGTACAAATACGTCGCTTATAAGTTAATAAACCTTTTTTTGCTTTTAATTTTCGTTGTCTAAATCTATATGATTTATATTCAGATTTATCACATATACTTCATAAATAATCATCTATTTTTGCAAATAATTCTTCTGTTTGTTTTAAACTTAATTCATCTTGATTAAAATCATGTTTGTCTCAATCAAAATGATTTGCGAATGGTAATATAAACATTTTTAATGTTCCTTTCTAATTTTTGTTTGTTAATAATTTAAGTTTAATTTTTTTTTAAAAATAAGGAGTAAATATGGCTTTTATTAGTAGTTATGGACAATTAAATAAAAAATATAATCTTAATTTTAGTGATAATAATTATGGTTTTAGTTGAGATATTTTTAAAGAATTTGTTGGTGATGAATGAGCAGAATATTTTACTACTAATTGTTTTTATCGTTTTGTTCCAACAGCACGTGGAACAAGAAAAACTTGAAACTGTTTAGCATTTGATTTATTTATATGTTGTAATTTTAGAGATAGTAGTGTTCAAGAAGTAAGAAGATATGAAAATACTCATAGTGAAACTACAATTGGTGCTTTAATGAATGTTTGTCAAGTTTTATTAGATACATATAATATTAATTTATTACCTAATAATCCACATGGCATTAAATGAAAAATTACTAAGGATGGGGGATGTATTATCTTTCCAAGTAATCAACAAATTGACTTTATTGGTTATGCTAATGGTAATAAGATTTTTGGAAAAGAAGCAGGTGGGTCAAGTTTTTTAGGTTCAAGAACAGATGAAATTATTATGGCAGAAGAAAAAGAAACATTAACTGAAAAACAATTAACATATCGATATGAACGTTTACAAAACTCTATGTTTAGAAGTAATCGTATTAAAGTATCAAATAAACCTATTAAAGAGTGAAGTTGAACATTTATTGATAAAAATATATATAGTTCTACCTTTGGACAAAAGATTACTCGTTATTTTTATAAAAGTTTTTTCATTACTTTTACATGTAATCCTTATGATAAATATCATCCATTTTATTTAAAATACTGTACACCATTTTTACCATTAAATGATGAAGTCATGAAAAATCTTAAAAAAGTTGGTAAAGTTTATTATGAAAATAAAGATATGTTTAGTGGTTTAGGTTTATTTGTTTTAAGATTTACTATTCAACCATTTTGAAATAAATTACCTGACATTCAACAAAGAACATTATTAGAAATGGAAAAAAGTAATCCAGATGAATATAATACTGTTTATTATGGTTTTGAATTTTTAGATAGCGATGCAACAATTTTCCCATTTCAAAAAACAGTAAAATATTGACAATCATATGATTTAAAACAATTTTATAATCAAGAAAAAGAAATGTATAAATTTGATTTTTATAGTGTTGGTATTGATTGAGCTACGGGACCAAAAGACCATACTGTATTTATGGTAGTTGGTTTTAAAGAATATAATAATACTGGTTATTATGATGCTTATATTATTTGTGAATTAGTAGTTACTCCAAATGATTTTATAAATGAAAATGAAAAAATTAATGCTTATGTTAATGAAATTTTAGGATTAATGGATAATTTTGAAAATTTTGAACAAGCAATTTATTTTTATGATGATAAAGCAAGAACAGCAATGGATTGATTAAATCAAAAATTAATTGATGAACACAATACTATTTTAATAACACAAACCGCTATTAAACATGCTTCAAATTTAAATCAAGAAGCCGGATTAACTAATAGAGTAGTTTGAATGAGAAATATTATGAGTTATGGAAACTTTTATGCAAATAAAGATGATTTACCAAAAACAACTCAATGTTTAGAAGAATTACGTTATGACCAAACCAAAACTAACATTCCTGACAAAAATATGTATCAAGACCCTTATGATGCATTATTTTATGCATTATATCCATATAAAAATGTAATTAGGGGTAAAAATAATGCTACTGTAAAAAAAAGTATCTTCACATTTGCAATATAATAAATAAGCGCAATACAATTAATATTATAGGTATCAAAAAATAAACACCTTTAATTTAGGCGTTATTTTGCTTTTAAAAGCATACTTGTAAAAATAATCAAAAATAGTACAATTTAAAAGTAAAATCAAGGAAAAAAGGAGATATTTATTATGAAAATATGAATAAAAACAAATTTTCAAAAAATATCATTATCATTTGCTGTAATAACTGGTGTTACCGGTTTAATCTTAGGAATAGTTTCATATAATAAAAATAATCAATTAACATATTTTTATGATTACGACCATGAAGCACACTGGGGGGCAACTATTTGAGCAAGACCAGTAAGTAATAAACATAAAATTACTCTTTACTGAGCATCAAATAAATTAACTGATGATGCAGTAAAATGAGATGGTATTTATCCAGATGGATATTTTGATAATTAAATTTCTAAATTTATATAAGAAATATTTTCATTATATTTATCAAATAAATTAATATTATTTAAATTTATTTCTTGTTTATTTGTTACTAAAATTAAATCATAATTACCAGCACCAAATAGTCCGCTAACTTCAATTCGATTTAAGTTATTAATTGGATTTTCAATTTGTAATTCAAATTCACTATTATTGTCAATTTGTAAAACTTCTTTATAAAATTCTAATTTAGAAAATAATTGTGATTTATTTGAACCATATAAATTTAAAGCATTTTCGGTTTTATTTTTATTAATAATTAATCTTGTAAAATATTTTCCATATTCACCATTACCTAATGTTCAATCTGCCGGAATTAATGATGGTATATTATTGCTTTCTAATTCATTAGTTATGGATAGTCAGTTAAATTGATTATCATCTAATTTCAATAATTCATTT
This sequence comes from Spiroplasma endosymbiont of Nomada ruficornis, assembly GCF_964030795.1. NCBI lineage: Bacteria > Bacillati > Mycoplasmatota > Mollicutes > Entomoplasmatales > Spiroplasmataceae > Spiroplasma > Spiroplasma endosymbiont of Nomada ruficornis. Next base: position 944,125 of record NZ_OZ034962.1, on the reverse strand, counting down.
TGACTAATGTCATTGTTTTTTAGTTTAATGTTATTGATATCTGTAAAATCAAAATATGCAGATTTTAATACTACTTTTATATCTTTAAATTCTCAAATCTTATCAGGTGTAGAATGTATAGGATTTGATTTTAATTCAAAATAATAAGGTAATAATAATTTATAGTCATCATTTAAACCGTTATTAATAGACATGGTTGAATAAATATTTTTTGATAGCATTATAACTATTTGTTTTAATATTTTAACTTTTGGTAAATTTGTATAGTTAGGATAATCTAATTCTCATTGTTTAAATAAATTAGTAATAACTTCATTTGGTTTTTGTCCTTCAAACTTAGCACGAATTTTATCTAAATCATTCATTTCTTTTAAAACATTACTTAATGATGCACCATCAAAGTTTCTATTATAAGTATATGTATAAGTTAACATATCTAATAATACTTTTTGTAAACTATCAATTGGTGGTCTATCTTTTATTTCTAGTTCAACATCATGAAATTTATTTGTTGTAGAAATAAATAAATTATAGTCACTTACTAAAAATCATGACTCTAATTTTTTATCTTTTAATTCTAGTTCATCAGATAATGGTCATACTTTTGAATTTTTAGAAACATCATAACCAATTTTATCATTAGTTACTCTTGCATTATTAATAATTTCTTTTCTTGTTTCTCTACCACCACCAATAGCAATTAAATCTAAAACTGATTTTTCTTGTCCTATAAATTGTTTTGCTAAATTTCAAGGTAATATTTGTTCACTAAATCATTGTTGTAATATTCTAACTTTTGGTTGAGTTTCAATAGGCATTGATAATAGCGGAAATGCTATCTTATCTTTGACAAATAACTTTGGGTATACCTCCATATTGTCGACTTCACCAAGTACCTTTATATTGCCAAAAATCATGCTTCTAGGTGCTTTAATTTTTAAACCAATAACTTTGGTGTCTTTATCTAGTGGTTTTTGTAATTTAATAATAATTGGATAACCATCTCTTGTTTTAAAGTCTTTAATTTTAATAATAGTAATACTTTTAGTACTTCTAGTTTTTGGATTTTGATAAGGTTCTGAATAATTATTAATAATATATAAATTATCAATATTATTTTCAGTTAATGGTTCATTTATACTAACTGCATATAACTTAAATTGATTTAATAAATTTATTTCTTGAAATATTAAATTTTTAATATTAGTCATACTATATTCAATTGTATTGTCATTAATATTAGTACTTGCTCTTTGATTTAATTGCATAGTAAAATCAGATGTTTCAACAGCAGTAGTTTTTAATACTTTATCAATATCAATAAAACCTATTTTAATAGTATTTGCTGAAAATCTTAAACTATTATTTTCATTATTTTTAAATAAACGTTCAATTTCATAAATATAAATTTTTCTTTTTTTAAATTCATCGTATGCTCTATTAATATCAGGGTCACTAGTAGCACTCATCATATTAGTAAAATCATAAGGAATATTATCAATTAAATAATCATTTTCTATTTCTGCTTGATTAAGTTTAGTTTGTTTCTGTGGAAACTTCGTTTGTGGTTTGTTGTTGTTTTCCATTGTTTTCTCCTATTAATTGGTTATTTTCTGGATTAAATAATTTTAATTTAACTGTTAAGTTATTAATTTCTTGTTCATCATTAATATTAAATGTTTTACTATTTAATAAATCTTTATCTAAACGTACTAATATTTGAATAAATTTAAGAATATCAATATTAAATTGTCATAATTTTTGTTCAATATAATTAATAGTTGAAATATTTACCGCTGTACTTTCGGGAACCGATTGTTGTGCTGATTTCTTTTGACTTGGTATATGAATACCACAACGTTTAAATATTTCATTAATATTTCAATCATATATATCAGTTAAATTTTTACCTTTAAAATTACTACTTGTCATATTAATATTTTCACTTTTTTCATTATTATCACCAGTAGTTTTTCAAATATAGTTGTTAGTAACTAATGTTCTTACGGCTTCATCCATTGTAGATTTAGCATTACCATAAGTTTGGTCAAAAATAAACTTTGGTGAATTTAAAATAGTATCTAAAACAATTTGTTCATAAATAACATCTAATGCTTTAATTTTATCCATTACTTTATTACAATCTGCTAACTCATTTGCTTTATTTCTCATAATTGCTATTGGAATATAATTAATATTTAATGTTTGTTCTTGTTCTAAATTAGGATTATTACTATATTCTTTAAAAGGTAAAGGAAATTGTTTTTTATTATCACTAATACTATAAATTGCACGATTAATAGTTACTTGTTCATTATTTAATTTATAAACTTCAAATAATCTTACTGTTTGTGCATTTTGTTGATAACTATCATAAAAAATAGTACATTGAATTAATTTACCAGTAATATCATAAATTCTTTGCTGTATATCTACTACTTGAAAATAAAAATCATCATTAGCAATATAAATTAAATAACCACTAATTCCTAATTTGCTTAATTTAAAAATAGAATTTCAATTCTTTCTATAAAATTCTTGTTTAATTAAATATTGTTTAATAGTTTCATTATTAATATCCAATGGAGCATTATATAAATTAGCATTATTTTCAGCAACAAAATCAGTAAAATAAGTCTCATGATTAAAATCATTAAAACCAAAATAACTTAAAATAGAAGTGTGTGTACTTTTATTTTCTAAAAAAATTAATTTAGATTTTTCTTCATTATTATTAATATTTGTTTTATCTTTTCTTGGTCAAAAAGGTTTCATTTTTTTCTCCTTTCTAAAATATTTGATTAATTTTTAAGACAATTTTTACTATAATAAATATAATTAAACCAGCAACAGCAGAAGATAATAAAACTCCAATTAAACTTAAAATAATTTTTATAATTTTTCAAATCATAATTTTATTCCTGTAATTCTTCTACTTTTCATGTATTACCTTTATCGCTACCTTTTAAAGAATAAATAGTAATAAATTTTGAGTGTTGTACTGATAAAACTAAGACATTAGTATTATTGTTAAAAACTTCTATTGGTACACCTGCTATTTTTGTATTAGTTATAATAAATTCTTTAATTGCAAAAACATTATTATATATATTTCAAGAATAATAAACTTTATATCTTTTATTAACTATAAAATCATAAGTAATTTGTCAATTATCTCATTTATTTTTTTCTCTTATTCCTACTTCTTTTCAAATTGAACTACTTGGAGGAATTGGAATTGGTTGTGGTTGTTTTTTGATAATTTCATTAATAGCACCAGCAACAGTTTTATCAGTAGTTTCTAAATTAGGAATTTCAGTACCAATAGTATTTATAGAAAAAGCATATTTGAATTGGTCTTTATCCATTTTATTGTCTAATTTTTTATCTACTTCTTCTTTTTTATAATAATCAGTTAAATCAGTTTTCCCGCAAGTAGCACTAATTTTATTATTTTCATCAATTTTAATATTTTCACCAGCAATTAACTTATCTTGTTTTTTATCTAATAATTGATTTGTTTCTAGTTTTGTATAATAATCATGTTCAGTATTTTCTTCTGCTATAAATTCAGTTGGTGTATCTATTCCTTGATATTGATATATTTCTTCTATATCACCAATTAAATTAATTTTTCCAAGTTCAGGATAAGAATTACCACCACCACTAAATTGTTTCTTTTTATTGTTATAGTAAATAGTTCCAATATTTAAAATATTTTTATTTTGTATTTGTTCTCCATAAGTCATGGAATCAACATTTAACAATTCAAATTCGTTAAAAACATTATTTAAATAAATTTTAATTACTTTATAAAATTTCATAAAGTTATTTTCTGTTGAATATTGATAACTGATTTTAATAAAATATCATTTAAATATTTCTATATTATTATTTTCAACTTTTTTTCATAAGGGACTAGTTTCAATATTAAATCAATTATTTTTAACATCATTAATATTTTCGTTTGTTTTAATTAATTCACTATTTAATTTGGTAATTTCATTTTCATTTGTAGTAATTCGTTTTTGTTGTTTAGCAGAAAAATCACAAGTTGGTGCATGTGTATAATCACCAATTTGTGGATTGTTTTGTAAAACATCAGGTGGTAATGTTCCAATTTCATTAGGTCAATCTAAAATCATAGTTTCAGTTTTTGAGTCATATTCTGTTGCAACATAACCTTTATTTATTAAATTTGTAACTGGTCCCCTATATGTTTCATTTTTATTACCATTAATGGTATCATCATATAATTTTATTTGCTTTGATAATGTAAATTCTTTTTGTTCTTGAATTAATTCATTAACTTGGTTTCTAGTATAAAATGCTTTTAAGTCAATTTTTTCAACATCTATTTCATCATTATTATAATTTGAAAATATTTGTTTTAATTCTGTTAATCTTGCTCATATTTTCATTCTACTAGGTGCTAAATCTCAAATATTAATCGTAGGAGTACTACTTGCACTAAATTGATTACCATTATTAAATTGAATAGTAGCATCAACATTAAATTCAATTGGTGTACGATTAAATACTCAATGTTCAACCATAACATAAACCATATCTCTTAAAGTTTCTTTAATTAATTCATCTTTAAAACTATCAAAAGGAAATTTAGATAAAATAAAATCAAGATAAGCATTAATATCATTTTGAGCACGAATAGCAAATGTTTTAAATCAATCATCAACATTTGGTCATGTATTTATATATTGTCGTGGTGTTTCTGTAATTGTTCCAGTTAATGGATATCAGTTATTATAATTTTCTAAACTGACACCAGTTCAAAGTTTATTAATCATATTTTATCATTCCTTAAAAAATGCTTTTTTATAACGTTTGGTTTTTGATTTAGTTTTTCTATGTGATATATGTATAATTTCTTTTTGTAATTTTTTATTTCCTTTTTTTACAACTTGATTATATGCAAATTTTTCTAAATGTCTTAACAATCCAGTACCAAATACAGTATTAACTGATAATTTTAAACCCACCCTTTTAAATGATTTATTGACATTATCAATAGGATTATTAATAACATTAACTACTTTATGATAAGTTCTAATTGTCCTTAATATTTGCCTATAAATTTTAAAACTATCTTTAATCATTTGTTGTACAACTGGTAGAGCAAAAGCAATACTTTTTAATCATTTATTTTGACTAACTCCATATCCAATATATCAACCGCTATATCATCTATATCAATGAAATGGATGTATTTGAATAACAAAAGTTTCTGCTTTGATAATACTATCAATAACTACAATTGGTTTATATTTAGGATTACGATGATAAATAGTAATTCCACATTTATCTAATGATAAAGGTTGAATTTTACAAGCCATAAATACTGGTGAATTTAATGGAATTAATTGTGCATGTTTAATTGCTTTCTTTTCAGCACTTGTAAATACATCAATTGTTTTTTCTTTTAATTTATTAATTTTTTCAAATGCTTGTTTTTCTAATTTTTCGAATTTCTCTTGTAATTTATAAATATTTATTCTTATTTTTTCAAAATATGAAGTATCTTTTCAAAATTTATTTAAACCTTTTTTAAAATAAAATTTAATATCAAAATATTTAAAAGTTTGATTTGCTTTTAATACTAATTTATGAATTGAACTATTTTTAAAATTAAATTTAATTGCATTAGCACGAATTTTTTGTAAATCTAAAATTAAAGATTTTCCATATCTATTTTCTGCATGTATTGTATGAACTAAATTTAATCAGTCATGTTGGTTCATTTTTAATACTTCTTTTAAATCAGTATTATATTTTTGTAAAAAATTGTTTGCTTTATCAATATCTTTAATTTTAAATTTAGGAGTTAACTGTGGACTTAACTTTATTAATTCATTTTGTAATAATAAATAATTTTTTAATTCTTGTACTTCTAATTTTGCAAAATTATTTTTATATTGTCTTTCAGCAACAAAACCTAAATTTTGTATTATTGTTTCGCGATTTGGAGCATGGTTATAATTAAATAAATAACGTTTATTTCCAATAATTTTATCTGTTAAAATTTCTTTTCCACTTACTTGACTAATGATTTCTTGTAAATTTTTTGCTTTTTTAATGCCAATTTGTTCTAATGTTTTAGTTTTTTCTGCTAAACTAATAAATTTAGTTGTACGATAACCACGACTAATTCTATTAAGTCCAGCAAATGCAGGTAATATATTAAAAAAAGTATTTAATGGTGTAACATTTCCTTTTAAATAATCATAAACTTGATTAATAGTAAAATCAGTTAAAAACTCTACACCAACAGCACTAATACTAGCAAGTAAATCACTTGCACCTAAACCAAGTGCTAAACTTTCACTTAATCCACCAGTAAAAGGAGCAAGTGCTACTGCTATTACTTGTACACCAATCATTTCTAAAATTTCTCATCATCAACTTTTATGTTCTTGTTGTTGACTTGTTCTAGTATGTTTTGGTTTATTTATGTTTAAAAGTATTGCTGTACTAGTTGTACCAATTGGCATAATAATTATCCTTATTTAAGAGTTATTTTTATAGGATTTGTTGAACCTTGATAATTTTTATCAGTGTCATTAGTAGTGATTACTACATATAAATCTCCTGCTTTTTGGTTTTGATTACTTACATCCACTTGACCTTGGGCATCACTAAAATAATTAATAATTGGAGTTGTTAAATTTGGATTTAAATTATTTAGTTCAGTTGTATTTTTAATTGTTGTATCTAATAATTTATTCTTTTTAGTAGTATCAGCAGTAATATTAGTTGTTAATGTTGTAATTTCTTCACTTAAATATTTTTTATTAACAATACCACATAACATTCATCTTGATTCTGTTTCTGAGTTTGACATATAAGGAATAGATTCTCCTGTTACTTGTCCACCAACTAAATATCTTTTTGGAACTTTACCATCTTTAATATCTTCAACATATATACTAGTTTGTTGTAACATATATCTTTTCATTGCTTTTGGTGTTGCTAAAACAAAATTCATAATTTGATTTTTATTTTCAGTATTTTTAAATGTCATATAATCATCCATAACAATTTGACATAATACACCTTTAATATATAAATTTGTTCCATTTAATCTTAATTGTTGTGCTAGTTGATTATCAGTAATTAAACCTTTATTATCTGCTAAATAAACTAAAGTATCATAAAGACTATTTGTTATAAAAAATTTACAATTATTACTATTTCTTAATTGAAATAAAGTATTTCATGCTGATAACATTGATTTTAAATATCCTACTGGTGTTGTATCAGTAATGATTACTTTTTTGGCAGATTTAGCAATTGTATTTGTATCATTATTTGCTAAATAATCTGCTAAATCATTAGCAACTTCATATTGCATACTTTCTAGTAAATTTTGCCCATTATCTGCAAATAAATCAACTTCACCAATCATTTCTCCTGTACTAGCTTCTTTTGTAATTTCTTTAATAATTTTATCAGTATCAACATAACCAACTTCTAATCCTTTACTTTTATCATTTCAATGAAGTATTTTGAATGTTGGGTCTTTTGGTTTTTTAACTATAAATTCAATTTTTGTAGAATTAACCATTTCAATTGGAAAAAAACTTGCTCATGGACTATTTGATTGTTTATAAAATTCTATAAATTCAGGTGTTTCTACTAATTTTGTAGTATTATCTAAATTTTGTTTAAATGGCACTGGATTTGGCATTTTAAATTTTCCTTTCTTTTATAAATTATTTTTCTTTTTATAATCTAATAAACTACTTTTTATTGAAGTTTCTTGATTTGTTAATATTGTTTCTTGTTTACCACCTGTATTAATTGGTTCTTTAAATAGTGGTTGTTCTTTAATCATTTTTTTAATAGTTTCTTCAATTTTTGAATTTTCTATATTACTTGTTTTAAATTTTAAAAATTCATAAAATTCTTTTTTAACTTGATATTTTTTAAATATATTAATTATTTCTTTTTCTTTAATTTCTTGATTAAGTTTATTTAACTTATTTTCTAATTCAACAATCTTAATTTCTTGCTCTTGTTGTAAATTATTATTTTCAATTAAAGGTTCAGTATTTTGTTCAACATTAGTTTCATTTTCTAACATTTAAATCACACCTTTATTATTTATTTTCTTTTCCATTAATTTTTTCATTAAGTTTTGCTAATTTTTTTTGATGTTTCATCACTTTATTATTTCTTCTAATATGTTTTGGAGTTGTAATAAATCTTTTCAATCAAACAATTAATTCTCTACAAATTAATGTTCCTACACTTGTTCCAATAATAATTAATTCATGTAAAAATTCTTTCATTTTCAATTATTTCCTTTCAATTATTTATTTTTAATTATTCGTCAAATTGACCATTATTAATTCTTTCAATCATTGATTTTGAATTACTTATAATAGTTACCAATAAAGATATTTCTTTATTTAATTGTTCCATTCTTTCTTTATATGTCTGAATTTCATTGTTATAATATTCAATCAATTTTTCTTTATTCATTAGTTATCATCTCCTTTATAAACTATCATATGTAGTTGGTCTTTCATATAAAACATCACTACTTCCACTATTATTACTAATAGCATCACTATTAATTAATCTTCTTGTTTCATTTGTAAATGATGTTTCTTGCATTTCTTGATTATAATTTGTAGTTTCCATAGGTAATAAATTATGTATAATTTCACTTGCACCAGCAACTATTGTTGGTACTGCATAAGCATTATGAAAATCATTATTTATACCCATAGCTACACCACTTGAAATTAGACATCCACTAGTTGCCATATTACATATTTTTCTTATTACTTCAAATCTATTAGGTATTAGTTCACTTAACCCACCAATTAGATTTGATATACCATAAGTACTTAAACTAATATATGTATCTCAATCCATTTGTTGTTTATTATCATTAGTTAATAATAATGGTCATGGTGGTGTTTCTGTGGTAGTAGTTGTTAATCAAGGTGGTGGTTCAGGATTAGGATTGATTTTTGTAAATTTTGCATAATTAATTAAACCAATAGTTCCTAAACCTAATAATATTTTTTTTACTTGAATTTAATATTTTCTTTTTAGTACTTGGCATTTGATTTAAGTTTCATATATCAATTCCTAACTTTTTACTAAATAATAAAGCATTAATACTTCCTAATACTGGATTACCAATAATTTGACCATAATAAGCACTTGTACCAATCATTGCTGATAATGGACTTATTCCAATTCTTATTATTTTTAATAAAGTATAGTTATTTGATTGTACATTCGTGTCATTTGGCATTTTCATTTACTCCTTCATTTTTTGGTTTAATAAACACTTCAACTCAACCTGTATAGTGAACGTTATCACCAACTAAAATAGCAGTATTTGCATGTGGTTGAGAAACAACTAAATATTCAGCAATAACATTAGGATATTTTCATAAAATAATTGCTTTTATATCATTACTATCTGTTAAATCTTTGGGATTTGGTGAAAATATTTCTATTTTATCTTGACCAAATAAATCTGTTAATTTAGTCATTATCAAATTCACCTTTTTCTATTTTTTCAATTAATAAATTTAAAATATTTTTGTCCAAATCAGAGTTTGTATAATTAATTTTTTTAGTTCATTTAATTATATCTTTCATATATTTAAGTAATTTTTCTTTATTCATTATTTATTCTCCTTATTTAAATAATATCAACCAATTAATAAACTATCTGCTTCATCATGATTTGATATTTTTATATTTCAATTATTTCTTTAATAATTTCTTCAGCAACATATATACTTAGTTCTTTATCTCAAGGTCTTAATCAAAAAATAGGTGGGTCATAACGTTCATATCATTTCTTTCATTCACTTGGACTTATTAACATATCTTTTGTTAATAATTTATTAAATTGTCCTGCAATAAAACCACGTAAATGTTCTTGAGTTTCATAACCAATACCATTTTTTGAATTAAAAGTACCACGTTCAATAATTAAATCCAATTCATTATCATTAACTTTTATATCTCAATAAAATTTTCTTTGTCCATCATATTCTTTTAAATTATAACTTTTAACAAATATTGGTTTTCAATTTCAAAAATCATATTTATCATGTAAATAAACTTTTTTTCATAAAGTAAATCCAGTATTTTTAATACTTGGGTCAATTGAAAGTAAATAATTAGTCATTATCAAATCACCGGTCTTTAATTCTGGTTTTAATTGGTTTATAAACTTCTTCATAATATCCGTTTAAGCGATATGTGTTTTTAAGATATTGCATAAATCTTTCTTTATTAATACAATTTTTATGTCTTGATTTATTAATTTCATCAACTTTATTTCTATGTTCTTTATCACCTTGATAACAATGTTCACATACATTTCTCAGCAGTTTTTTTCGCAAGTAAATAAATCATGTTTTTTATCACATACACAACAATCTTCACAACATACTTCTTTATTCATTATTTATTCTCCTTTCTATTATTTCTTTCTTGCTTTATTAAGAAATTTATTCAAATAATTTGATTATCACCATCACCTAATTTTTTTAAAAGATATTCATATCTTTTCTTAAAATCTTCACTATCAATATCTCTATCTTGGTAAATTATTTTTTTCAATTTTTTTATTTTATACAAGGTTTTTGGAGAATATATTTCTCCATGCATGCAAAGAAAACATTTCATTATTTATTCTCCTTATTTTCAATTTGATTAGCAATTTCACTTAATATTTTTAATACTTTATATTCATTTTTTAATTCTTTAATAATAAATATTAAAAATATTATTAGTGTTATACTTGTTATTAATATTGGTGCTATTAATAAAATTTCTCATCATATCATTTTTTACTCTTTTCATTTTTTAAATCATTTAACATTAATTGAACAAAATACACGATTTTAGGAATGTTTAAAGTATTAAAAATTTGACCAGTGACAATAATTTCATCGTTTTTGTTTAATAAAATACATCGGTTATAAAATTTTGGATTATTAAAAATTAAAGTAACATAGTTTAAACCATTTCATTGACCACGAACACTATAATATAATTCTTTATTACCTTTTTCGTAATATTTTGCTTCAATAGTGTTACTTAGTTTTACTGTTAATTTGACATAATTGGCTTTATCTTTCATTTTTATAATTCCTTAAATAGTATTGAATGTGTTTATATGCATCTTGTTCATGTTTTGTTAATTTTATATTTCCTTTATAATTTGTTATTTTATTTTTATTTTTTGGTTGGTTTTCTAGATAATCTCAGTTGAAAACATCTTGTACTAATACCATTAATGAACCAATAATTTTAGGAGTTGCTAATGGATTAGTTAATAATTGTTTTGAACTTAAAAAGAAATTTTCTACAATAACTAATATTTTGTTTTCAAAAAATTGTTCTTTGATTATTGATAATATTCTTTTATAACGATTTTTACTTTCAAAAACATGTGTTGTGTTGAATGTTTCTGTATAAATAATCCTATTTGTTTCATTTGAATATATAACAATTCCATTATTACCAATACCAGCGGGGTCAATCCCAATAATTAAGTCATATTGCATTATTAATCAAATTCACCATTTTTAATTTTTTGATTTAATTGAGATATAAGATTTAATCTTCCATTAAAACAACTTTTTCAAAGTTTAGTTACTTTTTCATCGTCTCTCATTTCTTTATTTCATTCTCATTCATCTTTAAGATATTCAAGTATTTTTTCTTTATTCATATTTATACCTCCTACTTAACCTAATATTTAAAATACAGTCATAACAAATTGCTTTACTATTTTTATCTCTTAAAAAATATTTTCTTGTTTTTATATCATTAGTATTAAAGAATAAATAATCTAATTTATTTTGTTTACATGTTCAACAAAAATACTTTTTCATTATGAGTTGAAATTTCCTTATAAGAAGTAACTATATAATTAATTGGTAAATCATCATGTTTATATGGATTATTTATTTTAAAACCTTTTCTGTTTTCTTCTCACGTAATGTTATATTTAAAACAAGGATTAGTAATTTTAGTTTTGTTATCTGTTATTTCACCCATAAATCAACTATTATGCTGTTCATAAAATGTTAATTGTTCAAGTTTTATATCATTAAGATAATATTATTTTGGAGCAGTTGGTTTATTAACAGTTATTTTTTGGTCTTTAATATATGGTTCTAATAACTTTATTAATTCATTACCACTTAATTCTTTTTTAATATTTTCTAAATTAAAAACTCAATATGTGCAACTGTTATCAACAATAAAAGAATTATTTTTAATCATTCATTTTGGAAGAGATAATTTATATTCAACATAATCAATAAGAATAGATGGTGGTTTATCTTTAACAATTTGTTCTTTTTTAAATTCTATTTGCATAATAATCCTTTCCTAATATGTTCTGTTGCTTCTAGCATAAAGAACATATATTTTTATTCTTAGATTATTAATAATACTACTATTTGTTTTATTCATTCCAGCAATTCTGGGCTCAAAAATAAATTGTGAAATTTTAAAAAACATTGAGGCATTCGATTCAATATTTATTTAATTTGCGTTTAGCAAATTAATATTTTAATTGAACCGGTCCCGCTCAATTTTTTTTACAAGTTTGAAATTTATTTTCTCGCCCAAAAATTTTTCAAAAAAAAATAAAAAATAAAACCAACACTTGCTCACTTGGTAGTGGCAAGGTTGGTTAAATAAAGAATAATAGTTGGTCCCCACTCCGGGTCTATATATACTAGTTTCCAATTCGCTCCCACCCCAAGAATTACCATTTCTGGTTAGTATATTTTATTAGGTATCACTCCACTTTTTATTTATCCATGCAAGTCCACATGCTAGCTACTATTTTTAACAACTATGTTGTAGTTCACTTTTTTATTTCCCTAACACGTGTTGATAATAGTGCTAAAGACGGTTATTAAAAATTTTAAAATTTTACAATTACAAAAAAAGACAAGAATTTTATTCTCGTCTTTTGTCATTTATTTTTTAATTTAATAGTTTAAAAAAGAAAGGAGTTATTTTTAAAAATTTTTATTTATCGACATCTTCGGTACGCTCCCAAAGAAAATAATGATGAAACTTTAAAAATTGAATTTGAATTAAAAAAAGCAAAGGAAAATTTAGAAAAAATTAAAAATGAAATAGTTAGTGGTCAATTATTTGGTAAAAAAACGTTAAAGAAAAGAAAAAGAGAATTAGCCAAATATGAACATGAAATTAAAGAAAAAACAACTAGGTTAAGGAAATTAAAACAAAGAAAAGAACAATTAAATGAATATCAAAAGATAAATAGCAATATCCAAAATGAATTAAAAAATGATATTAAACAATTTTTAAATAATGATGAAAAGAACAAAACCAAAATATTAACAAAAAATAGAAAAAAAATAAAAAAACTAAAAATTAAACTTAATAAAATTAACATTCTACAAAAAGAATTAAAATATGAAAATAAAATATTAAAATTAGAAAACGAAATTAAACAAGAAAAAATTGAAAATGGTAAAAAAGTTAAACAAATATATGAAGAAATTTTGACAATAAATAATAATTGTTATTATATAACAACTTTTATACATAATAATCAATCAATTTCAGAAAAAATAATGTTTTTTCACAACTTTGATAATGATAATATACAAATATTAACGCAAACAAAACAATATAAAAATTTAAGTCAATACAAAAATGATCTTTTATTAATAAATAATAATAATAATTTTGATAGAATACCAATCAAAGAGTTTATAAAAGAACAAACAGAATGTAAAGAAAAACCATCTATAGCGGAATTCACAATGTGGGGTGTTATTTCAGTACTTTCTGTTGGTGTTCCAATATTGATTTCTTGTTTACCCTTTGTAAGGAGGGAAATTGCAACAGAATTAAAAGACAAACTTATAGTTGGTTTAATTTCAATTACGCTTGGCTTATTTATTAAAACTGCTGCAACAACAGTTTCAACTGCAATAAAAAAAGTTGATTCATGAATTTATAATAAAATGTTTAAAAATCAAGAAAAAATTGAAAAAGATAAAAAAGAATTTAAAACAATAATTAGAGACTTGACAAGTGATAAAGTAGAAACTCAATTAGAAAGACAATTTAATATTTTAAAACAAGAATTAGATAATAGGAAAAAGCAAAAAATAAATAAACTATTAAGTAATAAAATAACATGAGAAAATCCAGATAAAGCAAAACCAACAGTTACTAATCCTGTTGCTAAAAATTTTGATTTAAGTGTTATAGTTAATTCTTCTGATATACAACCCCCAATTAGTCCAGTAACAAAACAACGAAGTTATTCAATATAAAATATTGTTTTAAAAATAATTTTAATAGTTTTGTTAAAAAGAGTAAAATTATATATTTTTTATATTTACATTTATAAAAAATATATAATTTTACTGAGTATTTAAAGGGGAGAAAAAATATTCAAAAAATAATAAAGGAAGTAAAAAAATATGCCATGAGAACCATATGAAAAATGAAGTACAAAAGATAAAGATTCACTTGCAAAAAAATTCGATGAAGTAAATAATAGTTTTGGAAAAGAAAAAGAAAGAGAAAGACGAGGAAAAGTTGCTGATACATTCGAAGAAAGTAATAAAAATAAGAACATAATAAATGATAAACCTTTAGTAAACATAGATAATAATGCTACTACTAAAGTTGCAAAATGTATTATTTTATAAATAATTAAAAACTACTTAATTAATTAAGTAGTTTTTAATTTAGTTTCATGATAAAAGAAAAAAGAAATTTTATATTTTAGAAATTAAAGATGATAGTTAAAACTTGTTAATTTGAGTTTTACCTTATGTTATAATCAAATTAGAGGTGGACTATGGAATGCTACTTTACTAACCATAAAACTAATAATATTTTAATATTAGATGAAGAAGATAGTAAACATCTAATTAAAGTATTACGTCATAAAATTAATGATGAAATAGTTATTATTCATCAAGAACAAAAATATTTAACAAAAATTATTGAAATTACATCAGTTATTAAATGCGAAATTATAAAAACAGTGCCAAATAGTAATTCAGAATTAAGATGTAAAATCACATTAGTAATATCGTTATTAAAAGAACAAAAATTTGATTTAGTCATTCAAAAAGCAGTAGAATTGGGAGTTTATCAAATTGTGCCATTGCAGTTAAAACGATGTGTTAGTATTTTAACGAGAACAAAAGCAGAACAGAAAGTTTTACGTTGACAAAATATTGCAAAAGCTGCTGCCAAACAATCAAATCGCAATTTAATTCCGATTGTTACACCCGTTGTTTTTGATTTAAAACAATTAGAACGATATCGGTCTCATCTTAATTTGGTTGCATATGAAAATTCATCAGAAACTAGTTGGATTAGTCAAATAAATAATAAATTATCATCAATAACAATTATAGTTGGACCCGAAGGAGGAATCACTAAAGAAGAAATTGCAACTTTAACACAACTTAATTTTAGTAATATTAGTTTAGGAAAATTAATTTTACGTGCCGAAACTGCACCTTTATTTTTAATGTCAATCATTAATTATGAAACAAGTTTAAAAAGTTAAAGGAGTACAAGATGATTAGAATTGGTATTATTGGAACTGGAAAAATTGTTCAAAGATTTATAAAGCAAGCGTTAACTAATAAAAAAGTTAAAATAACTTGTATATATTCAAGAAGTTTAGATAAAGCAGAAACATGAGCAAAAAAATATAATATTGCCCATAGTACTGATGATTTAAATAAAATGATAGAACATATTGACGCTATTTATATTGCTTCACCAAATGGTTTGCATTACGAACAAAGTAAATTATTTTTAAATAATAATATTCATGTTTTAGTAGAAAAAACTATTACTTTTACAGTTGAAGAAGTTAAAGACCTAATTTCTTTAGCAAGAAGTAAAAAAAAATTTTATTAGAAGCTTATGTTACTGTTCATTTACCTATTTTTTCTAAATTAAAAAAATTAGTTCATGAAATAAATCCAGAAGTAGTTAACCTTAATTTTAATCGTATTTCTTCAAGAATGCCATCAGTTGAAAAAGGAATATATGATTCTGTTTTTGATAAAGATTTTGGTAAAGGTGCAACTTATGATAGTTTAGTATATCCATTACAATTAGTATTGTATTTATTAGGTAAAGTAAAAACAGTTAAAGCGATGGCAATTAAATTACCTAATGGTGTTAATTTAAGTAATCATGTTATTTTGAAGCATGAAAATGGAACTATTACTACTATTACTTGTAGTAAAGGAGTAACCTCTTATGCACAAAGTGAATTTATAGGTCATAATAGTAGTCTTGTTTTATCACAAGTTCATCCATTAAGTGGAATTAAGGTTTATACTAAAAACGGAATAAAAGAAATCGCAGATAATACTAATGAAGAAAGTTTAATGACATATGAATTAAATGATTTTGTAAAAATGATTAAAAATAAAGATTATTTAAGTCGAGATTATTGATTAAATCATAGTTTAATGAATCTTGAAGTTATTGAAGCAATTATTAAAAGTGAAAATGAATTAGGAGTTGAAGTTTATGAAAAGTAATATTAATTTAAATGAATATATTGATCATACATTATTAAAACCAGAAGCAACATTATCAATGATTGATACATTATGTAAAGAAGCTAAAACTTATTATTTTAAAGCAGTTTGTATTAATCCATTTTATGTTAATCGTGCTGTTACTTTATTAAAAAATAGTAATGTTAAAGTATGTACAGTGGTTGGTTTTCCATTGGGTGCCAATACTAAACAAACTAAAGTAGCAGAAACAATTAATGCGATTAAAGATGGTGCTCAAGAAATTGATGTTGTTATTAATATTGGTGCATTAAAGGATAATGATCAAAAACTTGTATTGCAAGATCTACAAGCAGTTCGTAATGCATGTCCACAAAATATTATTTTAAAAGTAATAATTGAGTGTAGTTTATTAACAACAGAACAAAAAATTATTGCTTGTCAGTTAGTAACTAAAGTAAAAGCAGATTTTATTAAAACTTCAACTGGTTTTGCTAATGGTGGTGCAACGGTTGCTGATATTAAATTAATGAAAGCAAATATTGGTCCTCATGTTGCAATTAAAGCTTCTGGTGGTATTAAAAATCAAGATGATGCAATGGCGATGATTAATGCTGGTGCTACTAGAATTGGTACTAGTAATGGTGTTGCTATTATTTCAGGACAAGAAACTAAGGGTGGTTATTAATTAATGTAAATCAACAATTATATACTAAATATAAAAGAAAGAACAAAATATCTAAAACAGAAAATGAGAAAACAATAATCATTAACTTCATTTATTTATTATCTTTAAATAATTAAAATCAATTTATTAAAACTAATAATTTTGATAAAAATTGATATTTAAGGATTGTTTTTAAAGAATTTTTTTCTTTAATAGACAAAATTATTTTTGAAAAATGCTTATATTATTTTTTAAAAATGATTGATTTTGATAGGAAAATTATTGAAAATAATACTGTTTAAAAATATTTAACATTGAATTTACTAAGCAAAGATAATTAATCATCAATTACAAAAAGTCATCAGAAATAAAAAAGTCTTTCTTAATGATATGGCAGTTTTTCAAAATATTTTACTTAGTAATTAAAATATAACAAAAATTGAACAATTCATTTCAATTTTGAATAGGAATTGTTCAATTTATAATAAATTTGCTGAATTATACTTGTAAGTGCAAGTAAATAAAATTGCAAAAAATTCTCATATAAAAATTTCATAATGCTAAATTTAGTTTAGAAAAAAGTAAGGAGTTTTTATATGAGTTATAAACATCTTGGCATAGATGAAAGGATTTATATTGAGAATCAATTGAAATTTAAATTTAAAATTAGTGAAATAGCTAAAAATCTTAATCGAAGTATTAGTACTATTATTCGAGAAATTAATAGAAATAAAGATAATAATCATTATTTTTCATTAATTGCACAAAATAAAGCTGAAAATCGAAAACAATCACATATTAGTTTTCATAAGTTTAAAAATAAGAATTTAGTAAAATATGTACAACAAAAATTACTATTAGGTTGATCACCTGAACAAATTTATGGCAGAATTAAAAATTTTCATAAAGAGTGAGTTATTAGTTTTAAAACAATTTATACTTGAATTTATTTTGGAATGCTTGATAAAGTTACTAGTAAAAATTTAAGAAGAAAAGGTAAAAAACGAAAATCTAAAGAAAATCGTGGCAAGTTTAATGGTAAATCAATTAAAGAACGAGATATAAATGTTAATGATCGTATAACACTTGGTCATTGAGAAGGAGATACTATAGTATCATCACGAGGTAAAAGCAAATCATGTTTAATAACTTTAGTTGAAAGAGTATCACGATTTACTTTAGCAATATTAGTTAAAAACAGAACTACTAAAGTTATTAATAAAAATGTCAGTTATTATTTATCAATTCTTCCTAAAAACATTGTTAAAACTATTACTTTTGATCGTGGCAAAGAATTTTCAAATTGACAACAACTTGAAAAAAATTTAGATGTAAAAATTTATTTTGCCAATCCATATTCACCTTGACAAAGAGGTACTAATGAAAATACTAATGGTTTAATTAGAGAAAAATTTCCTAAAAAATTTATTTTTTCAAAAACTAATAAAAATGAAGTTCATAAATTTATATTGTCTTTAAATCAAAGACCGAGAAAAATACTAAATTATCTTTCACCAATCGAATATTTGGATAGAAAAATAATTTAGTTGCACTTACCTTTACAATTTAGCATTTTATAACAATAAATAAAATATTTGATTTATTAGTATTTTATTTCCAAAAATTTGAAAAACTTATCAAAAAAAATAGATTTTTCTGATAAATCAATATATAATTTATGAGATACGAAAGTAAGGAGGCAACAGACTATGGCAGTACCAGCAAGAAGAACGTCAAAAATGCGTAAAAATACACGTCGTGCCCATGATAGTTTATCTGCAACAACTACAACTAACTGTTTAAATTGTGGAGCAATTACTAAACCACATCATGCCTGTATGAAATGCAAGGCATACAAAGGTGTAAGTATTACTAATCCATTACAAGCAGAAAAAACATCATCAACAGAAAAAAAATAAAATATGAATATATCTTATCTTAGATTATCTTCCTCTTATTTATTGAAAATAATATTTTAAATATTAGAGGTTTTTTTACTTTACAAAATTATTTTATAATAGTTAATAATTTATGCTAAATTGTAAAGGTAAGTGCAACTAAATTATTTTTCTATCCAAATATTCGATTGGTGAAAGATAATTTAGTATTTTTCTCGGTCTTTGATTTAAAGACAATATAAATTTATGAACTTCATTTTTATTAGTTTTTGAAAAAATAAATTTTTTAGGAAATTTTTCTCTAATTAAACCATTAGTATTTTCATTAGTACCTCTTTGTCAAGGTGAATATGGATTGGCAAAATAAATTTTTACATCTAAATTTTTTTCAAGTTGTTGTCAATTTGAAAATTCTTTGCCACGATCAAAAGTAATAGTTTTAACAATGTTTTTAGGAAGAATTGATAAATAATAACTGACATTTTTATTAATAACTTTAGTAGTTCTGTTTTTAACTAATATTGCTAAAGTAAATCGTGATACTCTTTCAACTAAAGTTATTAAACATGATTTGCTTTTACCTCGTGATGATACTATAGTATCTCCTTCTCAATGACCAATTGTTATACGATCATTAACATTTATATCTCGTTCTTTAATTGATTTACCATTAAACTTGCCACGATTTTCTTTAGATTTTCGTTTTTTACCTTTTCTTCTTAAATTTTTACTAGTAACTTTATCAAGCATTCCAAAATAAATTCAAGTATAAATTGTTTTAAAACTAATAACTCACTCTTTATGAAAATTTTTAATTCTGCCATAAATTTGTTCAGGTGATCAACCTAATAGTAATTTTTGTTGTACATATTTTACTAAATTCTTATTTTTAAACTTATGAAAACTAATATGTGATTGTTTTCGATTTTCAGCTTTATTTTGTGCAATTAATGAAAAATAATGATTATTATCTTTATTTCTATTAATTTCTCGAATAATAGTACTAATACTTCGATTAAGATTTTTAGCTATTTCACTAATTTTAAATTTAAATTTCAATTGATTCTCAATATAAATCCTTTCATCTATGCCAAGATGTTTATAACTCATATAAAAACTCCTTACTTTTTTCTAAACTAAATTTAGCATTATGAAATTTTTATATGAGAATTTTTTGCCATTTTATTTACTTGCACTTACAAGTATAATTCAGCAATTTTAATTTTAAAAAAATAATGCTTTTTTATGATAATTAGGTTGACAATAATTATGGCATGTTGTACTATTGTTATTGTCCCAAAAATAAATGGGTTACAAACTAGAAAAAACGATCTTTGAAAACTAAATAGAACAAGAATTAATCCGTCAATTTTTTATTAAAAATTAAATAAGTCAGACATCATCTTTTAACAAAAACAATTTTATTGAGAGTTTGATCCTGGCTCAGGATTAACGCTGGCGGCATGCCTAATACATGCAAGTCGAACGAAAGTAGCAATACTTTAGTGGCGAACGGGTGAGTAACACGTATCTAACCTACCATTTAGTGGGGAATAACTGTTGGAAACGACAGCTAATACCGCATATGTTATTTATTTGCAATGATAAATAATGAAAGGAGCATTTGCTTCGCTAATTGATGGTGATGCGGCGCATTAACTAGTTGGTAAGGTAATGGCTTACCAAGGTAACGATGCGTAGCCGATCTGAGAGGATGAACGGCCACATTGGGACTGAGACACGGCCCAAACTTCTACGGAAGGCAGCAGTAGGGAATTTTTCACAATGGGCGAAAGCCTGATGGAGCAATGCCGCGTGACTGATGAAGGTCTTCGGATTGTAAAGGTCTGTTGTAAGGGAAGAAGTGCTAGAATAGGAAATGATTTTAGTATCGACCATACCTTACCAGAAAGCCACGGCTAACTATGTGCCAGCAGCCGCGGTAATACATAGGTGGCAAGCGTTATCCGGATTTATTGGGCGTAAAGCGTGCGTAGACGGTTTTGCAAGTCTGAGGTTAAATTTAGGGGCTCAACCCCTAACCGCCTTGGAAACTACATTACTAGAGTATAGGAGAGGTTAGTGGAATTTCATGTGTAGCGGTGGAATGCGTAGATATATGAAGGAACACCAGTGGCGAAGGCGGCTAACTGGCATATTACTGACGTTGTGGCACGAAAGCGTGGGGAGCAAATAGGATTAGATACCCTAGTAGTCCACGCCGTAAACGATGAGTACTAAGTGTTGCCATGAGGCAGTGCTGTAGCTAACGCATTAAGTACTCCGCCTGAGTAGTATGCTCGCAAGAGTGAAACTCAAAGGAATTGACGGGGACCCGCACAAGCGGTGGAGCATGTGGTTTAATTCGAAGCAACGCGAAGAACCTTACCAGGTCTTGACATACCTTGCGAAGCTATAGAGATATAGTAGAGGTTAACAAGGATACAGGTGGTGCATGGTTGTCGTCAGTTCGTGTCGTGAGATGTTTGGTTAAGTTCAGCAACGAACGCAACCCTTGTCCTTAGTTGCCAGCATTAAGTTGGGGACTCTAAGGAGACTGCTAGTGTAAGCTAGAGGAAGGTGGGGACGACGTCAAATCATCATGCCCCTTATGACCTGGGCTACACACGTGCTACAATGGCTGATACAAAGAGTCGCTAAACCGCGAGGTCAAGCAAATCTCAAAAAGTCAGTCTCAGTCCGGATTGAAGTCTGCAACTCGACTTCATGAAGTCGGAATCGCTAGTAATCGCGAATCAGCAATGTCGCGGTGAATACGTTCTCGGGTCTTGTACACACCGCCCGTCAAACCACGAGAGTTGGCAATGCCAGAAGTCGGTGTCCTAACCGTAAGGAGGGAGCTGCCAAAGGCAGGGTTGATGATTGGGGTTAAGTCGTAACAAGGTATCCCTACCGGAAGGTGGGGATGGATCACCTCCTTTCTATGGAGTTTAGTTTCTCATAAGAAACCAAGACAACAAGAAAAAATAGATGGATGATTTATTGGATTACTTCTTTTGTTCTGTTTAGTTTTCAGGGATTGTTTTCTCTGAGCAATTGTTCTTTAAAAACTGGATAATAGACATCTTTTAAAAAAAATAAGATAATTTTTATCTTGCAATAGGATATTCTAAAAATAAATTATTAAGAGCGTATGGTGGATGCCTTGGAATTGGAAGACGATGAAGGACGCGATTACCTGCGATAAGCTTCGGGGAGTTGGAAATAAGCTTTGATCCGGAGATGTCCGAATGGGGAAACCCACTATCTTTAATCAGATAGTACTGTACAATGAATTCATAGTTGTGCAGAGTGATACCTAGAGAATTGAAACATCTTAGTACCTAGAGGAAAAGAAAGCGAATGCGATTCCCTTAGTAGCGGCGAGCGAAAAGGGAGCAGCCTAAACCAGTCGTAAGACTGGGGTTATAGGACTGTCTATTAGGTTCGACCTATGAAGAGTTACAAAATTTATATATAGCAGAAGTTGTTGGGAAGCAACGCCATAGATGGTGAAAGCCCAGTATGCGAAATGTATAAATCTCTTGACAGTATCCTGAGTACGGCGAGGCACGTGGAACCTTGTCGGAATTTGCGCAGACCACTGCGTAAGGCTAAATACTAACCAATTACCGATAGTGAACCAGTACCGTGAGGGAAAGGTGAAAAGTACCCCGAGAGGGGAGTGAAATAGTTTCTGAAACCATATGCTTACAACAAGTCGGAGCCCGTTAATGGGTGACGGCGTGCCTTTTGTAGAATGAGCCGGCGAGTTACGATTACATGCAAGGTTAAGTTGAAAAGACGGAGCCGAAGTGAAAGCGAGCCTGAATAGGGCGTTTAGTATGTGGTCGTAGACCCGAAACCAGGTGATCTAGCCATGAGCAGGTTGAAGTTAATGTAACAGTTAATGGAGGACCGAACCAACGTTCGTTGAAAAGACCGTGGATGACTTGTGGCTAGCGGTGAAATTCCAATCGAACCTGGAGATAGCTGGTTCTCCCCGATATAGTTTTAGGACTAGCGTCAGAATTAGTGCAATGGAGGTAAAGCTCTGAATGTATGATGGCCCCACCTCGGGGTACTGAATGCAATTAAACTGCGAATGCCATTGTTACATATCTGGCAGTCAGTCTATGGGTGATAAGGTCCATGGACGTGAGGGAAACAGCCCAGATCATCAGCTAAGGTCCCCAAATCAATGCTAAGTGGAAAACGATGTGGAATTGTTCAGACAGCTAGGAGGTTGGCTTAGAAGCAGCCATCCTTTAAAGAGTGCGTAACAGCTCACTAGTCGAATGATTCTGCGCGGAAAATGTACCGGGGCTAAGCATTGTACCGAAGCTATGGGTCTATATATATGTTTACATATATTGTGGGCGGTAGGGGAGCGTTCTAATCTGCGACGAAGTTAGACCGGAAGGACTAGTGGAGTGTTTAGAAGTGAGAATGCCGGCGCGAGTAACGATTGAAGGTGAGAATCCTTCATGCCGATTGACCAAGGTTTCCTGGGCTAGGTTCGTCCACCCAGGGTTAGTCAGGACCTAAGGCGAGGCCGAAAGGCGTAGTCGATGGATAACAGGTTGATATTCCTGTACCACCATGGTGACTGATGGAATGACGGAGAAGGCTAAAATGTCCCAGTGATTGGTAGTGCTGGGCTAAGTACAAAGAGGGTTGTGTAGGCAAATCCGCACAGCGTTAACCTTGAAGTACGATGGGGAGTGAACGGTTCGCTTAGTAACGAAGCATTTGATGCCATACTTCCAAGAAAAGTTTCTAAAGACATCACCATGGTGCTTGTACCGAGAACGGACACACGTGGTCAAGGAGAATATCCTAAGGCAAGCGAGATAACTATAGCTAAGGAACTCTGCAAAATAACCCCGTAAGTTAGCGAGAAGGGGAGCTCATAGCAATATGAGTCGCAGTGAAGAGGTCCGGGCGACTGTTTAGCAAAAACACAGCTCTCTGCTAAGTTGTAAGACGATGTATAGGGGGTGACGCCTGCCCAGTGCTGGAAGGTTAAAGAGATTTGTTAGCGTAAGCGAAGCTTTGAATTGAAGCCCCAGTGAACGGCGGCCGTAACTATAACGGTCCTAAGGTAGCGAAATTCCTTGTCAGGTAAGTTCTGACCCGCACGAAAGGCGTAACGATCCGGACGCTGTCTCGGCTATAGACTCGGTGAAATCTTAGTACCTGTGAAGATGCAGGTTACCCGCGATTAGACGGAAAGACCCCGTGGAGCTTTACTACAACTTGATATTGAATTTTGGTGTAGTTTGTACAGCATAGGTGGGAGACGTTGATATGCAGACGCTAGTAGGCATGGAGTCACCATTGGGATACCACCCTTCCTATATTGAAATTCTAACTTGAGACCATAATCTGGTCTAAGAACAGTGTCTGGTGGGTAGTTTGACTGGGGCGGTCGCCTCCTAAAAAGTAACGGAGGCGCCCAAAGGTACCCTCAATATGAATGGAAATCATATGTAGAGCGCAAAGGTAAAAGGGTGCTTGACTGCGAGACATACAAGTCGAGCAGGAACGAAAGTTGGGCTTAGTGATCCGGCGGTGCTGTGTGGAAAGGCCGTCGCTCAACGGATAAAAGTTACCCCGGGGATAACAGGCTAATCTCTCCCAATAGTTCATATAGACGGGGAGGTTTGGCACCTCGATGTCGGCTCATCGCATCCTGGAGGTGTAGTCGCTTCCAAGGGTTGGGCTGTTCGCCCATTAAAGCGGTACGCGAGCTGGGTTCAGAACGTCGTGAGACAGTTTGGTCCCTATCTGTCGTGGGCGCAAGAAATTTGAGGAAAGCTGTTCCTAGTACGAGAGGACCGGAATGGACCTACCTCTGGTGCACCAGTTGTCACGCCAGTGGCACAGCTGGGTAGCTATGTAGGGCATGAATAAGCGCTGAAAGCATCTAAGCGCGAAGTCAGTTCCAAGATGAGATTTCTCATTCGAAAGAAGTAAGATCCCTTGAATACTACAAGGTTGATAGGTCAGGTGTGTAAGCATAGTGATATGTTCAGCTTACTGATACTAATAGATCGAGGATTTATTGAAGAATATATTCTCTATTGCAAATCAAAAGTAATCATTTAAAGATGTCTGTTTCTAGTTTTTAGGGAGCAATTGCTAAACTATTTGGTGTCCATGGCGGAGTGGTCACACCTGTTCCCATCTCGAACACAGCAGTTAAGCACTCCAGCGGCGAAAATACCAGCAATGGGAAAATAGCACGATGCCAAATTTTTTTTATTGTGTTAATATTTAATTTAAAATTTAAATTTTTTTTATGTTAAGATTGAGAATATTAAAATGTAAAAAAGATTTTAAGAAAAAAGGAGAAAAAATGGATAAGGTTGAAAAGAAATTAGATAAAAAATTATACATTGGAGCTAAAATTGGATTCATAACAAATATTATAAGTATTATTTGAAGTGTAATTATTACAATTATTTTAGCTACAGCAAGTAGTGTCATTTTTAACAGTTTTACAAAATATGATCACACTTCATTAACATCAGGAGTTAGTACAATATTTATTGTTGGATTGATTTTTGGACTTTTAATTGCTATTGGATTTTCAATTGCAATAATTATCATGTGCAATAATGTTTTAAAAGGAAATGCTAATAGTGGTTTAGCTGTTGGAATTGTAACTTTAGTTTTAGCAGGTTTTTCTTTAATAGCTATGTTTTCATCACATTTTAATTTTATTAGTGGTATTAATATTATTTTTTTAGAACTTAATATTGCTTCAGGTGTATTATTAATTATTGGTAAATATCTTCCAGTTACTAATAAACCAGAAGAAGTAGTTTCTATGGTAAATGAATAATTAAAAATATTTAATAAATTATATAAATAAGGCTTTAGAAATTAAAATCCTTATTTTATTTTTTTATAATTTAAAACCATAAGGATAAGTAATGATTGGAAAATTTGGTTTATCATCATCATGCTTTTTTTATATTGTATATTATTAATTCATAAATAAAGGTATTGTAAACCAATACTAATAATTAACAGAAAAATAATAGCAGTAACTAATACTCCTACACCATATTTTTGGTAGTTGAAAAAAAAGTAAGGATAACAAGTATTAATATTTTCTCCTTGTTTAACACGTAGTACACCACGAACCATTACCATTACCACATAAAAACAAGGATAAAATAAGATAAATCACATATAAAGTTTATGATGATTTTTTAGTGAATAAAAATCACGTCCACATGATAAAGCAAAATTTAAAATCATAACAATTGGCATAATTAGATTTAGAATTATTGTTTTAAATCATAAATAAATATCAGTTCCATATTTACTTCTTTCTTGGCTATTACTAATGATACCTATTCAAAATACTAACATTGTAATTGTAATATAAATAGTAATGCTTAATAAAATGCTGAGTTATACTTGCACTTACAAGTAAATAAAATTGCAAAAAATTCTCATATAAAAATTTCATAATGCTAAATTTAGTTTAGAAAAAAGTAAGGAGTTTTTATATGAGTTATAAACATCTTGGTATAGATGAAAGGATTTATATTGAGAATCAATTGAAATTTAAATTTAAAATTAGTGAAATAGCTAAAAATCTTAATCGAAGTATTAGTACTATTATTCGAGAAATTAATAGAAATAAAGATAATAATCATTATTTTTCATTAATTGCACAAAATAAAGCTGAAAATCGAAAACAATCACATATTAGTTTTCATAAGTTTAAAAATAAGAATTTAGTAAAATATGTACAACAAAAATTACTATTAGGTTGATCACCTGAACAAATTTATGGCAGAATTAAAAATTTTCATAAAGAGTGAGTTATTAGTTTTAAAACAATTTATACTTGAATTTATTTTGGAATGCTTGATAAAGTTACTAGTAAAAATTTAAGCAGAAAAGGTAAAAAACGAAAATCTAAAGAAAATCGTGGCAAGTTTAATGGTAAATCAATTAAAGAACGAGATATAAATGTTAATGATCGTATAACACTTGGTCATTGAGAAGGAGATACTATAGTATCATCACGAGGTAAAAGCAAATCATGTTTAATAACTTTAGTTGAAAGAGTATCACGATTTACTTTAGCAATATTAGTTAAAAACAGAACTACTAAAGTTATTAATAAAAATGTCAGTTATTATTTATCAATTCTTCCTAAAAACATTGTTAAAACTATTACTTTTGATCGTGGCAAAGAATTTTCAAATTGACAACAACTTGAAAAAAATTTAGATGTGAAAATTTATTTTGCCAATCCATATTCACCTTGACAAAGAGGTACTAATGAAAATACTAATGGTTTAATTAGAGAAAAATTTCCTAAAAAATTTATTTTTTCAAAAACTAATAAAAATGAAGTTCATAAATTTATATTGTCTTTAAATCAAAAACCGAGAAAAATACTAAATTATCTTTCACCAATCGAATATTTGGATAGAAAAATAATTTAGTTGCACTTACCTTTACAATTTAGCAAATATAAAAACTTGGTTTTGAATTTTCTTTAAATTTACTTTCAAATAAAAAAGCAAATAAATAAATGAGTACTAAATAATTAGTTTGAGTTGTAAAATAAAAATAATAAATTGCTAATCTTTCAGTTGGTTTATCAACATTAGGAACAATGAAAGCATTGGGATAATTAATAGTAATTATTAAATCAAAAATTAAGAATAAAGAAATAATAAGTAGACCAAATAAACGTCAAATAAATTTAATAAGATTTCTTTTTTTTAATCGGTATTCACTACTATTTTTTCAATTCATATTTTTTCTCCTATTTATATTAGAATTAAATTTAATTAAATTTTTGATAGGAAATTTAATTTTTAATTATGATTGAATATGCTACTTATTTAGTATATCAAGTTTTTCCTTGTCACTATTAATATTTACTAACTGATTATTTAAAACACCTAATCAGTTAAAAAAAATTAACTTATTAATTATTTAATCTTGATTTTTTGCTAATAAAGTTTATTATTAATGTTAAGGATATAATTTTTATCCTTATAATTTTAATGAATATATAAGTAATTATATAAGTATTAAAATTATATATGTTGATTTAACAAAAAGTTTAATAATTGATTATATATCCTTAGTTTTATTTTATTAAAACTAAGATTTTAAGTATTTAATTAAATATGCTTAATTTAATATTATCATTATAAACACAAATAATAGGTAAAAAAGGAGTAATCATAATGACAAATTTCTTATCTTTTAGTTTTTTTAAAACTAAAAGTTTTAAAACAATAAGTTTGGCTTTGGCATTATCTCTTACTAGTAGTTTAATGATAGTTACTAATCATCAATCTAATATTAGTACTGTTAATGAGAGTAACAAACTTTCTGGGTTTCATATTACTGTTAAGGAAAATAATAAAAATTTAATTAGTGAAGCTAATACTTGAAATTCAATTAATAATAATTATGAAGATTTTATTAGATTGCATAAAGAAGTAATAACAGAACAATTTAATGATTGATCAGACCTTATTAATAAGGTTAATAATAATCCAAATGATGATATTAGTAAAGATGTTAATAAGAAATTTAAGGAACAAATTGAAAACAAAGCTAATAATATCTTGCCAGATAATGGTATTAAATATTTTACTGATAAAGTTATTGGTCGTAGTGTTGCTAAACAAAGTTTTAATGATATTGTTAGTTTTGGCTATGTTTATGTTGGTTACCATGATAATAGTTTACCAGCGCAGATTAACCATGGTATTTTTGCAACGGTAAATCCTAGGGCAGATTTTAATAATTATTTTAGTATTCCTTATATGATTAAACCGAGCGATGATTTTTTAAATAGTCATAAAAGTGTTCAAGATCGGTTAGCAATTTTACTACTTAATAATGGTAATCCCAATGATACTAATCAACCAATGTTAGCTATTTTAGCAAAAAATAAAAATGATAAGAATGAACAATTATTAATAAATGATAAAAAGGATGAAGTTGTTGATAATGATTCAATTAGTTATGCAATATTAAATCATAAACCAGATGATCATTTAAAATCAACTAGTTTTAATGTTAGTGTTAAAGATAGTGGTTATAGTAAAACTATTAAGTTAACAAATAATAGTTCAAATATTCAATTTAGTACTATTAGTGATGAAAAAGTTAAAGAAAATCCTGTAATTGTACCTCAATATTTATTTCAAAATAATTCACAAGATAATAAAAATACATTAATAGTTATGAATAAAGCCATTGAGAAAGCTAAAGTAAATATTAGTGATTCACAACAACATTGACTAAAATGAAAAGTTGATTCACAAACTTTACAAAAAGCAAAAAATGATTTGGGAACACCTATTAAAGATGGTGATAATTTAACTCTTAATCAAGGAAGTAATTTTCAAGTTTATTGTATAGGTTTAGATACATCTGACTTACAACGTCAAGCTGCTTCTGAACAATATATTACTGTTTATAGAAGCAATACAAAAATACCTAATTTTCCAAATTGTACTGATTTTTTGGAAAAAACTAATAATTTATTAGCGGGTTTTCAACAATATTTAACTAGTGCTACTAATAATAGTATTAAAATTGAAGATTTAAAAAATAATGCTGCTGGTGAGTTTTTATCATGATTGATTCAATATCAAGGTGATATTACTAAACAAAATTATGTTAATTATTTACAAAGTAATAATTCAGATCGTCCCTGAGATGTTAATATATCATTAACAACTAAGATGTTAGTTAATAATTGAAATATTATTATCATTTGTGGCTTCATTATTAGTTTTTTAACTATAATTCCAATAGTTGTTGTTATTATTCGTAAAAAGAAATATTTAAAATAAAGTTTATTATTTTTAAGTAGTACTTGTTAAAAAACAATATTTTATATAAAAATATAAAATGATAAGTGTAAAAAATGTTATTACTTGTTTTTTCTTTTTAGTGAGTTACAATAAAAATGGCAGTTATAAATGTTTAGGTAATGCCGGTTTTAATTTTATATTTGACTTTAAGTCCTTGTATACTATATATGCTATACAAGGAGTTTTTATATAATTTTAAAATAAAATATATTAAGAAAAAGGAGGCAAAAAATAACAAAATAATATTTAAAAAAAATAATACAATTTCAAATTTTTACTTTTCACAAATATATATTCCTCCCTACAATTATTTTTCAATATTTTTTAAATAATAAATAATAGTAATAAAGTGTACTAGTTTATAAACTAGTACACTTTATTTATAAATTATTTTACATTAAAAATTTGTATCTCTTAAAGCCGCTATTGGTTTATTATTTTTTTTATAAAGGATATTATTATAAAGAGTAAAAAGTAACATCAAAATTATGTATAAGATTAAAATTGCAAAGATATAAATAAAGAAAGTAGTTAAACTTTTATGAAAATCTAAAAATGGATATGGAAATGAATAATCAATTTCTGTTGTTCCTTTTCTTAAAAAACCAACAAAATTTCCTTTAGCAAGTGCATAACCTAAATATACAAACATGTAAATAGAAATAATTGGTATTCAAAGATATGTTTGTTTTCCAAGTTTTCAGTAGTATTTACCAGCAGAAAACATAAAATATAAAATCACTATCACTGGTACTATTAAATGTAATAAAAATGTATTTATAAAATTTAATATGCTAATACTATTACTACTATCTAAATTATTTATCATTGGTTTAAATAATACAGCAAAAAATACGATAAGAGTTACGGTAATATAAACAGTAATTGCTAATGAAAAGCGCCCAAAAACAAATTGTGCGCGATTGTCATGAAAACGATTTGTTAATACAAAACAAAAGAAAAGAAAAACTAAAAAATTTGACTGAATAGTAAAGGTAGAAATCATTGTTCAAATACCAACTCATGGGCCATCTGGAGTTCATAAATTATGAGGATTAGGTGTTCCAACTGTTATTGGTTTATACTCAATTAAAACTATTGCAAATTGCATTATTAGACCTATAACAGCAATAATTAGTCCAGATCAAAGTAAAAAATCAGAAAATTTACTTTTAAATCATATATTTTTTCCTATTCCCATATGGATCAACTCACAATTCTATATTTTTTCTATTTTAATTACATTATACATGATATTATAATAAGTATGTAAGATATTAGAAAATTATTAATAGCAACTAAATGAAATAATAAGGTGATGTTATGTATCAATTATATTTAGATACAACAAATAACAAATTAACAGTGGTGATTTTGCAAGCTAATAAAATTTTAGCAAGTTCATCATTTATTGCTTGACAAAAACAAACAGAATTGGCAATTCCAACTATTACTAATTTACTTGTAAAATGTAAAATAAAATTAAAAGATATTTCAAAAGTAGTTATTGCAAATGGTCCTGGCAGTTATACTGGAATTAGAGTAGCAATTACTTTTGTCAAAACACTTAAAGTTTTGAATAGTTTTTTAACGGTTTTTACTATTAATAGTTTATTATTACAGGCAGGATTAATAAAATCAATAAGTGTTTTGTCAGCATACAATAATAAAAGTTATTTGGCAGTATGTGATAATGGAAAAATAATTATTCAGCCGCAATTAGTAGATGAAAATGCTAAAATTGGTATTATTAGTGATTTACTCGATTATAAAATAATTGAAAATTTAGAAAAGTGTAATATTGTGGAAAATTTTCAAAAGTTGTCACCATATTTTATCGAAGTAAAAAACATGGAAGATTTGCAACCATATTATATTAATGATCCATTTTCATCACATAATTAAAAAATAATAATATTTAAATATTTTACATTAGTTTAAAAAGGAGTTTTTACATGCTTATCAATGATAATTTTTGATCTAGAGTATCAAAGGAAGAAAATAATTTCACAAAAAAAAGAAAAAGTTCTTATTAACTATATTAATAAGAATAGTCAAAAAATGGATCAAGTTACTATTAGTTCTTTGGCTAAAGAAAATACTGTTGGTTATAGTGTTGTTTATAATTTAATTAAGAAATTGGGATTTAAAGGTTATCGTGAATTTATCATTAGTTTAGCTGCGCAAGAAACTACTTTCAAAGCTTTAAATCGTGAGTTTTTTGGTGATCGTAGTGTTTTAAAAGAACATTATAAAAAACTAATGGATTTAAATGATTCAATGATTAATTATGAGGAATTACAAAGATTTATTAATTGAATAGATGATAATCGTAAAGCTTTGTATTTATTTAGCAGGCATTGGTCATTCTGGTTTAGGTGCGGAGGATTTATCAAATAAATTATATCGGTTTGGTTTACGATCAATCTGTTTAAATAAAGATGATGATAGTATTTTAATGCATGCTTCTTTAATTATTCCAGAAGATGTAATAATTCTTTTTTCATTATCAGGTAAAACCGCTACTATTGTTGAAGCAGCTAAACTTGCTAAAAAGAATAATGCTAAAATTGCAGTTGTTACATCACAAGATAAAACTGAATTAGTGACTTATGCTGATTGAACATTTAATATTGTTTCTTCAGGACTTTATGAAGCACAAGAAATATTTATTTCTCCATTATTTGCTATTACTTATTTTAATGATTTAGTAACAACATATTTATTAAAATCAAAGCATAAAGATTGATATTTAGAAAATAGAATTAAAACTAATAAAGTAATTAAAAAATTTAATTAATTTTTTAAATAAAAAAACTGTTTTTTTTAAAATAATAATTTAATATTATGTCATGAATATTTATTAAGTAAGGAGATGAAGTATGTTGTCTAAACAAGATGATATTTTGACAGTAGAACACGTTTTTCTTGAATCTGATTGTAAAACACAAGCAGAAGCTTTTCAAGAAATAGCAACTTCTGCTAAAAAATTAGGTTTTTTGAAAAAAAATATTAGTGAAAAATCCGTAGTTAATAGTTTTCTACAAAGAGAAGGAGAAGGAACTACTGGTTTTGGTGGTGGTGTTGCTGTGCCACATGCTCGTAATGAAGATATTGTTAAATCAGGAATTTTTATTATGCGTTTTAAACAGCCAATTCCTTGGAAAGCACTAGATGAACAACCCGTTAAAGCAATTATTGCTTTAATTGTGCCACTAAAAAGTGCTGGTAATGAGCACTTGGAAATTTTATCAAAAGTGGCACAAAGATTAACAAAACCGGAATTTCAATCAATATTATTTAATTCAAAAGATAAAAAAGTAATTATTCAATCACTAAATATTAATAATAAATCTAATGTTGAAACTAGTAGTAAAACTATTAGTGAAGATATGAAAGGTTCTTCAAAAAAAACTAAAAATATTATAGCAATTACTGCTTGTCCAGTTGGGGTAGCACATACTTATATTGCACAAGATAAATTAGAAATTGCTGCAAAAAATTTAGGTTATAATATTAAAGTTGAAACTCATGGTAGTATTGGTATTAAAGGTGCTTTTACAGCAACTGATATTGCCAACGCTGATTTAGTTATTATTGCAGTATCGGCCGGTGTTGCAGATTTAAAATTAGAACGTTTTAATAATAAACCATTATATAAAGTAGAAATTAGCAAAGTTATTAAAAATCCTGAAAGTATTGTTAATGATGCTTTTGCTAACGCAAAACCTTATGAAATAAACAAGTCAGAATCGGGACAAAAAGCGGAAAAAGAAAATAAATCAAATGATTTATTTACTACTGATAAACAGGGAATTATGAAACATATTATGGCTGGTGTTGGCTATATGGTTCCATTTGTTGTTTTTGGTGGAATTATGTTAGCATTATCAATTGGTATTGCTAAAGCAGTTTATGGTGTTGACTTTTATATTTCCAAGTTACCACATAATCATTTTCTTTATTTTATGAATCAAGCTGGAAGTATTGCTTTTACATTAATGATTCCAATTTTAGCTGGTTTTATCGCTAATTCAATTGCAGGACGTGCTGCCTTGGTTCCGGCAATGGTAAGTGCATATGTTGCTAATACAGCAGGATTAGTTTATCCAATTGCTGGTTTAGAGCCAAAGGTTTCTGCTGGATTTTTAGGAGCATTATTAATTGGTCCAAGTGTTGGATATTTAGTAAGATGAATTATTAGTTGAAAAGTACCAAAGACTATTGCTCCAATTATGCCAATTTTCTTTATTCCTATTGTAGTAACATTTTTAATTAGTTTCACTTTTATTTATGCAATTGGAGCTCCAATTGGTTGAATAATGGAACAATTTCAAAATGGGTTAACCCACATGCCACGTGAAGCAATGGCAGCAATTGGAATGTTGCTAGGAGCCATGATTGGATTTGATATGGGTGGTCCAATTAACAAAGTTGCTTTTTTAGCAGCCTCAACAACTATAAATGCTGATCCTAGTTCACAATTATTTATGGGAGCAGTAGCTGCAGCTATTCCTGTTGCACCACTTGGAATGGGTTTAACAACTTTGATTTTTCGTAAATTCTTTAATGAAAGTGAACGTACATTAGGTTTAACAGCAATGTTAATGGGGTGTATTGGTATTTCTGAAGGTGCGATTCCTTTTGCAGTAAGAGATCCAAAACGTGCTATTATTAGTAATATTATGGGTAGTGCTGTTGCTGGTAGTATTGCTGGTGTTTTCTTATTAACTGATGCTGCTGGTCATGGTGGTCCTATTGTTGCTATCTTAGGTGCAGTTAGTTCAGTTAATTATGTGCTTTGGGTAAGTATTCTTTTATTCTTTTTAGCCATTATTGTTGGAAGTATTGTTACTTGTTTAGTATATGGTGGATTATTAATTATTCAATCACGTAATATTAAGGTTTTTAAATTAATGAATGAAAGAATCATGAAAATATTTAATAGTAAAAAAACTAAATCTAAAAATAGTAAAAATAAAGTTTAATTGAACAAATAATCAAAGTTTAGGAGAGTGAATATGAATAATAGCACATCACAAATAATTTTTTTAAAACCTGCTTTTATTCGCAAATTGTGAGGTAGTCAAAAATTAGCACACAAATTTAATTTTGATTTACCTAAAAATACACCAATTGGTGAAGCATGATTAGTTAGTGCTCATCCCAATGGAATGAGTTATGTTTTAAATGGCGAGTATAAAGGATTAAGTTTAGCAGAATTGTTTAAACAGCAACCTAGTTTATTTGCTAATCTTGATAGTTCAGGTAGTGTGATTAATAAAGAATATCCATTGTTAACAAAAATTTTAGACGCAAATGATAGTTTAAGCGTTCAAATTCACCCTGATGATAAATTCGCAGAAAAAAATCATAAATGTTTAGGAAAAACTGAATGTTGGTATATATTAGAATGTTTATCCAAAGGTAGAGTTATTTTGGGTCATAATGCTAAAACCAAAGATCAGTTTAATCAATGATTGGCAAAAGAACAATGACCTAAACTATTAAAATATATACCAATTAAAAAAGATCAATTTATTTATGTTCCTTCTCTAAAAATTCATGGTTTATTGGCACATACTATGGTTTTTGAATTACAACAATCATCAGATATTACATATCGTTTATATGATTATGATCGTAAAGATGAACTTGGTAATTTACGAAATTTGCATTTGAAAGAAGCATCAACTATTGTTTTAGCTCCTGATTTAAATAGTAGTGAAGCTAATGGTCATGATAATTATTTAGTTGATAACAAGTTTTTTAAGTTAATTAAATTAATTAATGAGGGAATTAACCATTATAGTTATCCTAATACTAGATGATTGCAAATCTCAGTATTGGATGGTAATGGTATAATTGATGATACTAGTATTAAAAAAGGTGACTCATTTATTTTACCAAATGGTTATACTGATTTTTGTTTAAGTGGTAATATGTTGTTGATGGTTGCATATTGCTAATAAATAATTATTATAGTTTTTTTAATGCTTGTTCCAAATCATTTCACAAATCTTCAACATATTCAATACCAATTGAAAGACGAACAAGACCTTCTGAAATATTTGCATCTGCTAATTCTTGTGCATTATAATTAGAATGTGTCATTGAAGCAGGATGTTCAATCAATGACTCAACTCCACCTAAAGAAACTGCCAAAATTATTAATTTTAAATTATTTAATAGTTTGATTCCTCCATCATATCCACATTTTAATTCGAAACTAATAATTGCTCCTGGTAATTTCATTTGTTGTTCATAAAGTACTTGTTCTGTTGCTGAATTAGTTAGTCCAGGATAAAATACTTTTTTAATCTTAGGATGTTCTTTTAATCTTGCTGCAATTATTCTTGCATTTTTGCAAGCTCTTCATAATCGTAATTCTAAAGTTGATAGTCCTCTTAAAACAAGAAAGGCATCATGAGGTGATAATACAGCTCCTGTTAAATCTTTTAATCCTTCAAAACGAATTTTATTTATTAAAGTACTTTTACCACAAACAATTCCGGCCATAACATCAGAATGACCGTTAATATATTTTGTTGCTGAATGGATAACAATATCAGCACCAAAAATTAATGGTTTAGTAATGATTGGTGTAGAAAAAGTATTATCAACAATTACTTGAATTTGCGGATTATATTGATGGACAATATCACTAATTGCTTTAATATCTAAAATTTCTAAAGTAGGATTAGCTGGTGTTTCGAAAAAAACAACTTTAGTATTTGGTTTTAAATTTTTTTTAATTTCATCAAGTTTAGTAAAATCAGCAAAATCAACTTCAATTTGAAAGCGTGATATTCCTTTTTCAATAACTGAATGAGTACCACCATAAATTGTTTTTGATGATAATAAATGGTCAGTAGCATTCAATAATGTTCAAAAAGTAGATGCAATGGCCCCCATACCCGATGAGAAAGCAATTGCTTCTTCTGATCCTTCTAAATGTGCCATTCGTTTTTCTAAAACAGTTGTTGTTGGATTACCAATTCTTGTATCAACATATCCTTCTTCTTTTAAATTAAATATCCTACCACCTTGTTCGGCACTATCAAAAGCAAAAGTTGTTGATAGATAAATAGGAGGTAGAGCGGCTCCAAATTTATCATTATAATTACCACAATGAACTAATTTAGTTGCACTTACCTTTACAATTTAGCAATGCATCTTTGGGAATTCTAGCAACTTGAACTGCTGCTCTTGCTGGAGCGTGTTTACCAAATATTTCTTCATAAACTTTATTCATTTCAACAAAGTGATTTAAGTCTTTTAAGAAAATATTAACTTTTACAATATTATTTAAAGTAATATTAGCAGCTTCACAAATTGCTTTAATATTTAATAAACTTTGCTTAGTTTGTGAAGAAATGTTAGTGCCAATAAATTCACCTGTTTTACTATTAATTGGTAATTGTCCAGAAATATATAAAAAGTCACCTGCAATTATTGCTTGACTATATGGCCCAATAGCAGCAGGAGCATTAGGCGTATGGATAATATTTTTCATAGTTTATCACTCTTTCTAAAATTATTATGTTTTTGCATCATTGAATATATTAGTAAAATGTAGCGTTATTTTTAAGTTATTTACGTGGTATTAAATAATTAATTAGTAATATAAAATTAGCATCATTAATTATTAAAACTTGAACAACTATAAATATATTTTACATGTTTTTCTTTTCATTTTTTTAATAATTATTTTTCATTTTAATTTTAATTAAATATTTATTTAATATTTTATTATCAGTATTGAAAATTAAATTTTATTTTTATTTTTTAACCTTTATAAGTGTAAAAAAAATATTATTCAAATAATTTTATCATTTTTTTAGAAAAAAAATACATTTTATGGTTCACTTTATAAAATGTTACTATATAATTTGATTACAGACCAGTAACATTTTTAAATTGGTTTGAAGATAACGTAGTTATAATAATATCTATAATAGACATTATAATTATAATTATTAAAACATTAGGAGGAAATTTTATGGCAAAAAGTAATTCTAAAACAAAGACAGAAATTATTAAGATAGTGGCGCAAAAGTCTGACGTCACAATT
This sequence comes from Spiroplasma endosymbiont of Nomada ruficornis, assembly GCF_964030795.1. NCBI lineage: Bacteria > Bacillati > Mycoplasmatota > Mollicutes > Entomoplasmatales > Spiroplasmataceae > Spiroplasma > Spiroplasma endosymbiont of Nomada ruficornis. The sequence continues at coordinate 906,041 of NZ_OZ034962.1, read as the reverse complement.
GCCTTAGCGACTAATATTATTGATTTATTTTTTGAAGAGATAAAAGTTGAAGTTGCAAATGGTGGTAAAATTAATATACCAAAATTTGGAATATTTGAAACTATTATTCGTGAAGCAAGAACAGGTCGTAATCCCCAAACTGGTGAATCTATTGTAATTAGTGCTTCTAAAGCACCTAAATTTAAAGCGAGTTCTGAATTTAAAAAACATACTAATCAACAAACAGAAACTTTAGCTTCTTAAATTAAAAATTTTAAAAAATCAAGATAAAATGGATATATAATTTCTAATTTATATCCATTTTGTTCTACTTGTTTATATGTCAGTGCTTTTTTTTGAACTTTTAAAAATTTTAATTTTTCTCAAAAAACTAAAAAAAAGGCATTATGTTCTGAAAAATAAATAATAACAAAACTAATAGCATTAAGATAAAAAGCATTTTCTAAGTATTCAAGTTGATGTTTTTTAAAATTATTTCATGGTAATGTTAAAGACTTAGTACTTTTTGCTTCAAAACACAAATATTTACCATGATAAACTCCATGATAATCAACATTACTTTTTTCTTTAAAAATTTTATTGTTTTGATATAAAATTGATGGATTTTGTTTAAAAATTAGTGCTTGTTTTTCATTATTTATAATTTCAATAGTATAATTAATTATAGTTTCAAGAAACATTCCACGGTTAGCATAAAACATTATTTTAATTCCCCCTTACATATAGAATATTACTAACTTTGGAATAGTTTTCCTTTTAATTAAAGGAGGTATAAGTATGAATATTTGTAAAAAGGATATTATAGATAAAGAATTTACTGTTGATTATAAAGGCTATGATTCTAAAGAAGTAGATTTATTTCTTGATTTAGTAGCTACTAATTATGAAATACTAGAAGAATTTGTAAATAAACTAAAAAAGCAAAATGCAATTTTAGAAAATAATAATTACAAGTTACTTAAAGAAATTGATGTTTTAAAAACACAAATTTTAGTTTTAAAACAAGAAAAACAAAAATTAGAAGAAAAAGGTGTAGAAAATGTTGATATTATTACGAGGTTAAGCAAATTAGAAAGTATTGTACATGAAGAATAAATATGTTATAATTTTTTTCTAAAAGAATAAAAAATGAGCTAATCGCTGCATTAGTATGTAGAGGAAAGTCCACGCTCGCACTTTCTGTGATGAAAGTAATGTTTGTGTTAGAGAAAACAATAACTCTAAGCAGTAATTCTGACGGCTGACAAAAACCTAAGTTTTTTATTCAATAAGGTTCTAGTCTATAAAAGTGTCATAGAGACGAGTTTTAAGGAAACTTAAAAGCTGGAACGAGATAAACCCCACAAGCGAGAAACCCAAATTTAGGTAGGGGCATTGGTTTATTAGAAATGAATAATAAACCGAACTATTGTTTACAATAGTAGATAAATGGTTAGCACTTGCAAGAAGCAAGAACAGAACGTGGCTTATGATTTTTTTATTCTTTTTTTGTATTGTAAATTATTTGATTGAAGGTTTAAAAATGACTGAACTTTTAGTTTTATTAGATAAATTTAATTTTAGAATTAGTTGTTGTGAAAGTATTACTGGTGGACTTTTTGCTCAAGAGATTACTAGTATTGCTGGTGCTTCTAAATATTTTAGTGGTGGTTTTATAACGTATACTAATGAATCAAAAATCAATATTGTTAAAATTAAAAAAACAACCATTGAAAAATATGGTGTAATAAGTAAACAATGTGCTATAGAAATGGCTTTAAATACACAAAAAATTTTAAAAACAAATATTGCTATTAGTTTTACTGGAAATGCAGGACCTAATGCTCTAGAAAATAAACCGGTTGGTTTAGTATATGTAGGTATTGTTATCAATGATAATGTTTGATGTGAAGTGTTAAATATTTCAGGTAATAGAAACGAAATTATATCAACTATAGTAGCAAAAGCAGTAGTTATTTTAAAAAAAATTTTATTAAGTTTTTAAATTTTAAAAAGGAATTATCTTACAGAGTTATTAATATTTTGTAGGGTGATTTTATGGAAATAAACATTAAAGAAAAAGAGCAATTATTAGAAAAGGCCATTAAGCAAATTGAAAAAGAATTTGGCAAAGGTGCTATTATGTTACTAAGTGATAGTAGTATTGGCGATATTGAAGTTATTAGTTCAGGAAGTATATTATTAGATGATATTTTAGGTGTTAAAGGTTTTCCAAAAGGTCGTATTATTGAAGTTTATGGACCAGAATCGGCAGGTAAAACTACATTAGCATTAATGGCTTTAGCAGAAGTTCAAAAACAAAATGGTAGAATAGCATTTATAGATGCTGAACATGCATTAGTTCGTCAGTATAGTCAAAAATTAGGTGTTGATATTAGTCGTTTATTAATTACACAACCAGATTCAGGAGAATAAGCATTAGAAATACTAGATATTCTTGTTAAATCAGAAGCTTGAGATATGATTGTTGTTGATTCAGTAGCAGCATTAGTTCCACAAATTGAACTTGATGGTGATATGAATGATCAAACAATTGGTGCTCAAGCGCGATTAATGTCTAAAGCATTACGAAAATTAGTGGAAGTATCGCAAAAACTAATTCTATTGTTTTATTTATTAATCAAATTCGAGAAAAAGTTGGTATTATATATGGTAATCCTGAAATAACACCCGGAGGAAAAGCATTACGTTTTTATAGTACAATTAGACTAGAAGTACGTAAAGGTGAACAATTAATCAAAAGTAATCAAATAATTGGTCATAAAATAAAAATAAAAGTTGTAAAAAATAAAGTAGCACCACCATTTAAAACAGCAAGTCTTGATTTTTGTTTTGAAGAAGGATTTTCAAAAATTAGTGAAATCATTACAATTGCTGTTGAGAAAGAAGTTATTAATAAATCTGGTGGCTGATACACTTATGAAAATGTAAAATTAGGACAAGGAAAAATAAAAGCAAAAGAAAGTTTAGAAACAAATACTTTTCTTTTAGAACAAATTAAGGAACGAATCAAGTTTTAAAAAAAACATGCTAAAATTAATGTAGGATTATTATCCTACTTATTTGTGTGTAGATATTAAAGAAGAAAAATATAAAATTTTAATTTTATTTAAGTTTTTGAGTGTAAGGATTCTTTTTCTTGTAGGTGTTTTGCAGCCAGGAGAAAAATATAAATGGAAAAAAATATGTTAGCTATATTATCAAATATAAGTAGTCAACAGTTTGGAATGTGAGTAGGTATATCAATTTTTCTAGCAATGATAGTAGGGATAATTGCTGGATTTCTAATTAGAAAAATGTATTTAAAAATTAAAGAACAACAAAGTTTTACTAATATTTTAAAGAGAGAAAAAGAATCTCAAAAATTAATTCAATCCTCAAGAGCCGATGCAAAAATTGAAATAAGTAAAATGAAAAAAGATTTGTATTTAGAGATTGAATATCGTAAAGAACAAAATTTAGAATATGAGAAACTTTTAAATAAAAGAGAACGCAAATTAAGTGAACGTGAAGAAATAATTGAAACACAAACACAAAATCTTTATCATCAACGTGAAATTGTAAAAAATGTTAAATTAGAATATCATCAAAAAATTGATCAAATTATTATGGAATTAGAAAAAATTTCTGGTATGAGTCGAAATGAAGCAAAAGATGAATTGTTTAGTAAATTAAAAGAAAAATTATCATTAGAATTTAATAAAATTATTAAAAATCATGAATATAATATTAAACTTCAATCTAAAGAGTTAGCCAATAATATTGTTAGTGAAGCAATAGAACGTTATGCAAGTAATTTTATTGTTGATAAGTCAGTATCATATGTTAAGTTACCTAATGAAGAAATGAAAGGCAGAATTATTGGTAAAGAGGGTAGAAATATTAAATCTTTTGAGTTAACAGCAGGTGTAGATATTATCATTGATGATACGCCAGAAACAATTCAAATTTCTTCATTTAATCCGATCAGAAGAGAAATTGCAACTAGAGCTTTAGAAGATTTAGTTAAAGATGGAAGAATTCATCCAATTAGAATTGAAGAAATCTTGAGATTTCATGAGCAGGAATTAAATGAAGGTTTTAAAATTGATGGTAAAAAAATTATTGATGAGTTAAAATTAACTGGTTTTGAACCAGAGTTAGTATCTTATATTGGAAGATTAAAATATCGTACAAGTTATGGTCAAAATGTTTTATTGCATTCCTTTGAAGTTGCCAAACTTGCAGGAGCAATGGCAGCTGAATTGGGTTTAGATGTTAATATTGCAAAACGTGCTGGTTTATTACATGATATTGGTAAAGCTGCTGATTATGAATTAGAAGGTTCACATGTTTATAATGGTGTGATTTTAGCAAAAAAATATGGTGAAAGTGATATTATTATTAATGCTATTCATTCTCATCATGGTGATGTTGCAAAAGATAATGTTTATTCTTCTTTAGTTTCAGCTGCTGATACATTATCAGCAGCTAGACTTGGTTCAAGAAATAATTCATTAGAAGAATTTATAACTAGAATTAAAGAAATTGAAGATTTGTGTAAATCTGTTAAAGGCGTAGAAAAAGCATATGCTGTTCAGGCTGGAAGACAAATTAGAGTTATTGTGGATCCTAAAGTTATTAATGATTTTGATGCTCATATATTAGCAAGAAACTTAAAACAAAAATTAGAACAAATGATTACAATACCGGGCGATATTCATATTACTGTTATTCGTGAAGTAAGAGCAACAGAATTAATTAATTAAAAAATTAATTAATTATTTTTTAGAGAACCCTTAGGTTCTCTTTTTAACTTTATAAAATATATAATTTGTTAATTCAAATATTTATTTTTTTATGTTTAATTTATTTTTTCATTATTATTTTAGTGTTAAAATAATGTAGTCTTAAAAATAGAGGAGAATATAAATATGAGTTTTGCTGACATTATGTCAAAAAAAGTACAAAAAACATTAGAAAAAAATTTAAGTAAAAAAACTTTAACCATGGAAAATATGGAAGCAACAATTAAAGAATTTAGATTAATTTTGTTAGAGGCTGACGTTAATTTTAGAGTGGTTAAAACTTTAACTAATGAAATTATTAATAAAGCAAAAGGTGAATTTATTAAAGAAGGCTTAGATCAACAAGAAATGTTAATTAAAATTATTCATGATGAATTAACAAAGATTATGGGTACTAAGAATGTTGAATTAGATTTATCTACTAATCCTACTGTTATTATGATAGTTGGTTTACAAGGTTCTGGTAAAACAACAACAATATCTAAACTAGCAAAGTTGTTAACAGATAAATATCAAAAAAAATGTTTACTAGTTGCAGGAGATATTTATCGTCCAGCTGCTGTTGAACAATTAAAAGTTTTAGGAAAACAATTGAATATTGAAGTTTTTTCCCAAAAAAATGAAACTCCTACTAATATTGTTAAAAATGCTCAAATATATGCTAATAAAAATAAGTTTGATGTAATATTAATTGATACAGCTGGAAGATTACACATTGATGAAAAATTAATGCAAGAACTAGCAGAAATAAGAAAAATTACTTCACCAAAAGAAGTTTTACTTGTTTGTGATGGTATGGCAGGACAAGATATAATTAATGTTGCTATTGAGTTTAATAATACTATTCCTATTACTGGAAGTATAATCACTAAATTAGATGGTACTGCTAAGGGTGGTTCAGCTCTTTCAATTTCTTATTTAACAAAGATTCCTGTTAAGTTCTTAGGAATGGGTGAAAAGGTAACTGATTTAGAGGTTTTTTATCCAGAAAGAATGGCAGAACGTATTTTAGGAATGGGTGATCTTACTACATTAATGGAGAAGGCCGAAAGTATAGTTTCAACTCGTGATGTTGAAGAAACTATGAATAGAATGATGTTAGGTCAATTTGATTTGAATGACCTTGTTAATCAAATGAAGCAAATTCAAAAAATGGGTAAATTGGGCTCACTTGTAAAAATGATTCCTGGTATGTCTGCTAAAATTAGTGATGCTAAAATTAGTGATGCTGAAACTGATTTAAAAATAGCAGAATATATTATTGCTTCAACAACTGCTCAAGAACGTGAAAAGCCACAAATTTTACGTTATCCAACTAGAAAAGCAAGAGTATTAAAAGGCTCAGGTCGTTCAGAAAAAGAATTAAATAAAGTGCTAAACCAATTTGAAAAAACTAAAAAAGTTATGGATCAAATTGCTGGTCAGATTAAAAAAGGAGAAATGCCAAATATTCCAGGATTAGATAAGTTAATAAAAAGTTAGAAAAATAAAAAAAATTTGTTATTTTTTGTTAATTTGTTAAAATTTATTTAACTCAAGAAATGTATAAAACTTTGATTTCTTGAGTTTTTATAGATATTATTTTATTAAAATTTTTTTAAATTTTCTTCTTTGCTTTTAAAAATTTAATTTATTTTTTAAAGTAAAACTAGATTTTAAAAAGAAAATAGTGTTTAAATAGTGGGTTATTTTAAATTAAAAATATAGCAAAAATTTATTTTTTCTTTTTCAGTTGCTTAATAATATTTAGGGAACAAGATAACTTGGAATTGTGTTTAGTAAACAAATTAAATTCAGTTAGGAGACAATGATTATGAAAGATACGTATACATCTGTTCGATTAGCTCAAAAGCCACAAAATTCTTTTGCTTGCTATCGATGTGGTAGAGTAATTTTGATAGCTGATTACTTAGAAGGAATAAATATTCAAGTTAATTGCAGTCGTTGTGGCTTTAAGAAGCGTGTTAATAGTATAAAGATAGAGAAAATAAACAGTAAACCAAATTCAGCGCTAAATTCTAATGAAATTTCAAAAGAAAAGATAAATGAAATTTTTAATTCCTAAAACTATTAAATTTGTAAAATTACAAATTTGGAGAAGTGTTGGTTTAATTGATTTATTAATTATTTTAATGGTAGTTGGATTTGCTTCAATTATTATTTTATTATTTCAAATTGATATTATTTTTAAAATATTAGCTGTTATTTTAGTTGGTTGTGCTACTATTCCGCTTACTTTTTATTGACAGCCAAGAAAAAAAGGATGAGAAATTATTTTATTATGATTTAAATTTCATAGTAAAAATCGTTATTATAAATCTGAAAAAAATTCACAAATATTAGTACCATTTAAAAAAATTATTAGTAAGAATGTGATGCAATTAAATGTGAAAAATACAAATTATACTAGAGCTTTATTATTGGAGGGTTTTAATATTACATTATTATCTAATGAAGAAGCCTCAAATAAAATTAAAGATTTAGCTGCAGCTTTTAAAATTATTAATATTTCTATGTCTTTAATAAAGATTGATATGCCTTTAGATATAACTGCACAAACTAATTTTTATAAAGAACAACTCGAAAAAATTGATTTAGAAAATATTAGTGAAAAAGCAAAATTAGCAAGAAAATTTCAAATGATATCAGCAATTAATGCTAATAATGAAATTCAAAATCAAAATGAAATGACGCAACCATTTTTTTACTTATTTTTTTATTCATCAAATCAAGAAAAATTAAAAGAAGAAGTAAATGCTTTTAAAAATTATATCAGTCGTAGTGGTGTTAAAGCTAGTGATATTAATTGTTTTGAAATGATGGTTGTTTATAGTAAATTAATAAATTCTAATGAAAATGCTTCGTTAGAAGAAATGTTTACTACAAAAAAAGAAGAAACTGTTAAAAGTAAAGATTTAACTAATGATTTAGCGATTAAAGAATTATTAGTTCATAAGAATAATTTAGAATTTGCTAATTGTTTTCAAGCTGTTTATAACATATATGATTATCCATTTGAAGTTTCAGCAGTCTGATTAGCAAATTTAGTAAATATTCCGAATACTAGTTTAATCTTTACTTTTAATAGTATCAGTGAAGAAAGTGCTAAAAAACAATTGAATAAAGCTATGCAAAATTTAGCAACTTTAAATTTTATGACAAAATCATTATCAGAACGAAGAGATTATGATTATCATTATCAATCATTAAATGAATTATTAGATCAAATTGCTGGTGGTGGTGAAAAAATATTTAATACTAATATGTATTTATTAATTAATGGTGCTGATCGTAAGCAACTTAAGCAAAATATTAGTACTTCCGAATACGAAATAAAAAACAATAATATGAAGTTTGATAAATTATATTATCGTCAATTAGAAGCTTTTTTATCAGTAATGCCAGATAGTGCTGATTGATTTAAAGAAACAGGTCACGAAATGCCATGTTTAACAATAGGTGCTAGTTTTCCTTTTTTAAATCAAGAATTAAATGATAAACAAGGACTGTTTCTTGGATTTAATGAAAGTGGTAATAAAGTATTTTTTGATCAAAGAACTAAAAGTAGTACTCGTAAAAATCATAATCAATTAATTATTGGTACTAGTGGTTCAGGAAAATCTTATACTTCTAAAAAAGAAGTAAATTATCAAATTATGCTTGGTCATAAAGTAATTGTTATTGATCCTGAACGTGAATATCGCGATTTATGTAATTATCATGATGGAAGTTGAATTGATGTTGGTGACGGTTCTTCTGGCAATATTAATCCATTTCAAATTACATTGGCACTGAGTGATGATAATACTAATGATAATAATACTCGTGATATTTTAGCACCACATATGCAATTCTTAGAACAATTTTTAAACGTTGCTACTGGTGGATTAACGAGAAATGAATCAAGTTTATTAATGATTTATGTAAATTTAATGTATGAAAAATTTGGTATTACTTCTCGAACAAAAATTCATTTATTAAAACCAAATCAATTTCCAATTTTTCAAGATTTATATGATATTATTGAATCTGATATGGTTAAAGAAGAAGAGATTAGAAGTAAAAATGAATTAAAAAATTTACTAATTATATTATCAAGATTTGCAACTGGTGGTACTGATGCTAATTTATGAAATGCTCATACTAATATTAATAGCAGTAGTTTATTACAAGTTTATGATTTATATACTTTAACGCAATCAGGGAATAAACGTTTAGTTAACGCTCAAATGTTTTTAATTTTGAAATATATTGAAAATGAAGTACGAAAAAATAAAAATGATAATGAAATTAATAATAAACAACAATGAATTTCAATTACTATTGATGAAGCCCATTTACTTATTGATAAAGAATTTCCAGCAGCATTATTATTTATGTATCAAATTGTTAAGAGAATTCGTAAGTATACAGGTATGATAAATATTATTACACAAAATATTAACGATTTTCTTGGTTCTGAAGAAATTAAAAAATATACTACTGCTATTATTAACTCAAGTCAATATTTAAAAGTATTAAACTTACAACCTCATGATTTAGCGGCATTAAATGAATTGTATTCTTCATATGGTGGCATTTCTGCTAATGAAACTGATTTTATTGCTCGTGCTAAAGTTGGTGAATGTCTTTTTGCTATTTCTAGTTTATATCGTATGTGTTTAAATATTAATGTTAGTGATGCTGAAACACAAGCAATTAAAAATATAAAAAATAAAGAAATTGAAAATTAGTATATTTTTTTATACATTATCGATTTCATCAATAATTGTTAATTTATTTTAAATTAAAGCTGAATTATACTTGTAAGTGCAAGTAAATAAAATTGCAAAAAATTCTCATATAAAAATTTCATAATGCTAAATTTAGTTTAGAAAAAAGTAAGGAGTTTTTATATGAGTTATAAACATCTTGGCATAGATGAAAGGATTTATATTGAGAATCAATTGAAATTTAAATTTAAAATTAGTGAAATAGCTAAAAATCTTAATCGAAGTATTAGTACTATTATTCGAGAAATTAATAGAAATAAAGATAATAATCATTATTTTTCATTAATTGCACAAAATAAAGCTGAAAATCGAAAACAATCACATATTAGTTTTCATAATTTTAAAAATAAGAATTTAGTAAAATATGTACAACAAAAATTACTATTAGGTTGATCACCTGAACAAATTTATGGCAGAATTAAAAATTTTCATAAAGAGTGAGTTATTAGTTTTAAAACAATTTATACTTGAATTTATTTTGGAATGCTTGATAAAGTTACTAGTAAAAATTTAAGAAGAAAAGGTAAAAAACGAAAATCTAAAGAAAATCGTGGCAAGTTTAATGGTAAATCAATTAAAGAACGAGATATAAATGTTAATGATCGTATAACACTTGGTCATTGAGAAGGAGATACTATAGTATCATCACGAGGTAAAAGCAAATCATGTTTAATAACTTTAGTTGAAAGAGTATCACGATTTACTTTAGCAATATTAGTTAAAAACAGAACTACTAAAGTTATTAATAAAAATGTCAGTTATTATTTATCAATTCTTCCTAAAAACATTGTTAAAACTATTACTTTTGATCGTGGCAAAGAATTTTCAAATTGACAACAACTTGAAAAAAATTTAGATGTAAAAATTTATTTTGCCAATCCATATTCACCTTGACAAAGAGGTACTAATAAAAATACTAATGGTTTAATTAGAGAAAAATTTCCTAAAAAATTTATTTTTTCAAAAACTAATAAAAATGAAGTTCATAAATTTATATTGTCTTTAAATCAAAGACCGAGAAAAATACTAAATTATCTTTCACCAATCGAATATTTGGATAGAAAAATAATTTAGTTGCACTTACCTTTACAATTTAGCTAAATATAAAGATACTTTCATATTAATAAAACTTATAAGTTTTATTAATATGATTTTATTTAAATCAAAAATTTTATAAAACAATAAAAAATAAGTTGATAAAATTGAAAATTTTTATTTACTTTATTTTAAAACCAACTATAATTAAAGTGTATCAACATTATTTATAACATATGAATTTGACTGTAAGTCCTAATTTATCTCTTTAAGGAGTAAAATAGGGCTTATTATATTATTAGATAAATTCATGCTTTATAAACAATTTTGATTAGTAAATAATTTTATTTTTTTATTATTGAAGGAGGAAAAACTTATGATTTTTCATTATCTATCAGATGGACCTGATATAAATAAAATCATTGATGTAGCAAAACCTTATGTTTCGGCAGTTGCAGGATTGCTAATTGCTGCTTTAATTGCATTTAGTGTTTTTAAAATAATTATATTGGCAAAAGATTTAGCGGCCGCTGGTGATGATCCACAACGTAGAAGTGAGATTAAAAAAGCGTTTATGTATACATTAATTGCACCAATTATTGGCATTACTGCATCAGCAATAATAATTGCTCTTGTGCAAGCTTTTGGTGGTAATCCAAATATTCTTCCTAGCTAACTAAAGAAAGTTATATATTAACTTAATATTAAGTTATGAAGAGAAAAGAGATGAAAATATGGATTGACTAACAGATATTATACTAGGAGCTTTATTATTTATACCTTGACTTATTTTCATTCAAGGACCATTATATTTAATTGATATTTTATTGAGATCACCTAATCATGGTCATGGCGGCATATTTGATTATTTAACAACTGATGCGATAACTAATTTAGTTTTTGGAGATTTTACTAAAGATCCACTTAATAGTAAAAATTTACCAGTATTTTTTTCAGCATTAGCAATTGTTTCAATTGGCGTAATACTTATTATGTTTATTATGCAATTAATTATTATTCAATTTACTGAAACACATACAATTAGAGAAAAATTAGGTAAAGCTATAAAAAATACATTTTTAGCTTTTTTAGTAATTGTTTTCATTCCATTTTTTATGAGTACTATAAATTATTTAATAACAGGATTATTGGCAGTTTTACAAATTACAGCTTTAGGAAAAAATGCTAGTTTAGCTGATTTATTATGAGGTATTGGTGCTCCGGATGCTAATGCTGCTCAGCATGATCCTGGTGTTTATTCAATGCCACCTATTTCTCAATTAAAACATTGAAACTTTATTCTTGAAATTATTGCGGTGTGATTTACTTTATATGTATTATTTGTTGCATCAATGACATTGGTTGAAAGAATTATTGATTTATTACTTTTATTTTCAATATCACCAATTGTTGCTTCTATGATGCCTGTTGATCAAGGAAAAAGATTGGGTGTTTGAAAAGAAATGGTAATAGGTAAGTTTATTATTGGTCCAGGAACGATGTTACCTATTTATATCTTTCTTCAAATATTACCAAAGGCAATATTAGATATTACTAATAATACTAATTTTAGTTGACTTGAAAAACAAGTTTTATATACGTTATTTTGTACGGCTGGTGCTATTAGTTGTTTAAGAACTCAAAAAATTATTAATCACTTAGTAACACAAAACTTAGGTGTACAAAGTGCTATTGATTCTAATGGAGCAGCTATTGCTGGAAATATTATGGGTAAAGCTCGGACTTTTGCTAGCCTTGCAGCAGGTGGTGCTGGTGCATTAAAACTTGGGAAACAAATTGCATTTGGTGGTGCTAAAGATGGAAGAAATCCTGATGGTAGTCAAAAGAAAGCAAATGGACTATTAAAAAATGGTATAACAGGTTATTTAGGTAAAGGTACTAAAGGAGTTGCTAAAGGAATTGGTAAATTTCAAAATTCTCATGATCAAGGTACTAAATGACAAGATACAAAAAATAATTTAAAAAGCCCTTTTGTTGGATTAAATAATATGGCTAAGGGTGCTTTTGTTGAACCTTTTGTAAATTTAAATAACACTAGAAAGAATGCAAGAAGAGGAGATCCTGATGAATAAAAAAGTAAAATATTAAAATCTTGGAGAAATAATCATGAAATTTAAAAAAACAAAAAATGAATTTAAAAAGAAAAAAAGTTATCATTGAAGACGTAATGTAACTATTGGTATTTTATTATTAATAATATCAGGTATTGCTGGTGTTATTTCCCAATATGGGTAAAATATAAATTATTATAAAATATATAAAAAATAAAGGAACATAAAAATGAAATTTATTCGTCAAAAAAAATGAGTACTACCAGCAGTAATTATAATTGTTATACCCTTTTTAGTATTAATAAATACTTTATTAGTTTATGCTTTAGTCTTTGTTCGTAACATGTTTTCTCATAGTGGAGATAATCAACAACCATTTACACTTAAATTTTTAATACAGGATGTTATTAATTATTGATTAATATTTTTAATTCTATTTCTTATTGAATTTTCAGTTTTATTATCTTACTTTATGATTCATAAATATAAAATTTATTGTGAAACTCATAATAAAAGTCGCTTTTTACGTGATTCAAAAAATAAAGTGTATGGATCTGCTGCTTGATTAACACCCACTGAAATTGCTAATACCTTTCCTTTATCAAAAACTGTTGAAAATGATTACGGTATTGTTGTTCAAACAACAAAGACTAAAATTGGTGGTGTCCAATTTAATATTAAGTCTGATGCTCATAATATTGTAATTGGGGGAACAGGAAGTGGTAAAACTCAAAAATTAGTTATTCCAACTATATATTTAAATGCCCAATCGAAAATTAAACCATCAATGGTTATTACTGACCCAAAAGGAGAATTATTTCAAAATCATTCTAAAATATTAAAAGATAATGGTTACGATGTTTATGTTATTAATTTACGTGATACATCAGTATCTAATTCATGAAATCCTTTTGTTAAAGTATATGATTTTTATGTAGAATCAATGCGTTTAAAAAAAGAAAATAATCCTTTAAATGAATCAATTACTTATGAATCAATGGCATTATCATGAATTAATGATATTGTTGAAGCTTTATTTCCTGAATCAGATCCAAAACAAAAATTTTGAAATCAATCAGCGATGCAAGTTGTTAAATCAATTATGTTATTTATGTTAGAACAACTTGAAGATCAACCTGATGTTCCTTTAAAATACTTTAGTATGTCAAATGCTGCTATTGTTGCTACTAATCGTCAACGATATGTTGAAATTCTAAAAAAAATGCCAACTCATAGTTTAGCTCGTCAAATTGGTTTAGGTGCATTAGAAGGTGCTGAAGAAACTGCGGGATCAATTAGTCAAATGGTTGCTAATGGATTACGTTTATTTACTGATCCAGTGACGCGAAATATTAGTTGTAGTAATGATATAAATTTAGATGAAATTGTAAAAAAACCAAGTGCTGTTTTCTTAGTTGTTCCTGATGAAAGTAATGAACGTAATGCTTTTGTATCAATGTTTATTGCACAGTTATATAAAAATACAATTCGTTATGCAAGTACTTTACCTGATATTAAATTACCACGTCCTTTATACTTTTTATTTGATGAGTTTGGTAATATACCAACGATTGCGAGTATGGCACAAATGATTACTGTTGCACGAAGTCGTAATATTTTTTTCATGATGATTATGCAAGATTTACAACAATTAACACAAAAATATGGTAAAGAAACAGCAGAAACTATTTTTAATAACTGTATTTTGCATACTTTTTTGCAAACTATGGATTTACAAACCGCTAATAAATATTCAGATATGTTCGGTGAAAAAACAATTATTAATTATAGCCATTCTGGTAATAAAGATAAAAAAGCTGATAATATTAATTCATCATTACAAGGTAAAAAATTAATTACAGGTAGTGAGTTAATGAAATTAGATTTTGATACTGCTGTTATTTTTTTAGCAAAACATAATCCAGCAAAAACACGTTTAATTCCGTTTTATGAATGAGGAAGTAAACCGGCAGGACAAGCAACTGTTACAAATGCTTCACGTTTAATTGATTTTAATAAAGATTATTATTTAAGTTATATTGGTTTATTCTATTATATTGAGAAAAGAAAAAATCCACAAGCTGCTGCCGAAAGAGAAAAATCAGAAAAATAAAAAACAAACAATAGTTAAGAAATTGTATATAAAAGAATATTTATTTTAATATATAAATGTATATTATTGATAGATATAGAAAATAACGATATACTTATTTCATGAATAGATCAAAAATGCTGAATTATACTTCTAAGTGCAAGTAAATAAAATTGCAAAAAATTCTCATATAAAAATTTCATAATGCTAAATTTAGTTTAGAAAAAAGTAAGGAGTTTTTATATGAGTTATAAACATCTTGGCATAGATGAAAGGATTTATATTGAGAATCAATTGAAATTTAAATTTAAAATTAGTGAAATAGCTAAAAATCTTAATCGAAGTATTAGTACTATTATTCGAGAAATTAATAGAAATAAAGATAATAATCATTATTTTTCATTAATTGCACAAAATAAAGCTGAAAATCGAAAACAATCACATATTAGTTTTCATAAGTTTAAAAATAAGAATTTAGTAAAATATGTACAACAAAAATTACTATTAGGTTGATCACCTGAACAAATTTATGGCAGAATTAAAAATTTTCATAAAGAGTGAGTTATTAGTTTTAAAACAATTTATACTGGAATTTATTTTGGAATGCTTGATACAGTTAAGTAAAAATTTAAGAAGAAAAGGTAAAAAACGAAAATCTAAAGAAAATCGTGGCAAGTTTAATGGTAAATCAATTAAAGAACGAGATATAAATGTTAATGATCGTATAACACTTGGTCATTGAGAAGGAGATACTATAGTATCATCACGAGGTAAAAGCAAATCATGTTTAATAACTTTAGTTGAAAGAGTATCACGATTTACTTTAGCAATATTAGTTAAAAACAGAACTACTAAAGTTATTAATAAAAATGTCAGTTATTATTTATCAATTCTTCCTAAAAACATTGTTAAAACTATTACTTTTGATCGTGGCAAAGAATTTTCAAATTGACAACAACTTGAAAAAAATTTAGATGTAAAAATTTATTTTGCCAATCCATATTCACCTTGACAAAGAGGTACTAATGAAAATACTAATGGTTTAATTAGAGAAAAATTTCCTAAAAAATTTATTTTTTCAAAAACTAATAAAAATGAAGTTCATAAATTTATATTGTCTTTAAATCAAAGACCGAGAAAAATACTAAATTATCTTTCACCAATCGAATATTTGGATAGAAAAATAATTTAGTTGCACTTACCTTTACAATTTAGCAATTATGCTAAAAAAGGTAAGTACATAATAATGTTAAATATTATAAATAAACTTATATGAAAGGATTTTAAATATGAATGTTCCCAATATTATTTCTTTAATAAGATTAATATTAGTCCCAATTATTGTTAGTTTAATGATTATTGGTCGAATAGATAATGATAATTTTTATCATCTTTGAATAACAAGTATTAATATTAATAGTTATAGTTTACCGATTAGTTGGTTAATAGCAGCAATTTTATTTATTATTGCTGCCATTAGTGATTTTATTGATGGATGATGAGCAAGAAAATTTAATCAGGTAACAACTTTTGGTAAATTTTTTGATTCAATTGCAGATAAACTTTTAACTAATGGTGTTTTAATTGTAATGGCATGTGCTACTATAATTCCGGTTTGAATGGTAATTATTTTGGTATTACGTGATTTTATTATTGATGTAGTTCGTCAAATTTTGGCTACTAAAGGTACAGTAATGGCTGCTGATAAATATGGTAGAATAAAGGCAGCATTACAAATGTTAGGAATTACAATTTTATTTTTTATTAATTGACGATTTTTAAATGGTAGTGTTAATGGTCATAGTAATAATGATCAATATGGTTTCATTAATCAATTAGTAATGATACCAATGTACGTTGCTACAGTATTAAGTATTTTTAGTGCTTATAATTATATTAGTTCAAATAGTAAAAAATTGTTTAATATCTAAAAATAAAAGGAGTATTAATATAAATGATAAATAAAGTAATTGTTTTGAATCAGTGAGCAGTAGTTACAGGAGCGTCTAAAGGATTGGGATATTATTACTGTCAAGCATTATTAGCACAAGGTTATCACGTATTAGGGGTATCACGTGATAGTAAAAAAATATTAGAATTAGCAGATAAGTATCCACACTTACAAGTTAAAAATTATGATTTAGATTTATCTGATTTAAAAAATATTTATAAATTATTTGAGTTATCAAAAGAATTAAATGTAACAGTAGTTATTAATAATGCTGGTTATGGTGTTTGAGGAACATTTGCAGATAGTATGTTAGAACAAGAATTAAATATGATTAATTTAAATATTTCTTGTTTACATATTTTAACAAAGTTATTTGTTCAACGTTTTAGTAAAAATAATTATGGTCGTGTTATTAATATTGGAAGTATGGCAGCTTTTAGTCCAGGTCCTGTTTTTGCTAGTTATTATGCTTCTAAATCATATGTTTGAAGTTTAGGTGTTGCAGTTAATTATGAATTAAAAAGAGCAAAAAGTAAAGTAAGAGTAATTACAATTTGTCCAGGTCCATTAAAAACTGAATTTTGAAATCGTAGTAGTAATGGTAAAGGAAATAAAGAACATTATAGTTCATTATTACCAGTTTTAGATACTGAAACTTATGCTAAAAAGTCTTTACAAACAGCCTTAAAAACAAAAAGAAAAAGTGTTATTATTACAGGAATTTCTAATAAAATTACAAGAACTATTATTAGAATATTACCTTTAAAAAGAGTACTTAAGTTAGTATATAATTATCAAAAAAATCGCTAATAATGAATTTCATTTTTTATTTTAATCGTAAAAATTATTAAAAAACATTTATTTATTATAAATGTTTTTTTATTGTTTTCTTTAAAAGAAAGGTTTATGATGTATCCAACTTCTTAAGATTTTAAGAAGTTATTAAAAAAGAGGTGTTATTTATGAAAAAATATTTATCAATGTTAACAACAATAGCATTATCAGCAGCATCAATATTTTCAACTTCTTCGATATTAAATTCATATGCAAAAAATTCCAATTTAATAAATGTTGATAATTTACATGATGTAATACCAATTGATATTGTTGAATACCCTATTTTTGCTGATAATGGAGAAACTACAGTTAAAACTTTTGAAAAAAATGTTATTGTTCTTTTTAGTGATCCTTCAAAATTAAAATATATAGAATTAACTGATATAAAAAGTCATGTCGATTTTCATATAAATGGAAAAGATTATTATAATGATCAAAGTAAGAATTCAGTTATTGTATCTAGTGATACAAAGTTTATTGATAATAGTATTTCACATGAAGGAAATATGAATAAAGTTCAGCAAACAGTTAGTTACGATTATGATTGAAATCAAAAAGCATTTATTTTTAAATTTGTTAGTGTTGAAACGGTTACAGCAAATAATGAAAAAGATACTCAGTTTGTGAGAGGTTATTTTACTACTAGTTTAAAGTTAAATTTGCATGAATTTTAATTTATAGTTTAAAATATTATTTTTTTAACTTAATTAGAGAAATTATATTATAAAAGTAGTACTTAAGTACTACTTTTATTTATTTTTTTGTTTTTTAAAATAAAATAATTATAATAAAATAAATAATATTTATATTATAAAATTAATTAAAGCATTAATAATAATTTATAATAATGATTAATCAAAATATATTATATACAGTATGAGATTCTATGTCAATATCGAGTGAAAATTTCCCAAAAATATTTATCAAAAAAAATAAAAAAGAAGTAAAATTTAACAAATAAAAGTTGCTTTGTTTTGAAAGTAAATATTTTTATATTTACTTTCAAAGGAGAACAAAATTATGAAATATTTTAGTCCAAGTTATTGATTTAAATTGTGAGTATTAACTGCTCCACTTTTAAATAATAAAATACAAGGTATTAATGGTAAGTCAATTGATAATTCAAATATTAAAAATTGAGTTAGAAAAAATACGACTAGTTTAGATTTAGTAAATCAACAATTAAATTTTGCAAGTAATAATCAAACAGATTTTATTATTAACAACCCAACAACAAATAGCAAAATAAATATGAATAAACATCGTCATGAAAAACACAGAAATCGATTAAAAAGAACATTAAATGGTAAAAACGAAATAAGGGGTAGTTGAGGTAAAGTAACTTGTTCATTTACACCAAAAACTTTTGAAGGAATAATAGCTGATTATCATTATTGAAAAGATAATCCTGCATGAGAACTTGGCGAAAAATTTAAAGAGGATATGATGCAACGATATAATTCTAATGATATTTCAATTACTGCAATTTTTCCATGAACATGAAAAGAAATACAACAAGTAGGTAAAACAATTTGAGATAATTTTTCAAAAATTGAAAAAGTATATACAGATAGTTCTAGAAAAGAACGTATAGAAATTGTACTTTATGAAAAACCATTTAATTGATTTGATTTTGAATCAGTAAGAATAATAACAGAAGATGAGAAATATTATCCAAATAATCGTCTTGATAATTTAGAAAATGATTTTCCAGATTGAAATAAAGATATAAAAATTAATTTAGGAAAAATTAATCATAACGTTGATAACGAAATTAAAAGTGCCATAAAGAAAAAATATCATAATTTTAAATTATCAGAAGTTTATTTATTGGATAAATCTAATTACTCACACTTTATTGACTATTTTGAAAAAAAATAATTGTTGGTACTTTTAGTCCCTATTCTTATGGTTTGACAAAACCAACTTTTACCTATGTAACACAAGATAAATTTAATGAAATTTCAAATATTATAGCAAATGATTCAAAAGTTAAACAATGATTTGCACATATAAATGAATGAAATTCTACTTTACCACAAGCAATCAATAATTCTAAAACATTTAATCCTCAAGCATTATATAATTGAAAAAGACAAGAAAAAGAAATAATAAAAGGTTATATAAGAGATTGAAGTTATATTTCAACTTTAATTGAACATGAATTAAAGTTAGATGAATTAAACAAAAATATTCAAGGAATCAAAGCAGATTTTGAAACTTTAAAAAAACAAGTTAATGAACTTGACAACAGACTTCTAAATCTAGAAAATAAATCAAATTTAAATTGTGAAAACACATTAACTATTGTTAATGGTGCTTTAAATACTATTCCCATAATTGGTAATGTTGATGGTGGTATTACAACAATGGCTTCTGGTGCTTGTGCTATTGGTGGTGTATAATTTTATTTTTTTATATCTTTAAAATCAATTTTAAGGCATCAAATTTGCTGCTCGACAAACGATTTAAAATTTTATATAGTTAAGTATTCACAAAAATAATCTTTTATAAAAAGAATTTTATCTAATTTTAATTTGGTATTATTAGTATCCATATCTTCAAGGATGGTTTTTATTTGGTATATAAAACTTTTTAGTTTTTATCAACTCTTCTTTGATAATTGGTTTTGGTGCTATTTCTTTTAATTCATATATTTGATGATTATAACTAAGATATAACTCATTAATAAACGATTTAAGTACAATTACATCAGTTCTAGGTTGTATGTATTGAACTTTGCTATTTTTATAAGGAAAATACTTTTTACCATAATATGTTATAGTTGAACCACTATCCGTTTTTCTTTTAGAAAATCTTGAAAGATAAATATTTATTTCTTCTTGGTTTGGAGCTTTAATCATAGCAGATTTATTATTATCAATAGGTAAGGCAAATTGCTTATTAAAAATACTTATATATATTTTAAGAAATTGATTAGCTTCTTCTAAATTTTTAATTTTATTAAGTCTAAGTTCACTAATTAAGCGACTTTGAAGTGTTCCAAATAAGCGTTCGATTCTACCCTTAGCTTGTGGAATGGAAGTTCTAATAATTTCAACACCTAAATCATTACAAGACTTTTGGAATTGAGTATAAGTATCATTTTCCGTGTTTATTTTGCCAGCATCGATTTGTTTTTTATATCCAAAAACTGTTCTATTATCAGTATAAAATGTTTTTGGTATGCCATATTTAGTTAAAATTTGATAAAAAACATTATAATAACCATCTAATGTTTCTTGATGATCAAATCATAGTCCGACAATATTGCCTGTAGCATCATCAATTGCAGCATGTAAAAAAGCTTTTGGTTTATCCTTACCAAATCAATGATGATTACTTGCATCCATTTGAATTAATTCACCAAAATTTGTTCTTCGGTTTCTTGTAGGATGCAAGTTATTTTTCTTATTTTTATGTCTTTTTGGTGAAGTAATTTTTTCTTTAATTAATATAGTATAAAGTGTACTATATGAAATTTTAATTTTTTCTTCATTGTTTAATTTCTCATGGAAATGTTGAAAATTAAAATTATAATATTTGGTTTTATATAAATTTATAATCTTAATTTTGATTTCAAAATTTGTTGTTTTATTAGAAATTTTATTTCGGGATTTATGAATAAAACCAACTTTACCTTCTCTATTGAAAATTTGAATTAATTGGTTAATTCTTCTAATAGTTAGGTTAAGTTTATTCTTAGCTTGATGTTTAGATAATTTATTAATAATAATGTCATTTATAATATTAAACTTATATTTTTCTTTCATAGTCATGCTTCTTTCCATATTTATCACCAAGTATATTTAACTTTACTTTTGGGAAATTTTTGCTCGATAACTAATAGGAAATTATCACTAAATAATGACAACAGTATGAGATTCTATTGTAATTTGGTTTAAATTTGTTATTATTATATTTGTCCTAAAACTTTAGGACAAAACATCAGTTTAATTAATTTAAAATTGTAAATTTGGCTTTATGCCCTTATATGAGTAATTTTCATGTAAGGGTTTTGTATTTTAATTTATTGATATGAGTCTTTAATTTAGTTTAAAAACTCAATTTAATATCTATTCCAATTTCATAAATTAATATTCCCACTTACCCTTAAACCAAAATTTATACAGACTAATAATTAAAAACATTTTAAAATTTATATCATTATAATTTAAAAGTATTAAGTTTAAGGTCAAATTTACTCTTTTATGGTAATTAAGTTTGTTTATAGTAAAAGTATTATTAAAACTTTAGAAAATGAGGTTTATTAAATGCAGAATATTATAAATTGTGGCATTTATTTTGCCAATGTGCCATTAATAAAAACAACTAACGAAACTAGATGTGAAAATATAAATTGTAATTATCAATATTGTAATGGTTGCAAACTTGAAACAGTTATCATTTGAACACAAACTCCTGATCAAAAATGTTTAATAATTCCTATTATTAGAAATTCAATTGAACAACATGAGCAAAGCCTAGGCTTATTAGGTGATAACTTATCTATTATTAAATTGAAAAAATCTAATAATAATTCTATTTTAAGTTTTCGCGAGGAAGATATTAGTTATGCTGATCTTAATCGTGCAACTTGAATTAAAAACTTTAGAATTGGTGATGAATACTTAATCAACGGAGAACTTCGTGTCTTAAATGAAACTGAAATTTATGATTTATCTTTTAGAGTAAAAACATTACCAATATCAAGTCTTAATACAATTGCCAATATTGGTATTAATAAAAATTTAAATTTAAATAATAAAATTGTAAGTTATAGTGACAATACTTTGAAAGAATAATTTCTTAAAACAATTAAAAATATAAAAATTCTTAATATTAAATTTCTCTTTCTTTTAAAATTAAAAAATAATAAAGAATTGTCTAAAGTATTTTAAAATTCAAAAATTAGATAAATATTCTTTATTTTTTTATTTTTACATTATTTCATTGGTTGGTCTAATAATAATTTCATTTCAAGTAGCATCAGCGGGTAATTCAATTGCTTGTTTTATTGTTAGTGCTATTCGTTCGGCAGATATGCTATAAGTTTTATAATATTCTTTAAATTCAGAACTAAATTCTTTATCAGTTACTCTATTCAATAATTCAGTATTGATTGCTCCAGGTGAAATTACTGTAATTCTAATATTAGTTTTATCCTTTGCTACTTCTTCTCTTAATGATTCACTAATCGCTCTAACTGCTCATTTTGTTGCTGAGTAAACTGCTTCACCAGCATGAGCAAAATGACCAGCAATTGATGAAATATTAATGATATGACCTGAATTTTGTTGATACATTAATGGTAATGATGCAGCTATACCATAAAGTGTTCCTTTAATATTGACATCAATTGTTTCATCTCAGTCTTTAATGTTTTTTTGTTTTAAAGATGTTAGTATCATAATTCCTGCGTTATTAATTCAAACATCAATTTTATTAAATGTTTTAATTGCAAATTGTGCTAGTTTTTCTACCTCATGATGTTTGGTGACATCAGTTACTAAATAATTTGCTTCACCATTTTTATTTTTAATACTAGTAACTAATGCTTTAAGTTTTTCTTCTCTTCTTGCAGCTAAAATTAATTTATGACCGGCTCTTGCTAATAGCTTAGCTGTTTCCATACCAATACCACTAGAAGCACCTGTGATTACAATAACTTTTGATTTCATGTGTATTCACCTCTAAACTATTGATCAACAATGATCAATGTTTTTATTTTTAATAATTAATGCAATTAAAATTGCTTTTAACAGAAATGTTTAATAAATGTATGTATAATTAATGAATATTAAATTAAATAAAAAATAATGATTTACAAAATTAAGTAATTGTAAATTCTCTGCTTAAGAAAATAAAAAAGAAACAGGGGTAAAAAATGGTAAATTAGCTAAATTGTAAAGGTAAGTGCAACTAAATTATCTTTCACCAATCGAATATTTGGATAGAAAAATAATTTAGTTGCACTTACCTTTACAATTTAGCATATGCTATTGCACCTAAAGTTAAACCAATACCACCAGTAATTACAGCAAATGATAACGCTATTTTTTGAAAATTTGTTTTTATTCATGTTTTCATATTAAATTACTCCTTTTTTTAAGTATATTAAATTATTTGTATATCAGCCAGTAGTTCATGCTTTATTTTGATTAATATTAATATATGTTCAATATTGTGTTCCTTGGCCATAAATTGTTGTTTTTAAAGGAATATCGCTTATAAAAATATTTGATTCATGTATATGACTATCTATTGTAAATCCTATTATGTATGATTGTTTTTCTTGAAAATTATATATTATTTCTCCTTGTTCGTTTATTTTATATTTTTCTTTATCTAAATTAGGTTTTTCACATGCAATAACATTTGAAGTTATAATACAACCTAAAGTTATTACTCCCAAAATAGTTAATATATTTTTAATTTTAAATTACTCCCTATATTTTTTGCTTGCTTCAATTATTTTTATTGCTTGTTCTTTTGGTAAATTATCTATAATACTTGGTAACTCTTCTTCATATTCATTTGCATGTTTATGACAGAAAAAAAATTTACCAAATTCATCTATATCTATAACATTAGTTCATTCTTTAAAACATCCTTCTTTTTGACAAAAAATAAGTTTAGTATTTTCAACTTCATATTTATTTACAAGTATTTCATGATTTTGATTTTTAAATTTATTTTGTTTTTTTTGGTTTTTTCATTTTTATTTTTGTCTTACATCTTTTTTTACTCATAAATTCTCCTTTTTTCATTGATTTTACTTACAAATTGTACTATTTTTGATTATTTTTAAAAGTATACTTTTAAATGCAAAATAAAGCCTAAATTAAAGGCCTTTATTTTATGAGACCTATACTATTAATTATATTGAAATTGTTTATTATATTTTAAATATGAAAGTGGTTTTTTAAATAATTTTTATTTTATTTAAAATTACACTTATATATTTATATAATAATTAAGTAAATTAATTTTTTAAATATATTTACAATAAATTTAGAATTTTTTAAAATAGTTAGGAGAAAAAATATGAGTTTTAATTATTTATGAACTTTAAAAGAAGCAACAAAAAGAATGTATCAATCATTTAGAGATGATATAAAAAATCAATGAGAAAAAACAGATTGAAGAATATTAAAAGAACGAGATATAAAATATATTCCAGTTAAAATTAAAGAAAGAACTAGAAATACTATCAATGGTCTTGTTACTTATAAATGTCGTGATTATAAATATTATGATGAACAATTAAAAAAATGAGTAAGAGTTTGTTTATTAGATGAAGAATTAGAATTACCTAAATATAAAAGAACTTGTCAGGATATAAAAAATAATGTTATTGAACATTTTGCTGATGGAAAAAGATATGTTGATATTTTACATACTATGAAGCAAACAAAATTTAGTACAACAAGTATTAGTAGATTATTTCAAGAATATCAAGTTAATAAATTAGATGTTCCTAAAATAAAATTAGAACTAAATCAATTTATTTATATTAGTATTGATGATGGACATCGAAAATTTTGAAAATTTAAACGCAATTCTGGTAAATATTCAATGCGTTCAGTATTATTTTGTACAGATAATGTTAATCATAAATTAGTTAATAAAAGAGCAGATGTAATAATAAGACCAACAAAAACAGCAATTGGTGTTAAAAAAACTGCTGAATTTATTAAAGAACAAGGAAATAGATTTTTTGAAAATTTTGACCAAGCAAAAATAATTATTTGTGGAGATAGTGCAGGATGAATTAAAGAAGTTGCTAATTATTTAGGTGCAAGTTTTGTTTTAGATAAATTCCATTTAGTTAAAAAATTATATGTTGGAATAATCGCTGGAAATAAAGGAAAATATTGAGATGAATATAAGATTTGTAGAAATTTTATTGAAAATGGTCAATATGATGAGTTAATAAAATATATGAATGAAATATTAAAAAATCACAAAAAATTAAAAAAACAATATTTTAAAAATAATAAACAAGGTATTGAAAATCAAGGTGCAAAGTGAAATATAGGTTGTTTTACAGAAGGTAATATTTGACATATTTTAAAAGAAATGCTTGGTAATAGAACTTATAACATAAATATTTATATTAAAATGGTTATTTTTAAATGTAATCAAATAAATTTAAAAATATAACTTAATTTATTTTTTTATTAAAATTTTGAAAACTTATTAAATTAAAAGTTAATAAGAATTTTTGTTGTGTATAAATATTAATTTTATTTTTCATTTTTTTAATATTTGTATTTTAATTGCAATTCATTTAATTTAGTAGTAAGATAAATTTACAATTGCATATAATTACAATTATTTCTTGTCTATAATTTTAAAGAAATGTTTAAAAAGTAATTATATCCTCCGTTTTTGTTACCGTCCCTATTATTTTTAATAATGTTTAAAAGAAAACTAAGTAAAAACAATTATTTTTTAAAATATTATCAATATTATCAATAGTTAAATTTGTATATTATAATGATTTTATATATTTATGTTATAATCAAGAAAATTATCATTACTATTAAAAATAAATCAATATTGGAATTTTTTAAATATTAATTTGTGGGTGCTTTAATGACAAGAATGGAAAAGTATAAAAGTTTACGTGAACAAATTGCTAAAGAAATTAAAGAAAATAGTAAGCTTTGAGAACAAGAACAAAAAATAGAAAATTATTATCAGCAACTAATAAAAATTGATAAATCATATTTTGAGCCAATTTTTCAAAAATTAAATTCTGATTTAAATTTAGTTAATTTTGAAAATTATTTTATTAAAAATAATGAACAACATTTAGATGATAATGATAAATTAATATTGGAAAATATGTTAGAAAATATTAATAATATTTTAAAAAAATATAGCGAAAATATTTATTTTGAAATAGTTGATGTGCCATTAATAAGTACTAACTTGGAATATCAAACGTTAATTAATAGTATGCATAATAAAATAAATGAATTTCAAAAAGACTTAGAAAGTAAAATTCATGATGTCAAAAATTTTGTTAAAAATTTAGAATTTAAATATAAAAAGTATAAAATAAATAATAGTGATCTTAATAAAGAACTAAAAGAAATTAATCAAGAACATAATAATTTTCAAGATGAATTACAAAAAGTTAAAATTAAGAATAACTATAAGTGAAGTTTAACAGTATTTAGTATTATCATTATTTGTTTAATTTTAATAGTCGTGTTAGTATTATCATTAATATTATTTATTAAGTAGAGAATGGAGAAAAACAATGTACCCAAAGATTAATATTGCAATAGATGGTCCAGCAGCTAGTGGTAAATCAGCAGCAGCATATTTACTTTCTAAAAAAATTGATTATCAATTTATGGATACAGGAATTATGTATCGTAGCTTTACTAATTATTGTTTAAAAAACAAAATTGCTTTTGAAAGTGAAGATTTAATACTTGCAGCATTACAACTTTTTGATATAAGATGAGTTAATGGTCATTTTTTATTTAATGATCAACCACCAACAGAAGAAATTTATGATAAAAATGTTACTAGTAAAGTACCAATAATTGCTTCGTTATCTGAAGTTAGAAAAGTTATGGTTGCTAGAATTCAAGAAATGGTTAGAAGTCAAGGCTTTATTGTCGTTGGCAGAGATATTAGTAGTGTTGTTTTACCTGATGCTCAATTAAAGATTTTTTTAACTTCTAGTTTACACGCTCGTAGTGAAAGAAGATATAAACAGTATATTAAAGAGGGTATTAATATTACACAAGAACAAGTATATAACGATATGGTAATTCGTGATAATGTTGATAAAACTCGTAGCACTGGTCAACTAGTAATTGTTGAAGATGCAGTTATTTTAGATAATAGTGATTATAATTTACAAACGACCGTTGATAAATTAAAAGTTTTATATGATAATTACTTTAGTCATAAAAAATAATATTTTAAATATAAGGATTTGAATAAAATGAATAAGTTACCAAAAGTAGTAATTGTAGGACGCCCTAATGTTGGTAAATCTTCAATTTTTAATCGTATATTACAAAAAAAAGTAGCAATAATTGAAGATATGCCTGGAGCAACTAGAGATCGAATTTATGGCATTGGTGAATGATTAACACAAAATTTTGTGATTATTGATACGGGTGGTATTACTAAAACGATTACTAATTTTACTCAACAAATCAATCAACAAGTTAATATTGCTTTAGCTGAGGCTGATATTGTTTTATTTGTTTGTTCTTATCAAGAAGGTCTAACTCACGAAGATGAAGATATTGCTAAATTATTATACAGAACTAAGAAACCGGTTATTATTATTGCAAATAAATATGATAATGTTCAAAACGATAATGATAAAATTTATGATTATTTAAAAGTTGGCTTTGGCGAACCAATTTTAGTATCTGCTAGTCATGGTGTTGGTTTTGGTGATTTATTAGATATGATAATTACTAAATTACCAAAAGAGGTTCATACAGAAAAAAAAGAACATATTAATTTAGCAATTATTGGTCGTCCCAATGTTGGTAAATCAAGTTTAGTTAATACTATTCTTCAAGAGAATAGAGTTATTGTTTCACCAATAGCAGGAACAACAACTGATGCTATTGATAGTAATTTTGTTTATAATAAAAAACAATATTGTGTTATTGATACTGCTGGAATTCGTAGAAAAGGAAAAATTACTGAAGATTTAGAAAAATATAGTTTAATTAGAACTACTAATGCTATTGAACGTAGTGATATTGTTTTGTTTTTATTAGATGGTAGTGTTGAAATTCAAGAACAAGATTTAACAATAGCAGGAATGGCAAAAAATTTAGATAAGCCAGTTATTATTATTGTTAATAAATGAGATTTAGTTAAAAAAAATAAAAAAACAATGCAAGAGTTTACTCAAAAAATAAAAGAAAAATTTAAATACCTTGAGTATTCTTTTGTTGTATATTTATCTGCTTTAGAAAATACTAGAATTCATACTTTATTTGCTACTATTAATGAAGTATTAGTTAATATGAATTTAAGAATTAAAACAAGTATTCTTAATGAAATAATTAATAAAGCTCAATTAATTAATGAGCCGCCCTACTTTAAAGGTGGTAGATTAAAGATATATTACACAACACAGGTTGAAAAAAATCCGCCTACTTTTATTTTAATGGTAAATGATCCACAACGATGTCATTTTTCTTATGAACGTTTTTTAATTAATCAAATTCGTGAACGATTTGGTTTTCAGGGTGTACCAATTAAATTAAGATTTAGAATGCGTAAGTCATTGTATAATAAACAATAAAAAAGTGTAAAATTTTGTGATTATATTTATTTAAGAAAAATTTATTGTATAATAATATTTATTAATTAAGTAACGTTTTTGTTTATGTTTGATTTTATAATTTTTTATGTTAAGATTATTTTATTAAATAAATATATGAAATTATTAATAAAGTTCGGATTTTTATATATGCAACAAGATTTTTATATTAAAAAAATTTTCTATGCTTGTTATGTGAAAAATGTAGTATTACCTATTTCATTTTTGAATAATATTGGAAATAAGAAAGGTAAATCTTATGTTGGTAATAAACAAAAATTAAGAAATAGTACAGTTCGTACTAAAACTAATTTAATTCAAAAAGCATTACATAATTTTTATAATAGTAAGATGTTAAGTTTTGTTACTTTAACTTATAGTAATAATATGCAAGATGTTAAAAAAGCAAAGAAAGATATTCGTTTATTTTTTATTAAATTAAAGAAATGATGAAATGACCCTAAACGTTTTTCGCATTTAGGAGAATTAAAATATTTTTATGTTTATGAGTATCAGTCTCGTGGTGCTATACATTTTCATATAATTTTCAATAGAAAGATACATAAAAGTATGTTAGCAGAATGATGAACTCATGGTTTTAATGATTTAAGAGTAGTTAAAAAAGGTACTAATGAATTTGTTATTAAATATTTAGGAAAATATGTTACAAAAGCGATAGATGATGTTAAGTCTTTAAATCAAACTGATGTAGGTGTAAAGGCTTATGCTTTTAGTCGTAATTGCAAAAATCCTATTGTAGTTCGTGGTATTAAGAAATTAACAATTGCAGATATAATTAAAGCAAGTTTTAATGCAACAAATGTGTTTTATTTTAAAACTCAAAGAGATAGTAATGGTGATACGGTTATGATTGGTGGTATTATTGAAAGTACTGTTGTAAATGATTATTTTAAAGAGTATGAAGATTATGAACGATATGTATATTTAAGTGCTTTATCATATAAGGATTATTTACGGACTAGCGAGATTGGTTATTTAATTCAAAAAGATAGAGATGTTTTGACTTGGGTTAATAAAGTTTTTGGTGATAAAGTTGAAAAAATAGATTTTAGGAAAAAAGTTTTACATTAGAAAAAAAACTTAATTTTTCTATAATTTTACTTGTATATATATGTATATATATATATAATGGTTAATGGATATTAGTAATTACCGAACTTTTTACTAATATCTATTTTTTTATTTTAATTGTATTTTTTAAATTTTATGTTATATTTATAATTAAGATCATTAATATCCATTATCTTAATCTAGCGTTAGTTCGCTTAAAGTTCGGAGGTTAAGTTTTTTTATGTTTAAAGTTCAATTAGTTAATATTGAAAAAGGGCGTATTATTCCCGATAAAAATAATAAAGGTCAAACATTAAAGTTTGATGTTTTGAAGTTTGTAGAAATAAATAAACAAACGAGCGTGCCAACTGGTCAAACACGTGATAAATGATATAATCCGGAATTTGCTAGTGATTTTAATAATTGTTTATCTACTGTTAATTTAAAAGTTGGTAATTTTTATTCACTTGAACTTGATTTAAGCGGTAATATTAAAAAACTTTCTAATTGAAAATAGTTATTTATTAAAAGGGTAATTTTAAATAATTATTAATATGTTAGGAGTTAAATTTAAATTATGGCTAAAAATGATAATTGTTCATGTGAACAAGCATTTCATTTAGCAATTTATATGTGTAAACTTTGTGACCAAGTTATTTGTCCTAAAAGAGTTTTACAAAACTTATATACTAGAAAATATTATTGTCCAAATTGTATATTAGATATTGCTTTAAATAAATCAATGAGACAACAAGAAAGTAATTTAAATTATGAGACATAAGTGTAGTGATTGGACTTATGAGCGAGTATATGGTTGTGAAATGTGTTACAGAGTTGCTAATGAAATGGAACGAATAAGAAAAGAGAATAAAAGAAATAAATAAAAATTAAATAAGGGGCTTATATATGGATTATATATTTTTCATTAAGCCCCAATTGATTAGATTATAATTCATAAATAAGCTCCTTATTAGTATATAAGTAAGGAGTTTTATTTATGCCTAATGATTTAGAACAAACTAGTAATTATACTTTGACTAAAATATTAAGAACTGGATTAAGTCCATTAAGTGCTATGGTAGGAGTTAGTGCTTACTATGGTCAATATTTAAAAGACCCGATTTTGGGTTCTATAAATTCTTTGTTATTTAGTAAAAAGTTAGGAATTGATATATGGAATATTAATCAAAGACCAACTACTAAAAATAAAGTTATTAATAGTTATAAAAAGATATTTTTAGGTTTAGGAACAATTGGTTTAATTAATTATGCTAAGTTTGTTCAGTATGTAGATAAGTCTGTGTCTTTATTAAGAGATGAACCTTGTTTTTGACCACCTTGTCCAACTGAACCACCTAAACCAACGTATCCACCATTTACAACTGTTAAACCGATAGTTGATAATCCTTTTGTAGATTGAGATACTTATATATCTTTAAATAGTTTTGGTATATCAAATCTTATTAGTGGAATAACTGAGTTAATACCTAATAAATTGGAAGCAATAAGAAAAATTTGTAATATGGCAACTGGTGGTTGTTTAATTTCAAGTGGTGTTGCTATGGGTATAAATCATGATTTTAATAATGCTTATGCAGTACCTACCATAATTGCTGGTGCAAGTGAGATTATTAATACTTTATTGTTACCTTTGGGAAGTACATATAATAGTACGGAATTACAAGAAGTATTTACAGATGAAAGAGCAAGATTAATTAATGGTAGTGTTAATGATTATCAAAGTACAAATGACAGTATGGTTGATGTTGATTTAAATGATGATAATATGTCGGAGATTAATTTAGATAGAGCAAGTTTAAATTGGGATTATTCTTTTATGCTTATACACTAGGTGGTGTTTAAAATGAGAAAATATATGCTATGAATTTTAAAATTTTTGGTATTAACTGGATGTATTACATTTGGCTTATTTTTAGGATTAATTCCTAGTATTGTAGTTTTAGGAATAGTTGCAATTAAACCGTTAGTATTTGTTGTTAGTATAGGTATGGGTTATATTGCTATTCCATGAAATAAAATGCTGAATTATACTTGTAAGTGCAAGTAAATAAAATTGCAAAAAATTCTCATATAAAAATTTCATAATGCTAAATTTAGTTTAGAAAAAAGTAAGGAGTTTTTATATGAGTTATAAACATCTTGGCATAGATGAAAGGATTTATATTGAGAATCAATTGAAATTTAAATTTAAAATTAGTGAAATAGCTAAAAATCTTAATCGAAGTATTAGTACTATTATTCGAGAAATTAATAGAAATAAAGATAATAATCATTATTTTTCATTAATTGCACAAAATAAAGCTGAAAATCGAAAACAATCACATATTAGTTTTCATAAGTTTAAAAATAAGAATTTAGTAAAATATGTACAACAAAAATTACTATTAGGTTGATCACCTGAACAAATTTATGGCAGAATTAAAAATTTTCATAAAGAGTGAGTTATTAGTTTTAAAACAATTTATACTTGAATTTATTTTGGAATGCTTGATAAAGTTACTAGTAAAAATTTAAGAAGAAAAGGTAAAAAACGAAAATCTAAAGAAAATCGTGGCAAGTTTAATGGTAAATCAATTAAAGAACGAGATATAAATGTTAATGATCGTATAACACTTGGTCATTGAGAAGGAGATACTATAGTATCATCACGAGGTAAAAGCAAATCATGTTTAATAACTTTAGTTGAAAGAGTATCACGATTTACTTTAGCAATATTAGTTAAAAACAGAACTACTAAAGTTATTAATAAAAATGTAAGTTATTATTTATCAATTCTTCCTAAAAACATTGTTAAAACTATTACTTTTGATCGTGGCAAAGAATTTTCAAATTGACAACAACTTGAAAAAAATTTAGATGTAAAAATTTATTTTGCCAATCCATATTCACCTTGACAAAGAGGTACTAATGAAAATACTAATGGTTTAATTAGAGAAAAAATTCCTAAAAAATTTATTTTTTCAAAAACTAATAAAAATGAAGTGCATAAATTTATATTGTCTTTAAATCAAAGACCGAGAAAAATACTAAATTATCTTTCACCAATCGAATATTGGGATAGAAAAATAATTTAGTTACACTTACCTTTACAATTTAGCATTTTCAAGTAGTAGATATACAGAAAAGAATTTATGATATTACTGGTAAATTAATTCAATGTACTATTTTTATGATAGTTATCAACAAAATGCACAAACAGTAAGATTATTTGAAGTTTATAAATTAAATAATGAACAAGTAACTATTAATCGTGCAATTTATAGTATTAGTGATAATAAAAAACAATTTCCTTTACCTTTTAAACAATATAGTAATAATCCTAATTTACAACAAGAACAAACATTAAATATCAATTATATTCCAATAGCAATTATGAGAAATAAAGCAAATGAGTTAGCAGATTGTAATAAAGTAATGGATAAAATTAAAGCATTAGATGTTATTGATGAACAAATTGTTTTAGATACTATTTTAAACTCACCAAAATTTATTTTTGACCAAACTTATGGTAATGCTAAATCTACAATGGATGAAGCCGTAAGAATATTAGTTACTAACAATTATATTTGAAAAACTACTGGTGATAATAATGAAAAAAGTAAAAATATCAATATGACAAGTAGTAATTTTAAAGGTAAAAATTTAACTGATATATACGATTGAAATGTTAATGAAATATTTAAACGTTGTGGTATTCATATACCAAGTCAAAAAAAATCTGCACAACAATCAGTTCCCGAAAGTACAGCAGTAAATATTTCAACTATTAATTATATTGAACAAAAATTATGACAATTTAATATTGATATTCTTAAATTTATTCAAATATTAGTACGTTTAGATAAAGATTTATTAAATAGTAAAACATTTAATATTAATGATGAACAAGAAATTAATAACTTAACAGTTAAATTAAAATTATTTAATCCCGAAAATAACCAATTAATAGGAGAAAACAATGGAAAACAACAACAAAGCACAAACGAAGTTTCCACAGAAACAAACTAAACTTAATCAAGCAGAAGTAGAAAATGATTATTTAATTGATAATATTCCTTATGATTTTACAAATATGATGGGTGCTACTAGTGACCCTGATATTAATAGAGCATATGATGAATTTAAAAAAAGAACAATTTATATTTATGAAATTGAACGTTTATTTAAAAATAATGAAAATAATAGTTTAAAATTTTCAGCAAATACTATTAAAATAGGTTTTATTGATATTGATAAAGTATTAACAACTACTGCTGTTGAAACATCTGATTTTACTATGCAATTAAATCAAAGAGCAAGTACTAATATTAATGATAATACTATTGAATATAGTATGACTGATATTAAAAACTTAATATTCCAAGAAATAAATTTATTAAATCAATTTAAATTATATGCTGTATCTATTAATGAACCTTTAACTGAAAATAATATTGATAATTTATATATCATTAATAATTATTCACAACCTTATCAAAATCCAAAAACAAGAAGTACTAAAAGTATTACTATTATTAAAATTAAAGATTTTAAAACAAGATATGGTTATCCAATCATTATTAAATTACAAAAACCATTAGATAAAGACACAAAAGTAATTGGTTTAAAAATTAAATCACCCAGAAGCATGATTTTTGGCAATATAAAGGTACTTGGTGAAGTTGATAATATGGAAGTATACCCAAAGTTATTTGTCAAAGATAAGATAGCATTTCCGCTATTATCAATGCCTATTGAAACTCAACCAAAAGTTAGAATATTACAACAATGATTTAGTGAACAAATTTTACCTTGAAAATTAGCAAAACAATTTATAGGGCAAGAAAAATCAGTTTTAGATTTAATTGCTATTGGTGGTGGTAAAGAAACAAGAAAAGAAATTATTAATAATGCCAGAGTAACTAATGCTTGATTAGGTTATTTTATAAGTTCTCATGATTTTGGACAATGACCATTAAAAGAAAAAGGAGAACTGAAAGATAAAGAAGTATGAAAAATTCATGATGCATTAGGTACAACATATACAAGTATTGCTACAAATGATGAATTTAAAGATGTTGAATTAGAAATAAAAGATAAACCACCAGTTGATAGTTTACAAAAAGTATTATTAGATATGCTAACTTATACATATAATTATAATAGAAACTTTGATGGTGCTATATATGAAAATGGAAATCCTAAAATAAAATAGCAGAATTAAGACAAAAATTTGAAGGACAAAAACCCGATGATGTTATTACTAATTTATTCAAACAATGAAAATTAGATTATCCAAATTATATTAACTTAGAGCAAGTAAAAATATTTAAACAATTAATAATTATGTTATCACATAATATTGATTCAAATATGTCAATTAATAAAGGTTTAAATGATGATAATAAAATTTTATTACCATATTATTTCGAATTAAAATCAAATCCTATACATACAGATAGTGGTGAAGTTTGAAATTTTAAAGATGCAAAAGTAACATTAAAATCTGCATATTTTGATTTTATAGATATCAATAATATTAAATTAAAAAATATTGATATTAGTCAAAATGAATTATTTAAATTAGATGATAATCAATTAAATTGATTATCTATTACAAATGAATTAGAAACTAATAATATACCGTCACTAATCCCAGCAGATTGAACATTAGGTAATGGTGAATATGGAAAATATTTTACAAGAGTAGTTATTGATAAAAGTAAAATTGAAAATTCTTTAAATTTATATGGTTCAAATAAATTTCAGTTATTTTCAAAATTAGAATTTTATAAAGAAATTTCACAAATTGATAATAATAACGAATTTGAATTGCAAATTGAAAATCCGATTAATAACTTAAATCGAATTGAAATTAGTGGAATATTTGGTGCTGGTAATTATGATTTAATTTTAATTACTGATAAACCAGAAATAAACTTACAAAATATTAATTTATTTGATAAATATAATGAAAATATTTCTTATATAAATCTAGAAATTTAATTACTAAAATATCCAGTAGTATAATTTCCATCTCATTTTACGTCTTCTTTATTAGTAGGTTTTCATGCAAAATATAATTCTGTTTTATTGGGGCTTATTGCTTTATTTCATCATATAATACTTGTTACATATATTGCTTTTCCATCTGGTGTTAAATAATATTTAAGTTTATTATTTTCATGGGTAAGCACCCCCCATGATTAATCCTATTGTTCCGGTTGTAGCACCAGTTAGTGCGAATGCTAATGTTATTTTACTTAAATTTGTTTTTATTCATGTTTTCATATTAAATTACTCCTTTTTTCCTTGATTTTACTTTTAAATTGTACTATTTTTGATTATTTTTACAAGTATGCTTTTAAAAACAAAATAACGCCTAAATTAAAGGTTTTTATTTTTTGATACCTATACTATTAATTGAATTGTATTTGTTTATTATATAGCAAATGTGAAGATACTTTTTTTCACAGTAGCATTATTTTTACCCCTAATTACATTTTTATATGGATACAGTGAATAAAACAAAGCATCATATGGGTCTTGATACATATTTTTGTCAGGAATATTAGTTTTTGTTTCATCATAACGTAATTCTTCTAAACATTGAGTTGTTTTTGGTAAATCATCTTTATTTGCATAAAAATTTCCATAACTCATAATATTTCTCATTCAAACCACTCTATTAGTTAATCCTGCTTCTTGATTTAAATTTGAAGCATGTTTAATAGCAGTTTGTGTTATTAGAATAGTATTATGTTCATCGATTAATTTTTGATTTAATCAATCAATGGCAGTTCGTGCTTTATCATCATAAAAATAAATTGCTTGTTCAAAATTTTCAAAATTATCCATTAATCCTAAAATTTCATTAACATAAGCATTAATTTTTTCATTTTCATTTATAAAGTCATTTGGTGTAACTACTAATTCACAAATAATATAAGCATCATAATAACCAGTATTATTATATTCTTTAAAACCAACTACCATAAATACAGTATGGTCTTTTGGTCCCGTAGCTCAATCAATACCAACACTATAAAAATCAAATTTATACATTTCTTTTTCTTGATTATAAAATTGTTTTAAATCATATGATTGTCAATATTTTACTGTTTTTTGAAATGGGAAAATTGTTGCATCGCTATCTAAAAATTCAAAACCATAATAAACAGTATTATATTCATCTGGATTACTTTTGTCCATTTCTAATAATGTTCTTTGTTGAATGTCAGGTAATTTATTTCAAAATGGTTGAATAGTAAATCTTAAAACAAATAAACCTAAACCACTAAACATATCTTTATTTTCATAATAAACTTTACCAACTTTTTTAAGATTTTTCATGACTTCATCATTTAATGGTAAAAATGGTGTACAGTATTTTAAATAAAATGGATGATATTTATCATAAGGATTACATGTAAAAGTAATGAAAAAACTTTTATAAAAATAACGAGTAATCTTTTGTCCAAAGGTAGAACTATATATATTTTTATCAATAAATGTTCAACTTCACTCTTTAATAGTTTTATTTGATACTTTAATACGATTACTTCTAAACATAGAGTT
Source organism: Spiroplasma endosymbiont of Nomada ruficornis (assembly GCF_964030795.1). Taxonomy (NCBI): domain Bacteria; kingdom Bacillati; phylum Mycoplasmatota; class Mollicutes; order Entomoplasmatales; family Spiroplasmataceae; genus Spiroplasma; species Spiroplasma endosymbiont of Nomada ruficornis. The sequence goes on along the minus strand of NZ_OZ034962.1, from coordinate 868,523 downwards.
TTGTAAACGTTCATATCGATATGTTAATTGTTTTTCAGTTAATGTTTCTTTTTCTTCTGCCATAATAATTTCATCTGTTCTTGAACCTAAAAAACTTGACCCACCTGCTTCTTTTCCAAAAATCTTATTACCATTAGCATAACCAATAAAGTCAATTTGTTGATTACTTGGAAAGATAATAAATCCCCCATCCTTAGTAATTTTTCATTTAATGCCATGTGGATTATTAGGTAATAAATTAATATTATATGTATCTAATAAAACTTGACAAACATTCATTAAAGCACCAATTGTAGTTTCACTATGAGTATTTTCATATCTTCTTACTTCTTGAACACTACTATCTCTAAAATTACAACATATAAATAAATCAAATGCTAAACAGTTTCAAGTTTTTCTTGTTCCACGTGCTGTTGGAACAAAACGATAAAAACAATTAGTAGTAAAATATTCTGCTCATTCATCACCAACAAATTCTTTAAAAATATCTCAACTAAAACCATAATTATTATCACTAAAATTAAGATTATATTTTTTATTTAATTGTCCATAACTACTAATAAAAGCCATATTTACTCCTTATTTTTTAAAAAAAATTAAACTTAAATTATTAACAAACAAAAATTAGAAAGGAACATTAAAAATGTTTATATTACCATTCGCAAATCATTTTGATTGAGACAAACATGATTTTAATCAAGATGAATTAAGTTTAAAACAAACAGAAGAATTATTTGCAAAAATAGATGATTATTTATGAAGTATATGTGATAAATCTGAATATAAATCATATAGATTTAGACAACGAAAATTAAAAGCAAAAAAAGGTTTATTAACTTATAAACGATGTATTTGTACACATTATAACACAAAAACACAAAAAATGGAGTACGTATCATTATTAGATAATTATCTTGGTGTTAAAAAATATAGTAAACTTGCACCTAACGTTATTAAACAAATTTTAAAATATTTTGCTGATGGTAAAAAGTATCGTGATGTTTGTGATACTTTTATTGAAGATTTAATAAGTAATAGTACAGTTTGTAGAACATATCAAAAATTTGAATTACCAAAAGCAAATATTCCCAAAATACCATTACAACCAAATCAAAATTTATATGTAAATATTGATGATGGTCATCGAAAATTTAAGTTTAATGAAAAACATAATACTAAAAATTGTAAAAAATGTTCGATGAGATTAATAGTAATGTGTACTGGTAAAAAGAAAAATGGAAAATTAATTAATAAAAGAGCTGTATGTAAAATAAGAGTTTCAAAAACAGAAATTGGTGCTGAAAAAATCGCAAAATTAATAGAAAAATATGGTAATTTATTTTTTGAAAACTTTGACCAAGCAAATTTCATAGTTTGTGGAGATAGTGCAAAATGAATTAGAAAAACTGCTACAATTTTAAATGCTAAATTTATTTTAGATAAATTTCATGCTTTTCATGTTTTATTTCTTGGTATAATGGCAGGAAGAAGAAAAAATCAAATTGCTAAATTACACTATCAAAATGCAATAAATTTATTTGCCAAAGGTCAATATTATGAATTAATTGATTTTTTACAATCATTAACTTTACAATATAAAAAATTAAAAGTTGGTTATTTTATTAATGCAAAAGATGGTGTATTAAACCAAGCATTATTTGAAAATATTGGTTGCTTTACTGAAACTAATATTAAACAAATTTTAAAGCATATGATTGGTGATAGAACTTATAACATTGATATGTATACAAAAATGGTTAATTTTAAATGTTATCCAATAAATACAATTATCCAGTTATTATAAATTAAAACTTAAATTTAAAAAATAAATAAAAATAAAATAAAACTTATTAAAGAAAACTTTAATAAGAATTTTTGAGTTATAAAAGTAAGTATTATTGTTGACTAATATTTTTGAAGTGTTAAGATTAACTTACAATTGCATATTGAAGTCTAAATTATTCTCGTCTAAACTTATAATTTAAAGACAAATTTTAATATTATTGACAACATCGGTATGCTCCCAAAAATAAAGAAAAAATATTTTAAAAATAATAAACAAGGTATTGAAAATCAAGGTGCAAAATGAAATATTGGTTGTTTTACAGAAAGTAATATTTGACATGTTTTAAAAGAAATGCTTGGTAATAGAACATATAATATTTTGATTTACATTAAAATGGTTATTTTTAAATGTAATAAGATAAATTTAGAAACATAATTTAATGAATGTAATAATTACTTATTATTTCACAATTTGCAATAGCATCTCAAAAATTATTATTTTTTATTTTTCTTTTTAAGCCAATAATGAAAAAAGCTAATGCTATAATTATAAATATAAAAATCGGCATCACTATTATTAATAAAATAACTCCAATTTGCAATTGAATTCAATTATAATAATTATCATTATTTTGAAAAATATGAAATAAACATATATGATTTGCACAATGACATAAAATAAAATATGTACTATAAATTTTTAAAATATTAAATCCATTTGTAATTTTAATCTGTTCATAATTATTATAACTAAAATTTGAAATACCAATTAATATTAAAGCAATAATAGTTATTAAAATAGTTAAAACAAATAGTAATACAGTTATTAACTGTAATTTTTTAATTGCTTTAAGTTTCATCTTTAAATTCTCCTTAACTTTTACAATAAGTTTAACACCTAGAGAACTTAATTATAAGTATTTTAGTTGCAATTTATTGAAAAAAATTATATTATTTAAATACAATTTCATAAAAATACAAATTATTTCTTGTCTAAGCATAATAAGACTATATATGTTTTAATTTATTCCGGATTTTTGACAATCTCCCAATGATCACTAATAAATAGTGATCATTTTTAATTAAATTATTTATAATTGATTTTTTACTTCTATAATTTTTACCCTATATGTTTCTTTAATACCTTTAATATCAACAATATCACCAACAACACAATTCATAATTGATACTGCTAATGGGCACTCATTAGAAATTAATCCTTCAAATGGATTACTTTCAATACTTCCAACAATTTTAAATTTTTCTTCTGAATCAGAAACAATTTTACCATCTTGAATTTTTACAATTGTTACTCAACTACCAACACGAACTGCTTTGATATTACTATTTTTACGTTGTTTTTGTTCTTCAAGAATAACAGCACTAGTAATAATCGTTTCAAGTTCTTGAATGCGTGCTTCATTTTTACCTTGCTCTTCACGCGCACTAGTATAATCAGCATTTTCTGATAAATCACCATCAGCCCTAGCTGCTTTTAATCGTTCTTTTATCGATTCACGTTCAACATTAATTCGTTTATATAATTCTGTTTTTAACTTTTCTAAACCTTGTTCTGAAATTATTATTTCTTTATTTTTGTTAATTTCGCTCATTAAATGCCTCCATTTATATAATTTAATATTTTAAGAACATAAATAATTATATCATAAGGATAAATGGTTTTAAAAAAAGTATTCTTTTGAATACTTTTTTTAAAACCATTTACTTTATTAATTTTTCTTCTTTTAATAAAGAAATAATTTCTGTTTTAACTTCTTCAAGTTTTTTATCTTCTTCTTTTTCATCCATTTTTGTAATAATAAAAGCAATTTTACTAAAATTTTTTGCTTGTAAACCTAGAAAATTAAGAACTGACTTAGCTTTAACTTTAGTTTCATTACCAGTAAGTTTTACTGGCTTCGTAATATCTGCATTATCAGGTAATTTAATGACTTCTACCTCAATATTTTTATACTTACTAATAGAAGCAGCAATTTTGGCTATTGGTCGTGCATGTAAACCAATCTTTTTTTCATCATCAATTTGCACAGCATAAATAATACAATTCATTTTTTTCCTCCAAGATTTCTTAAAAATTTGTATAATATAGTTTATTTATAACATATTTTTTATTTTTTTAAAAAAAATGCTGAATTATACTTGTAAGTGCAAGTAAATAAAATTGCAAAAAATTCTCATATAAAAATTTCATAATGCTAAATTTAGTTTAGAAAAAAGTAAGGAGTTTTTATATGAGTTATAAACATCTTGGCATAGATGAAAGGATTTATATTGAGAATCAATTGAAATTTAAATTTAAAATTAGTGAAATAGCTAAAAATCTTAATCGAAGTATTAGTACTATTATTCGAGAAATTAATAGAAATAAAGATAATAATCATTATTTTTCATTAATTGCACAAAATAAAGCTGAAAATCGAAAACAATCACATATTAGTTTTCATAAGTTTAAAAATAAGAATTTAGTAAAATATGTACAACAAAAATTACTATTAGGTTGATCACCTGAACAAATTTATGGCAGAATTAAAAATTTTCATAAAGAGTGAGTTATTAGTTTTAAAACAATTTATACTTGAATTTATTTTGGAATGCTTGATAAAGTTACTAGTAAAAATTTAAGAAGAAAAGGTAAAAAACGAAAATCTAAAGAAAATCGTGGCAAGTTTAATGGTAAATCAATTAAAGAACGAGATATAAATGTTAATGATCGTATAACACTTGGTCATTGAGAAGGAGATACTATAGTATCATCACGAGGTAAAAGCAAATCATGTTTAATAACTTTAGTTGAAAGAGTATCACGATTTACTTTAGCAATATTAGTTAAAAACAGAACTACTAAAGTTATTAATAAAAATGTCAGTTATTATTTATCAATTCTTCCTAAAAACATTGTTAAAACTATTACTTTTGATCGTGGCAAAGAATTTTCAAATTGACAACAACTTGAAAAAAATTTAGATGTAAAAATTTATTTTGCCAATCCATATTCACCTTGACAAAGAGGTACTAATGAAAATACTAATGGTTTAATTAGAGAAAAATTTCCTAAAAAATTTATTTTTTCAAAAACTAATAAAAATGAAGTTCATAAATTTATATTGTCTTTAAATCAAAGACCGAGAAAAATACTAAATTATCTTTCACCAATCGAATATTTGGATAGAAAAATAATTTAGTTGCACTTACCTTTACAATTTAGCAAATATATAATTTAAATTTTTCTTATTAAAATAATGTCCTAGTAAATATTCAATTTTTTACAAATAAATTTTAATTTTTTTTTAAAATAAATAAATAAATATGGTATTATTTATTAGTTAAAACATTAATAAGGAGAAAATAACTATGGCAAGAAAATGTGCTTTAAGTGGTATTGGTCCACTAGCTGGTAACAAACGTTCGCATGCGATGAACTCTTCTAGAAGAAAATGAAATCCAAACTTACAACCAGTAAAAATTGGTGGAAAAACTTTAATGATTAGTGCTCGTACTTTAAAAACTTTAAAGAAAAATAATGCTTTAGATAATAAAAAATAAAGTTATTTTATCTTTTGAATTATATAAATAAAGAATACTAATAAAAGAAAGAAATACTTTTCTTTTATTTTTTATATTAAATTAAAAATATTTAATAAAATGGTATTAAGTTAACTTAATACCATTTTTTAATTACTAAAAAATATTAATAATATAGTCTAGAACCTACATTTTTTATAAAAATGAAATAATTTTTCTAGTTTTTATCAATTATATTGTTATAATACGTGTATGATAAAGAAAACTCTCAGTTGGGTGGATTTATATGCTAAAAAAAAGAATTTTGTCATTATTTTGATTAATCACAATGATTAGTATTTTTATTGTAACTTTAGTTAGTCATAAACCCTATTTTATTATGGGCGGTTCAACTTCAGTAGCACCTTTAATGCATACATTAATGGAAGACTATCCTGATAATCATAAAGAAGCAGATTTTACTTATAACAGTTTAGGTTCAGATGCAGCAGTAATTCCCGTGAATAAAAATATGTTTGGTATTGGCTGACTTTCAAAAGAATATACAACTCCTGATAATAATTTAATTTCTTTTGTTTTATCAAAAGATGGCATGATTCTAGTTTATAATCTACCACAAAAATTCTTAGGTAATGATAAACCTCTAAATTTTACACAAGATAAAGTAAAAAAAATGTATTTATCGAAATCACCTATTTTCTGAAGAGATTTATTTCCACAAAATACTTCAGAACCAAATCAAGGTTGAATCAAACCAACTTGTGACCTCAAAATTTTACCTTATACTAGAGAAAATGGTTCAGGAACACGAGATGTTTTTAATGAAAAAGTTCTGGGTGATTCAAAAGCATATTATCCACAAGCAATAACCGTTAATTCAAGTACACAAATGTTTAATATGTCTAGTGGTGGTGTTGGCTATAGTTCATATTCAGATAAAAAACAATTAGATTCGAATAAACAATTCGCTACTATTCATATTGCTAATTGAGAAAAAATTGTTCCAAGTTTAGATACCATTAAAAATGGTACTTATCAGTTATCACGACCATTTACAGGTTTAATAAATAAAAATTTTAAACAAATTAATACTTTAGTTAAATTTCTAAAATTCTTGTTTATTCCTGACTATCCAGGTCATAACGAATACGTAGTTCCTGCTTTTTCAGAAGCTCAGTACGCACAATCAGCAGTACCATTAACTGACGAATTGAATAATGATTTAAATCAGTGATTAAGGAAATTTCCATAAAGGAGTATTAATAAATGAAATCCAAATCTTTTAAAAAGTTTTGACATAAAATAACTTTTAATCATTTTAATAAAAATCATGATCCAAAAAATGTTTTTATTAGTGAACAAAAAAAACATACTTATGATTGGATTGCTAAAATTTGTGTATTGTCTATATCTTCATTAGCACTAATCGCCGCTTCATTATTAATTGGTTTTATTATCGGTCAAACATTTAGTAATATGAGTTTTCTAAATTGATTTAAAATGTTAGGAAATAGTAAATGATTACCTAGTGCTAATAGTTTTGGTATTATTGCCTTTATCGTTGCCACTTTTTGAGTTGCGCTATTTTCAATGATACTTGCTGTTCCTTTAAGTTTACTAACATCATTATTTATATGTGAATTTTTACCACCAAAATTAAAAAAAACAACATTAACTTTATTAGAATTATTATCTGGTATTCCTTCAGTTGTTTTTGGTGCTTTTGGTTTAATGACCATTGGTCCTATTTTTGTAAAAATGGGAGCACCAACCAAAGAAAATATGATGACAGCAAGTTTTATTTTATCAATGATGGCATTACCAACAATTATTTCATTATCTGTTAATGCTATTACTAGAGTACCAAAATCTTATCTATATGCATCATTAGCACTAGGTATTAGCAGGACTGACACTAGTTTTAAAGTCATTTTTAAAGCGGCAAAAACCAAAATCATTGGTGCAATAATTTTTGGATTTGGAAGAGTCATTGGTGAAACAATGGCCGTTGTCATGATTGCTGGTAATAGTACTCTAACCCCCAATTTTGCACATGGTCCACTTGCATTTTTATTTAGTTCAATTTCTACTTTAGCGGGAGTAATTGGACTAGAAATTGGAGAAGCAGTTAGTTCTCAACAAATATCAGCATTATATGGAATTGGTTTATTTTTATTTATTATAGTTTCAATCATTAACTTTATTGTTTTAATAATTTATAAACGTAGTGATAAAAAAGCAAAAGGTCATAAAAAACCACGAAATTATAATTTAAAAAAAATAAATCTATCTGATAATCAACTAATGTTAACTATTAGTGAAAAAACTATTAAAAATCAAGGCTGAAAACACTTTAAAGACTATTTTCGATTATTCTTTATGGGGCTAGCTTGTTTTATTACTATGGGATTAATTATTTGAATTATTGGTGATATTATTATTAATGGTATCTTCAACATTAGTGGTAATGCTGGTAGTAGCGTTTTCAATTTTAATTTTGCAGCTTTAATTTGAACAACCGGTGATGAAGGTTACTTATCAATTATCACAATGACATGTTTATTGGTATTAACAACAATTACTATTGCTATGCCATTAGGTATTATTGGCGCAATTTATCTTCACGAATATGCCAAAAATGGTTGATTTGCTTCAATATTACGTTTTGTGCTAAATACCTTATCTTCTACGCCATCAATTATCTTTGGTATGTTTGGATTTACTTTTTTTATTACTTTCTTACAAATAAGTTTCTCAGCAATTGCTGCTAGTTTAACATTAACAATTGTTATTTTACCACTTATTATTAGAGCAGTAGAAGATACATTAAAATCAGTACCTATTGAATACCGTGAAGCATCATTAGCACTAGGTGCTAGTAAATTTGAAACAATAAGAAAAGTAGTTATTCCAGCTGCCATTGGTGGCATTATTACTAGTATGATTTTATCAATGGGTAGAATTATTGGTGAATCAGCACCAGTTTATCTAACATTAGGAAGCACTGTTGCTTTTCCCAATAAAGGTTTCTTAAGTTCAGGACAAACTTTAACAACCCATATTTTATTAGTTAATAAAGAATCAAATGACCCTAATAAATTAGGAATGATGTACCAAACAGCACTAATAACAGTTATACTAATATTTATTTTAAATTTTATAGCAAAACATTTTGAAAAAAGTTTAACAACAGGAATCGGGGTGAAAACAAAATGCTCAATTGAATTATTAAAAGAAAAAATGAAAGCAAGAAAGAATCAGCGAATAGCAATAAAAAAAGAAAAGTAAATGTGATTAAACCTTACTTTTTAAAAGTGAAAGATAAATTTAAGAAAAAACCAAATAACAAATCAAATAATTTATCAAATATAGAAAATATTCCAAAAAGTAATTATGTTTTTACTATTAAAAATTTAAATTTCTTCTATAATCATGGTAAAAAACAGGCTTTATTTAATATAAATTTAGAAATAAGTCGTAATCAAGTAACCGCTTTTATTGGACCAAGTGGTTGTGGCAAATCAACATTACTACGAACTTTAAATAGAATGAATGATTTAATTGATGGTGTTAAAATTAATGGACAAATATTATTCAATAATGAAGATATTTATGAAAATAAAAAAAATATTATTTCATTACGAACTAAAGTTGGAATGGTATTTCAAAAACCTAATCCCTTTCCAATGTCAATTTATGATAATGTTGCATATGGTCCAAAAAATCAAGGCATTAAAAACAAAAAGATTCTAAATCAAATTGTCGAAGATGCTTTAAAAAAAGCGGCTTTATGAGATGAAGTTGCTCAACACTTATTTTATTCAGCATTATTATTATCAGGCGGCCAACAACAACGTTTATGTATTGCTCGTGCTATTGCCCTAAAACCAGAAGTACTATTAATGGATGAACCAACTTCAGCTCTAGATCCGATTGCCGCATCTAAAATTGAAGACTTAATGAATGATTTAAAATCAGACTTTACAATTATTGTTGTTACTCATTCAATGCAACAAGCAGCACGAATTTCTGATAAAACTGCTTTTTTCTTAAATGGAGAAGTCATTGAATATAATAATACTAAAAAAATATTTTCACGACCAAAAGATAAAAGAACAGAAGATTATATTACCGGAAGATTTGGTTAAAAATATATATAATTAATTATAGAGAAAGGAGGAAAAAATGAAAATAATTAACCGTAGATTTGATTTAGATATCATAAATTTAAAACAAAACTTATTAACTTTATTAAAAGAAGTAAAAAAAGAACATAAAGACGCTTTAATAGCAATGGAAACACAAGATTTTGACATGTCAAAAAGAATTGTTGAAACCGATAAAGAAATTAGAACAGTCGCTGAAAGTTTAACAATTACTGCAATTTGAAGTATTGCTCAACAAAATCCTTTTGCTACTGACTTACGTACTATTATTGGCTATATGAATATTATTCGTGATTTAGAACGTATTTCAAATTATGCTAAAAATTTATCCAAATTTAATGTCAAATATAAACCAGAAATTAAATTAACATCTCAATTATCAGGATTAATGAAAAAAGTATTTAAAATGATGGATTTAATTGGTGAATCTATAAATGAAAATGATATTAACAAAGCTTATCAAGCAGCAGAATATGATATTGATATTGATAATCGTTTTCGTGAATCAATGAAAAACATTGTCAATATGTTAAAAGTAAACAAAAATAATGATCAACTCTCTCAATATACATCAACAATGCAACAGTTGAAATATATTGAAAGACTAGGTGATCACTTAGTTAACATTTGTGAAACAATAGTATATATTATTAAAGGTAAATTTTATGATTTATCTTCAACAAAAATATCTGAATAATTTATCAATCAGTGTTAAAATAATTACTTTTTTGCAAGTTTCATTTAAATATTTTTAAGTCATACTTTAATATGATAATACTTATTATTATTTTATTTTTAATTGTATTAAATTAAGGTATGATTTTTTAATTTAATATTAAAATTTCTAAAAAGGAATGTTTAACTTAATTCTTCTATTTTAATATTACTATTAATATTTTTTTGTTATCTATATTTTGCTTATTTTTATTATATAATAAAGAAATTCCTATTATTAAACCAATTAAATTTAATGTTAAAAATAATAATATGATGCCTAATGCATTATTACTATTACATAAACTTATACCTCAAATTAAAAACACTATTCAAATTACTAAACATATTCATATAATAAATGTAATTAAACCAATACTCATTACCTTGCACCTTTTTCTTTCTAAAAAATAATTAAACTAAATAAAATATAGTATTTTCTATTAGATTCTTATAATTTAATATTTTTTTCTTTATACAAGTATTTACTCTATATAAATATAAGAAAAATGCATAAAAATATGCATTTTTCTTATATTTATTAAATCAACCCCCATCTATACCCTTTTCTTATGATCAATTTATTTCATTTGGTTTCATTGGTTTTTCATTATTCTTTACACTAATAATTTTACCATTTTTAACGTTAATAACAGTATTTGCAACATATTGGAAGTTAGGATTATGAGTAACCATAATAATTGATGTTTTATATTCTCGATTAACATCCAATAAAATTTCTAACACCTTACGCCCCATTTCCTCATCAAGTGCTCCTGTTGGCTCATCACAAAATAAAATTGTCGGATTTTTTGCTAGTGCTCTACCAATCGATACTCTTTGTTGTTGTCCACCTGATAATTGACTTGGAAACTTATTCATATGTTCATCCATTTCAATAACTTGAAAAATATCATCAATACTCATATTTTTATTTTTATTTTTAGCAAGATTTTCACCAACTTCAGCATTTTCACGAGCAGTTAAGTTAGTTAATAAATTGTATTGTTGAAAAATAAAACCAACATTATCTCGTCTAAATTTAGTTAAATGACTATCTTTTAATAAAGATAAATTGTATCCGGCCACAAAAACATCACCAGTATTAGGTTTATCCAATCCCGAAATAATATTTAATAATGTTGTCTTACCACTTCCCGATGGTCCTAAGATAACAACAAAATCACCTAATTTAATTTTTAAATTAACTCCTTTTAATACTTCATATTCTAAGTCTCCAGTTAAGTAAGATTTTTTAACATCAAATAATTCAATAACATTAGTTTGAGTATCAGGAGTATTATTAGTCATTGATATAATTTTACCTGCTAAAATTTCTTTTGAATGAGTTTTTGTTAATTTTTTAATTGCTTTTTGATTATCTTTAAAAGCTTGTAATTTAGCTTTATTAGCTTCTATTTCTTCCTTTGATTCTGGTTTATCATGAGATTTATGAGTTACTGGTGGTATTGTACCTTCGGTTTTAGATACTGACTTCTTTGTAAAACTAGATTCTAACTTATTTTTAGTTACTTGTTCACTTGAATTTTTAGTGTTTTTTTTATCATTTTTCATGTTTTTATTCCTTTCTGCTTTTAATCAATTTCATTTAAAGTTTTAATTGGATTAATCTTCTTCATGGCATATCAATCAATAATAAAGGTTGTTGCATAAATGCCAAAGACAATTAAACCAACCACAAGCGGTAATCATCAAACAAAGAATAATGGTAAAACCCATGTTGTATTAGCAGCTAAATAGTTAAGAATAAACTTAACAATTATTCATCCTACAGGAAAACCAATAACAAACATAACAGCAATCACTGGTAAATACATACCAATAACAATATTAGTTATTTTTGCATCACTATAACCAAGTGTTTTCATTGTTGCTATTGTTTTACGATTTTCATAAATTACTAAATTACTTGTTAATAAAATAATAAAGAACGAAATGATTAATGAAAAGATAATAAATGCAACCAATACTGTATCAACTAAAGCAGTAATTTGATTTAACAACTGATGATGGATATCTTGTGGCGTAATATTAACAGCACTACCTGCACCATAACCTTGATAAGTACCAGAACCATCAGTACCACCATTTAAACCAAAAGCACTGTAATCTCCATACATTTGCGAAGTTGAAAATGAATTAGTTATATCTGGTAATGATTGCGAATTTGAAAATTTAAAATTAAAGATTGGATTTTCATTTTCAAATATTTGATTAAGTTTATAAATAACGGGATCATTTAATTGATTAAGAAAATTTTGATATTCATTAAATGATTTTAATTTACCAAAATCAACATCACAAGTTTTTTTTTTGTCTTCTCATTCTTTTTTAAATAATAAAAATAAAAATTCTTTTGTTTTATTAAATGATAAAACTTTATCAGCATTAGTTTTACTAATATAAGCATTAGGTTGACCATAACCATTATATATACCAACTACTTTATACGTTGGTGTTTTAGAACTTATCTTATCATTATAAGAATTAACAACCTTACCAGCAGTAACTTCTTTTAACATATTTGTAGCATTAATACCCATATTATCATAAGCCCCATCCTTTAACTTATCAACTTGTGTATAACCAGTTTGTTGTTTTAATAATGTTACATTATTAACATTTTTACTATCACCAACAATGTTATCAATATTAATTTTATCCAAATCAAAAGGTTTCAATTTATTATTATCTTTAAATTTCATAGTATTACCATTACTACTCATTTTAAATTCATCATTTATTTTTAAATTTAATTGTTTAGCAATTGTTTGATTAATAACAAGACTAATACTATCATCACTATTTTCTTGTTCTAAAAGTGGATTTAATGAAGAACCTCCAACATCATATAATTGCATCATTGAAGGTTTGCCTAACTGTTGTTGATTTTGTAAACCATAAACTTTCATTAAATATTTGTTCTGTTTAAATAATTTTTCAGGAGTACCAATAAAGTAAGTTCCTAATTCATCAGTTTCTTTATCAAAAGGCACAACATTAAAAGCAACATTAAAAGGAGCATTGGGATCACTATAAGCTTTGGCAATATTTTGACGAATAAAATATGGGCTTTTAGTATAAGCACCTTGCACTACAGTTTGTCCCATTCTATTATAAAATAAAGCACCAAATCAAATTCCAACTTTATTAATTCAACTATCACGCTCTTTGTCACTAATTTCAGATGCATTATTATTCAATAATTGTGTTTCATTAGTTAAATGTCACGGATATAATTTATCGCTAGTATCAAAACTTAAATTATCAATATCATTAATAAAAGTAGGACCCTTACTTGAGGCATTTTTGTAAGCAGGAATATTAGTATTTGCTCAATCTTTGAATTTTGTAATATCTAAATCATTAGGATTAGTACTAATCTTACCAGTCTTCGAAATCGTACCACTAATATTCATTGCCACTGTTGTTCGATAGTTTTGATAAAATTTTCTAATAATATTATAAGTATTCTCACTATAAAAACTGTTAATATTAGTATTTTTTAAAACTGTGTCATACATTGGTAATGCATTTGGTCAAGCCATTTGTACCAGAATTCCAACAATCACAGAAGCATCTTTAATATCACTAGAATCTAATCCATTTAAAAAGTTTTTAGTAAGCATTTTACCATTTAAATACGTTAAACCAGTATATCCTAAATCACTAATAGCAGCACCGGGATTAGATTCATCTGACATTGGAGCATATGCTTCAGCATTAATATTATTTTCTAATAATTCTTTAACAAAAGTATCATTTAATGGTCCAGAATTATCAAAACTTGGTGGATGTCAATATGTATCACCAGTAGTACTATCAACAGTAGAAGTATAAGTTCAATCATCTTTATTATTTGGATTATAAGTTTTATAAAAACTATATGGAGAATTATAAGTCGGAATGTCATATTCAACTAAGGAGTGATAATTCATACCAGTAAAAGAAAGTAATTTATTATCAGCCATAATTTTTGGACCAATAATAGATGTTGTCATTAAAGTTGTTCCTAAAAACATAGTTAATGCTGCTGCTGCCATTTTTCCAATTGATGATGTAAATAGTGATAAACGGAATCTTGTTAAAAATCCACGATTAATACTTTTTGTTTTAATAATTCGACTAAAGCGAGAATTAACAGTAGCTGATTCGTTTTTAATTAAATCTATTGGTTTTTTAATAACTGTTAAAGCACTAATAACTCATGCAATAATTGATAAAAAACCAAATATTAAAATTAAACAATATATAAATCCTAAACCATTAAAAATAAAATGACCAAAATCTAGATTAAAATAGTTGGCAAATGTTTGAACTATAATTACTTGTAAACCACTTGCTGGTAAAAACACTAAAATAGTACCAATAAGTGCTGCTACCATTGGATAAGCTAAAGATGTAATTAAAATTTTAATATTACTATAACCTAATGATTTTAAAATTCCAATTTGTGTTCGTGAATTATCAATATTTTTATAAGTAATTAATATTACTGTAATTCCTGTAATAATTAAAACAATTAACAATAAACCAATTAATAAAATTTTAAATCCAATAATAGTTGCATTCAAAGTAGCAGTACGATTATTAAACGTATACTTATTATTTCCTAACTTATATACTAAAGCAGCATCAGAATCAATAGTATTAATATATTTACTTCTTAAACTTTGTGAAATTAATTTAATATCATTAATTTTACCTATTGTTGATTTTCCAACAAAATAAATTTCGCGATCATTATCAGAAGAAATTGTGATTTTTTCATTAGCTTTATCATATGATCAAATATAATTATTTTTTTCTAACCTTTTACTTAAACCAAATTGCATTGGATCAACGTATAATAAACCTTCACGAGTTTTATTTGGAATTGGTGTAGTTTGATCAATAATTGGGGTTGTGAAATCAGCAGATACACCATATCCAACAATTTTTAATCAATTATAACTACTATAAGCAGCATCATTTAAATCATATCCTGAAACTTTTAAACTACTTCCTAATTGATCTGATTGCACACGAATTGTATCATTAATATGCAAATTATTTTTTTGAGCAAATTCTTTATTAATAACTACCTGTTTTCAACTTGGAGTTTTATCTGGATTATTACTATCTCCTATTTGATAACCATCACTAATGATTAATTTATCAATACGAGCATCTTGATTATAAGTTAATATTTTTAAAATTCTAGGATTACTATTATTATCTAATTGCATAGTTTTGCCTTCAACACGATCTCATATAAATTCATTACCAGCATCATTTGCAATATTGTTAATATCAAAATCATTCTTTTCATCAACAGCAGTTGTTGATGTTGATATTTTATGAGAAATAGTTTTTGGAGTAGTATTAGATAAATCAATAACAAAATCATGTAAATTAGATTTTGCAACTAATGTTGAATATTCATCAGAAATTCTTACTAAACTTGTTTGCATTAATGAAAAAATAGTTGATGATAATAATACTAAAACAATTAAACCAACTAATTGAATTTTATTACGAAATGCTTGTTTAAACGCATTTTTAAAAAGCAAAAATGATTGTTTTTTCATATTCCTTCTTCCTTTCTTTTAAATTTTAAAACAAAAAAAGTTATTGAATTAAAGCCATTTTTCAACCATTAATTAAAGTTTTTAAATCTTGAATAGTTTTAGTAATAAGTAGTGTTAATTGGGCACTTAAAAAATAAGTTAAATTCTTCTTAAAAATAGCAATTAAAAGTTTTTTATTATTATCAGTAATAGAAACTTGGTGGTCAAAATTAGTAAACATTTGTTTTTTAAATTGCCATGTTAAAATGATAATTTTAGTTTTAGTATATGCTTTTACTGGAAATTGTTTATTAATAATATTGGGTAATGAAAAATTACTAAATAATGTTACTCAAGTTTTTTTAATTAAATTAAAAATTGTAAATAAATTATCACTAAACATTTTTCATGAAAAGAAACCTAATCAATAGTAAAAGAACACTAAAATTAGTACTGAAATAAAGTTATTTATTGATGGTAATGATATTTTAATCATAGTAAAATTAAATTGTAAAATAATAGCAATTATAATAATTGACAAAATAGTAAAACGCATCACTTTCATAATTTTATTATTATTACGGCTTAAAAAACTAAAACAAATAAATAAATGTAAAATCGAAATCAATGATAGCATTGGTAAACTTTCTAAATCTAAAAAATTAATATTAATTACCATTTCTTGAACTGGTAATAAAAATAAACAAAATTGTGCTAAAAATCATAAACTAAATTGAAGAATAATGATTTTTGTTTTATTAAATATTTTTTTATTATTAATACTATTTTTATGAAAATTAATAGTAATTAAAAAAGTTAATTTCATATTTAAAAGTAAAAAAAGAATTGGTAAACCAAAAAA
This sequence comes from Spiroplasma endosymbiont of Nomada ruficornis, assembly GCF_964030795.1. NCBI lineage: Bacteria > Bacillati > Mycoplasmatota > Mollicutes > Entomoplasmatales > Spiroplasmataceae > Spiroplasma > Spiroplasma endosymbiont of Nomada ruficornis. The sequence continues at coordinate 851,883 of NZ_OZ034962.1, read as the reverse complement.
AATAAATAATTGTTCAAAATTATTAATACTATTAATTTTTAAAATATTACTACTACGTAACATTATATTCACCTTTAAATAAACTTTGCTATTATTATAATTATAAACTATTAAAATTAAATAATGCAATTATTTAATTTTAGATAGTGTTCAAATATTTAAAAAGAAAAGGAAAAAAGAAAATTTTATGAAACTGCTGTATCAAATTCTTTAGTAATAATTTTGATAATGAATATCAATATTTACAACCTATGGATTCAAACTATATGTACTACCCCACTACTAATTATCAAACTACTACATCTACTACTAAAATAATAGCTGTTGAACAACCAACTAAAAATACATCAACAGTTTTTTCAAATAGAAAAATTATTTCAAAACCATTGAAAAAAAAGATACAAGAGATTAATTTTAATAATATTACTATTTTTGAAGAAGAAAGTGAAAATCAAACTAAACATATATCTTTATAAATACAAAGAGTTAATAAATATTTATTAACTCTTTGTATTTAATTTATAACTATCTTTAATTTTTTTAAAAACCATTGTTTTATAATCTTTGCTACGATAATCATCAAAAACAAATATACCTATAAAATGATAACCAATGCCTTTTGATTTTTCTTTTATTTTTACAAAAGTAACAAATTCTACTTTATCTTTAATATATTTTTCACCCAATTGTTTTCTTTTTTCACTTGTGCTAGTACTATTAAATTGATAAATAACATTTCAATCTTCTGACAAAAAATTTGCATATCCTGTTTTAATTACTTCTTCTTTTTCGCTATTTGGACTAATCGTTAAAAATCAAACTTGTTGATAATCATTTATTTGCTGAATTATACTTGTAAGTGCAAGTAAATAAAATTGCAAAAAATTCTCATATAAAAATTTCATAATGCTAAATTTAGTTTAGAAAAAAGTAAGGAGTTTTTATATGAGTTATAAACATCTTGGCATAGATGAAAGGATTTATATTGAGAATCAATTGAAATTTAAATTTAAAATTAGTGAAATAGCTAAAAATCTTAATCGAAGTATTAGTACTATTATTCGAGAAATTAATAGAAATAAAGATAATAATCATTATTTTTCATTAATTGCACAAAATAAAGCTGAAAATCGAAAACAATCACATATTAGTTTTCATAAGTTTAAAAATAAGAATTTAGTAAAATATGTACAACAAAAATTACTATTAGGTTGATCACCTGAACAAATTTATGGCAGAATTAAAAATTTTCATAAAGAGTGAGTTATTAGTTTTAAAACAATTTATACTTGAATTTATTTTGGAATGCTTGATAAAGTTACTAGTAAAAATTTAAGAAGAAAAGGTAAAAAACGAAAATCTAAAGAAAATCGTGGCAAGTTTAATGGTAAATCAATTAAAGAACGAGATATAAATGTTAATGATCGTATAACACTTGGTCATTGAGAAGGAGATACTATAGTATCATCACGAGGTAAAAGCAAATCATGTTTAATAACTTTAGTTGAAAGAGTATCACGATTTACTTTAGCAATATTAGTTAAAAACAGAACTACTAAAGTTATTAATAAAAATGTCAGTTATTATTTATCAACTCTTCCTAAAAACATTGTTAAAACTATTACTTTTGATCGTGGCAAAGAATTTTCAAATTGACAACAACTTGAAAAAAATTTAGATGTAAAAATTTATTTTGCCAATCCATATTCACCTTGACAAAGAGGTACTAATGAAAATACTAATGGTTTAATTAGAGAAAAATTTCCTAAAAAATTTATTTTTTCAAAAACTAATAAAAATGAAGTTCATAAATTTATATTGTCTTTAAATCAAAGACCGAGAAAAATACTAAATTATCTTTCACCAATCGAATATTTGGATAGAAAAATAATTTAGTTGCACTTACCTTTACAATTTAGCATTTTATAACCACTTTTTAATATTGATACACCATCTTCATTAGTAAAAAGAGTACTTAAAACCTCAAAAATTGTTTTAAATAATATTCTATCTTTGATAGTTATTTCTTTCTTGAATAAAATTGTTTTTAGTACCTCATTTTTCACTATATGGTCACCTCTATATAAACTATAACATAATTTTAATGATTCTTATTTATACGAAATAATAATACTAATTACATTGTAAATAATTTTGGTTGTAAACAAAATCCTGGTGTTAATTCATTAGCAATATGAACGTCTTCTCAATTTTCAGTTGAAACTGAAAATTGTTGACCTGTAGGTACTAAAACTGATAGTGGTGCAACTACTTCCATCATTTCACTAACTACTAATGTTTTTGATACTATTTTTTTTTCAATAACTGGGTTAATATGAATACAAGATTTTATATCATAACTATCAGTAAATTCTACTAAATTTTGATTATACTGTGATAACATTTGTATTTTTTTATTTAAATTTGTCAACTTCTGACTACCTTTTTTATTTAAAGTTTCTAACTTTTCTTTTTCTAAAACTAATTGTTTTTTTTCTTTAAGTAGTTTTTGAACTTCTTCAGTTGTTTGATTACCAATCTTTGTTAATTTACCTTCTAGTAAAGAAATATTTTTTTCTTTCTCCTTTATTTGCATGCCATTTTCTTGTTGAATAGTTTCTAGTTTTATTTTTTCTTCCTTTAATTGATTAACTTCCGTAACCAATTTTTGATTTTTATCTTCTACTGTTATTAATGTTTGTTGTGTTTTTGATAATTCTTGATTTAATTTTTCTAAATCTTGGTTATTTTTATAATTTCTACTTTCTAATCTTTCTTTTTCTGAAACTAACGCGAACTCTTTTTTTATTAATCTTTCAATACTTTTATTTTTTTGATCACGAATATTTCTCAATTTTTTTTGCACTTTTTCTAAATTATTACCTATTTGATTTATTTTTACACTATTTTGTTGTTTAATTTTTTCTAACTTTGTTTTCTCTCTTTCTAAAGTAGCAACTTTAGAAACTAAAAATTTAGTTTCATCAATTAATAGTTGTACTTTTTGCTTTTCTGCTATTAATTGTTGTTCTAATATTGCTGTTTCTTCTGCAGATTTAACTTTTGTTTTATCCAATTCTTCTTGTGTTTGCTTTAATTGTGCTTCTAATTGATTAATTTTTGCTTGTAAAATTTGATCTTGACTTAAAATTTCTGTTTTTTCTTCTTTTGCATCATTTTCTTGTTTTATACTTTGTTCTTTAATGTCATTTTCTTCTAAAATAGCATTAATTTTAGTAATATCTTTTTCAAGTAAAGACGTTGAACTACTTGTTGTAGATGATTCTGAATGATCTGTTTCATTAGTATTAATAAATTTTAAATGTTCATGTTTTTTGTTGTCTTTTTTCTTATTTTTTCTTTTTTTAACATTTGTTTTCTTTGTTTCTATTTTATGAGAATTATTAAAACTTTCTACTTGCATTAACGTTTCCTTTTTTGAAACGTCATTATCGTTTAAAATTTCTTGCAATTTTTGTTTTAACTTTTTAATCATTTCAATATTACTATCAATATTTTTTTCAATTTCGCTTAAATATTGCATTGAATCATTTTCATCAAAAATTTGATTTACAATTTTCGTTAAAGGCAATGAAGAAGTAACTGGTTTTTGAAACATTTCAAAAATAATTTTTGACAAATCAAAAATATTTTGAATTTTTAATTTAATTCCCTTAATTTTTAATTCATTTTTTTTAGATTTATTATTTTTAAAATCACAAATTTTATTTTCATATTCATCGAATAAATTTACAACTTCCTTTTTAAAAATTTTATCAAGTTCTTCAATATTTAATTTATATGGAATTTCAGAATCACTATCTTTAACTAAAATATCCTTAAATTTATTTTCTCTTGACATTATCTCCTTAATTTTTTCATATTCATTACTTGTTAAACTAATTTTATTATCACAATCTTCATCAGTAACAAAATATTTTGATTGATTAGCAATAAAGTTATAAATATTTAATACACCTAATTGATGATTTTCACAAATTGTTTTAAAATGTTTTAATATTTCAAAATTATTATTTAATTGCTCTCTTAATTTATTTAACTTATTTAAGTCCTTGCACGAACTAATTTTTTTAATAAAAAAAATATTATCATTTTTCAGGATTTCTATTTTTGTTTTCATAAATTCAATATTAGTAATATCTTTTTTAATAAAATCACTAAAATCACTAAATAATAAAGGATGATTAAAAACATTAATTATTAAAATAATTGAAATCAAACTTTTCAAACTGTATAAATTGTCTTGATCAATATATTGCAAAGAACTATGCAAATTTTTTCTAAACAATTGACTATCAAATTTTTCATCTTCTTGGTGATAATATTTGGCAATATTACTAATAGAACTATCAATAGCATTATATTCTGCACAAGTTATATAGATAATATTAAGCACAGTAATAATGTCTTCTTTAGTTAATGTTGGTACTTGTGATTTTATTTTTTGTAAAATGTTAGTAATTAAATGTTTACCTACTCCCATTATTTTTACTCCTATCTTTTTTAATCAATTAAAAGCTCATATAGCCATTTAATGGCTATATGATCTTTAGTAGCTTTAATATTATATTGTAATAATCACTTTTAATTATAGATTAACTTTAGTTTTAATATTCAAAGTTGCTGAATTTTGTAACTGTGTCTTTATTGCATTGGCTACATGTTCAACATCGGTACCAATAACAATTTGCAAAGCTTCTTTATTCAAAATTTTAGTACCAAATGCTCCTGCGGCCTTAACTTTTGCCAAATTAACACGTGATGTATCTTTAACAATCAAACGTAACCTAGTAGCACAATTATCAATTTCAACAAAATTATCTGCACCAATTGCTTCAATTAATTTTGTTGCCATTAATGTATATTTATCACTTTTAAGATTTTTATTGCTTAACTCTGATTTTGTTGTTACTTTATTTTCTTCAACACCAAAATCTTCTTCTCTTACTGGCGTTTCAATATTCATTTTAGTAATTAATGTATAAAATACAATAAAATAAACTCCACCAGCAGCCACAATTAATAATACTCATAGTGGATTTGAAGTAATATGATAAGCACCTGTAGCATGATTAGCAAATCCTCATGATTGAGCAAAAGAAATGCAATAGTCAATAATTCCAGCACTAAAACCAAAACCAACTTGGATATGCAATGCTGTCGTTATTGCAATAAATATCCCTGTTAATAAGGCATGAATTACTAATAATAATGGAGCAATAAATACAAATGAAAATTCAATTGGTTCAGTGATTCCACTAATAAAAGAAACTAAAGCAACTCCTCCTAAAAATCCTGATACCATTTTTCTATTTTCTTTTTTAGCTGCCATAATCATAGCTAAGGCAGCAGCAGGAATACCACCCATCATAATAGGAAAGAAACCTGATTGAAAAAATCCAGATCCTTCAATACCTCTAGTAAAAGCATTAATGTCTCCATTTACTCATTCCGTTGTTCCAGATGCAGTACCTGTAATTGGAGATATTATCTGACCATTAATTGGTAATTGAAATCAAAAAAAGTATTTAAGATTTGATGTAATCCAAAAGGTAATAATAAACGATTTAATATTCCATAAACTGCTGTTCCTGGAATAGCAACTGCTGGATTATTTGGATTAGCAACTAATTGACCAAATTTAATTAATACTAATTGAATTCATGGTCAAACAATAGCAAATGCCAAAGCAGTGGGAATAGTTATTGCTAAAGCCACCATTGGTGCAAATCTTCTACCACCAAAGAATGATAATGCTTGAGGAAGTTTAATTTCTTTATATTTATTATATAAAACTGCAGATAAACACCCCGCTACAATTCCACCAAAAACACCAATGTTTAATACATAAATACCACCGATAATAGTTTTACCATCTGTTCCAAATTCTTCTACATAAAATAATGACGAAAATTTTTCACCTTTACTTGATGTAAAAGTTAAAACATTTTTATATAACATTTCTGGTAATGAATGTTCAATTGACGTCATTGCAGATATTGCCAAATAAAATACTGCTCCAACTAATGCAGCTTCACCACGATGATCTTTAGCTAAACCTAAAGCAAATAATAATGGTAAATTATCAAATACTATTTTTCCTGGTTGTTGAATAATATATGAAATTCAATAACCAACTTCATTAGTAACATGCATAACACCAGCATCAGTTGTAGTAGTAAATGTAAGCCCTAATGCTCCAAATCTGTTTAAAATAGCAGCGAATGGTAATACTGCAATTGGAAATTGTAATGCTTTACCTAAGTCTTGTAAAAATTTTAAAACATTATTTCAAGGACTTTTTTCTTTTGAGGTTTTTAATTCTTGCTCTAGTTTTTTTTGATAAATTGTTATACTATCGTTTTTTTCTTTATGTTTTTTTCAGAAAACTAAACCCATATTTTAACCCCTTCCTAAAACTTTTTCTTAATTTTTCAAAATTAAAACATTGAACTTATTGAAACTGATAATAGCACAATGGCACCAACTGTTGCACAAAACATTAAAAATATATAAAGAGCTTTATTTCAAAAATGAAAAACTTGATATGTAACTTTTTTTGGTTTAAATAAAAATTGCTCGTTAATCAGGCTCCTTTCTTTACGTAATTTTCTTTTAAATAAAAAAAACACAAGAAAAATAATACCAATACAAATCAAACCAATGATAAACATTATTCACATTGCCGATGTTGATAAACTTTTATTGTGCGACTCTAATGTTAAAAAATTTAGCATAATCATTTACACTTTCTAATCATTAGTTTTTTATCTTAATCAAGTATATAGGGACTACGTCCCTCGCCACTATGTGGCTCACCCAATTTATAGTTCCAGCAGGTTCGCTGGAACTATATTTTTGTTTATATTTTTAGTAAGATTGAATTTTCATTTTTTAAAAGTTCATTTTCAATTAAATTATTTATTTCTTTAATATCTAAATTTTTAATATTTTTATTATAATATATTGCATATTCTTTTAATTTATTAATTTCTCCAAAAACAAATTCTTTAACTTCATCACATTTTGAAAACAATAATGTTTGTTTACAAGCAACATCTGCTAATAAATTTAAATTATTATTCAAATCTTGATTTTCCTTATAATTATTTTCTATTTTCATAATTATATCTTCCTTTCAAAATAAAAAACCCATTTACTTTTAAAAAAGATAATGAGTTAAAAACTTATATTTATTATAATTTTTATTTATTGATTATACTATTTTTTTATTTATTTTTTTCTTTTTTCTTCAAAATATTATCTCATTTATCCAAACCAGCAGAATTAATATCATTATAATTCATATCAATACTACTTGCTTCTTTAAGATATTTCTTAGGCGACAATTCACTTTTAAGTTCATGCACATAATGTAAAGCACGTGAATTATACCTTTTTAACCAGTGTCTAGGAAAAAATAAAGTCATAGCCATTGCTTCACCACTATAACTTGGAGGCATAATACCTCTTTTAATCATTTTCTTTGTTCTACGACGTGAAAATACTACTTTATTATAATCCTCAATATTAGTATATAAATTAAGATTAAATATAACAATAAAACCCAAAAAACGCATACGTTTAACTTGAACAACATACTCAACTTTTTCTCTTGCTTGTACTGGTATTCTATTAGGGTGTTGTTCAATCAAATACATTGTACCATTAAACATGTGACCTATTAACTTACAAAATTGTCCTAAACTTTCTTGTTGATTTTTAAACTGTACTCCTAAATCATTAGAATTTATTTTTAATGCTAATTCATCTAAAATTATTAAATCTTGTTCCTCAAAAGCATAATTACTTGCTAACTGATTAAAAGTAAAAACATCGTTATAATTAACCAAATAAGAATAACCAGTATTTAACTTAATAGGGAAAGGACTAACTACTCGTTTCTTATGAGTTTGTGCTAAACAACAAGCAAGGGCAGATTTGCCAGTCCTTGGAGGTGCTGAAATAATATAACTACCAACTCGTTTTAAAATTTTAACATTACGAATAGTTATAAGAATTGGATAAATAATTATAATCAAACCTATAACTAATAATACATAACCATATCAAGGCATAATAAACTCCTAACCTATAATTAAACTAATTGCTCTAACAAATAATCATAAAGGTATAATATTTTCTATTCCACTAACAATATCAACATTTAAAGCAGTACTAATAGTATCTGAAAAAATATGTCGTAATAAACTATCTGTTGTAAAAAGAAACTGTCTTAATGGTTCAACTGGTAAAACTTTACCAACAACACCATAAAGTACTCATCTAAAAGCATTACGTAAATGTCCAAAAACAGCATATCAACTTGGTCTTTCATATTCGGGATTAAAAGGACTATTTGGTGGCACTGGCGTTATATTTTCACTTGAAAAAATATTGATTTGACCAAAATTCAACTGTGGTGAAAAAGTTGGTCTAGTTGATTCACCATGAACATCAAAAAATACTGTTAAATGTCTTAAATTTGGAACACGAATAGGCATAGTAACAAAATTATATAAATCTTGCTGATAAATATTATTATCAACTTTACCTTTAAAAACATATTTTGTATCACCAACATAATCTAAAAAACTAAAAGTAAAATTAGCAGTAAAAGTTTTAAAATATTCATATTCAAAATAAAACATAAAACCTTGAATATAAAAACTTAAAGGTTTATCAATTTCAAAATTTAATTGTGTTTGAAAATTTATAATACTTTTACCAGTATTAACAAAATTTAAATTATTAGTATTATTCTTTGCAACATAATTATGATTAAACATAATACGTGAAAATTCATCTAATGGTTTTCTATTAAAAGTATAAATACCAGTTCCCATATCTATCATTTGTGACGGAACACCAACTGTATCACTATAATAATAACACGTATATAAACCTTCATTATTACCTATAAATTCACCACTTACTAATTTTAAATCTGGTTGGTCAACATCAAAATAAGCAGAATTTCATGGAATTGTTGCTCAATCATCAAAACTATGGTATTTAACATGCTTAACCATTTCTTTTGTAATATCATAATTAACAACATTAGGGTCATTTGAAGCAATTAAACTAGTTGGTGCTTGAACAGAAGTATTTACAACAAAAAATAATTTAGCAAATTTAAATCACATAATTATTTACCAAACAAACATCTTAAAACTCATCATAAACCATAAAATATAATAAATCCAATAAAAAACTGAGTTCCATAAACTACTAAATTTCATAAAATAGTAGTAAAATCATCAACTGGATTACCTATAAACATAGTTCAATAATCAACTATACATTGATGTATTTTATTGTAAATATCTCAAACACTCATACTTAACACCTACCCAAACAATGACCTAAAAATAAATTTAATACTACGATAAATAAAATTAAAAAATACACCTAATACCAACCAAAAAGTCAAATTAAACAAAATATAAACTTCATCAGTAATATTAGTTTGATTTAAAAATATACCAATATCATTACTAGAAAATATAAAAATTAAATGCAATATACTATTCACAAAATCACTCCTAATTAAGTACCTACAAACTTCCCTTTTTTATTTTCAACACCCTTAGCCTTATTTCTTAAACGTTTTCTTTCATGTTGTTTAGCAATTTGCTTTCCAACAAATTTTGAACTGCCTTTAATATTTCTATAACTTTGCTTTACAGTCCCCGATGTAGAAATTGGCTGAATATCAATATTTAAAAAAACTGACATAGCAAACTTTATTAAAAGAATAAAAACAACAAAAGTTCCCAAATTAAAACCTAAATCTGCCATTGGCAAATTTCAAAATTTCATAAAAATTTGTCCAAATAGTTCTAAAACTTTTGAAATAAAAGCAACACCCATAATAAACTACTCCTATATTATTTTTAATAATTTTAAAATTAATAAAAAAGTGCTGAATTATAATTGTAAGTGCAAGTAAATAAAATTGCAAAAAATTCTCATATAAAAATTTCATAATGCTAAATTTAGTTTAGAAAAAAGTAAGGAGTTTTTATATGAGTTATAAACATCTTGGCATAGATGAAAGGATTTATATTGAGAATCAATTGAAATTTAAATTTAAAATTAGTGAAATAGCTAAAAATCTTAATCGAAGTATTAGTACTATTATTCGAGAAATTAATAGAAATAAAGATAATAATCATTATTTTTCATTAATTGCACAAAATAAAGCTGAAAATCGAAAACAATCACATATTAGTTTTCATAAGTTTAAAAATAAGAATTTAGTAAAATATGTACAACAAAAATTACTATTAGGTTGATCACCTGAACAAATTTATGGCAGAATTAAAAATTTTCATAAAGAGTGAGTTATTAGTTTTAAAACAATTTATACTTGAATTTATTTTGGAATGCTTGATAAAGTTACTAGTAAAAATTTAAGAAGAAAAGGTAAAAAACGAAAATCTAAAGAAAATCGTGGCAAGTTTAATGGTAAATCAATTAAAGAACGAGATATAAATGTTAATGATCGTATAACACTTGGTCATTGAGAAGGAGATACTATAGTATCATCACGAGGTAAAAGCAAATCATGTTTAATAACTTTAGTTGAAAGAGTATCACGATTTACTTTAGCAATATTAGTTAAAAACAGAACTACTAAAGTTATTAATAAAAATGTCAGTTATTATTTATCAATTCTTCCTAAAAACATTGTTAAAACTATTACTTTTGATCGTGGCAAAGAATTTTCAAATTGACAACAACTTGAAAAAAATTTAGATGTAAAAATTTATTTTGCCAATCCATATTCACCTTGACAAAGAGGTACTAATGAAAATACTAATGGTTTAATTAGAGAAAAATTTCCTAAAAAATTTATTTTTTCAAAAACTAATAAAAATGAAGTTCATAAATTTATATTGTCTTTAAATCAAAGACCGAGAAAAATACTAAATTATCTTTCACCAATCGAATATTTGGATAGAAAAATAATTTAGTTGCACTTACCTTTACAATTTAGCAAATTTTATTACCTTATTATTTTGAATTAAAATCAAATCCTATACATACAGATACTGGTAAAGTTTGAGAATTTAAAGATGTAAAGGTAATATTAAAATCTAAATATTTTGATTTTACAGATATTAATAATATTAATTTAAAAAATAATGATATTAGTCAAAATGAATTATTTAAACTAGATGATAATCAATTTAATTGATTATCTATTACCAATGAATTAGAAAGTAATAATATTCCGTCATTAATTCCTGCTGATTGAACATTAGGAAATGGAGAATATGGAAAATATTTTACAAGAGTAATTATTAATAAAATTAAAATTGAAAATGTTTTAAATTTATATGGTTCAAATAAATCTCAATTATTTTCTAAATTAGAATTTTATAAAGAAATTTCACAAATTGATAATAATATTGAATTTGAATTACAAATTGAAAATCCGATTAATAATTTAAATCGGATTGAAATTAGCGGAATATTTGGTTCTGGAAATTATGATTTAATTTTAATAACAGAGAAACAAGAAATTGATTTAAAAAATATTAATTTATTCGATAAATATAATGAAAATATCTCTTATATAAATTTAGAAATTTAATTATCAATCAAAATATCCATTTGGATATTTACCATCCCATTCTATATCAACTTTATGTTGTTTAACAGATGAAAAATATAGTGAAAATACATCTGATGAAGTTGTTTTATCAACTCAAATTTGATACTTACCAAAAACTATACTATGGTCTGGTTTTTCATATGAATATTTGAAATTATTTTCATGGGTAAGCACCCCCCCATGATTAATCCTATTGTTCCAGTTGTAGCACCAGTTAGTGCTAATGCTAATGTTATTTTACTTAAATTTGTTTTTATTCATGTTTTCATATTAAATTACTCCTTTGTTAAATTTTATAAAACTGTACGATTATTTGAATAATAATGATTTTGTTCATTATTTGGCGTTTTATTTATATGATTTACTAGATTTTGAATATTAGTATTTTTTTGTCTTTTTTTAAAAATTAAATTTCATATGTTAATTTCTTTATTTAATCTTTTTATTTTTTCATTAATTTCAAAAATTTTCTTTTTATTTTCTTTGTTTTTGTTAATAATCCCAAAACTAAAAAGTGTAATAAAAAAATTTTTAACTTTTGGTTGTTTTTTAATTTTTGTTATTTCATTATTCATATCATTAATTGTAGTTTTTGCTAGTTCAACTTTATTTTTAATTACTTCTTCATTACCATTATTAATTTGTGCAGATTTTAAAAAATTAAAAACTCAATTATATTCCAATTCTAATGTTTTCATTTTTTTCTCCTTTTTCCTTGATTTTACTTATAAATTATACTATTTTTGATTATTTTTACAAGTATGCTTTTAAATGCAAAATAAACGCCTAAATTAAAGGCATTTATCTTATGAGACCTATACTATTAATTATATTGAAATTGTTTATTATATGCTAAATTGTAAAGGTAAGTGCAACTAAATTATTTTTCTATCCAAATATTCGATTGGTGAAAGATAATTTAATATTTTTCTCGGTCTTTGATTTAAAGACAATATAAATTTATGAACTTCATTTTTATTAGTTTTTGAAAAAATAAATTTTTTAGGAAATTTTTCTCTAATTAAACCATTAGTATTTTCATTATTACCTCTTTGTCAAGGTGAATATGGATTGGCAAAATAAATTTTTACATATAAATTTTTTTCAAGTTGTTGTCAATTTGAAAATTCTTTGCCACGATCAAAAGTAATAGTTTTAACAATGTTTTTAGGAAGAATTGATAAATAATAACTGACATTTTTATTAATAACTTTAGTAGTTCTGTTTTTAACTAATATTGCTAAAGTAAATCGTGATACTCTTTCAACTAAAGTTATTAAACATGATTTGCTTTTACCTCGTGATGATACTATAGTATCTCCTTCTCAATGACCAAGTGTTATACGATCATTAACATTTATATCTCGTTCTTTAATTGATTTACCATTAAACTTGCCACGATTTTCTTTAGATTTTCGTTTTTTACCTTTTCTTCTTAAATTTTTACTAGTAACTTTATCAAGCATTCCAAAATAAATTCAAGTATAAATTGTTTTAAAACTAATAACTCACTCTTTATGAAAATTTTTAATTCTGCCATAAATTTGTTCAGGTGATCAACCTAATAGTAATTTTTGTTGTACATATTTTACTAAATTCTTATTTTTAAACTTATGAAAACTAATATGTGATTGTTTTCGATTTTCAGCTTTATTTTGTGCAATTAATGAAAAATAATGATTATTATCTTTATTTCTATTAATTTCTCGAATAATAGTACTACTACTTCGATTAAGATTTTTAGCTATTTCACTAATTTTAAATTTAAATTTCAATTGATTCTCAATATAAATCCTTTCATCTATGCCAAGATGTTTATAACTCATATAAAAACTCCTTACTTTTTTCTAAACTAAATTTAGCATTATGAAATTTTTATATGAGAATTTTTTGCAATTTTATTTACTTGCACTTACAAGTATAATTCAGCACTTATTAATAATTATTTAATACTAAATTAATTATATATTATGTTGGATTTTAATGTAGTAATAGGAGTTTTAAATAACATTATAAGTTTAATTTAAAAAGATATTATTAAAATATTATTATTTTAGAATAATAAGTTATTTGGTGTACGAGGAAAAGGAATAACATCTCTAATATTATTAATACCAGTAATAAACATTAAAAATCTTTCTAGACCTAAACCAAAACCAGCACTTGGTGCATATCCATATTTTCTTAAATCAAAATATCATTGTAGATCATTACCCTCAATTTTGAATTGGGTTTTATTTTTTAGTAATTGTTCATAATTATCTTCACGAACAGAACCACCAATTAATTCACCAATCCCTGGCACTAATAAATCCATAGCTGCCACTGTTTTTTGTTGTGGATAATTACTATCAATTGGATTAAGTTTCATGTAAAAAGCTTTGATGGTTTGTGGATAGTTAATAACAAAAGTTGGTTGTTTAGTTATTTCTTCACATAAATATCTTTCATGTTCTGATTGTAAATCAATTCCTCATTTAATTTCATTAAATTCAAATTTTTTTCCTTTTTTTTGCGCATTTAAAAGTAATTCAATGACTTCTGTATAAGTAATAACTTTAAAATCAGATTTAAAATCGGCAATTTTTTCTAATTTTTCAATTAGTGATTGTTCATTTTTAGTTTCTTGTTTTTGTTCTAAAAATTTTAATTCAGAATTACAATTATTTAGAACATCTCTAATAACAGTTTTTATTAGTTTTTGGGCTAGTATAATATTATATTGTAGATTACTAAAGGTAAATTCTGGTTCTACCATTCAAAATTCTGCTGCGTGACGTGTAGTATTAGATTTTTCAGCACGAAATGTTGGTCCAAATGTATAAACTTTTTGTAAAGATTGAGCGTAGGCTTCAGCATTTAACTGACCACTAACAGTTAATGAGGCTTTTTTCCCAAAAAAATCCTTTTCATATTTATCATTAGTTATAGTAGTAACAATAAAATTTTCACCAGCACCTTCAGCATCATTAGCTGTAATAAGAGGACTATGTAGGTAAATAAATTGATTATTATGAAAAAAATTATGAATAGATCATGATACTTGATCACGAATTCTAAATAATGACAAGAAAGTATTAGTACGAACACGTAAGTGTGCATGTTCACGAAGAAATTCATTTGTATGTTCTTTTTTTTGGATTGGATAATCATTAGCGCATATGTTGTAGACAGTAGCAGTAATTACTTTTAGTTCAAATGGTTGTTTCGCATTTGGTGTTAAAATTAAATTACCAGTAATAGTAACAGCACTACCAGTAGTAACATTAGTTAAATTGTTAGTATTTTCTAAATTTGGATCATATACTACTTGTAAGTTATTAATTGAAGAACCATCGTTTAAATCTAAAAACCCAACTTTTTTACTATTTCGATTAGAACGAACCCAACCGTTAACAGTTACTTGTGTTGGTATTTTTTTAGTTTTATCGTTACTATTAATAAATAAATTATTAATTGTGTAAATCATTATTGTTCCTCCTATTTATTTTTATATAATAAATAAATTATATATTAACTATTATCTTAGTAGGGAATTATTTATGATTTTTTTCATTAATATTTGGGATAAATTTTATTTTTAGTTAGTATAAAATTTCAAATTGAATTTTAAGTTAATGTTATAATATTACTTATAGTAAAGGGGGTTTATTATGGGCAAATTTTTAAAGTTAATTACTAATGGCTTTATGACAGGTGTTAGTGAACCATGATCTAATAATGAAGGAGTTGCAGTTTTACCTTTTGTATATAAATACAATCAATATTGATTTTATTAATGAAAGAAAAGAATCCTTTATTTGAAAATAAAAAGATATCATTTTTTAGTACTCTAACAGGTGGTTGTAAATTAGGTAAATCATCACTAGAAACTGTTAAGAATGAAATTTTAGAAGAGACAGAATTAATATTAGAAGCTTAAAACTTGATTGTATTTATAGACTTGGTAGTTACTATGCTAATAAAACTTCAATAAAAATATGACATTTTTATGCTGTTGATTTATCTAGTTGGAATTTAGATTTAAAGTTAAGTTATTTTGGTAAAGGTGATGGTAGTATTGGTGAAAATGGTATTAATGGTATTTTTATTAATGAGAGTGAACTAGATAAAGTTAATGATGCACTTACATTGGCAATTTATGGAAAATTACGATTGAATAATACAATAGTGAACATAAATAAATAAATTTAAAAGGAAGAAAATATGTTTAAAGATATAAAATTTAGATTTATAAAAAGAAAGAAAAATATAAAAGAATTTTTATTATCAATACCCAAAGATCTTAATAAAATTCCATTTTCTGCTAAAGTAGCTATTATTTGTTTAGGGATTTTTATGTTATGAAATACATTTTTTGATTTGAATCATTTTATTAATCCTAATTTATATCCTTCGGTTTGAACTATTGTAAATCGTCAAGTTTATCATCCTTGACAGCAAGTATTATTATTCTTAAATGGTATTGCTGCTTTTACTAATGTTATTTGTATAATTTTAATTTCATTTGGTAAAATTTCTAATTTTTTTTGAGGCTTTTTTTCTGTTACTATTTATGGTTGTATTGCTTTAGTTTGAGATTATGTTGGTGATATGCAGTTGAATTTATTTTTCTTTTTGCCTTTTCAATTTATTGGCTATAGTTTATGGAAATTTCATTTAGATTCACAACAAGAAATAATTTCTAAACGTTTAAATTTAAAAACAAGTATTGTTACTATTTACTTTGCAATTGTTTTATCAGTATTTTTTTATTTTGAAATTCCTGAATTTTCACGTGTAATTTTAGGGAAATATGATTTTGATGGTAATACTTTTCAACAAGTTTTACCACATATTCTAGATTCATTAACTAATTCTTTAAGTATTGTTGCGCAAATACTAATGTTATTACGTTTTCGTGAACAATGAATTTTTTGAATAATTGTTAATATTTTTCAAATAGCTATGTATTCGGGAGTTGCTCATAATCGTTTGGATGTAAATCTTTTATTAATGTGAATTGTTGCTCTTGGTAATTCTGGTTTTGGTTTTTATCAATGATTTTTTGTAAGAAGTAAAGAAAAAGTAGTAGTTAAAAAAGAAACATATGAGCAGTAATAACTTTTAAATAAGAAAAATAATAATTGAGAAAATAAGTTATTATTTTGTATAATAGTTTGTAAAGTATAAAATAATTATCAAAGAAGGTTATTATGAAAAAAAATGTATATATATTAAAAAATTTAGATGACACTAATACTCTTGCTAAAATAATTGCTAAAATTGCTAAACCAAATTTAATTTTATTATTAAATGGTCCGCTTGGTAGTGGTAAAACGCAAATTACTAAATTAATTGGTAATTTACTTGGAGTTAAAAATATTATTAATTCACCAACTTTTATTATTTGAAATAAGTATCAAACTAAATATGAATGAAATTTAATTCATATGGATGCTTATCGTTTAATTAATCCTCATTTAGAAGAATATTATGAAATAATGATGAATAATTTTATGATAATTGAATGATCGGAAAGATTAAAAATTAATTTTAATAATTATTCATATATTGCTATAGATTTTAAAATTATTGATATTAATAGTAGACAGATAGTTATTAATACTAATCTTCTTACAAAAGAGGAAGAAAAGTATTTATTTGATGCATTAAAAATATAGAATTTTATTTATAAAAAAAAGTAGGAAAAATCCTACTTTTTTTTATACTTGTATGTGAAAGTAATTAAGCATAATACTATTAATAGTACTTTGACTAATTAGACCAAGTTTTTGATATTGTTTTAATACTTCTAAAGTATAATTATTATCATCAACAGGATAATAATTATTTAAACCTCAAAGTAAACCAGCAAATAATACTAATGAACCAATAGCCATTGGACTAAAAGCATAATACACAGTTATTTTACGATTATGATATCCGATTAAAGAAGCAAATAATCATCCTGTGACAAAAGCAATCATTCAATATAATAATGTCACTACTTGTTGATCAGTTATAAATCAAAATATTAACATTAATAAAATAGTTGTAAAGAAACGACTCATAATTGGAGTTTTAAATAATTTATAATTTCAAATGAAAGGTAACATTGCTCCTAATGAAATTACAGGAAAAACTCAAAATCCTGACATGATATTAATATTATCAACAACACTTTGTAAAATACCGGTTAGAATCATTGCACCAATTCAAATGAAAATTGCTTTTCATCATCCATAAAATCCTTCAACAAATCTACCAACACGATAAAACATTCAAAGTGAAAATATTAAATTAATAGGAGCTGAAGGATTTATATCATTACCAGCAAATGGATAAATTAATCACCTTCAATATTGATAAGCACCAAATATTAAGTTATGATAATTGGCACCAAAAAGCAAATGTTGTTGTTTATAATCTAATGCTAATCAATCATCTTGACTAAGGTTTATAATTACTAGAAAAACAACAAGTGTAATAATAGGAATTATAAAAAGAAATCAGGTAACTGCCAAATTAGCATTAGTACATTTTTTTAATGTTTCGCTTAAGTAACGACGGTTTTGAAAATTAACTTTTTTTCAATTATCACTTAAAGTTCCAGTACTATTATCTTCATTAGTCTCTTCATTATTTTCGGTTTCAGTTTCAAGTTGGGGTAAGTCTACCTTAATAAATTTAGTAATACTAGGATAAAATTTAGATAATTCTTGAACAATTTTGTCACTAGTAGCAATAATAACATCAACCGCTGGTGACATTCGATTTTCGTTTTGGTTATCATCATTTAAAATAACCATTAAATAACGAATATCTTTAACACCTTCATCTGCTAATTGTTTATGTAAAATTTCATAAACTTCATCTTTATTTTTTAAATGGTGAGGATTAAAATTATTTTCTTTAATAATTTTAATGATATGATAAGTATTACTATCTTTATTAGTTAGATATACTTCACCTTTAACATGTAGTTTTAATTCTTTAGGAACATTAAATGGTCGATAATCTTGATGACTAATAAAATAATCAACTAATTGTAAACCTAAAATATCTAGAATATTATCATCCATTATTTAACACTTTCCTTTCGTAATAATTGTAATTTATTTTCAAAAAAATCAGGTAAATTACATTCAAAAGTCATAACTTTTTTAGTTGTGGGATGAGTAAAAGTAATGACTTTAGCATGTAAGTATTGTCCAATAT
This sequence comes from Spiroplasma endosymbiont of Nomada ruficornis, assembly GCF_964030795.1. Classification (NCBI taxonomy): domain Bacteria; kingdom Bacillati; phylum Mycoplasmatota; class Mollicutes; order Entomoplasmatales; family Spiroplasmataceae; genus Spiroplasma; species Spiroplasma endosymbiont of Nomada ruficornis. The sequence continues at coordinate 833,039 of NZ_OZ034962.1, read as the reverse complement.
TAGCATTTTCCAATTTACACTTGCTGTATAAAGGGTCATTTACAATTGGATGTTCAATTCACTCAAAATGAACACGAATTTGGTGTGTTCGACCAGTTTCTAATTGACATTGAACTAAAGTATAGTCTTTAAATCGCTCAATAACTGTAAAATGAGTAGTTGCTTTCTTACTATTTTGTTCATTGACCATCATTTTTAGACGATTATTATTGCTTCTAGCAATAGGCGCTTTAATGGTTCCTGATCTACCTTTAATTGTACCATGAACTAATGCAATATAAATTCGTTTAATTTCATGTTTTTGTAATTGTTCTGCTAAAATATGATGACTAATTTTATTTTTAGCTACTAATAATAACCCTGTCGTTTGTTTGTCAATACGATGAACAATACCTGGACGTAAATTATTTTCATCAATATTTTCAATTTTAGATTGGAATAATAATCCGTTAACTAAAGTATTATCTCAATTACCTGCTCCTGGGTGGACAACCAAATTATTAGGTTTGTTAATAACAAGAATTTCATTATCCTCATAAATTATTTCAAAATCAATTGCAGTTGCTTTTAAAGTGTTCTCTTTTTCATTTTTAATAATAATATTTATTTCATCATTATTTTTTAATAATAAGTTAGCTGATGAAATAGTTTTATTATTAACTATTACTTGCCCATTAGTGATTAAATTTTGGATAAAATTTCGTGAATAATGATGTTCTGTTAATACCATTGCTAAATATTTGTCGATGCGGATATTTTTGTTTTCATGATATGTTAGTTTTATCATCTTTTGATTTTCTATCATTGATGATTGTTGTGAATGTTCCGTTGTTGACTTCATTATTGTGTTCTCCAAACTTTTCTTGATAGGCATTAATTATGGTTCCAATAATTATTTGTAGAATAATAATTGTGATACCAATGGTAATAAATATATCCGCAGTATTAAAAATAGTATATGGTGGGAATAGTTGTCATAATAAAAAGTCAATAACACCACCATTATGTAAAAATCTATCGGTTAAATTACCGATTGTTCCTGCAATAACAAAACTGAGACCTAGTGCTCTGTTAATAGATTTAGTAAATAATAGTCAGGTGCTACTAGCAATTGCTACTAGAAAAGCAAAAGTTATTAGAAAGATTTTTTGATTTTGAAAAAAACTAAAAGCAGAACCATAATTAATAATAAATTTTAAATTAATAAATCCGGGTATGAATTTATATTCTTCACCAACTTTTATTCCATTTTGTACTGCTAATTTTATCATTTGATCAGTGACAATTAGAATAATAATTGCACAAAAACAAATTATTTTAGTTAATCATTTTCAATCACGTGTTTTTAAATGATTTTTAATTGCTAATCAAGAAAATTCCATAATTACTTCTTTCTAAACTAATATTAGTTATTTACATTATTAAGGATAACACTTCAAAACAACGATTACAAACATCTTCTTTTGTTTCATTAACAATTAATCAACAGCGAGGACATTTAGTACCCTCTTTTGTTTTAACATTAATAGTTCAGTCATTAACGTTGCTATTATTATAATTAATATTAACTTCACTAACAATTAATAATTGTGCTAATTCTTTTTCATCAATTGTTGATAAGATATTATGATTATCTTTAAAAATAATAGTCACTATTGTTTCTAAGGCTGTTTTAACAATTTTGTCTTTTTTAGCTTGTTCAATAACTTTATTAACTTCATTTTTAAAGTTAATAAAATATTCTCATTTTTCCATTAGTTTTGTTGGTTTGTTTAAATTTCATGGTTGTGGAAATTTTTTTAAATGAATAGAATCACTGCTTTTGTTTAAATCTTTTTTAGTTAAACTTTGGAATGCTTCTTCAGTAGTGTGTGGTAAAATAGGGGCTAATAAACCAATTAAAGTTTTTACTATTAAAAATATTGTCATTTGTACTTGTTTTCTTCTAATATCATTTTTGCTATTAACATATAAAATATCTTTAGTAAAATCACAATAAAAAGCAGACAAATCATTAGTAACAAAATTTAAAATTAAATGATAGATAGTATTAAATTGATAAGTTTGATAATTTTCATTAATTTTAGTCACTAATCCGTTTAATTTATTTAAAATATATTGATCAACTTCTGATAAACTATTAATAATTTCTTCTTCTGTTTTATTTTCAATAGTTTTGATATCTAAATCAAATAAATTACCTAGTAAGAAACGAAAAATATTTCTGATTTTACGATAGTTTTCACTAACTTGTTTTAAAATTTCAGTACCAATTCTTGTATCATCAGTAAAATCAACACTGGCTACTCATAATCGTAAAATATCAGCACCATTAGTATCACAAATTGATTTAACACTAATAACATTACCAATTGATTTTGACATTTTATTGCCTTTAGCGTCAGTTACAAAACCATGTGCCAGCAAGTTTTTATAGGGACTACTATTATTAGTAATAGTTCCTGTTGTTAAACTTGAATTAAATCAACCACGAAATTGATCATTACCCTCCAAATATAAATCTGCTGGTCAAGGTAAATTATTATTTTTAATAACTGCTAAGTGGGAAACGCCACTATCATATCAAACATCCATGATGTCTTGTTCTTTATAAAAAATACCATTTGGACTATCTTTATGTTGATATTTAGGTGGTAATAAATCTTTTGCTTCTTTTTCGAATCAAATATTTGAACCATGTTTAGCAAATAAATCAGCAACATGATTAATAAGGTTTATATCCATGATTGGTTCTTTTTTTTCGGTGTAAAAAATTGGAATTGGTAATCCTCAAGCACGTTGACGAGAAATGCATCAATCATAGCGATTATTTGTCATTAATAACATTCTTTTTTTTGCTCATTCAGGAACAAAATTTACTTTATTAATATTTTTAGTAAGTAATGGTTTGATTTTTTCAATAGCTATAAATCATTGTAAAGTGGCACGATAAATAACGGGTTTTTTAGTTCGTCAATCATGTGGATATTGATGTTTAAATCATTTCATACCAATTAATGTACCATTATTTTTTAAGCGCTCAACAATAATTTTATTAGTATCATCATAAAATTTATTGACTAATTGTTCATCATTGATTTCTGCTGTAAATTGACCTTGATCATTAATTGGACAAAGAATTTTGATATTATGTTTTAATCCTAAATCAAAATCTTCTTCACCAAACGCTGGAGCAGTGTGAACAATTCCAGTTCCATCATTTATAGTAACATGAGAACCATGAACGATTGGAGTTTTTCTTTGATATAATGGATGTAATGCTGTTAATCCAATTAAATCTTTACCAGAAATTGTTTTAACAATTATAAAATCGGTGATGTTGTTTGCTTTAGTAAAAGAATCCATCAATGGTTGTGCAATAATATATTGTTGTTCATTAGTTTTAATAATACTATATGTAAATTCTTCATTTACTGCTAACATTTGATTGCTAGGAATGGTTCATGGTGTTGTTGTTCAAATTATTAGTGAGGTAGGTAAGTTAAATATTTTTTTTTCATCATTTAGTAAAAAGGCAACATAAATAGCAGCACTAGTTTTTGTTAAATATTCAACTTCAACTTCAGCTAAGGCACTTTCGCTTGATGGTGATCAATATACAGGATATAAATTACGATATACTAGTTTTTTTTCTACCATTTTAGCAAAAACTTTAATTTGTTCAGATTCATATTTTTTATCATAAGTAACATAATGATCTTCAAAATCTGTTAATAATCCTAATGTTTTAAATTGATTAATTTGATTAGCAACTTGCAGTTCTGCATATTTTTGACATTGTTTTCTAAAATCTGATACTGCTATTGTTTTACGATTAATTCCCGAGTTAGTAACTGCTGTTTCAATAGGTAAACCATGCGTATCTCAACCTGCAATATAGGGTGCATAATAATTGCTACTATTATAATAGCGAACAATAATATCTTTTAAAATTTTATTTAATGCATGTCCTAAATGTAGATCACCATTAGCATATGGAGGTCCATCATGAAGAATAAAAGTTTTCGTAGATTTTTTATTTTTGTTAATTAGTTGTTGATATATTTTTTGGTCTTGTCAATATTTTTGTAGTTGTGGTTCTTTTATAGTTAAATTAGCACGCATTTCAAAGTTAGTTTGAGGAATTAATAATGTATCTTTATAGTTTTTATTCATGTATATTATTCTCCTTTAAAATAACAAGTTTTATTTGTACTAATTATTCTTTTTTATTCTTAAATCATTATACTAGTAATTACTTGAAATTTGTATAATATTTACTTTATTTTAATAATAAGATTTTATAAAACTTAAAAGTTAAAAATATTACTTTTAGTGAGTATTATTTTATAATAAAGTATAAACTTATTAAAGTTTATAAAAAATATTTTTAAAATTTTAAAAAAGAGGTTAATGAATAATGTTAAAAATTTTTATTTCATATCATCATTTAAGAGAACAAAAAGCAAAGGATGAATTATCAGAATTAATTTCGCAATGTTATGGAGAATATTTTGAAGTGAAAGACGTATCTGTAAAACTAGGTGATATTGATCCGCAATTGCCTCCTAAAAAGATATTTAAAACTATTAGAGAAGAGTATTTAAAAGATTCAGATACTACTGTAGTTATTTTAGGAAAACATACAAAATGTAGAAAACATATTGATTGAGAAATGGCATCTTCATTATCAATATATGGTAGTCTTCATCGAAGGGGAAAAAATGGTTTATTAATACTTTTAACTGATGATTTTATTAAAAAAGCAAAAAAAAATTGTGATTTTAATGATAATGATTACAAAACTTTAATTAATGAACAAAATTCTACTCCAAGAATTTATGAAAATGTAATAAATAACTATGCAATCGTTGAAAGTTTTTCAAATGTAGTTTCAAATCCTTTAAAGTTTAAAAAATTACTTGATAAATGTCAAGATAAAGTTAAAACTGAAAAATTGAAAAAAAACTTTGATCTTTTCAAAGAAATAAATTTGTTTGAAGAAAATATAGAAGATTGTCCAAAAAAATCTAAAAATAAACTAAATTGTTATTTTTCAAAAAAACATAAATCAAAAAAATTATTTTTTGAAAAAGTTAAAACTGAAGTTAATAATAATGAAAAACTTTTTAGTTATGAAAAACTTTTAAAAGATTTTCATTATTAGCTGAATTATACTTGTAAGTGCAAGTAAATAAAATTGCAAAAAATTCTCATATAAAAATTTCATAATGCTAAATTTAGTTTAGAAAAAAGTAAGGCGTTTTTATATGAGTTATAAACATCTTGGCATAGATGAAAGGATTTATATTGAGAATCAATTTAAATTTAAATTTAAAATTAGTGAAATAGCTAAATCTTAATCGAAGTATTAGTACTATTATTCGAGAAATTAATAGAAATAAAGATAATAATCATTATTTTTCATTAATTGCACAAAATAAAGCTGAAAATCGAAAACAATCACATATTAGTTTTCATAAGTTTAAAAATAAGAATTTAGTAAAATATGTACAACAAAAATTACTATTAGGTTGATCACCTGAACAAATTTATGGCAGAATTAAAAATTTTCATAAAGAGTGAGTTATTAGTTTTAAAACAATTTATACTTGAATTTATTTTGGAATGCTTGATAAAGTTACTAGTAAAAATTTAAGAAGAAAAGGTAAAAAACGAAAATCTAAAGAAAATCGTGGCAAGTTTAATGGTAAATCAATTAAAGAACGAGATATAAATGTTAATGATCGTATAACACTTGGTCATTGAGAAGGAGATACTATAGTATCATCACGAGGTAAAAGCAAATCATGTTTAATAACTTTAGTTGAAAGAGTATCACGATTTACTTTAGCAATATTAGTTAAAAACAGAACTACTAAAGTTATTAATAAAAATGTCAGTTATTATTTATCAATTCTTCCTAAAAACATTGTTAAAACTATTACTTTTGATCGTGGCAAAGAATTTTCAAATTGACAACAACTTGAAAAAAATTTAGATGTAAAAATTTATTTTGCCAATCCATATTCACCTTGACAAAGAGGTACTAATGAAAATACTAATGGTTTAATTAGAGAAAAATTTCCTAAAAAATTTATTTTTTCAAAAACTAATAAAAATTAAGTTCATAAATTTATATTGTCTTTAAATCCAAGACCGAGAAAAATACTAAATTATCTTTCACCAATCGAATATTTGGATAGAAAAATAATTTAGTTGCACTTACCTTTACAATTTAGCATTTTTATTGGAACAAGACTTGGACCTGATAGTGGCAGAGAAGGACGATTATATAAAATGAAAAAATTTTGTATATAAGTACAAACAAAAAAACAGATTCAAAGTATAAAAATAAAAAACACCCTTGAAAGTGTTTTTTATTTAAATTATGCAACTAATTTCTTTTCAGAAGCTGTACTTGATGATGCTAATGGTTCATTTTTATTCACTTTATTTGCGTCAAAAGGACTAACTTCTTCATCTAAATCAATACCGGAATCATCAAAACTTACATTTCTTAGTTTTTTTTCTAAAATTGCATTTTCTCTTATTAAAATACTAATTTTTTCTTTAAAAAAATCAATTTCTTGTTCCTTGGCTCTTAGCATATTATCTAAAGTTGTAAACTTACTAACATTTTTTTCATTACGTTCATTTTGAACTTTTTTATATTCGTTATTTTCAAAATCTAATTCTTTAATTCTCTCTTCATTTTTTTCTAAAATTTGTTCCAATTCTTTAATCTTAGTCTTATTTTTATCTATTTTTTGCTTTATTTTTTCAGATTTTTCGTTCATATCTTGCAATTTTTTTTCCTTACTTTGTAACTCTTTTTTTAATTGTTTAGTTTCATTTCTTAATACTTCATTTTCTGTTCGTAATTTTTTTTCTTTATCAATCATTCTTGCAAGTTCTTGAATATGATTTTTTATCTTATCTCTTTCTGTTGATAATTGCACAACTTTTTTAAAGTTAATTTCAAAATAATTAATTAATTTTTTAGTAATTTTTCTCTTGTAAAAACCAAATGTTAAAATGTTTAATCATTTTCTACTTTTTCTTGCATTTTCTAATGCTTTACGTTCAATTACTAAAGCATCAATGTCTTTTTCTAATTTTGATAAGTTATCAATACAACTTTTAAATTCATTATTGAATGAATTTCTAACAAAAATTGAATATTCTAATTTTTCAAGTTCCTCTAATTTACTTGTAAATTGCTTATATAATTCTCTATTAGCACTATTTATATTTTCAAAACTAAATAATGATAATAATAAAGAAATTATAAATACTATTTCTTTATGATCCTTCTTTTCGCCAATTTCTAAAGGAGTATCACCATTTTTATTTTTAATATCTATACTAGTATTAATACCACTTGCTTTAATGAGTAGTTTTACCATTTCAATATCTTGTTTTATAACTGCCAAATGTAAAGGGGTATTACCATCTATATCTTCAATATCTAATTTTGCACCAAGTGAAATCAGCTTTTTAACACTTCTTATTTGCCCTTTTCAAACAGCGATATGTAATAATGTTTCTTTATTTTGATTTTGCATATCTAAGGGAACACCTTTATTAATTAAATAATCAAAATCCCTATCATATCTAATAATATCATTATCAGTATTACTTTGTGAGTTTTTTTCATTTTTTAAAAATTCATTTTTAAGTGCCATTTTATATTTCTCCTAACAAAAAAACTCATTTACCTTAAAATTAAAGTAATGAGTTAAATTAAAACTTATATTAAATAAATATTTTTGTTAATACTAACATATTTTAAAACTTTTGCAATATATAATTTATTATTGTCATTATTTAGTGATAATTTCCTATTAGTTATCGAGCAAAAATTTCCCAAAAGTAAAGTTAAATATACTTGGTGATAAATATGGAAAGAAGCATGACTATGAAAGAAAAATATAAGTTTAATATTATAAATGACATTATTATTAATAAATTATCTAAACATCAAGCTAAGAATAAACTTAACCTAACTATTAGAAGAATTAACCAATTAATTCAAATTTTCAATAGAGAAGGTAAAGTTGGTTTTATTCATAAATCCCGAAATAAAATTTCTAATAAAACAACAAATTTTGAAATCAAAATTAAGATTATAAATTTATATAAAACCAAATATTATAATTTTAATTTTCAACATTTTCATGAGAAATTAAACAATGAAGAAAAAATTAAAATTTCATATAGTACACTTTATACTATATTAATTAAAGAAAAAATTACTTCACCAAAAAGACATAAAAATAAGAAAAATAACTTGCATCCTACAAGAAACCGAAGAACAAATTTTGGTGAATTAATTCAAATGATGCAAGTAATCATCATTGATTTGGTAAGGATAAACCAAAAGCTTTTTTACATGCTGCAATTGATGATGCTACAGGCAATATTGTCGGACTATGATTTGATCATCAAGAAACATTAGATGGTTATTATAATGTTTTTTATCAAATTTTAACTAAATATGGCATACCAAAAACATTTTATACTGATAATAGAACAGTTTTTGGATATAAAAAACAAATCGATGCTTGCAAAATAAACACGGAAAATGATACTTATACTCAATTCCAAAAGTATTGTAATGATTTAGGTGTTGAAATTATTAGAACTTCCATGCCACAAGCTAAGGGTAGAATCGAACGCTTATTTGGAACACTTCAAAGTCGCTTAATTAGTGAACTTAGACTTAATAAAATTAAAAATTTAGAAGAAGCTAATCAATTTCTTAAAATATATATAAGTATTTTTAATAAGCAATTTGCCTTACCTATTGATAATAATAAATCTGCTATGATTAAAGCTCCAAACCAAGAAGAAATAAATATTTATCTTTCAAGATTTTCTAAAAGAAAAACGGATAGTGGTTCAACTATAACATATTATGGTAAAAAGTATTTTCCTTATAAAAATAGCAAAGTTCAATACATACAACCTAGAACTGATGTAATTGTACTTAAATCGTTTATTAATGAGTTATATCTTAGTTATAATCATCAAATATATGAATTAAAAGAAATAGCACCAAAACCAATTATCAAAGAAGAGTTGATAAAAACTAAAAAGGTTTATATACCAAATAAAAACCATCCTTGAAGAGATGGATACTAATAATACCAAATTAAAATTAGATAAAATTATTTTTATAAAAGATTATTTTTGTGAATACTTAACTATATAAAATTTTAAATCGTTTGTCGAGCAGCAAATTTGATGCCTTAAAATTGATTTTAAAGATAGCTGAATTATACTTGTAAGTGCAAGTAAATAAAATTGCAAAAAATTATCATATAAAAATTTCATAATGCTAAATTTAGTTTAGAAAAAAGTAAGGAGTTTTTATATGAGTTATAAACATCTTGGCATAGATGAAAGGATTTATATTGAGAATCAATTGAAATTTAAATTTAAAATTAGTGAAATAGCTAAAAATCTTAATCGAAGTATTAGTACTATTATTCGAGAAATTAATAGAAATAAAGATAATAATCATTATTTTTCATTAATTGCACAAAATAAAGCTGAAAATCGAAAACAATCACATATTAGTTTGCATAAGTTTAAAAATAAGAATTTAGTAAAATATGTACAACAAAAATTACTATTAGGTTGATCACCTGAACAAATTTATGGCAGAATTAAAAATTTTCATAAAGAGTGAGTTATTAGTTTTAAAACAATTTATACTGGAATTTATTTTGGAATGCTTGATAAAGTTACTAGTAAAAATTTAAGAAGAAAAGTTAAAAAACGAAAATCTAAAGAAAATCGTGGCAAGTTTAATGGTAAATCAATTAAAGAACGAGATATAAATGTTAATGATCGTATAACACTTGGTCATTGAGAAGGAGATACTATAGTATCATCACGAGGTAAAAGCAAATCATGTTTAATAACTTTAGTTGAAAGAGTATCACGATTGACTTTAGCAATATTAGTTAAAAACAGAACTACTAAAGTTATTAATAAAAATGTCAGTTATTATTTATCAATTCTTCCTAAAAACATTGTTAAAACTATTACTTTTGATCGTGGCAAAATTTGGGAGCGTACCGAAGATGTCGATAAATAAAAATTTTTAAAAATAACTCCTTTCTTTTTTAAACTATTAAATTAAAAAATAAATGACAAAAGACGAGAATAAAATTCTTGTCTTTTTTTGTAATTGTAAAATTTTAAAATTTTTAATAACCGTCTTTAGCACTATTATCAACACGTGTTAGGGAAATAAAAAAGTGAACTACAACATAGTTGTTAAAAATAGTAGCTAGCATGTGGACTTGCATGGATAAATAAAAAGTGGAGTGATACCTAATAAAATATACTAACCAGAAATGGTAATTCTTGGGGTGGGAGCGAATTGGAAACTAGTATATATAGACCCGGAGTGGGGACCAACTATTATTCTTTATTTAACCAACCTTGCCACTACCAAGTGAGCAAGTGTTGGTTTTATTTTTTATTTTTTTTTGAAAAATTTTTGGGCGAGAAAATAAATTTCAAACTTGTAAAAAACATTGAGGCATTCGATTCAATATTTATTTAATTTGCGTTTAGCAAATTAATATTTTAATTGAACCGAATGCCTCAATGTTTTTTAAAATTTCACAATTTATTTTTGAGCCCAGAATTGCTGGAATGAATAAAACAAATAGTAGTATTATTAATAATCTAAGAATAAAAATATATGTTCTTTATGCTAGAAGCAACAGAACATATTAGGAAAGGATTATTATGCAAATAGAATTTAAAAAAGAACAAATTGTTAAAGATAAACCACAATCTATTCTTATTGATTATGTTGAATATAAATTATCTCTTCCAAAATGAATGATTAAAAATAATTCTTTTATTGTTGATAACAGTTGCACATATTGAGTTTTTAATTTAGAAAATATTAAAAAAGAATTAAGTGGTAATGAATTAATAAAGTTATTAGAACCATATATTAAAGACCAAAAAATAACTGTTAATAAACCAACTGCTCCAAAAGAATATTATCTTAATGATATAAAACTTGAACAATTAACATTTTATGAACAGCATAATAGTTGATTTATGGGTGAAATAACAGATAACAAAACTAAAATTACTAATCCTTGTTTTAAATATAACATTACGTGAGAAGAAAACAGAAAAGGTTTTAAAATAAATAATCCATATAAACATGATGATTTACCAATTAATTATATAGTTACTTCTTATAAGGAAATTTCAACTCATAATGAAAAAGTATTTTTGTTGAACATGTAAACAAAATAAATTAGATTATTTATTCTTTAATACTAATGATATAAAAACAAGAAAATATTTTTTAAGAGATAAAAATAGTAAAGCAATTTGTTATGACTGTATTTTAAATATTAGGTTAAGTAGGAGGTATAAATATGAATAAAGAAAAAATACTTGAATATCTTAAAGATGAATGAGAATGAAATAAAGAAATGAGAGACGATGAAAAAGTAACTAAACTTTGAAAAAGTTGTTTTAATGGAAGATTAAATCTTATATCTCAATTAAATCAAAAAATTAAAAATGGTGAATTTGATTAATAATGCAATATGACTTAATTATTGGGATTGACCCCGCTGGTATTGGTAATAATGGAATTGTTATATATTCAAATGAAACAAATAGGATTATTTATACAGAAACATTCAACACAACACATGTTTTTGAAAGTAAAAATCGTTATAAAAGAATATTATCAATAATCAAAGAACAATTTTTTGAAAACAAAATATTAGTTATTGTAGAAAATTTCTTTTTAAGTTCAAAACAATTATTAACTAATCCATTAGCAACTCCTAAAATTATTGGTTCATTAATGGTATTAGTACAAGATGTTTTCAACTGAGATTATCTAGAAAACCAACCAAAAAATAAAAATAAAATAACAAATTATAAAGGAAATATAAAATTAAAAAAACATGAACAAGATGCATATAAACACATTCAATACTATTTAAGGAATTATAAAAATGAAAGATAAAGCCAATTATGTCAAATTAACAGTAAAACTAAGTAACACTATTGAAGCAAAATATTACGAAAAAGGTAATAAAGAATTATATTATAGTGTTCGTGGTCAATGAAATGGTTTAAACTATGTTACTTTAATTTTTAATAATCCAAAATTTTATAACCGATGTATTTTATTAAACAAAAACGATGAAATTATTGTCACTGGTCAAATTTTTAATACTTTAAACATTCCTAAAAATCGTGTATTTTGTTCAATTAATGTTAAATGATTTAAAAAATGAAAAGAGTAAAAAATGATATGATGAGAAATTTTATTAATAGCACCAATATTAATAACAAGTATAACACTAATAATATTTTTAATATTTATTATTAAAGAATTAAAAAATGAATATAAAGTATTAAAAATATTAAGTGAAATTGCTAATCAAATTGAAAATAAGGAGAATAAATAATGAAATGTTTTCTTTGCATGCATGGAGAAATATATTCTCCAAAAACCTTGTATAAAATAAAAAAATTGAAAAAAATAATTTACCAAGATAGAGATATTGATAGTGAAGATTTTAAGAAAAGATATGAATATCTTTTAAAAAAATTAGGTGATGGTGATAATCAAATTATTTCAATAAATTTCTTAATAAAGCAAGAAAGAAATAATAGAAAGGAGAATAAATAATGAATAAAGAAGTATGTTGTGAAGATTGTTGTGTATGTGATAAAAAACATGATTTATTTACTTGCGAAAAAAACTGCTGAGAAAATGTATGTGAACATTGTTATCAAGGTGATAAAGAACATAGAAATAAAGTTGATGAAATTAATAAATCAAGACATAAAAATTGTATTAATAAAGAAAGATTTATGCAATATCTTAAAAACACATATCGCTTAAACGGATATTATGAAGAAGTTTATAAACCAATTAAAACCAGAATTAAAGACCGGTGATTTGATAATGACTAATTATTTACTTTCAATTGACCCAAGTATTAAAAATACTGGATTTACTTTATGAAAAAAAGTTTATTTACATGATAAATATGATTTTTGAAATTGAAAACCAATATTTGTTAAAAGTTATAATTTAAAAGAATATGATGGACAAAGAAAATTTTATTGAGATATAAAAGTTAATGATAATGAATTGGATTTAATTATTGAACGTGGTACTTTTAATTCAAAAAATGGTATTGGTTATGAAAATCAAGAACATTTACGTGGTTTTATTGCAGGACAATTTAATAAATTATTAACAAAAGATATGTTAATAAGTCCAAGTGAATGAAAGAAATGATATGAACGTTATGACCCACCTATTTTTTGATTAAGACCTTGAGATAAAGAACTAAGTATATATGTTGCTGAAGAAATTATTAAAGAAAATAATTGAAATATAAAAATATCAAATCATGATGAAGCAGATAGTTTATTAATTGGTTGATATTATTTAAATAAGGAGAATAAATAATGAATAAAGAAAAATTACTTAAATATATGAAAGATATAATTAAATGAACTAAAAAAATTAATTATACAAACTCTGATTTGGACAAAAATATTTTAAATTTATTAATTGAAAAAATAGAAAAAGGTGAATTTGATAATGACTAAATTAACAGATTTATTTGGTCAAGATAAAATAGAAATATTTTCACCAAATCCCAAAGATTTAACAGATAGTAATGATATAAAAACAATTATTTTATGAAAATATCCTAATGTTATTGCTGAATATTTAGTTGTTTCTCAACCACATGCAAATACTGCTATTTTAGTTGGTGATAACGTTCACTATACAGGTTGAGTTGAAGTGTTTATTAAACCAAAAAATGAAGGAGTAAATGAAAATGCCAAATGACACGAATGTACAATCAAATAACTATACTTTATTAAAAATAATAAGAATTGGAATAAGTCCATTATCAGCAATGATTGGTACAAGTGCTTATTATGGTCAAATTATTGGTAATCCAGTATTAGGAAGTATTAATGCTTTATTATTTAGTAAAAAGTTAGGAATTGATATATGAAACTTAAATCAAATGCCAAGTACTAAAAAGAAAATATTAAATTCAAGTAAAAAAAATATTATTAGGTTTAGGAACTATTGGTTTAATTAATTATGCAAAATTTACAAAAATCAATCCTAATCCTGAACCACCACCTTGATTAACAACTACTACCACAGAAACACCACCATGACCATTATGATTAACTAATGATAATAAACAACAAATGGATTGAGATACATATATTAGTTTAAGTACTTATGGTATATCAAATCTAATTGGTGGGTTAAGTGAACTAATACCTAATAGATTTGAAGTAATAAGAAAAATATGTAATATGGCAACTAGTGGATGTCTAATTTCAAGTGGTGTAGCTATGGGTATAAATAATGATTTTAATAATGCTTATGCAGTACCAACAATAGTTGCTGGTGCAAGTGAAATTATACATAATTTATTACCTATGGAAACTACAAATTATAATCAAGAAATGCAAGAAACATCATTTACAAATGAAACAAGAAGATTAATTAATAGTGATGCTATTAGTAATAATAGTGGAAGTAGTGATGTTTTATATGAAAGACCAACTACATATGATAGTTTATAAAGGAGATGATAACTAATGAATAAAGAAAAATTGATTGAATATTATAACAATGAAATTCAGACATATAAAGAAAGAATGGAACAATTAAATAAAGAAATATCTTTATTGGTAACTATTATAAGTAATTCAAAATCAATGATTGAAAGAATTAATAATGGTCAATTTGACGAATAATTAAAAATAAATAATTGAAAGGAAATAATTGAAAATGAAAGAATTTTTACATGAATTAATTATTATTGGAACAAGTGTAGGAACATTAATTTGTAGAGAATTAATTGTTTGATTTAAAAGATTTATTACAACTCCAAAACATATTAGAAGAAATAATAAAGTGATGAAACATCAAAAAAAATTAGCAAAACTTAATGAAAAAATTAATGGAAAAGAAAATAAATAATAAAGGTGTGATTTAAATGTTAGAAAATGAAACTAATGTTGAACAAAATACTGAACCTTTAATTGAAAATAATAATTTACAACAAGAGCAAGAAATTAAGATTGTTGAATTAGAAAATAAGTTAAATAAACTTAATCAAGAAATTAAAGAAAAAGAAATAATTAATATATTTAAAAAATATCAAGTTAAAAAAGAATTTTATGAATTTTTAAAATTTAAAACAAGTAATATAGAAAATTCAAAAATTGAAGAAACTATTAAAAAAATGATTAAAGAACAACCACTATTTAAAGAACCAATTAATACAGGTGGTAAACAAGAAACAATATTAACAAATCAAGAAACTTCAATAAAAAGTAGTTTATTAGATTATAAAAAGAAAAATAATTTATAAAAGAAAGGAAAATTTAAAATGCCAAATCCAGTGCCATTTAAACAAAATTTAGATAATACTACAAAATTAGTAGAAACACCTGAATTTATAGAATTTTATAAACAATCAAATAGTCCATGAGCAAGTTTTTTTCCAATTGAAATGGTTAATTCTACAAAAATTGAATTTATAGTTAAAAAACCAAAAGACCCAACATTCAAAATACTTCATTGAAATGATAAAAGTAAAGGATTAGAAGTTGGTTATGTTGATACTGATAAAATTATTAAAGAAATTACAAAAGAAGCTAGTACAGGAGAAATGATTGGTGAAGTTGATTTATTTGCAGATAATGGGCAAAATTTACTAGAAAGTATGCAATATGAAGTTGCTAATGATTTAGCAGATTATTTAGCAAATAATGATACAAATACAATTGCTAAATCTGCCAAAAAAGTAATCATTACTGATACAACACCAGTAGGATATTTAAAATCAATGTTATCAGCATGAAATACTTTATTTCAATTAAGAAATAGTAATAATTGTAAATTTTTTATAACAAATAGTCTTTATGATACTTTAGTTTATTTAGCAGATAATAAAGGTTTAATTACTGATAATCAACTAGCACAACAATTAAGATTAAATGGAACAAATTTATATATTAAAGGTGTATTATGTCAAATTGTTATGGATGATTATATGACATTTAAAAATACTGAAAATAAAAATCAAATTATGAATTTTGTTTTAGCAACACCAAAAGCAATGAAAAGATATATGTTACAACAAACTAGTATATATGTTGAAGATATTAAAGATGGTAAAGTTCCAAAAAGATATTTAGTTGGTGGACAAGTAACAGGAGAATCTATTCCTTATATGTCAAACTCAGAAACAGAATCAAGATGAATGTTATGTGGTATTGTTAATAAAAAATATTTAAGTGAAGAAATTACAACATTAACAACTAATATTACTGCTGATACTACTAAAAAGAATAAATTATTAGATACAACAATTAAAAATACAACTGAACTAAATAATTTAAATCCAAATTTAACAACTCCAATTATTAATTATTTTAGTGATGCCCAAGGTCAAGTGGATGTAAGTAATCAAAACCAAAAAGCAGGAGATTTATATGTAGTAATCACTACTAATGACACTGATAAAAATTATCAAGGTTCAACAAATCCTATAAAAATAACTCTTAAATAAGGATAATTATTATGCCAATTGGTACAACTAGTACAGCAATACTTTTAAACATAAATAAACCAAAACATACTAGAACAAGTCAACAACAAGAACATAAAAGTTGATGATGAGAAATTTTAGAAATGATTGGTGTACAAGTAATAGCAGTAGCACTTGCTCCTTTTACTGGTGGATTAAGTGAAAGTTTAGCACTTGGTTTAGGTGCAAGTGATTTACTTGCTAGTATTAGTGCTGTTGGTGTAGAGTTTTTAACTGATTTTACTATTAATCAAGTTTATGATTATTTAAAAGGAAATGTTACACCATTAAATACTTTTTTTAATATATTACCTGCATTTGCTGGACTTAATAGAATTAGTCGTGGTTATCGTACAACTAAATTTATTAGTTTAGCAGAAAAAACTAAAACATTAGAACAAATTGGCATTAAAAAAGCAAAAAATTTACAAGAAATCATTAGTCAAGTAAGTGGAAAAGAAATTTTAACAGATAAAATTATTGGAAATAAACGTTATTTATTTAATTATAACCATGCTCCAAATCGCGAAACAATAATACAAAATTTAGGTTTTGTTGCTGAAAGACAATATAAAAATAATTTTGCAAAATTAGAAGTACAAGAATTAAAAAATTATTTATTATTACAAAATGAATTAATAAAGTTAAGTCCACAGTTAACTCCTAAATTTAAAATTAAAGATATTGATAAAGCAAACAATTTTTTACAAAAATATAATACTGATTTAAAAGAAGTATTAAAAATGAACCAACATGACTGATTAAATTTAGTTCATACAATACATGCAGAAAATAGATATGGAAAATCTTTAATTTTAGATTTACAAAAAATTCGTGCTAATGCAATTAAATTTAATTTTAAAAATAGTTCAATTCATAAATTAGTATTAAAAGCAAATCAAACTTTTAAATATTTTGATATTAAATTTTATTTTAAAAAAGGTTTAAATAAATTTTGAAAAGATACTTCATATTTTGAAAAAATAAGAATAAATATTTATAAATTACAAGAGAAATTCGAAAAATTAGAAAAACAAGCATTTGAAAAAATTAATAAATTAAAAGAAAAAACAATTGATGTATTTACAAGTGCTGAAAAGAAAGCAATTAAACATGCACAATTAATTCCATTAAATTCACCAGTATTTATGGCTTGTAAAATTCAACCTTTATCATTAGATAAATGTGGAATTACTATTTATCATCGTAATCCTAAATATAAACCAATTGTAGTTATTGATAGTATTATCAAAGCAGAAACTTTTGTTATTCAAATACATCCATTTCATTGATATAGATGATATAGCGGTTGATATATTGGATATGGAGTTAGTCAAAATAAATGATTAAAAAGTATTGCTTTTGCTCTACCAGTTGTACAACAAATGATTAAAGATAGTTTTAAAATTTATAGGCAAATATTAAGGACAATTAGAACTTATCATAAAGTAGTTAATGTTATTAATAATCCTATTGATAATGTCAATAAATCATTTAAAAGGGTGGGTTTAAAATTATCAGTTAATACTGTATTTGGTACTGGATTGTTAAGACATTTAGAAAAATTTGCATATAATCAAGTTGTAAAAAAATGAAATAAAAAATTACAAAAAGAAATTATACATATATCACATAGAAAGACTAAATCAAAAACCAAACGTTATAAAAAAGCATTTTTTAAGGAATGATAAAATATGATTAATAAACTTTGAACTGGTGTCAGTTTAGAAAATTATAATAACTGATATCCATTAACTGGAACAATTACAGAAACACCACGACAATATATAAATACATGACCAAATGTTGATGATTGATTTAAAACATTTGCTATTCGTGCTCAAAATGATATTAATGCTTATCTTGATTTTATTTTATCTAAATTTCCTTTTGATAGTTTTAAAGATGAATTAATTAAAGAAACTTTAAGAGATATGGTTTATGTTATGGTTGAACATTGAGTATTTAATCGTACACCAATTGAATTTAATGTTGATGCTACTATTCAATTTAATAATGGTAATCAATTTATTGCAAGTAGTACTCCTACGATTAATATTTGAGATTTCGCACCTAGTAGAATGAAAATATGAGCAAGATTAACAGAATTAAAACAAATATTTTCAAATTATAATAATGATGAAATAGATGTTGAAAAAATTGACTTAAAAGCATTTTATACTAGAAACCAAGTTAATGAATTAATTCAAGAACAAAAAGAATTTACATTATCAAAGCAAATAAAATTATATGATGATACCATTAATGGTAATAAAAATGAAACATATAGGGGACCAGTTACAAATTTAATAAATAAAGGTTATGTTGCAACAGAATATGACTCAAAAACTGAAACTATGATTTTAGATTGACCTAATGAAATTGGAACATTACCACCTGATGTTTTACAAAACAATCCACAAATTGGTGATTATACACATGCACCAACTTGTGATTTTTCTGCTAAACAACAAAAACGAATTACTACAAATGAAAATGAAATTACCAAATTAAATAGTGAATTAATTAAAACAAACGAAAATATTAATGATGTTAAAAATAATTGATTTAATATTGAAACTAGTCCCTTATGAAAAAAAGTTGAAAATAATAATATAGAAATATTTAAATGATATTTTATTAAAATCAGTTATCAATATTCAACAGAAAATAACTTTATGAAATTTTATAAAGTAATTAAAATTTATTTAAATAATGTTTTTAACGAATTTGAATTGTTAAATGTTGATTCCATGACTTATGGAGAACAAATACAAAATAAAAATATTTTAAATATTGGAACTATTTACTATAACAATAAAAAGAAACAATTTAGTGGTGGTGGTAATTCTTATCCTGAACTTGGAAAAATTAATTTAATTGGTGATATAGAAGAAATATATCAATATCAAGGAATAGATACACCAACTGAATTTATAGCAGAAGAAAATACTGAACATGATTATTATACAAAACTAGAAACAAATCAATTATTAGATAAAAAACAAGATAAGTTAATTGCTGGTGAAAATATTAAAATTGATGAAAATAATAAAATTAGTGCTACTTGCGGGAAAACTGATTTAACTGATTATTATAAAAAAGAAGAAGTAGATAAAAAATTAGACAATAAAATGGATAAAGACCAATTCAAATATGCTTTTTCTATAAATACTATTGGTACTGAAATTCCTAATTTAGAAACTACTGATAAAACTGTTGCTGGTGCTATTAATGAAATTATCAAAAAACAACCACAACCAATTCCAATTCCTCCAAGTAGTTCAATTTGAAAAGAAGTAGGAATAAGAGAAAAAAATAAATGAGATAATTGACAAATTACTTATGATTTTATAGTTAATAAAAGATATAAAGTTTATTATTCTTGAAATATATATAATAATGTTTTTGCAATTAAAGAATTTATTATAACTAATACAAAAATAGCAGGTGTACCAATAGAAGTTTTTAACAATAATACTAATGTCTTAGTTTTATCAGTACAACACTCAAAATTTATTACTATTTATTCTTTAAAAGGTAGCGATAAAGGTAATACATGAAAAGTAGAAGAATTACAGGAATAAAATTATGATTTGAAAAATTATAAAAATTATTTTAAGTTTAATTGGAGTTTTATTATCTTCTGCTGTTGCTGGTTTAATTATATTTATTATAGTAAAAATTGTCTTAAAAATTAATCAAATATTTTAGAAAGGAGAAAAAAATGAAACCTTTTTGACCAAGAAAAGATAAAACAAATATTAATAATAATGAAGAAAAATCTAAATTAATTTTTTTAGAAAATAAAAGTACACACACTTCTATTTTAAGTTATTTTGGTTTTAATGATTTTAATCATGAGACTTATTTTACTGATTTTGTTGCTGAAAATAATGCTAATTTATATAATGCTCTATTGGATATTAATAATGAAACTATTAAACAATATTTAATTAAACAAGAATTTTATAGAAAGAATTGAAATTCTATTTTTAAATTAAGCAAATTAGGAATTAGTGGTTATTTAATTTATATTGCTAATGATGATTTATATTTTCAAGTAGTAGATATACAGCAAAGAATTTATGATATTACTGGTAAATTAATTCAATGTACTATTTTTTATGATAGTTATCAACAAAATGCACAAACAGTAAGATTATTTGAAGTTTATAAATTAAATAATGAACAAGTAACTATTAATCGTGCAATTTATAGTATTAGTGATAATAAAAAACAATTTCCTTTACCTTTTAAAGAATATAGTAATAATCCTAATTTAGAACAAGAACAAACATTAAATATTAATTATATTCCAATAGCAATTATGAGAAATAAAGCAAATGAGTTAGCAGATTGTAATAAAGTAATGGATAAAATTAAAGCATTAGATGTTATTTATGAACAAATTGTTTTAGATACTATTTTAAATTCACCAAAGTTTATTTTTGACCAAACTTATGGTAATGCTAAATCTACAATGGATGAAGCCGTAAGAACATTAGTTACTAACAACTATATTTGAAAAACTACTGGTGATAATAATGAAAAAAGTGAAAATATTAATATGACAAGTAGTAATTTTAAAGGTAAAAATTTAACTGATATATATGATTGAAATATTAATGAAATATTTAAACGTTGTGGTATTCATATACCAAGTCAAAAGAAATCAGCACAACAATCGGTTCCCGAAAGTACAGCGGTAAATATTTCAACTATTAATTATATTGAACAAAAATTATGACAATTTAATATTGATATTCTTAAATTTATTCAAATATTAGTACGTTTAGATAAAGATTTATTAAATAGTAAAACATTTAATATTAATGATGAACAAGAAATTAATAACTTAACAGTTAAATTAAAATTATTTAATCCAGAAAATAACCAATTAATAGGAGAAAACAATGGAAAACAACAACAAACCACAAACGAAGTTTCCACAGAAACAAACTAAACTTAATCAAGCAGAAATAGAAAATGATTATTTAATTGATAATATTCCTTATGATTTTACTAATATGATGAGTGCTACTAGTGACCCTGATATTAATAGAGCATACGATGAATTTAAAAAAAGAAAAATTTATATTTATGAAATTGAACGTTTATTTAAAAATAATGAAAATAATAGTTTAAGATTTTCAGCAAATACTATTAAAATAGGTTTTATTGATATTGATAAAGTATTAAAAACTACTGCTGTTGAAACATCTGATTTTACTATGCAATTAAATCAAAGAGCAAGTACTAATATTAATGACAATACAATTGAATATAGTATGACTGATATTAAAAATTTAATATTTCAAGAAATAAATTTATTAAATCAATTTAAGTTATATGCAGTTAGTATAAATGAACCATTAACTGAAAATAATATTGATAATTTATATATTATTAATAATTATTCAGAACCTTATCAAAATCCAAAAACTAGAAGTACTAAAAGTATTACTATTATTAAAATTAAAGACTTTAAAACAAGAGATGGTTATCCAATTATTATTAAATTACAAAAACCACTAGATAAAGACACCAAAGTTATTGGTTTAAAAATTAAAGCACCTAGAAGCATGATTTTTGGCAATATAAAGGTACTTGGTGAAGTCGACAATATGGAGGTATACCCAAAGTTATTTGTCAAAGATAAGATAGCATTTCCGCTATTATCAATGCCTATTGAAACTCAACCAAAAGTTAGAATATTACAACAATGATTTAGTGAACAAATATTACCTTGAAATTTAGCAAAACAATTTATAGGACAAGAAAAATCAGTTTTAGATTTAATTGCTATTGGTGGTGGTAGAGAAACAAGAAAAGAAATTATTAATAATGCAAGAGTAACTAATGATAAAATTGGTTATGATGTTTCTAAAAATTCAAAAGTATGACCATTATCTGATGAACTAGAATTAAAAGATAAAAAATTAGAGTCATGATTTTTAGTAAGTGACTATAATTTATTTATTTCTACAACAAATAAATTTCATGATGTTGAACTAGAAATAAAAGATAGACCACCAATTGATAGTTTACAAAAAGTATTATTAGATATGTTAACTTATACATATACTTATAATAGAAACTTTGATGGTGCATCATTAAGTAATGTTTTAAAAGAAATGAATGATTTAGATAAAATTCGTGCTAAGTTTGAAGGACAAAAACCAAATGAAGTTATTACTAATTTATTTAAACAATGAGAATTAGATTATCCTAACTATACAAATTTACCAAAAGTTAAAATATTAAAACAAATAGTTATAATGCTATCAAAAAATATTTATTCAACCATGTCTATTAATAACGGTTTAAATGATGACTATAAATTATTATTACCTTATTATTTTGAATTAAAATCAAATCCTATACATTCTACACCTGATAAGATTTGAGAATTTAAAGATATAAAAGTAGTATTAAAATCTGCATATTTTGATTTTACAGATATCAATAACATTAAACTAAAAAACAATGACATTAGTCAAAATGAATTATTGAAATTAGATGATAATCAATTTAACTGACTATCCATAACTAATGAATTAGAAAGCAATAATATACCATCATTAATTCCGGCAGATTGAACATTAGGTAATGGTGAATATGGAAAATATTTTACAAGATTAATTATTAATAAAAATAAAACCGAAAATGCTTTAAATTTATATGGTTCAAATAAATCACAATTATTTTCTAAATTAGAATTTTATAAAGAAGTTTTACAAATTGACAATAATAGTGAATTTGAATTACAAATTGAAAATCCAATTAATAACTTAAATCGAATTGAAGTTAGCGGACTATTTGGTGCTGGTAATTATGATTTAATTTTAGTAACAAATAAACAAGAAATAAATTTAAATAATATTAATTTATTTGATAAATATAATGAAAATATTTCTTATATAAATTTAGAAATTTAATTATCAAAATATCCATCTGGATAAATACCATCTCATTTTACTGCATCATCAGTTAATTTATTTGATGCTCAGTAAAGAGTAATTTTATGTTTATTACTTACTGGTCTTGCTCAAATAGTTGCCCCCCAGTGTGCTTCATGGTCGTAATCATAAAAATATGTTAATTGATTATTTGGGAGCGTACCGATGTTGTCAATAATATTCAAATTTGTCTTTAAATTATAAGTTTAGACGAGAATAATTTAGACTTCAATATGCAATTGTAAGTTAATCTTAACACTTCAAAAATATTAGTCAACAATAATACTTACTTTTATAACTCAAAAATTCTTATTAAAGTTTTCTTTAATAAGTTTTATTTTATTTTTATTTATTTGCTAAATTGTAAAGGTAAGTGCAACTAAATTATTTTTCTATCCAAATATTCGATTGGTGAAAGATAATTTAGTATTTTTCTCGGTCTTTGATTTAAAGACAATATAAATTTATGAACTTCATTTTTATTAGTTTTTGAAAAAATAAATTTTTTAGGAAATTTTTCTCTAATTAAACCATTAGTATTTTCATTAGTACCTCTTTGTCAAGGTGAATATGGATTGGCAAAATAAATTTTTACATCTAAATTTTTTTCAAGTTGTTGTCAATTTGAAAATTCTTTGCCACGATCAAAAGTAATAGTTTTAACAATGTTTTTAGGAAGAATTGATAAATAATAACTGACATTTTTATTAATAACTTTAGTAGTTCTGTTTTTAACTAATATTGCTAAAGTAAATCGTGATACTCTTTCAACTAAAGTTATTAAACATGATTTGCTTTTACCTCGTGATGATACTATAGTATCTCCTTCTCAATGACCAAGTGTTATACGATCATTAACATTTATATCTCGTTCTTTAATTGATTTACCATTAAACTTGCCACGATTTTCTTTAGATTTTCGTTTTTTACCTTTTCTTCTTAAATTTTTACTAGTAACTTTATCAAGCATTCCAAAATAAATTCAAGTATAAATTGTTTTAAAACTAATAACTCACTCTTTATGAAAATTTTTAATTCTGCCATAAATTTGTTCAGATGATCAACCTAATAGTAATTTTTGTTGTACATATTTTACTAAATTCTTATTTTTAAACTTATGAAAACTAATATGTGATTGTTTTCGATTTTCAGCTTTATTTTGTGCAATTAATGAAAAATCATGATTATTATCTTTATTTCTATTAATTTCTCGAATAATAGTACTAATACTTCGATTAAGATTTTTAGCTATTTCACTAATTTTAAATTTAAATTTCAATTGATTCTCAATATAAATCCTTTCATCTATGCCAAGATGTTTATAACTCATATAAAAACTCCTTACTTTTTTCTAAACTAAATTTAGCATTATGAAATTTTTATATGAGAATTTTTTGCAATTTTATTTACTTGCACTTACAAGTATAATTCAGCAAATTTAAGTTTTAATTTATAATAACTGGATAATTGTATTTATTTGATAACATTTAAAATTAACCATTTTTGTATACATATCAATGTTATAAGTTCTATCACCAATCATATGCTTTAAAATTTGTTTAATATTAGTTTCAGTAAAGCAACCAATATTTTCAACTAATGCTTGGTTTAATACACCATCTTTTGCATTAATAAAATAACCAACTTTTAATTTTTTATATTGTAAAGTTAATGATTGTAAAAAATCAATTAATTCATAATATTGACCTTTGGCAAATAAATTTATTGCATTTTGATAGTGTAATTTAGCAATTTGATTTTTTCTTCTTCCTGCCATTATACCAAGAAATAAAACATGAAAAGCATGAAATTTATCTAAAATAAATTTAGCATTTAAAATTGTAGCAGTTTTTCTAATTCATTTTGCACTATCTCCACAAACTATTAAATTTGCTTGGTCAAAGTTTTCAAAAAATAAATTACCATATTTTTCTATTAATTTTGCGGTTTTTTCAGCACCAATTTCTGTTTTTGAAACTCTTATTTTACATACAGCTCTTTTATTAATTAATTTTCCATTTTTCTTTTTACCAGTACACATTACTATTAATCTCATCGAACATTTTTTACAATTTTTAGTATTGTGTTTTTCATTAAACTTAAATTTTCGATGACCATCATCAATATTTACATATAAATTTTGATTTGGTTGTAATGGTATTTTGGGAATATTTGCTTTTGGTAATTCAAATTTTTGATATGTTCTACAAACTGTACTATTACTTATTAAATCTTCAATAAAAGTATCACAAACATCACGATACTTTTTACCATCAGCAAAATATTTTAAAATTTGTTTAATAACGTTAGGTGCAAGTTTACTATATTTTTTAACACCAAGATAATTATCTAATAATGATACGTACTCCATTTTTTGTGTTTTTGTGTTATAATGTGTACAAATACGTCGCTTATAAGTTAATAAACCTTTTTTTGCTTTTAATTTTCGTTGTCTAAATCTATATGATTTATATTCAGATTTATCACATATACTTCATAAATAATCATCTATTTTTGCAAATAATTCTTCTGTTTGTTTTAAACTTAATTCATCTTGATTAAAATCATGTTTGTCTCAATCAAAATGATTTGCGAATGGTAATATAAACATTTTTAATGTTCCTTTCTAATTTTTGTTTGTTAATAATTTAAGTTTAATTTTTTTTTAAAAATAAGGAGTAAATATGGCTTTTATTAGTAGTTATGGACAATTAAATAAAAAATATAATCTTAATTTTAGTGATAATAATTATGGTTTTAGTTGAGATATTTTTAAAGAATTTGTTGGTGATGAATGAGCAGAATATTTTACTACTAATTGTTTTTATCGTTTTGTTCCAACAGCACGTGGAACAAGAAAAACTTGAAACTGTTTAGCATTTGATTTATTTATATGTTGTAATTTTAGAGATAGTAGTGTTCAAGAAGTAAGAAGATATGAAAATACTCATAGTGAAACTACAATTGGTGCTTTAATGAATGTTTGTCAAGTTTGATTAGATACATATAATATTAATTTATTACCTAATAATCCACATGGCATTAAATGAAAAATTACTAAGGATGGGGGATGTATTATCTTTCCAAGTAATCAACAAATTGACTTTATTGGTTATGCTAATGGTAATAAGATTTTTGGAAAAGAAGCAGGTGGGTCAAGTTTTTTAGGTTCAAGAACAGATGAAATTATTATGGCAGAAGAAAAAGAAACATTAACTGAAAAACAATTAACATATCGATATGAACGTTTACAAAACTCTATGTTTAGAAGTAATCGTATTAAAGTATCAAATAAACCTATTAAAGAGTGAAGTTGAACATTTATTGATAAAAATATATATAGTTCTACCTTTGGACAAAAGATTACTCGTTATTTTTATAAAAGTTTTTTCATTACTTTTACATGTAATCCTTATGATAAATATCATCCATTTTATTTAAAATACTGTACACCATTTTTACCATTAAATGATGAAGTCATGAAAAATCTTAAAAAAGTTGGTAAAGTTTATTATGAAAATAAAGATATGTTTAGTGGTTTAGGTTTATTTGTTTTAAGATTTACTATTCAACCATTTTGAAATAAATTACCTGACATTCAACAAAGAACATTATTAGAAATGGAAAAAAGTAATCCAGATGAATATAATACTGTTTATTATGGTTTTGAATTTTTAGATAGCGATGCAACAATTTTCCCATTTCAAAAAACAGTAAAATATTGACAATCATATGATTTAAAACAATTTTATAATCAAGAAAAAGAAATGTATAAATTTGATTTTTATAGTGTTGGTATTGATTGAGCTACGGGACCAAAAGACCATACTGTATTTATGGTAGTTGGTTTTAAAGAATATAATAATACTGGTTATTATGATGCTTATATTATTTGTGAATTAGTAGTTACTCCAAATGATTTTATAAATGAAAATGAAAAAATTAATGCTTATGTTAATGAAATTTTAGGATTAATGGATAATTTTGAAAATTTTGAACAAGCAATTTATTTTTATGATGATAAAGCAAGAACAGCAATGGATTGATTAAATCAAAAATTAATTGATGAACACAATACTATTTTAATAACACAAACCGCTATTAAACATGCTTCAAATTTAAATCAAGAAGCCGGATTAACTAATAGAGTAGTTTGAATGAGAAATATTATGAGTTATGGAAACTTTTATGCAAATAAAGATGATTTACCAAAAACAACTCAATGTTTAGAAGAATTACGTTATGACCAAACCAAAACTAACATTCCTGACAAAAATATGTATCAAGACCCTTATGATGCATTATTTTATGCATTATATCCATATAAAAATGTAATTAGGGGTAAAAATAATGCTACTGTAAAAAAAAGTATCTTCACATTTGCAATATAATAAATAAGCGCAATACAATTAATATTATAGGTATCAAAAAATAAACACCTTTAATTTAGGCGTTATTTTGCTTTTAAAAGCATACTTGTAAAAATAATCAAAAATAGTACAATTTAAAAGTAAAATCAAGGAAAAAAGGAGATATTTATTATGAAAATATGAATAAAAACAAATTTTCAAAAAATATCATTATCATTTGCTGTAATAACTGGTGTTACCGGTTTAATCTTAGGAATAGTTTCATATAATAAAAATAATCAATTAACATATTTTTATGATTACGACCATGAAGCACACTGGGGGGCAACTATTTGAGCAAGACCAGTAAGTAATAAACATAAAATTACTCTTTACTGAGCATCAAATAAATTAACTGATGATGCAGTAAAATGAGATGGTATTTATCCAGATGGATATTTTGATAATTAAATTTCTAAATTTATATAAGAAATATTTTCATTATATTTATCAAATAAATTAATATTATTTAAATTTATTTCTTGTTTATTTGTTACTAAAATTAAATCATAATTACCAGCACCAAATAGTCCGCTAACTTCAATTCGATTTAAGTTATTAATTGGATTTTCAATTTGTAATTCAAATTCACTATTATTGTCAATTTGTAAAACTTCTTTATAAAATTCTAATTTAGAAAATAATTGTGATTTATTTGAACCATATAAATTTAAAGCATTTTCGGTTTTATTTTTATTAATAATTAATCTTGTAAAATATTTTCCATATTCACCATTACCTAATGTTCAATCTGCCGGAATTAATGATGGTATATTATTGCTTTCTAATTCATTAGTTATGGATAGTCAGTTAAATTGATTATCATCTAATTTCAATAATTCATTTTGACTAATGTCATTGTTTTTTAGTTTAATGTTATTGATATCTGTAAAATCAAAATATGCAGATTTTAATACTACTTTTATATCTTTAAATTCTCAAATCTTATCAGGTGTAGAATGTATAGGATTTGATTTTAATTCAAAATAATAAGGTAATAATAATTTATAGTCATCATTTAAACCGTTATTAATAGACATGGTTGAATAAATATTTTTTGATAGCATTATAACTATTTGTTTTAATATTTTAACTTTTGGTAAATTTGTATAGTTAGGATAATCTAATTCTCATTGTTTAAATAAATTAGTAATAACTTCATTTGGTTTTTGTCCTTCAAACTTAGCACGAATTTTATCTAAATCATTCATTTCTTTTAAAACATTACTTAATGATGCACCATCAAAGTTTCTATTATAAGTATATGTATAAGTTAACATATCTAATAATACTTTTTGTAAACTATCAATTGGTGGTCTATCTTTTATTTCTAGTTCAACATCATGAAATTTATTTGTTGTAGAAATAAATAAATTATAGTCACTTACTAAAAATCATGACTCTAATTTTTTATCTTTTAATTCTAGTTCATCAGATAATGGTCATACTTTTGAATTTTTAGAAACATCATAACCAATTTTATCATTAGTTACTCTTGCATTATTAATAATTTCTTTTCTTGTTTCTCTACCACCACCAATAGCAATTAAATCTAAAACTGATTTTTCTTGTCCTATAAATTGTTTTGCTAAATTTCAAGGTAATATTTGTTCACTAAATCATTGTTGTAATATTCTAACTTTTGGTTGAGTTTCAATAGGCATTGATAATAGCGGAAATGCTATCTTATCTTTGACAAATAACTTTGGGTATACCTCCATATTGTCGACTTCACCAAGTACCTTTATATTGCCAAAAATCATGCTTCTAGGTGCTTTAATTTTTAAACCAATAACTTTGGTGTCTTTATCTAGTGGTTTTTGTAATTTAATAATAATTGGATAACCATCTCTTGTTTTAAAGTCTTTAATTTTAATAATAGTAATACTTTTAGTACTTCTAGTTTTTGGATTTTGATAAGGTTCTGAATAATTATTAATAATATATAAATTATCAATATTATTTTCAGTTAATGGTTCATTTATACTAACTGCATATAACTTAAATTGATTTAATAAATTTATTTCTTGAAATATTAAATTTTTAATATCAGTCATACTATATTCAATTGTATTGTCATTAATATTAGTACTTGCTCTTTGATTTAATTGCATAGTAAAATCAGATGTTTCAACAGCAGTAGTTTTTAATACTTTATCAATATCAATAAAACCTATTTTAATAGTATTTGCTGAAAATCTTAAACTATTATTTTCATTATTTTTAAATAAACGTTCAATTTCATAAATATAAATTTTTCTTTTTTTAAATTCATCGTATGCTCTATTAATATCAGGGTCACTAGTAGCACTCATCATATTAGTAAAATCATAAGGAATATTATCAATTAAATAATCATTTTCTATTTCTGCTTGATTAAGTTTAGTTTGTTTCTGTGGAAACTTCGTTTGTGGTTTGTTGTTGTTTTCCATTGTTTTCTCCTATTAATTGGTTATTTTCTGGATTAAATAATTTTAATTTAACTGTTAAGTTATTAATTTCTTGTTCATCATTAATATTAAATGTTTTACTATTTAATAAATCTTTATCTAAACGTACTAATATTTGAATAAATTTAAGAATATCAATATTAAATTGTCATAATTTTTGTTCAATATAATTAATAGTTGAAATATTTACCGCTGTACTTTCGGGAACCGATTGTTGTGCTGATTTCTTTTGACTTGGTATATGAATACCACAACGTTTAAATATTTCATTAATATTTCAATCATATATATCAGTTAAATTTTTACCTTTAAAATTACTACTTGTCATATTAATATTTTCACTTTTTTCATTATTATCACCAGTAGTTTTTCAAATATAGTTGTTAGTAACTAATGTTCTTACGGCTTCATCCATTGTAGATTTAGCATTACCATAAGTTTGGTCAAAAATAAACTTTGGTGAATTTAAAATAGTATCTAAAACAATTTGTTCATAAATAACATCTAATGCTTTAATTTTATCCATTACTTTATTACAATCTGCTAACTCATTTGCTTTATTTCTCATAATTGCTATTGGAATATAATTAATATTTAATGTTTGTTCTTGTTCTAAATTAGGATTATTACTATATTCTTTAAAAGGTAAAGGAAATTGTTTTTTATTATCACTAATACTATAAATTGCACGATTAATAGTTACTTGTTCATTATTTAATTTATAAACTTCAAATAATCTTACTGTTTGTGCATTTTGTTGATAACTATCATAAAAAATAGTACATTGAATTAATTTACCAGTAATATCATAAATTCTTTGCTGTATATCTACTACTTGAAAATAAAAATCATCATTAGCAATATAAATTAAATAACCACTAATTCCTAATTTGCTTAATTTAAAAATAGAATTTCAATTCTTTCTATAAAATTCTTGTTTAATTAAATATTGTTTAATAGTTTCATTATTAATATCCAATGGAGCATTATATAAATTAGCATTATTTTCAGCAACAAAATCAGTAAAATAAGTCTCATGATTAAAATCATTAAAACCAAAATAACTTAAAATAGAAGTGTGTGTACTTTTATTTTCTAAAAAAATTAATTTAGATTTTTCTTCATTATTATTAATATTTGTTTTATCTTTTCTTGGTCAAAAAGGTTTCATTTTTTTCTCCTTTCTAAAATATTTGATTAATTTTTAAGACAATTTTTACTATAATAAATATAATTAAACCAGCAACAGCAGAAGATAATAAAACTCCAATTAAACTTAAAATAATTTTTATAATTTTTCAAATCATAATTTTATTCCTGTAATTCTTCTACTTTTCATGTATTACCTTTATCGCTACCTTTTAAAGAATAAATAGTAATAAATTTTGAGTGTTGTACTGATAAAACTAAGACATTAGTATTATTGTTAAAAACTTCTATTGGTACACCTGCTATTTTTGTATTAGTTATAATAAATTCTTTAATTGCAAAAACATTATTATATATATTTCAAGAATAATAAACTTTATATCTTTTATTAACTATAAAATCATAAGTAATTTGTCAATTATCTCATTTATTTTTTTCTCTTATTCCTACTTCTTTTCAAATTGAACTACTTGGAGGAATTGGAATTGGTTGTGGTTGTTTTTTGATAATTTCATTAATAGCACCAGCAACAGTTTTATCAGTAGTTTCTAAATTAGGAATTTCAGTACCAATAGTATTTATAGAAAAAGCATATTTGAATTGGTCTTTATCCATTTTATTGTCTAATTTTTTATCTACTTCTTCTTTTTTATAATAATCAGTTAAATCAGTTTTCCCGCAAGTAGCACTAATTTTATTATTTTCATCAATTTTAATATTTTCACCAGCAATTAACTTATCTTGTTTTTTATCTAATAATTGATTTGTTTCTAGTTTTGTATAATAATCATGTTCAGTATTTTCTTCTGCTATAAATTCAGTTGGTGTATCTATTCCTTGATATTGATATATTTCTTCTATATCACCAATTAAATTAATTTTTCCAAGTTCAGGATAAGAATTACCACCACCACTAAATTGTTTCTTTTTATTGTTATAGTAAATAGTTCCAATATTTAAAATATTTTTATTTTGTATTTGTTCTCCATAAGTCATGGAATCAACATTTAACAATTCAAATTCGTTAAAAACATTATTTAAATAAATTTTAATTACTTTATAAAATTTCATAAAGTTATTTTCTGTTGAATATTGATAACTGATTTTAATAAAATATCATTTAAATATTTCTATATTATTATTTTCAACTTTTTTTCATAAGGGACTAGTTTCAATATTAAATCAATTATTTTTAACATCATTAATATTTTCGTTTGTTTTAATTAATTCACTATTTAATTTGGTAATTTCATTTTCATTTGTAGTAATTCGTTTTTGTTGTTTAGCAGAAAAATCACAAGTTGGTGCATGTGTATAATCACCAATTTGTGGATTGTTTTGTAAAACATCAGGTGGTAATGTTCCAATTTCATTAGGTCAATCTAAAATCATAGTTTCAGTTTTTGAGTCATATTCTGTTGCAACATAACCTTTATTTATTAAATTTGTAACTGGTCCCCTATATGTTTCATTTTTATTACCATTAATGGTATCATCATATAATTTTATTTGCTTTGATAATGTAAATTCTTTTTGTTCTTGAATTAATTCATTAACTTGGTTTCTAGTATAAAATGCTTTTAAGTCAATTTTTTCAACATCTATTTCATCATTATTATAATTTGAAAATATTTGTTTTAATTCTGTTAATCTTGCTCATATTTTCATTCTACTAGGTGCTAAATCTCAAATATTAATCGTAGGAGTACTACTTGCACTAAATTGATTACCATTATTAAATTGAATAGTAGCATCAACATTAAATTCAATTGGTGTACGATTAAATACTCAATGTTCAACCATAACATAAACCATATCTCTTAAAGTTTCTTTAATTAATTCATCTTTAAAACTATCAAAAGGAAATTTAGATAAAATAAAATCAAGATAAGCATTAATATCATTTTGAGCACGAATAGCAAATGTTTTAAATCAATCATCAACATTTGGTCATGTATTTATATATTGTCGTGGTGTTTCTGTAATTGTTCCAGTTAATGGATATCAGTTATTATAATTTTCTAAACTGACACCAGTTCAAAGTTTATTAATCATATTTTATCATTCCTTAAAAAATGCTTTTTTATAACGTTTGGTTTTTGATTTAGTTTTTCTATGTGATATATGTATAATTTCTTTTTGTAATTTTTTATTTCCTTTTTTTACAACTTGATTATATGCAAATTTTTCTAAATGTCTTAACAATCCAGTACCAAATACAGTATTAACTGATAATTTTAAACCCACCCTTTTAAATGATTTATTGACATTATCAATAGGATTATTAATAACATTAACTACTTTATGATAAGTTCTAATTGTCCTTAATATTTGCCTATAAATTTTAAAACTATCTTTAATCATTTGTTGTACAACTGGTAGAGCAAAAGCAATACTTTTTAATCATTTATTTTGACTAACTCCATATCCAATATATCAACCGCTATATCATCTATATCAATGAAATGGATGTATTTGAATAACAAAAGTTTCTGCTTTGATAATACTATCAATAACTACAATTGGTTTATATTTAGGATTACGATGATAAATAGTAATTCCACATTTATCTAATGATAAAGGTTGAATTTTACAAGCCATAAATACTGGTGAATTTAATGGAATTAATTGTGCATGTTTAATTGCTTTCTTTTCAGCACTTGTAAATACATCAATTGTTTTTTCTTTTAATTTATTAATTTTTTCAAATGCTTGTTTTTCTAATTTTTCGAATTTCTCTTGTAATTTATAAATATTTATTCTTATTTTTTCAAAATATGAAGTATCTTTTCAAAATTTATTTAAACCTTTTTTAAAATAAAATTTAATATCAAAATATTTAAAAGTTTGATTTGCTTTTAATACTAATTTATGAATTGAACTATTTTTAAAATTAAATTTAATTGCATTAGCACGAATTTTTTGTAAATCTAAAATTAAAGATTTTCCATATCTATTTTCTGCATGTATTGTATGAACTAAATTTAATCAGTCATGTTGGTTCATTTTTAATACTTCTTTTAAATCAGTATTATATTTTTGTAAAAAATTGTTTGCTTTATCAATATCTTTAATTTTAAATTTAGGAGTTAACTGTGGACTTAACTTTATTAATTCATTTTGTAATAATAAATAATTTTTTAATTCTTGTACTTCTAATTTTGCAAAATTATTTTTATATTGTCTTTCAGCAACAAAACCTAAATTTTGTATTATTGTTTCGCGATTTGGAGCATGGTTATAATTAAATGCTGAATTATACTTGTAAGTGCAAGTAAATAAAATTGCAAAAAATTCTCATATAAAAATTTCATAATGCTAAATTTAGTTTAGAAAAAAGTAAGGAGTTTTTATATGAGTTATAAACATCTTGGCATAGATGAAAGGATTTATATTGAGAATCAATTGAAATTTAAATTTAAAATTAGTGAAATAGCTAAAAATCTTAATCGAAGTATTAGTACTATTATTCGAGAAATTAATAGAAATAAAGATAATAATCATTATTTTTCATTAATTGCACAAAATAAAGCTGAAAATCGAAAACAATCACATATTAGTTTTCATAAGTTTAAAAATAAGAATTTAGTAAAATATGTACAACAAAAATTACTATTAGGTTGATCACCTGAACAAATTTATGGCAGAATTAAAAATTTTCATAAAGAGTGAGTTATTAGTTTTAAAACAATTTATACTTGAATTTATTTTGGAATGCTTGATAAAGTTACTAGTAAAAATTTAAGAAGAAAAGGTAAAAAACGAAAATCTAAAGAAAATCGTGGCAAGTTTAATGGTAAATCAATTAAAGAACGAGATATAAATGTTAATGATCGTATAACACTTGGTCATTGAGAAGGAGATACTATAGTATCATCACGAGGTAAAAGCAAATCATGTTTAATAACTTTAGTTGAAAGAGTATCACGATTTACTTTAGCAATATTAGTTAAAAACAGAACTACTAAAGTTATTAATAAAAATGTCAGTTATTATTTATCAATTCTTCCTAAAAACATTGTTAAAACTATTACTTTTGATCGTGGCAAAGAATTTTCAAATTGACAACAACTTGAAAAAAATTTAGATGTAAAAATTTATTTTGCCAATCCATATTCACCTTGACAAAGAGGTACTAATGAAAATACTAATGGTTTAATTAGAGAAAAATTTCCTAAAAAATTTATTTTTTCAAAAACTAATAAAAATGAAGTTCATAAATTTATATTGTCTTTAAATCAAAGACCGAGAAAAATACTAAATTATCTTTCACCAATCGAATATTTGGATAGAAAAATAATTTAGTTGCACTTACCTTTACAATTTAGCAAATAAATAACGTTTATTTCCAATAATTTTATCTGTTAAAATTTCTTTTCCACTTACTTGACTAATGATTTCTTGTAAATTTTTTGCTTTTTTAATGCCAATTTGTTCTAATGTTTTAGTTTTTTCTGCTAAACTAATAAATTTAGTTGTACGATAACCACGACTAATTCTATTAAGTCCAGCAAATGCAGGTAATATATTAAAAAAAGTATTTAATGGTGTAACATTTCCTTTTAAATAATCATAAACTTGATTAATAGTAAAATCAGTTAAAAACTCTACACCAACAGCACTAATACTAGCAAGTAAATCACTTGCACCTAAACCAAGTGCTAAACTTTCACTTAATCCACCAGTAAAAGGAGCAAGTGCTACTGCTATTACTTGTACACCAATCATTTCTAAAATTTCTCATCATCAACTTTTATGTTCTTGTTGTTGACTTGTTCTAGTATGTTTTGGTTTATTTATGTTTAAAAGTATTGCTGTACTAGTTGTACCAATTGGCATAATAATTATCCTTATTTAAGAGTTATTTTTATAGGATTTGTTGAACCTTGATAATTTTTATCAGTGTCATTAGTAGTGATTACTACATATAAATCTCCTGCTTTTTGGTTTTGATTACTTACATCCACTTGACCTTGGGCATCACTAAAATAATTAATAATTGGAATTGTTAAATTTGGATTTAAATTATTTAGTTCAGTTGTATTTTTAATTGTTGTATCTAATAATTTATTCTTTTTAGTAGTATCAGCAGTAATATTAGTTGTTAATGTTGTAATTTCTTCACTTAAATATTTTTTATTAACAATACCACATAACATTCATCTTGATTCTGTTTCTGAGTTTGACATATAAGGAATAGATTCTCCTGTTACTTGTCCACCAACTAAATATCTTTTTGGAACTTTACCATCTTTAATATCTTCAACATATATACTAGTTTGTTGTAACATATATCTTTTCATTGCTTTTGGTGTTGCTAAAACAAAATTCATAATTTGATTTTTATTTTCAGTATTTTTAAATGTCATATAATCATCCATAACAATTTGACATAATACACCTTTAATATATAAATTTGTTCCATTTAATCTTAATTGTTGTGCTAGTTGATTCTCAGTAATTAAACCTTTATTATCTGCTAAATAAACTAAAGTATCATAAAGACTATTTGTTATAAAAAATTTACAATTATTACTATTTCTTAATTGAAATAAAGTATTTCATGCTGATAACATTGATTTTAAATATCCTACTGGTGTTGTATCAGTAATGATTACTTTTTTGGCAGATTTAGCAATTGTATTTGTATCATTATTTGCTAAATAATCTGCTAAATCATTAGCAACTTCATATTGCATACTTTCTAGTAAATTTTGCCCATTATCTGCAAATAAATCAACTTCACCAATCATTTCTCCTGTACTAGCTTCTTTTGTAATTTCTTTAATAATTTTATCAGTATCAACATAACCAACTTCTAATCCTTTACTTTTATCATTTCAATGAAGTATTTTGAATGTTGGGTCTTTTGGTTTTTTAACTATAAATTCAATTTTTGTAGAATTAACCATTTCAATTGGAAAAAAACTTGCTCATGGACTATTTGATTGTTTATAAAATTCTATAAATTCAGGTGTTTCTACTAATTTTGTAGTATTATCTAAATTTTGTTTAAATGGCACTGGATTTGGCATTTTAAATTTTCCTTTCTTTTATAAATTATTTTTCTTTTTATAATCTAATAAACTACTTTTTATTGAAGTTTCTTGATTTGTTAATATTGTTTCTTGTTTACCACCTGTATTAATTGGTTCTTTAAATAGTGGTTGTTCTTTAATCATTTTTTTAATAGTTTCTTCAATTTTTGAATTTTCTATATTACTTGTTTTAAATTTTAAAAATTCATAAAATTCTTTTTTAACTTGATATTTTTTAAATATATTAATTATTTCTTTTTCTTTAATTTCTTGATTAAGTTTATTTAACTTATTTTCGGGAGCATACCGATGTTGTCAATAATATTCAAATTTGTCTTTAAATTATAAGTTTAGACGAGAATAATTTAGACTTCAATATGCAATTGTAAGTTAATCTTAACACTTCAAAAATATTAGTCAACAATAATACTTACTTTTATAACTCAAAAATTCTTATTAAAGTTTTCTTTAATAAGTTTTATTTTATTTTTATTTATTTGCTAAATTGTAAAGGTAAGTGCAACTAAATTATTTTTCTATCCAAATATTCGATTGGTGAAAGATAATTTAGTATTTTTCTCGGTCTTTGATTTAAAGATAATATAAATTTATGAACTTCATTTTTATTAGTTTTTGAAAAAATAAATTTTTTAGGAAATTTTTCTCTAATTAAACCATTAGTATTTTCATTAGTACCTCTTTGTCAAGGTGAATATGGATTGGCAAAATCAATTTTTACATCTAAATTTTTTTCAAGTTGTTGTCAATTTGAAAATTCTTTGCCACGATCAAAAGTAATAGTTTTAACAATGTTTTTAGGAAGAATTGATAAATAATAACTGACATTTTTATTAATAACTTTAGTAGTTCTGTTTTTAACTAATATTGCTAAAGTAAATCGTGATACTCTTTCAACTAAAGTTATTAAACATGATTTGCTTTTACCTCGTGATGATACTATAGTATCTCCTTCTCAATGACCAAGTGTTATACGATCATTAACATTTATATCTCGTTCTTTAATTGATTTACCATTAAACTTGCCACGATTTTCTTTAGATTTTCGTTTTTTACCTTTTCTTCTTAAATTTTTACTAGTAACTTTATCAAGCATTCCAAAATAAATTCAAGTATAAATTGTTTTAAAACTAATAACTCACTCTTTATGAAAATTTTTAATTCTGCCATAAATTTGTTCAGATGATCAACCTAATAGTAATTTTTGTTGTACATATTTTACTAAATTCTTATTTTTAAACTTATGAAAACTAATATGTGATTGTTTTCGATTTTCAGCTTTATTTTGTGCAATTAATGAAAAATCATGATTATTATCTTTATTTCTATTAATTTCTCGAATAATAGTACTAATACTTCGATTAAGATTTTTAGCTATTTCACTAATTTTAAATTTAAATTTCAATTGATTCTCAATATAAATCCTTTCATCTATGCCAAGATGTTTATAACTCATATAAAAACTCCTTACTTTTTTCTAAACTAAATTTAGCATTATGAAATTTTTATATGAGAATTTTTTGCAATTTTATTTACTTGCACTTACAAGTATAATTCAGCAAATTTAAGTTTTAATTTATAATAACTGGATAATTGTATTTATTTGATAACATTTAAAATTAACCATTTTTGTATACATATCAATGTTATAAGTTCTATCACCAATCATATGCTTTAAAATTTGTTTAATATTAGTTTCAGTAAAGCAACCAATATTTTCAACTAATGCTTGGTTTAATACACCATCTTTTGCATTAATAAAATAACCAACTTTTAATTTTTTATATTGTAAAGTTAATGATTGTAAAAAATCAATTAATTCATAATATTGACCTTTGGCAAATAAATTTATTGCATTTTGATAGTTTAATTTAGCAATTTGATTTTTTCTTCTTCCTGCCATTATACCAAGAAATAAAACATGAAAAGCATGAAATTTATCTAAAATAAATTTAGCATTTAAAATTGTAGCAGTTTTTCTAATTCATTTTGCACTATCTCCACAAACTATTAAATTTGCTTGGTCAAAGTTTTCAAAAAATAAATTACCATATTTTTCTATTAATTTTGCGGTTTTTTCAGCACCAATTTCTGTTTTTGAAACTCTTATTTTACATACAGCTCTTTTATTAATTAATTTTCCATTTTTCTTTTTACCAGTACACATTACTATTAATCTCATCGAACATTTTTTACAATTTTTAGTATTGTGTTTTTCATTAAACTTAAATTTTCGATGACCATCATCAATATTTACATATAAATTTTGATTTGGTTGTAATGGTATTTTGGGAATATTTGCTTTTGGTAATTCAAATTTTTGATATGTTCTACAAACTGTACTATTACTTATTAAATCTTCAATAAAAGTATCACAAACATCACGATACTTTTTACCATCAGCAAAATATTTTAAAATTTGTTTAATAACGTTAGGTGCAAGTTTACTATATTTTTTAACACCAAGATAATTATCTAATAATGATACGTACTCCATTTTTTGTGTTTTTGTGTTATAATGTGTACAAATACGTCGCTTATAAGTTAATAAACCTTTTTTTGCTTTTAATTTTCGTTGTATAAATCTATATGATTTATATTCAGATTTATCACATATACTTCATAAATAATCATCTATTTTTGCAAATAATTCTTCTGTTTGTTTTAAACTTAATTCATCTTGATTAAAATCATGTTTGTCTCAATCAAAATGATTTGCGAATGGTAATATAAACATTTTTAATGTTCCTTTCTAATTTTTGTTTGTTAATAATTTAAGTTTAATTTTTTTTAAAAAATAAGGAGTAAATATGGCTTTTATTAGTAGTTATGGACAATTAAATAAAAAATATAATCTTAATTTTAGTGATAATAATTATGGTTTTAGTTGAGATATTTTTAAAGAATTTGTTGGTGATGAATGAGCAGAATATTTTACTACTAATTGTTTTTATCGTTTTGTTCCAACAGCACGTGGAACAAGAAAAACTTGAAACTGTTTAGCATTTGATTTATTTATATGTTGTAATTTTAGAGATAGTAGTGTTCAAGAAGTAAGAAGATATGAAAATACTCATAGTGAAACTACAATTGGTGCTTTAATGAATGTTTGTCAAGTTTTATTAGATACATATAATATTAATTTATTACCTAATAATCCACATGGCATTAAATGAAAAATTACTAAGGATGGGGGATGTATTATCTTTCCAAGTAATCAACAAATTGACTTTATTGGTTATGCTAATGGTAATAAGATTTTTGGAAAAGAAGCAGGTGGGTCAAGTTTTTTAGGTTCAAGAACAGATGAAATTATTATGGCAGAAGAAAAAGAAACATTAACTGAAAAACAATTAACATATCGATATGAACGTTTACAAAACTCTATGTTTAGAAGTAATCGTATTAAAGTATCAAATAAACCTATTAAAGAGTGAAGTTGAACATTTATTGATAAAAATATATATAGTTGTACCTTTGGACAAAAGATTACTCGTTATTTTTATAAAAGTTTTTTCATTACTTTTACATGTAATCCTTATGATAAATATCATCCATTTTATTTAAAATACTGTACACCATTTTTACCATTAAATGATGAAGTCATGAAAAATCTTAAAAAAGTTGGTAAAGTTTATTATGAAAATAAAGATATGTTTAGTGGTTTAGGTTTATTTGTTTTAAGATTTACTATTCAACCATTTTGAAATAAATTACCTGACATTCAACAAAGAACATTATTAGAAATGGAAAAAAGTAATCCAGATGAATATAATACTGTTTATTATGGTTTTGAATTTTTAGATAGCGATGCAACAATTTTCCCATTTCAAAAAACAGTAAAATATTGACAATCATATGATTTAAAACAATTTTATAATCAAGAAAAAGAAATGTATAAATTTGATTTTTATAGTGTTGGTATTGATTGAGCTACGGGACCAAAAGACCATACTGTATTTATGGTAGTTGGTTTTAAAGAATATAATAATACTGGTTATTATGATGCTTATATTATTTGTGAATTAGTAGTTACTCCAAATGATTTTATAAATGAAAATGAAAAAATTAATGCTTATGTTAATGAAATTTTAGGATTAATGGATAATTTTGAAAATTTTGAACAAGCAATTTATTTTTATGATGATAAAGCAAGAACAGCAATGGATTGATTAAATCAAAAATTAATTGATGAACACAATACTATTTTAATAACACAAACCGCTATTAAACATGCTTCAAATTTAAATCAAGAAGCCGGATTAACTAATAGAGTAGTTTGAATGAGAAATATTATGAGTTATGGAAACTTTTATGCAAATAAAGATGATTTACCAAAAACAACTCAATGTTTAGAAGAATTACGTTATGACCAAACCAAAACTAACATTCCTGACAAAAATATGTATCAAGACCCTTATGATGCATTATTTTATGCATTATATCCATATAAAAATGTAATTAGGGGTAAAAATAATGCTACTGTAAAAAAAAGTATCTTCACATTTGCAATATAATAAATAAGCGCAATACAATTAATATTATAGGTATCAAAAAATAAACACCTTTAATTTAGGCGTTATTTTGCTTTTAAAAGCATACTTGTAAAAATAATCAAAAATAGTACAATTTAAAAGTAAAATCAAGGAAAAAAGGAGATATTTATTATGAAAACATGAATAAAAACAAATTTTCAAAAAATATCATTATCATTTGCTGTAATAACTGGTGTTACCGGTTTAATCTTAGGAATAGTTTCATATAATAAAAATAATCAATTAACATATTTTTATGATTACGACCATGAAGCACACTGGGGGGCAACTATTTGAGCAAGACCAGTAAGTAATAAACATAAAATTACTCTTTACTGAGCATCAAATAAATTAACTGATGATGCAGTAAAATGAGATGGTATTTATCCAGATGGATATTTTGATAATTAAATTTCTAAATTTATATAAGAAATATTTTCATTATATTTATCAAATAAATTAATATTATTTAAATTTATTTCTTGTTTATTTGTTACTAAAATTAAATCATAATTACCAGCACCAAATAGTCCGCTAACTTCAATTCGATTTAAGTTATTAATTGGATTTTCAATTTGTAATTCAAATTCACTATTATTGTCAATTTGTAAAACTTCTTTATAAAATTCTAATTTAGAAAATAATTGTGATTTATTTGAACCATATAAATTTAAAGCATTTTCGGTTTTATTTTTATTAATAATTAATCTTGTAAAATATTTTCCATATTCACCATTACCTAATGTTCAATCTGCCGGAATTAATGATGGTATATTATTGCTTTCTAATTCATTAGTTATGGATAGTCAGTTAAATTGATTATCATCTAATTTCAATAATTCATTTTGACTAATGTCATTGTTTTTTAGTTTAATGTTATTGATATCTGTAAAATCAAAATATGCAGATTTTAATACTACTTTTATATCTTTAAATTCTCAAATCTTATCAGGTGTAGAATGTATAGGATTTGATTTTAATTCAAAATAATAAGGTAATAATAATTTATAGTCATCATTTAAACCGTTATTAATAGACATGGTTGAATAAATATTTTTTGATAGCATTATAACTATTTGTTTTAATATTTTAACTTTTGGTAAATTTGTATAGTTAGGATAATCTAATTCTCATTGTTTAAATAAATTAGTAATAACTTCATTTGGTTTTTGTCCTTCAAACTTAGCACGAATTTTATCTAAATCATTCATTTCTTTTAAAACATTACTTAATGATGCACCATCAAAGTTTCTATTATAAGTATATGTATAAGTTAACATATCTAATAATACTTTTTGTAAACTATCAATTGGTGGTCTATCTTTTATTTCTAGTTCAACATCATGAAATTTATTTGTTGTAGAAATAAATAAATTATAGTCACTTACTAAAAATCATGACTCTAATTTTTTATCTTTTAATTCTAGTTCATCAGATAATGGTCATACTTTTGAATTTTTAGAAACATCATAACCAATTTTATCATTAGTTACTCTTGCATTATTAATAATTTCTTTTCTTGTTTCTCTACCACCACCAATAGCAATTA
This sequence comes from Spiroplasma endosymbiont of Nomada ruficornis, assembly GCF_964030795.1. Taxonomy (NCBI): domain Bacteria; kingdom Bacillati; phylum Mycoplasmatota; class Mollicutes; order Entomoplasmatales; family Spiroplasmataceae; genus Spiroplasma; species Spiroplasma endosymbiont of Nomada ruficornis. The sequence continues at coordinate 789,271 of NZ_OZ034962.1, read as the reverse complement.
AATCTAAAACTGATTTTTCTTGTCCTATAAATTGTTTTGCTAAATTTCAAGGTAATATTTGTTCACTAAATCATTGTTGTAATATTCTAACTTTTGGTTGAGTTTCAATAGGCATTGATAATAGCGGAAATGCTATCTTATCTTTGACAAATAACTTTGGGTATACCTCCATATTGTCGACTTCACCAAGTACCTTTATATTGCCAAAAATCATGCTTCTAGGTGCTTTAATTTTTAAACCAATAACTTTGGTGTCTTTATCTAGTGGTTTTTGTAATTTAATAATAATTGGATAACCATCTCTTGTTTTAAAGTCTTTAATTTTAATAATAGTAATACTTTTAGTACTTCTAGTTTTTGGATTTTGATAAGGTTCTGAATAATTATTAATAATATATAAATTATCAATATTATTTTCAGTTAATGGTTCATTTATACTAACTGCATATAACTTAAATTGATTTAATAAATTTATTTCTTGAAATATTAAATTTTTAATATCAGTCATACTATATTCAATTGTATTGTCATTAATATTAGTACTTGCTCTTTGATTTAATTGCATAGTAAAATCAGATGTTTCAACAGCAGTAGTTTTTAATACTTTATCAATATCAATAAAACCTATTTTAATATTATTTGCTGAAAATCTTAAACTATTATTTTCATTATTTTTAAATAAACGTTCAATTTCATAAATATAAATTTTTCTTTTTTTAAATTCATCGTATGCTCTATTAATATCAGGGTCACTAGTAGCACTCATCATATTAGTAAAATCATAAGGAATATTATCAATTAAATAATCATTTTCTATTTCTGCTTGATTAAGTTTAGTTTGTTTCTGTGGAAACTTCGTTTGTGGTTTGTTGTTGTTTTCCATTGTTTTCTCCTATTAATTGGTTATTTTCTGGATTAAATAATTTTAATTTAACTGTTAAGTTATTAATTTCTTGTTCATCATTAATATTAAATGTTTTACTATTTAATAAATCTTTATCTAAACGTACTAATATTTGAATAAATTTAAGAATATCAATATTAAATTGTCATAATTTTTGTTCAATATAATTAATAGTTGAAATATTTACCGCTGTACTTTCGGGAACCGATTGTTGTGCTGATTTCTTTTGACTTGGTATATGAATACCACAACGTTTAAATATTTCATTAATATTTCAATCATATATATCAGTTAAATTTTTACCTTTAAAATTACTACTTGTCATATTAATATTTTCACTTTTTTCATTATTATCACCAGTAGTTTTTCAAATATAGTTGTTAGTAACTAATGTTCTTACGGCTTCATCCATTGTAGATTTAGCATTACCATAAGTTTGGTCAAAAATAAACTTTGGTGAATTTAAAATAGTATCTAAAACAATTTGTTCATAAATAACATCTAATGCTTTAATTTTATCCATTACTTTATTACAATCTGCTAACTCATTTGCTTTATTTCTCATAATTGCTATTGGAATATAATTAATATTTAATGTTTGTTCTTGTTCTAAATTAGGATTATTACTATATTCTTTAAAAGGTAAAGGAAATTGTTTTTTATTATCACTAATACTATAAATTGCACGATTAATAGTTACTTGTTCATTATTTAATTTATAAACTTCAAATAATCTTACTGTTTGTGCATTTTGTTGATAACTATCATAAAAAATAGTACATTGAATTAATTTACCAGTAATATCATAAATTCTTTGCTGTATATCTACTACTTGAAAATATAAATCATCATTAGCAATATAAATTAAATAACCACTAATTCCTAATTTGCTTAATTTAAAAATAGAATTTCAATTCTTTCTATAAAATTCTTGTTTAATTAAATATTGTTTAATAGTTTCATTATTAATATCCAATGGAGCATTATATAAATTAGCATTATTTTCAGCAACAAAATCAGTAAAATAAGTCTCATGATTAAAATCATTAAAACCAAAATAACTTAAAATAGAAGTGTGTGTACTTTTATTTTCTAAAAAAATTAATTTAGATTTTTCTTCATTATTATTAATATTTGTTTTATCTTTTCTTGGTCAAAAAGGTTTCATTTTTTTCTCCTTTCTAAAATATTTGATTAATTTTTAAGACAATTTTTACTATAATAAATATAATTAAACCAGCAACAGCAGAAGATAATAAAACTCCAATTAAACTTAAAATAATTTTTATAATTTTTCAAATCATAATTTTATTCCTGTAATTCTTCTACTTTTCATGTATTACCTTTATCGCTACCTTTTAAAGAATAAATAGTAATAAATTTTGAGTGTTGTACTGATAAAACTAAGACATTAGTATTATTGTTAAAAACTTCTATTGGTACACCTGCTATTTTTGTATTAGTTATAATAAATTCTTTAATTGCAAAAACATTATTATATATATTTCAAGAATAATAAACTTTATATCTTTTATTAACTATAAAATCATAAGTAATTTGTCAATTATCTCATTTATTTTTTTCTCTTATTCCTACTTCTTTTCAAATTGAACTACTTGGAGGAATTGGTTGTGGTTGTTTTTTGATAATTTCATTAATAGCACCAGCAACAGTTTTATCAGTAGTTTCTAAATTAGGAATTTCAGTACCAATAGTATTTATAGAAAAAGCATATTTGAATTGGTCTTTATCCATTTTATTGTCTAATTTTTTATCTACTTCTTCTTTTTTATAATAATCAGTTAAATCAGTTTTCCCGCAAGTAGCACTAATTTTATTATTTTCATCAATTTTAATATTTTCACCAGCAATTAACTTATCTTGTTTTTTATCTAATAATTGATTTGTTTCTAGTTTTGTATAATAATCATGTTCAGTATTTTCTTCTGCTATAAATTCAGTTGGTGTATCTATTCCTTGATATTGATATATTTCTTCTATATCACCAATTAAATTAATTTTTCCAAGTTCAGGATAAGAATTACCACCACCACTAAATTGTTTCTTTTTATTGTTATAGTAAATAGTTCCAATATTTAAAATATTTTTATTTTGTATTTGTTCTCCATAAGTCATGGAATCAACATTTAACAATTCAAATTCGTTAAAAACATTATTTAAATAAATTTTAATTACTTTATAAAATTTCATAAAGTTATTTTCTGTTGAATATTGATAACTGATTTTAATAAAATATCATTTAAATATTTCTATATTATTATTTTCAACTTTTTTTCATAAGGGACTAGTTTCAATATTAAATCAATTATTTTTAACATCATTAATATTTTCGTTTGTTTTAATTAATTCACTATTTAATTTGGTAATTTCATTTTCATTTTTAGTAATTCGTTTTTGTTGTTTAGCAGAAAAATCACAAGTTGGTGCATGTGTATAATCACCAATTTGTGGATTGTTTTGTAAAACATCAGGTGGTAATGTTCCAATTTCATTAGGTCAATCTAAAATCATAGTTTCAGTTTTTGAGTCATATTCTGTTGCAACATAACCTTTATTTATTAAATTTGTAACTGGTCCCCTATATGTTTCATTTTTATTACCATTAATGGTATCATCATATAATTTTATTTGCTTTGATAATGTAAATTCTTTTTGTTCTTGAATTAATTCATTAACTTGGTTTCTAGTATAAAATGCTTTTAAGTCAATTTTTTCAACATCTATTTCATCATTATTATAATTTGAAAATATTTGTTTTAATTCTGTTAATCTTGCTCATATTTTCATTCTACTAGGTGCTAAATCTCAAATATTAATCGTAGGAGTACTACTTGCACTAAATTGATTACCATTATTAAATTGAATAGTAGCATCAACATTAAATTCAATTGGTGTACGATTAAATACTCAATGTTCAACCATAACATAAACCATATCTCTTAAAGTTTCTTTAATTAATTCATCTTTAAAACTATCAAAAGGAAATTTAGATAAAATAAAATCAAGATAAGCATTAATATCATTTTGAGCACGAATAGCAAATGTTTTAAATCAATCATCAACATTTGGTCATGTATTTATATATTGTCGTGGTGTTTCTGTAATTGTTCCAGTTAATGGATATCAGTTATTATAATTTTCTAAACTGACACCAGTTCAAAGTTTATTAATCATATTTTATCATTCCTTAAAAAATGCTTTTTTATAACGTTTGGTTTTTGATTTAGTTTTTCTATGTGATATATGTATAATTTCTTTTTGTAATTTTTTATTTCCTTTTTTTACAACTTGATTATATGCAAATTTTTCTAAATGTCTTAACAATCCAGTACCAAATACAGTATTAACTGATAATTTTAAACCCACCCTTTTAAATGATTTATTGACATTATCAATAGGATTATTAATAACATTAACTACTTTATGATAAGTTCTAATTGTCCTTAATATTTGCCTATAAATTTTAAAACTATCTTTAATCATTTGTTGTACAACTGGTAGAGCAAAAGCAATACTTTTTAATCATTTATTTTGACTAACTCCATATCCAATATATCAACCGCTATATCATCTATATCAATGAAATGGATGTATTTGAATAACAAAAGTTTCTGCTTTGATAATACTATCAATAACTACAATTGGTTTATATTTAGGATTACGATGATAAATAGTAATTCCACATTTATCTAATGATAAAGGTTGAATTTTACAAGCCATAAATACTGGTGAATTTAATGGAATTAATTGTGCATGTTTAATTGCTTTCTTTTCAGCACTTGTAAATACATCAATTGTTTTTTCTTTTAATTTATTAATTTTTTCAAATGCTTGTTTTTCTAATTTTTCGAATTTCTCTTGTAATTTATAAATATTTATTCTTATTTTTTCAAAATATGAAGTATCTTTTCAAAATTTATTTAAACCTTTTTTAAAATAAAATTTAATATCAAAATATTTAAAAGTTTGATTTGCTTTTAATACTAATTTATGAATTGAACTATTTTTAAAATTAAATTTAATTGCATTAGCACGAATTTTTTGTAAATCTAAAATTAAAGATTTTCCATATCTATTTTCTGCATGTATTGTATGAACTAAATTTAATCAGTCATGTTGGTTCATTTTTAATACTTCTTTTAAATCAGTATTATATTTTTGTAAAAAATTGTTTGCTTTATCAATATCTTTAATTTTAAATTTAGGAGTTAACTGTGGACTTAACTTTATTAATTCATTTTGTAATAATAAATAATTTTTTAATTCTTGTACTTCTAATTTTGCAAAATTATTTTTATATTGTCTTTCAGCAACAAAACCTAAATTTTGTATTATTGTTTCGCGATTTGGAGCATGGTTATAATTAAATAAATAACGTTTATTTCCAATAATTTTATCTGTTAAAATTTCTTTTCCACTTACTTGACTAATGATTTCTTGTAAATTTTTTGCTTTTTTAATGCCAATTTGTTCTAATGTTTTAGTTTTTTCTGCTAAACTAATAAATTTAGTTGTACGATAACCACGACTAATTCTATTAAGTCCAGCAAATGCAGGTAATATATTAAAAAAAGTATTTAATGGTGTAACATTTCCTTTTAAATAATCATAAACTTGATTAATAGTAAAATCAGTTAAAAACTCTACACCAACAGCACTAATACTAGCAAGTAAATCACTTGCACCTAAACCAAGTGCTAAACTTTCACTTAATCCACCAGTAAAAGGAGCAAGTGCTACTGCTATTACTTGTACACCAATCATTTCTAAAATTTCTCATCATCAACTTTTATTTTCTTGTTGTTGACTTGTTCTAGTATGTTTTGGTTTATTTATGTTTAAAAGTATTGCTGTACTAGTTGTACCAATTGGCATAATAATTATCCTTATTTAAGAGTTATTTTTATAGGATTTGTTGAACCTTGATAATTTTTATCAGTGTCATTAGTAGTGATTACTACATATAAATCTCCTGCTTTTTGGTTTTGATTACTTACATCAACTTGACCTTGGGCATCACTAAAATAATTAATAATTGGAGTTGTTAAATTTGGATTTAAATTATTTAGTTCAGTTGTATTTTTAATTGTTGTATCTAATAATTTATTCTTTTTAGTAGTATCAGCAGTAATATTAGTTGTTAATGTTGTAATTTCTTCACTTAAATATTTTTTATTAACAATACCACATAACATTCATCTTGATTCTGTTTCTGAGTTTGACATATAAGGAATAGATTCTCCTGTTACTTGTCCACCAACTAAATATCTTTTTGGAACTTTACCATCTTTAATATCTTCAACATATATACTAGTTTGTTGTAACATATATCTTTTCATTGCTTTTGGTGTTGCTAAAACAAAATTCATAATTTGATTTTTATTTTCAGTATTTTTAAATGTCATATAATCATCCATAACAATTTGACATAATACACCTTTAATATATAAATTTGTTCCATTTAATCTTAATTGTTGTGCTAGTTGATTATCAGTAATTAAACCTTTATTATCTGCTAAATAAACTAAAGTATCATAAAGACTATTTGTTATAAAAAATTTACAATTATTACTATTTCTTAATTGAAATAAAGTATTTCATGCTGATAACATTGATTTTAAATATCCTACTGGTGTTGTATCAGTAATGATTACTTTTTTGGCAGATTTAGCAATTGTATTTGTATCATTATTTGCTAAATAATCTGCTAAATCATTAGCAACTTCATATTGCATACTTTCTAGTAAATTTTGCCCATTATCTGCAAATAAATCAACTTCACCAATCATTTCTCCTGTACTAGCTTCTTTTGTAATTTCTTTAATAATTTTATCAGTATCAACATAACCAACTTCTAATCCTTTACTTTTATCATTTCAATGAAGTATTTTGAATGTTGGGTCTTTTGGTTTTTTAACTATAAATTCAATTTTTGTAGAATTAACCATTTCAATTGGAAAAAAACTTGCTCATGGACTATTTGATTGTTTATAAAATTCTATAAATTCAGGTGTTTCTACTAATTTTGTAGTATTATCTAAATTTTGTTTAAATGGCACTGGATTTGGCATTTTAAATTTTCCTTTCTTTTATAAATTATTTTTCTTTTTATAATCTAATAAACTACTTTTTATTGAAGTTTCTTGATTTGTTAATATTGTTTCTTGTTTACCACCTGTATTAATTGGTTCTTTAAATAGTGGTTGTTCTTTAATCATTTTTTTAATAGTTTCTTCAATTTTTGAATTTTCTATATTACTTGTTTTAAATTTTAAAAATTCATAAAATTCTTTTTTAACTTGATATTTTTTAAATATATTAATTATTTCTTTTTCTTTAATTTCTTGATTAAGTTTATTTAACTTATTTTCTAATTCAACAATCTTAATTTCTTGCTCTTGTTGTAAATTATTATTTTCAATTAAAGGTTCAGTATTTTGTTCAACATTAGTTTCATTTTCTAACATTTAAATCACACCTTTATTATTTATTTTCTTTTCCATTAATTTTTTCATTAAGTTTTGCTAATTTTTTTTGATGTTTCATCCCTTTATTATTTCTTCTAATATGTTTTGGAGTTGTAATAAATCTTTTAAATCAAACAATTAATTCTCTACAAATTAATGTTCCTACACTTGTTCCAATAATAATTAATTCATGTAAAAATTCTTTCATTTTCAATTATTTCCTTTCAATTATTTATTTTTAATTATTCGTCAAATTGACCATTATTAATTCTTTCAATCATTGATTTTGAATTACTTATAATAGTTACCAATAAAGATATTTCTTTATTTAATTGTTCCATTCTTTCTTTATATGTCTGAATTTCATTGTTATAATATTCAATCAATTTTTCTTTATTCATTAGTTATCATCTCCTTTATAAACTATCATATGTAGTTGGTCTTTCATATAAAACATCACTACTTCCACTATTATTACTAATAGCATCACTATTAATTAATCTTCTTGTTTCATTTGTAAATGATGTTTCTTGCATTTCTTGATTATAATTTGTAGTTTCCATAGGTAATAAATTATGTATAATTTCACTTGCACCAGCAACTATTGTTGGTACTGCATAAGCATTATTAAAATCATTATTTATACCCATAGCTACACCACTTGAAATTAGACATCCACTAGTTGCCATATTACATATTTTTCTTATTACTTCAAATCTATTAGGTATTAGTTCACTTAACCCACCAATTAGATTTGATATACCATAAGTACTTAAACTAATATATGTATCTCAATCCATTTGTTGTTTATTATCATTAGTTAATAATAATGGTCATGGTGGTGTTTCTGTGGTAGTAGTTGTTAATCAAGGTGGTGGTTCAGGATTAGGATTGATTTTTGTAAATTTTGCATAATTAATTAAACCAATAGTTCCTAAACCTAATAATATTTTTTTTACTTGAATTTAATATTTTCTTTTTAGTACTTGGCATTTGATTTAAGTTTCATATATCAATTCCTAACTTTTTACTAAATAATAAAGCATTAATACTTCCTAATACTGGATTACCAATAATTTGACCATAATAAGCACTTGTACCAATCATTGCTGATAATGGACTTATTCCAATTCTTATTATTTTTAATAAAGTATAGTTATTTGATTGTACATTCGTGTCATTTGGCATTTTCATTTACTCCTTCATTTTTGGGTTTAATAAACACTTCAACTCAACCTGTATAGTGAACGTTATCACCAACTAAAATAGCAGTATTTGCATGTGGTTGAGAAACAACTAAATATTCAGCAATAACATTAGGATATTGTCATAAAATAATTGCTTTTATATCATTACTATCTGTTAAATCTTTGGGATTTGGTGAAAATATTTCTATTTTATCTTGACCAAATAAATCTGTTAATTTAGTCATTATCAAATTCACCTTTTTCTATTTTTTCAATTAATAAATTTAAAATATTTTTGTCCAAATCAGAGTTTGTATAATTAATTTTTTTAGTTCATTTAATTATATCTTTCATATATTTAAGTAATTTTTCTTTATTCATTATTTATTCTCCTTATTTAAATAATATCAACCAATTAATAAACTATCTGCTTCATCATGATTTGATATTTTTATATTTCAATTATTTTCTTTAATAATTTCTTCAGCAACATATATACTTAGTTCTTTATCTCAAGGTCTTAATCAAAAAATAGGTGGGTCATAACGTTCATATCATTTCTTTCATTCACTTGGACTTATTAACATATCTTTTGTTAATAATTTATTAAATTGTCCTGCAATAAAACCACGTAAATGTTCTTGAGTTTCATAACCAATACCATTTTTTGAATTAAAAGTACCACGTTCAATAATTAAATCCAATTCATTATCATTAACTTTTATATCTCAATAAAATTTTCTTTGTCCATCATATTCTTTTAAATTATAACTTTTAACAAATATTGGTTTTCAATTTCAAAAATCATATTTATCATGTAAATAAACTTTTTTTCATAAAGTAAATCCAGTATTTTTAATACTTGGGTCAATTGAAAGTAAATAATTAGTCATTATCAAATCACCGGTCTTTAATTCTGGTTTTAATTGGTTTATAAACTTCTTCATAATATCCGTTTAAGCGATATGTGTTTTTAAGATATTGCATAAATCTTTCTTTATTAATACAATTTTTATGTCTTGATTTATTAATTTCATCAACTTTATTTCTATGTTCTTTATCACCTTGATAACAATGTTCACATACATTTTCTCAGCAGTTTTTTTCGCAAGTAAATAAATCATGTTTTTTATCACATACACAACAATCTTCACAACATACTTCTTTATTCATTATTTATTCTCCTTTCTATTATTTCTTTCTTGCTTTATTAAGAAATTTATTCAAATAATTTGATTATCACCATCACCTAATTTTTTTAAAAGATATTCATATCTTTTCTTAAAATCTTCACTATCAATATCTCTATCTTGGTAAATTATTTTTTTCAATTTTTTTATTTTATACAAGGTTTTTGGAGAATATATTTCTCCATGCATGCAAAGAAAACATTTCATTATTTATTCTCCTTATTTTCAATTTGATTAGCAATTTCACTTAATATTTTTAATACTTTATATTCATTTTTTAATTCTTTAATAATAAATATTAAAAATATTATTAGTGTTATACTTGTTATTAATATTGGTGCTATTAATAAAATTTCTCATCATATCATTTTTTACTCTTTTCATTTTTTAAATCATTTAACATTAATTGAACAAAATACACGATTTTTAGGAATGTTTAAAGTATTAAAAATTTGACCAGTGACAATAATTTCATCGTTTTTGTTTAATAAAATACATCGGTTATAAAATTTTGGATTATTAAAAATTAAAGTAACATAGTTTAAACCATTTCATTGACCACGAACACTATAATATAATTCTTTATTACCTTTTTCGTAATATTTTGCTTCAATAGTGTTACTTAGTTTTACTGTTAATTTGACATAATTGGCTTTATCTTTCATTTTTATAATTCCTTAAATAGTATTGAATGTGTTTATATGCATCTTGTTCATGTTTTGTTAATTTTATATTTCCTTTATAATTTGTTATTTTATTTTTATTTTTTGGTTGGTTTTCTAGATAATCTCAGTTGAAAACATCTTGTACTAATACCATTAATGAACCAATAATTTTAGGAGTTGCTAATGGATTAGTTAATAATTGTTTTGAACTTAAAAAGAAATTTTCTACAATAACTAATATTTTGTTTTCAAAAAATTGTTCTTTGATTATTGATAATATTCTTTTATAACGATTTTTACTTTCAAAAACATGTGTTGTGTTGAATGTTTCTGTATAAATAATCCTATTTGTTTCATTTGAATATATAACAATTCCATTATTACCAATACCAGCGGGGTCAATCCCAATAATTAAGTCATATTGCATTATTAATCAAATTCACCATTTTTAATTTTTTGATTTAATTGAGATATAAGATTTAATCTTCCATTAAAACAACTTTTTCAAAGTTTAGTTACTTTTTCATCGTCTCTCATTTCTTTATTTCATTCTCATTCATCTTTAAGATATTCAAGTATTTTTTCTTTATTCATATTTATACCTCCTACTTAACCTAATATTTAAAATACAGTCATAACAAATTGCTTTACTATTTTTATCTCTTAAAAAATATTTTCTTGTTTTTATATCATTAGTATTAAAGAATAAATAATCTAATTTATTTTGTTTACATGTTCAACAAAAATACTTTTTCATTATGAGTTGAAATTTCCTTATAAGAAGTAACTATATAATTAATTGGTAAATCATCATGTTTATATGGATTATTTATTTTAAAACCTTTTCGGTTTTCTTCTCACGTAATGTTATATTTAAAACAAGGATTAGTAATTTTAGTTTTGTTATCTGTTATTTCACCCATAAATCAACTATTATGCTGTTCATAAAATGTTAATTGTTCAAGTTTTATATCATTAATAAGATAATATTCTTTTGGAGCAGTTGGTTTATTAACAGTTATTTTTTGGTCTTTAATATATGGTTCTAATAACTTTATTAATTCATTACCACTTAATTCTTTTTTAATATTTTCTAAATTAAAAACTCAATATGTGCAACTGTTATCAACAATAAAAGAATTATTTTTAATCATTCATTTTGGAAGAGATAATTTATATTCAACATAATCAATAAGAATAGATTGTGGTTTATCTTTAACAATTTGTTCTTTTTTAAATTCTATTTGCATAATAATCCTTTCCTAATATGTTCTGTTGCTTCTAGCATAAAGAACATATATTTTTATTCTTAGATTATTAATAATACTACTATTTGTTTTATTCATTCCAGCAATTCTGGGCTCAAAAATAAATTGTGAAATTTTAAAAAACATTGAGGCATTCGATTCAATATTTATTTAATTTGCGTTTAGCAAATTAATATTTTAATTGAACCGGTCCCGCTCAATTTTTTTTACAAGTTTGAAATTTATTTTCTCGCCCAAAAATTTTTCAAAAAAAAATAAAAAATAAAACCAACACTTGCTCACTTGGTAGTGGCAAGGTTGGTTAAATAAAGAATAATAGTTGGTCCCCACTCCGGGTCTATATATACTAGTTTCCAATTCGCTCCCACCCCAAGAATTACCATTTCTGGTTAGTATATTTTATTAGGTATCACTCCACTTTTTATTTATCCATGCAAGTCCACATGCTAGCTACTATTTTTAACAACTATGTTGTAGTTCACTTTTTTATTTCCCTAACACGTGTTGATAATAGTGCTAAAGACGGTTATTAAAAATTTTAAAATTTTACAATTACAAAAAAAGACAAGAATTTTATTCTCGTCTTTTGTCATTTATTTTTTAATTTAATAGTTTAAAAAAGAAAGGAGTTATTTTTAAAAATTTTTATTTATCGACATCTTCGGTACGCTCCCAATTAGGGAGCATACCGATGTTGTCAATAATATTCAAATTTGTCTTTAAATTATAAGTTTAGACGAGAATAATTTAGACTTCAATATGCAATTGTAAGTTAATCTTAACACTTCAAAAATATTAGTCAACAATAATACTTACTTTTATAACTCAAAAATTCTTATTAAAGTTTTCTTTAATAAGTTTTATTTTATTTTTATTTATTTGCTAAATTGTAAAGGTAAGTGCAACTAAATTATTTTTCTATCCAAATATTCGATTGGTGAAAGATAATTTAGTATTTTTCTCGGTCTTTGATTTAAAGATAATATAAATTTATGAACTTCATTTTTATTAGTTTTTGAAAAAATAAATTTTTTAGGAAATTTTTCTCTAATTAAACCATTAGTATTTTCATTAGTACCTCTTTGTCAAGGTGAATATGGATTGGCAAAATCAATTTTTACATCTAAATTTTTTTCAAGTTGTTGTCAATTTGAAAATTCTTTGCCACGATCAAAAGTAATAGTTTTAACAATGTTTTTAGGAAGAATTGATAAATAATAACTGACATTTTTATTAATAACTTTAGTAGTTCTGTTTTTAACTAATATTGCTAAAGTAAATCGTGATACTCTTTCAACTAAAGTTATTAAACATGATTTGCTTTTACCTCGTGATGATACTATAGTATCTCCTTCTCAATGACCAAGTGTTATACGATCATTAACATTTATATCTCGTTCTTTAATTGATTTACCATTAAACTTTCCACGATTTTCTTTAGATTTTCGTTTTTTACCTTTTCTTCTTAAATTTTTACTAGTAACTTTATCAAGCATTCCAAAATAAATTCAAGTATAAATTGTTTTAAAACTAATAACTCACTCTTTATGAAAATTTTTAATTCTGCCATAAATTTGTTCAGATGATCAACCTAATAGTAATTTTTGTTGTACATATTTTACTAAATTCTTATTTTTAAACTTATGAAAACTAATATGTGATTGTTTTCGATTTTCAGCTTTATTTTGTGCAATTAATGAAAAATCATGATTATTATCTTTATTTCTATTAATTTCTCGAATAATAGTACTAATACTTCGATTAAGATTTTTAGCTATTTCACTAATTTTAAATTTAAATTTCAATTGATTCTCAATATAAATCCTTTCATCTATGCCAAGATGTTTATAACTCATATAAAAACTCCTTACTTTTTTCTAAACTAAATTTAGCATTATGAAATTTTTATATGAGAATTTTTTGCAATTTTATTTACTTGCACTTACAAGTATAATTCAGCAAATTTAAGTTTTAATTTATAATAACTGGATAATTGTATTTATTTGATAACATTTAAAATTAACCATTTTTGTATACATATCAATGTTATAAGTTCTATCACCAATCATATGCTTTAAAATTTGTTTAATATTAGTTTCAGTAAAGCAACCAATATTTTCAACTAATGCTTGGTTTAATACACCATCTTTTGCATTAATAAAATAACCAACTTTTAATTTTTTATATTGTAAAGTTAATGATTGTAAAAAATCAATTAATTCATAATATTGACCTTTGGCAAATAAATTTATTGCATTTTGATAGTTTAATTTAGCAATTTGATTTTTTCTTCTTCCTGCCATTATACCAAGAAATAAAACATGAAAAGCATGAAATTTATCTAAAATAAATTTAGCATTTAAAATTGTAGCAGTTTTTCTAATTCATTTTGCACTATCTCCACAAACTATTAAATTTGCTTGGTCAAAGTTTTCAAAAAATAAATTACCATATTTTTCTATTAATTTTGCGGTTTTTTCAGCACCAATTTCTGTTTTTGAAACTCTTATTTTACATACAGCTCTTTTATTAATTAATTTTCCATTTTTCTTTTTACCAGTACACATTACTATTAATCTCATCGAACATTTTTTACAATTTTTAGTATTGTGTTTTTCATTAAACTTAAATTTTCGATGACCATCATCAATATTTACATATAAATTTTGATTTGGTTGTAATGGTATTTTGGGAATATTTGCTTTTGGTAATTCAAATTTTTGATATGTTCTACAAACTGTACTATTACTTATTAAATCTTCAATAAAAGTATCACAAACATCACGATACTTTTTACCATCAGCAAAATATTTTAAAATTTGTTTAATAACGTTAGGTGCAAGTTTACTATATTTTTTAACACCAAGATAATTATCTAATAATGATACGTACTCCATTTTTTGTGTTTTTGTGTTATAATGTGTACAAATACGTCGCTTATAAGTTAATAAACCTTTTTTTGCTTTTAATTTTCGTTGTATAAATCTATATGATTTATATTCAGATTTATCACATATACTTCATAAATAATCATCTATTTTTGCAAATAATTCTTCTGTTTGTTTTAAACTTAATTCATCTTGATTAAAATCATGTTTGTCTCAATCAAAATGATTTGCGAATGGTAATATAAACATTTTTAATGTTCCTTTCTAATTTTTGTTTGTTAATAATTTAAGTTTAATTTTTTTTAAAAAATAAGGAGTAAATATGGCTTTTATTAGTAGTTATGGACAATTAAATAAAAAATATAATCTTAATTTTAGTGATAATAATTATGGTTTTAGTTGAGATATTTTTAAAGAATTTGTTGGTGATGAATGAGCAGAATATTTTACTACTAATTGTTTTTATCGTTTTGTTCCAACAGCACGTGGAACAAGAAAAACTTGAAACTGTTTAGCATTTGATTTATTTATATGTTGTAATTTTAGAGATAGTAGTGTTCAAGAAGTAAGAAGATATGAAAATACTCATAGTGAAACTACAATTGGTGCTTTAATGAATGTTTGTCAAGTTTTATTAGATACATATAATATTAATTTATTACCTAATAATCCACATGGCATTAAATGAAAAATTACTAAGGATGGGGGATGTATTATCTTTCCAAGTAATCAACAAATTGACTTTATTGGTTATGCTAATGGTAATAAGATTTTTGGAAAAGAAGCAGGTGGGTCAAGTTTTTTAGGTTCAAGAACAGATGAAATTATTATGGCAGAAGAAAAAGAAACATTAACTGAAAAACAATTAACATATCGATATGAACGTTTACAAAACTCTATGTTTAGAAGTAATCGTATTAAAGTATCAAATAAACCTATTAAAGAGTGAAGTTGAACATTTATTGATAAAAATATATATAGTTGTACCTTTGGACAAAAGATTACTCGTTATTTTTATAAAAGTTTTTTCATTACTTTTACATGTAATCCTTATGATAAATATCATCCATTTTATTTAAAATACTGTACACCATTTTTACCATTAAATGATGAAGTCATGAAAAATCTTAAAAAAGTTGGTAAAGTTTATTATGAAAATAAAGATATGTTTAGTGGTTTAGGTTTATTTGTTTTAAGATTTACTATTCAACCATTTTGAAATAAATTACCTGACATTCAACAAAGAACATTATTAGAAATGGAAAAAAGTAATCCAGATGAATATAATACTGTTTATTATGGTTTTGAATTTTTAGATAGCGATGCAACAATTTTCCCATTTCAAAAAACAGTAAAATATTGACAATCATATGATTTAAAACAATTTTATAATCAAGAAAAAGAAATGTATAAATTTGATTTTTATAGTGTTGGTATTGATTGAGCTACGGGACCAAAAGACCATACTGTATTTATGGTAGTTGGTTTTAAAGAATATAATAATACTGGTTATTATGATGCTTATATTATTTGTGAATTAGTAGTTACTCCAAATGATTTTATAAATGAAAATGAAAAAATTAATGCTTATGTTAATGAAATTTTAGGATTAATGGATAATTTTGAAAATTTTGAACAAGCAATTTATTTTTATGATGATAAAGCAAGAACAGCAATGGATTGATTAAATCAAAAATTAATTGATGAACACAATACTATTTTAATAACACAAACCGCTATTAAACATGCTTCAAATTTAAATCAAGAAGCCGGATTAACTAATAGAGTAGTTTGAATGAGAAATATTATGAGTTATGGAAACTTTTATGCAAATAAAGATGATTTACCAAAAACAACTCAATGTTTAGAAGAATTACGTTATGACCAAACCAAAACTAACATTCCTGACAAAAATATGTATCAAGACCCTTATGATGCATTATTTTATGCATTATATCCATATAAAAATGTAATTAGGGGTAAAAATAATGCTACTGTAAAAAAAAGTATCTTCACATTTGCAATATAATAAATAAGCGCAATACAATTAATATTATAGGTATCAAAAAATAAACACCTTTAATTTAGGCGTTATTTTGCTTTTAAAAGCATACTTGTAAAAATAATCAAAAATAGTACAATTTAAAAGTAAAATCAAGGAAAAAAGGAGATATTTATTATGAAAACATGAATAAAAACAAATTTTCAAAAAATATCATTATCATTTGCTGTAATAACTGGTGTTACCGGTTTAATCTTAGGAATAGTTTCATATAATAAAAATAATCAATTAACATATTTTTATGATTACGACCATGAAGCACACTGGGGGGCAACTATTTGAGCAAGACCAGTAAGTAATAAACATAAAATTACTCTTTACTGAGCATCAAATAAATTAACTGATGATGCAGTAAAATGAGATGGTATTTATCCAGATGGATATTTTGATAATTAAATTTCTAAATTTATATAAGAAATATTTTCATTATATTTATCAAATAAATTAATATTATTTAAATTTATTTCTTGTTTATTTGTTACTAAAATTAAATCATAATTACCAGCACCAAATAGTCCGCTAACTTCAATTCGATTTAAGTTATTAATTGGATTTTCAATTTGTAATTCAAATTCACTATTATTGTCAATTTGTAAAACTTCTTTATAAAATTCTAATTTAGAAAATAATTGTGATTTATTTGAACCATATAAATTTAAAGCATTTTCGGTTTTATTTTTATTAATAATTAATCTTGTAAAATATTTTCCATATTCACCATTACCTAATGTTCAATCTGCCGGAATTAATGATGGTATATTATTGCTTTCTAATTCATTAGTTATGGATAGTCAGTTAAATTGATTATCATCTAATTTCAATAATTCATTTTGACTAATGTCATTGTTTTTTAGTTTAATGTTATTGATATCTGTAAAATCAAAATATGCAGATTTTAATACTACTTTTATATCTTTAAATTCTCAAATCTTATCAGGTGTAGAATGTATAGGATTTGATTTTAATTCAAAATAATAAGGTAATAATAATTTATAGTCATCATTTAAACCGTTATTAATAGACATGGTTGAATAAATATTTTTTGATAGCATTATAACTATTTGTTTTAATATTTTAACTTTTGGTAAATTTGTATAGTTAGGATAATCTAATTCTCATTGTTTAAATAAATTAGTAATAACTTCATTTGGTTTTTGTCCTTCAAACTTAGCACGAATTTTATCTAAATCATTCATTTCTTTTAAAACATTACTTAATGATGCACCATCAAAGTTTCTATTATAAGTATATGTATAAGTTAACATATCTAATAATACTTTTTGTAAACTATCAATTGGTGGTCTATCTTTTATTTCTAGTTCAACATCATGAAATTTATTTGTTGTAGAAATAAATAAATTATAGTCACTTACTAAAAATCATGACTCTAATTTTTTATCTTTTAATTCTAGTTCATCAGATAATGGTCATACTTTTGAATTTTTAGAAACATCATAACCAATTTTATCATTAGTTACTCTTGCATTATTAATAATTTCTTTTCTTGTTTCTCTACCACCACCAATAGCAATTAAATCTAAAACTGATTTTTCTTGTCCTATAAATTGTTTTGCTAAATTTCAAGGTAATATTTGTTCACTAAATCATTGTTGTAATATTCTAACTTTTGGTTGAGTTTCAATAGGCATTGATAATAGCGGAAATGCTATCTTATCTTTGACAAATAACTTTGGGTATACCTCCATATTGTCGACTTCACCAAGTACCTTTATATTGCCAAAAATCATGCTTCTAGGTGCTTTAATTTTTAAACCAATAACTTTGGTGTCTTTATCTAGTGGTTTTTGTAATTTAATAATAATTGGATAACCATCTCTTGTTTTAAAGTCTTTAATTTTAATAATAGTAATACTTTTAGTACTTCTAGTTTTTGGATTTTGATAAGGTTCTGAATAATTATTAATAATATATAAATTATCAATATTATTTTCAGTTAATGGTTCATTTATACTAACTGCATATAACTTAAATTGATTTAATAAATTTATTTCTTGAAATATTAAATTTTTAATATCAGTCATACTATATTCAATTGTATTGTCATTAATATTAGTACTTGCTCTTTGATTTAATTGCATAGTAAAATCAGATGTTTCAACAGCAGTAGTTTTTAATACTTTATCAATATCAATAAAACCTATTTTAATATTATTTGCTGAAAATCTTAAACTATTATTTTCATTATTTTTAAATAAACGTTCAATTTCATAAATATAAATTTTTCTTTTTTTAAATTCATCGTATGCTCTATTAATATCAGGGTCACTAGTAGCACTCATCATATTAGTAAAATCATAAGGAATATTATCAATTAAATAATCATTTTCTATTTCTGCTTGATTAAGTTTAGTTTGTTTCTGTGGAAACTTCGTTTGTGGTTTGTTGTTGTTTTCCATTGTTTTCTCCTATTAATTGGTTATTTTCTGGATTAAATAATTTTAATTTAACTGTTAAGTTATTAATTTCTTGTTCATCATTAATATTAAATGTTTTACTATTTAATAAATCTTTATCTAAACGTACTAATATTTGAATAAATTTAAGAATATCAATATTAAATTGTCATAATTTTTGTTCAATATAATTAATAGTTGAAATATTTACCGCTGTACTTTCGGGAACCGATTGTTGTGCTGATTTCTTTTGACTTGGTATATGAATACCACAACGTTTAAATATTTCATTAATATTTCAATCATATATATCAGTTAAATTTTTACCTTTAAAATTACTACTTGTCATATTAATATTTTCACTTTTTTCATTATTATCACCAGTAGTTTTTCAAATATAGTTGTTAGTAACTAATGTTCTTACGGCTTCATCCATTGTAGATTTAGCATTACCATAAGTTTGGTCAAAAATAAACTTTGGTGAATTTAAAATAGTATCTAAAACAATTTGTTCATAAATAACATCTAATGCTTTAATTTTATCCATTACTTTATTACAATCTGCTAACTCATTTGCTTTATTTCTCATAATTGCTATTGGAATATAATTAATATTTAATGTTTGTTCTTGTTCTAAATTAGGATTATTACTATATTCTTTAAAAGGTAAAGGAAATTGTTTTTTATTATCACTAATACTATAAATTGCACGATTAATAGTTACTTGTTCATTATTTAATTTATAAACTTCAAATAATCTTACTGTTTGTGCATTTTGTTGATAACTATCATAAAAAATAGTACATTGAATTAATTTACCAGTAATATCATAAATTCTTTGCTGTATATCTACTACTTGAAAATATAAATCATCATTAGCAATATAAATTAAATAACCACTAATTCCTAATTTGCTTAATTTAAAAATAGAATTTCAATTCTTTCTATAAAATTCTTGTTTAATTAAATATTGTTTAATAGTTTCATTATTAATATCCAATGGAGCATTATATAAATTAGCATTATTTTCAGCAACAAAATCAGTAAAATAAGTCTCATGATTAAAATCATTAAAACCAAAATAACTTAAAATAGAAGTGTGTGTACTTTTATTTTCTAAAAAAATTAATTTAGATTTTTCTTCATTATTATTAATATTTGTTTTATCTTTTCTTGGTCAAAAAGGTTTCATTTTTTTCTCCTTTCTAAAATATTTGATTAATTTTTAAGACAATTTTTACTATAATAAATATAATTAAACCAGCAACAGCAGAAGATAATAAAACTCCAATTAAACTTAAAATAATTTTTATAATTTTTCAAATCATAATTTTATTCCTGTAATTCTTCTACTTTTCATGTATTACCTTTATCGCTACCTTTTAAAGAATAAATAGTAATAAATTTTGAGTGTTGTACTGATAAAACTAAGACATTAGTATTATTGTTAAAAACTTCTATTGGTACACCTGCTATTTTTGTATTAGTTATAATAAATTCTTTAATTGCAAAAACATTATTATATATATTTCAAGAATAATAAACTTTATATCTTTTATTAACTATAAAATCATAAGTAATTTGTCAATTATCTCATTTATTTTTTTCTCTTATTCCTACTTCTTTTCAAATTGAACTACTTGGAGGAATTGGTTGTGGTTGTTTTTTGATAATTTCATTAATAGCACCAGCAACAGTTTTATCAGTAGTTTCTAAATTAGGAATTTCAGTACCAATAGTATTTATAGAAAAAGCATATTTGAATTGGTCTTTATCCATTTTATTGTCTAATTTTTTATCTACTTCTTCTTTTTTATAATAATCAGTTAAATCAGTTTTCCCGCAAGTAGCACTAATTTTATTATTTTCATCAATTTTAATATTTTCACCAGCAATTAACTTATCTTGTTTTTTATCTAATAATTGATTTGTTTCTAGTTTTGTATAATAATCATGTTCAGTATTTTCTTCTGCTATAAATTCAGTTGGTGTATCTATTCCTTGATATTGATATATTTCTTCTATATCACCAATTAAATTAATTTTTCCAAGTTCAGGATAAGAATTACCACCACCACTAAATTGTTTCTTTTTATTGTTATAGTAAATAGTTCCAATATTTAAAATATTTTTATTTTGTATTTGTTCTCCATAAGTCATGGAATCAACATTTAACAATTCAAATTCGTTAAAAACATTATTTAAATAAATTTTAATTACTTTATAAAATTTCATAAAGTTATTTTCTGTTGAATATTGATAACTGATTTTAATAAAATATCATTTAAATATTTCTATATTATTATTTTCAACTTTTTTTCATAAGGGACTAGTTTCAATATTAAATCAATTATTTTTAACATCATTAATATTTTCGTTTGTTTTAATTAATTCACTATTTAATTTGGTAATTTCATTTTCATTTTTAGTAATTCGTTTTTGTTGTTTAGCAGAAAAATCACAAGTTGGTGCATGTGTATAATCACCAATTTGTGGATTGTTTTGTAAAACATCAGGTGGTAATGTTCCAATTTCATTAGGTCAATCTAAAATCATAGTTTCAGTTTTTGAGTCATATTCTGTTGCAACATAACCTTTATTTATTAAATTTGTAACTGGTCCCCTATATGTTTCATTTTTATTACCATTAATGGTATCATCATATAATTTTATTTGCTTTGATAATGTAAATTCTTTTTGTTCTTGAATTAATTCATTAACTTGGTTTCTAGTATAAAATGCTTTTAAGTCAATTTTTTCAACATCTATTTCATCATTATTATAATTTGAAAATATTTGTTTTAATTCTGTTAATCTTGCTCATATTTTCATTCTACTAGGTGCTAAATCTCAAATATTAATCGTAGGAGTACTACTTGCACTAAATTGATTACCATTATTAAATTGAATAGTAGCATCAACATTAAATTCAATTGGTGTACGATTAAATACTCAATGTTCAACCATAACATAAACCATATCTCTTAAAGTTTCTTTAATTAATTCATCTTTAAAACTATCAAAAGGAAATTTAGATAAAATAAAATCAAGATAAGCATTAATATCATTTTGAGCACGAATAGCAAATGTTTTAAATCAATCATCAACATTTGGTCATGTATTTATATATTGTCGTGGTGTTTCTGTAATTGTTCCAGTTAATGGATATCAGTTATTATAATTTTCTAAACTGACACCAGTTCAAAGTTTATTAATCATATTTTATCATTCCTTAAAAAATGCTTTTTTATAACGTTTGGTTTTTGATTTAGTTTTTCTATGTGATATATGTATAATTTCTTTTTGTAATTTTTTATTTCCTTTTTTTACAACTTGATTATATGCAAATTTTTCTAAATGTCTTAACAATCCAGTACCAAATACAGTATTAACTGATAATTTTAAACCCACCCTTTTAAATGATTTATTGACATTATCAATAGGATTATTAATAACATTAACTACTTTATGATAAGTTCTAATTGTCCTTAATATTTGCCTATAAATTTTAAAACTATCTTTAATCATTTGTTGTACAACTGGTAGAGCAAAAGCAATACTTTTTAATCATTTATTTTGACTAACTCCATATCCAATATATCAACCGCTATATCATCTATATCAATGAAATGGATGTATTTGAATAACAAAAGTTTCTGCTTTGATAATACTATCAATAACTACAATTGGTTTATATTTAGGATTACGATGATAAATAGTAATTCCACATTTATCTAATGATAAAGGTTGAATTTTACAAGCCATAAATACTGGTGAATTTAATGGAATTAATTGTGCATGTTTAATTGCTTTCTTTTCAGCACTTGTAAATACATCAATTGTTTTTTCTTTTAATTTATTAATTTTTTCAAATGCTTGTTTTTCTAATTTTTCGAATTTCTCTTGTAATTTATAAATATTTATTCTTATTTTTTCAAAATATGAAGTATCTTTTCAAAATTTATTTAAACCTTTTTTAAAATAAAATTTAATATCAAAATATTTAAAAGTTTGATTTGCTTTTAATACTAATTTATGAATTGAACTATTTTTAAAATTAAATTTAATTGCATTAGCACGAATTTTTTGTAAATCTAAAATTAAAGATTTTCCATATCTATTTTCTGCATGTATTGTATGAACTAAATTTAATCAGTCATGTTGGTTCATTTTTAATACTTCTTTTAAATCAGTATTATATTTTTGTAAAAAATTGTTTGCTTTATCAATATCTTTAATTTTAAATTTAGGAGTTAACTGTGGACTTAACTTTATTAATTCATTTTGTAATAATAAATAATTTTTTAATTCTTGTACTTCTAATTTTGCAAAATTATTTTTATATTGTCTTTCAGCAACAAAACCTAAATTTTGTATTATTGTTTCGCGATTTGGAGCATGGTTATAATTAAATAAATAACGTTTATTTCCAATAATTTTATCTGTTAAAATTTCTTTTCCACTTACTTGACTAATGATTTCTTGTAAATTTTTTGCTTTTTTAATGCCAATTTGTTCTAATGTTTTAGTTTTTTCTGCTAAACTAATAAATTTAGTTGTACGATAACCACGACTAATTCTATTAAGTCCAGCAAATGCAGGTAATATATTAAAAAAAGTATTTAATGGTGTAACATTTCCTTTTAAATAATCATAAACTTGATTAATAGTAAAATCAGTTAAAAACTCTACACCAACAGCACTAATACTAGCAAGTAAATCACTTGCACCTAAACCAAGTGCTAAACTTTCACTTAATCCACCAGTAAAAGGAGCAAGTGCTACTGCTATTACTTGTACACCAATCATTTCTAAAATTTCTCATCATCAACTTTTATTTTCTTGTTGTTGACTTGTTCTAGTATGTTTTGGTTTATTTATGTTTAAAAGTATTGCTGTACTAGTTGTACCAATTGGCATAATAATTATCCTTATTTAAGAGTTATTTTTATAGGATTTGTTGAACCTTGATAATTTTTATCAGTGTCATTAGTAGTGATTACTACATATAAATCTCCTGCTTTTTGGTTTTGATTACTTACATCAACTTGACCTTGGGCATCACTAAAATAATTAATAATTGGAGTTGTTAAATTTGGATTTAAATTATTTAGTTCAGTTGTATTTTTAATTGTTGTATCTAATAATTTATTCTTTTTAGTAGTATCAGCAGTAATATTAGTTGTTAATGTTGTAATTTCTTCACTTAAATATTTTTTATTAACAATACCACATAACATTCATCTTGATTCTGTTTCTGAGTTTGACATATAAGGAATAGATTCTCCTGTTACTTGTCCACCAACTAAATATCTTTTTGGAACTTTACCATCTTTAATATCTTCAACATATATACTAGTTTGTTGTAACATATATCTTTTCATTGCTTTTGGTGTTGCTAAAACAAAATTCATAATTTGATTTTTATTTTCAGTATTTTTAAATGTCATATAATCATCCATAACAATTTGACATAATACACCTTTAATATATAAATTTGTTCCATTTAATCTTAATTGTTGTGCTAGTTGATTATCAGTAATTAAACCTTTATTATCTGCTAAATAAACTAAAGTATCATAAAGACTATTTGTTATAAAAAATTTACAATTATTACTATTTCTTAATTGAAATAAAGTATTTCATGCTGATAACATTGATTTTAAATATCCTACTGGTGTTGTATCAGTAATGATTACTTTTTTGGCAGATTTAGCAATTGTATTTGTATCATTATTTGCTAAATAATCTGCTAAATCATTAGCAACTTCATATTGCATACTTTCTAGTAAATTTTGCCCATTATCTGCAAATAAATCAACTTCACCAATCATTTCTCCTGTACTAGCTTCTTTTGTAATTTCTTTAATAATTTTATCAGTATCAACATAACCAACTTCTAATCCTTTACTTTTATCATTTCAATGAAGTATTTTGAATGTTGGGTCTTTTGGTTTTTTAACTATAAATTCAATTTTTGTAGAATTAACCATTTCAATTGGAAAAAAACTTGCTCATGGACTATTTGATTGTTTATAAAATTCTATAAATTCAGGTGTTTCTACTAATTTTGTAGTATTATCTAAATTTTGTTTAAATGGCACTGGATTTGGCATTTTAAATTTTCCTTTCTTTTATAAATTATTTTTCTTTTTATAATCTAATAAACTACTTTTTATTGAAGTTTCTTGATTTGTTAATATTGTTTCTTGTTTACCACCTGTATTAATTGGTTCTTTAAATAGTGGTTGTTCTTTAATCATTTTTTTAATAGTTTCTTCAATTTTTGAATTTTCTATATTACTTGTTTTAAATTTTAAAAATTCATAAAATTCTTTTTTAACTTGATATTTTTTAAATATATTAATTATTTCTTTTTCTTTAATTTCTTGATTAAGTTTATTTAACTTATTTTCTAATTCAACAATCTTAATTTCTTGCTCTTGTTGTAAATTATTATTTTCAATTAAAGGTTCAGTATTTTGTTCAACATTAGTTTCATTTTCTAACATTTAAATCACACCTTTATTATTTATTTTCTTTTCCATTAATTTTTTCATTAAGTTTTGCTAATTTTTTTTGATGTTTCATCACTTTATTATTTCTTCTAATATGTTTTGGAGTTGTAATAAATCTTTTCAATCAAACAATTAATTCTCTACAAATTAATGTTCCTACACTTGTTCCAATAATAATTAATTCATGTAAAAATTCTTTCATTTTCAATTATTTCCTTTCAATTATTTATTTTTAATTATTCGTCAAATTGACCATTATTAATTCTTTCAATCATTGATTTTGAATTACTTATAATAGTTACCAATAAAGATATTTCTTTATTTAATTGTTCCATTCTTTCTTTATATGTCTGAATTTCATTGTTATAATATTCAATCAATTTTTCTTTATTCATTAGTTATCATCTCCTTTATAAACTATCATATGTAGTTGGTCTTTCATATAAAACATCACTACTTCCACTATTATTACTAATAGCATCACTATTAATTAATCTTCTTGTTTCATTTGTAAATGATGTTTCTTGCATTTCTTGATTATAATTTGTAGTTTCCATAGGTAATAAATTATGTATAATTTCACTTGCACCAGCAACTATTGTTGGTACTGCATAAGCATTATTAAAATCATTATTTATACCCATAGCTACACCACTTGAAATTAGACATCCACTAGTTGCCATATTACATATTTTTCTTATTACTTCAAATCTATTAGGTATTAGTTCACTTAACCCACCAATTAGATTTGATATACCATAAGTACTTAAACTAATATATGTATCTCAATCCATTTGTTGTTTATTATCATTAGTTAATAATAATGGTCATGGTGGTGTTTCTGTGGTAGTAGTTGTTAATCAAGGTGGTGGTTCAGGATTAGGATTGATTTTTGTAAATTTTGCATAATTAATTAAACCAATAGTTCCTAAACCTAATAATATTTTTTTTACTTGAATTTAATATTTTCTTTTTAGTACTTGGCATTTGATTTAAGTTTCATATATCAATTCCTAACTTTTTACTAAATAATAAAGCATTAATACTTCCTAATACTGGATTACCAATAATTTGACCATAATAAGCACTTGTACCAATCATTGCTGATAATGGACTTATTCCAATTCTTATTATTTTTAATAAAGTATAGTTATTTGATTGTACATTCGTGTCATTTGGCATTTTCATTTACTCCTTCATTTTTTGGTTTAATAAACACTTCAACTCAACCTGTATAGTGAACGTTATCACCAACTAAAATAGCAGTATTTGCATGTGGTTGAGAAACAACTAAATATTCAGCAATAACATTAGGATATTTTCATAAAATAATTGCTTTTATATCATTACTATCTGTTAAATCTTTGGGATTTGGTGAAAATATTTCTATTTTATCTTGACCAAATAAATCTGTTAATTTAGTCATTATCAAATTCACCTTTTTCTATTTTTTCAATTAATAAATTTAAAATATTTTTGTCCAAATCAGAGTTTGTATAATTAATTTTTTTAGTTCATTTAATTATATCTTTCATATATTTAAGTAATTTTTCTTTATTCATTATTTATTCTCCTTATTTAAATAATATCAACCAATTAATAAACTATCTGCTTCATCATGATTTGATATTTTTATATTTCAATTATTTCTTTAATAATTTCTTCAGCAACATATATACTTAGTTCTTTATCTCAAGGTCTTAATCAAAAAATAGGTGGGTCATAACGTTCATATCATTTCTTTCATTCACTTGGACTTATTAACATATCTTTTGTTAATCATTTATTAAATTGTCCTGCAATAAAACCACGTAAATGTTCTTGAGTTTCATAACCAATACCATTTTTTGAATTAAAAGTACCACGTTCAATAATTAAATCCAATTCATTATCATTAACTTTTATATCTCAATAAAATTTTCTTTGTCCATCATATTCTTTTAAATTATAACTTTTAACAAATATTGGTTTTCAATTTCAAAAATCATATTTATCATGTAAATAAACTTTTTTTCATAAAGTAAATCCAGTATTTTTAATACTTGGGTCAATTGAAAGTAAATAATTAGTCATTATCAAATCACCGGTCTTTAATTCTGGTTTTAATTGGTTTATAAACTTCTTCATAATATCCGTTTAAGCGATATGTGTTTTTAAGATATTGCATAAATCTTTCTTTATTAATACAATTTTTATGTCTTGATTTATTAATTTCATCAACTTTATTTCTATGTTCTTTATCACCTTGATAACAATGTTCACATACATTTCTCAGCAGTTTTTTTCGCAAGTAAATAAATCATGTTTTTTATCACATACACAACAATCTTCACAACATACTTCTTTATTCATTATTTATTCTCCTTTCTATTATTTCTTTCTTGCTTTATTAAGAAATTTATTCAAATAATTTGATTATCACCATCACCTAATTTTTTTAAAAGATATTCATATCTTTTCTTAAAATCTTCACTATCAATATCTCTATCTTGGTAAATTATTTTTTTCAATTTTTTTATTTTATACAAGGTTTTTGGAGAATATATTTCTCCATGCATGCAAAGAAAACATTTCATTATTTATTCTCCTTATTTTCAATTTGATTAGCAATTTCACTTAATATTTTTAATACTTTATATTCATTTTTTAATTCTTTAATAATAAATATTAAAAATATTATTAGTGTTATACTTGTTATTAATATTGGTGCTATTAATAAAATTTCTCATCATATCATTTTTTACTCTTTTCATTTTTTAAATCATTTAACATTAATTGAACAAAATACACGATTTTAGGAATGTTTAAAGTATTAAAAATTTGACCAGTGACAATAATTTCATCGTTTTTGTTTAATAAAATACATCGGTTATAAAATTTTGGATTATTAAAAATTAAAGTAACATAGTTTAAACCATTTCATTGACCACGAACACTATAATATAATTCTTTATTACCTTTTTCGTAATATTTTGCTTCAATAGTGTTACTTAGTTTTACTGTTAATTTGACATAATTGGCTTTATCTTTCATTTTTATAATTACTTAAATAGTATTGAATGTGTTTATATGCATCTTGTTCATGTTTTGTTAATTTTATATTTCCTTTATAATTTGTTATTTTATTTTTATTTTTTGGTTGGTTTTCTAGATAATCTCAGTTGAAAACATCTTGTACTAATACCATTAATGAACCAATAATTTTAGGAGTTGCTAATGGATTAGTTAATAATTGTTTTGAACTTAAAAAGAAATTTTCTACAATAACTAATATTTTGTTTTCAAAAAATTGTTCTTTGATTATTGATAATATTCTTTTATAACGATTTTTACTTTCAAAAACATGTGTTGTGTTGAATGTTTCTGTATAAATAATCCTATTTGTTTCATTTGAATATATAACAATTCCATTATTACCAATACCAGCGGGGTCAATCCCAATAATTAAGTCATATTGCATTATTAATCAAATTCACCATTTTTAATTTTTTGATTTAATTGAGATATAAGATTTAATCTTCCATTAAAACAACTTTTTCAAAGTTTAGTTACTTTTTCATCGTCTCTCATTTCTTTATTTCATTCTCATTCATCTTTAAGATATTCAAGTATTTTTTCTTTATTCATATTTATACCTCCTACTTAACCTAATATTTAAAATACAGTCATAACAAATTGCTTTACTATTTTTATCTCTTAAAAAATATTTTCTTGTTTTTATATCATTAGTATTAAAGAATAAATAATCTAATTTATTTTGTTTACATGTTCAACAAAAATACTTTTTCATTATGAG
This sequence comes from Spiroplasma endosymbiont of Nomada ruficornis, assembly GCF_964030795.1. Classification (NCBI taxonomy): domain Bacteria; kingdom Bacillati; phylum Mycoplasmatota; class Mollicutes; order Entomoplasmatales; family Spiroplasmataceae; genus Spiroplasma; species Spiroplasma endosymbiont of Nomada ruficornis. The sequence goes on along the minus strand of NZ_OZ034962.1, from coordinate 759,891 downwards.
TTGAAATTTCCTTATAAGAAGTAACTATATAATTAATTGGTAAATCATCATGTTTATATGGATTATTTATTTTAAAACCTTTTCTGTTTTCTTCTCACGTAATGTTATATTTAAAACAAGGATTAGTAATTTTAGTTTTGTTATCTGTTATTTCACCCATAAATCAACTATTATGCTGTTCATAAAATGTTAATTGTTCAAGTTTTATATCATTAAGATAATATTATTTTGGAGCAGTTGGTTTATTAACAGTTATTTTTTGGTCTTTAATATATGGTTCTAATAACTTTATTAATTCATTACCACTTAATTCTTTTTTAATATTTTCTAAATTAAAAACTCAATATGTGCAACTGTTATCAACAATAAAAGAATTATTTTTAATCATTCATTTTGGAAGAGATAATTTATATTCAACATAATCAATAAGAATAGATGGTGGTTTATCTTTAACAATTTGTTCTTTTTTAAATTCTATTTGCATAATAATCCTTTCCTAATATGTTCTGTTGCTTCTAGCATAAAGAACATATATTTTTATTCTTAGATTATTAATAATACTACTATTTGTTTTATTCATTCCAGCAATTCTGGGCTCAAAAATAAATTGTGAAATTTTAAAAAACATTGAGGCATTCGATTCAATATTTATTTAATTTGCGTTTAGCAAATTAATATTTTAATTGAACCGGTCCCGCTCAATTTTTTTTACAAGTTTGAAATTTATTTTCTCGCCCAAAAATTTTTCAAAAAAAAATAAAAAATAAAACCAACACTTGCTCACTTGGTAGTGGCAAGGTTGGTTAAATAAAGAATAATAGTTGGTCCCCACTCCGGGTCTATATATACTAGTTTCCAATTCGCTCCCACCCCAAGAATTACCATTTCTGGTTAGTATATTTTATTAGGTATCACTCCACTTTTTATTTATCCATGCAAGTCCACATGCTAGCTACTATTTTTAACAACTATGTTGTAGTTCACTTTTTTATTTCCCTAACACGTGTTGATAATAGTGCTAAAGACGGTTATTAAAAATTTTAAAATTTTACAATTACAAAAAAAGACAAGAATTTTATTCTCGTCTTTTGTCATTTATTTTTTAATTTAATAGTTTAAAAAAGAAAGGAGTTATTTTTAAAAATTTTTATTTATCGACATCTTCGGTACGCTCCCGATTATTTTTATTATATGAAACTATTCCTAAGATTAAACCGGTAACACCAGTTATTACAGCAAATGATAATGATATTTTTTGAAAATTTGTTTTTATTCATGTTTTCATAATAAATATCTCCTTTTTTCCTTGATTTTACTTTTAAATTGTACTATTTTTGATTATTTTTACAAGTATGCTTTTAAAAGCAAAATAACGCCTAAATTAAAGGTGTTTATTTTTTGATACCTATAATATTAATTGTATTGCGCTTATTTATTATATTGCAAATGTGAAGATACTTTTTTTTACAGTAGCATTATTTTTACCCCTAATTACATTTTTATATGGATATAATGCATAAAATAATGCATCATAAGGGTCTTGATACATATTTTTGTCAGGAATGTTAGTTTTGGTTTGGTCATAACGTAATTCTTCTAAACATTGAGTTGTTTTTGGTAAATCATCTTTATTTGCATAAAAGTTTCCATAACTCATAATATTTCTCATTCAAACTACTCTATTAGTTAATCCGGCTTCTTGATTTAAATTTGAAGCATGTTTAATAGCGGTTTGTGTTATTAAAATAGTATTGTGTTCATCAATTAATTTTTGATTTAATCAATCCATTGCTGTTCTTGCTTTATCATCATAAAAATAAATTGCTTGTTCAAAATTTTCAAAATTATCCATTAATCCTAAAATTTCATTAACATAAGCATTAATTTTTTCATTTTCATTTATAAAATCATTTGGAGTAACTACTAATTCACAAATAATATAAGCATCATAATAACCAGTATTATTATATTCTTTAAAACCAACTACCATAAATACAGTATGGTCTTTTGGTCCCGTAGCTCAATCAATACCAACACTATAAAAATCAAATTTATACATTTCTTTTTCTTGATTATAAAATTGTTTTAAATCATATGATTGTCAATATTTTACTGTTTTTTGAAATGGGAAAATTGTTGCATCGCTATCTAAAAATTCAAAACCATAATAAACAGTATTATATTCATCTGGATTACTTTTTTCCATTTCTAATAATGTTCTTTGTTGAATGTCAGGTAATTTATTTCAAAATGGTTGAATAGTAAATCTTAAAACAAATAAACCTAAACCACTAAACATATCTTTATTTTCATAATAAACTTTACCAACTTTTTTAAGATTTTTCATGACTTCATCATTTAATGGTAAAAATGGTGTACAGTATTTTAAATAAAATGGATGATATTTATCATAAGGATTACATGTAAAAGTAATGAAAAAACTTTTATAAAAATAACGAGTAATCTTTTGTCCAAAGGTAGAACTATATATATTTTTATCAATAAATGTTCAACTTCACTCTTTAATAGGTTTATTTGATACTTTAATACGATTACTTCTAAACATAGAGTTTTGTAAACGTTCATATCGATATGTTAATTGTTTTTCAGTTAATGTTTCTTTTTCTTCTGCCATAATAATTTCATCTGTTCTTGAACCTAAAAAACTTGACCCACCTGCTTCTTTTCCAAAAATCTTATTACCATTAGCATAACCAATAAAGTCAATTTGTTGATTACTTGGAAAGATAATACATCCCCCATCCTTAGTAATTTTTCATTTAATGCCATGTGGATTATTAGGTAATAAATTAATATTATATGTATCTAATAAAACTTGACAAACATTCATTAAAGCACCAATTGTAGTTTCACTATGAGTATTTTCATATCTTCTTACTTCTTGAACACTACTATCTCTAAAATTACAACATATAAATAAATCAAATGCTAAACAGTTTCAAGTTTTTCTTGTTCCACGTGCTGTTGGAACAAAACGATAAAAACAATTAGTAGTAAAATATTCTGCTCATTCATCACCAACAAATTCTTTAAAAATATCTCAACTAAAACCATAATTATTATCACTAAAATTAAGATTATATTTTTTATTTAATTGTCCATAACTACTAATAAAAGCCATATTTACTCCTTATTTTTTAAAAAAAATTAAACTTAAATTATTAACAAACAAAAATTAGAAAGGAACATTAAAAATGTTTATATTACCATTCGCAAATCATTTTGATTGAGACAAACATGATTTTAATCAAGATGAATTAAGTTTAAAACAAACAGAAGAATTATTTGCAAAAATAGATGATTATTTATGAAGTATATGTGATAAATCTGAATATAAATCATATAGATTTAGACAACGAAAATTAAAAGCAAAAAAAGGTTTATTAACTTATAAGCGACGTATTTGTACACATTATAACACAAAAACACAAAAAATGGAGTACGTATCATTATTAGATAATTATCTTGGTGTTAAAAAATATAGTAAACTTGCACCTAACGTTATTAAACAAATTTTAAAATATTTTGCTGATGGTAAAAAGTATCGTGATGTTTGTGATACTTTTATTGAAGATTTAATAAGTAATAGTACAGTTTGTAGAACATATCAAAAATTTGAATTACCAAAAGCAAATATTCCCAAAATACCATTACAACCAAATCAAAATTTATATGTAAATATTGATGATGGTCATCGAAAATTTAAGTTTAATGAAAAACACAATACTAAAAATTGTAAAAAATGTTCGATGATATTAATAGTAATGTGTACTGGTAAAAAGAAAAATGGAAAATTAATTAATAAAAGAGCTGTATGTAAAATAAGAGTTTCAAAAACAGAAATTGGTGCTGAAAAAACCGCAAAATTAATAGAAAAATATGGTAATTTATTTTTTGAAAACTTTGACCAAGCAAATTTAATAGTTTGTGGAGATAGTGCAAAATGAATTAGAAAAACTGCTACAATTTTAAATGCTAAATTTATTTTAGATAAATTTCATGCTTTTCATGTTTTATTTCTTGGTATAATGGCAGGAAGAAGAAAAAATCAAATTGCTAAATTACACTATCAAAATGCAATAAATTTATTTGCCAAAGGTCAATATTATGAATTAATTGATTTTTTACAATCATTAACTTTACAATATAAAAAATTAAAAGTTGGTTATTTTATTAATGCAAAAGATGGTGTATTAAACCAAGCATTAGTTGAAAATATTGGTTGCTTTACTGAAACTAATATTAAACAAATTTTAAAGCATATGATTGGTGATAGAACTTATAACATTGATATGTATACAAAAATGGTTAATTTTAAATGTTATCAAATAAATACAATTATCCAGTTATTATAAATTAAAACTTAAATTTGCTGAATTATACTTGTAAGTGCAAGTAAATAAAATTGCAAAAAATTCTCATATAAAAATTTCATAATGCTAAATTTAGTTTAGAAAAAAGTAAGGAGTTTTTATATGAGTTATAAACATCTTGGCATAGATGAAAGGATTTATATTGAGAATCAATTGAAATTTAAATTTAAAATTAGTGAAATAGCTAAAAATCTTAATCGAAGTATTAGTACTATTATTCGAGAAATTAATAGAAATAAAGATAATAATCATGATTTTTCATTAATTGCACAAAATAAAGCTGAAAATCGAAAACAATCACATATTAGTTTTCATAAGTTTAAAAATAAGAATTTAGTAAAATATGTACAACAAAAATTACTATTAGGTTGATCATCTGAACAAATTTATGGCAGAATTAAAAATTTTCATAAAGAGTGAGTTATTAGTTTTAAAACAATTTATACTTGAATTTATTTTGGAATGCTTGATAAAGTTACTAGTAAAAATTTAAGAAGAAAAGGTAAAAAACGAAAATCTAAAGAAAATCGTGGCAAGTTTAATGGTAAATCAATTAAAGAACGAGATATAAATGTTAATGATCGTATAACACTTGGTCATTGAGAAGGAGATACTATAGTATCATCACGAGGTAAAAGCAAATCATGTTTAATAACTTTAGTTGAAAGAGTATCACGATTTACTTTAGCAATATTAGTTAAAAACAGAACTACTAAAGTTATTAATAAAAATGTCAGTTATTATTTATCAATTCTTCCTAAAAACATTGTTAAAACTATTACTTTTGATCGTGGCAAAGAATTTTCAAATTGACAACAACTTGAAAAAAATTTAGATGTAAAAATTTATTTTGCCAATCCATATTCACCTTGACAAAGAGGTACTAATGAAAATACTAATGGTTTAATTAGAGAAAAATTTCCTAAAAAATTTATTTTTTCAAAAACTAATAAAAATGAAGTTCATAAATTTATATTGTCTTTAAATCAAAGACCGAGAAAAATATTAAATTATCTTTCACCAATCGAATATTTGGATAGAAAAATAATTTAGTTGCACTTACCTTTACAATTTAGCAAATTAATTCACCTTTATTATCAACAATAAATAATGTTCGTGCTAATGTCTTACCATCACTTAATAAATAATCAGCATGATTAGTATCATAACTATAATATTTATTGTCTATTATTGATTGATTAGTAATTCAATCATTATTATTTAAATAACCATATTGATTATTAAATAATGATTTATTTTGATTTATTGGAATGACAGGTAGTATTTTCTTTTTACTAGCAATATTGTTTTTTTTGAACTACTATCATCATACTATTAAACATTGTATTACTTGCTATTGTTAATGTTGTTACTGTACTTAGAGTTAATAAAAACTGTTTCATTTACAATACCTTCTTTTACTTTTTACCATTTTTAAAATCATAATTAAATTGAATAATAAATAATTAATTTGAAAAAAACATATTTATTTAATTCATAATATTATTAAATGTTATATTATTTAATTTAATATCAAAATATGAAGTTGATCCTAAAAAAGTAGCTGTCATTATATGTCATTTTCAATAAATATTATTATCATCATGTCAAAGTTCTAAATAAATATCAATGGCAGTTCCTACACCTCCTGGGTAATTTGGATCATATGGTGGTCACGTACTAATATTGACTTGAAAAATTGAATTATCAATATCTTTTTGTTGATTATTTTTTATATTTGTTGTTGTGACTTGAGAATTTAGAGATTTATAGTCTTCTTTACCACTTCCCGTTGAAACTTTTAAATATGAATTAGCATCAAAATTAAAAGTTGGATATTTATTAGTAAAAGTATTTCAATCACTTGCATAGTCAGTTCATTTTACTATTGTATATGTATTAGAATAATCACTATAATTTGAACTAAATCAATTATATGAGTCATTTCATTTATAATTTAAGCTATTTTCTATATTTGATTTATCAAATTCAGTATAATAAACTTCAATTAAATTATTATCTTTATCAAAAATATAATTAATTGAATAATTTTTATCATTTACGTTCATTGGTGCACTATATATAAAATTAAAAACATTATTATTGCTACTAATTAAATTAATAATAATATTAATTAAATTATCATTAATTTGCCCTTTTAAACTACTTTGTGTCATAAAATATTGGCCTATTTTATTAGCAATAGTATTATCAATTAAATTATTTTTTGCTGCTTTTGCAATATAATATAAACCTAATGTTTCACTTAAACTACTACTATGTTCAACTTTATCAGCACCTGCTTGTTGCGAAATATCAATATGTTTTTCAACTCCACCAAATTGAATATATTGTCAATCAGTATTATCACCACTAAAATATTTGTTAGAATATTCACTTTTACTATATGGATTATATTTATCTTTAACTGTGGTAATTTTTTTATGAGTAATCATTTCTTGTTTAGTAGCATCAACTTCGACTTTATCTTTTGGTGGTATTACAGCATCCTTTTTATAAACTAATTCACCTTTATTATCAACAGTAAATAATGTTCGTGCTGATGTCTTACCATCACTTAATAAATAATCAGCATGACTAGTATCATAACTATAATAGTTATTATCTATTTGATTAGTAATTCAATCACTACTACTTAAATAACCATATTGATTATTCAACACTGAAGATAAAGTATCATTTATTGATGATTTATTTGTAAATAGTTTATTAACAGTAGTGTTAGTAAAATCAATAGTATTAATAATACTACTTGTTAAAGTTAATGTTGTTAATGTACTTAATGTTATTAGTAATTGTTTCATGTTACATTCTCCTTTCGTTTTAAGTTTACTAAAAATTATTTTATAAAAAATATCTGACTAATCTATACTAAATATAACACTTTATTAATTTTATTTAAGAAGATTAATAAAATGCTGATTTTAAAAACTAAATTTAGTATGTAAGTACTTAATTTCATTGAGAAATACTTTTAATATAAAATGTATTAATTAAAGAAGGATGTCATATATCTGTACCATAACAGTCAATATGAATTATTATTCCATTAACACCCACATTATTTAAAAATTTTGTTAAATTAACTTTAAATATAGAATTTCAAAAATTTTTAAAAGTTCAATTATCACCAATTTCATGCTCCATATTACTATAATCAAATAAGTTTCCATTAATAAAATACTTATAAATTACATCTCAATTATTTTGATTATTAATTAAATAATATAAATCCTGATAATTAATATAAATATCACCTGTATAATCAACTGAAGCAAAAGGACCAGGACTAACATGAGTTTCAAAATTACTTGTATTACTTTTTTCTTAACTATAATGATTATAATTTAACTCAATAATATTATTATTATGATCAAAAATATAACTAATGACATAACTTGTATCATCATTTGAAAATGGCATATTTAACATAAAATTATAAACGTATTTATTATTAATAATTAAATCAATAATTTTAGGAATTAATTCATTATTAATTTTTCCTTTTAAACTACTTTGTGCTATAAAATATATTCCCAAATTAATAGCAACTGACTGACTAATCTTATTTTCAATTACTGCTTTAGCAATATAATATAAACCTGATGTTTCGCTTAAACTATTGCTATATTCAACTTTATCAGCACCTACTTGTTGTGAAATATCAATATGTTTTTCAACTCCACCAAATTGCAAATATTGTCAATCAGTATTATCACCACTAAAATCAGTAGATGAATACTGACTATTACTATAAGAATTGTAATTTGCTTTAACTGTAGTTATTTTTTTATGACTAATCATTTCTTGCATCGTATTTTCAATATTTAATTTTTGATCAGCAGGAATAATAACATCAGGATTATAAATTAAAGTTCCTTCATTATTTACTAAAAAAACATCTCTTGCATTAGCAAAAGTATAACTTTTTAAAGCTGATGTGTCATAACTATAAAACTTATGATCAGTTATTGATTGATTAGTTATTATATCACTATCATTTAAATAGCCATATTGATTATTAAATAATGAAGTTACAGAATCACTTATTGATGATTTATTTGCTAATAATTTATTAATGGTAGTATTAGTATCATCAATAGTATTAATAATACTATTACTTGCCAAAGTTAATGTTGTTAATGTACTTAAAATGATTAATAATTGTTTCATATTACTTTTTCCTTTTTTTAACTTACTAACTGGTAATTAAAATTAAAATTAAAATCAGGGAATGTTAAAGTAGCACGATCACTAATAGTTTTGCCAGCAAACCTTTCTGATAAATCAAGAGTATAAAGTGTATTATCTTTAGTTGGTTGTGTTTCGCTGTCAGTAAATACTAGTTTTACATTATTTAACTCTCAACCCGATTTTGTTGTTACTGCAACATCGGTTTCTAGAAAAATACTTTTTGTTTGAGTAATTAAATCTCAGAAATTATTTACCTTACCACCTTTAATATCTTTACTAATATCAACTGACATACCACTTGGTTTTGTGTCACCATCTAATAAATAATTCATAGTGAACTGTCCAGTAAATGCATTCTCAACTGGACGATAAGAATGGTTATTAATTGTATTTAATAAACTATCTTTATTAGTAATTCAATTACCTAATAAATTATCTTGTTCATAAAAATGTTGACCTTCTTGTAAAATATTTGCATCTTGACCATCTTTTAATCAAATACCTTTTAATGCAAAAACTTTTGGCGAAGGATAATTACCAGTAATATTATTTTTATTATGACCATGAACAATAGCTTTAGCACTTAAAGAACCATCTAATTTATAACTATTATCAGCAGCTTTTATTGTTATTTCAATATTTTTACCTAATTTATTATTAAAAATATTATTACCAACATTTAAATTTGTTGATATTGTATAATCACTATCTTTAATATTAAGATCTGAATAATTTTTTTGGAAATAAGATTGACAAATCTTCTTTACACTCTCAATAATTTGACTATTAACAAATTTAACATCTTCTTCTGATAATTTACTATCGGCATTAATAAAATTACCATTTTTATCTTTTTGATTATCTAAAGTAATTTGAAAGTTTTTATTATCTTTATCATTATTATATTGTGTTTCAATTTCATTAGTTAATTCTTTCATGCTACTTAAATCAGCAATATCATTTTTAACATTTATAGTGCAATTATCTTTTTTTCCTGTAAAGTTTCAAGGATTATTATCTAAAGACGTAATTGAAAATTGAACAGGAACAGATGTAGTAAAATTTTTTGGTTCTGAACTATTTTGAAATTCAATTTCGTAATAATTATGTTTAATTTCTTTTTTGGGTACATTTAATGCTTTACTTAAAGTTGTTTCAAATTGATCTTGAATTGTTGGAATTAATCATTTATCTTTTATTGAATCAATAGTAGCATTTTCAGTATTAGTAATATTAATAATTTTATCAGGAAAGTTAACTGGTAAACTAGCAATATTAATTGCAACTTGATTTATAATATTAATATTAATTTCGATATTAACGTTAGTATTTTTAATACCAAAAATTGATGCTTGATCATTAGTTGTTAAATTTAAAACATAACTTTTAGACTCATTAAAGTTCTTTGGCAAAATAAAAGAAGTATTAGTTATCGGCTTTTTATCCTTACCAACAGTAAACTTAACTGCTGGATTATAATTAGCATTTAAGAAAAAATTAATTGGTAATAAAGTTAAATTATCATTATCAATATCACTTTCAATTTTAGGATCAGTTTTTTGTAAATTATTATCAATACTACTTAAAACATTTGTAAAATCAATATTACCATTATCAGCAGCATTTTCAATAACATTAAAATTAACAATATTTGTTGATTTACTAAAATAAGCAATAGTAGAATTTAAACTAATAGGTTGAGAGTTACGATGATGCTTTTGATAATAATCATCTCATAATTTATTATTAGAATTCGGATTAAATTCAGAATTATTGAAAGCAGCAGTAGTATGTAAGAGTAATATCGTAGTAACTGTTGTAGAACCAAATGCTAATAAATACAACGAAAATAATAAGATTCTTTTCTTCTTATTTTTTGTAACATTAATTGTATATATTGAATTAGATCCTGTTTTTATTTTTTTATGTTTATCCTGATTAACCATATCTTTAATCGGGCTATTACTATTTATTTTATATTTCATTTTAACAATCCTTTCCTAGAATTATTTTTAAAATAATCTAAAGTGAAAAATATAGCTTAACGCTTTAACTTGCTATTTTTAACTAAAATATTAAAATAGGAAAAAATATTAAAATAGTTTAAACCTTAGTTTTAATAAAATAAAACTAAGGTTTAAAGTAAACCAATTAAATTTAGTTTTTATATTTTAATATTAATAATTTTAATAATCATATAAACTTTGCTATACACCTATTAAAATTATAAGGAAAGAAATACTCTGTCCTTAAAAATAATATTACACTTATTATAAAAAAAGACAATATTCTTTTTAAAAAAAGATTGAATATTTATAATTCAGCCTTGTAATAACTAATATTTATGGTTAATATTAAAATTGAAATTAATATTTATATTAATCTAAATTAGATAAGTATAATTAATAATAATTAGTTTTCAGCGAGAGTGAATAGTGTAAGCACTTAACCATTATTAATTAGAAGCTCCTAATTTAACAATTTTAATCATTAATTAAGTGCATTTACTTTGTAAGTGAATTAGGATGGTACCGCGTTAAAAAACGTTCCTATTTTGATAGGAATTTTTATTATTTTGAGGAGAAATTATTATGTCAATAAAATGAACAACAGATAAAGTTAGAACAACTTGATTAAATTTTTTTAAAAGTTATGATCATCACATTTTAGAAAGTGCATCACTTGTTCCAAATGATGATCCTTCACTATTGTGGATTAATTCTGGAGTTGCTACATTAAAACCATATTTTGATGGACGACAAACCCCAATTGCTAAAAGATTAGCAAATTCACAAAAAGCAATTAGAACTAATGATATTGAAAATATTGGTATTACAGCAAGACATCAAACTTTTTTTGAAATGTTAGGTAATTTTTCAATTGGTGATTATTTTAAAAAAGAAGCTATTGTTTGAGGATGAGAATTTTTAACTAGTAAAAAGTGATTAAATTTAGATGCTAATTTATTATATGTAACAGTTTTTAATGAAGATGAAGAAACATATAATTTATGATTAAATATTATTAAATTACCAAAAGAACATATTATTAAAGGTACAAGATCTACTAACTTTTGAGATATGGGTCAAGGTTCTTGTGGTCCTAATACTGAAATTTATTATGATCGTGGTATTAAATATGATCCTAAAAATATTGGTATTAAATTATTAAAAGATGATATTGAAAATGATCGTTATATTGAAATTTGAAATATTGTTTTTTCACAATTTAATAATGATGGCAAAAATAATTATACTGATTTACCAAGAAAAAATATTGATACTGGTGCAGGATTAGAAAGACTAGTAGCAATTTTACAAGATGTGCCAACTAACTTTGATACTGATTTATTTCAAAATATTATTCATGAATGTGAAAAATTGACAAATTTTCGTTATGATATTAATAATTATTTTGGGAGCATACCGATGTTGTCAATAATATTCAAATTTGTCTTTAAATTATAAGTTTAGACGAGAATAATTTAGACTTCAATATGCAATTGTAAGTTAATCTTAACACTTCAAAAATATTAGTCAACAATAATACTTACTTTTATAACTCAAAAATTCTTATTAAAGTTTTCTTTAATAAGTTTTATTTTATTTTTATTTATTTGCTAAATTGTAAAGGTAAGTGCAACTAAATTATTTTTCTATCCAAATATTCGATTGGTGAAAGATAATTTAGTATTTTTCTCGGTCTTTGATTTAAAGACAATATAAATTTATGAACTTCATTTTTATTAGTTTTTGAAAAAATAAATTTTTTAGGAAATTTTTCTCTAATTAAACCATTAGTATTTTCATTAGTACCTCTTTGTCAAGGTGAATATGGATTGGCAAAATAAATTTTTACATCTAAATTTTTTTCAAGTTGTTGTCAATTTGAAAATTCTTTGCCACGATCAAAAGTAATAGTTTTAACAATGTTTTTAGGAAGAATTGATAAATAATAACTGACATTTTTATTAATAACTTTAGTAGTTCTGTTTTTAACTAATATTGCTAAAGTAAATCGTGATACTCTTTCAACTAAAGTTATTAAACATGATTTGCTTTTACCTCGTGATGATACTATAGTATCTCCTTCTCAATGACCAAGTGTTATACGATCATTAACATTTATATCTCATTCTTTAATTGATTTACCATTAAACTTGCCACGATTTTCTTTAGATTTTCGTTTTTTACCTTTTCTTCTTAAATTTTTACTAGTAACTTTATCAAGCATTCCAAAATAAATTCAAGTATAAATTGTGTTAAAACTAATAACTCACTCTTTATGAAAATTTTTAATTCTGCCATAAATTTGTTCAGGTGATCAACCTAATAGTAATTTTTGTTGTACATATTTTACTAAATTCTTATTTTTAAACTTATGAAAACTAATATGTGATTGTTTTCGATTTTCAGCTTTATTTTGCGCAATTAATGAAAAATAATGATTATTATCTTTATTTCTATTAATTTCTCGAATAATAGTACTAATACTTCGATTAAGATTTTTAGCTATTTCACTAATTTTAAATTTAAATTTCAATTGATTCTCAATATAAATCCTTTCATCTATGCCAAGATGTTTATAACTCATATAAAAACTCCTTACTTTTTTCTAAACTAAATTTAGCATTATGAAATTTTTATATGAGAATTTTTTGCAATTTTATTTACTTGCACTTACAAGTATAATTCAGCCTTAATTTTGATTTCAAAATTTGTTGTTTTATTAGAAATTTTATTTCGGGATTTATGAATAAAACCAACTTTACCTTCTCTATTGAAAATTTGAATTAATTGGTTAATTCTTCTAATAGTTAGGTTAAGTTTATTCTTAGCTTGATGTTTAGATAATTTATTAATAATAATGTCATTTATAATATTAAACTTATATTTTTCTTTCATAGTCATGCTTCTTTCCATATTTATCACCAAGTATATTTAACTTTACTTTTGGGAAATTTTTGCTCGATAACTAATAGGAAATTATCACTAAATAATGACATTTTTTAATTAATAACTTGTATTTTTTCTAAAATTTAATAAAATAACTAAGTGTAAACTAAATATTGGTTTTTTAACTCATTATTTTAATTTAAAAATAAATGAGTTTTTATTGTATTGAATAAATAAAAAATATAAAAAATATAATAGGTGTATTAGAAATACTCTATTGCTTAAACCAATAAAATAGATTTCAAATTTCCATCTTAAGTATAGAGGAGATAAATATTATGGCATATAACCAACAATCTGATTTATCACATATTAATGGTGGTTTGCCTTCAACTTCATCAAATAATTCAAAAGATGAAGAAAGATTAAAAAAAGAGATTTATGGTCAATTGTTTAGAAGTGAAATTTTACATCAAATTTATGAACTATGCGAATCCTCTCAACAAGAAGATTATGAATCTGCTTTAAAAATATTATCTAAAAAATGCAAGATGAGTCAAGAAAATGCAAAAGATTTATTAGAAAAGATTACTAAAATATTACAATCATCAAGGTTAACAATTAATTTTGATTTTTCAAAAATATACGATATTAATAATAAATGACCAGAGGTTTTAAACTGTTTTGCTTATAAGGAAAAACCAAATGAAATTTCTAACTATAATGTAGGTCGAGCAAGTATAGAGGAAGTTGCATTTTATCTAAATCAATTATTTGATAATAGTAAGTATGAAAAATTTGGACGTTTTTCAACCCCTACTGGCGATCAAACAAAAAGAAGTGCTAATTTTCAGTGAACAAGTAGACCTTGCTATGCAGCATTAGATTTTTTGGAAAATCCTATGGGTGGAGGTCCTATGTATGGAAAATCTTTTATTATACTAAAAGATTATGTAAAACATAATTGTACATATAGTCCTTATGATACGTATTCACCACCTACGTTCAGTGGTGGGAAATTAAAAGATAAAATATCTACTTTTTTACACTTCCCAAGATTGATAAGATATTGTCAAAATGATTTATTTGGATATAATTGTTTAGAAAGTTTAATTAATAAAGCTAATGGAAAAAATTTTGTTCCTCATCGTAATTATGGTAAAAGTGAAGGAAATTATATAGAGGCTCATGTTTATTCTAGAATCTTATTTGCACGTGATATAAAACAAATTTGCTTATCAAAAGCGGAATTTGATACTCATCCACCTAATAAACAAAAACAAATATTAGAAAAAATAAATGAAATAAACTCATGTTTAGGATCTTCATTTATTATATTCATAACTGAAGAAGAATATAAAATAAAACAAGAAGAAAGACATTTAGAAGATAAATTATCATTAAAACAAGAAAAAATAACAAAATTAAAAAGTGATATTGTCAAGTTAGAGAAAAAAAAGATAAATCCAATTTTAAATTTTGTTATTAAAGTTTTTAGTTTTGGATGTATTAATAAAAATAAAGAAATTAAAGAAATAATAAATGCTAAAAATATTGAAATTAAAAATTTGTTGTTAGAGATAAAAAATAATGAAACACCACATTCACCATTAATTTCAACGGAAACTATGCCATTATTACAAGATCAAAAAGTAACTGATGAAAAAAAATTTGATAAACAATCAGCAAATGATGAAGAATTAAATAATCCCTTTTTAAACAGTTGTTCAAATTCACAACAAAATCTTCTTTAATAAAATATATATTGAACCATTTTAATAACCATACTGATATTATTATTTTTCTATTTTTTTTAATTAAATATGGTAAAGTTAAATCATAAAAATTATATATCATAGTTAGTATTAGTTACTATTAAAATTTTTTAAAATTTCTAATTTTTATTTACACTCTTTTATTGTAAAAAAATAAAAATAATTTAGTAACAATCTAGTTTATTAATTATAATTTTTATTTATAAGTATTAAAAGAGAATGTCATTCAATTGAAATGTATGTTTAAGTAGTCCTATTTTACTTATTAAAAGTAAAGCAGGACTTTTATAATTAAAAGGGGGAAAAATGAAAACAAAAAAGAATTCAGAACAAACACCTTTATTGCTGAATTATACTTGTAAGTGCAAGTAAATAAAATTGCAAAAAATTCTCATATAAAAATTTCATAATGCTAAATTTAGTTTAGAAAAAAGTAAGGAGTTTTTATATGAGTTATAAACATCTTGGCATAGATGAAAGGATTTATATTGAGAATCAATTTAAATTTAAATTTAAAATTAGTGAAATAGCTAAAAATCTTAATCGAAGTATTAGTACTATTATTCGAGAAATTAATAGAAATAAAGATAATAATCATGATTTTTCATTAATTGCACAAAATAAAGCTGAAAATCGAAAACAATCACATATTAGTGTTCATAAGTTTAAAAATAAGAATTTAGTAAAATATGTACAACAAAAATTACTATTAGGTTGATCACCTGAACAAATTTATGGCAGAATTAAAAATTTTCATAAAGAGTGAGTTATTAGTTTTAAAACAATTTATACTTGAATTTATTTTGGAATGCTTGATAAAGTTACTAGTAAAAATTTAAGAAGAAAAGGTAAAAAACGAAAATCTAAAGAAAATCGTGGCAAGTTTAATGGTAAATCAATTAAAGAATGAGATATAAATGTTAATGATCGTATAACACTTGGTCATTGAGAAGGAGATACTATAGTATCATCACGAGGTAAAAGCAAATCATGTTTAATAACTTTAGTTGAAAGAGTATCACGATTTACTTTAGCAATATTAGTTAAAAACAGAACTACTAAAGTTATTGGGAGCATACCGATGTTGTCAATAATATTCAAATTTGTCTTTAAATTATAAGTTTAGACGAGAATAATTTAGACTTCAATATGCAATTGTAAGTTAATCTTAACACTTCAAAAATATTAGTCAACAATAATACTTACTTTTATAACTCAAAAATTCTTATTAAAGTTTTCTTTAATAAGTTTTATTTTATTTTTATTTATTTGCTAAATTGTAAAGGTAAGTGCAACTAAATTATTTTTCTATCCAAATATTCGATTGGTGAAAGATAATTTAGTATTTTTCTCGGTCTTTGATTTAAAGACAATATAAATTTATGAACTTCATTTTTATTAGTTTTTGAAAAAATAAATTTTTTAGGAAATTTTTCTCTAATTAAACCATTAGTATTTTCATTAGTACCTCTTTGTCAAGGTGAATATGGATTGGCAAAATAAATTTTTACATCTAAATTTTTTTCAAGTTGTTGTCAATTTGAAAATTCTTTGCCACGATCAAAAGTAATAGTTTTAACAATGTTTTTAGGAAGAATTGATAAATAATAACTGACATTTTTATTAATAACTTTAGTAGTTCTGTTTTTAACTAATATTGCTAAAGTAAATCGTGATACTCTTTCAACTAAAGTTATTAAACATGATTTGCTTTTACCTCGTGATGATACTATAGTATCTCCTTCTCAATGACCAAGTGTTATACGATCATTAACATTTATATCTCGTTCTTTAATTGATTTACCATTAAACTTGCCACGATTTTCTTTAGATTTTCGTTTTTTACCTTTTCTTCTTAAATTTTTACTAGTAACTTTATCAAGCATTCCAAAATAAATTCAAGTATAAATTGTTTTAAAACTAATAACTCACTCTTTATGAAAATTTTTAATTCTGCCATAAATTTGTTCAGGTGATCAACCTAATAGTAATTTTTGTTGTACATATTTTACTAAATTCTTATTTTTAAACTTATGAAAACTAATATGTGATTGTTTTCGATTTTCAGCTTTATTTTGTGCAATTAATGAAAAATAATGATTATTATCTTTATTTCTATTAATTTCTCGAATAATAGTACTAATACTTCGATTAAGATTTTAGCTATTTCACTAATTTTAAATTTCAAGTGATTCTCAATATAAATCCTTTCATCTATGCCAAGATGTTTATAACTCATATAAAAACTCCTTACTTTTTTCTAAACTAAATTTAGCATTATGAAATTTTTATATGAGAATTTTTTGCAATTTTATTTACTTGCACTTACAAGTATAATTCAGCAAATTTAAGTTTTAATTTATAATAACTGGATAATTGTATTTATTTGATAACATTTAAAATTAACCATTTTTGTATACATATCAATGTTATAAGTTCTATCACCAATCATATGCTTTAAAATTTGTTTAATATTAGTTTCAGTAAAGCAACCAATATTTTCAACTAATGCTTGGTTTAATACACCATCTTTTGCATTAATAAAATAACCAACTTTTAATTTTTTATATTGTAAAGTTAATGATTGTAAAAAATCAATTAATTCATAATATTGACCTTTGGCAAATAAATTTATTGCATTTTGATAGTGTAATTTAGCAATTTGATTTTTTCTTCTTCCTGCCATTATACCAAGAAATAAAACATGAAAAGCCTGAAATTTATCTAAAATAAATTTAGCATTTAAAATTGTAGCAGTTTTTCTAATTCATTTTGCACTATCTCCACAAACTATTAAATTTGCTTGGTCAAAGTTTTCAAAAAATAAATTACCATATTTTTATATTAATTTTGCGGTTTTTTCAGCACCAATTTCTGTTTTTGAAACTCTTATTTTACATACAGCTCTTTTATTAATTAATTTTCCATTTTTCTTTTTACCAGTACACATTACTATTAATCTCATCGAACATTTTTTACAATTTTTAGTATTGTGTTTTTCATTAAACTTAAATTTTCGATGACCATCATCAATATTTACATATAAATTTTGATTTGGTTGTAATGGTATTTTGGGAATATTTGCTTTTGGTAATTCAAATTTTTGATATGTTCTACAAACTGTACTATTACTTATTAAATCTTCAATAAAAGTATCACAAACATCACGATACTTTTTACCATCAGCAAAATATTTTAAAATTTGTTTAATAACGTTAGGTGCAAGTTTACTATATTTTTTAACACCAAGATAATTATCTAATAATGATACGTACTCCATTTTTTGTGTTTTTGTGTTATAATGTGTACAAATACGTCGCTTATAAGTTAATAAACCTTTTTTTGCTTTTAATTTTCGTTGTCTAAATCTATATGATTTATATTCAGATTTATCACATATACTTCATAAATAATCATCTATTTTTGCAAATAATTCTTCTGTTTGTTTTAAACTTAATTCATCTTGATTAAAATCATGTTTGTCTCAATCAAAATGATTTGCGAATGGTAATATAAACATTTTTAATGTTCCTTTCTAATTTTTGTTTGTTAATAATTTAAGTTTAATTTTTTTTAAAAAATAAGGAGTAAATATGGCTTTTATTAGTAGTTATGGACAATTAAATAAAAATATAATCTTAATTTTAGTGATAATAATTATGGTTTTAGTTGAGATATTTTTAAAGAATTTGTTGGTGATGAATGAGCAGAATATTTTACTACTAATTGTTTTTATCGTTTTGTTCCAACAGCACGTGGAACAAGAAAAACTTGAAACTGTTTAGCATTTGATTTATTTATATGTTGTAATTTTAGAGATAGTAGTGTTCAAGAAGTAAGAAGATATGAAAATACTCATAGTGAAACTACAATTGGTGCTTTAATGAATGTTTGTCAAGTTTTATTAGATACATATAATATTAATTTATTACCTAATAATCCACATGGCATTAAATGAAAAATTACTAAGGATGGGATGTATTATCTTTCCAAGTAATCAACAAATTGACTTTATTGGTTATGCTAATGGTAATAAGATTTTTGGAAAAGAAGCAGGTGGGTCAAGTTTTTTAGGTTCAAGAACAGATGAAATTATTATGGCAGAAGAAAAAGAAACATTAACTGAAAAACAATTAACATATCGATATGAACGTTTACAAAACTCTATGTTTAGAAGTAATCGTATTAAAGTATCAAATAAACCTATTAAAGAGTGAAGTTGAACATTTATTGATAAAAATATATATAGTTCTACCTTTGGACAAAAGATTACTCGTTATTTTTATAAAAGTTTTTTCATTACTTTTACATGTAATCCTTATGATAAATATCATCCATTTTATTTAAAATACTGTACACCATTTTTACCATTAAATGATGAAGTCATGAAAAATCTTAAAAAAGTTGGTAAAGTTTATTATGAAAATAAAGATATGTTTAGTGGTTTAGGTTTATTTGTTTTAAGATTTACTATTCAACCATTTTGAAATAAATTACCTGACATTCAACAAAGAACATTATTAGAAATGGAAAAAAGTAATCCAGATGAATATAATACTGTTTATTATGGTTTTGAATTTTTAGATAGCGATGCAACAATTTTCCCATTTCAAAAAACAGTAAAATATTGACAATCATATGATTTAAAACAATTTTATAATCAAGAAAAAGAAATGTATAAATTTGATTTTTATAGTGTTGGTATTGATTGAGCTACGGGACCAAAAGACCATACTGTATTTATGGTAGTTGGTTTTAAAGAATATAATAATACTGGTTATTATGATGCTTATATTATTTGTGAATTAGTAGTTACTCCAAATGATTTTATAAATGAAAATGAAAAAATTAATGCTTATGTTAATGAAATTTTAGGATTAATGGATAATTTTGAAAATTTTGAACAAGCAATTTATTTTTATGATGATAAAGCAAGAACAGCAATGGATTGATTAAATCAAAAATTAATTGATGAACACAATACTATTTTAATAACACAAACCGCTATTAAACATGCTTCAAATTTAAATCAAGAAGCCGGATTAACTAATAGAGTAGTTTGAATGAGAAATATTATGAGTTATGGAAACTTTTATGCAAATAAAGATGATTTACCAAAAACAACTCAATGTTTAGAAGAATTACGTTATGACCAAACCAAAACTAACATTCCTGACAAAAATATGTATCAAGACCCTTATGATGCATTATTTTATGCATTATATCCATATAAAAATGTAATTAGGGGTAAAAATAATGCTACTGTAAAAAAAAGTATCTTCACATTTGCAATATAATAAATAAGCGCAATACAATTAATAGTATAGGTATTAAAAAATAAACACCTTTAATTTAGGCGTTATTTTGCTTTTAAAAGCATACTTGTAAAAATAATCAAAAATAGTACAATTTAAAAGTAAAATCAAGGAAAAAAGGAGATATTTATTATGAAAACATGAATAAAAACAAATTTTCAAAAAATATCATTATCATTTGCTGTAATAACTGGTGTTACCGGTTTAATCTTAGGAATAGTTTCATATAATAAAAATAATCAATTAACATATTTTTATGATTACGACCATGAAGCACACTGGGGGGCAACTATTTGAGCAAGACCAGTAAGTAATAAACATAAAATTACTCTTTACTGAGCATCAAATAAATTAACTGATGATGCAGTAAAATGAGATGGTATTTATCCAGATGGATATTTTGATAATTAAATTTCTAAATTTATATAAGAAATATTTTCATTATATTTATCAAATAAATTAATATTATTTAAATTTATTTCTTGTTTATTTGTTACTAAAATTAAATCATAATTACCAGCACCAAATAGTCCGCTAACTTCAATTCGATTTCAGTTATTAATTGGATTTTCAATTTGTAATTCAAATTCACTATTATTGTCAATTTGTAAAACTTCTTTATAAAATTCTAATTTAGAAAATAATTGTGATTTATTTGAACCATATAAATTTAAAGCATTTTCGGTTTTATTTTTATTAATAATTAATCTTGTAAAATATTTTCCATATTCACCATTACCTAATGTTCAATCTGCCGGAATTAATGATGGTATATTATTGCTTTCTAATTCATTAGTTATGGATAGTCAGTTAAATTGATTATCATCTAATTTCAATAATTCATTTTGACTAATGTCATTGTTTTTTAGTTTAATGTTATTGATATCTGTAAAATCAAAATATGCAGATTTTAATACTACTTTTATATCTTTAAATTCTCAAATCTTATCAGGTGTAGAATGTATAGGATTTGATTTTAATTCAAAATAATAAGGTAATAATAATTTATAGTCATCATTTAAACCGTTATTAATAGACATGGTTGAATAAATATTTTTTGATAGCATTATAACTATTTGTTTTAATATTTTAACTTTTGGTAAATTTGTATAGTTAGGATAATCTAATTCTCATTGTTTAAATAAATTAGTAATAACTTCATTTGGTTTTTGTCCTTCAAACTTAGCACGAATTTTATCTAAATCATTCATTTCTTTTAAAATATTACTTAATGATGCACCATCAAAGTTTCTATTATAAGTATATGTATAAGTTAACATATCTAATAATACTTTTTGTAAACTATCAATTGGTGGTCTATCTTTTATTTCTAGTTCAACATCATGAAATTTATTTGTTGTAGAAATAAATAAATTATAGTCACTTACTAAAAATCATGACTCTAATTTTTTATCTTTTAATTCTAGTTCATCAGATAATGGTCATACTTTTGAATTTTTAGAAACATCATAACCAATTTTATCATTAGTTACTCTTGCATTATTAATAATTTCTTTTCTTGTTTCTCTACCACCACCAATAGCAATTAAATCTAAAACTGATTTTTCTTGTCCTATAAATTGTTTTGCTAAATTTCAAGGTAATATTTGTTCACTAAATCATTGTTGTAATATTCTAACTTTTGGTTGAGTTTCAATAGGCATTGATAATAGCGGAAATGCTATCTTATCTTTGACAAATAACTTTGGGTATACCTCCATATTGTCGACTTCACCAAGTACCTTTATATTGCCAAAAATCATGCTTCTAGGTGCTTTAATTTTTAAACCAATAACTTTGGTGTCTTTATCTAGTGGTTTTTGTAATTTAATAATAATTGGATAACCATCTCTTGTTTTAAAGTCTTTAATTTTAATAATAGTAATACTTTTAGTACTTCTAGTTTTTGGATTTTGATAAGGTTCTGAATAATTATTAATAATATATAAATTATCAATATTATTTTCAGTTAATGGTTCATTTATACTAACTGCATATAACTTAAATTGATTTAATAAATTTATTTCTTGAAATATTAAATTTTTAATATCAGTCATACTATATTCAATTGTATTGTCATTAATATTAGTACTTGCTCTTTGATTTAATTGCATAGTAAAATCAGATGTTTCAACAGCAGTAGTTTTTAATACTTTATCAATATCAATAAAACCTATTTTAATAGTATTTGCTGAAAATCTTAAACTATTATTTTAATTATTTTTAAATAAACGTTCAATTTCATAAATATAAATTTTTCTTTTTTTAAATTCATCGTATGCTCTATTAATATCAGGGTCACTAGTAGCACTCATCATATTAGTAAAATCATAAGGAATATTATCAATTAAATAATCATTTTCTATTTCTGCTTGATTAAGTTTAGTTTGTTTCTGTGGAAACTTCGTTTGTGGTTTGTTGTTGTTTTCCATTGTTTTCTCCTATTAATTGGTTATTTTCTGGATTCAATAATTTTAATTTAACTGTTAAGTTATTAATTTCTTGTTCATCATTAATATTAAATGTTTTAATATTTAATAAATCTTTATCTAAACGTACTAATATTTGAATAAATTTAAGAATATCAATATTAAATTGTCATAATTTTTGTTCAATATAATTAATAGTTGAAATATTTACCGCTGTACTTTCGGGAACCGATTGTTGTGCTGATTTCTTTTGACTTGGTATATGAATACCACAACGTTTAAATATTTAATTAATATTTCAATCATATATATCAGTTAAATTTTTACCTTTAAAATTACTACTTGTCATATTAATATTTTCACTTTTTTCATTATTATCACCAGTAGTTTTTCAAATATAGTTGTTAGTAACTAATGTTCTTACGGCTTCATCCATTGTAGATTTAGCATTACCATAAGTTTGGTCAAAAATAAACTTTGGTGAATTTAAAATAGTATCTAAAACAATTTGTTCATAAATAACATCTAATGCTTTAATTTTATCCATTACTTTATTACAATCTGCTAACTCATTTGCTTTATTTCTCATAATTGCTATTGGAATATAATTAATATTTAATGTTTGTTCTTGTTCTAAATTAGGATTATTACTATATTCTTTAAAAGGTAAAGGAAATTGTTTTTTATTATCACTAATACTATAAATTGCACGATTAATAGTTACTTGTTCATTATTTAATTTATAAACTTCAAATAATCTTACTGTTTGTGCATTTTGTTGATAACTATCATAAAAAATAGTACATTGAATTAATTTACCAGTAATATCATAAATTCTTTGCTGTATATCTACTACTTGAAAATATAAATCATCATTAGCAATATAAATTAAATAACCACTAATTCCTAATTTGCTTAATTTAAAAATAGAATTTCAATTCTTTCTATAAAATTCTTGTTTAATTAAATATTGTTTAATAGTTTCATTATTAATATCCAATGGAGCATTATATAAATTAGCATTATTTTCAGCAACAAAATCAGTAAAATAAGTCTCATGATTAAAATCATTAAAACCAAAATAACTTCAAATAGAAGTGTGTGTACTTTTATTTTCTAAAAAAATTAATTTAGATTTTTCTTCATTATTATTAATATTTGTTTTATCTTTTCTTGGTCAAAAAGGTTTCATTTTTTTCTCCTTTCTAAAATATTTGATTAATTTTTAAGACAATTTTTACTATAATAAATATAATTAAACCAGCAACAGCAGAAGATAATAAAACTCCAATTAAACTTAAAATAATTTTTATAATTTTTCAAATCATAATTTTATTCCTGTAATTCTTCTACTTTTCATGTATTACCTTTATCGCTACCTTTTAAAGAATAAATAGTAATAAATTTTGAGTGTTGTACTGATAAAACTAAGACATTAGTATTATTGTTAAAAACTTCTATTGGTACACCTGCTATTTTTGTATTAGTTATAATAAATTCTTTAATTGCAAAAACATTATTATATATATTTCAAGAATAATAAACTTTATATCTTTTATTAACTATAAAATCATAAGTAATTTGTCAATTATCTCATTTATTTTTTTCTCTTATTCCTACTTCTTTTCAAATTGAACTACTTGGAGGAATTGGAATTGGTTGTGGTTGTTTTTTGATAATTTCATTAATAGCACCAGCAACAGTTTTATCAGTAGTTTCTAAATTAGGAATTTCAGTACCAATAGTATTTATAGAAAAAGCATATTTGAATTGGTCTTTATCCATTTTATTGTCTAATTTTTGATCTACTTCTTCTTTTTTATAATAATCAGTTAAATCAGTTTTCCCGCAAGTAGCACTAATTTTATTATTTTCATCAATTTTAATATTTTCACCAGCAATTAACTTATCTTGTTTTTTATCTAATAATTGATTTGTTTCTAGTTTTGTATAATAATCATGTTCAGTATTTTCTTCTGCTATAAATTCAGTTGGTGTATCTATTCCTTGATATTGATATATTTCTTCTATATCACCAATTAAATTAATTTTTCCAAGTTCAGGATAAGAATTACCACCACCACTAAATTGTTTCTTTTTATTGTTATAGTAAATAGTTCCAATATTTAAAATATTTTTATTTTGTATTTGTTATCCATAAGTCATGGAATCAACATTTAACAATTCAAATTCGTTAAAAACATTATTTAAATAAATTTTAATTACTTTATAAAATTTCATAAAGTTATTTTCTGTTGAATATTGATAACTGATTTTAATAAAATATCATTTAAATATTTCTATATTATTATTTTCAACTTTTTTTCATAAGGGACTAGTTTCAATATTAAATCAATTATTTTTAACATCATTAATATTTTCGTTTGTTTTAATTAATTCACTATTTAATTTGGTAATTTCATTTTCATTTGTAGTAATTCGTTTTTGTTGTTTAGCAGAAAAATCACAAGTTGGTGCATGTGTATAATCACCAATTTGTGGATTGTTTTGTAAAACATCAGGTGGTAATGTTCCAATTTCATTAGGTCAATCTAAAATCATAGTTTCAGTTTTTGAGTCATATTCTGTTGCAACATAACCTTTATTTATTAAATTTGTAACTGGTCCCCTATATGTTTCATTTTTATTACCATTAATGGTATCATCATATAATTTTATTTGCTTTGATAATGTAAATTCTTTTTGTTCTTGAATTAATTCATTAACTTGGTTTCTAGTATAAAATGCTTTTAAGTCAATTTTTTCAACATCTATTTCATCATTATTATAATTTGAAAATATTTGTTTTAATTCTGTTAATCTTGCTCATATTTTCATTCTACTAGGTGCTAAATCTCAAATATTAATCGTAGGAGTACTACTTGCACTAAATTGATTACCATTATTAAATTGAATAGTAGCATCAACATTAAATTCAATTGGTGTACGATTAAATACTCAATGTTCAACCATAACATAAACCATATCTCTTAAAGTTTCTTTAATTAATTCATCTTTAAAACTATCAAAAGGAAATTTAGATAAAATAAAATCAAGATAAGCATTAATATCATTTTGAGCACGAATAGCAAATGTTTTAAATCAATCATCAACATTTGGTCATGTATTTATATATTGTCGTGGTGTTTCTGTAATTGTTCCAGTTAATGGATATCAGTTATTATAATTTTCTAAACTGACACCAGTTCAAAGTTTATTAATCATATTTTATCATTCCTTAAAAAATGCTTTTTTATAACGTTTGGTTTTTGATTTAGTTTTTCTATGTGATATATGTATAATTTCTTTTTGTAATTTTTTCTTTCCTTTTTTTACAACTTGATTATATGCAAATTTTTCTAAATGTCTTAACAATCCAGTACCAAATACAGTATTAACTGATAATTTTAAACCCACCCTTTTAAATGATTTATTGACATTATCAATAGGATTATTAATAACATTAACTACTTTATGATAAGTTCTAATTGTCCTTAATATTTGCCTATAAATTTTAAAACTATCTTTAATCATTTGTTGTACAACTGGTAGAGCAAAAGCAATACTTTTTAATCATTTATTTTGACTAACTCCATATCCAATATATCAACCGCTATATCATCTATATCAATGAAATGGATGTATTTGAATAACAAAAGTTTCTGCTTTGATAATACTATCAATAACTACAATTGGTTTATATTTAGGATTACGATGATAAATAGTAATTCCACATTTATCTAATGATAAAGGTTGAATTTTACAAGCCATAAATACTGGTGAATTTAATGGAATTAATTGTGCATGTTTAATTGCTTTCTTTTCAGCACTTGTAAATACATCAATTGTTTTTTCTTTTAATTTATTAATTTTTTCAAATGCTTGTTTTTCTAATTTTTCGAATTTCTCTTGTAATTTATAAATATTTATTCTTATTTTTTCAAAATATGAAGTATCTTTTCAAAATTTATTTAAACCTTTTTTAAAATAAAATTTAATATCAAAATATTTAAAAGTTTGATTTGCTTTTAATACTAATTTATGAATTGAACTATTTTTAAAATTAAATTTAATTGCATTAGCACGAATTTTTTGTAAATCTAAAATTAAAGATTTTCCATATCTATTTTCTGCATGTATTGTATGAACTAAATTTAATCAGTCATGTGGGTTCATTTTTAATACTTCTTTTAAATCAGTATTATATTTTTGTAAAAAATTGTTTGCTTTATCAATATCTTTAATTTTAAATTTAGGAGTTAACTGTGGACTTAACTTTATTAATTCATTTGGGAGCGTACCGAAGATGTCGATAAATAAAAATGTCAGTTATTATTTATCAATTCTTCCTAAAAACATTGTTAAAACTATTACTTTTGATCGTGGCAAAGAATTTTCAAATTGACAACAACTTGAAAAAAATTTAGATGTAAAAATTTATTTTGCCAATCCATATTCACCTTGACAAAGAGGTACTAATGAAAATACTAATGGTTTAATTAGAGAAAAATTTCCTAAAAAATTTATTTTTTCAAAAACTAATAAAAATGAAGTTCATAAATTTATATTGTCTTTAAATCAAAGACCGAGAAAAATACTAAATTATCTTTCACCAATCGAATATTTGGATAGAAAAATAATTTAGTTGCACTTACCTTTACAATTTAGCAAATTTAAATTAAATTTAATAAATTTTATATTTTTTAAATAGAAATAACTAGTTAAAATAATTAAGTTTTAACTAGTTAAATTTTTTTTAATTTAAAGATAAAGAATAAGATAAAAGTTTATAAAATTATGTAGTAGATATTAAAGCTGGTTGATGACAAATTAAACTATGAATACCACTTTTACCAAGAATAAGTTCTCGAGCATCAAATAAAACAATTTGTTTATTATTAAATACATTTGTTTTTGATAAAATATCTAGAAGTTTAGTTTCACTTTCTTCATCATTGAAAGTAGGAATAATAACAACTTTGTTACTTATATATAAGTTAAGATAACTAGTGACAAGTTTTTGATTTGCTAGGATACGATTATGATAAATGTTAAAATCAATCATTTTAATATCATCACTATTACGAACGTCATTTTTTGGTAAAGGAATTTTTATAATTTTATATTTTTTGCCATGAGCATTTATTGATTTTGATAATACATCTCAACAATTTTTAACAGCAAGATAACAATCATCAATAGTATTTTCTGTTCAACTTAATAAAATAGTATTACTATCAACTATACACATGATATTATCTAATCTTCCTTTGGTTTCATCATATGGTAATCCATAAGGTATTAAAATAATATTTACAACATTTAGATAATCTTTTAAATATATTTCTATTTGTTCTTGTGATAAATTAGGATTACGTTCTTGGCATAAAATACCTTCATAACTAGCAAAACAAGTACCTTCACCATCTAACATAATCATGCTAGATTCTAAAATAATTGGTAGAAAATAGTAATCAATTTTTTGTAGTTCAAATATTTTGTATGCTACCATATCATCATAATTTCAAGGTGAATAAATACCTGCTATTTCTCCACCTCAAGCATTAAAATTAAATTTTAAGCCTCTAATATTCTTTGTTTCTTTATTTTGAAGAAAGATTGGACCATCATAACGAATAAAGCAATCATTAGTAGACATTTCGATAATTGTAATATTTTTATTTAATAAATTTCTAGCATTATTAAATTGATTTTTACTAACAATCATATTTACATGTTCATGTTTACTAATAATATTAGCAAGTTTACTTATTTTTTCTTGTGCTGGTTTAGCGCCTAATCTTCAATTATCAGTTCTTTCTGGTCATACCATTCAACATTGTTGATGTTCTAAAAATTCAGGAATAACATAAAAATCATCACTATTTGGTGTTGAATAAATTTTTTGTGCCATTAATAGTAGCTTTCCTTTCTTACTTAGTAGCTACTGAATAATTCCCTTATTTTATTGATGATTCCTTTTTTATTATACTAATAATTTTATTTTTTTAAATAGTGTTTTATAGTAATTATTTAATAATTACTATAAAAAAATTTTAAATTTAAATAATTAAAATGAGATTATAAATCTCATTTTAATTATTTTTATTCATTTGAAGAATTATTATTTTTAATATTTTTTAATATTTCTTCAATGTTTTTAACTCTAGTGTTGGTATTATCATATTTAAAGCGTAATTCTGGAACTTTATATTTATTACTTGTTTTGGCAAGTGTGCTTCGACAAAAACCTTTCGCTTTTTCTAAAGCATTACTAATAGTTTTAATATCTAAATTATCTAAGTAAACTGTTCAATAAATGGTAGCATAACTGTTATCTTTTGTTATTTTTACATTAGTAATAGTGATATCTTTGAAAAGAATATTTTTTGATTCTTTTTTTAATATATTAGTAATTTCTTTTTTTAAGAAACTTTCTTGTTGTTCAAATTTAATGATAGACATCCTATTTTGTCTCCACTTCTTCTACTAAATATGATTCAATAATATCATTTTCTTTTAAGTCATTAAAATTTTTAATAGTAATACCGCATTGAGTTTCTTTTTTAGCAATTTTTAAATCATTTTTTTCATGTTTTAAACCACTGATTTCACCGTTATAAATAACAACATCATCACGAATGATATGAACTTTGCTATTACGTTGAATGAAACCATTAATGACAACACAACCAGCAATTGTTCCTACTTTTGAAAAATGAAAAGTTTTAATAACTCGTGCTTGACCAAGAATTTTATCTTCATAAGTTGGTTCTAATAAACCTTTAGCAGCCAATTCTAATTCTTCAGTTATTTTATAAATGATATTATGTAATCTAATTTCAACACCGGCATTGTTAGCAGCTTCACGAATAACATGATTGGGACGAACATTGAAACCATAAATAATACTTCCTGAAGTTTGAGCAAGTTTAATATCTGATTCACTAATACCACCAATAGTTGCTCTAATAAACTTAACAGTAATATCATTAACATTAATTTTATTTACTGCTTGAACGATTGCTTGCACTGAACCTTGAGTATCTGCTCTTAAAATAACATTAATTTGTTTTAATTCACCTGTAGCAACATCTTGTGTTAAATTACCTAAACTAATTTGTCGATTATTTCTAATTTTATTTGTTTCTTCTGTTTGTCGTACTAGTGCTACTTTTCTTGCTAATTTATCATCATTAAAAACAATAAAAGATTCACCAGGAGTAGGGGCTGTTTCAAATCCTAAAACTTGAACAGGCATTGAAGGTCCAGCTTTAGTAATTATTTTACCAGTATCATTAATAAGGCGTTTAATTTTTCCTTTAACACTACCAGCAACTACAATATCAGTAACTTTTAGTGTTCCACCTTGTATTAATAAAGTACAAATTGAACCAACATTTTTATCATGATGAGATTCGATAACAGTTCCATTAGCAAATCGATTTGGATTAGCATTTAGTTCTTTTAATTCAGCAATTACTAATATGGCTTCTAATAATTCATCAATTCCTTGATTTTTTAAAGCACTACCATAAACAAAAATAGTATCGCCACCTCATTCTTCACTAGTTAAATCACAATTAGCTAGTTCATTCATAATGCGATCAGTATTAACATTTCGTTTATCCATTTTATTAACAAAAACAATAATTGAAACACCAGCTACTTTTGCATGGTCAATTGCTTCACGAGTTTGTGGCATCACACCATCATCACCAGCAACTACTAGAACAACAATATCAGTAATTTTAGAACCACGTGAACGCATTTCAGTAAATGCTTCATGACCTGGGGTATCAATAAAAGTAATTAATTTATTATTAGTTTTAATTTGATAAGCACCAATATGTTGAGTAATACCACCGTGTTCTTGATTAGTAACTTTAGAATTACGGATAGTATCTAATAGTGTTGTTTTTCCATGATCAACATGGCCCATAATTGTAACAACAGGTGGTCGAGTTACTAAATTTTTTTTATCATCTTCTAGATTAATATTTTCTAATAAGTTTTCATATGTTACCACTTTAGCTTTTTCAAAATCAATATTTCATTCCAAACAAAGTTCAAGCATTAATTCTTGAGTTAATATTTGATTTTGATTAAATAGTTTGCCTTGTTTCATGAAGTATTTAATAATGTCAGTTACTGGATGATGCAATGCTTTAGCAAATTCTGAAATAGTTAAAGGTTCGTTATATAAAAATACTCCTTTTTCATTAATTTGAGATGTTTTTTGTTTTATTTGTTGATTAATATTTTGTGTTTGTTGAGATATTCCTTTTTTTGCCATTTGCATCCCGCCTTTCGCTTGGGAAAATTAATCTCAATTTTTTTTAATTTCATTAATTAATTGTTCATAAAATTCATTTGGAATTTTTGTTTTTAATGCTCGTTCTAATGCCTTATTTTTAATAAGCAAAGGTATTAATTCAAGTTTAGGTTGGATGTAGGCACCTCGACCATTTTGTTTGCCAGTTTTATCAATGAATAATTGTCCTTCTTTATTAATAACAATTCTAATTAATTCACGTTTAGGTAAAATAGTATTTGTAACTATACATTTACGCATTGGTATTTTTTTACGTTGAATTAAAGGTATTTTATTCATAACGACCTACTTTATTGTTTATTGATTTTTATTTTTTCATTGTGTTTTTTTTAATAATTCAGATATAAACTTTTCATATTCACTTTCTTTAATATTACCATTTCAAGTAAATTTAATATTATTTTCATTTGCTTGTTCTAATGAAGTAATATTAATATTTCAGTGAGTTACACCGGCAACTAATTTAGCAGCCATACCATTTTTACCAATAGCTAATGATAATTGTTCAGTAGGAACAATAATATTTGCTTGTTTTTCTTCTTCATTAATATCAATTGAAATAACTTTAGCTGGTGTTAAAGCGTTAATTATATATTCTTTTATATTAGGATTTCAGGCAATAATGTCAATTTTTTCGCCACTTAATTCTTGCGTAATTAATTTTGTTCTTTCGCCTTTTGGACCAATACATGCACCAATACCATCAATGCTTGGATCATGACTAACAATTGCAACCTTAGCTCTAATTCCAGGAATACGAGCAATATCTTTAACTTCGATTACACCTTGTGCTATTTCAGGAACTTCTAATTCTAGTAAACAACGTAAAAAATTAACGTGAGTTCTTGATGCTAAAATTTGACCATAGTTTTTATTTTTAATAATATCTTCAACATAAAATTTGATGTAAGTATTATTAGCGATTGGTTTATTTTTTGGTAAGATCTCACTAGGGATTTGATTTTGTTTTGGTAAGAAAGCATAGGCTCTACCAATTTTAATTAACATATAAGTTTCTTCAACGCTTTCAATAGTACCAATTAATATGTGATCTTTTTTATCAATAAATTCATCATAAATTGATGTTTTTTCTGCTTCACGAATTGATTGTTTCACTACTTGAATAGCTTTAAAAATTGATAAACGAGAGAATTGATCACTAGGAATTATTTGCGTATATGTATCACCAATTGTTAAGCCGGGATTCTTTGTTTTAATAGTTGAAAGTGCAATTTCTAATTCAGGATCTTCAACTTTTGGAACAACAATTAAATCCTTTAAAATTTTAATAGTACCTTTATTTTGATCAATTTCAATTCTGATATTTGTACTATCATCACGATGACTTTGATATTCATATGCTTTTTTTAGTCCTTCTTTTAAAGCTTCAATGATATCTTCTTTTGCTATTTGTTTTTCTTCAGCAATTTCATTTATGGCATTTAAAATGATTTGACTAATTTCTTTGTCCACTTTTTCTCCTCCTTGTTTTTTATAAACATTGTTGTTTATTATTTAATAGTATTTGAAATAGATTTATTTCAAAATGAAAATATACTTAAATAAAAAAATAAAATATATTACACTAGAAATAATAAAGACAGCTGGTAGCTGTCTTGCTATAATTCTAATTCATTGTTCATTATACAATATTATTAATTTGAAAACAATAGAAATTTATTAAATGATAGAGTTTTATTATCGTAGATTATATTGTATAAATATCTTTCATTATATTAATGGTAATTTTCAAGTTTTAAACTGATTAAATATAATTATTTATATAGTAGTAATTGTTTTTGTTCTATTATCATTGAAAGATATAACATTCATTTTAAAGTTTCTATTTTTTAAAATCAATGGGAACTAAATTGCTTTTCAATACTAATTTGTTCTTATATTGATATTAATCTCCTATATATTCTGCTTATCAAAGATTAGACATTTTTTTAAAATATTTTCAAACATTAGTAAAAATGTTAAGATTTATTTATTAAATTTGGGAGCGTACCGAAGATGTCGATAAATAAAAATTTTTAAAAATAACTCCTTTCTTTTTTAAACTATTAAATTAAAAAATAAATGACAAAAGACGAGAATAAAATTCTTGTCTTTTTTTGTAATTGTAAAATTTTAAAATTTTTAATAACCGTCTTTAGCACTATTATCAACACGTGTTAGGGAAATAAAAAAGTGAACTACAACATAGTTGTTAAAAATAGTAGCTAGCATGTGGACTTGCATGGATAAATAAAAAGTGGAGTGATACCTAATAAAATATACTAACCAGAAATGGTAATTCTTGGGGTGGGAGCGAATTGGAAACTAGTATATATAGACCCGGAGTGGGGACCAACTATTATTCTTTATTTAACCAACCTTGCCACTACCAAGTGAGCAAGTGTTGGTTTTATTTTTTATTTTTTTTTGAAAAATTTTTGGGCGAGAAAATAAATTTCAAACTTGTAAAAAAAATTGAGCGGGACCGGTTCAATTAAAATATTAATTTGCTAAACGCAAATTAAATAAATATTGAATCGAATGCCTCAATGTTTTTTAAAATTTCACAATTTATTTTTGAGCCCAGAATTGCTGGAATGAATAAAACAAATAGTAGTATTATTAATAATCTAAGAATAAAAATATATGTTCTTTATGCTAGAAGCAACAGAACATATTAGGAAAGGATTATTATGCAAATAGAATTTAAAAAAGAACAAATTGTTAAAGATAAACCACCATCTATTCTTATTGATTATGTTGAATATAAATTATCTCTTCCAAAATGAATGATTAAAAATAATTCTTTTATTGTTGATAACAGTTGCACATATTGAGTTTTTAATTTAGAAAATATTAAAAAAGAATTAAGTGGTAATGAATTAATAAAGTTATTAGAACCATATATTAAAGACCAAAAAATAACTGTTAATAAACCAACTGCTCCAAAATAATATTATCTTAATGATATAAAACTTGAACAATTAACATTTTATGAACAGCATAATAGTTGATTTATGGGTGAAATAACAGATAACAAAACTAAAATTACTAATCCTTGTTTTAAATATAACATTACGTGAGAAGAAAACAGAAAAGGTTTTAAAATAAATAATCCATATAAACATGATGATTTACCAATTAATTATATAGTTACTTCTTATAAGGAAATTTCAACTCATAATGAAAAAGTATTTTTGTTGAACATGTAAACAAAATAAATTAGATTATTTATTCTTTAATACTAATGATGCTAAATTGTAAAGGTAAGTGCAACTAAATTATTTTTCTATCCAAATATTCGATTGGTGAAAGATAATTTAGTATTTTTCTCGGTCTTTGATTTAAAGACAATATAAATTTATGAACTTCATTTTTATTAGTTTTTGAAAAAATAAATTTTTTAGGAAATTTTTCTCTAATTAAACCATTAGTATTTTCATTAGTACCTCTTTGTCAAGGTGAATATGGATTGGCAAAATAAATTTTTACATCTAAATTTTTTTCAAGTTGTTGTCAATTTGAAAATTCTTTGCCACGATCAAAAGTAATAGTTTTAACAATGTTTTTAGGAAGAATTGATAAATAATAACTGACATTTTTATTAATAACTTTAGTAGTTCTGTTTTTAACTAATATTGCTAAAGTAAATCGCGATACTCTTTCAACTAAAGTTATTAAACATGATTTGCTTTTACCTCGTGATGATACTATAGTATCTCCTTCTCAATGACCAAGTGTTATACGATCATTAACATTTATATCTCGTTCTTTAATTGATTTACCATTAAACTTGCCACGATTTTCTTTAGATTTTCGTTTTTTACCTTTTCTTCTTAAATTTTTACTAGTAACTTTATCAAGCATTCCAAAATAAATTCAAGTATAAATTGTTTTAAAACTAATAACTCACTCTTTATGAAAATTTTTAATTCTGCCATAAATTTGTTCAGGTGATCAACCTAATAGTAATTTTTGTTGTACATATTTTACTAAATTCTTATTTTTAAAATTATGAAAACTAATATGTGATTGTTTTCGATTTTCAGCTTTATTTTGTGCAATTAATGAAAAATAATGATTATTATCTTTATTTCTATTAATTTCTCGAATAATAGTACTAATACTTCGATTAAGATTTTTAGCTATTTCACTAATTTTAAATTTAAATTTCAATTGATTCTCAATACAAATCCTTTCATCTATGCCAAGATGTTTATAACTCATATAAAAACTCCTTACTTTTTTCTAAACTAAATTTAGCATTATGAAATTTTTATATGAGAATTTTTTGCAATTTTATTTACTTGCACTTACAAGTATAATTCAGCAAACATAAATAAACCAAAACATACTAGAACAAGTCAACAACAAGAACATAAAAGTTGATGATGAGAAATTTTAGAAATGATTGGTGTACAAGTAATAGCAGTAGCACTTGCTCCTTTTACTGGTGGATTAAGTGAAAGTTTAGCACTTGGTTTAGGTGCAAGTGATTTACTTGCTAGTATTAGTGCTGTTGGTGTAGAGTTTTTAACTGATTTTACTATTAATCAAGTTTATGATTATTTAAAAGGAAATGTTACACCATTAAATACTTTTTTTAATATATTACCTGCATTTGCTGGACTTAATAGAATTAGTCGTGGTTATCGTACAACTAAATTTATTAGTTTAGCAGAAAAAACTAAAACATTAGAACAAATTGGTATTAAAAAAGCAAAAAATTTACAAGAAATCATTAGTCAAGTAAGTGGAAAAGAAATTTTAACAGATAAAATTATTGGAAATAAACGTTATTTATTTAATTATAACCATGCTCCAAATCGCGAAACAATAATACAAAATTTAGGTTTTGTTGCTGAAAGACAATATAAAAATAATTTTGCAAAATTAGAAGTACAAGAATTAAAAAATTATTTATTATTACAAAATGAATTAATAAAGTTAAGTCCACAGTTAACTCCTAAATTTAAAATTAAAGATATTGATAAAGCAAACAATTTTTTACAAAAATATAATACTGATTTAAAAGAAGTATTAAAAATGAACCAACATGACTGATTAAATTTAGTTCATACAATACATGCAGAAAATAGATATGGAAAATCTTTAATTTTAGATTTACAAAAAATTCGTGCTAATGCAATTAAATTTAATTTTAAAAATAGTTCAATTCATAAATTAGTATTAAAAGCAAATCAAACTTTTAAATATTTTGATATTAAATTTTATTTTAAAAAAGGTTTAAATAAATTTTGAAAAGATACTTCATATTTTGAAAAAATAAGAATAAATATTTATAAATTACAAGAGAAATTCGAAAAATTAGAAAAACAAGCATTTGAAAAAATTAATAAATTAAAAGAAAAAACAATTGATGTATTTACAAGTGCTGAAAAGAAAGCAATTAAACATGCACAATTCATTCCATTAAATTCACCAGTATTTATGGCTTGTAAAATTCAACCTTTATCATTAGATAAATGTGGAATTACTATTTATCATCGTAATCCTAAATATAAACCAATTGTAGTTATTGATAGTATTATCAAAGCAGAAACTTTTGTTATTCAAATACATCCATTTCATTGATATAGATGATATAGCGGTTGATATATTGGATATGGAGTTAGTCAAAATAAATGATTAAAAAGTATTGCTTTTGCTCTACCAGTTGTACAACAAATGATTAAAGATAGTTTTAAAATTTATAGGCAAATATTAAGGACAATTAGAACTTATCATAAAGTAGTTAATGTTATTAATAATCCTATTGATAATGTCAATAAATAATTTAAAAGGGTGGGTTTAAAATTATCAGTTAATACTGTATTTGGTACTGGATTGTTAAGACATTTAGAAAAATTTGCATATAATCAAGTTGTAAAAAAAGGAAAGAAAAAATTACAAAAAGAAATTATACATATATCACATAGAAAAACTAAATCAAAAACCAAACGTTATAAAAAAGCATTTTTTAAGGAATGATAAAATATGATTAATAAACTTTGAACTGGTGTCAGTTTAGAAAATTATAATAACTGATATCCATTAACTGGAACAATTACAGAAACACCACGACAATATATAAATACATGACCAAATGTTGATGATTGATTTAAAACATTTGCTATTCGTGCTCAAAATGATATTAATGCTTATCTTGATTTTATTTTATCTAAATTTCCTTTTGATAGTTTTAAAGATGAATTAATTAAAGAAACTTTAAGAGATATGGTTTATGTTATGGTTGAACATTGAGTATTTAATCGTACACCAATTGAATTTAATGTTGATGCTACTATTCAATTTAATAATGGTAATCAATTTAGTGCAAGTAGTACTCCTACGATTAATATTTGAGATTTAGCACCTAGTAGAATGAAAATATGAGCAAGATTAACAGAATTAAAACAAATATTTTCAAATTATAATAATGATGAAATAGATGTTGAAAAAATTGACTTAAAAGCATTTTATACTAGAAACCAAGTTAATGAATTAATTCAAGAACAAAAAGAATTTACATTATCAAAGCAAATAAAATTATATGATGATACCATTAATGGTAATAAAAATGAAACATATAGGGGACCAGTTACAAATTTAATAAATAAAGGTTATGTTGCAACAGAATATGACTCAAAAACTGAAACTATGATTTTAGATTGACCTAATGAAATTGGAACATTACCACCTGATGTTTTACAAAACAATCCACAAATTGGTGATTATACACATGCACCAACTTGTGATTTTTCTGCTAAACAACAAAAACGAATTACTACAAATGAAAATGAAATTACCAAATTAAATAGTGAATTAATTAAAACAAACGAAAATATTAATGATGTTAAAAATAATTGATTTAATATTGAAACTAGTCCCTTATGAAAAAAAGTTGAAAATAATAATATAGAAATATTTAAATGATATTTTATTAAAATCAGTTATCAATATTCAACAGAAAATAACTTTATGAAATTTTATAAAGTAATTAAAATTTATTTAAATAATGTTTTTAACGAATTTGAATTGTTAAATGTTGATTCCATGACTTATGGAGAACAAATACAAAATAAAAATATTTTAAATATTGGAACTATTTACTATAACAATAAAAAGAAACAATTTAGTGGTGGTGGTAATTCTTATCCTGAACTTGGAAAAATTAATTTAATTGGTGATATAGAAGAAATATATCAATATCAAGGAATAGATACACCAACTGAATTTATAGCAGAAGAAAATACTGAACATGATTATTATACAAAACTAGAAACAAATCAATTATTAGATAAAAAACAAGATAAGTTAATTGCTGGTGAAAATATTAAAATTGATGAAAATAATAAAATTAGTGCTACTTGCGGGAAAACTGATTTAACTGATTATTATAAAAAAGAAGAAGTAGATAAAAAATTAGACAATAAAATGGATAAAGACCAATTCAAATATGCTTTTTCTATAAATACTATTGGTACTGAAATTCCTAATTTAGAAACTACTGATAAAACTGTTGCTGGTGCTATTAATGAAATTATCAAAAAACAACCACAACCAATTCCAATTCCTCCAAGTAGTTCAATTTGAAAAGAAGTAGGAATAAGAGAAAAAAATAAATGAGATAATTGACAAATTACTTATGATTTTATAGTTAATAAAAGATATAAAGTTTATTATTCTTGAAATATATATAATAATGTTTTTGCAATTAAAGAATTTATTATAACTAATACAAAAATAGCAGGTGTACCAATAGAAGTTTTTAACAATAATACTAATGTCTTAGTTTTATCAGTACAACACTCAAAATTTATTACTATTTATTCTTTAAAAGGTAGCGATAAAGGTAATACATGAAAAGTAGAAGAATTACAGGAATAAAATTATGATTTGAAAAATTATAAAAATTATTTTAAGTTTAATTGGAGTTTTATTATCTTCTGCTGTTGCTGGTTTAATTATATTTATTATAGTAAAAATTGTCTTAAAAATTAATCAAATATTTTAGAAAGGAGAAAAAAATGAAACCTTTTTGACCAAGAAAAGATAAAACAAATATTAATAATAATGAAGAAAAATCTAAATTAATTTTTTTAGAAAATAAAAGTACACACACTTCTATTTTAAGTTATTTTGGTTTTAATGATTTTAATCATGAGACTTATTTTACTGATTTTGTTGCTGAAAATAATGCTAATTTATATAATGCTCCATTGGATATTAATAATGAAACTATTAAACAATATTTAATTAAACAAGAATTTTATAGAAAGAATTGAAATTCTATTTTTAAATTAAGCAAATTAGGAATTAGTGGTTATTTAATTTATATTGCTAATGATGATTTATATTTTCAAGTAGTAGATATATAGCAAAGAATTTATGATATTACTGGTAAATTAATTCAATGTACTATTTTTTATGATAGTTATCAACAAAATGCACAAACAGTAAGATTATTTGAAGTTTATAAATTAAATAATGAACAAGTAACTATTAATCGTGCAATTTATAGTATTAGTGATAATAAAAAACAATTTCCTTTACCTTTTAAAGAATATAGTAATAATCCTAATTTAGAACAAGAACAAACATTAAATATTAATTATATTCCAATAGCAATTATGAGAAATAAAGCAAATGAGTTAGCAGATTGTAATAAAGTAATGGATAAAATTAAAGCATTAGATGTTATTTATGAACAAATTGTTTTAGATACTATTTTAAATTCACCAAAGTTTATTTTTGACCAAACTTATGGTAATGCTAAATCTACAATGGATGAAGCCGTAAGAACATTAGTTACTAACAACTATATTTGAAAAACTACTGGTGATAATAATGAAAAAAGTGAAAATATTAATATGACAAGTAGTAATTTTAAAGGTAAAAATTTAACTGATATATATGATTGAAATATTAATGAAATATTTAAACGTTGTGGTATTCATATACCAAGTCAAAAGAAATCAGCACAACAATCGGTTCCCGAAAGTACAGCGGTAAATATTTCAACTATTAATTATATTGAACAAAAATTATGACAATTTAATATTGATATTCTTAAATTTATTCAAATATTAGTACGTTTAGATAAAGATTTATTAAATAGTAAAACATTTAATATTAATGATGAACAAGAAATTAATAACTTAACAGTTAAATTAAAATTATTTAATCCAGAAAATAACCAATTAATAGGAGAAAACAATGGAAAACAACAACAAACCACAAACGAAGTTTCCACAGAAACAAACTAAACTTAATCAAGCAGAAATAGAAAATGATTATTTAATTGATAATATTCCTTATGATTTTACTAATATGATGAGTGCTACTAGTGACCCTGATATTAATAGAGCATACGATGAATTTAAAAAAAGAAAAATTTATATTTATGAAATTGAACGTTTATTTAAAAATAATGAAAATAATAGTTTAAGATTTTCAGCAAATACTATTAAAATAGGTTTTATTGATATTGATAAAGTATTAAAAACTACTGCTGTTGAAACATCTGATTTTACTATGCAATTAAATCAAAGAGCAAGTACTAATATTAATGACAATACAATTGAATATAGTATGACTGATATTAAAAATTTAATATTTCAAGAAATAAATTTATTAAATCAATTTAAGTTATATGCAGTTAGTATAAATGAACCATTAACTGAAAATAATATTGATAATTTATATATTATTAATAATTATTCAGAACCTTATCAAAATCCAAAAACTAGAAGTACTAAAAGTATTACTATTATTAAAATTAAAGACTTTAAAACAAGAGATGGTTATCCAATTATTATTAAATTACAAAAACCACTAGATAAAGACACCAAAGTTATTGGTTTAAAAATTAAAGCACCTAGAAGCATGATTTTTGGCAATATAAAGGTACTTGGTGAAGTCGACAATATGGAGGTATACCCAAAGTTATTTGTCAAAGATAAGATAGCATTTCCGCTATTATCAATGCCTATTGAAACTCAACCAAAAGTTAGAATATTACAACAATGATTTAGTGAACAAATATTACCTTGAAATTTAGCAAAACAATTTATAGGACAAGAAAAATCAGTTTTAGATTTAATTGCTATTGGTGGTGGTAGAGAAACAAGAAAAGAAATTATTAATAATGCAAGAGTAACTAATGATAAAATTGGTTATGATGTTTCTAAAAATTCAAAAGTATGACCATTATCTGATGAACTAGAATTAAAAGATAAAAAATTAGAGTCATGATTTTTAGTAAGTGACTATAATTTATTTATTTCTACAACGCTGAATTATACTTGTAAGTGCAAGTAAATAAAATTGCAAAAAATTCTCATATAAAAATTTCATAATGCTAAATTTAGTTTAGAAAAAAGTAAGGAGTTTTTATATGAGTTATAAACATCTTGGCATAGATGAAAGGATTTATATTGAGAATCAATTGAAATTTAAATTTAAAATTAGTGAAATAGCTAAAAATCTTAATCGAAGTATTAGTACTATTATTCGAGAAATTAATAGAAATAAAGATAATAATCATGATTTTTCATTAATTGCACAAAATAAAGCTGAAAATCGAAAACAATCACATATTAGTTTTCATAAGTTTAAAAATCGAGGTAAAAGCAAATCATGTTTAATAACTTTAGTTGAAAGAGTATCGCGATTTACTTTAGCAATATTAGTTAAAAACAGAACTACTAAAGTTATTAATAAAAATGTCAGTTATTATTTATCAATTCTTCCTAAAAACATTGTTAAAACTATTACTTTTGATCGTGGCAAAGAATTTTCAAATTGACAACAACTTGAAAAAAATTTAGATGTAAAAATTTATTTTGCCAATCCATATTCACCTTGACAAAGAGGTACTAATGAAAATACTAATGGTTTAATTAGAGAAAAATTTCCTAAAAAATTTATTTTTTCAAAAACTAATAAAAATGAAGTTCATAAATTTATATTGTCTTTAAATCAAAGACCGAGAAAAATACTAAATTATCTTTCACCAATCGAATATTTGGATAGAAAAATAATTTAGTTGCACTTACCTTTACAATTTAGCTATAAAAAAAATTATTTTAATTTAGAAAAAAGTAAAGAAATAGAATATTCTTATCAAATGATAGAATTAGAAAATCGAATTAAAAATTATGAAAAAATTTATCCAAATTTAAAAAATTTTGAACATCCTTATCAATATAATGATAATTTAAATAATACGTTAGGTATTAAAGGTGAATTAATTGTTAAAGAAAAAATAATAAGTATGTTTAATGAAGAAGATTTACAATTATTTAACAATTTATATTTACCATCTATTGAAGGAAAAATTAATCAAATTGATCATTTATTAATTTTAAATAGTTGTATTTTTATAATTGAGACTAAAAATTGATCTTTAAAAAGTTATGGAGATTATTTTAAAAAAAACTGAATCCAATATCATGGTGAAAGACAAGAATTTATTCCATCACCTCTTTATCAAAATAGAAGTCATGTTAGAACTATTCTTATCTTTTAAAAAAAGAAAACATTAATTTAAAACAATTTAAATTTTTTAGCCTTGTAGTATTTGTTCAAAATAATTTACAAATTACTGAAAATAGTAACTTAAAAATAAATGAGAAAGCATTAAATTTATTTGAATTATCTGAATATATTAAAAATAAAATTGAAGAAAATTCAGGAAAATGTACTTCTACTTCTAATAGTCAAAGAAATATAATGAATCAAATTATTTTAAATAATAATAATCCAGAAAACATTCAAATTCATAAAGAACAATTAGACTATTAAAAACACAGTTATAAGCGAACAAAATTTAATAAATGAATTTTTCTAATAATTTTCTGTCCTTGAAATTTTAATTAAAAAAATGTATTTTTATTTTCTGTTCTTAATTTTTAAATATAAAAAGACCTGAAAATTTTTCAGGTCTTTTTACATTATATTACTCAATAATCTTGGAAGTACTGTAGAGTATATATAAAAAATAATAAGAATGTTCAGTTAATTAACAATTTAATCCTAACATTTTTGAAATTATTTTCTTAAAAAAAGCAAAATAACACTTAATAATGAAAAATATTATAAAAAGAGCACCAAATAAAAAAGAATGTATAATTAAGAGCAGAAAATAGTTTATATTTTTCAGAAAAATTATCTAAGGGGGAAAAACAATATGAGAAACATGAAAACATTACTACGACTAATGGGTGCTGCTGCTTTAACAACAGTTGCAGCAAGTTCAGTTGTTGCATGTGGAACTCAAACAAAAGCGCCAGCATTGAATGGCAAATATGCAACATTACTAGGATGATATAGTGATGAAAATACAAGTACAATTAATCAAGAATTAAAAAAGGATGATACTGCTGGTAAAGAAAGTTATTCAATTGCTGTTAGTGCTGCTGATAATACAAAAATTACAGCAACTAAATTTAACGAAAAATTATTAAAAGCAGGTACTGGTACTGATTCTGATAAAAGTCAAGCAGTAAGTGATGATGCTGCAGCCTTTTTTAAAGATTTAGGATTTACACCTGATAGCAAGAAGTTTTATTCAGCTGATGATGTTAAAAAGATTACTGCTTTATCTGCAAAAGTTGAAAGTACTGAAGCAGGTAAAATTGAAGCTGCTGGTACAACTGATTTTAAAGTTGAAGCTGGTACTTGTCAAATTAATATTATGGATAAGGCAACTG
The DNA here is from genome assembly GCF_964030795.1 of Spiroplasma endosymbiont of Nomada ruficornis. Lineage (NCBI taxonomy): Bacteria > Bacillati > Mycoplasmatota > Mollicutes > Entomoplasmatales > Spiroplasmataceae > Spiroplasma > Spiroplasma endosymbiont of Nomada ruficornis. The sequence goes on along the minus strand of NZ_OZ034962.1, from coordinate 715,817 downwards.
GAGATGATGCCAAATCTGTAAAAAAATATACTATTAACACTCTTAAGAAAGATGCATTAAATATTTCAACTGAAGTTATTGGTACTGATAAACTTATAACAGATAAAGATAGTTTAGAATTAACTGATGCGCAAGGATTTAAACGAACAAAACCTGTTTCTAGTTTTAAATTAAAAATAAAAAATGCAGTTAAACAAAAGCAATTTGATTCTTTAGTTAAATTATTAAAAATAAATGTTACTACAAAGTTTTTTGATAATGCTTCTGCAGGAACAGAAGTAACAGGAAATTTTCCAAATTCAAAAGTTTATTTACAAATAAGTTTTGGTAGTGTAGTACTTTCAAGTAGAATTGATTGCGATATTGCTCCTGCTTAATCATTAAATATTTTAAAAGATTGCAATTGCAATCTTTTTTAATTTATATTCTTTTTTATCACTTAAAAAATTTTATTAATTTATTAAAATTATAAAAATAGTTTCAATTTAAGAATAATAAATAGCAGAAAATAATTTATATTTTTTAGAAAATTATCTAAAAGGGGAGAAAACATTATATGAAAAATATAAAAACATTATTACGATTAATGGCTGCTACTGCTTTAACTACAACTGCAGCAAGTTCAATTGTTGCCTGTGACTTTGAAACAAAAGCACCAATATTAAATGGTAAATATGCAAAATTATTAGGATGATATAGTGATGAAAATACAAGTTTAATTAATCAAGAATTAAAGAAGGATGATACTACTGGTAAAGAGAAGTATTCAATTGAGGCTGATGACACAAAAATTATAATGACTAATTTTAAAAACAGTTTATTAAACGCAAACGAAATTAGAAATCCAAATCAAGCAAAAGATGCTGATGCTGCAGCATTTTTGAAAGAATTAGGAATTACAAGTGGTAGTGAAAATGAAGAATATTCACCTGATGATGTTAAAAAAATTACTACCTTATCTGCAAAAGTTACAAGTACTGAAGCAGGTAAAACTGAAGAAAATAATACAGGAACTGATTTTAAAGTTCTTGTTGGTACTTGTAAAATTGATATTATGAGTAAAGATGATGATAGTGTATTAAAATCTTATACTATCAATACTGCTAAAAATGATGGGTTATACATTTCAAAAATAGTTATTACTGAACTTATTAGTGATAAAAATGGTTTAAAATTAACTGCTGCGCAAGGATTTAAACAAGGTGAATCTGTTACTGATTTTAAATTAGTAATAAAATCAGAAAGTAAACAAAAACAATTTGATTCTCTAGTTCAACTATTAAATACAAATGTTAGTACCCAGTTTCATGCTAGAGTTGCTGATGGTCCATTAGTAACAGGAAATTTTAGAAATTTAAAAGTTTATTTAGCAATATATTTTGGTGATGTTCATCTTTTACCTAGAATAGACTGTGGTATACCATCAACTGTTTAAATCATTAAATATTTTAAAAAATATAATGACAGTTGTTGTTAATTATCATATTTTTTTGTTACTATTAATATAAATGAAAATTATTAATAATTAGACATTTGAAATCGATAGTAATTAAAGTGATAACATTGATAAGTTAAAAAACTAAACTTTAAATGAGGACACAATTGTATATTTCAATTTTATTAAGTGATATTATTAATTATAAAAATTAAAGAAGGAGAAAAAAATGTTAAAAGCAGGAAGTATATTAATATTTATCGTTTTTATTTTAGAATCAATATTTATAATTCCTTTATTATGAACAATACCCGGTTTTATTTTATACAAAAAAGTAAGTAAAGGTGAAGCGACTACTGATCAAAAAATTGCTTTAGCAATATTAGGAGTTATCTTTGGTGCTGCATTAGGTATTATTGGTGGTATTTTTATATTAGTTGATTTAAACAATGATGAAAATAAAATCCAAAGATATTAATAAAAAAACATCATTAATTAATGATGTTTTTTATTTTTTTAAATAGTTTTACATTGGTTTTAATAAAAATTATTATATAATTTTTATAGTTTGATTTAAAAACAACTTAAAATTATTAACTAGGAGGAAAACAAATATGGAAGTTATTATTTTAGAAGCCACAAATCTGATGAATGAAATAATTTTACGTTATAAAAATGAAATTAACAAAATTCGCACCGGAAGAGCTAATCCTAATATCTTAGAAGGAATTAATGTTAGATGTTATGGTGGTGTTGATAGTTTAAGTAATATTGCCCAAGTTAAAGTAGCAGAAGCACATCAATTATTAATTAAACCATATGATCGTAGTTTAATTAAAGACATTACAGAAGCTGTTACAAAAGCTGATTTGAAATTACAAATTAAAAGCGAAGCAGAGAATATACGTTTAATTTTCCCACAATTAACAGAAGACGTTCGTAAAACTTTAGTTAAAGATTTGAGTAAAAAAACTGAAGAATATAAAGTTAAAATCCGTAATTGTCGACGTGATGCTGTTCAAAATCTGAAAAAAATAAAATTACCAGAAGATCAAGAAAAGCATGCAGAAACTACAATTCAAGATTTAACTGATAGTAAAATTAAAGAACTTGTATTAATAGAAAACAATAAAAAAGCCGATTTAATGAAAATTTAGCAATAAAGCAATAAATAGTTAGGGGTTAAATATTGTGAAAAAAAAGATAATAAATAAAGAAAATATAAAATCTAAAGTTTCTTTTTTTGCAAAACTTAGTAATTTTTTTAGAACCTATCGAAATCGTATTCTTACAAGCTTTATGTTAATTGCTTGTGGTGTATTATGAATGTTTATTGGGGCAGTTTATTTAGAACCAATTTTTGGTAATAAACCACAGTGATCAGCGTATACATTTATGATAATTAATACTTTAATTTTTATTGGTTTTTTATGAGAAATTATTAATTTAAAAAAAGAATCAAATTGATCAATTGTACTTAAAATTTCTATAATTTTAACAGGAATCATACTTTTATGAGTTCCGCTTGGTAAAGAAACTTTTGGTCCATATATTTATAATCATTATTGATGTGAAACTTGAATGACTTTATGAATTTTATTACTTTTCATTTGTATGTTTATTTTAATTGCTTGACGAAGTAAAAATTTTCAATTAAGTGATGTTATTTTTATTTTTACTTGAATTATTTATTTAGTGTTTGTTGTTAAAGCTGTTAATTTTTTAATGTTATCAGAAATTAAACTTTCAAAACTAGGATGACCAACATTATTGTTTTTATTCATTATTGTTATGTCTAATGATGTTGGTGCTTTTATTGGTGGTATAATTTATGGTAAAACAAAAATGGCACCAAGTGTATCACCAAATAAAACTTGAGAAGGTGCTATTACTGGTTTAATAACAGCAATTATTTTAAGTATGATAACAGTAACTGTTTTTTTAGAAACAAGTAATTATAATCCCTTACCTTTTTTAGAAGTTAATAGTAAAACACCAATCTATATTGCTTATTTTGCTACTAGTTTTATTCTTTCAATTGCTAGTCAAATGGGTGATTTATTATTTTCTTATTTGAAACGTAATTATCATGTTAAGGATTTTTCAAATATTCTACCTGGACATGGAGGATTATTAGATCGTTTAGATTCATTTTCAACAGTAGTTATTTTTGGTTTTCTAATTACTCTAGCAGCTATTGCTTAATATATAAAATTTAAGGATGAAGTTATGTATATATTTTTAGCCATTTTAATTGGTTTATTTACAATATTATTTTTAATTACCTTGCATGAATTTGCTCATTTTGTAATTGCTAAATTATCAGGAGCATATGTATATGAATTTGCTATTGGTATGGGACCAAAACTTTTGCAGTGAGGTAAAAAAGAAACACGTTATACTTTAAGACTATTACCATTGGGTGGTTATGTTTCTATTGCTTCAGAAATTGCTGATGCTCCTAAAGGACGAGAAGATGAAGTAATTGATAGTAAACGAATGATGGAAAACTTGCAACGTGGTAAAAAAGCAGCTTTCATTAGTGCAGGTGCACTAATGAATTTATTATTAGCTTTTATTTTATTAATGATTGGATATGGAATTTATCCACATAAATATGATCCTAACTTGCCACCAACCTATGCAACAACAGGACCATTATATGAAGCTGTTCAAAAATATAATAAAGATAATCCAAGTTTACCAATTTTAGATACTGATGCTATTGCTGGTATTTATAATACTGGTGATATTGAATCTAAACAATCAATTAAATCATATTATGATTTACAAACATGATTAAGTAAATATAATAAAAAGACTACTAATGGTACAGTTATTGCTGACTACAAAATTACTTTTGATAGTAAAGATGATAAAACTGTTACTTTTAAACCTGTAGAACAAAAAGGAGTATTATTCATTGGTGTTAGTCAAGGTAGTTATTATTTAAATGCAGGGCAAGTTATTAGTAATGGTATCATTGATACTTTTAAAGATAGTTACAGTCTTTTACAAGCATTAGGACAATTAGTTACTTTTCATTGACAAAATTTATCAGGACCTGTTGGTATTGTTAAATCAACTAATAGTTTTTTAAATCCTGATTTATCATCAACACAAGCAGCAAGTACATATTTTCGTTGAGCAGCATTATTATCATCTAATTTATTTTTATTAAATATGTTACCAATTCCGCCATTGGATGGTTATAAATTTGTTGAAAATGCAGTTGAAGCGGTAACAAGAAAAAAAATAAATGAAAAATATAAAATTATTGTCAGTATTGCTGGAGCTATATTATTTTTAGTTATCTTTATTGCTATTACTATTAAAGATATATTTTTTTAATCTTGACTTTATAATAAAATCCTATTATAAATAGGATAATAAATTTGAATGAAAAAGTTTTGAGCAATTTTCTTAATTATTTATATTTTAAAAAAATAAAATAGTAACTATTTTAAGTGAACAATATTGTTCACTTTTTATTTTGAAATAAAATCTATAAGTATAAAAACTAAAATTTATATCGATTATTTGCTCCTAAGAGAATTATTTTTTCTTCAACAAATTTCTGAATAGCTATCATTGCATTTTCTATTAAGGTATTAATATTAGATAAATTAGAGTTAGTTTGCAAACTTTTTTTTAGACTTTCAACATAAATCTTTCTTAAATCACTGCTAAACTTTGGGAGCGTACCGAAGATGTCGATAAATAAAAATTTTTAAAAATAACTCCTTTCTTTTTTAAACTATTAAATTAAAAAATAAATGACAAAAGACGAGAATAAAATTCTTGTCTTTTTTTGTAATTGTAAAATTTTAAAATTTTTAATAACCGTCTTTAGCACTATTATCAACACGTGTTAGGGAAATAAAAAAGTGAACTACAACATAGTTGTTAAAAATAGTAGCTAGCATGTGGACTTGCATGGATAAATAAAAAGTGGAGTGATACCTAATAAAATATACTAACCAGAAATGGTAATTCTTGGGGTGGGAGCGAATTGGAAACTAGTATATATAGACCCGGAGTGGGGACCAACTATTATTCTTTATTTAACCAACCTTGCCACTACCAAGTGAGCAAGTGTTGGTTTTATTTTTTATTTTTTTTTGAAAAATTTTTGGGCGAGAAAATAAATTTCAAACTTGTAAAAAAAATTGAGCGGGACCGGTTCAATTAAAATATTAATTTGCTAAACGCAAATTAAATAAATATTGAATCGAATGCCTCAATGTTTTTTAAAATTTCACAATTTATTTTTGAGCCCAGAATTGCTGGAATGAATAAAACAAATAGTAGTATTATTAATAATCTAAGAATAAAAATATATGTTCTTTATGCTAGAAGCAACAGAACATATTAGGAAAGGATTATTATGCAAATAGAATTTAAAAAAGAACAAATTGTTAAAGATAAACCACAATCTATTCTTATTGATTATGTTGAATATAAATTATCTCTTCCAAAATGAATGATTAAAAATAATTCTTTTATTGTTGATAACAGTTGCACATATTGAGTTTTTAATTTAGAAAATATTAAAAAAGAATTAAGTGGTAATGAATTAATAAAGTTATTAGAACCATATATTAAAGACCAAAAAATAACTGTTAATAAACCAACTGCTCCAAAATAATATTATCTTAATGATATAAAACTTGAACAATTAACATTTTATGAACAGCATAATAGTTGATTTATGGGTGAAATAACAGATAACAAAACTAAAATTACTAATCCTTGTTTTAAATATAACATTACGTGAGAAGAAAACAGAAAAGGTTTTAAAATAAATAATCCATATAAACATGATGATTTACCAATTAATTATATAGTTACTTCTTATAAGGAAATTTCAACTCATAATGAAAAAGTATTTTTGTTGAACATGTAAACAAAATAAATTAGATTATTTATTCTTTAATACTAATGATATAAAAACAAGAAAATATTTTTTAAGAGATAAAAATAGTAAAGCAATTTGTTATGACTGTATTTTAAATATTAGGTTAAGTAGGAGGTATAAATATGAATAAAGAAAAAATACTTGAATATCTTAAAGATGAATGAGAATGAAATAAAGAAATGAGAGACGATGAAAAAGTAACTAAACTTTGAAAAAGTTGTTTTAATGGAAGATTAAATCTTATATCTCAATTAAATCAAAAAATTAAAAATGGTGAATTTGATTAATAATGCAATATGACTTAATTATTGGGATTGACCCCGCTGGTATTGGTAATAATGGAATTGTTATATATTCAAATGAAACAAATAGGATTATTTATACAGAAACATTCAACACAACACATGTTTTTGAAAGTAAAAATCGTTATAAAAGAATATTATCAATAATCAAAGAACAATTTTTTGAAAACAAAATATTAGTTATTGTAGAAAATTTCTTTTTAAGTTCAAAACAATTATTAACTAATCCATTAGCAACTCCTAAAATTATTGGTTCATTAATGGTATTAGTACAAGATGTTTTCAACTGAGATTATCTAGAAAACCAACCAAAAAATAAAAATAAAATAACAAATTATAAAGGAAATATAAAATTAACAAAACATGAACAAGATGCATATAAACACATTCAATACTATTTAAGGAATTATAAAAATGAAAGATAAAGCCAATTATGTCAAATTAACAGTAAAACTAAGTAACACTATTGAAGCAAAATATTACGAAAAAGGTAATAAAGAATTATATTATAGTGTTCGTGGTCAATGAAATGGTTTAAACTATGTTACTTTAATTTTTAATAATCCAAAATTTTATAACCGATGTATTTTATTAAACAAAAACGATGAAATTATTGTCACTGGTCAAATTTTTAATACTTTAAACATTCCTAAAATCGTGTATTTTGTTCAATTAATGTTAAATGATTTAAAAAATGAAAAGAGTAAAAAATGATATGATGAGAAATTTTATTAATAGCACCAATATTAATAACAAGTATAACACTAATAATATTTTTAATATTTATTATTAAAGAATTAAAAAATGAATATAAAGTATTAAAAATATTAAGTGAAATTGCTAATCAAATTGAAAATAAGGAGAATAAATAATGAAATGTTTTCTTTGCATGCATGGAGAAATATATTCTCCAAAAACCTTGTATAAAATAAAAAAATTGAAAAAAATAATTTACCAAGATAGAGATATTGATAGTGAAGATTTTAAGAAAAGATATGAATATCTTTTAAAAAAATTAGGTGATGGTGATAATCAAATTATTTGAATAAATTTCTTAATAAAGCAAGAAAGAAATAATAGAAAGGAGAATAAATAATGAATAAAGAAGTATGTTGTGAAGATTGTTGTGTATGTGATAAAAAACATGATTTATTTACTTGCGAAAAAAACTGCTGAGAAATGTATGTGAACATTGTTATCAAGGTGATAAAGAACATAGAAATAAAGTTGATGAAATTAATAAATCAAGACATAAAAATTGTATTAATAAAGAAAGATTTATGCAATATCTTAAAAACACATATCGCTTAAACGGATATTATGAAGAAGTTTATAAACCAATTAAAACCAGAATTAAAGACCGGTGATTTGATAATGACTAATTATTTACTTTCAATTGACCCAAGTATTAAAAATACTGGATTTACTTTATGAAAAAAAGTTTATTTACATGATAAATATGATTTTTGAAATTGAAAACCAATATTTGTTAAAAATTATAATTTAAAAGAATATGATGGACAAAGAAAATTTTATTGAGATATAAAAGTTAATGATAATGAATTGGATTTAATTATTGAACGTGGTACTTTTAATTCAAAAAATGGTATTGGTTATGAAACTCAAGAACATTTACGTGGTTTTATTGCAGGACAATTTAATAAATTATTAACAAAAGATATGTTAATAAGTCCAAGTGAATGAAAGAAATGATATGAACGTTATGACCCACCTATTTTTTGATTAAGACCTTGAGATAAAGAACTAAGTATATATGTTGCTGAAGAAATTATTAAAGAAAATAATTGAAATATAAAAATATCAAATCATGATGAAGCAGATAGTTTATTAATTGGTTGATATTATTTAAATAAGGAGAATAAATAATGAATAAAGAAAAATTACTTAAATATATGAAAGATATAATTAAATGAACTAAAAAAATTAATTATACAAACTCTGATTTGGACAAAAATATTTTAAATTTATTAATTGAAAAAATAGAAAAAGGTGAATTTGATAATGACTAAATTAACAGATTTATTTGGTCAAGATAAAATAGAAATATTTTCACCAAATCCCAAAGATTTAACAGATAGTAATGATATAAAAGCAATTATTTTATGAAAATATCCTAATGTTATTGCTGAATATTTAGTTGTTTCTCAACCACATGCAAATACTGCTATTTTAGTTGGTGATAACGTTCACTATACAGGTTGAGTTGAAGTGTTTATTAAACCAAAAAATGAAGGAGTAAATGAAAATGCCAAATGACACGAATGTACAATCAAATAACTATACTTTATTAAAAATAATAAGAATTGGAATAAGTCCATTATCAGCAATGATTGGTACAAGTGCTTATTATGGTCAAATTATTGGTAATCCAGTATTAGGAAGTATTAATGCTTTATTATTTAGTAAAAAGTTAGGAATTGATATATGAAACTTAAATCAAATGCCAAGTACTAAAAAGAAAATATTAAATTCAAGTAAAAAAAATATTATTAGGTTTAGGAACTATTGGTTTAATTAATTATGCAAAATTTACAAAAATCAATCCTAATCCTGAACCACCACCTTGATTAACAACTACTACCACAGAAACACCACCATGACCATTATTATTAACTAATGATAATAAACAACAAATGGATTGAGATACATATATTAGTTTAAGTACTTATGGTATATCAAATCTAATTGGTGGGTTAAGTGAACTAATACCTAATAGATTTGAAGTAATAAGAAAAATATGTAATATGGCAACTAGTGGATGTCTAATTTCAAGTGGTGTAGCTATGGGTATAAATAATGATTTTAATAATGCTTATGCAGTACCAACAATAGTTGCTGGTGCAAGTGAAATTATACATAATTTATTACCTATGGAAACTACAAATTATAATCAAGAAATGCAAGAAACATCATTTACAAATGAAACAAGAAGATTAATTAATAGTGATGCTATTAGTAATAATAGTGGAAGTAGTGATGTTTTATATGAAAGACCAACTACATATGATAGTTTATAAAGGAGATGATAACTAATGAATAAAGAAAAATTGATTGAATATTATAACAATGAAATTCAGACATATAAAGAAAGAATGGAACAATTAAATAAAGAAATATCTTTATTGGTAACTATTATAAGTAATTCAAAATCAATGATTGAAAGAATTAATAATGGTCAATTTGACGAATAATTAAAAATAAATAATTGAAAGGAAATAATTGAAAATGAAAGAATTTTTACATGAATTAATTATTATTGGAACAAGTGTAGGAACATTAATTTGTAGAGAATTAATTGTTTGATTTAAAAGATTTATTACAACTCCAAAACATATTAGAAGAAATAATAAAGTGATGAAACATCAAAAAAAATTAGCAAAACTTAATGAAAAAATTAATGGAAAAGAAAATAAATAATAAAGGTGTGATTTAAATGTTAGAAAATGAAACTAATGTTGAACAAAATACTGAACCTTTAATTGAAAATAATAATTTACAACAAGAGCAAGAAATTAAGATTGTTGAATTAGAAAATAAGTTAAATAAACTTAATCAAGAAATTAAAGAAAAAGAAATAATTAATATATTTAAAAAATATCAAGTTAAAAAAGAATTTTATGAATTTTTAAAATTTAAAACAAGTAATATAGAAAATTCAAAAATTGAAGAAACTATTAAAAAAATGATTAAAGAACAACCACTATTTAAAGAACCAATTAATACAGGTGGTAAACAAGAAACAATATTAACAAATCAAGAAACTTCAATAAAAAGTAGTTTATTAGATTATAAAAAGAAAAATAATTTATAAAAGAAAGGAAAATTTAAAATGCCAAATCCAGTGCCATTTAAACAAAATTTAGATAATACTACAAAATTAGTAGAAACACCTGAATTTATAGAATTTTATAAACAATCAAATAGTCCATGAGCAAGTTTTTTTCCAATTGAAATGGTTAATTCTACAAAAATTGAATTTATAGTTAAAAAACCAAAAGACCCAACATTCAAAATACTTCATTGAAATGATAAAAGTAAAGGATTAGAAGTTGGTTATGTTGATACTGATAAAATTATTAAAGAAATTACAAAAGAAGCTAGTACAGGAGAAATGATTGGTGAAGTTGATTTATTTGCAGATAATGGGCAAAATTTACTAGAAAGTATGCAATATGAAGTTGCTAATGATTTAGCAGATTATTTAGCAAATAATGATACAAATACAATTGCTAAATCTGCCAAAAAAGTAATCATTACTGATACAACACCAGTAGGATATTTAAAATCAATGTTATCAGCATGAAATACTTTATTTCAATTAAGAAATAGTAATAATTGTAAATTTTTTATAACAAATAGTCTTTATGATACTTTAGTTTATTTAGCAGATAATAAAGGTTTAATTACTGATAATCAACTAGCACAACAATTAAGATTAAATGGAACAAATTTATATATTAAAGGTGTATTATGTCAAATTGTTATGGATGATTATATGACATTTAAAAATACTGAAAATAAAAATCAAATTATGAATTTTGTTTTAGCAACACCAAAAGCAATGAAAAGATATATGTTACAACAAACTAGTATATATGTTGAAGATATTAAAGATGGTAAAGTTCCAAAAAGATATTTAGTTGGTGGACAAGTAACAGGAGAATCTATTCCTTATATGTCAAACTCAGAAACAGAATCAAGATGAATGTTATGTGGTATTGTTAATAAAAAATATTTAAGTGAAGAAATTACAACATTAACAACTAATATTACTGCTGATACTACTAAAAAGAATAAATTATTAGATACAACAATTAAAAATACAACTGAACTAAATAATTTAAATCCAAATTTAACAACTCCAATTATTAATTATTTTAGTGATGCCCAAGGTCAAGTGGATGTAAGTAATCAAAACCAAAAAGCAGGAGATTTATATGTAGTAATCACTACTAATGACACTGATAAAAATTATCAAGGTTCAACAAATCCTATAAAAATAACTCTTAAATAAGGATAATTATTATGCCAATTGGTACAACTAGTACAGCAATACTTTTAAACATAAATAAACCAAAACATACTAGAACAAGTCAACAACAAGAACATAAAAGTTGATGATGAGAAATTTTAGAAATGATTGGTGTACAAGTAATAGCAGTAGCACTTGCTCCTTTTACTGGTGGATTAAGTGAAAGTTTAGCACTTGGTTTAGGTGCAAGTGATTTACTTGCTAGTATTAGTGCTGTTGGTGTAGAGTTTTTAACTGATTTTACTATTAATCAAGTTTATGATTATTTAAAAGGAAATGTTACACCATTAAATACTTTTTTTAATATATTACCTGCATTTGCTGGACTTAATAGAATTAGTCGTGGTTATCGTACAACTAAATTTATTAGTTTAGCAGAAAAAACTAAAACATTAGAACAAATTGGCATTAAAAAAGCAAAAAATTTACAAGAAATCATTAGTCAAGTAAGTGGAAAAGAAATTTTAACAGATAAAATTATTGGAAATAAACGTTATTTATTTAATTATAACCATGCTCCAAATCGCGAAACAATAATACAAAATTTAGGTTTTGTTGCTGAAAGACAATATAAAAATAATTTTGCAAAATTAGAAGTACAAGAATTAAAAAATTATTTATTATTACAAAATGAATTAATAAAGTTAAGTCCACAGTTAACTCCTAAATTTAAAATTAAAGATATTGATAAAGCAAACAATTTTTTACAAAAATATAATACTGATTTAAAAGAAGTATTAAAAATGAACCAACATGACTGATTAAATTTAGTTCATACAATACATGCAGAAAATAGATATGGAAAATCTTTAATTTTAGATTTACAAAAAATTCGTGCTAATGCAATTAAATTTAATTTTAAAAATAGTTCAATTCATAAATTAGTATTAAAAGCAAATCAAACTTTTAAATATTTTGATATTAAATTTTATTTTAAAAAAGGTTTAAATAAATTTTGAAAAGATACTTCATATTTTGAAAAAATAAGAATAAATATTTATAAATTACAAGAGAAATTCGAAAAATTAGAAAAACAAGCATTTGAAAAAATTAATAAATTAAAAGAAAAAACAATTGATGTATTTACAAGTGCTGAAAAGAAAGCAATTAAACATGCACAATTAATTCCATTAAATTCACCAGTATTTATGGCTTGTAAAATTCAACCTTTATCATTAGATAAATGTGGAATTACTATTTATCATCGTAATCCTAAATATAAACCAATTGTAGTTATTGATAGTATTATCAAAGCAGAAACTTTTGTTATTCAAATACATCCATTTCATTGATATAGATGATATAGCGGTTGATATATTGGATATGGAGTTAGTCAAAATAAATGATTAAAAAGTATTGCTTTTGCTCTACCAGTTGTACAACAAATGATTAAAGATAGTTTTAAAATTTATAGGCAAATATTAAGGACAATTAGAACTTATCATAAAGTAGTTAATGTTATTAATAATCCTATTGATAATGTCAATAAATCATTTAAAAGGGTGGGTTTAAAATTATCAGTTAATACTGTATTTGGTACTGGATTGTTAAGACATTTAGAAAAATTTGCATATAATCAAGTTGTAAAAAAAGGAAATAAAAAATTACAAAAAGAAATTATACATATATCACATAGAAAAACTAAATCAAAAACCAAACGTTATAAAAAAGCATTTTTTAAGGAATGATAAAATATGATTAATAAACTTTGAACTGGTGTCAGTTTAGAAAATTATAATAACTGATATCCATTAACTGGAACAATTACAGAAACACCACGACAATATATAAATACATGACCAAATGTTGATGATTGATTTAAAACATTTGCTATTCGTGCTCAAAATGATATTAATGCTTATCTTGATTTTATTTTATCTAAATTTCCTTTTGATAGTTTTAAAGATGAATTAATTAAAGAAACTTTAAGAGATATGGTTTATGTTATGGTTGAACATTGAGTATTTAATCGTACACCAATTGAATTTAATGTTGATGCTACTATTCAATTTAATAATGGTAATCAATTTAGTGCAAGTAGTACTCCTACGATTAATATTTGAGATTTAGCACCTAGTAGAATGAAAATATGAGCAAGATTAACAGAATTAAAACAAATATTTTCAAATTATAATAATGATGAAATAGATGTTGAAAAAATTGACTTAAAAGCATTTTATACTAGAAACCAAGTTAATGAATTAATTCAAGAACAAAAAGAATTTACATTATCAAAGCAAATAAAATTATATGATGATACCATTAATGGTAATAAAAATGAAACATATAGGGGACCAGTTACAAATTTAATAAATAAAGGTTATGTTGCAACAGAATATGACTCAAAAACTGAAACTATGATTTTAGATTGACCTAATGAAATTGGAACATTACCACCTGATGTTTTACAAAACAATCCACAAATTGGTGATTATACACATGCACCAACTTGTGATTTTTCTGCTAAACAACAAAAACGAATTACTACAAATGAAAATGAAATTACCAAATTAAATAGTGAATTAATTAAAACAAACGAAAATATTAATGATGTTAAAAATAATTGATTTAATATTGAAACTAGTCCCTTATGAAAAAAAGTTGAAAATAATAATATAGAAATATTTAAATGATATTTTATTAAAATCAGTTATCAATATTCAACAGAAAATAACTTTATGAAATTTTATAAAGTAATTAAAATTTATTTAAATAATGTTTTTAACGAATTTGAATTGTTAAATGTTGATTCCATGACTTATGGAGAACAAATACAAAATAAAAATATTTTAAATATTGGAACTATTTACTATAACAATAAAAAGAAACAATTTAGTGGTGGTGGTAATTCTTATCCTGAACTTGGAAAAATTAATTTAATTGGTGATATAGAAGAAATATATCAATATCAAGGAATAGATACACCAACTGAATTTATAGCAGAAGAAAATACTGAACATGATTATTATACAAAACTAGAAACAAATCAATTATTAGATAAAAAACAAGATAAGTTAATTGCTGGTGAAAATATTAAAATTGATGAAAATAATAAAATTAGTGCTACTTGCGGGAAAACTGATTTAACTGATTATTATAAAAAAGAAGAAGTAGATAAAAAATTAGACAATAAAATGGATAAAGACCAATTCAAATATGCTTTTTCTATAAATACTATTGGTACTGAAATTCCTAATTTAGAAACTACTGATAAAACTGTTGCTGGTGCTATTAATGAAATTATCAAAAAACAACCACAACCAATTCCAATTCCTCCAAGTAGTTCAATTTGAAAAGAAGTAGGAATAAGAGAAAAAAATAAATGAGATAATTGACAAATTACTTATGATTTTATAGTTAATAAAAGATATAAAGTTTATTATTCTTGAAATATATATAATAATGTTTTTGCAATTAAAGAATTTATTATAACTAATACAAAAATAGCAGGTGTACCAATAGAAGTTTTTAACAATAATACTAATGTCTTAGTTTTATCAGTACAACACTCAAAATTTATTACTATTTATTCTTTAAAAGGTAGCGATAAAGGTAATACATGAAAAGTAGAAGAATTACAGGAATAAAATTATGATTTGAAAAATTATAAAAATTATTTTAAGTTTAATTGGAGTTTTATTATCTTCTGCTGTTGCTGGTTTAATTATATTTATTATAGTAAAAATTGTCTTAAAAATTAATCAAATATTTTAGAAAGGAGAAAAAAATGAAACCTTTTTGACCAAGAAAAGATAAAACAAATATTAATAATAATGAAGAAAAATCTAAATTAATTTTTTTAGAAAATAAAAGTACACACACTTCTATTTTAAGTTATTTTGGTTTTAATGATTTTAATCATGAGACTTATTTTACTGATTTTGTTGCTGAAAATAATGCTAATTTATATAATGCTCCATTGGATATTAATAATGAAACTATTAAACAATATTTAATTAAACAAGAATTTTATAGAAAGAATTGAAATTCTATTTTTAAATTAAGCAAATTAGGAATTAGTGGTTATTTAATTTATATTGCTAATGATGATTTTTATTTTCAAGTAGTAGATATACAGCAAAGAATTTATGATATTACTGGTAAATTAATTCAATGTACTATTTTTTATGATAGTTATCAACAAAATGCACAAACAGTAAGATTATTTGAAGTTTATAAATTAAATAATGAACAAGTAACTATTAATCGTGCAATTTATAGTATTAGTGATAATAAAAAACAATTTCCTTTACCTTTTAAAGAATATAGTAATAATCCTAATTTAGAACAAGAACAAACATTAAATATTAATTATATTCCAATAGCAATTATGAGAAATAAAGCAAATGAGTTAGCAGATTGTAATAAAGTAATGGATAAAATTAAAGCATTAGATGTTATTTATGAACAAATTGTTTTAGATACTATTTTAAATTCACCAAAGTTTATTTTTGACCAAACTTATGGTAATGCTAAATCTACAATGGATGAAGCCGTAAGAACATTAGTTACTAACAACTATATTTGAAAAACTACTGGTGATAATAATGAAAAAAGTGAAAATATTAATATGACAAGTAGTAATTTTAAAGGTAAAAATTTAACTGATATATATGATTGAAATATTAATGAAATATTTAAACGTTGTGGTATTCATATACCAAGTCAAAAGAAATCAGCACAACAATCGGTTCCCGAAAGTACAGCGGTAAATATTTCAACTATTAATTATATTGAACAAAAATTATGACAATTTAATATTGATATTCTTAAATTTATTCAAATATTAGTACGTTTAGATAAAGATTTATTAAATAGTAAAACATTTAATATTAATGATGAACAAGAAATTAATAACTTAACAGTTAAATTAAAATTATTTAATCCAGAAAATAACCAATTAATAGGAGAAAACAATGGAAAACAACAACAAACCACAAACGAAGTTTCCACAGAAACAAACTAAACTTAATCAAGCAGAAATAGAAAATGATTATTTAATTGATAATATTCCTTATGATTTTACTAATATGATGAGTGCTACTAGTGACCCTGATATTAATAGAGCATACGATGAATTTAAAAAAAGAAAAATTTATATTTATGAAATTGAACGTTTATTTAAAAATAATGAAAATAATAGTTTAAGATTTTCAGCAAATACTATTAAAATAGGTTTTATTGATATTGATAAAGTATTAAAAACTACTGCTGTTGAAACATCTGATTTTACTATGCAATTAAATCAAAGAGCAAGTACTAATATTAATGACAATACAATTGAATATAGTATGACTGATATTAAAAATTTAATATTTCAAGAAATAAATTTATTAAATCAATTTAAGTTATATGCAGTTAGTATAAATGAACCATTAACTGAAAATAATATTGATAATTTATATATTATTAATAATTATTCAGAACCTTATCAAAATCCAAAAACTAGAAGTACTAAAAGTATTACTATTATTAAAATTAAAGACTTTAAAACAAGAGATGGTTATCCAATTATTATTAAATTACAAAAACCACTAGATAAAGACACCAAAGTTATTGGTTTAAAAATTAAAGCACCTAGAAGCATGATTTTTGGCAATATAAAGGTACTTGGTGAAGTCGACAATATGGAGGTATACCCAAAGTTATTTGTCAAAGATAAGATAGCATTTCCGCTATTATCAATGCCTATTGAAACTCAACCAAAAGTTAGAATATTACAACAATGATTTAGTGAACAAATATTACCTTGAAATTTAGCAAAACAATTTATAGGACAAGAAAAATCAGTTTTAGATTTAATTGCTATTGGTGGTGGTAGAGAAACAAGAAAAGAAATTATTAATAATGCAAGAGTAACTAATGATAAAATTGGTTATGATGTTTCTAAAAATTCAAAAGTATGACCATTATCTGATGAACTAGAATTAAAAGATAAAAAATTAGAGTCATGATTTTTAGTAAGTGACTATAATTTATTTATTTCTACAACAAATAAATTTCATGATGTTGAACTAGAAATAAAAGATAGACCACCAATTGATAGTTTACAAAAAGTATTATTAGATATGTTAACTTATACATATACTTATAATAGAAACTTTGATGGTGCATCATTAAGTAATGTTTTAAAAGAAATGAATGATTTAGATAAAATTCGTGCTAAGTTTGAAGGACAAAAACCAAATGAAGTTATTACTAATTTATTTAAACAATGAGAATTAGATTATCCTAACTATACAAATTTACCAAAAGTTAAAATATTAAAACAAATAGTTATAATGCTATCAAAAAATATTTATTCAACCATGTCTATTAATAACGGTTTAAATGATGACTATAAATTATTATTACCTTATTATTTTGAATTAAAATCAAATCCTATACATTCTACACCTGATAAGATTTGAGAATTTAAAGATATAAAAGTAGTATTAAAATCTGCATATTTTGATTTTACAGATATCAATAACATTAAACTAAAAAACAATGACATTAGTCAAAATGAATTATTGAAATTAGATGATAATCAATTTAACTGACTATCCATAACTAATGAATTAGAAAGCAATAATATACCATCATTAATTCCGGCAGATTGAACATTAGGTAATGGTGAATATGGAAAATATTTTACAAGATTAATTATTAATAAAAATAAAACCGAAAATGCTTTAAATTTATATGGTTCAAATAAATCACAATTATTTTCTAAATTAGAATTTTATAAAGAAGTTTTACAAATTGACAATAATAGTGAATTTGAATTACAAATTGAAAATCCAATTAATAACTTAAATCGAATTGAAGTTAGCGGACTATTTGGTGCTGGTAATTATGATTTAATTTTAGTAACAAATAAACAAGAAATAAATTTAAATAATATTAATTTATTTGATAAATATAATGAAAATATTTCTTATATAAATTTAGAAATTTAATTATCAAAATATCCATCTGGATAAATACCATCTCATTTTACTGCATCATCAGTTAATTTATTTGATGCTCAGTAAAGAGTAATTTTATGTTTATTACTTACTGGTCTTGCTCAAATAGTTGCCCCCCAGTGTGCTTCATGGTCGTAATCATAAAAATATGTTAATTGATTATTTTTATTATATGAAACTATTCCTAAGATTAAACCGGTAACACCAGTTATTACAGCAAATGATAATGATATTTTTTGAAAATTTGTTTTTATTCATATTTTCATAATAAATATCTCCTTTTTTCCTTGATTTTACTTTTAAATTGTACTATTTTTGATTATTTTTACAAGTATGCTTTTAAAAGCAAAATAACGCCTAAATTAAAGGTGTTTATTTTTTGATACCTATAATATTAATTGTATTGCGCTTATTTATTATATTGCAAATGTGAAGATACTTTTTTTTACAGTAGCATTATTTTTACCCCTAATTACATTTTTATATGGATATAATGCATAAAATAATGCATCATAAGGGTCTTGATACATATTTTTGTCAGGAATGTTAGTTTTGGTTTGGTCATAACGTAATTCTTCTAAACATTGAGTTGTTTTTGGTAAATCATCTTTATTTGCATAAAAGTTTCCATAACTCATAATATTTCTCATTCAAACTACTCTATTAGTTAATCCGGCTTCTTGATTTAAATTTGAAGCATGTTTAATAGCGGTTTGTGTTATTAAAATAGTATTGTGTTCATCAATTAATTTTTGATTTAATCAATCCATTGCTGTTCTTGCTTTATCATCATAAAAATAAATTGCTTGTTCAAAATTTTCAAAATTATCCATTAATCCTAAAATTTCATTAACATAAGCATTAATTTTTTCATTTTCATTTATAAAATCATTTGGAGTAACTACTAATTCACAAATAATATAAGCATCATAATAACCAGTATTATTATATTCTTTAAAACCAACTACCATAAATACAGTATGGTCTTTTGGTCCCGTAGCTCAATCAATACCAACACTATAAAAATCAAATTTATACATTTCTTTTTCTTGATTATAAAATTGTTTTAAATCATATGATTGTCAATATTTTACTGTTTTTTGAAATGGGAAAATTGTTGCATCGCTATCTAAAAATTCAAAACCATAATAAACAGTATTATATTCATCTGGATTACTTTTTTCCATTTCTAATAATGTTCTTTGTTGAATGTCAGGTAATTTATTTCAAAATGGTTGAATAGTAAATCTTAAAACAAATAAACCTAAACCACTAAACATATCTTTATTTTCATAATAAACTTTACCAACTTTTTTAAGATTTTTCATGACTTCATCATTTAATGGTAAAAATGGTGTACAGTATTTTTCAATTAAAGAACGAGATATAAATGTTAATGATCGTATAACACTTGGTCATTGAGAAGGAGATACTATAGTATCATCACGAGGTAAAAGCAAATCATGTTTAATAACTTTAGTTGAAAGAGTATCACGATTTACTTTAGCAATATTAGTTAAAAACAGAACTACTAAAGTTATTAATAAAAATGTCAGTTATTATTTATCAATTCTTCCTAAAAACATTGTTAAAACTATTACTTTTGATCGTGGCAAAGAATTTTCAAATTGACAACAACTTGAAAAAAATTTAGATGTAAAAATTTATTTTGCCAATCCATATTCACCTTGACAAAGAGGTACTAATGAAAATACTAATGGTTTAATTAGAGAAAAATTTCCTAAAAAATTTATTTTTTCAAAAACTAATAAAAATGAAGTTCATAAATTTATATTGTCTTTAAATCAAAGACCGAGAAAAATACTAAATTATCTTTCACCAATCGAATATTTGGATAGAAAAATAATTTAGTTGCACTTACCTTTACAATTTAGCAAATAAATAAAAATAAAACAAAACTTATTAAAGAAAACTTTAATAAGAATTTTTGAGTTATAAAAGTAAGTATTATTGTTGACTAATATTTTTGAAGTGTTAAGATTAACTTACAATTGCATATTGAAGTCTAAATTATTCTCGTCTAAACTTATAATTTAAAGACAAATTTGAATATTATTGACAACATCGGTACGCTCCCTTAACTTTAGTAATACCAGCTTTAATTGCTAGAGTTAATTGTTCATTATTAATAGTAACATTATCATGTAATACTAAAAAAATTTCAGGCATTTTAATAGCAATTTCTTTAATTAGAGAAATTTTTAAATCTTGTCTATTATCTTGATGATGATTATTGATAGCAGTAAATACAAGACCATTAATATTAGTTTTATTTCTAAATAATATTGCTTGTTCAATTAAATTAATATCATTAGTAATATCTCCTTTTGTATTATTGTAAAAAATCTCTGATTCAACAATAATACCCAAAGGAGCAGCAAAATGAACAATATCTTTAGTTTTTTCAATATTTTCTTTAATTGGATAGTTACTGTAATTTAACATAACTGAACTAAAATCAGATGTAATTTTAGTTTTAATAAAGTGTGGATCAAGACAGTGGTCTAGTTGTAAAAAAATTGGTACTTTTGCACGAATAATAAAATTGTTAGTAATAGCAAGTACATATTTTAAATCAATACAATTAATAGTGTTAGGTGTTATCATTAAACATATTGGTGCTTTTTGTTTTTCGGCTGCATTAGTAATTGCAATTAACATTTCTAAATTATCAAAGTTAAAACTTGGGATTGCGTATTTGTTAATTTGTGCATGTTTTAACATTGTTTTCAAGTTAATTTGCAATTACAATCACCTAACTTTTCTTTTTTATTTAATTATATCAATAATATTTATCATGTAAGGAATATAAGATATATTTTAAATTTTTACTTTTTTCTTTTCTTTTTAATTTTGCTTTTCTTTTTTTTATTAAGTTGACGTAATATTTTTTGATAAAAATCATATAAACGATGTTCAGAAGTTTGATAACGTTTGAACATTAAGTTATTAATTCAAATATAAAAATATTGTAAACTGAAAACTAAACCAAAAACAACCGCACTAGCAGCGATTAATCATCCATATTCACCATTTGAATAATCAAAGAAAAAATATGGATATCATGTATCTCTTGGTGGATGACCAGTTTCTATAAAATCTAAATAACGTAAATGACCTCTAATTAGAATAACAATACAATAAATTGCTGGATAAATAACAATTAATCATAAATATATTTTATGTTGTTGTTTCATATTAATATATTGATGACCTGATGTAACAATAAAGCTAGTAATCATAATTATTGGCATTAATAAGTGTAAAATTAATGTTGCAATTCAATTATAAGCACTGTATTGTTTTGGATCTTGCTCAGCAGTGAAAATACCTATTCAAAATACTAACATCGTAATAGTAATATAAACAGTTACTGCTAATCGAGTTTGAAAACTTGGTTTAGTACCACGAAAATAAGAATCAAATAAATAAACACAAAAATAAATAACAACCATATAATTACTCTCAGTAGTAAAAAAAGCATAGTAGTGACTTACTCGTTCACCATATCCTAAATCTTCAAATTTTTCCATTGGATAATATATTGCACTAATTAAATCAATAATTAAAAATAAAATTATCATTATTAATGCAGATAAACGTATATAAAAGTTGGCTTTGTTACTTAATTTATACATAATAATCCCACATCTTTTCTTTTTTCTTTGTATTATAATGCTAACATTAATTGTGTATTTTCTTCTAAATGTTCTAATACTCCTAAGTCATTTAATAGTTGATAATTAGTTTTAGTAATATTAGTTCGTAGTTGTAAATCATTTTTTGAAGTAATTGCTTGTTCACTCCTTGCTTTAACAATTGAATTAGCCACAATTTCACCCAATCCATCTAAAGTAATAAAAGGTGGTAAAATTTGTTTTTCACCATTTATTACTTTAACTTGAAAAAGTTTAGCATCAGAATGTTCTAAACTAATATTGCTAAATTTAATATTTCTAGCATTCATTTCTAATGCTACTTCTAATAATGGGATTAAATCTTTTTCTTTAGTAGTAACTGTATTTTTTTGACCATCATTTTTTCTTAATCTGTTATTAATATCTTTTAATTTATTAGTAATAGCACCAATGCCTTGTAACATAGTTTTAATATCAAAAATTTCACATCTTGTTGTAAAATAAGTAGCATAATATTCATGCGGATAATAAACTTTAAATCAAGCTACTCTTCATGCCATTAATACATAAGCAGTAGCGTGTGCTTTAGGAAACATATATTTAATTTTTTTGCAAGATTTAATGTATCAATTAGGAACTTTCTTTTCTTGCATTAACTTTTCATATTCTTGTTTAATGCCTTTTTCTTTACGGACATCTTCCATAATGTTAAAGGCAATTTTTGCTGGTAACCCTTGATATACTAAATAAGTCATAATATCATCACGACAACCAATTACATCTTTTAGTTTTAAACCTTGTTGTGAAATTAATTCATCAGCATTATTTAATCAAACATCAGTACCATGTGATAAACCAGATATTTGTACTAATTCAGAAAATGAAGTAGGTAATGTATCACTTAACATTTTACGAACAAAACCAGTACCAAATTCAGGGATACCAATTGCTCCTGTTTTTTCGCCAAGTAAATCATCACTAGTAATATTTAAGGCACTTAAATTAGAAAATAATGATAAAACTTTTTCATCTTGATTAGGAATAGTTTTTGGATCAATACCAGTTAAATTTTCTAACATTTTTAATGCTGTTGGATCAACGTGACCTAGAATATCTAATTTTAATAAATTATCATGAATAGCATTAAAATCAAAGTGGGTAGTTTTTCATGTAGAACTAGTATCATCAGCTGGAAAATTAATTGGTGTAAAATCGTTAATATTATATTCTTTTGGTACAACAATAATACCACCAGGATGTTGACCGGTTGTTCTTTTAATACCAACACATCCTTGACTTAGTAACTCTAGTTTTGCTGCACGCATATCTGATTGACCAATTTTTTCTGCATAAGCTTTAACATAACCATAAGCTGTTTTATTGGCAATTGTTGAAATTGTTCCAGCACGAAAAACATTTTCTTCACCAAACATTTCTTTAGTAAAATCATGAGCTTTATTTTGATATTCACCAGAAAAGTTTAAATCAATATCAGGTGTTTTATCACCATCAAATCCTAAGAATGTTTCAAAAGGAATATCATGACCATCAGTAATTAAATCAATATTGCATTGTGAACATATTTTTTTTGGTAAATCATAACCACACTTATAAGAACCATTACTAATAAATTCACTAGTTTTACATTGTGGACATAAATAGTGTGGTTGTAGTGGATTAACCTCAGTAATGTTAGCAAAAGTAGCTACTAAAGATGAACCAACTGAGCCACGACTACCAACAAGATAACCATCTTGTAAAGATTTTTCTACTAATTTGTGTGCAATTCAATAAACAACAGCAAAACCATGAGTAATAATTGCATCTAATTCGCGAGTTAAACGTTTTTCTACATATGTTGGTAATGGATTACCGTAACGATTTCATGCTTGTTCATAACAAAGATTACGTAATTTAGTATCAACATTAACAATACTTGGTGTAAATAAGCCATCTTTAATTGGTTTAACCATTTCAAATTGTTTTGCTAATTGCAAAGGATTATTAATAACAATATCATTAATTAAATTAGGGTCATCTAAAAAGTTAAATTCTGTTAACATTTGATTAGTAGTTCTTAAATGTTGATCGGGATATGATGTAACTTTACCTTTACGATCAAATAATGGGTGTAACAAACCACCAATTGCTTTACTATTAATAATAACATCACGATACATTTTTTCATGGGGATGTAAATAGTGGGCATCGCTAGTAGCAATTACTAATTTATTTAATTTAAGAGCATTATTAATAATTTTTTTAATAGTATCATGTAATTGTTCTTTAGTAATATTTCCTAACTGTATTAAGTGTTTATAAACAGCAGGTGGTTGGATTTCAATAAAATCAAATCATTTCATTATTTTAATTAGTTCTTCTTCACTTTTATTTAATGCTGTTTCAAAAACAGCACCATTTATACAACTACTACCAATTAATAATTCTTTTCTATTTTCATTAATTGCTTCTGATATGATTTTTGGTGTTTTATAAAAATACTTTGTATGAGATAGTGAAACTAATTGATATAAATCTTTTAATCCTAATTGATTTTTTGCAAAAATAGTAATATGTTCACCACGAAGTTTAAAATTAATTTGTTCATTAATTAAGTTATTAATTTCTTGTAAATTAATACAATTAAATTCTGTTTTTAATTGTTGTAACATTTTTAAAAATACTTGTGCTAATACATTAGCATCATAATCAGCACGGTGGGCAATTTCATCATCATATTTAATGCCATAAGTACGACAAATAGTACCTAATCGATAATATTTTAGTTGTGGTAGAATTGCTCTAGATAATTGCAAAGTATCAATGACAGGATTATTTAAAGGCATGAAACCCAATTGTTTCATTGCTGCTTGTAAAAAACCAAAGTCAAAGTTAGCATTATGAGCAACTATTGTTTTATTGCCAATTATTTCAATAATTGTTGGCAATATTTGTTGTAATGTTTGTTTATCTTTTAACATAACATTGGTAATACTAGTAAGTTCAGTAATATGTTCAGGTACGGGATTATTTGGTTTAATTAAAATTGTATCTTGTTTTAAAATCATATTGTCTTTAACAATTGTATAACCAAATTCAATAATTTCGTGGTAATTGGTTGATAAACCAGTTGTTTCTAAGTCAAGAACAATGTATTCTAAATCTAATAATGATGTATTAATATTATTCTTAGTAATACTAATATTATTGGGGATTAAATCCATTTCAACACCATACATTACTTTTAAGTTTGGATGTTTTTTAGCGGCATTAGCAATATCTGGGTATGCTTGTACATTTAAGTGATCAGTAAAACCAATTGCTTGGTGTCCTCATTTAGCTACTTGATTAATATAATCACTTGCTGAAGTAATACCATCCATAGCACTCATTTTAGTATGAGTATGAAATTCAATTCTTTTAGTTTTAGCATCATCATTATTGTTAGTATTTTTATTATTTAAATCAATAATTAAATCATCAATTCATAGTACTTGTTCTTTACTATAATTATCATAACGACTATTAGCATTAATTTTTATTCAATCATCAACTTTAATATTATCAAATTTCTCATCTGGTTGATCGCTATTAATAAATGCTTTGCAAGTAATTGCATCACTATAATCAGTAATTCAAAATGAATAAAATCATTTTTGAGTTTTAGTTAAAAATTTATTAATTTTAAAAACTTTACCACTAATAATAATATTGGGTTCATCGCCAATGATATCTTTAATGCTATGAGTTGGGTCTGTTATTTCTAAATTAACTTTTGCTTTTTTGCGATAAGTAGTTGTATTAAAATTTTTACTTATATTATTGTTAGGAATTTTAGTTTTTAAATTGTTAGTAATTTTGCTAATTTCTGCTTTAGATTCATTTGCATAACTAATAAATGGTTGCTCTGCTTTATTTATTTTAGTTTTTAATTGAATTTTTTTAAAACCATATTGTTGAAAGTAGTTAATAAATTGTAAAAATTCATTAGTTATTAATTTTTCTTCAATACTATTATGAATGGTAATGGTAATAATATTATTTTTATAATTAATTGCTGAGTCGGGTAAAGAATAATAAATTCCAGCTAATAGTTGCAATTTATGAGTTTTAATATAATGAAAATATGTTAATACAGTTGATTCATCAGCAGTAAGGGAAACATTAAAATCGACACTAATATTCGAAACAGGTAATTTTTCAAAATGTTGTTCAAAACTTTTTAAAGTAGTAGTTGTTAGAAAATTAGGTAAGTTGATGGTAATTATTACTTGTTGATTATGATGAAAATATTGTACTTTTTTAATAGTAGCATGATTAAATTCATTATTAACATCATTAAAATCCATTTCATGGAAAAGTTTTTGTAAATCTTGATTCATATATTTTTCCCTCTCTTAATACTAAATAATTGACAATAATAACTATATTTTAATTAAAATATATTAAATCATTATTCTAATGTTTAATCAAATTTCATATTTTAATTATAACTTAATTAAAATTCTTATTCTTATTCTTATATAAAAAAAGTATGAAATTTTAGTGCTGAATTGCTGAATTATACTTGTAAGTGCAAGTAAATAAAATTGCAAAAAATTCTCATATAAAAATTTCATAATGCTAAATTTAGTTTAGAAAAAAGTAAGGAGTTTTTATATGAGTTATAAACATCTTGGCATAGATGAAAGGATTTATATTGAGAATCAATTGAAATTTAAATTTAAAATTAGTGAAATAGCTAAAAATCTTAATCGAAGTATTAGTACTATTATTCGAGAAATTAATAGAAATAAAGATAATAATCATTATTTTTCATTAATTGCACAAAATAAAGCTGAAAATCGAAAACAATCACATATTAGTTTTCATAAGTTTAAAAATAAGAATTTAGTAAAATATGTACAACAAAAATTACTATTAGGTTGATCATCTGAACAAATTTAGGGAGCGTACCGATGTTGTCAATAATATTCAAATTTGTCTTTAAATTATAAGTTTAGACGAGAATAATTTAGACTTCAATATGCAATTGTAAGTTAATCTTAACACTTCAAAAATATTAGTCAACAATAATACTTACTTTTATAACTCAAAAATTCTTATTAAAGTTTTCTTTAATAAGTTTTATTTTATTTTTATTTATTTGCTAAATTGTAAAGGTAAGTGCAACTAAATTATTTTTCTATCCAAATATTCGATTGGTGAAAGATAATTTAGTATTTTTCTCGGTCTTTGATTTAAAGACAATATAAATTTATGAACTTCATTTTTATTAGTTTTTGAAAAAATAAATTTTTTAGGAAATTTTTCTCTAATTAAACCATTAGTATTTTCATTAGTACCTCTTTGTCAAGGTGAATATGGATTGGCAAAATAAATTTTTACATCTAAATTTTTTTCAAGTTGTTGTCAATTTGAAAATTCTTTGCCACGATCAAAAGTAATAGTTTTAACAATGTTTTTAGGAAGAATTGATAAATAATAACTGACATTTTTATTAATAACTTTAGTAGTTCTGTTTTTAACTAATATTGCTAAAGTAAATCGTGATACTCTTTCAACTAAAGTTATTAAACATGATTTGCTTTTACCTCGTGATGATACTATAGTATCTCCTTCTCAATGACCAAGTGTTATACGATCATTAACATTTATATCTCGTTCTTTAATTGATTTACCATTAAACTTGCCACGATTTTCTTTAGATTTTCGTTTTTTACCTTTTCTTCTTAAATTTTTACTAGTAACTTTATCAAGCATTCCAAAATAAATTCAAGTATAAATTGTTTTAAAACTAATAACTCACTCTTTATGAAAATTTTTAATTCTGCCATAAATTTGTTCAGATGATCAACCTAATAGTAATTTTTGTTGTACATATTTTACTAAATTCTTATTTTTAAACTTATGAAAACTAATATGTGATTGTTTTCGATTTTCAGCTTTATTTTGTGCAATTAATGAAAAATCATGATTATTATCTTTATTTCTATTAATTTCTCGAATAATAGTACTAATACTTCGATTAAGATTTTTAGCTATTTCACTAATTTTAAATTTAAATTTCAATTGATTCTCAATATAAATCCTTTCATCTATGCCAAGATGTTTATAACTCATATAAAAACTCCTTACTTTTTTCTAAACTAAATTTAGCATTATGAAATTTTTATATGAGAATTTTTTGCAATTTTATTTACTTGCACTTACAAGTATAATTCAGCAAATTTAAGTTTTAATTTATAATAACTGGATAATTGTATTTATTTGATAACATTTAAAATTAACCATTTTTGTATACATATCAATGTTATAAGTTCTATCACCAATCATATGCTTTAAAATTTGTTTAATATTAGTTTCAGTAAAGCAACCAATATTTTCAACTAATGCTTGGTTTAATACACCATCTTTTGCATTAATAAAATAACCAACTTTTAATTTTTTATATTGTAAAGTTAATGATTGTAAAAAATCAATTAATTCATAATATTGACCTTTGGCAAATAAATTTATTGCATTTTGATAGTGTAATTTAGCAATTTGATTTTTTCTTCTTCCTGCCATTATACCAAGAAATAAAACATGAAAAGCATGAAATTTATCTAAAATAAATTTAGCATTTAAAATTGTAGCAGTTTTTCTAATTCATTTTGCACTATCTCCACAAACTATTAAATTTGCTTGGTCAAAGTTTTCAAAAAATAAATTACCATATTTTTCTATTAATTTTGCGGTTTTTTCAGCACCAATTTCTGTTTTTGAAACTCTTATTTTACATACAGCTCTTTTATTAATTAATTTTCCATTTTTCTTTTTACCAGTACACATTACTATTAATCTCATCGAACATTTTTTACAATTTTTAGTATTGTGTTTTTCATTAAACTTAAATTTTCGATGACCATCATCAATATTTACATATAAATTTTGATTTGGTTGTAATGGTATTTTGGGAATATTTGCTTTTGGTAATTCAAATTTTTGATATGTTCTACAAACTGTACTATTACTTATTAAATATTCAATAAAAGTATCACAAACATCACGATACTTTTTACCATCAGCAAAATATTTTAAAATTTGTTTAATAACGTTAGGTGCAAGTTTACTATATTTTTTAACACCAAGATAATTATCTAATAATGATACGTACTCCATTTTTTGTGTTTTTGTGTTATAATGTGTACAAATACGTCGCTTATAAGTTAATAAACCTTTTTTTGCTTTTAATTTTCGTTGTCTAAATCTATATGATTTATATTCAGATTTATCACATATACTTCATAAATAATCATCTATTTTTGCAAATAATTCTTCTGTTTGTTTTAAACTTAATTCATCTTGATTAAAATCATGTTTGTCTCAATCAAAATGATTTGCGAATGGTAATATAAACATTTTTAATGTTCCTTTCTAATTTTTGTTTGTTAATAATTTA
Source organism: Spiroplasma endosymbiont of Nomada ruficornis (assembly GCF_964030795.1). NCBI lineage: Bacteria > Bacillati > Mycoplasmatota > Mollicutes > Entomoplasmatales > Spiroplasmataceae > Spiroplasma > Spiroplasma endosymbiont of Nomada ruficornis. The sequence continues at coordinate 686,056 of NZ_OZ034962.1, read as the reverse complement.
AGTTTAATTTTTTTTTAAAAATAAGGAGTAAATATGGCTTTTATTAGTAGTTATGGACAATTAAATAAAAAATATAATCTTAATTTTAGTGATAATAATTATGGTTTTAGTTGAGATATTTTTAAAGAATTTGTTGGTGATGAATGAGCAGAATATTTTACTACTAATTGTTTTTATCGTTTTGTTCCAACAGCACGTGGAACAAGAAAAACTTGAAACTGTTTAGCATTTGATTTATTTATATGTTGTAATTTTAGAGATAGTAGTGTTCAAGAAGTAAGAAGATATGAAAATACTCATAGTGAAACTACAATTGGTGCTTTAATGAATGTTTGTCAAGTTTTATTAGATACATATAATATTAATTTATTACCTAATAATCCACATGGCATTAAATGAAAAATTACTAAGGATGGGGGATGTATTATCTTTCCAAGTAATCAACAAATTGACTTTATTGGTTATGCTAATGGTAATAAGATTTTTGGAAAAGAAGCAGGTGGGTCAAGTTTTTTAGGTTCAAGAACAGATGAAATTATTATGGCAGAAGAAAAAGAAACATTAACTGAAAAACAATTAACATATCGATATGAACGTTTACAAAACTCTATGTTTAGAAGTAATCGTATTAAAGTATCAAATAAACCTATTAAAGAGTGAAGTTGAACATTTATTGATAAAAATATATATAGTTCTACCTTTGGACAAAAGATTACTCGTTATTTTTATAAAAGTTTTTTCATTACTTTTACATGTAATCCTTATGATAAATATCATCCATTTTATTTAAAATACTGTACACCATTTTTACCATTAAATGATGAAGTCATGAAAAATCTTAAAAAAGTTGGTAAAGTTTATTATGAAAATAAAGATATGTTTAGTGGTTTAGGTTTATTTGTTTTAAGATTTACTATTCAACCATTTTGAAATAAATTACCTGACATTCAACAAAGAACATTATTAGAAATGGAAAAAAGTAATCCAGATGAATATAATACTGTTTATTATGGTTTTGAATTTTTAGATAGCGATGCAACAATTTTCCCATTTCAAAAAACAGTAAAATATTGACAATCATATGATTTAAAACAATTTTATAATCAAGAAAAAGAAATGTATAAATTTGATTTTTATAGTGTTGGTATTGATTGAGCTACGGGACCAAAAGACCATACTGTATTTATGGTAGTTGGTTTTAAAGAATATAATAATACTGGTTATTATGATGCTTATATTATTTGTGAATTAGTAGTTACTCCAAATGATTTTATAAATGAAAATGAAAAAATTAATGCTTATGTTAATGAAATTTTAGGATTAATGGATAATTTTGAAAATTTTGAACAAGCAATTTATTTTTATGATGATAAAGCAAGAACAGCAATGGATTGATTAAATCAAAAATTAATTGATGAACACAATACTATTTTAATAACACAAACCGCTATTAAACATGCTTCAAATTTAAATCAAGAAGCCGGATTAACTAATAGAGTAGTTTGAATGAGAAATATTATGAGTTATGGAAACTTTTATGCAAATAAAGATGATTTACCAAAAACAACTCAATGTTTAGAAGAATTACGTTATGACCAAACCAAAACTAACATTCCTGACAAAAATATGTATCAAGACCCTTATGATGCATTATTTTATGCATTATATCCATATAAAAATGTAATTAGGGGTAAAAATAATGCTACTGTAAAAAAAAGTATCTTCACATTTGCAATATAATAAATAAGCGCAATACAATTAATATTATAGGTATCAAAAAATAAACACCTTTAATTTAGGCGTTATTTTGCTTTTAAAAGCATACTTGTAAAAATAATCAAAAATAGTACAATTTAAAAGTAAAATCAAGGAAAAAAGGAGATATTTATTATGAAAATATGAATAAAAACAAATTTTCAAAAAATATCATTATCATTTGCTGTAATAACTGGTGTTACCGGTTTAATCTTAGGAATAGTTTCATATAATAAAAATAATCAATTAACATATTTTTATGATTACGACCATGAAGCACACTGGGGGGCAACTATTTGAGCAAGACCAGTAAGTAATAAACATAAAATTACTCTTTACTGAGCATCAAATAAATTAACTGATGATGCAGTAAAATGAGATGGTATTTATCCAGATGGATATTTTGATAATTAAATTTCTAAATTTATATAAGAAATATTTTCATTATATTTATCAAATAAATTAATATTATTTAAATTTATTTCTTGTTTATTTGTTACTAAAATTAAATCATAATTACCAGCACCAAATAGTCCGCTAACTTCAATTCGATTTAAGTTATTAATTGGATTTTCAATTTGTAATTCAAATTCACTATTATTGTCAATTTGTAAAACTTCTTTATAAAATTCTAATTTAGAAAATAATTGTGATTTATTTGAACCATATAAATTTAAAGCATTTTCGGTTTTATTTTTATTAATAATTAATCTTGTAAAATATTTTCCATATTCACCATTACCTAATGTTCAATCTGCCGGAATTAATGATGGTATATTATTGCTTTCTAATTCATTAGTTATGGATAGTCAGTTAAATTGATTATCATCTAATTTCAATAATTCATTTTGACTAATGTCATTGTTTTTTAGTTTAATGTTATTGATATCTGTAAAATCAAAATATGCAGATTTTAATACTACTTTTATATCTTTAAATTCTCAAATCTTATCAGGTGTAGAATGTATAGGATTTGATTTTAATTCAAAATAATAAGGTAATAATAATTTATAGTCATCATTTAAACCGTTATTAATAGACATGGTTGAATAAATATTTTTTGATAGCATTATAACTATTTGTTTTAATATTTTAACTTTTGGTAAATTTGTATAGTTAGGATAATCTAATTCTCATTGTTTAAATAAATTAGTAATAACTTCATTTGGTTTTTGTCCTTCAAACTTAGCACGAATTTTATCTAAATCATTCATTTCTTTTAAAACATTACTTAATGATGCACCATCAAAGTTTCTATTATAAGTATATGTATAAGTTAACATATCTAATAATACTTTTTGTAAACTATCAATTGGTGGTCTATCTTTTATTTCTAGTTCAACATCATGAAATTTATTTGTTGTAGAAATAAATAAATTATAGTCACTTACTAAAAATCATGACTCTAATTTTTTATCTTTTAATTCTAGTTCATCAGATAATGGTCATACTTTTGAATTTTTAGAAACATCATAACCAATTTTATCATTAGTTACTCTTGCATTATTAATAATTTCTTTTCTTGTTTCTCTACCACCACCAATAGCAATTAAATCTAAAACTGATTTTTCTTGTCCTATAAATTGTTTTGCTAAATTTCAAGGTAATATTTGTTCACTAAATCATTGTTGTAATATTCTAACTTTTGGTTGAGTTTCAATAGGCATTGATAATAGCGGAAATGCTATCTTATCTTTGACAAATAACTTTGGGTATACCTCCATATTGTCGACTTCACCAAGTACCTTTATATTGCCAAAAATCATGCTTCTAGGTGCTTTAATTTTTAAACCAATAACTTTGGTGTCTTTATCTAGTGGTTTTTGTAATTTAATAATAATTGGATAACCATCTCTTGTTTTAAAGTCTTTAATTTTAATAATAGTAATACTTTTAGTACTTCTAGTTTTTGGATTTTGATAAGGTTCTGAATAATTATTAATAATATATAAATTATCAATATTATTTTCAGTTAATGGTTCATTTATACTAACTGCATATAACTTAAATTGATTTAATAAATTTATTTCTTGAAATATTAAATTTTTAATATTAGTCATACTATATTCAATTGTATTGTCATTAATATTAGTACTTGCTCTTTGATTTAATTGCATAGTAAAATCAGATGTTTCAACAGCAGTAGTTTTTAATACTTTATCAATATCAATAAAACCTATTTTAATAGTATTTGCTGAAAATCTTAAACTATTATTTTCATTATTTTTAAATAAACGTTCAATTTCATAAATATAAATTTTTCTTTTTTTAAATTCATCGTATGCTCTATTAATATCAGGGTCACTAGTAGCACTCATCATATTAGTAAAATCATAAGGAATATTATCAATTAAATAATCATTTTCTATTTCTGCTTGATTAAGTTTAGTTTGTTTCTGTGGAAACTTCGTTTGTGGTTTGTTGTTGTTTTCCATTGTTTTCTCCTATTAATTGGTTATTTTCTGGATTAAATAATTTTAATTTAACTGTTAAGTTATTAATTTCTTGTTCATCATTAATATTAAATGTTTTACTATTTAATAAATCTTTATCTAAACGTACTAATATTTGAATAAATTTAAGAATATCAATATTAAATTGTCATAATTTTTGTTCAATATAATTAATAGTTGAAATATTTACCGCTGTACTTTCGGGAACCGATTGTTGTGCTGATTTCTTTTGACTTGGTATATGAATACCACAACGTTTAAATATTTCATTAATATTTCAATCATATATATCAGTTAAATTTTTACCTTTAAAATTACTACTTGTCATATTAATATTTTCACTTTTTTCATTATTATCACCAGTAGTTTTTCAAATATAGTTGTTAGTAACTAATGTTCTTACGGCTTCATCCATTGTAGATTTAGCATTACCATAAGTTTGGTCAAAAATAAACTTTGGTGAATTTAAAATAGTATCTAAAACAATTTGTTCATAAATAACATCTAATGCTTTAATTTTATCCATTACTTTATTACAATCTGCTAACTCATTTGCTTTATTTCTCATAATTGCTATTGGAATATAATTAATATTTAATGTTTGTTCTTGTTCTAAATTAGGATTATTACTATATTCTTTAAAAGGTAAAGGAAATTGTTTTTTATTATCACTAATACTATAAATTGCACGATTAATAGTTACTTGTTCATTATTTAATTTATAAACTTCAAATAATCTTACTGTTTGTGCATTTTGTTGATAACTATCATAAAAAATAGTACATTGAATTAATTTACCAGTAATATCATAAATTCTTTGCTGTATATCTACTACTTGAAAATAAAAATCATCATTAGCAATATAAATTAAATAACCACTAATTCCTAATTTGCTTAATTTAAAAATAGAATTTCAATTCTTTCTATAAAATTCTTGTTTAATTAAATATTGTTTAATAGTTTCATTATTAATATCCAATGGAGCATTATATAAATTAGCATTATTTTCAGCAACAAAATCAGTAAAATAAGTCTCATGATTAAAATCATTAAAACCAAAATAACTTAAAATAGAAGTGTGTGTACTTTTATTTTCTAAAAAAATTAATTTAGATTTTTCTTCATTATTATTAATATTTGTTTTATCTTTTCTTGGTCAAAAAGGTTTCATTTTTTTCTCCTTTCTAAAATATTTGATTAATTTTTAAGACAATTTTTACTATAATAAATATAATTAAACCAGCAACAGCAGAAGATAATAAAACTCCAATTAAACTTAAAATAATTTTTATAATTTTTCAAATCATAATTTTATTCCTGTAATTCTTCTACTTTTCATGTATTACCTTTATCGCTACCTTTTAAAGAATAAATAGTAATAAATTTTGAGTGTTGTACTGATAAAACTAAGACATTAGTATTATTGTTAAAAACTTCTATTGGTACACCTGCTATTTTTGTATTAGTTATAATAAATTCTTTAATTGCAAAAACATTATTATATATATTTCAAGAATAATAAACTTTATATCTTTTATTAACTATAAAATCATAAGTAATTTGTCAATTATCTCATTTATTTTTTTCTCTTATTCCTACTTCTTTTCAAATTGAACTACTTGGAGGAATTGGAATTGGTTGTGGTTGTTTTTTGATAATTTCATTAATAGCACCAGCAACAGTTTTATCAGTAGTTTCTAAATTAGGAATTTCAGTACCAATAGTATTTATAGAAAAAGCATATTTGAATTGGTCTTTATCCATTTTATTGTCTAATTTTTTATCTACTTCTTCTTTTTTATAATAATCAGTTAAATCAGTTTTCCCGCAAGTAGCACTAATTTTATTATTTTCATCAATTTTAATATTTTCACCAGCAATTAACTTATCTTGTTTTTTATCTAATAATTGATTTGTTTCTAGTTTTGTATAATAATCATGTTCAGTATTTTCTTCTGCTATAAATTCAGTTGGTGTATCTATTCCTTGATATTGATATATTTCTTCTATATCACCAATTAAATTAATTTTTCCAAGTTCAGGATAAGAATTACCACCACCACTAAATTGTTTCTTTTTATTGTTATAGTAAATAGTTCCAATATTTAAAATATTTTTATTTTGTATTTGTTCTCCATAAGTCATGGAATCAACATTTAACAATTCAAATTCGTTAAAAACATTATTTAAATAAATTTTAATTACTTTATAAAATTTCATAAAGTTATTTTCTGTTGAATATTGATAACTGATTTTAATAAAATAGCATTTAAATATTTCTATATTATTATTTTCAACTTTTTTTCATAAGGGACTAGTTTCAATATTAAATCAATTATTTTTAACATCATTAATATTTTCGTTTGTTTTAATTAATTCACTATTTAATTTGGTAATTTCATTTTCATTTGTAGTAATTCGTTTTTGTTGTTTAGCAGAAAAATCACAAGTTGGTGCATGTGTATAATCACCAATTTGTGGATTGTTTTGTAAAACATCAGGTGGTAATGTTCCAATTTCATTAGGTCAATCTAAAATCATAGTTTCAGTTTTTGAGTCATATTCTGTTGCAACATAACCTTTATTTATTAAATTTGTAACTGGTCCCCTATATGTTTCATTTTTATTACCATTAATGGTATCATCATATAATTTTATTTGCTTTGATAATGTAAATTCTTTTTGTTCTTGAATTAATTCATTAACTTGGTTTCTAGTATAAAATGCTTTTAAGTCAATTTTTTCAACATCTATTTCATCATTATTATAATTTGAAAATATTTGTTTTAATTCTGTTAATCTTGCTCATATTTTCATTCTACTAGGTGCTAAATCTCAAATATTAATCGTAGGAGTACTACTTGCACTAAATTGATTACCATTATTAAATTGAATAGTAGCATCAACATTAAATTCAATTGGTGTACGATTAAATACTCAATGTTCAACCATAACATAAACCATATCTCTTAAAGTTTCTTTAATTAATTCATCTTTAAAACTATCAAAAGGAAATTTAGATAAAATAAAATCAAGATAAGCATTAATATCATTTTGAGCACGAATAGCAAATGTTTTAAATCAATCATCAACATTTGGTCATGTATTTATATATTGTCGTGGTGTTTCTGTAATTGTTCCAGTTAATGGATATCAGTTATTATAATTTTCTAAACTGACACCAGTTCAAAGTTTATTAATCATATTTTATCATTCCTTAAAAAATGCTTTTTTATAACGTTTGGTTTTTGATTTAGTTTTTCTATGTGATATATGTATAATTTCTTTTTGTAATTTTTTATTTCCTTTTTTTACAACTTGATTATATGCAAATTTTTCTAAATGTCTTAACAATCCAGTACCAAATACAGTATTAACTGATAATTTTAAACCCACCCTTTTAAATGATTTATTGACATTATCAATAGGATTATTAATAACATTAACTACTTTATGATAAGTTCTAATTGTCCTTAATATTTGCCTATAAATTTTAAAACTATCTTTAATCATTTGTTGTACAACTGGTAGAGCAAAAGCAATACTTTTTAATCATTTATTTTGACTAACTCCATATCCAATATATCAACCGCTATATCATCTATATCAATGAAATGGATGTATTTGAATAACAAAAGTTTCTGCTTTGATAATACTATCAATAACTACAATTGGTTTATATTTAGGATTACGATGATAAATAGTAATTCCACATTTATCTAATGATAAAGGTTGAATTTTACAAGCCATAAATACTGGTGAATTTAATGGAATTAATTGTGCATGTTTAATTGCTTTCTTTTCAGCACTTGTAAATACATCAATTGTTTTTTCTTTTAATTTATTAATTTTTTCAAATGCTTGTTTTTCTAATTTTTCGAATTTCTCTTGTAATTTATAAATATTTATTCTTATTTTTTCAAAATATGAAGTATCTTTTCAAAATTTATTTAAACCTTTTTTAAAATAAAATTTAATATCAAAATATTTAAAAGTTTGATTTGCTTTTAATACTAATTTATGAATTGAACTATTTTTAAAATTAAATTTAATTGCATTAGCACGAATTTTTTGTAAATCTAAAATTAAAGATTTTCCATATCTATTTTCTGCATGTATTGTATGAACTAAATTTAATCAGTCATGTTGGTTCATTTTTAATACTTCTTTTAAATCAGTATTATATTTTTGTAAAAAATTGTTTGCTTTATCAATATCTTTAATTTTAAATTTAGGAGTTAACTGTGGACTTAACTTTATTAATTCATTTTGTAATAATAAATAATTTTTTAATTCTTGTACTTCTAATTTTGCAAAATTATTTTTATATTGTCTTTCAGCAACAAAACCTAAATTTTGTATTATTGTTTCGCGATTTGGAGCATGGTTATAATTAAATAAATAACGTTTATTTCCAATAATTTTATCTGTTAAAATTTCTTTTCCACTTACTTGACTAATGATTTCTTGTAAATTTTTTGCTTTTTTAATGCCAATTTGTTCTAATGTTTTAGTTTTTTCTGCTAAACTAATAAATTTAGTTGTACGATAACCACGACTAATTCTATTAAGTCCAGCAAATGCAGGTAATATATTAAAAAAAGTATTTAATGGTGTAACATTTCCTTTTAAATAATCATAAACTTGATTAATAGTAAAATCAGTTAAAAACTCTACACCAACAGCACTAATACTAGCAAGTAAATCACTTGCACCTAAACCAAGTGCTAAACTTTCACTTAATCCACCAGTAAAAGGAGCAAGTGCTACTGCTATTACTTGTACACCAATCATTTCTAAAATTTCTCATCATCAACTTTTATGTTCTTGTTGTTGACTTGTTCTAGTATGTTTTGGTTTATTTATGTTTAAAAGTATTGCTGTACTAGTTGTACCAATTGGCATAATAATTATCCTTATTTAAGAGTTATTTTTATAGGATTTGTTGAACCTTGATAATTTTTATCAGTGTCATTAGTAGTGATTACTACATATAAATCTCCTGCTTTTTGGTTTTGATTACTTACATCCACTTGACCTTGGGCATCACTAAAATAATTAATAATTGGAGTTGTTAAATTTGGATTTAAATTATTTAGTTCAGTTGTATTTTTAATTGTTGTATCTAATAATTTATTCTTTTTAGTAGTATCAGCAGTAATATTAGTTGTTAATGTTGTAATTTCTTCACTTAAATATTTTTTATTAACAATACCACATAACATTCATCTTGATTCTGTTTCTGAGTTTGACATATAAGGAATAGATTCTCCTGTTACTTGTCCACCAACTAAATATCTTTTTGGAACTTTACCATCTTTAATATCTTCAACATATATACTAGTTTGTTGTAACATATATCTTTTCATTGCTTTTGGTGTTGCTAAAACAAAATTCATAATTTGATTTTTATTTTCAGTATTTTTAAATGTCATATAATCATCCATAACAATTTGACATAATACACCTTTAATATATAAATTTGTTCCATTTAATCTTAATTGTTGTGCTAGTTGATTATCAGTAATTAAACCTTTATTATCTGCTAAATAAACTAAAGTATCATAAAGACTATTTGTTATAAAAAATTTACAATTATTACTATTTCTTAATTGAAATAAAGTATTTCATGCTGATAACATTGATTTTAAATATCCTACTGGTGTTGTATCAGTAATGATTACTTTTTTGGCAGATTTAGCAATTGTATTTGTATCATTATTTGCTAAATAATCTGCTAAATCATTAGCAACTTCATATTGCATACTTTCTAGTAAATTTTGCCCATTATCTGCAAATAAATCAACTTCACCAATCATTTCTCCTGTACTAGCTTCTTTTGTAATTTCTTTAATAATTTTATCAGTATCAACATAACCAACTTCTAATCCTTTACTTTTATCATTTCAATGAAGTATTTTGAATGTTGGGTCTTTTGGTTTTTTAACTATAAATTCAATTTTTGTAGAATTAACCATTTCAATTGGAAAAAAACTTGCTCATGGACTATTTGATTGTTTATAAAATTCTATAAATTCAGGTGTTTCTACTAATTTTGTAGTATTATCTAAATTTTGTTTAAATGGCACTGGATTTGGCATTTTAAATTTTCCTTTCTTTTATAAATTATTTTTCTTTTTATAATCTAATAAACTACTTTTTATTGAAGTTTCTTGATTTGTTAATATTGTTTCTTGTTTACCACCTGTATTAATTGGTTCTTTAAATAGTGGTTGTTCTTTAATCATTTTTTTAATAGTTTCTTCAATTTTTGAATTTTCTATATTACTTGTTTTAAATTTTAAAAATTCATAAAATTCTTTTTTAACTTGATATTTTTTAAATATATTAATTATTTCTTTTTCTTTAATTTCTTGATTAAGTTTATTTAACTTATTTTCTAATTCAACAATCTTAATTTCTTGCTCTTGTTGTAAATTATTATTTTCAATTAAAGGTTCAGTATTTTGTTCAACATTAGTTTCATTTTCTAACATTTAAATCACACCTTTATTATTTATTTTCTTTTCCATTAATTTTTTCATTAAGTTTTGCTAATTTTTTTTGATGTTTCATCACTTTATTATTTCTTCTAATATGTTTTGGAGTTGTAATAAATCTTTTCAATCAAACAATTAATTCTCTACAAATGAATGTTCCTACACTTGTTCCAATAATAATTAATTCATGTAAAAATTCTTTCATTTTCAATTATTTCCTTTCAATTATTTATTTTTAATTATTCGTCAAATTGACCATTATTAATTCTTTCAATCATTGATTTTGAATTACTTATAATAGTTACCAATAAAGATATTTCTTTATTTAATTGTTCCATTCTTTCTTTATATGTCTGAATTTCATTGTTATAATATTCAATCAATTTTTCTTTATTCATTAGTTATCATCTCCTTTATAAACTATCATATGTAGTTGGTCTTTCATATAAAACATCACTACTTCCACTATTATTACTAATAGCATCACTATTAATTAATCTTCTTGTTTCATTTGTAAATGATGTTTCTTGCATTTCTTGATTATAATTTGTAGTTTCCATAGGTAATAAATTATGTATAATTTCACTTGCACCAGCAACTATTGTTGGTACTGCATAAGCATTATTAAAATCATTATTTATACCCATAGCTACACCACTTGAAATTAGACATCCACTAGTTGCCATATTACATATTTTTCTTATTACTTCAAATCTATTAGGTATTAGTTCACTTAACCCACCAATTAGATTTGATATACCATAAGTACTTAAACTAATATATGTATCTCAATCCATTTGTTGTTTATTATCATTAGTTAATAATAATGGTCATGGTGGTGTTTCTGTGGTAGTAGTTGTTAATCAAGGTGGTGGTTCAGGATTAGGATTGATTTTTGTAAATTTTGCATAATTAATTAAACCAATAGTTCCTAAACCTAATAATATTTTTTTTACTTGAATTTAATATTTTCTTTTTAGTACTTGGCATTTGATTTAAGTTTCATATATCAATTCCTAACTTTTTACTAAATAATAAAGCATTAATACTTCCTAATACTGGATTACCAATAATTTGACCATAATAAGCACTTGTACCAATCATTGCTGATAATGGACTTATTCCAATTCTTATTATTTTTAATAAAGTATAGTTATTTGATTGTACATTCGTGTCATTTGGCATTTTCATTTACTCCTTCATTTTTTGGTTTAATAAACACTTCAACTCAACCTGTATAGTGAACGTTATCACCAACTAAAATAGCAGTATTTGCATGTGGTTGAGAAACAACTAAATATTCAGCAATAACATTAGGATATTTTCATAAAATAATTGCTTTTATATCATTACTATCTGTTAAATCTTTGGGATTTGGTGAAAATATTTCTATTTTATCTTGACCAAATAAATCTGTTAATTTAGTCATTATCAAATTCACCTTTTTCTATTTTTTCAATTAATAAATTTAAAATATTTTTGTCCAAATCAGAGTTTGTATAATTAATTTTTTTAGTTCATTTAATTATATCTTTCATATATTTAAGTAATTTTTCTTTATTCATTATTTATTCTCCTTATTTAAATAATATCAACCAATTAATAAACTATCTGCTTCATCATGATTTGATATTTTTATATTTCAATTATTTCTTTAATAATTTCTTCAGCAACATATATACTTAGTTCTTTATCTCAAGGTCTTAATCAAAAAATAGGTGGGTCATAACGTTCATATCATTTCTTTCATTCACTTGGACTTATTAACATATCTTTTGTTAATAATTTATTAAATTGTCCTGCAATAAAACCACGTAAATGTTCTTGAGTTTCATAACCAATACCATTTTTTGAATTAAAAGTACCACGTTCAATAATTAAATCCAATTCATTATCATTAACTTTTATATCTCAATAAAATTTTCTTTGTCCATCATATTCTTTTAAATTATAACTTTTAACAAATATTGGTTTTCAATTTCAAAAATCATATTTATCATGTAAATAAACTTTTTTTCATAAAGTAAATCCAGTATTTTTAATACTTGGGTCAATTGAAAGTAAATAATTAGTCATTATCAAATCACCGGTCTTTAATTCTGGTTTTAATTGGTTTATAAACTTCTTCATAATATCCGTTTAAGCGATATGTGTTTTTAAGATATTGCATAAATCTTTCTTTATTAATACAATTTTTATGTCTTGATTTATTAATTTCATCAACTTTATTTCTATGTTCTTTATCACCTTGATAACAATGTTCACATACATTTCTCAGCAGTTTTTTTCGCAAGTAAATAAATCATGTTTTTTATCACATACACAACAATCTTCACAACATACTTCTTTATTCATTATTTATTCTCCTTTCTATTATTTCTTTCTTGCTTTATTAAGAAATTTATTGAAATAATTTGATTATCACCATCACCTAATTTTTTTAAAAGATATTCATATCTTTTCTTAAAATCTTCACTATCAATATCTCTATCTTGGTAAATTATTTTTTTCAATTTTTTTATTTTATACAAGGTTTTTGGAGAATATATTTCTCCATGCATGCAAAGAAAACATTTCATTATTTATTCTCCTTATTTTCAATTTGATTAGCAATTTCACTTAATATTTTTAATACTTTATATTCATTTTTTAATTCTTTAATAATAAATATTAAAAATATTATTAGTGTTATACTTGTTATTAATATTGGTGCTATTAATAAAATTTCTCATCATATCATTTTTTACTCTTTTCATTTTTTAAATCATTTAACATTAATTGAACAAAATACACGATTTTAGGAATGTTTAAAGTATTAAAAATTTGACCAGTGACAATAATTTCATCGTTTTTGTTTAATAAAATACATCGGTTATAAAATTTTGGATTATTAAAAATTAAAGTAACATAGTTTAAACCATTTCATTGACCACGAACACTATAATATAATTCTTTATTACCTTTTTCGTAATATTTTGCTTCAATAGTGTTACTTAGTTTTACTGTTAATTTGACATAATTGGCTTTATCTTTCATTTTTATAATTCCTTAAATAGTATTGAATGTGTTTATATGCATCTTGTTCATGTTTTGTTAATTTTATATTTCCTTTATAATTTGTTATTTTATTTTTATTTTTTGGTTGGTTTTCTAGATAATCTCAGTTGAAAACATCTTGTACTAATACCATTAATGAACCAATAATTTTAGGAGTTGCTAATGGATTAGTTAATAATTGTTTTGAACTTAAAAAGAAATTTTCTACAATAACTAATATTTTGTTTTCAAAAAATTGTTCTTTGATTATTGATAATATTCTTTTATAACGATTTTTACTTTCAAAAACATGTGTTGTGTTGAATGTTTCTGTATAAATAATCCTATTTGTTTCATTTGAATATATAACAATTCCATTATTACCAATACCAGCGGGGTCAATCCCAATAATTAAGTCATATTGCATTATTAATCAAATTCACCATTTTTAATTTTTTGATTTAATTGAGATATAAGATTTAATCTTCCATTAAAACAACTTTTTCAAAGTTTAGTTACTTTTTCATCGTCTCTCATTTCTTTATTTCATTCTCATTCATCTTTAAGATATTCAAGTATTTTTTCTTTATTCATATTTATACCTCCTACTTAACCTAATATTTAAAATACAGTCATAACAAATTGCTTTACTATTTTTATCTCTTAAAAAATATTTTCTTGTTTTTATATCATTAGTATTAAAGAATAAATAATCTAATTTATTTTGTTTACATGTTCAACAAAAATACTTTTTCATTATGAGTTGAAATTTCCTTATAAGAAGTAACTATATAATTAATTGGTAAATCATCATGTTTATATGGATTATTTATTTTAAAACCTTTTCTGTTTTCTTCTCACGTAATGTTATATTTAAAACAAGGATTAGTAATTTTAGTTTTGTTATCTGTTATTTCACCCATAAATCAACTATTATGCTGTTCATAAAATGTTAATTGTTCAAGTTTTATATCATTAAGATAATATTATTTTGGAGCAGTTGGTTTATTAACAGTTATTTTTTGGTCTTTAATATATGGTTCTAATAACTTTATTAATTCATTACCACTTAATTCTTTTTTAATATTTTCTAAATTAAAAACTCAATATGTGCAACTGTTATCAACAATAAAAGAATTATTTTTAATCATTCATTTTGGAAGAGATAATTTATATTCAACATAATCAATAAGAATAGATGGTGGTTTATCTTTAACAATTTGTTCTTTTTTAAATTCTATTTGCATAATAATCCTTTCCTAATATGTTCTGTTGCTTCTAGCATAAAGAACATATATTTTTATTCTTAGATTATTAATAATACTACTATTTGTTTTATTCATTCCAGCAATTCTGGGCTCAAAAATAAATTGTGAAATTTTAAAAAACATTGAGGCATTCGATTCAATATTTATTTAATTTGCGTTTAGCAAATTAATATTTTAATTGAACCGGTCCCGCTCAATTTTTTTTACAAGTTTGAAATTTATTTTCTCGCCCAAAAATTTTTCAAAAAAAAATAAAAAATAAAACCAACACTTGCTCACTTGGTAGTGGCAAGGTTGGTTAAATAAAGAATAATAGTTGGTCCCCACTCCGGGTCTATATATACTAGTTTCCAATTCGCTCCCACCCCAAGAATTACCATTTCTGGTTAGTATATTTTATTAGGTATCACTCCACTTTTTATTTATCCATGCAAGTCCACATGCTAGCTACTATTTTTAACAACTATGTTGTAGTTCACTTTTTTATTTCCCTAACACGTGTTGATAATAGTGCTAAAGACGGTTATTAAAAATTTTAAAATTTTTCATTAATTGCACAAAATAAAGCTGAAAATCGAAAACAATCACATATTAGTTTTCATAAGTTTAAAAATAAGAATTTAGTAAAATATGTACAACAAAAATTACTATTAGGTTGATCATCTGAACAAATTTAGGGAGCGTACCGATGTTGTCAATAATATTCAAATTTGTCTTTAAATTATAAGTTTAGACGAGAATAATTTAGACTTCAATATGCAATTGTAAGTTAATCTTAACACTTCAAAAATATTAGTCAACAATAATACTTACTTTTATAACTCAAAAATTCTTATTAAAGTTTTCTTTAATAAGTTTTATTTTATTTTTATTTATTTGCTAAATTGTAAAGGTAAGTGCAACTAAATTATTTTTCTATCCAAATATTCGATTGGTGAAAGATAATTTAGTATTTTTCTCGGTCTTTGATTTAAAGACAATATAAATTTATGAACTTCATTTTTATTAGTTTTTGAAAAAATAAATTTTTTAGGAAATTTTTCTCTAATTAAACCATTAGTATTTTCATTAGTACCTCTTTGTCAAGGTGAATATGGATTGGCAAAATAAATTTTTACATCTAAATTTTTTTCAAGTTGTTGTCAATTTGAAAATTCTTTGCCACGATCAAAAGTAATAGTTTTAACAATGTTTTTAGGAAGAATTGATAAATAATAACTGACATTTTTATTAATAACTTTAGTAGTTCTGTTTTTAACTAATATTGCTAAAGTAAATCGTGATACTCTTTCAACTAAAGTTATTAAACATGATTTGCTTTTACCTCGTGATGATACTATAGTATCTCCTTCTCAATGACCAAGTGTTATACGATCATTAACATTTATATCTCGTTCTTTAATTGATTTACCATTAAACTTGCCACGATTTTCTTTAGATTTTCGTTTTTTACCTTTTCTTCTTAAATTTTTACTAGTAACTTTATCAAGCATTCCAAAATAAATTCAAGTATAAATTGTTTTAAAACTAATAACTCACTCTTTATGAAAATTTTTAATTCTGCCATAAATTTGTTCAGATGATCAACCTAATAGTAATTTTTGTTGTACATATTTTACTAAATTCTTATTTTTAAACTTATGAAAACTAATATGTGATTGTTTTCGATTTTCAGCTTTATTTTGTGCAATTAATGAAAAATCATGATTATTATCTTTATTTCTATTAATTTCTCGAATAATAGTACTAATACTTCGATTAAGATTTTTAGCTATTTCACTAATTTTAAATTTAAATTTCAATTGATTCTCAATATAAATCCTTTCATCTATGCCAAGATGTTTATAACTCATATAAAAACTCCTTACTTTTTTCTAAACTAAATTTAGCATTATGAAATTTTTATATGAGAATTTTTTGCAATTTTATTTACTTGCACTTACAAGTATAATTCAGCAAATTTAAGTTTTAATTTATAATAACTGGATAATTGTATTTATTTGATAACATTTAAAATTAACCATTTTTGTATACATATCAATGTTATAAGTTCTATCACCAATCATATGCTTTAAAATTTGTTTAATATTAGTTTCAGTAAAGCAACCAATATTTTCAACTAATGCTTGGTTTAATACACCATCTTTTGCATTAATAAAATAACCAACTTTTAATTTTTTATATTGTAAAGTTAATGATTGTAAAAAATCAATTAATTCATAATATTGACCTTTGGCAAATAAATTTATTGCATTTTGATAGTGTAATTTAGCAATTTGATTTTTTCTTCTTCCTGCCATTATACCAAGAAATAAAACATGAAAAGCATGAAATTTATCTAAAATAAATTTAGCATTTAAAATTGTAGCAGTTTTTCTAATTCATTTTGCACTATCTCCACAAACTATTAAATTTGCTTGGTCAAAGTTTTCAAAAAATAAATTACCATATTTTTCTATTAATTTTGCGGTTTTTTCAGCACCAATTTCTGTTTTTGAAACTCTTATTTTACATACAGCTCTTTTATTAATTAATTTTCCATTTTTCTTTTTACCAGTACACATTACTATTAATCTCATCGAACATTTTTTACAATTTTTAGTATTGTGTTTTTCATTAAACTTAAATTTTCGATGACCATCATCAATATTTACATATAAATTTTGATTTGGTTGTAATGGTATTTTGGGAATATTTGCTTTTGGTAATTCAAATTTTTGATATGTTCTACAAACTGTACTATTACTTATTAAATATTCAATAAAAGTATCACAAACATCACGATACTTTTTACCATCAGCAAAATATTTTAAAATTTGTTTAATAACGTTAGGTGCAAGTTTACTATATTTTTTAACACCAAGATAATTATCTAATAATGATACGTACTCCATTTTTTGTGTTTTTGTGTTATAATGTGTACAAATACGTCGCTTATAAGTTAATAAACCTTTTTTTGCTTTTAATTTTCGTTGTCTAAATCTATATGATTTATATTCAGATTTATCACATATACTTCATAAATAATCATCTATTTTTGCAAATAATTCTTCTGTTTGTTTTAAACTTAATTCATCTTGATTAAAATCATGTTTGTCTCAATCAAAATGATTTGCGAATGGTAATATAAACATTTTTAATGTTCCTTTCTAATTTTTGTTTGTTAATAATTTAAGTTTAATTTTTTTTTAAAAATAAGGAGTAAATATGGCTTTTATTAGTAGTTATGGACAATTAAATAAAAAATATAATCTTAATTTTAGTGATAATAATTATGGTTTTAGTTGAGATATTTTTAAAGAATTTGTTGGTGATGAATGAGCAGAATATTTTACTACTAATTGTTTTTATCGTTTTGTTCCAACAGCACGTGGAACAAGAAAAACTTGAAACTGTTTAGCATTTGATTTATTTATATGTTGTAATTTTAGAGATAGTAGTGTTCAAGAAGTAAGAAGATATGAAAATACTCATAGTGAAACTACAATTGGTGCTTTAATGAATGTTTGTCAAGTTTTATTAGATACATATAATATTAATTTATTACCTAATAATCCACATGGCATTAAATGAAAAATTACTAAGGATGGGGGATGTATTATCTTTCCAAGTAATCAACAAATTGACTTTATTGGTTATGCTAATGGTAATAAGATTTTTGGAAAAGAAGCAGGTGGGTCAAGTTTTTTAGGTTCAAGAACAGATGAAATTATTATGGCAGAAGAAAAAGAAACATTAACTGAAAAACAATTAACATATCGATATGAACGTTTACAAAACTCTATGTTTAGAAGTAATCGTATTAAAGTATCAAATAAACCTATTAAAGAGTGAAGTTGAACATTTATTGATAAAAATATATATAGTTCTACCTTTGGACAAAAGATTACTCGTTATTTTTATAAAAGTTTTTTCATTACTTTTACATGTAATCCTTATGATAAATATCATCCATTTTATTTAAAATACTGTACACCATTTTTACCATTAAATGATGAAGTCATGAAAAATCTTAAAAAAGTTGGTAAAGTTTATTATGAAAATAAAGATATGTTTAGTGGTTTAGGTTTATTTGTTTTAAGATTTACTATTCAACCATTTTGAAATAAATTACCTGACATTCAACAAAGAACATTATTAGAAATGGAAAAAAGTAATCCAGATGAATATAATACTGTTTATTATGGTTTTGAATTTTTAGATAGCGATGCAACAATTTTCCCATTTCAAAAAACAGTAAAATATTGACAATCATATGATTTAAAACAATTTTATAATCAAGAAAAAGAAATGTATAAATTTGATTTTTATAGTGTTGGTATTGATTGAGCTACGGGACCAAAAGACCATACTGTATTTATGGTAGTTGGTTTTAAAGAATATAATAATACTGGTTATTATGATGCTTATATTATTTGTGAATTAGTAGTTACTCCAAATGATTTTATAAATGAAAATGAAAAAATTAATGCTTATGTTAATGAAATTTTAGGATTAATGGATAATTTTGAAAATTTTGAACAAGCAATTTATTTTTATGATGATAAAGCAAGAACAGCAATGGATTGATTAAATCAAAAATTAATTGATGAACACAATACTATTTTAATAACACAAACCGCTATTAAACATGCTTCAAATTTAAATCAAGAAGCCGGATTAACTAATAGAGTAGTTTGAATGAGAAATATTATGAGTTATGGAAACTTTTATGCAAATAAAGATGATTTACCAAAAACAACTCAATGTTTAGAAGAATTACGTTATGACCAAACCAAAACTAACATTCCTGACAAAAATATGTATCAAGACCCTTATGATGCATTATTTTATGCATTATATCCATATAAAAATGTAATTAGGGGTAAAAATAATGCTACTGTAAAAAAAAGTATCTTCACATTTGCAATATAATAAATAAGCGCAATACAATTAATATTATAGGTATCAAAAAATAAACACCTTTAATTTAGGCGTTATTTTGCTTTTAAAAGCATACTTGTAAAAATAATCAAAAATAGTACAATTTAAAAGTAAAATCAAGGAAAAAAGGAGATATTTATTATGAAAATATGAATAAAAACAAATTTTCAAAAAATATCATTATCATTTGCTGTAATAACTGGTGTTACCGGTTTAATCTTAGGAATAGTTTCATATAATAAAAATAATCAATTAACATATTTTTATGATTACGACCATGAAGCACACTGGGGGGCAACTATTTGAGCAAGACCAGTAAGTAATAAACATAAAATTACTCTTTACTGAGCATCAAATAAATTAACTGATGATGCAGTAAAATGAGATGGTATTTATCCAGATGGATATTTTGATAATTAAATTTCTAAATTTATATAAGAAATATTTTCATTATATTTATCAAATAAATTAATATTATTTAAATTTATTTCTTGTTTATTTGTTACTAAAATTAAATCATAATTACCAGCACCAAATAGTCCGCTAACTTCAATTCGATTTAAGTTATTAATTGGATTTTCAATTTGTAATTCAAATTCACTATTATTGTCAATTTGTAAAACTTCTTTATAAAATTCTAATTTAGAAAATAATTGTGATTTATTTGAACCATATAAATTTAAAGCATTTTCGGTTTTATTTTTATTAATAATTAATCTTGTAAAATATTTTCCATATTCACCATTACCTAATGTTCAATCTGCCGGAATTAATGATGGTATATTATTGCTTTCTAATTCATTAGTTATGGATAGTCAGTTAAATTGATTATCATCTAATTTCAATAATTCATTTTGACTAATGTCATTGTTTTTTAGTTTAATGTTATTGATATCTGTAAAATCAAAATATGCAGATTTTAATACTACTTTTATATCTTTAAATTCTCAAATCTTATCAGGTGTAGAATGTATAGGATTTGATTTTAATTCAAAATAATAAGGTAATAATAATTTATAGTCATCATTTAAACCGTTATTAATAGACATGGTTGAATAAATATTTTTTGATAGCATTATAACTATTTGTTTTAATATTTTAACTTTTGGTAAATTTGTATAGTTAGGATAATCTAATTCTCATTGTTTAAATAAATTAGTAATAACTTCATTTGGTTTTTGTCCTTCAAACTTAGCACGAATTTTATCTAAATCATTCATTTCTTTTAAAACATTACTTAATGATGCACCATCAAAGTTTCTATTATAAGTATATGTATAAGTTAACATATCTAATAATACTTTTTGTAAACTATCAATTGGTGGTCTATCTTTTATTTCTAGTTCAACATCATGAAATTTATTTGTTGTAGAAATAAATAAATTATAGTCACTTACTAAAAATCATGACTCTAATTTTTTATCTTTTAATTCTAGTTCATCAGATAATGGTCATACTTTTGAATTTTTAGAAACATCATAACCAATTTTATCATTAGTTACTCTTGCATTATTAATAATTTCTTTTCTTGTTTCTCTACCACCACCAATAGCAATTAAATCTAAAACTGATTTTTCTTGTCCTATAAATTGTTTTGCTAAATTTCAAGGTAATATTTGTTCACTAAATCATTGTTGTAATATTCTAACTTTTGGTTGAGTTTCAATAGGCATTGATAATAGCGGAAATGCTATCTTATCTTTGACAAATAACTTTGGGTATACCTCCATATTGTCGACTTCACCAAGTACCTTTATATTGCCAAAAATCATGCTTCTAGGTGCTTTAATTTTTAAACCAATAACTTTGGTGTCTTTATCTAGTGGTTTTTGTAATTTAATAATAATTGGATAACCATCTCTTGTTTTAAAGTCTTTAATTTTAATAATAGTAATACTTTTAGTACTTCTAGTTTTTGGATTTTGATAAGGTTCTGAATAATTATTAATAATATATAAATTATCAATATTATTTTCAGTTAATGGTTCATTTATACTAACTGCATATAACTTAAATTGATTTAATAAATTTATTTCTTGAAATATTAAATTTTTAATATTAGTCATACTATATTCAATTGTATTGTCATTAATATTAGTACTTGCTCTTTGATTTAATTGCATAGTAAAATCAGATGTTTCAACAGCAGTAGTTTTTAATACTTTATCAATATCAATAAAACCTATTTTAATAGTATTTGCTGAAAATCTTAAACTATTATTTTCATTATTTTTAAATAAACGTTCAATTTCATAAATATAAATTTTTCTTTTTTTAAATTCATCGTATGCTCTATTAATATCAGGGTCACTAGTAGCACTCATCATATTAGTAAAATCATAAGGAATATTATCAATTAAATAATCATTTTCTATTTCTGCTTGATTAAGTTTAGTTTGTTTCTGTGGAAACTTCGTTTGTGGTTTGTTGTTGTTTTCCATTGTTTTCTCCTATTAATTGGTTATTTTCTGGATTAAATAATTTTAATTTAACTGTTAAGTTATTAATTTCTTGTTCATCATTAATATTAAATGTTTTACTATTTAATAAATCTTTATCTAAACGTACTAATATTTGAATAAATTTAAGAATATCAATATTAAATTGTCATAATTTTTGTTCAATATAATTAATAGTTGAAATATTTACCGCTGTACTTTCGGGAACCGATTGTTGTGCTGATTTCTTTTGACTTGGTATATGAATACCACAACGTTTAAATATTTCATTAATATTTCAATCATATATATCAGTTAAATTTTTACCTTTAAAATTACTACTTGTCATATTAATATTTTCACTTTTTTCATTATTATCACCAGTAGTTTTTCAAATATAGTTGTTAGTAACTAATGTTCTTACGGCTTCATCCATTGTAGATTTAGCATTACCATAAGTTTGGTCAAAAATAAACTTTGGTGAATTTAAAATAGTATCTAAAACAATTTGTTCATAAATAACATCTAATGCTTTAATTTTATCCATTACTTTATTACAATCTGCTAACTCATTTGCTTTATTTCTCATAATTGCTATTGGAATATAATTAATATTTAATGTTTGTTCTTGTTCTAAATTAGGATTATTACTATATTCTTTAAAAGGTAAAGGAAATTGTTTTTTATTATCACTAATACTATAAATTGCACGATTAATAGTTACTTGTTCATTATTTAATTTATAAACTTCAAATAATCTTACTGTTTGTGCATTTTGTTGATAACTATCATAAAAAATAGTACATTGAATTAATTTACCAGTAATATCATAAATTCTTTGCTGTATATCTACTACTTGAAAATAAAAATCATCATTAGCAATATAAATTAAATAACCACTAATTCCTAATTTGCTTAATTTAAAAATAGAATTTCAATTCTTTCTATAAAATTCTTGTTTAATTAAATATTGTTTAATAGTTTCATTATTAATATCCAATGGAGCATTATATAAATTAGCATTATTTTCAGCAACAAAATCAGTAAAATAAGTCTCATGATTAAAATCATTAAAACCAAAATAACTTAAAATAGAAGTGTGTGTACTTTTATTTTCTAAAAAAATTAATTTAGATTTTTCTTCATTATTATTAATATTTGTTTTATCTTTTCTTGGTCAAAAAGGTTTCATTTTTTTCTCCTTTCTAAAATATTTGATTAATTTTTAAGACAATTTTTACTATAATAAATATAATTAAACCAGCAACAGCAGAAGATAATAAAACTCCAATTAAACTTAAAATAATTTTTATAATTTTTCAAATCATAATTTTATTCCTGTAATTCTTCTACTTTTCATGTATTACCTTTATCGCTACCTTTTAAAGAATAAATAGTAATAAATTTTGAGTGTTGTACTGATAAAACTAAGACATTAGT
Source organism: Spiroplasma endosymbiont of Nomada ruficornis (assembly GCF_964030795.1). NCBI lineage: Bacteria > Bacillati > Mycoplasmatota > Mollicutes > Entomoplasmatales > Spiroplasmataceae > Spiroplasma > Spiroplasma endosymbiont of Nomada ruficornis. The sequence goes on along the minus strand of NZ_OZ034962.1, from coordinate 662,243 downwards.
ATTATTGTTAAAAACTTCTATTGGTACACCTGCTATTTTTGTATTAGTTATAATAAATTCTTTAATTGCAAAAACATTATTATATATATTTCAAGAATAATAAACTTTATATCTTTTATTAACTATAAAATCATAAGTAATTTGTCAATTATCTCATTTATTTTTTTCTCTTATTCCTACTTCTTTTCAAATTGAACTACTTGGAGGAATTGGAATTGGTTGTGGTTGTTTTTTGATAATTTCATTAATAGCACCAGCAACAGTTTTATCAGTAGTTTCTAAATTAGGAATTTCAGTACCAATAGTATTTATAGAAAAAGCATATTTGAATTGGTCTTTATCCATTTTATTGTCTAATTTTTTATCTACTTCTTCTTTTTTATAATAATCAGTTAAATCAGTTTTCCCGCAAGTAGCACTAATTTTATTATTTTCATCAATTTTAATATTTTCACCAGCAATTAACTTATCTTGTTTTTTATCTAATAATTGATTTGTTTCTAGTTTTGTATAATAATCATGTTCAGTATTTTCTTCTGCTATAAATTCAGTTGGTGTATCTATTCCTTGATATTGATATATTTCTTCTATATCACCAATTAAATTAATTTTTCCAAGTTCAGGATAAGAATTACCACCACCACTAAATTGTTTCTTTTTATTGTTATAGTAAATAGTTCCAATATTTAAAATATTTTTATTTTGTATTTGTTCTCCATAAGTCATGGAATCAACATTTAACAATTCAAATTCGTTAAAAACATTATTTAAATAAATTTTAATTACTTTATAAAATTTCATAAAGTTATTTTCTGTTGAATATTGATAACTGATTTTAATAAAATAGCATTTAAATATTTCTATATTATTATTTTCAACTTTTTTTCATAAGGGACTAGTTTCAATATTAAATCAATTATTTTTAACATCATTAATATTTTCGTTTGTTTTAATTAATTCACTATTTAATTTGGTAATTTCATTTTCATTTGTAGTAATTCGTTTTTGTTGTTTAGCAGAAAAATCACAAGTTGGTGCATGTGTATAATCACCAATTTGTGGATTGTTTTGTAAAACATCAGGTGGTAATGTTCCAATTTCATTAGGTCAATCTAAAATCATAGTTTCAGTTTTTGAGTCATATTCTGTTGCAACATAACCTTTATTTATTAAATTTGTAACTGGTCCCCTATATGTTTCATTTTTATTACCATTAATGGTATCATCATATAATTTTATTTGCTTTGATAATGTAAATTCTTTTTGTTCTTGAATTAATTCATTAACTTGGTTTCTAGTATAAAATGCTTTTAAGTCAATTTTTTCAACATCTATTTCATCATTATTATAATTTGAAAATATTTGTTTTAATTCTGTTAATCTTGCTCATATTTTCATTCTACTAGGTGCTAAATCTCAAATATTAATCGTAGGAGTACTACTTGCACTAAATTGATTACCATTATTAAATTGAATAGTAGCATCAACATTAAATTCAATTGGTGTACGATTAAATACTCAATGTTCAACCATAACATAAACCATATCTCTTAAAGTTTCTTTAATTAATTCATCTTTAAAACTATCAAAAGGAAATTTAGATAAAATAAAATCAAGATAAGCATTAATATCATTTTGAGCACGAATAGCAAATGTTTTAAATCAATCATCAACATTTGGTCATGTATTTATATATTGTCGTGGTGTTTCTGTAATTGTTCCAGTTAATGGATATCAGTTATTATAATTTTCTAAACTGACACCAGTTCAAAGTTTATTAATCATATTTTATCATTCCTTAAAAAATGCTTTTTTATAACGTTTGGTTTTTGATTTAGTTTTTCTATGTGATATATGTATAATTTCTTTTTGTAATTTTTTATTTCCTTTTTTTACAACTTGATTATATGCAAATTTTTCTAAATGTCTTAACAATCCAGTACCAAATACAGTATTAACTGATAATTTTAAACCCACCCTTTTAAATGATTTATTGACATTATCAATAGGATTATTAATAACATTAACTACTTTATGATAAGTTCTAATTGTCCTTAATATTTGCCTATAAATTTTAAAACTATCTTTAATCATTTGTTGTACAACTGGTAGAGCAAAAGCAATACTTTTTAATCATTTATTTTGACTAACTCCATATCCAATATATCAACCGCTATATCATCTATATCAATGAAATGGATGTATTTGAATAACAAAAGTTTCTGCTTTGATAATACTATCAATAACTACAATTGGTTTATATTTAGGATTACGATGATAAATAGTAATTCCACATTTATCTAATGATAAAGGTTGAATTTTACAAGCCATAAATACTGGTGAATTTAATGGAATTAATTGTGCATGTTTAATTGCTTTCTTTTCAGCACTTGTAAATACATCAATTGTTTTTTCTTTTAATTTATTAATTTTTTCAAATGCTTGTTTTTCTAATTTTTCGAATTTCTCTTGTAATTTATAAATATTTATTCTTATTTTTTCAAAATATGAAGTATCTTTTCAAAATTTATTTAAACCTTTTTTAAAATAAAATTTAATATCAAAATATTTAAAAGTTTGATTTGCTTTTAATACTAATTTATGAATTGAACTATTTTTAAAATTAAATTTAATTGCATTAGCACGAATTTTTTGTAAATCTAAAATTAAAGATTTTCCATATCTATTTTCTGCATGTATTGTATGAACTAAATTTAATCAGTCATGTTGGTTCATTTTTAATACTTCTTTTAAATCAGTATTATATTTTTGTAAAAAATTGTTTGCTTTATCAATATCTTTAATTTTAAATTTAGGAGTTAACTGTGGACTTAACTTTATTAATTCATTTTGTAATAATAAATAATTTTTTAATTCTTGTACTTCTAATTTTGCAAAATTATTTTTATATTGTCTTTCAGCAACAAAACCTAAATTTTGTATTATTGTTTCGCGATTTGGAGCATGGTTATAATTAAATAAATAACGTTTATTTCCAATAATTTTATCTGTTAAAATTTCTTTTCCACTTACTTGACTAATGATTTCTTGTAAATTTTTTGCTTTTTTAATGCCAATTTGTTCTAATGTTTTAGTTTTTTCTGCTAAACTAATAAATTTAGTTGTACGATAACCACGACTAATTCTATTAAGTCCAGCAAATGCAGGTAATATATTAAAAAAAGTATTTAATGGTGTAACATTTCCTTTTAAATAATCATAAACTTGATTAATAGTAAAATCAGTTAAAAACTCTACACCAACAGCACTAATACTAGCAAGTAAATCACTTGCACCTAAACCAAGTGCTAAACTTTCACTTAATCCACCAGTAAAAGGAGCAAGTGCTACTGCTATTACTTGTACACCAATCATTTCTAAAATTTCTCATCATCAACTTTTATGTTCTTGTTGTTGACTTGTTCTAGTATGTTTTGGTTTATTTATGTTTAAAAGTATTGCTGTACTAGTTGTACCAATTGGCATAATAATTATCCTTATTTAAGAGTTATTTTTATAGGATTTGTTGAACCTTGATAATTTTTATCAGTGTCATTAGTAGTGATTACTACATATAAATCTCCTGCTTTTTGGTTTTGATTACTTACATCCACTTGACCTTGGGCATCACTAAAATAATTAATAATTGGAGTTGTTAAATTTGGATTTAAATTATTTAGTTCAGTTGTATTTTTAATTGTTGTATCTAATAATTTATTCTTTTTAGTAGTATCAGCAGTAATATTAGTTGTTAATGTTGTAATTTCTTCACTTAAATATTTTTTATTAACAATACCACATAACATTCATCTTGATTCTGTTTCTGAGTTTGACATATAAGGAATAGATTCTCCTGTTACTTGTCCACCAACTAAATATCTTTTTGGAACTTTACCATCTTTAATATCTTCAACATATATACTAGTTTGTTGTAACATATATCTTTTCATTGCTTTTGGTGTTGCTAAAACAAAATTCATAATTTGATTTTTATTTTCAGTATTTTTAAATGTCATATAATCATCCATAACAATTTGACATAATACACCTTTAATATATAAATTTGTTCCATTTAATCTTAATTGTTGTGCTAGTTGATTATCAGTAATTAAACCTTTATTATCTGCTAAATAAACTAAAGTATCATAAAGACTATTTGTTATAAAAAATTTACAATTATTACTATTTCTTAATTGAAATAAAGTATTTCATGCTGATAACATTGATTTTAAATATCCTACTGGTGTTGTATCAGTAATGATTACTTTTTTGGCAGATTTAGCAATTGTATTTGTATCATTATTTGCTAAATAATCTGCTAAATCATTAGCAACTTCATATTGCATACTTTCTAGTAAATTTTGCCCATTATCTGCAAATAAATCAACTTCACCAATCATTTCTCCTGTACTAGCTTCTTTTGTAATTTCTTTAATAATTTTATCAGTATCAACATAACCAACTTCTAATCCTTTACTTTTATCATTTCAATGAAGTATTTTGAATGTTGGGTCTTTTGGTTTTTTAACTATAAATTCAATTTTTGTAGAATTAACCATTTCAATTGGAAAAAAACTTGCTCATGGACTATTTGATTGTTTATAAAATTCTATAAATTCAGGTGTTTCTACTAATTTTGTAGTATTATCTAAATTTTGTTTAAATGGCACTGGATTTGGCATTTTAAATTTTCCTTTCTTTTATAAATTATTTTTCTTTTTATAATCTAATAAACTACTTTTTATTGAAGTTTCTTGATTTGTTAATATTGTTTCTTGTTTACCACCTGTATTAATTGGTTCTTTAAATAGTGGTTGTTCTTTAATCATTTTTTTAATAGTTTCTTCAATTTTTGAATTTTCTATATTACTTGTTTTAAATTTTAAAAATTCATAAAATTCTTTTTTAACTTGATATTTTTTAAATATATTAATTATTTCTTTTTCTTTAATTTCTTGATTAAGTTTATTTAACTTATTTTCTAATTCAACAATCTTAATTTCTTGCTCTTGTTGTAAATTATTATTTTCAATTAAAGGTTCAGTATTTTGTTCAACATTAGTTTCATTTTCTAACATTTAAATCACACCTTTATTATTTATTTTCTTTTCCATTAATTTTTTCATTAAGTTTTGCTAATTTTTTTTGATGTTTCATCACTTTATTATTTCTTCTAATATGTTTTGGAGTTGTAATAAATCTTTTCAATCAAACAATTAATTCTCTACAAATGAATGTTCCTACACTTGTTCCAATAATAATTAATTCATGTAAAAATTCTTTCATTTTCAATTATTTCCTTTCAATTATTTATTTTTAATTATTCGTCAAATTGACCATTATTAATTCTTTCAATCATTGATTTTGAATTACTTATAATAGTTACCAATAAAGATATTTCTTTATTTAATTGTTCCATTCTTTCTTTATATGTCTGAATTTCATTGTTATAATATTCAATCAATTTTTCTTTATTCATTAGTTATCATCTCCTTTATAAACTATCATATGTAGTTGGTCTTTCATATAAAACATCACTACTTCCACTATTATTACTAATAGCATCACTATTAATTAATCTTCTTGTTTCATTTGTAAATGATGTTTCTTGCATTTCTTGATTATAATTTGTAGTTTCCATAGGTAATAAATTATGTATAATTTCACTTGCACCAGCAACTATTGTTGGTACTGCATAAGCATTATTAAAATCATTATTTATACCCATAGCTACACCACTTGAAATTAGACATCCACTAGTTGCCATATTACATATTTTTCTTATTACTTCAAATCTATTAGGTATTAGTTCACTTAACCCACCAATTAGATTTGATATACCATAAGTACTTAAACTAATATATGTATCTCAATCCATTTGTTGTTTATTATCATTAGTTAATAATAATGGTCATGGTGGTGTTTCTGTGGTAGTAGTTGTTAATCAAGGTGGTGGTTCAGGATTAGGATTGATTTTTGTAAATTTTGCATAATTAATTAAACCAATAGTTCCTAAACCTAATAATATTTTTTTTACTTGAATTTAATATTTTCTTTTTAGTACTTGGCATTTGATTTAAGTTTCATATATCAATTCCTAACTTTTTACTAAATAATAAAGCATTAATACTTCCTAATACTGGATTACCAATAATTTGACCATAATAAGCACTTGTACCAATCATTGCTGATAATGGACTTATTCCAATTCTTATTATTTTTAATAAAGTATAGTTATTTGATTGTACATTCGTGTCATTTGGCATTTTCATTTACTCCTTCATTTTTTGGTTTAATAAACACTTCAACTCAACCTGTATAGTGAACGTTATCACCAACTAAAATAGCAGTATTTGCATGTGGTTGAGAAACAACTAAATATTCAGCAATAACATTAGGATATTTTCATAAAATAATTGCTTTTATATCATTACTATCTGTTAAATCTTTGGGATTTGGTGAAAATATTTCTATTTTATCTTGACCAAATAAATCTGTTAATTTAGTCATTATCAAATTCACCTTTTTCTATTTTTTCAATTAATAAATTTAAAATATTTTTGTCCAAATCAGAGTTTGTATAATTAATTTTTTTAGTTCATTTAATTATATCTTTCATATATTTAAGTAATTTTTCTTTATTCATTATTTATTCTCCTTATTTAAATAATATCAACCAATTAATAAACTATCTGCTTCATCATGATTTGATATTTTTATATTTCAATTATTTCTTTAATAATTTCTTCAGCAACATATATACTTAGTTCTTTATCTCAAGGTCTTAATCAAAAAATAGGTGGGTCATAACGTTCATATCATTTCTTTCATTCACTTGGACTTATTAACATATCTTTTGTTAATAATTTATTAAATTGTCCTGCAATAAAACCACGTAAATGTTCTTGAGTTTCATAACCAATACCATTTTTTGAATTAAAAGTACCACGTTCAATAATTAAATCCAATTCATTATCATTAACTTTTATATCTCAATAAAATTTTCTTTGTCCATCATATTCTTTTAAATTATAACTTTTAACAAATATTGGTTTTCAATTTCAAAAATCATATTTATCATGTAAATAAACTTTTTTTCATAAAGTAAATCCAGTATTTTTAATACTTGGGTCAATTGAAAGTAAATAATTAGTCATTATCAAATCACCGGTCTTTAATTCTGGTTTTAATTGGTTTATAAACTTCTTCATAATATCCGTTTAAGCGATATGTGTTTTTAAGATATTGCATAAATCTTTCTTTATTAATACAATTTTTATGTCTTGATTTATTAATTTCATCAACTTTATTTCTATGTTCTTTATCACCTTGATAACAATGTTCACATACATTTCTCAGCAGTTTTTTTCGCAAGTAAATAAATCATGTTTTTTATCACATACACAACAATCTTCACAACATACTTCTTTATTCATTATTTATTCTCCTTTCTATTATTTCTTTCTTGCTTTATTAAGAAATTTATTGAAATAATTTGATTATCACCATCACCTAATTTTTTTAAAAGATATTCATATCTTTTCTTAAAATCTTCACTATCAATATCTCTATCTTGGTAAATTATTTTTTTCAATTTTTTTATTTTATACAAGGTTTTTGGAGAATATATTTCTCCATGCATGCAAAGAAAACATTTCATTATTTATTCTCCTTATTTTCAATTTGATTAGCAATTTCACTTAATATTTTTAATACTTTATATTCATTTTTTAATTCTTTAATAATAAATATTAAAAATATTATTAGTGTTATACTTGTTATTAATATTGGTGCTATTAATAAAATTTCTCATCATATCATTTTTTACTCTTTTCATTTTTTAAATCATTTAACATTAATTGAACAAAATACACGATTTTAGGAATGTTTAAAGTATTAAAAATTTGACCAGTGACAATAATTTCATCGTTTTTGTTTAATAAAATACATCGGTTATAAAATTTTGGATTATTAAAAATTAAAGTAACATAGTTTAAACCATTTCATTGACCACGAACACTATAATATAATTCTTTATTACCTTTTTCGTAATATTTTGCTTCAATAGTGTTACTTAGTTTTACTGTTAATTTGACATAATTGGCTTTATCTTTCATTTTTATAATTCCTTAAATAGTATTGAATGTGTTTATATGCATCTTGTTCATGTTTTGTTAATTTTATATTTCCTTTATAATTTGTTATTTTATTTTTATTTTTTGGTTGGTTTTCTAGATAATCTCAGTTGAAAACATCTTGTACTAATACCATTAATGAACCAATAATTTTAGGAGTTGCTAATGGATTAGTTAATAATTGTTTTGAACTTAAAAAGAAATTTTCTACAATAACTAATATTTTGTTTTCAAAAAATTGTTCTTTGATTATTGATAATATTCTTTTATAACGATTTTTACTTTCAAAAACATGTGTTGTGTTGAATGTTTCTGTATAAATAATCCTATTTGTTTCATTTGAATATATAACAATTCCATTATTACCAATACCAGCGGGGTCAATCCCAATAATTAAGTCATATTGCATTATTAATCAAATTCACCATTTTTAATTTTTTGATTTAATTGAGATATAAGATTTAATCTTCCATTAAAACAACTTTTTCAAAGTTTAGTTACTTTTTCATCGTCTCTCATTTCTTTATTTCATTCTCATTCATCTTTAAGATATTCAAGTATTTTTTCTTTATTCATATTTATACCTCCTACTTAACCTAATATTTAAAATACAGTCATAACAAATTGCTTTACTATTTTTATCTCTTAAAAAATATTTTCTTGTTTTTATATCATTAGTATTAAAGAATAAATAATCTAATTTATTTTGTTTACATGTTCAACAAAAATACTTTTTCATTATGAGTTGAAATTTCCTTATAAGAAGTAACTATATAATTAATTGGTAAATCATCATGTTTATATGGATTATTTATTTTAAAACCTTTTCTGTTTTCTTCTCACGTAATGTTATATTTAAAACAAGGATTAGTAATTTTAGTTTTGTTATCTGTTATTTCACCCATAAATCAACTATTATGCTGTTCATAAAATGTTAATTGTTCAAGTTTTATATCATTAAGATAATATTATTTTGGAGCAGTTGGTTTATTAACAGTTATTTTTTGGTCTTTAATATATGGTTCTAATAACTTTATTAATTCATTACCACTTAATTCTTTTTTAATATTTTCTAAATTAAAAACTCAATATGTGCAACTGTTATCAACAATAAAAGAATTATTTTTAATCATTCATTTTGGAAGAGATAATTTATATTCAACATAATCAATAAGAATAGATGGTGGTTTATCTTTAACAATTTGTTCTTTTTTAAATTCTATTTGCATAATAATCCTTTCCTAATATGTTCTGTTGCTTCTAGCATAAAGAACATATATTTTTATTCTTAGATTATTAATAATACTACTATTTGTTTTATTCATTCCAGCAATTCTGGGCTCAAAAATAAATTGTGAAATTTTAAAAAACATTGAGGCATTCGATTCAATATTTATTTAATTTGCGTTTAGCAAATTAATATTTTAATTGAACCGGTCCCGCTCAATTTTTTTTACAAGTTTGAAATTTATTTTCTCGCCCAAAAATTTTTCAAAAAAAAATAAAAAATAAAACCAACACTTGCTCACTTGGTAGTGGCAAGGTTGGTTAAATAAAGAATAATAGTTGGTCCCCACTCCGGGTCTATATATACTAGTTTCCAATTCGCTCCCACCCCAAGAATTACCATTTCTGGTTAGTATATTTTATTAGGTATCACTCCACTTTTTATTTATCCATGCAAGTCCACATGCTAGCTACTATTTTTAACAACTATGTTGTAGTTCACTTTTTTATTTCCCTAACACGTGTTGATAATAGTGCTAAAGACGGTTATTAAAAATTTTAAAATTTTACAATTACAAAAAAAGACAAGAATTTTATTCTCGTCTTTTGTCATTTATTTTTTAATTTAATAGTTTAAAAAAGAAAGGAGTTATTTTTAAAAATTTTTATTTATCGACATCTTCGGTACGCTCCCCAAATTTATGGCAGAATTAAAAATTTTCATAAAGAGTGAGTTATTAGTTTTAAAACAATTTATACTTGAATTTATTTTGGAATGCTTGATAAAGTTACTAGTAAAAATTTAAGAAGAAAAGGTAAAAAACGAAAATCTAAAGAAAATCGTGGCAAGTTTAATGGTAAATCAATTAAAGAACGAGATATAAATGTTAATGATCGTATAACACTTGGTCATTGAGAAGGAGATACTATAGTATCATCACGAGGTAAAAGCAAATCATGTTTAATAACTTTAGTTGAAAGAGTATCGCGATTTACTTTAGCAATATTAGTTAAAAACAGAACTACTAAAGTTATTAATAAAAATGTCAGTTATTATTTATCAATTCTTCCTAAAAACATTGTTAAAACTATTACTTTTGATCGTGGCAAAGAATTTTCAAATTGACAACAACTTGAAAAAAATTTAGATGTAAAAATTTATTTTGCCAATCCATATTCACCTTGACAAAGAGGTACTAATGAAAATACTAATGGTTTAATTAGAGAAAAATTTCCTAAAAAATTTATTTTTTCAAAAACTAATAAAAATGAAGTTCATAAATTTATATTGTCTTTAAATCAAAGACCGAGAAAAATACTAAATTATCTTTCACCAATCGAATATTTGGATAGAAAAATAATTTAGTTGCACTTACCTTTACAATTTAGCAAATATAATAATATTATTTTTTTATTGAAAAGTAACCAATTAATAATTGCATTTTTTAATCAAACAAGTTAAGATTACTTATGGTAAATGTTATGCCCACGTAGCTCAGTGGATAGAGCACCGCCCTTCTAAGGCGGGGGTCAGAAGTTCGAATCTTCTCGTGGGCGCCATTAAATTTTAAAATACTAAGAAGGTTTAACTAAATAATGATAAATCATGACAATTATTATCAAGACATTATTGGTAAAATTAACCACCTCATTAGTGAAAATAAATGAGATCAAGCAATGAAGTTGGTCAAACATGAATTAGAGATGCCTTATATTCCTATTCATCATGAAATTACATTACAAGAGTTACATCATAATATTACTACTCATATTAGATTAAATAGTAAAAATGAAAGTCATGAGTGAAATTTAGAGAGAATAAGTCGTGTATTAATGAATCCATTTGATGAAGATCTTCATCCGGTGGCATTTTATTATTTACAAAGTCATAATGCTAGGTTAATTTTGCCAACAATTAAGATTTATCTTACAAATAAAAATATAAATAATATAAATAAAACACAACTATTATTTATATTAAATAATCAAGGTATTGATGAAGAAATAGAAGTAATAAAAGGTCATGATACATTTAAAATTAATCCAAAAAAAATAACACAATGACAAGAATCACTCGTTTATTTAAAAATTACAAAAATATTTGAAGATGAAGTTCATATTGATAATCCAGGTATTTATGGTATTTGCTTATTTTTATTGGATAGTTATTTTGAGAATTTGTTTCCAACATTACCTAATAAAAATCAAGCAGCAGCATTAGCAGCTGCTTTGTATATTCGTGCTTGTAGTTTCCAGTTTATTAGTGTAAAATTGGTAGAAAGTGCTAAAAAATTTAAAACTACTACTACTTTAATAAAAAAATACTTAAGTATTATGATTCAACAACAAATTACATAAGGAGAGATTTGAAAAATGACATTAAATATTATAAAAGATGAAAAAAATGGTCTTGGAAAATGACATGTTACCATTGATGCTAAAACTTGAAAAGATCAATTGGCAAAAGCTGAAAATAAATTGATTGCACAAGTAGAAATTCCTGGATTTCGTAAAGGAAAAGTTCCTACTAAAATGGCTAAAAAACATGTAACTGAAGAACAAACTTTACAAACAGCAACTAAAGCAGTTATTACTATTGCTTATGATTTTGCCTTAAAACAAAAACCTAACTTAATGCCTACTAATCAACCCGAAGTTAATGTGGAAAAATCTACTATTAAAGAGTGTGAAATAATGTTTGTATTTGATTTACCAGCAGAAATTACTATTGGTAAATATCGTGGTATTGATATAGTAAAACCTGTAGCAACTGTTAATCAAGAAGAAATTGATACTCAAATTAAACTATTACAAGATCGTTTTGCTATTTTTAATCCAAAAGAAAAAGGAAAATTAGAAAAAGATGATACTGCAGTTTTTAATTTCACTGGTTTTTTAGACGGTAAAAAATTCCCTGGCGGTGAAGCTAAAAACATGGAATTAGAAATTGGTTCTGGTAAATTTATTCCTGGTTTTGAAGAAGGAATGATCGGTATGGAACCTAAATCTAAAAAAACTATTGAAGTAACTTTCCCAGAAGATTATCATGTTCCAAATTTAAAAGGTCGATTAGTACAATTTGAAATTGAATTAAACGAAATAAAAACAAAAGTTATTAATGAAGATTTAGAAGAATTAGTAAAAGATGTTAACATTCCAGATCTTACTACTACTGAACAATTATTAGAAAATATTAAAAAACAAATTGAAGTACAAAAAACAATGACAATTAAGGAACAATTTATGGAAGAACTTATTGCTAAAATTGTTAAAGATTCAAAAATAATAATTCCAAATTTTGCTGTTCAAAATGAAACTGAACGTTTAGAAAATGAATTTAAAAAACAATTAGCTAATCAAAACTTTACAATTGAAAACTATATGGCAGCAACTGGTTTATCTCATGAAGAAATTATTAATGAAATAAAAAAGGATGCAATTATGCAACTTCAGAATTTTTTAGTTATTGAAGAAATTATTAAACAAGAAAAAATAGAAATTACCGAAGAAGAAGTTCAAAAACAATTAACAACATTTGCCGACCAATTTAAAATAAGTATTGAAGAAGTTAAAGCAAATATTAAAGATTTAAGTTTAGTTACTACTACCATAAAACGTAATAAAGCCTTTGATTTATTATGAGAAAGTAACGGTAAAAACCAAAAGCAAACAACAAGTGCTTAATTTAATTTGATAATTATTATATAACCTAATTACCAATTTAATAATTAGGTTATTTTATCGTTTATTTTTTTCAAAAAGCTGAATTATACTTGTAAGTGCAAGTAAATAAAATTGCAAAAAATTCTCATATAAAAATTTCATAATGCTAAATTTAGTTTAGAAAAAAGTAAGGAGTTTTTATATGAGTTATAAACATCTTGGCATATATGAAAGGATTTATATTGAGAATCAATTGAAATTTAAATTTAAAATTAGTGAAATAGCTAAAAATCTTAATCGAAGTATTAGTACTATTATTCGAGAAATTAATAGAAATAAAGATAATAATCATTATTTTTCATTAATTGCACAAAATAAAGCTGAAAATCGAAAACAATCACATATTAGTTTTCATAAGTTTAAAAATAAGAATTTAGTAAAATATGTACAACAAAAATTACTATTAGGTTGATCACCTGAACAAATTTATGGCAGAATTAAAAATTTTCATAAAGAGTGAGTTATTAGTTTTAAAACAATTTATACTTGAATTTATTTTGGAATGCTTGATAAAGTTACTAGTAAAAATTTAAGAAGAAAAGGTAAAAAACGAAAATCTAAAGAAAATCGTGGCAAGTTTAATGGTAAATCAATTAAAGAACGAGATATAAATGTTAATGATCGTATAACACTTGGTCATTGAGAAGGAGATACTATAGTATCATCACGAGGTAAAAGCAAATCATGTTTAATAACTTTAGTTGAAAGAGTATCACGATTTACTTTAGCAATATTAGTTAAAAACAGAACTACTAAAGTTATTAATAAAAATGTCAGTTATTATTTATCAATTCTTCCTAAAAACATTGTTAAAACTATTACTTTTGATCGTGGCAAATAATTTTCAAATTGACAACAACTTGAAAAAAATTTAGATGTAAAAATTTATTTTGCCAATCCATATTCACCTTGACAAAGAGGTACTAATGAAAATACTAATGGTTTAATTAGAGAAAAATTTCCTAAAAAATTTATTTTTTCAAAAACTAATAAAAATGAAGTTCATAAATTTATATTGTCTTTAAATCAAAGACCGAGAAAAATATTAAATTATCTTTCACCAATCGAATATTTGGATAGAAAAATAATTTAGTTGCACTTACCTTTACAATTTAGCAAAAGTAAAAATTATCAAAAAAAAATAATTGTAATAAAATACTACTAGTATAAATTAAATATGAATTAATAAGTGCTGCTGTAATAGTATAGTATAAATCAAAAATTAGATATTTTAGCAATTAACTATTGCAAGTGCTAATGTTTTATATTATAATCCAGTTAATACATTATTTGAGGTGAGACAATGAAGATAAAAAATATTACTAATATTCCAGTACTAGTAACAAGAGGAAGTTTTGTTTTCCCAACAGTTGAAATAGAACTAGAAGTTGGCAGACATAAATCAGTAGCGGCAATTAATGAATCGGTAGCTAAGTTTAATTCAGAAATTATTTTAGTTTCGCAAAAGGATCCGAAAGTAGATAATCCGCAATTAAGTGAAGTCTACAATCATGGTACTTTGTGTAAAGTGCAAATTCAAAAAAGTCATAATGATGGTACACTTACCGTATCTTTTTATGGACAACAAAGAGTTAAAGTTTCTAAGTTTTATGATGATAAATTTTATACAGGAGATGCTGAAACTTTAGTTAGTCCTAATGTTTCAAAATCATTAGAAGAAGAGTTGATTCAAAGAATTGTAAATAATTTACAACAGATTTTAGATGTTCATGGTTCAATTCCACAAGGTGTAATTAGTCAAATCACCGATGGAATGAAAACTAGTGAAATTATTGATAAAATGGCTCAATTTTTACCATTTTTAACTATCAATAAACGCCAAGAAATTTTACAAGAAACTGATATTAATAAACGTTTAGATTTATTATTGAAAGATGTTGGTGGTCAAAAACAAGTTGGTGCCATTGAAAAGGATTTAACAGCTAAAATTAAAGATCGTATTGATGAACAACAACGTGAATATTATTTACGAGAAAGATTGCGTGCTATTAAAGAAGAATTAGGCGAAATTGATGGTAAGTCTAATGAAATGAAATGTTATTTAGAACGCTTAGAAACAGAAGAGTTTCCTGAAGCAATCAAAACGCGTGTTAAAGAAGAAATTAGTCGTTATGAAGATATGCCGCAAGCTTCAAGTGAATCAAATATAATTCGTACATACATTGATTGAATGATGACTTTACCTTGATTTCAAAAAAGTGAAGAAAAATTTGATTTAATTAATGCAAAAAAAATTCTTGATAAATATCACTATGGTTTAGAAAAAGTTAAAGAAAGAATTATTGAATATCTTGCTGTTAAAAAAATGGCTAAGGCAATGCCAGGACAAATTATTTGTTTAGTTGGCCCTCCTGGTGTTGGTAAGACTTCTTTAGCTAAATCAATTGCTGAAGCGATGGGGCGTACTTTCGTTAAAGTTTCACTTGGTGGAGTTAAAGATGAATCTGAAATTCGTGGTCATCGTAAAACTTATATTGGTGCGATGCCAGGAAGAATTATCCAAGGTATGAAACGTGCTAAAGTTATTAATCCATTATTTTTATTAGATGAAATTGATAAAATGTCATCTGATTATCGTGGTGATCCAGCTAGTGCTATGTTAGAAGTATTAGATCCTGAACAAAATGCTAATTTTTCAGATCATTATATTGAAGAAAATTATGATTTATCACAAGTTATGTTTCTAGCAACAGCTAATTATATGGAAGGTATCCCTGAACCATTAAAAGATCGAATGGAAATTATTGAACTTTCTTCATATACAGAATTAGAAAAACTTGAAATTGCAAAAAAATATTTAATTCCTCGTGTTATTGAAATTACTGGTTTAAATAATAAAATGTTAAAATTTAAACCAAATTCAATTGAAGAAATAATTAAATATTATACAAGAGAATCAGGTGTTCGACAGTTAGAAAGATTATTAAATAAAATTGCTCGTAAATTTATTGTTAAACTTTTAAATAAAAAAATTAGTACTGAAGAAATTGTTGCTGATAATGTTAAAGATTATTTAGGAAAACAAATTTTCGATTATACTAAAAAAGAAAATGAATCACAAATTGGAGTGGTAACTGGTCTTGCTTATACTCAATATGGTGGTGATATCTTACCAATTGAAGTAAACTACTTTAAAGGAAAAGGTAATTTAGTATTAACTGGTAAATTAGGTGAGGTCATGAAAGAATCTGCTACTATTGCTTTAGATTATATTAAAGCAAATGCTATTACTTTCAATATTCCTGATACTTTCTTTGCAGAAAATGGTATTCATATTCATGTTCCTGAAGGAGCAGTGCCAAAGGATGGTCCAAGTGCTGGTATTACTTTAACAACTGCAATTATTTCTGCTCTGACAAGTAGACCTGTATCAAAAGATATTGGTATGACAGGTGAAATTACACTTCGTGGT
Source organism: Spiroplasma endosymbiont of Nomada ruficornis (assembly GCF_964030795.1). Taxonomy (NCBI): domain Bacteria; kingdom Bacillati; phylum Mycoplasmatota; class Mollicutes; order Entomoplasmatales; family Spiroplasmataceae; genus Spiroplasma; species Spiroplasma endosymbiont of Nomada ruficornis. The sequence goes on along the minus strand of NZ_OZ034962.1, from coordinate 645,725 downwards.
CATGTATTACCAATTGGTGGATTAAAAGAAAAATCAATTTCTGCTCATCGTAGTGGACTAAAAACAATTTTAATTCCAAAAGCTAATATAAAAGACTTAGAAGATATTCCAGAAGAAGTAAAGAAAAAATTAAATATTGTTTCAGTTGAATTTTATTCTGAAGTATATGATTTTATTTTTAATAAACATAAATCAAAAATTCACTCACCTATTAATAATATTAAACCAACTTCAAGTATTATTGATGAAGGTTAAAATCTAATTAAATTATTAATAATTATAACTTTAAAAAAAGTAAATACTAAAAACAAGTATTTACTTTTTTTATGCTGAATTATACTTGTAAGTGCAAGTAAATAAAATTGCAAAAAATTCTCATATAAAAATTTCATAATGCTAAATTTAGTTTAGAAAAAAGTAAGGAGTTTTTATATGAGTTATAAACATCTTGGCATAGATGAAAGGATTTATATTGAGAATCAATTGAAATTTAAATTTAAAATTAGTGAAATAGCTAAAAATCTTAATCGAAGTATTAGTACTATTATTCGAGAAATTAATAGAAATAAAGATAATAATCATTATTTTTCATTAATTGCACAAAATAAAGCTGAAAATCGAAAACAATCACATATTAGTTTTCATAAGTTTAAAAATAAGAATTTAGTAAAATATGTACAACAAAAATTACTATTAGGTTGATCACCTGAACAAATTTATGGCAGAATTAAAAATTTTCATAAAGAGTGAGTTATTAGTTTTAAAACAATTTATACTTGAATTTATTTTGGAATGCTTGATAAAGTTACTAGTAAAAATTTAAGAAGAAAAGGTAAAAAACGAAAATCTAAAGAAAATCGTGGCAAGTTTAATGGTAAATCAATTAAAGAACGAGATATAAATGTTAAGGATCGTATAACACTTGGTCATTGAGAAGGAGATACTATAGTATCATCACGAGGTAAAAGCAAATCATGTTTAATAACTTTAGTTGAAAGAGTATCACGATTTACTTTAGCAATATTAGTTAAAAACAGAACTACTAAAGTTATTAATAAAAATGTCAGTTATTATTTATCAATTCTTCCTAAAAACATTGTTAAAACTATTACTTTTGATCGTGGCAAAGAATTTTCAAATTGACAACAACTTGAAAAAAATTTAGATGTAAAAATTTATTTTGCCAATCCATATTCACCTTGACAAAGAGGTACTAATGAAAATACTAATGGTTTAATGAGAGAAAAATTTCCTAAAAAATTTATTTTTTCAAAAACTAATAAAAATGAAGTTCATAAATTTATATTGTCTTTAAATCAAAGACCGAGAAAAATACTAAATTATCTTTCACCAATCGAATATTTGGATAGAAAAATAATTTAGTTGCACTTACCTTTACAATTTAGCATTTTATTTATTTTTTTATTTATTTTTTTATTTATTTTTTTATTTAAAAATTGATAATGATTTTGAGTATTTTTTTTATTATTTTCTCAAAAGTCAAAAATATCATTGTAATCTTTACTATAAGTTTCAATTGGAAAATGTAAATAAAGATTAATAATATGATAGTTATCTGCTATAAAGTTAACTTCTCTTTCTAAGTCATTAATATCCATTTTTTAATGTCTCCTCTTTTAAAAAATAAAAAACCCTTTACTTTTAAAATAAAGTAATGGGTTAAAACTTTGATCAAGTTTGTTTTTATATTATATATTATTTTAATTTTATAATTCAAAAATTAAATTATAAATAATAAAAGTGTTGTTATTAATAATTATTTAAACTTTTATATAAAAATGTTTAAAATTAGAAAATTGTGCATGGTGGACAACATTTTTTACCATATTGCATATTAATTAATTCTTCTGAATTTATACTATTTATATCATCATTAGTTATTAGAAAAGTACTATCTTTTAAATATTGATCTTCATTATTTAACTGTTGGATATTAAAATTAAATTCTAGATTTCCATTTTCAATTTCATCTAAATCTTCTTCATAATCTACTAATATTTTTTGTTTTAAGTTAATAATTTTTTCATTGATTAAAGCAATTTCTTTTAATAACTTTTCTTTATTATTAAGACTAAAATTTTTGTTAAATGGATTCAAACTTTTTTCTAATTCTTTTTTCTCTTTTTTTAATTTTTTTATTTCTTTTTTTTGTACATTTTTTTTCATAATTTTCTCCTTTTTTAAAAATGCTAAATTGTAAAGGTAAGTGCAACTAAATTATTTTTCTATCCAAATATTCGATTGGTGAAAGATAATTTAATATTTTTCTCGGTCTTTGATTTAAAGACAATATAAATTTATGAACTTCATTTTTATTAGTGCTAAATTGTAAAGGTAAGTGCAAATAAATTATTTTTCTATCCAAATATTCGATTGGTAAAAGATAATTTAATATTTTTCTCGGTCTTTGATTTAAAGACAATATAAATTTATGAACTTCATTTTTATTAGTTTTTGAAAAAATAAATTTTTTAGGAAATTTTTCTCTAATTAAACCATTAGTATTTTCATTAGTACCTCTTTGTCAAGGTGAATATGGATTGGCAAAATAAATTTTTACATCTAAATTTTTTTCAAGTTGTTGTCAATTTGAAAATTCTTTGCCACGATCAAAAGTAATAGTTTTAACAATGTTTTTAGGAAGAATTGATAAATAATAACTGACATTTTTATTAATAACTTTAGTAGTTCTGTTTTTAACTAATATTGCTAAAGTAAATCGTGATACTCTTTCAACTAAAGTTATTAAACATGATTTGCTTTTACCTCGTGATGATACTATAGTATCTCCTTCTCAATGACCAAGTGTTATACGATCATTAACATTTATATCTCGTTCTTTAATTGATTTACCATTAAACTTGCCACGATTTTCTTTAGATTTTCGTTTTTTACCTTTTCTTCTTAAATTTTTACTAGTAACTTTATCAAGCATTCCAAAATAAATTCAAGTATAAATTGTTTTAAAACTAATAACTCACTCTTTATGAAAATTTTTAATTCTGCCATAAATTTGTTCAGGTGATCAACCGATCAACCTAATAGTAATTTTTGTTGTACATATTTTACTAAATTCTTATTTTTAAACTTATGAAAACTAATATGTGATTGTTTTCGATTTTCAGCTTTATTTTGTGCAATTAATGAAAAATAATGATTATTATCTTTATTTCTATTAATTTCTCGAATAATAGTACTAATACTTCGATTAAGATTTTTAGCTATTTCACTAATTTTAAATTTAAATTTCAATTGATTCTCAATATAAATCCTTTCATCTATGCCAAGATGTTTATAACTCATATAAAAACTCCTTACTTTTTTCTAAACTAAATTTAGCATTATGAAATTTTTATATGAGAATTTTTTGCAATTTTATTTACTTGCACTTACAAGTATAATTCAGCTCAGCATCTTTATTTCAATCTGGAAAATCATTTTCTAAATTATCAAGACGATTATTTGGATAATATTTCTCATCTTCTGTTATTATTCTTACTGATTCAAAATCAAATCAATTAAATGGTTTTTCATAAAGTACAATTTCTATACGTTCTTTTCTAGAACTATCTGTATATACTTTTTCAATTTTTGAAAAATTATCTCAAATTGTTTTACCTACTTGTTGTATTTCTTTTCATGTTCATGGAAAAATTGCAGGAATTGAAATATCATTAGAATTATATCGTTGCATCATATCCTCTTTAAATTTTTCGCCAAGTTCTCATGCAGGATTATCTTTTCAATAATGATAATCAGCTATTATTCCTTCAAAAGTTTTTGGTGTAAATGAACAAGTTACTTTACCTCAACTACCCCTTATTTCGTTTTTACCATTTAATGTTCTTTTTAATCGATTTCTGTGTTTTTCATGACGATGTTTATTCATATTTATTTTGCTATTTGTTGTTGGGTGGTTAATAATAAAATCTGTTTGATTATTACTTGCAAAATTTAATTGTTGATTTACTAAATCTAAACTAGTCGTATTTTTTCTAACTCAATTTTTAATATTTGAATTATCAATTGACTTACCATTAATACCTTGTATTTTATTATTTAAAAGTGGAGCAGTTAATAATCACAATTTAAATCAATAACTTGAACTAAAATATTTCATAATTTTGTTCTCCTTTGAAAGTAAATATAAAAATATTTACTTTCAAAACAAAGCAACTTTTATTTGTTAAATTTTACTTCTTTTTTATTTTTTTTGATAAATATTTTTGGGAAATTTTCACTCGATATTGACAATAAAAATAGAGCAAATTTTAATTTAAACTAAAAATCATAAAAAAAAATATATTTTATATTTAAAAAAATATTTTGAATGTTATAATAGTAGTAAATATGGATTAATTTGCATATATTATATAAAGCAGGGGTGGCATTGCCTGAGAAATACCCTATAACCTGATCTAGTTAGTACTAGCGGAGGTAGACTTTATTTTTTATATTTTAAAAAATGATAACTCCTTTTTTGTTATGTAAGATAAATTAAAGGAGTTATCATTTTATTATGTTTAAAGAACAACTATTAACAACTATCAATTATAATAAAGTTAAAAGCAAACTGGAGGTAGGAATGTTAATTAAAGCATCAGCCATTTTTAGTTTAATTACTCTTCTAACATTAACAGTTATTATTAGTATTTTACCTGCTAGTAGTATTAATCACTTTTTTAAAGTTACTACTATTACTGGTTGACAATTTTATAGCAGTAAAATTTATTTAATATTAATTCTTTGTTTATTATTAATTTCATCAATTTTATTATCTGTTATTACATGAACAGTTAAAATAGAAGATATTCATAAAAATATTGTTATTGTTACATTACTATCAATTTTTAGTATCAATCCCATTGCATTAATTTTTAATTTAATTAAACATTATCAATGACAAAAAGAAGAAACTTTTGCCATTTTAAAAACAAGATGATGAACTAATTTTAAATTTGCATTTGGTATTAAACGATGATTAGTTATTGATTATACAATTATTGGTTTATTTACTGGTGTAACTATTGCTTGTGCTTTTATTGAACAAAATTTATTACCAAAAATGCCATACGGCGGCGGTATTGCTATTAAATATGTACCTTTAATGGTTATTAGTTATATTATTGGCTTTGCAGGTGGATGATTAACGGGTATGATTAGTGCTTTAATGTCATTATTATTTATTAGTGGTGGTTATGTTATTAGTGCTTGAAGTTATTTATTAGATTATTTTTTGCCAATGACAACACCCGCTATTATTTCATTATTACGTTTTAATTTAAAATCTGATAAATCAATTTTTACTTATATTAATTATTTTTTACATTGTTTTTTAGTTTGTTTAATTATTTATTTTTGACAAACAATAGTAGGATATTTTATTTGATCACAAATTACTAATGCTGATGGAAGTAAAAATATTTGATCAGGATTTAATCCTCTTTTTTACTCATTAGTTTACAATTTTATTCATATTTTTTTGTTTACTTATCCAATTATGCAATTAACAATACCTTTTATTTATCGTGGTTTAGTTAGTCACTATGTAGAAAGATATCGTTAGAATAGTAATTCCAATTACTATTTCTTTTTTTAAATAGCGTTATAATATTAATTGATAGAAAGGGTGATTATAATGAAAAATGATGAAATAATCAAAGAAGATATTATTATTATGGATGGTAATATTAAATTAATGAATAAAGCATTAAATGAGAAAAAGGTTGTATTAGCAGCAATTGAATTAGGAAAACATGCTCAACATACAATTGATATTGGTTGATCTGAACATTTTCAAGCATATGCGAAATTAAAAAGTACAACTACTACTGGTACTTGTTTTTGTAAAAAACCAGCAACTCATTTAGTTTATTTTTGACGATAATAAGATAATATAATTTTTAAATAATTTAATTAACTACTAGATGAGAATTAAAAATAAATTCTTTATCTAATTGATTTTGATATTCTGGATTTGTTATTAATCTTTGTTTTAGTTTTGATTTATAATAAGTAAAATAAATAATAGTAGCAATTATAATAAATACTCAAAACATTAAAAACTTAATTGTAATTGCAATTAATATGATTCCTCTGTTGCTTACTAAATCATGAATCATATTATAATTAAAAATAATGAATTGACTAATTAAAAATAATAAACAGATAATAAACATAATTCATTCGATAACTTTTATTTTTATTTTTTTATAATAACCCATAACACAAGTTGCTGTTATAACAAAAAGATCAACAAAGATTGTTATATTAGTTGTAAATCCCAACATTTGGTTGTAATTAAAAATAATTCCAATTAAATCCGGAATTATTAGCATAATAATACAAACTATAATTGTAATTATAAAATTAATAGTATTACCATACATTGCAATATTTTCTTTATTTAATTTGGCTATTTTTTCACTAATGTATCCTTCTTGCGCTAATGGTTGTAGCATAGCTCCAGAATATAGCGCTACTTGTATTACACCATTCAATTTAATTGATAAAGTACAAATAACTAGTAAAATGATACCTGTTGTACCAGCAATCCCAACAATAACATTATTTGGATTATAATTATTATCACCATTTGCTCATCCGTTATTACCATTAGTTCCCTGTGAACTGATGGCACCAATAATTAAAATTGTAATAATTAAATAAAAAATAGTTGTCAAAAATAAGACAATAATTGTTCCCCTACCTAAATTTTTATTAGGATTTTTAACATTTTTTCCAATAACAGTAAAGGTCTCAAAACCAAGGAAAAAGTAGAAAAAATTGCTAAAAGCATTATTAAAAATATTAATTGTAAAATGAAGATGTTTAGTACCAACAAATGCTTGTTGATAAACTATAGTGCCATTTTTGATTACCAGAATAATGGCACAAATAATCAAAAAACAAGTTGACAGTCATTTAATGATTCCTGAAATATTAACAAATCAACGAAAACCTCTTAATCCAAAATAGATACAACTTGTAACCAAACAATAAACTATAATTCCTAAACTATCAATAAATAAATTAGATCATCTATCAGGTAATCAAGAAAAAAATGATAATTGGTTTAAGTTAATTCTAAACATTGAAATAATACCACCAATAACAGTAGATGGTAAAATGATATATTGCATAAAGCCGATTATTCATCCTCAAAAACGACCAAAAGTTGCCCTAACATAAATATATGCTCCAACCATTATTACCAGCATAAACTTTACTACATTTTAAAAAAGCACATGCACTAATACTAGCCATTATAGCTCCTAAAATCATAATTCAGATTAGATGTAATCCAACTCCACCATTATTTCAATAATATATTCCTATAAAAGACATAGGAAAAGCTATTGTGCAAGTATAATTAAATCCAAAGTCAAACCAGTTCTCCTAAGCCTATTTTTTGCTACTTTGTTTTTTGTTTTAAAGACTTATTTAAAACTTTTTGTGTGTTCATAGAATCCTCCTTTGAATTTATTTAATATTAACGATAATTATATAGTATATTTTATTTGAAATACAATAAAAACTATTTCATTTTTGTAGAAAATAAATATTAGTAAATAGTTTAATAACATTGATTGATAATTAACAAAATATTTAAAATATAATTTAATCAATAAGTAAACATTGCAACTTGTTAAATGATTATGATATTATGGTTTTATGATTACTTTACCTGAACATATTAAAGGAGAAAAACATGAGTTATAATCACCAACAAATAGAAAAAAAATGACAGCAGTATTGATTAAAAAATGAAACTTTTAAAACAAACATGGATGATAATAAAAAACCAAAATCATATATTCTTGATATGTTCCCTTATCCTTCAGGATCAGGTTTACATGTTGGCCATCCTAAAGGTTATTGTGCTACTGATGTTATTTCACGAGTTAAAATAATGAATGGTTTTAATGTTTTGCATCCAATTGGTTGAGATGCTTTTGGTTTACCAGCTGAACAATATGCCTTAAATACAGGTAATAATCCAGAGACATTTACTAAACAAAACATTAATAATTTTCGTAAACAATTACAAAGTATTGGTCTAAGTTTTGATTATAATAAAGAAGTTAATACTACAGATCCTCAATATTATAAGTGAACACAATGAATTTTCATTAAACTTTATGAACAAGGGTTAGCTGAAATTAAAGATGTTGAAGTTAATTTTTGTGAACAGTTAGGAACTGTTTTAGCTAATGAAGAAATAATTAACATTAATGGTCATATGGTTTCTGAACGTGGTAATTTCCCAGTTATTAAAAAACCAATGCGTCAGTGGGTTTTAAAAATTACTAAGTATGCTGAAAAATTATTAAAAGGATTAGATGATTTAGAATGACCAAATAGTGTTAAGGAATTACAACGTAATTGAATTGGTAAAAGTGTTGGAACACTAGTTGATTTTATAGTTGAAAATAATAAATGTAAGGTTTCTATTTTTACTTCAAGGGTTGATACTATTTTTGGTGTTTCATTTTTAGTACTTGCCCCTGAACATCCATTAATTCATGATTTAACAACTAGTGAATATTCGCAAGCAGTTACTCAATACTGTTTAGCTGCTAAAACTAAAACAGATTTAATGCGTCAAGGAGATGATACTTTAAAATCTGGTGTTTTTACTGGAAGTTATGCTATTCATCCTTTTACTAAAAGTAAATTACCAATTTGAGTTGGTGATTATGTTTTAAATCATTATGGGACAGGAGCCATTATGGGTGTTCCTGCACATGATAGTCGTGATTTTATTTTTGCTAAAAATAAAAAGTTACCAATCAATTTTATTATGAAAACTAATAATAAAAATGAACCATTTTTGGGTACTAGTGAATATATTAACTCTGATTTTATTAATGGTCAGGATTTAGAAACAGCTACTAATTTAATTGTTAAAAAATTACTAACTTTAAAACAAGGAAAAGTACATACTGCATATAAGTTACGAGATTGACTTTTTTCTCGTCAACGTTATTGAGGTGAACCTTTTCCGATAATTTATTGAGAAGATGGTACAATCTCAACAGTAGATGAACAACAATTACCAGTATTATTACCAAAAATGACTAATATTAAGCCATCTAATTCGGGGAATGCACCTTTAACTAATGCACCAAATTCCTGATTACATGTAACTAGAAAAGATGGTGTAAAAGGAAAAAGAGAAATTAATACAATGCCACAATGAGCAGGTAGTTGTTGATATTATTTAGCATATATTTTAAAAAATGATGATGGTACTTATTGTGATTTTAATAGTGCTATTGCGCAAAAACGTTTTAACTATTGATTACCGGTTGATTTATATATTGGTGGTCAAGAACATGCTGTTTTACATTTATTGTATGCTCGTTTCTGACATTTAGTGCTATATGATTTAAAGTTAGTTAATGTTAAAGAGCCATTTTTAAAATTGGTAAATCAGGGTATGATTCTTGGTGAAAATAATGAAAAAATGTCTAAATCACGCGGTAATGTTGTTAATCCAGATGATATTATTAATGAATATGGTGCTGATACTTTGCGAATATATGAAATGTTTATGGGGCCATTAACAGCATCTTTACCGTGATTAAATAGTGGTTTAGTTGGTTGTTATAAGTTTTTAATGCGTATTTATCGTCTTGTTAATAAAGATGAGTATAAAATAAAAATTACTACTAAGAATGATAAATCATTAGATACAATTTATCATCAAACTGTAAAAAAAGTAACTAATGATATTAATGATTTAAATTTTAATACTGCTATTGCACAACTTATGATTTTTATCAATGCTTGTTATAAAGCACCAACTATTTATCAACAATATTTAGTTAATTTTTTAAAATTATTAAATCCATTTGCTCCACATATTGCTGAAGAATTATGATTTCAATTTGGTAATAAAGAAAGTATTAATAAAAGTCAGTTTCCAAGTTATGATGAAAAATTTTTGATTACTAGTGAAGTTACTATTGCTATTCAGATTAATGGTAAAACAAAAATAACTTTAGTAGTAAAAGAAAATTTAAATAATCAAGAACTTTTAAAAGCAGTTAATAATGAAGAAAAAGTAAAACATTGATTGCAAGATAAAACAATTATTAAGACAATTTGTATACCAAATAAGATTGTTAATTTTGTTGTTAAGTAAAGGAGGAATAATGAAAGTTGCTATTATTTTTGCAGCAGGAATTGGCAGTAGATTACAACCTGTCTCAAATAATGTTCATAAATCGTTAATTAAATTTAAAGGTTTAACTTTAATTGAACATATAATTAATCATTTAATTGAAATACATGATTTAAAAAAAATTATTGTCATTACTGGTCATTTAAAAGATGAATTTAATTTTCTTACTCATAAATATTCAAAATTAATATTAATAAATAATCAACATTTCCTTGATTATAATAGTGGTTATGCTTTGACATTAGTATCATCATATTTTAATGGTCAAGATGATATTTTTATTATTTCTGGTGATATGATTAGTACAAAAAATATTTTTTTAAATAATTTTTCAACTAATATGATGGCCGCTATTAAGCGTGATCATGATAATATCAAAGAAGATTGAAGTTATAAATTAAACAAGAATGGTAATATTATTGATATTATTAAAAGTAAAAAAAAGGATAGTTTCTTGGCGGGAGAATGAAGTTATATTACTAAAAAATGAGCAAAAGTTCTTGGTGAAGATTTAATAAATCCACAACAAGAACTTGTATTGCAAACAACAATGGTTGGGAAATATTTAATGAGTAATAGTATTAAACATAATTTTGAATTAAAACCTTATGTTTTATCATTTGATTGTCATTGGGATGTTGATAATATTATTGATTTAGAACGAACTAATAAATATTTCAAATAATTTAAGTAGTTAATTTTTTTCCAGAAGTTGTTGTTGAAACTACTGGAATTTCTTCACGATTACAACTATGTGCAACATTTTGGAATGGATTAGTAGTATTACCATTTAATTTTAGTGCTTCTGCTGTTGTTTCTGCTACTGATTCATTTTCTGGATCTAGTGCATCTACTTCTTTAAAACTAACTTGTCCATTACTATTTGTAGAAACATTATTTTTTTGATTAACATTATCTTTATTTTTAATAATATTAACTGATTGATTTAGTTTAGGCTTTTTAGTTCGATTATTAAATAGTGAAACTAAAAGTTTTTTTAATCATATGTATGGAAAAAAAGAAATATAAGCGACATCTTTTGCAAATTTTACAATTCAATTTCTACTACCACCACCAGAAGAAGTTGCTTTTTCTTTTTTATCTTTTTCACCTTGTAATTTATCAAAAATTTCTTTACTTGGTTGTTGCTGTTGTTGTGCTGACATAATTTTCACATCCTTTTTTATTTAAAAATAATTAGGTTCCACTTATCTAATAAAAAAGAATAACTCGAACCTAATGGTCTTTAATAATTTAGTTTATTATGATGTTAGTATAACATATTTTCAATTTTTAAGCACAACAATTAAAAAAAATAACATCCTTACTTTTGAGTTAATAAATCATAATTTTATTGCTGAATTATACTTGTAAGTGCAAGTATAATTCAGCATATTAATTTAAATAAAATATTGTAAATTATATAATATTTGATAAAATGTAAATATTAAACATATAAGTTTTTTACCCATTGCTTTATTTTAAAGTAAATGGGTTTTTTAATTAAAAGGAGATACCAAAATGGCTTTACCAATAAAAACAATTCTTGCAGAACAATTCAAAACTGCAGAAAGTGAGTTCACTAATAAATTCAAGAAAAATAATGAAAATTGACATAATGGTGAAACGTTTATGTTTGAAAATCAATCAGGTGAAGATAATGAACTAAAATATCTTCAATTTGAAACTTCTATAGTAGAGGGAGGTAAAGAGTATTCTGTTTATGATGAAATAATAGAAATTAATAATAAACCAGTTTTATTATTAGAAATTCATGATGATGAAAAAAAAGAAATTTGACAACAACTAATTTATCTTGAAGCAGATCAAGTAATTAAACAAATTAGACATTTAAGTTATGAACAATTTTCTAATGAAGTAAAAAATGATGAAAGTTTTATTAAATTAGAAGAAAATAAGGATACAACTATTATTAGAATACCATTTTTTGATTTCATTAATAACCTTAATGAGAAACAAAAAGAAGAACAAGTAGATATAAAAAATAAAAAAGTAAGAAAAGTTTTATGACAAGTATTAAAAATAACAATATTTGTAGTTGCTTGGGCTGGTATTGGTATTTTAAGTAGTTTAGTGGTTACTCCATTAGTAGCTCCTGTTGTAGCAACTTTTTATGCACCGTCAATATGTGCTTTAATTTCTGGAGTTATTGTTGGTGGAGTTGTTACATGATGAGAAAAGTATAAAGAAAAAATAAAAAAATTATTTTTGCCTAATTGAAAATCAAAAAGTGAAATAAATCTAGAAAATAAACTACAAGAACAAAGATTATTATTAAAAAGAGAACAACAAGAAGAATTATTTTTAAGCTTACCTCCAGAAGCAAAACAACAAAGAATTTTGAATAGTTTTCAACAAATTTGAAATAATAATAAAAATAAAAATTTTATGGATATGCAAAATGAATTAAGTCAAAGATTTGAAGAAAATAAAAGAGAATTAAAACAGCAAAATTTGGAAAATATTGATAAAAGAAAAGATGAATTACAAGAACAAGTAGAAGCAGCAAAAAAAGATTTAAGTGCAGAGCAAAATGGAGCAATACAAAATAAATTAGAAATGATTACTTTTGTGGCAAGTGTAATTGAAAAAGAAAATCAAAAACCTCAATCTGATGAACACGATTTAATAATTTTTGAGAAAGAAGTTGTTGCTTTTACCAATGAAATAGAAGAAATTTTGAAAAATAATAAAAAAAGTGATAATCTTGTGAAAGAAGATGTTAGAGAAAAGTCACCAAGTAGAAAGATGAGACAAATATCTTTATAATCTAAAAAGGAGATAAAGTTATGAATAAAGAAGAAAAAGAAAAAGTAGAAAAAGAACTTAATAAATCAGCTAAACGAAGAGTTGCAAATATGGAAAAAAGATTAACACGCGAAGATATAGAAAAAGCTAATAAAGAAAAAGTAGAAAAAGAAAAATCTGAAAAACAAAATAAGACTTCAAAAAGTCGTAGTTGATTTTCAAAATAAATAGTTTTTTAAAAGTCTACTGATAAATAAAAAAAATTAGGTAATACTTATTTTAAAAATATTACCTAATTTTTTTTATGTTAAAGTTTTAATAAATTTTAGAACTTCATCATAGTTTGGTTCTAATGTTACTTCTTTAACAATTTGTAAATATATAACTTTGTTATTTTTATCAACAATGATAATAGTACGTGCTAATAATTGGATTTCATCAATTAATAAATTAGTAGTATTACTAAAATTATTTTCATTATTACGATAATCACTTCAAATATGAAAATTATTATTCATTTTTAGTTTTTCACAAAAGCGACTTTGAGCAAATGGTAAATCTTTGGAAATAGTAATGATAACTAAATCTTTTAATTTAGTAGCCTCTTTATTAAAGTGTATAGTTTGTAAAGCACAAGTTTTAGTATCAATGCTTGGTACACTAGAAATAATTTTAAATTTATTAGTGAATTGTTCTAAATTCATATTATCCATTGTTTTATTAACTGCAGAAAATGATAAAGTATCTCCAACTTTGATTATTTCATTTTTAATATGAACGGGTTTACCTTTAATTGTTAATTGCAACATAATATTTTTTTCTCCCTTTTTATCAAATGTATTTATAATATTATTATAACTAAATTTATTAAAGATAATCTATTAAGGAGTAACAAAGTGTTAAAAATTTTAAATTTATTTAAAATTGCTATTCAAGAATTTAAAATGGTTTTTAAAGCAGTGGGGACTAAACACATTTATAAAAATAAAAGAACAATTATTAAAAGTATTGCACTATGTTTTATTCCATTTTTATATGCTTTTATTGCTTTATGAGCTTTTTTTAATCCATTGGGAAATATTAATCGTTTACCAATTGCTTTAGTTAATAACGATAGTTCTGCAGTAGGAATTAATCGTGTTATTAATCGACATAATTTAAATTTGGATAATGAAAATCCTAATAGTAGTGGTGCTTATGAATTTAAAATTAATGATTTACAAATTGCTGAATTATACTTGTAAGTGCAAGTAAATAAAATTGCAAAAAATTCTCATATAAAAATTTCATAATGCTAAATTTAGTTTAGAAAAAAGTAAGGAGTTTTTATATGAGTTATAAACATCTTGGCATAGATGAAAGGATTGATATTGAGAATCAATTTAAATTTAAATTTAAAATTAGTGAAATAGCTAAAAATCTTAATCGAAGTATTAGTACTATTATTCGAGAAATTAATAGAAATAAAGATAATAATCATTATTTTTCATTAATTGCACAAAATAAAGCTGAAAATCGAAAACAATCACATATTAGTTTTCATAAGTTTAAAAATAAGAATTTAGTAAAATATGTACAACAAAAATTACTATTAGGTTGGTCACCTGAACAAATTTATGGCAGAATTAAAAATTTTCATAAAGAGTGAGTTATTAGTTTTAAAACAATTTATACTTGAATTTATTTTGGAATGCTTGATAAAGTTACTAGTAAAAATTTAAGAAGAAAAGGTAAAAAACGAAAATCTAAAGAAAATCGTGGCAAGTTTAATGGTAAATCAATTAAAGAACGAGATATAAATGTTAATGATCGTATAACACTTGGTCATTGAGAAGGAGATACTATAGTATCATCACGAGGTAAAAGCAAATCATGTTTAATAACTTTAGTTGAAAGAGTATCACGATTTACTTTAGCAATATTAGTTAAAAACAGAACTACTAAAGTTATTAATAAAAATGTCAGTTATTATTTATCAATTCTTCCTAAAAACATTGTTAAAACTATTACTTTTGATCGTGGCAAAGAATTTTCAAATTGACAACAACTTGAAAAAAATTTAGATGTAAAAATTTATTTTGCCAATCCATATTCACCTTGACAAAGAGGTACTAATGAAAATACTAATGGTTTAATTAGAGAAAAATTTCCTAAAAAATTTATTTTTTCAAAAACTAATAAAAATGAAGTTCATAAATTTATATTGTCTTTAAATCAAAGACCGAGAAAAATACTAAATTATCTTTCGCCAATCGAATATTTGGATAGAAAAATAATTTAGTTGCACTTACCTTTACAATTTAGCATTAAAAAAGAATACTAATATTAATGTTAGTATTCTTTTTTAATTAATATATAGTTTTCTAGTATTTTATTTATTTATTAATAATATATTCATCATTTCTATATTATTTTAGAAAAAGTAATAAATAAAGTTTAATATAATTTTTGCTAAAATTTTTTAAAAAAGAATAACTTTAATATGTGTAGAAATATATGATATATTCATATAGTTTAAAGATAATTTTATGATGTATTGTTAGTTGTTTAATAGTAAAAATAAAAGTACTTTAATTATTAATCAAAGTGAAAAATTTTCTTAGACCACACTTTATATATAATTTGATAAAATAGACTTAGAAAATATTAGAGTTAGGAGTAGAAAATGAAGAAAATTATTTTAAATCCAAATATTTGTGCTGATGAGATTGAACTTACTATTAAAAAACAAGGATGAGAAATTATTGATAAAAAATATGATTTTTATCAACCATACGTTAGTATTTTTGATAATTTAAATTATGAAGCAAAAGTAGATTTATATATTGCTTTTAAAACTGCAGGTAACTTTGTTCATAAGGTATATTGCTATTTTTTAGAATTTGATACAAATAATATTTTTAAAATATCAGAAATTAAATCACCAGAGCATCCTAAGGGACAAATGACAACACGAGTTGCTGATTTTAAGTATTATAAAACTACTGGTAATCTAGGTTTTACTCCTTATAAAAGCCCAATATCTGGTCAACCATATAACTTAAGTCATAATTATCACAGTTTTTTTAATTCATTAATTGAATCAGAAGCAAGAAATGAATTAAACTATGTTTGTATTTTATTAAAATATGATAATCATGCTCGAAGCAAGAAAAGACTTCGATATTTTGTTAATTCATATAAAAAGTTTATTAAATCATTTCTTTTTAAATTTGAAAAATTTGAAATTAGAAAAACACGTGCTTTATTAAGAGCAGAAATATTAAAAGGACAAAAAAAGAAAAAAGTTAGCAAGCCCGCAAAACGAAACGTTATTAAACCTAATAATACTGAAACTGTTATTATTAAAGGTAATTTAAAAACTATTTTTGATCATAAAAATATGACTGTTAAAGTTATTAAAGAAACAGATAATATAGAAAAATCTACTTTAGTATCTAAAAATAAACTTAAAAATAGTAATCAAAAAAATAAAAAATAAATGTTGATAAACCTTCACTTAAAATTGTTAAAGAAGTGTTATAATTATTTATAAAAGAGAGGAAATATTTATTATGCTACTAAGTTTTATTTTATATACAACTTCATTTGAATCCGAGCACTTAGATTTTTTTTTAGCAAAGATTTTTGTAAATAAAAAAACTAATTTTGAAGTTGTTGTTGTTGATGATGGCATTAACAATGAAAATTTGGAGATATTTAGTAAATATTTTAAATTATATCCACAAAATTTAAAAATGATTACTAATTATCAAGTATCAGGTATTGCCATTAGTCGTAATCTTGGCCTTAAATATATTTCCGGACAATATGTAGTTATTTTAAATCCAACTGAAATTCTTAGCGTTAATTTTGTTGAAACAGTTAATAAAATTTTAGATAATAATAAGAATTTAGATTGTATTGAATATTGTGTTCGTTATGAATTTGATATAAATAATGTTTTTCATTCAACAATTAGAACTGAAGTTAATAAAATATATAATTTAAATACAACACAAGGAAAAATAGTCTTTGCTTTAACAACACCAGTTTTAACAACAAAAATCATGAAAGTTAGTATTATTAATGAATATAATTTACAATTTCGTAAAGAAATCCAATTTGATAGTTTATTTTTATACTCATTTTTAGCACATTGTAAAACATATTATGCAATTAATGAAACATTATTAACGTCTAAAAATAACACATTGGAAAATGATAATATTTTTGAACTAATGCATCAATGAATACATATTTTAAACTATTATAATAATTATAAAATTAAAAAAGTTTTATATGAAGAGTTGGAATATGCTTTTGTTAGATACTATCTATATACTCTTTTAAGATTTATTAGTATTTCTAAAAAACCTGCATTAATTGAAAAAACATATAATCGTGTCAAAGAAATTATTGAATTTAAATTTAAAAATTTTAAAAAAAATTCTTATTTTAATACTATTAATCCAAATGATAAATTTACCACTTATGCTCCTGATCTAAGTAATTATTTTAAGAAATATTTTAAAGATAATAATATTAGAGATGATTCAAAATATTGAGAGTAAAAAAATGAATATTAAAAAATTAGATACAACCGAAACATATATAATAGCTAAAACATGAAAACGTATTATTGCACGTATTTTTGACGTGATTTTTGTTAGTTTAATCCCATTAATAATTGGATTAGCAATCCATTATTTAGATAATAAAGGTAATCAAGAATCATGACAATTAATAATTATTTTTATTATTAATATAATTGTTGTCATTATATATTTTGTTATTATCCCATGAAAATGTCAGGGTCAAACTTTGGGAAAATTAATTTTTCAAATAAGATTAGTAAATGAAAAAAATCAAGATTTAAAGTTAAAACATTTTTTTTATCGTGAACTATTTTTAGTTTTTATTCCTCTATTATTAACCACTTCAATAATTCTTTTTATGAAATTGACTTTTAATGAAAACATTGCTACTATTAATAGTAATAGTACTTTAAATTCTTGATTAAATATTCTTATTCGTTCTGTAGTTAGTTTTGATTTTGCTTGGTATTGTGGGATTATGATCGTCACTAAAATTGATAAATATCATCAGCTATTCTTTGATCGTTATCATAAAACTTTTGTCATTAACAAGAAACCACTTGCAACTAATAAAAGGAAGATATCAACTAACGTTAATGATCCACATATTCATTTAGTTTATTCTCAACCAGGAAATATTAATGATGACGAATTAGAAAATATAAATAGTCTTTAATAGTATATACTCTTACTAACTTAAGGATAAATAACATGGATAAAACAAAACTTTTAGAAAATCTAAATGAACAACAACTACAAGCAATTATTAATGTTGATGGCCCATGTCGTATTATTGCGGGGGCTGGAGTTGGAAAGACGCGGGTTATAACATATAAGATTGCTTACTTAATTAATGTAATTAAAATTGCTAGTGAAAAAATATTGGCATTAACTTTTACTAATAAAGCAGCACGTGAAATGAAAGAACGAATAATGCAACTTTTAAATGATACTAACATTAATGTTAATATTGTTACTTATCATGCATTATGTGCCAAAATATTAAGAAGAGATATTCATCATTTAAATATTAATAATAATTTTAATATTATTGATCAAGAAGATCAACGAAAAATATTAAAAGATATTTTTCAAAAAGAATTTTCACATAAAGCTGAATTGCAGGAGTTAAGATTATTAAGTTCTAATATTTCTAACTGAAAAAATAATTATCTTTCTCAAGATCAATTATTAGCTGATTATCAAAATCAAGATGAGTGAATTTTACGTATCAAAGTTTTTGAATCGTATAAAAAATATCAATTTATTAATTCATGTTTAGATTTTGATGATTTATTATTATTAGTTGAACGTCTATTTAAAGAATTTCCACATATTTTAACAAAATGAGAAAAGAAATTTGATTTTATTTTAGTTGATGAATTTCAAGACACTAATGATATTCAATATAATATTTTATTATCACTTGCTAAAAATCATAAAAATATTACTGTAGTTGGTGATCCTGATCAAACTATTTATAGTTGAAGAGGAGCAAATATTAATTTAATATTGAATTTTACTAAACAATTTCCTAATACAAAAACATTTATTTTAAATCAAAATTATCGTTCAACAACTAAGATTTTAAATACAGCTAATAGTTTAATTAAAAATAATGTTCAACGTATTGAAAAAGAACTGTTTACTAAAAATGATCTTGGTAATGATATTGTTATGTATCATGCTAGTAGTAGTGATCAAGAAGCACATTGAGTTGCAACAACTGTTAAAAAAATTAATTTAAAATATCATTTAGATTTGAATAAAATTGCTATTCTTTATCGTAATAATTATTTATCAAAAGATTTAGAACAAGCTTTGATTAATAATAATATAAATTATAAAATTTTTGGTGGTTATAAATTTTTTGAACGTAAAGAGATTAAAGACATTTTGGCATATTTAAAAATTATTGTTTGAAATGATAATATATCAATGATTAGAATTTTAAATGCAACACCTAAAATTGGACCAAAAACTATTGATAACTTATTATTACTTGCTAATGAACAATTACTAACTTTAAATGAATACTTATTTAAATTTCAGTATGGATTACCAAAAAATTATCGTCAACATTTACAACCTTTAATTAATTTAATTAATGAGATGCAAACTAATATCAAAGATGTTACCTCTTTACATAACATGGTTGAAAATTTATTAAATAAAACTAATTATTTAAAAAAACTAGAAGATAATCTTGAAAACGAAAGAATTGAAAATGTTCAACAATTATTAGAACAATTGCTTGAATATGATAGTATTAATAATGAATTACAAGGCGAAGAATTATTAACGTCATTTTTACAAGAAGTAAGTTTATATACTGATTTAGATGAAAATAGTACTAATAAAGCCGTTAACTTAATGACAATTCACAGTGCTAAAGGTCTAGAATTTGATGTTGTTTTTATAGTTGGCATTAATGAATGTATTTTACCTGGAATAGGTAAATTTAGTATAGAAAACTTAGATAAAATTGAAGAAGAACGACGACTTTTTTATGTTTCAATTACTAGGGCAAAAAAATGATTATTTTTATCTAGTGCCAGTGGATATTCATATATCTTGGATCGTATGAAACAACCATCTCGTTTCTTAAAAGATTTAGATCTTAAATATTTAAAAATCATTAATAACGAACACCAAGAAATGGCAGCAACTTATCAAAATCGTAATCATTCTAAATTTAATTACTATAAAGCTGATAATAAAGATAAGGTTGAAATAACTAATAATTGAAATGTTGGAGATATAATTATTCATGAAATTTTTGGAAAAGGTATGATTACTAAATTAATTGGTGATAAAATTCAAGTTGCTTTTCATAAAAATCATGGTGGTATTAGAATTATTAGTTCTAATCATATTGCTATTAAAAAATTTGTATAAATTTATTTTTATTAAAAATGTCTATTTTTTGGACATTTTTAAGTATTGTTAAAAAATTTCTTATAAAAAAATATTTTTTTATAAGAAATTTTTTATTACATATTAATTTTTTCAAGTATAAAATTAGAATTAAGATTTATTTTAATTTAATTTTCCTAATAACATTTTAAAATTGGTGCTAAATTGCCAATTATTTTTTATTTTGAAATAACTTTAGAAAAATTAATATTTTAATAAATCTTATTATTTGCTGAATTATACTTGTAAGTGCAAGTATAATTCAGCATTGTTTGTGCTATTATTTTGGTAGTAACTAATAAAGGTTTAGCATTTTCACAAGCGGCTGAAGGAACAAAAAACATTAATTTAACTTTACCAAAAATTAATAATGCATTTAGTGGCTTCTTCTATTTCTTTATTGGTTTTGAAACTTTTATTGTTTTTGGAAAAAATGTTAAAAATCCAACCAAAAACTTTGGTAAAGGTATTTTAATAGTTTTATTATTATCAACTATTTTTTATTTAGCTGTATCAGTATTAGTATTTGGTGCCATTACTATTGACGGTACAAATGGCCAAAATGGTTGATCTGGAGCTACTAATGAATATAATCCAAATAATGTTTATCAGGAATTGCTGGTATTACTGGTATGATTGTACTAGTTATTTCTACTTTATCATTGAAATTAAATGGTGCTATGCAAAATTCTTTATATTCTGGTGGTATGATTCAACCATTAGGCAAAGAAGGATATATTACCGAAAAATTAGCCAAATTAAATAAAGAAAATATTGCAATGCGTGCTAGTACAGCTAATTTAATTATTACTATTATTGCTTGTATTATTATGTTAATAATCCCAGATTTAATTGGTGCACCTTTTGATTTTAATACAGTACTAGGATTTTCTACTAACATTACTATTGCTGTATATATTTTTGTGTTAGCTGCCACGTGTGTTATGGGTTATCGTAAACAAATTAAAATTCAAATTTGAGAATGAATTGTTTTTGTTGCTTGTGGTTTATTTTTACTTAGTCAGTTTGTTGTTTTTAACTATGGTATGATTAATGACATGATTAATAAAAGAGGGGAAGTATTAATAGCTGTTATTATTGAATTCTTAATGTTTTGAATGTTTATTGTAATTGCTGTTATTTGATATTTTATTTATTATCAACCAAAATTAAAAATGCGTTTAGCATCAAATTTAGATTATCAAAATCAATTAGATCAAGAATTCATACCAATGACTGAAGAAGAAGCAATAAAATATTTACTTAATGAACCCGAAACAGAATTAGAACGAATTAAAATTCATGAAAATGAAGCCAGATCAGTTACAACTTAATTTCTTTAAATTATATTTTAACTTTTAATAGTAATCATTAATAAATGATTACTCTTTTTCATATGCTCTTATCATTAATATCAATATTTTTAATTATATTTTAAAGAAATTAAAATCTATCATAAAATAATTATTACTGTAATCTATTTTATTTTTTGTTAAAAAATGATTTAATTACTATTATATTTGGAGGAAAAAAAATGATAAATACACAAGTATTGATTTTAGATTTTGGAAGTCAATATACACAATTATTAGCAAGAAGAGTAAGAAAAGCAAATGTTTATACTGAAGTTTTATCTTTTAATATTAGTTATCAAAAAATAAAAACATATCCCAACTTAAAAGCAATTATTTTATCTGGTGGACCATCAAGTGTTTATTTACAAAATGCTTATAAAATTGATCAAGCGATTTTTAATTTACCAGTTGCCATTTTAGGAGTTTGTTATGGCATGCAATTATTAACAAATCATTTTAAAGGGAAAGTAGAATTGGCAGATGAACAAGAATTTGGAAAATCCATTTTATATCTTGATCAACCAAATAATAAATTATTTAAAAAAGTTGCTAATCAATCAAAAGTATGAATGAGTCATGCTGATCATGTAACAAAAATTCCAAAAGATTTTATACAAATAGCTCATTCTGATTCTTCAATTTCAGCAATTGCACATTTGACTAAACCAATTTATGGTATCCAATTTCATGCTGAAGTTACCCATTCAGAATTTGGTAAGCGAATAATCGAAAATTTTTTATTTACAATAGCAAATTGTACAAAAGATTGAAGTTTAGATGATTTTATTAGTAATCAAATTTCAGAAATTAAAAATAAAGTCCAAGATAAACAAGTTATTTTAGGTTTAAGTGGTGGAGTTGATTCTTCAGTTGCCGCTGCCATTATTTCTAAGGCAATTGGTAAACAGTTAACTTGCATTTTTGTTGATACAGGTTTATTGAGAAAAAATGAAGCAATTGATGTCATGGAAATTTATAAACAAAATTTTAAACTTAATCTTGAAATGATTGATGCAAGTAAACATTTTTTTACTGCTTTAAAAGGTGTTAAAAATGCTGAAGAAAAAAGAAAAATTATTGGTAAACAATTTATTGATGTATTTACAACAGCAGCAAGAAAATTTAAAACGGCTGATTTTTTAGCACAAGGAACAATTTATCCGGATATTATTGAATCTTCAAGTAAACATGCAAGTTCAAAAACAATTAAAACTCATCATAATGTTGGTGGTTTACCTGATGATTTACAATTTAAATTGTTAGAACCATTAAAAACCTTATTTAAAGATGAAGTAAGAGAAATTGGTTTAAAACTTGGATTACCTGAAACATTAATTAATCGTCATCCTTTCCCTGGTCCTGGCTTAGGAGTTAGAGTTATAGAAGAAGTAACAAAAGAAAAATGTTTAATTTTACAAGAAGTTGATCATATTTTTATTACCAAATTGAAAGAAAAAAATATATATAATCAAGTATCACAAGCATTTGCCACTTTGCTACCAGTTAAAACTGTGGGCGTAATGGGTGATAATCGCACTTATGATTATGTTGTTAGTTTAAGAAGTGTTAATACAATTGACTTTATGACAGCAACAAGTTCACTCTTGCCATGAGAATTTCTAGATGAAGTTGCAAATGAGATTATTAATAAAGTAGATGGTGTTAATAGAGTAGTTTATGATATTACATCAAAGCCACCAGGTACTATAGAATGGGAGTAAACTATGAATAAAGATTTAAATCAAAAAATAATATGTGAAGGAATTACTTTTGATGATGTATTATTAGTTCCAGGATATTCAGAAGTTTTACCAAATCAAGTTTCTTTAAAAACTAAATTAACAAATAAAATTGAATTAAATATTCCAATTTTATCTGCTGCTATGGATACAGTTACTGAATCTGATCTAGCAATTGTCATGGCAAGAGTTGGTGGTATTGGCATTATTCATAAAAATTTATCAATTGCTGAACAAGCTTTAGAAGTACAAAAAGTGAAAAGAAATGAGTCAGGTTTTATTACTGATCCAATTACTATTGGTGTTCAAACTTTAATTAGTGAAGCAAAATCAATTATGAGTACTTATCGAATTTCTGGATTGCCTGTTGTAAATGAAGAAAATCAACTAATTGGAATTGTTACTAATCGTGATTTAAAATATCTTGATAATGATAATGCATTAGTTAAAAATATTATGACTACCAAAAATTTAATTGTTTTTGATAAAACAACAACAATCGAACAAGCAAAACAAGTTATGTTAAAAAATAAAATTGAAAAACTACCAATTGTTGGTTCAAATAATAAATTGATTGGTTTAATTACAACAAAAGATATTGATAAAGCTATTGATTATCCAAATGCTTGTAAAGATGATCAAGGACGATTAAGAGTTGGTGCTGCTGTTGGTGCTGGTGAAGACACTTTAGCAAGAGTTGAGGCATTAGTTAAAGCAAAAGTTGATGTATTAGTTGTTGATTCAGCACATGGTCATAGTTTAGGGATTTTAAAAACAGTTAAAATAATTCGTAAAACTTATCCAAAATTAGATATTATTGCTGGAAATATTTGTACTGCAGCTGGAGCACAAGCACTTTATGAAGCTGGCGCAAATTGTATTAAAGTTGGTGTTGGTCCTGGTAGCATTTGTACTACTAGAATAATAGCAGGAGTTGGTGTGCCACAAATTACTGCTATTAATGATGTTTATAATTGAGCAAAAAATAAAAACGTAACTGTCATTGCTGATGGTGGTATTAAATATTCTGGTGATATTGTAAAAGCAATTGCTGCTGGTAGCAATTGTGTAATGTTAGGTAGCATTTTAGCTGGAACAGAAGAATCACCAGGTGAGGAAATTATTGTCAATGGTAAAAAATATAAAAATTATGTTGGTATGGGTTCATTAGTTGCCATGAAACGTGGTAGTAGTGATCGTTATTTTCAAAAAGGAATTAAAAAATTAGTGCCAGAAGGAATTGAAGCACGCGTGCCTTTTAAAGGAAAAGTACAAGATGTTGTTTTTCAATTAGTTGGCGGTATTAGAAGTGGTATGGGTTATGTTGGTGCTAAAAATATTTTATCTTTAATCCAAGATTCTAAATTTGTAAAAATTTCAAGTGCTGGTTTAAGAGAATCACATCCTCATGATGTTGAACTAACAAAAGAAGCACCAAATTATAATAAATAAAAAATTTGTATATTTAAAAAAACTAAGTTTTATTAAAACTTAGTTTTTAATTTGCTGAATTGCTGAATTATACTTGTAAGTGCAAGTAAATAAAATTGCAAAAAATTCTCATATAAAAATTTCATAATGCTAAATTTAGTTTAGAAAAAAGTAAGGAGTTTTTATATGAGTTATAAACATCTTGGCATAGATGAAAGGATTTATATTGAGAATCAATTGAAATTGAAATTTAAAATTAGTGAAATAGCTAAAAATCTTAATCGAAGTATTAGTGCTATTATTCGAGAAATTAATAGAAATAAAGATAATAATCATTATTTTTCATTAATTGCACAAAATAAAGCTGAAAATCGAAAACAATCACATATTAGTTTTCATAAGTTTAAAAATAAGAATTTAGTAAAATATGTACAACAAAAATTACTATTAGGTTGATCACCTAAACAAATTTATGGCAGAATTAAAAATTTTCATAAAGAGTGAGTTATTAGTTTTAAAACAATTTATACTTGAATTTATTTTGGAATGCTTGATAAAGTTACTAGTAAAAATTTAAGAAGAAAAGGTAAAAAACGAAAATCTAAAGAAAATCGTGGCAAGTTTAATGGTAAATCAATTAAAGAACGAGATATAAATGTTAATGATCGTATAACACTTGGTCATTGGGAAGGAGATACTATAGTATCATCACGAGGTAAAAGCAAATCATGTTTAATAACTTTAGTTGAAAGAGTATCACGATTTACTTTAGCAATATTAGTTAAAAACAGAACTACTAAAGTTATTAATAAAAATGTCAGTTATTATTTATCAATTCTTCCTAAAAACATTGTTAAAACTATTACTTTTGATCGTGGCAAAGAATTTTCAAATTGACAACAACTTGAAAAAAATTTAGATGTAAAAATTTATTTTGCCAATCCATATTCACCTTGACAAAGAGGTACTAATGAAAATACTAATGGTTTAATTAGAGAAAAATTTCCTAAAAAATTTATTTTTTCAAAAACTAATAAAAATGAAGTTCATAAATTTATATTGTCTTTCAATCAAAGACCGAGAAAAATACTAAATTATCTTTCACCAATCGAATATTTGGATATAAAAATAATTTAGTTGCACTTACCTTTACAATTTAGCACTTGCACTTACAAGTATAATTCATCATTTTTCTTATTCTTTCATTTTTTAACATTGACTTTCTTGCTTTATAAATCTTAAATGCTATAACTGATCCAATTACTCCACCAATTGCATAGGGCATAATTTTAATTAAATTTTCAATTCCTAAAAAAAATGAAGTAATACCGTTATAAAATGATTCAATATTATTACCAATATTATTAAAAAAAGTTTGGGAGCGTACCGATGTTGTCAATAATATTCAAATTTGTCTTTAAATTATAAGTTTAGACGAGAATAATTTAGACTTCAATATGCAATTGTAAGTTAATCTTAACACTTCAAAAATATTAGTCAACAATAATACTTACTTTTATAACTCAAAAATTCTTATTAAAGTTTTCTTTAATAAGTTTTATTTTATTTTTATTTATTTGCTAAATTGTAAAGGTAAGTGCAACTAAATTATTTTTCTATCCAAATATTCGATTGGTGAAAGATAATTTAGTATTTTTCTCGGTCTTTGATTGAAAGACAATATAAATTTATGAACTTCATTTTTATTAGTTTTTGAAAAAATAAATTTTTTAGGAAATTTTTCTCTAATTAAACCATTAGTATTTTCATTAGTACCTCTTTGTCAAGGTGAATATGGATTGGCAAAATAAATTTTTACATCTAAATTTTTTTCAAGTTGTTGTCAATTTGAAAATTCTTTGCCACGATCAAAAGTAATAGTTTTAACAATGTTTTTAGGAAGAATTGATAAATAATAACTGACATTTTTATTAATAACTTTAGTAGTTCTGTTTTTAACTAATATTGCTAAAGTAAATCGTGATACTCTTTCAACTAAAGTTATTAAACATGATTTGCTTTTACCTCGTGATGATACTATAGTATCTCCTTCTCAATGACCAAGTGTTATACGATCATTAACATTTATATCTCGTTCTTTAATTGATTTACCATTAAACTTGCCACGATTTTCTTTAGATTTTCGTTTTTTACCTTTTCTTCTTAAATTTTTACTAGTAACTTTATCAAGCATTCCAAAATAAATTCAAGTATAAATTGTTTTAAAACTAATAACTCACTCTTTATGAAAATTTTTAATTCTGCCATAAATTTGTTCAGGTGATCAACCTAATAGTAATTTTTGTTGTACATATTTTACTAAATTCTTATTTTTAAACTTATGAAAACTAATATGTGATTGTTTTCGATTTTCAGCTTTATTTTGTGCAATTAATGAAAAATAATGATTATTATCTTTATTTCTATTAATTTCTCGAATAATAGTACTAATACTTCGATTAAGATTTTTAGCTATTTCACTAATTTTAAATTTCAATTTCAATTGATTCTCAATATAAATCCTTTCATCTATGCCAAGATGTTTATAACTCATATAAAAACTCCTTACTTTTTTCTAAACTAAATTTAGCATTATGAAATTTTTATATGAGAATTTTTTGCAATTTTATTTACTTGCACTTACAAGTATAATTCAGCAAATTTAAGTTTTAATTTATAATAACTGGATAATTGTATTTATTTGATAACATTTAAAATTAACCATTTTTGTATACATATCAATGTTATAAGTTCTATCACCAATCATATGCTTTAAAATTTGTTTAATATTAGTTTCAGTAAAGCAACCAATATTTTCAACTAATGCTTGGTTTAATACACCATCTTTTGCATTAATAAAATAACCAACTTTTAATTTTTTATATTGTAAAGTTAATGATTGTAAAAAATCAATTAATTCATAATATTGACCTTTGGCAAATAAATTTATTGCATTTTGATAGTGTAATTTAGCAATTTGATTTTTTCTTCTTCCTGCCATTATACCAAGAAATAAAACATGAAAA
Source organism: Spiroplasma endosymbiont of Nomada ruficornis (assembly GCF_964030795.1). Lineage (NCBI taxonomy): Bacteria > Bacillati > Mycoplasmatota > Mollicutes > Entomoplasmatales > Spiroplasmataceae > Spiroplasma > Spiroplasma endosymbiont of Nomada ruficornis. Next base: position 617,702 of record NZ_OZ034962.1, on the reverse strand, counting down.
GCATGAAATTTATCTAAAATAAATTTAGCATTTAAAATTGTAGCAGTTTTTCTAATTCATTTTGCACTATCTCCACAAACTATTAAATTTGCTTGGTCAAAGTTTTCAAAAAATAAATTACCATATTTTTCTATTAATTTTGCGGTTTTTTCAGCACCAATTTCTGTTTTTGAAACTCTTATTTTACATACAGCTCTTTTATTAATTAATTTTCCATTTTTCTTTTTACCAGTACACATTACTATTAATCTCATCGAACATTTTTTACAATTTTTAGTATTGTGTTTTTCATTAAACTTAAATTTTCGATGACCATCATCAATATTTACATATAAATTTTGATTTGGTTGTAATGGTATTTTGGGAATATTTGCTTTTGGTAATTCAAATTTTTGATATGTTCTACAAACTGTACTATTACTTATTAAATCTTCAATAAAAGTATCACAAACATCACGATACTTTTTACCATCAGCAAAATATTTTAAAATTTGTTTAATAACGTTAGGTGCAAGTTTACTATATTTTTTAACACCAAGATAATTATCTAATAATGATACGTACTCCATTTTTTGTGTTTTTGTGTTATAATGTGTACAAATACGTCGCTTATAAGTTAATAAACCTTTTTTTGCTTTTAATTTTCGTTGTCTAAATCTATATGATTTATATTCAGATTTATCACATATACTTCATAAATAATCATCTATTTTTGCAAATAATTCTTCTGTTTGTTTTAAACTTAATTCATCTTGATTAAAATCATGTTTGTCTCAATCAAAATGATTTGCGAATGGTAATATAAACATTTTTAATGTTCCTTTCTAATTTTTGTTTGTTAATAATTTAAGTTTAATTTTTTTTTAAAAATAAGGAGTAAATATGGCTTTTATTAGTAGTTATGGACAATTAAATAAAAAATATAATCTTAATTTTAGTGATAATAATTATGGTTTTAGTTGAGATATTTTTAAAGAATTTGTTGGTGATGAATGAGCAGAATATTTTACTACTAATTGTTTTTATCGTTTTGTTCCAACAGCACGTGGAACAAGAAAAACTTGAAACTGTTTAGCATTTGATTTATTTATATGTTGTAATTTTAGAGATAGTAGTGTTCAAGAAGTAAGAAGATATGAAAATACTCATAGTGAAACTACAATTGGTGCTTTAATGAATGTTTGTCAAGTTTTATTAGATACATATAATATTAATTTATTACCTAATAATCCACATGGCATTAAATGAAAAATTACTAAGGATGGGGGATGTATTATCTTTCCAAGTAATCAACAAATTGACTTTATTGGTTATGCTAATGGTAATAAGATTTTTGGAAAAGAAGCAGGTGGGTCAAGTTTTTTAGGTTCAAGAACAGATGAAATTATTATGGCAGAAGAAAAAGAAACATTAACTGAAAAACAATTAACATATCGATATGAACGTTTACAAAACTCTATGTTTAGAAGTAATCGTATTAAAGTATCAAATAAACCTATTAAAGAGTGAAGTTGAACATTTATTGATAAAAATATATATAGTTCTACCTTTGGACAAAAGATTACTCGTTATTTTTATAAAAGTTTTTTCATTACTTTTACATGTAATCCTTATGATAAATATCATCCATTTTATTTAAAATACTGTACACCATTTTTACCATTAAATGATGAAGTCATGAAAAATCTTAAAAAAGTTGGTAAAGTTTATTATGAAAATAAAGATATGTTTAGTGGTTTAGGTTTATTTGTTTTAAGATTTACTATTCAACCATTTTGAAATAAATTACCTGACATTCAACAAAGAACATTATTAGAAATGGAAAAAAGTAATCCAGATGAATATAATACTGTTTATTATGGTTTTGAATTTTTAGATAGCGATGCAACAATTTTCCCATTTCAAAAAACAGTAAAATATTGACAATCATATGATTTAAAACAATTTTATAATCAAGAAAAAGAAATGTATAAATTTGATTTTTATAGTGTTGGTATTGATTGAGCTACGGGACCAAAAGACCATACTGTATTTATGGTAGTTGGTTTTAAAGAATATAATAATACTGGTTATTATGATGCTTATATTATTTGTGAATTAGTAGTTACTCCAAATGATTTTATAAATGAAAATGAAAAAATTAATGCTTATGTTAATGAAATTTTAGGATTAATGGATAATTTTGAAAATTTTGAACAAGCAATTTATTTTTATGATGATAAAGCAAGAACAGCAATGGATTGATTAAATCAAAAATTAATTGATGAACACAATACTATTTTAATAACACAAACCGCTATTAAACATGCTTCAAATTTAAATCAAGAAGCCGGATTAACTAATAGAGTAGTTTGAATGAGAAATATTATGATTTATGGAAACTTTTATGCAAATAAAGATGATTTACCAAAAACAACTCAATGTTTAGAAGAATTACGTTATGACCAAACCAAAACTAACATTCCTGACAAAAATATGTATCAAGACCCTTATGATGCATTATTTTATGCATTATATCCATATAAAAATGTAATTAGGGGTAAAAATAATGCTACTGTAAAAAAAAGTATCTTCACATTTGCAATATAATAAATAAGCGCAATACAATTAATATTATAGGTATCAAAAAATAAACACCTTTAATTTAGGCGTTATTTTGCTTTTAAAAGCATACTTGTAAAAATAATCAAAAATAGTACAATTTAAAAGTAAAATCAAGGAAAAAAGGAGATATTTATTATGAAAATATGAATAAAAACAAATTTTCAAAAAATATCATTATCATTTGCTGTAATAACTGGTGTTACCGGTTTAATCTTAGGAATAGTTTCATATAATAAAAATAATCAATTAACATATTTTTATGATTACGACCATGAAGCACACTGGGGGGCAACTATTTGAGCAAGACCAGTAAGTAATAAACATAAAATTACTCTTTACTGAGCATCAAATAAATTAACTGATGATGCAGTAAAATGAGATGGTATTTATCCAGATGGATATTTTGATAATTAAATTTCTAAATTTATATAAGAAATATTTTCATTATATTTATCAAATAAATTAATATTATTTAAATTTATTTCTTGTTTATTTGTTACTAAAATTAAATCATAATTACCAGCACCAAATAGTCCGCTAACTTCAATTCGATTTAAGTTATTAATTGGATTTTCAATTTGTAATTCAAATTCACTATTATTGTCAATTTGTAAAACTTCTTTATAAAATTCTAATTTAGAAAATAATTGTGATTTATTTGAACCATATAAATTTAAAGCATTTTCGGTTTTATTTTTATTAATAATTAATCTTGTAAAATATTTTCCATATTCACCATTACCTAATGTTCAATCTGCCGGAATTAATGATGGTATATTATTGCTTTCTAATTCATTAGTTATGGATAGTCAGTTAAATTGATTATCATCTAATTTCAATAATTCATTTTGACTAATGTCATTGTTTTTTAGTTTAATGTTATTGATATCTGTAAAATCAAAATATGCAGATTTTAATACTACTTTTATATCTTTAAATTCTCAAATCTTATCAGGTGTAGAATGTATAGGATTTGATTTTAATTCAAAATAATAAGGTAATAATAATTTATAGTCATCATTTAAACCGTTATTAATAGACATGGTTGAATAAATATTTTTTGATAGCATTATAACTATTTGTTTTAATATTTTAACTTTTGGTAAATTTGTATAGTTAGGATAATCTAATTCTCATTGTTTAAATAAATTAGTAATAACTTCATTTGGTTTTTGTCCTTCAAACTTAGCACGAATTTTATCTAAATCATTCATTTCTTTTAAAACATTACTTAATGATGCACCATCAAAGTTTCTATTATAAGTATATGTATAAGTTAACATATCTAATAATACTTTTTGTAAACTATCAATTGGTGGTCTATCTTTTATTTCTAGTTCAACATCATGAAATTTATTTGTTGTAGAAATAAATAAATTATAGTCACTTACTAAAAATCATGACTCTAATTTTTTATCTTTTAATTCTAGTTCATCAGATAATGGTCATACTTTTGAATTTTTAGAAACATCATAACCAATTTTATCATTAGTTACTCTTGCATTATTAATAATTTCTTTTCTTGTTTCTCTACCACCACCAATAGCAATTAAATCTAAAACTGATTTTTCTTGTCCTATAAATTGTTTTGCTAAATTTCAAGGTAATATTTGTTCACTAAATCATTGTTGTAATATTCTAACTTTTGGTTGAGTTTCAATAGGCATTGATAATAGCGGAAATGCTATCTTATCTTTGACAAATAACTTTGGGTATACCTCCATATTGTCGACTTCACCAAGTACCTTTATATTGCCAAAAATCATGCTTCTAGGTGCTTTAATTTTTAAACCAATAACTTTGGTGTCTTTATCTAGTGGTTTTTGTAATTTAATAATAATTGGATAACCATCTCTTGTTTTAAAGTCTTTAATTTTAATAATAGTAATACTTTTAGTACTTCTAGTTTTTGGATTTTGATAAGGTTCTGAATAATTATTAATAATATATAAATTATCAATATTATTTTCAGTTAATGGTTCATTTATACTAACTGCATATAACTTAAATTGATTTAATAAATTTATTTCTTGAAATATTAAATTTTTAATATTAGTCATACTATATTCAATTGTATTGTCATTAATATTAGTACTTGCTCTTTGATTTAATTGCATAGTAAAATCAGATGTTTCAACAGCAGTAGTTTTTAATACTTTATCAATATCAATAAAACCTATTTTAATAGTATTTGCTGAAAATCTTAAACTATTATTTTCATGATTTTTAAATAAACGTTCAATTTCATAAATATAAATTTTTCTTTTTTTAAATTCATCGTATGCTCTATTAATATCAGGGTCACTAGTAGCACTCATCATATTAGTAAAATCATAAGGAATATTATCAATTAAATAATCATTTTCTATTTCTGCTTGATTAAGTTTAGTTTGTTTCTGTGGAAACTTCGTTTGTGGTTTGTTGTTGTTTTCCATTGTTTTCTCCTATTAATTGGTTATTTTCTGGATTAAATAATTTTAATTTAACTGTTAAGTTATTAATTTCTTGTTCATCATTAATATTAAATGTTTTACTATTTAATAAATCTTTATCTAAACGTACTAATATTTGAATAAATTTAAGAATATCAATATTAAATTGTCATAATTTTTGTTCAATATAATTAATAGTTGAAATATTTACCGCTGTACTTTCGGGAACCGATTGTTGTGCTGATTTCTTTTGACTTGGTATATGAATACCACAACGTTTAAATATTTCATTAATATTTCAATCATATATATCAGTTAAATTTTTACCTTTAAAATTACTACTTGTCATATTAATATTTTCACTTTTTTCATTATTATCACCAGTAGTTTTTCAAATATAGTTGTTAGTAACTAATGTTCTTACGGCTTCATCCATTGTAGATTTAGCATTACCATAAGTTTGGTCAAAAATAAACTTTGGTGAATTTAAAATAGTATCTAAAACAATTTGTTCATAAATAACATCTAATGCTTTAATTTTATCCATTACTTTATTACAATCTGCTAACTCATTTGCTTTATTTCTCATAATTGCTATTGGAATATAATTAATATTTAATGTTTGTTCTTGTTCTAAATTAGGATTATTACTATATTCTTTAAAAGGTAAAGGAAATTGTTTTTTATTATCACTAATACTATAAATTGCACGATTAATAGTTACTTGTTCATTATTTAATTTATAAACTTCAAATAATCTTACTGTTTGTGCATTTTGTTGATAACTATCATAAAAAATAGTACATTGAATTAATTTACCAGTAATATCATAAATTCTTTGCTGTATATCTACTACTTGAAAATAAAAATCATCATTAGCAATATAAATTAAATAACCACTAATTCCTAATTTGCTTAATTTAAAAATAGAATTTCAATTCTTTCTATAAAATTCTTGTTTAATTAAATATTGTTTAATAGTTTCATTATTAATATCCAATGGAGCATTATATAAATTAGCATTATTTTCAGCAACAAAATCAGTAAAATAAGTCTCATGATTAAAATCATTAAAACCAAAATAACTTAAAATAGAAGTGTGTGTACTTTTATTTTCTAAAAAAATTAATTTAGATTTTTCTTCATTATTATTAATATTTGTTTTATCTTTTCTTGGTCAAAAAGGTTTCATTTTTTTCTCCTTTCTAAAATATTTGATTAATTTTTAAGACAATTTTTACTATAATAAATATAATTAAACCAGCAACAGCAGAAGATAATAAAACTCCAATTAAACTTAAAATAATTTTTATAATTTTTCAAATCATAATTTTATTCCTGTAATTCTTCTACTTTTCATGTATTACCTTTATCGCTACCTTTTAAAGAATAAATAGTAATAAATTTTGAGTGTTGTACTGATAAAACTAAGACATTAGTATTATTGTTAAAAACTTCTATTGGTACACCTGCTATTTTTGTATTAGTTATAATAAATTCTTTAATTGCAAAAACATTATTATATATATTTCAAGAATAATAAACTTTATATCTTTTATTAACTATAAAATCATAAGTAATTTGTCAATTATCTCATTTATTTTTTTCTCTTATTCCTACTTCTTTTCAAATTGAACTACTTGGAGGAATTGGAATTGGTTGTGGTTGTTTTTTGATAATTTCATTAATAGCACCAGCAACAGTTTTATCAGTAGTTTCTAAATTAGGAATTTCAGTACCAATAGTATTTATAGAAAAAGCATATTTGAATTGGTCTTTATCCATTTTATTGTCTAATTTTTTATCTACTTCTTCTTTTTTATAATAATCAGTTAAATCAGTTTTCCCGCAAGTAGCACTAATTTTATTATTTTCATCAATTTTAATATTTTCACCAGCAATTAACTTATCTTGTTTTTTATCTAATAATTGATTTGTTTCTAGTTTTGTATAATAATCATGTTCAGTATTTTCTTCTGCTATAAATTCAGTTGGTGTATCTATTCCTTGATATTGATATATTTCTTCTATATCACCAATTAAATTAATTTTTCCAAGTTCAGGATAAGAATTACCACCACCACTAAATTGTTTCTTTTTATTGTTATAGTAAATAGTTCCAATATTTAAAATATTTTTATTTTGTATTTGTTCTCCATAAGTCATGGAATCAACATTTAACAATTCAAATTCGTTAAAAACATTATTTAAATAAATTTTAATTACTTTATAAAATTTCATAAAGTTATTTTCTGTTGAATATTGATAACTGATTTTAATAAAATATCATTTAAATATTTCTATATTATTATTTTCAACTTTTTTTCATAAGGGACTAGTTTCAATATTAAATCAATTATTTTTAACATCATTAATATTTTCGTTTGTTTTAATTAATTCACTATTTAATTTGGTAATTTCATTTTCATTTGTAGTAATTAGTTTTTGTTGTTTAGCAGAAAAATCACAAGTTGGTGCATGTGTATAATCACCAATTTGTGGATTGTTTTGTAAAACATCAGGTGGTAATGTTCCAATTTCATTAGGTCAATCTAAAATCATAGTTTCAGTTTTTGAGTCATATTCTGTTGCAACATAACCTTTATTTATTAAATTTGTAACTGGTCCCCTATATGTTTCATTTTTATTACCATTAATGGTATCATCATATAATTTTATTTGCTTTGATAATGTAAATTCTTTTTGTTCTTGAATTAATTCATTAACTTGGTTTCTAGTATAAAATGCTTTTAAGTCAATTTTTTCAACATCTATTTCATCATTATTATAATTTGAAAATATTTGTTTTAATTCTGTTAATCTTGCTCATATTTTCATTCTACTAGGTGCTAAATCTCAAATATTAATCGTAGGAGTACTACTTGCACTAAATTGATTACCATTATTAAATTGAATAGTAGCATCAACATTAAATTCAATTGGTGTACGATTAAATACTCAATGTTCAACCATAACATAAACCATATCTCTTAAAGTTTCTTTAATTAATTCATCTTTAAAACTATCAAAAGGAAATTTAGATAAAATAAAATCAAGATAAGCATTAATATCATTTTGAGCACGAATAGCAAATGTTTTAAATCAATCATCAACATTTGGTCATGTATTTATATATTGTCGTGGTGTTTCTGTAATTGTTCCAGTTAATGGATATCAGTTATTATAATTTTCTAAACTGACACCAGTTCAAAGTTTATTAATCATATTTTATCATTCCTTAAAAAATGCTTTTTTATAACGTTTGGTTTTTGATTTAGTTTTTCTATGTGATATATGTATAATTTCTTTTTGTAATTTTTTATTTCCTTTTTTTACAACTTGATTATATGCAAATTTTTCTAAATGTCTTAACAATCCAGTACCAAATACAGTATTAACTGATAATTTTAAACCCACCCTTTTAAATGATTTATTGACATTATCAATAGGATTATTAATAACATTAACTACTTTATGATAAGTTCTAATTGTCCTTAATATTTGCCTATAAATTTTAAAACTATCTTTAATCATTTGTTGTACAACTGGTAGAGCAAAAGCAATACTTTTTAATCATTTATTTTGACTAACTCCATATCCAATATATCAACCGCTATATCATCTATATCAATGAAATGGATGTATTTGAATAACAAAAGTTTCTGCTTTGATAATACTATCAATAACTACAATTGGTTTATATTTAGGATTACGATGATAAATAGTAATTCCACATTTATCTAATGATAAAGGTTGAATTTTACAAGCCATAAATACTGGTGAATTTAATGGAATTAATTGTGCATGTTTAATTGCTTTCTTTTCAGCACTTGTAAATACATCAATTGTTTTTTCTTTTAATTTATTAATTTTTTCAAATGCTTGTTTTTCTAATTTTTCGAATTTCTCTTGTAATTTATAAATATTTATTCTTATTTTTTCAAAATATGAAGTATCTTTTCAAAATTTATTTAAACCTTTTTTAAAATAAAATTTAATATCAAAATATTTAAAAGTTTGATTTGCTTTTAATACTAATTTATGAATTGAACTATTTTTAAAATTAAATTTAATTGCATTAGCACGAATTTTTTGTAAATCTAAAATTAAAGATTTTCCATATCTATTTTCTGCATGTATTGTATGAACTAAATTTAATCAGTCATGTTGGTTCATTTTTAATACTTCTTTTAAATCAGTATTATATTTTTGTAAAAAATTGTTTGCTTTATCAATATCTTTAATTTTAAATTTAGGAGTTAACTGTGGACTTAACTTTATTAATTCATTTTGTAATAATAAATAATTTTTTAATTCTTGTACTTCTAATTTTGCAAAATTATTTTTATATTGTCTTTCAGCAACAAAACCTAAATTTTGTATTATTGTTTCGCGATTTGGAGCATGGTTATAATTAAATAAATAACGTTTATTTCCAATAATTTTATCTGTTAAAATTTCTTTTCCACTTACTTGACTAATGATTTCTTGTAAATTTTTTGCTTTTTTAATGCCAATTTGTTCTAATGTTTTAGTTTTTTCTGCTAAACTAATAAATTTAGTTGTACGATAACCACGACTAATTCTATTAAGTCCAGCAAATGCAGGTAATATATTAAAAAAAGTATTTAATGGTGTAACATTTCCTTTTAAATAATCATAAACTTGATTAATAGTAAAATCAGTTAAAAACTCTACACCAACAGCACTAATACTAGCAAGTAAATCACTTGCACCTAAACCAAGTGCTAAACTTTCACTTAATCCACCAGTAAAAGGAGCAAGTGCTACTGCTATTACTTGTACACCAATCATTTCTAAAATTTCTCATCATCAACTTTTATGTTCTTGTTGTTGACTTGTTCTAGTATGTTTTGGTTTATTTATGTTTAAAAGTATTGCTGTACTAGTTGTACCAATTGGCATAATAATTATCCTTATTTAAGAGTTATTTTTATAGGATTTGTTGAACCTTGATAATTTTTATCAGTGTCATTAGTAGTGATTACTACATATAAATCTCCTGCTTTTTGGTTTTGATTACTTACATCCACTTGACCTTGGGCATCACTAAAATAATTAATAATTGGAGTTGTTAAATTTGGATTTAAATTATTTAGTTCAGTTGTATTTTTAATTGTTGTATCTAATAATTTATTCTTTTTAGTAGTATCAGCAGTAATATTAGTTGTTAATGTTGTAATTTCTTCACTTAAATATTTTTTATTAACAATACCACATAACATTCATCTTGATTCTGTTTCTGAGTTTGACATATAAGGAATAGATTCTCCTGTTACTTGTCCACCAACTAAATATCTTTTTGGAACTTTACCATCTTTAATATCTTCAACATATATACTAGTTTGTTGTAACATATATCTTTTCATTGCTTTTGGTGTTGCTAAAACAAAATTCATAATTTGATTTTTATTTTCAGTATTTTTAAATGTCATATAATCATCCATAACAATTTGACATAATACACCTTTAATATATAAATTTGTTCCATTTAATCTTAATTGTTGTGCTAGTTGATTATCAGTAATTAAACCTTTATTATCTGCTAAATAAACTAAAGTATCATAAAGACTATTTGTTATAAAAAATTTACAATTATTACTATTTCTTAATTGAAATAAAGTATTTCATGCTGATAACATTGATTTTAAATATCCTACTGGTGTTGTATCAGTAATGATTACTTTTTTGGCAGATTTAGCAATTGTATTTGTATCATTATTTGCTAAATAATCTGCTAAATCATTAGCAACTTCATATTGCATACTTTCTAGTAAATTTTGCCCATTATCTGCAAATAAATCAACTTCACCAATCATTTCTCCTGTACTAGCTTCTTTTGTAATTTCTTTAATAATTTTATCAGTATCAACATAACCAACTTCTAATCCTTTACTTTTATCATTTCAATGAAGTATTTTGAATGTTGGGTCTTTTGGTTTTTTAACTATAAATTCAATTTTTGTAGAATTAACCATTTCAATTGGAAAAAAACTTGCTCATGGACTATTTGATTGTTTATAAAATTCTATAAATTCAGGTGTTTCTACTAATTTTGTAGTATTATCTAAATTTTGTTTAAATGGCACTGGATTTGGCATTTTAAATTTTCCTTTCTTTTATAAATTATTTTTCTTTTTATAATCTAATAAACTACTTTTTATTGAAGTTTCTTGATTTGTTAATATTGTTTCTTGTTTACCACCTGTATTAATTGGTTCTTTAAATAGTGGTTGTTCTTTAATCATTTTTTTAATAGTTTCTTCAATTTTTGAATTTTCTATATTACTTGTTTTAAATTTTAAAAATTCATAAAATTCTTTTTTAACTTGATATTTTTTAAATATATTAATTATTTCTTTTTCTTTAATTTCTTGATTAAGTTTATTTAACTTATTTTCTAATTCAACAATCTTAATTTCTTGCTCTTGTTGTAAATTATTATTTTCAATTAAAGGTTCAGTATTTTGTTCAACATTAGTTTCATTTTCTAACATTTAAATCACACCTTTATTATTTATTTTCTTTTCCATTAATTTTTTCATTAAGTTTTGCTAATTTTTTTTGATGTTTCATCACTTTATTATTTCTTCTAATATGTTTTGGAGTTGTAATAAATCTTTTCAATCAAACAATTAATTCTCTACAAATTAATGTTCCTACACTTGTTCCAATAATAATTAATTCATGTAAAAATTCTTTCATTTTCAATTATTTCCTTTCAATTATTTATTTTTAATTATTCGTCAAATTGACCATTATTAATTCTTTCAATCATTGATTTTGAATTACTTATAATAGTTACCAATAAAGATATTTCTTTATTTAATTGTTCCATTCTTTCTTTATATGTCTGAATTTCATTGTTATAATATTCAATCAATTTTTCTTTATTCATTAGTTATCATCTCCTTTATAAACTATCATATGTAGTTGGTCTTTCATATAAAACATCACTACTTCCACTATTATTACTAATAGCATCACTATTAATTAATCTTCTTGTTTCATTTGTAAATGATGTTTCTTGCATTTCTTGATTATAATTTGTAGTTTCCATAGGTAATAAATTATGTATAATTTCACTTGCACCAGCAACTATTGTTGGTACTGCATAAGCATTATTAAAATCATTATTTATACCCATAGCTACACCACTTGAAATTAGACATCCACTAGTTGCCATATTACATATTTTTCTTATTACTTCAAATCTATTAGGTATTAGTTCACTTAACCCACCAATTAGATTTGATATACCATAAGTACTTAAACTAATATATGTATCTCAATCCATTTGTTGTTTATTATCATTAGTTAATAATAATGGTCATGGTGGTGTTTCTGTGGTAGTAGTTGTTAATCAAGGTGGTGGTTCAGGATTAGGATTGATTTTTGTAAATTTTGCATAATTAATTAAACCAATAGTTCCTAAACCTAATAATATTTTTTTTACTTGAATTTAATATTTTCTTTTTAGTACTTGGCATTTGATTTAAGTTTCATATATCAATTCCTAACTTTTTACTAAATAATAAAGCATTAATACTTCCTAATACTGGATTACCAATAATTTGACCATAATAAGCACTTGTACCAATCATTGCTGATAATGGACTTATTCCAATTCTTATTATTTTTAATAAAGTATAGTTATTTGATTGTACATTCGTGTCATTTGGCATTTTCATTTACTCCTTCATTTTTTGGTTTAATAAACACTTCAACTCAACCTGTATAGTGAACGTTATCACCAACTAAAATAGCAGTATTTGCATGTGGTTGAGAAACAACTAAATATTCAGCAATAACATTAGGATATTTTCATAAAATAATTGCTTTTATATCATTACTATCTGTTAAATCTTTGGGATTTGGTGAAAATATTTCTATTTTATCTTGACCAAATAAATCTGTTAATTTAGTCATTATCAAATTCACCTTTTTCTATTTTTTCAATTAATAAATTTAAAATATTTTTGTCCAAATCAGAGTTTGTATAATTAATTTTTTTAGTTCATTTAATTATATCTTTCATATATTTAAGTAATTTTTCTTTATTCATTATTTATTCTCCTTATTTAAATAATATCAACCAATTAATAAACTATCTGCTTCATCATGATTTGATATTTTTATATTTCAATTATTTCTTTAATAATTTCTTCAGCAACATATATACTTAGTTCTTTATCTCAAGGTCTTAATCAAAAAATAGGTGGGTCATAACGTTCATATCATTTCTTTCATTCACTTGGACTTATTAACATATCTTTTGTTAATAATTTATTAAATTGTCCTGCAATAAAACCACGTAAATGTTCTTGAGTTTCATAACCAATACCATTTTTTGAATTAAAAGTACCACGTTCAATAATTAAATCCAATTCATTATCATTAACTTTTATATCTCAATAAAATTTTCTTTGTCCATCATATTCTTTTAAATTATAACTTTTAACAAATATTGGTTTTCAATTTCAAAAATCATATTTATCATGTAAATAAACTTTTTTTCATAAAGTAAATCCAGTATTTTTAATACTTGGGTCAATTGAAAGTAAATAATTAGTCATTATCAAATCACCGGTCTTTAATTCTGGTTTTAATTGGTTTATAAACTTCTTCATAATATCCGTTTAAGCGATATGTGTTTTTAAGATATTGCATAAATCTTTCTTTATTAATACAATTTTTATGTCTTGATTTATTAATTTCATCAACTTTATTTCTATGTTCTTTATCACCTTGATAACAATGTTCACATACATTTCTCAGCAGTTTTTTTCGCAAGTAAATAAATCATGTTTTTTATCACATACACAACAATCTTCACAACATACTTCTTTATTCATTATTTATTCTCCTTTCTATTATTTCTTTCTTGCTTTATTAAGAAATTTATTCAAATAATTTGATTATCACCATCACCTAATTTTTTTAAAAGATATTCATATCTTTTCTTAAAATCTTCACTATCAATATCTCTATCTTGGTAAATTATTTTTTTCAATTTTTTTATTTTATACAAGGTTTTTGGAGAATATATTTCTCCATGCATGCAAAGAAAACATTTCATTATTTATTCTCCTTATTTTCAATTTGATTAGCAATTTCACTTAATATTTTTAATACTTTATATTCATTTTTTAATTCTTTAATAATAAATATTAAAAATATTATTAGTGTTATACTTGTTATTAATATTGGTGCTATTAATAAAATTTCTCATCATATCATTTTTTACTCTTTTCATTTTTTAAATCATTTAACATTAATTGAACAAAATACACGATTTTAGGAATGTTTAAAGTATTAAAAATTTGACCAGTGACAATAATTTCATCGTTTTTGTTTAATAAAATACATCGGTTATAAAATTTTGGATTATTAAAAATTAAAGTAACATAGTTTAAACCATTTCATTGACCACGAACACTATAATATAATTCTTTATTACCTTTTTCGTAATATTTTGCTTCAATAGTGTTACTTAGTTTTACTGTTAATTTGACATAATTGGCTTTATCTTTCATTTTTATAATTCCTTAAATAGTATTGAATGTGTTTATATGCATCTTGTTCATGTTTTGTTAATTTTATATTTCCTTTATAATTTGTTATTTTATTTTTATTTTTTGGTTGGTTTTCTAGATAATCTCAGTTGAAAACATCTTGTACTAATACCATTAATGAACCAATAATTTTAGGAGTTGCTAATGGATTAGTTAATAATTGTTTTGAACTTAAAAAGAAATTTTCTACAATAACTAATATTTTGTTTTCAAAAAATTGTTCTTTGATTATTGATAATATTCTTTTATAACGATTTTTACTTTCAAAAACATGTGTTGTGTTGAATGTTTCTGTATAAATAATCCTATTTGTTTCATTTGAATATATAACAATTCCATTATTACCAATACCAGCGGGGTCAATCCCAATAATTAAGTCATATTGCATTATTAATCAAATTCACCATTTTTAATTTTTTGATTTAATTGAGATATAAGATTTAATCTTCCATTAAAACAACTTTTTCAAAGTTTAGTTACTTTTTCATCGTCTCTCATTTCTTTATTTCATTCTCATTCATCTTTAAGATATTCAAGTATTTTTTCTTTATTCATATTTATACCTCCTACTTAACCTAATATTTAAAATACAGTCATAACAAATTGCTTTACTATTTTTATCTCTTAAAAAATATTTTCTTGTTTTTATATCATTAGTATTAAAGAATAAATAATCTAATTTATTTTGTTTACATGTTCAACAAAAATACTTTTTCATTATGAGTTGAAATTTCCTTATAAGAAGTAACTATATAATTAATTGGTAAATCATCATGTTTATATGGATTATTTATTTTAAAACCTTTTCTGTTTTCTTCTCACGTAATGTTATATTTAAAACAAGGATTAGTAATTTTAGTTTTGTTATCTGTTATTTCACCCATAAATCAACTATTATGCTGTTCATAAAATGTTAATTGTTCAAGTTTTATATCATTAAGATAATATTATTTTGGAGCAGTTGGTTTATTAACAGTTATTTTTTGGTCTTTAATATATGGTTCTAATAACTTTATTAATTCATTACCACTTAATTCTTTTTTAATATTTTCTAAATTAAAAAATCAATATGTGCAACTGTTATCAACAATAAAAGAATTATTTTTAATCATTCATTTTGGAAGAGATAATTTATATTCAACATAATCAATAAGAATAGATTGTGGTTTATCTTTAACAATTTGTTCTTTTTTAAATTCTATTTGCATAATAATCCTTTCCTAATATGTTCTGTTGCTTCTAGCATAAAGAACATATATTTTTATTCTTAGATTATTAATAATACTACTATTTGTTTTATTCATTCCAGCAATTCTGGGCTCAAAAATAAATTGTGAAATTTTAAAAAACATTGAGGCATTCGATTCAATATTTATTTAATTTGCGTTTAGCAAATTAATATTTTAATTGAACCGGTCCCGCTCAATTTTTTTTACAAGTTTGAAATTTATTTTCTCGCCCAAAAATTTTTCAAAAAAAAATAAAAAATAAAACCAACACTTGCTCACTTGGTAGTGGCAAGGTTGGTTAAATAAAGAATAATAGTTGGTCCCCACTCCGGGTCTATATATACTAGTTTCCAATTCGCTCCCACCCCAAGAATTACCATTTCTGGTTAGTATATTTTATTAGGTATCACTCCACTTTTTATTTATCCATGCAAGTCCACATGCTAGCTACTATTTTTAACAACTATGTTGTAGTTCACTTTTTTATTTCCCTAACACGTGTTGATAATAGTGCTAAAGACGGTTATTAAAAATTTTAAAATTTTACAATTACAAAAAAAGACAAGAATTTTATTCTCGTCTTTTGTCATTTATTTTTTAATTTAATAGTTTAAAAAAGAAAGGAGTTATTTTTAAAAATTTTTATTTATCGACATCTTCGGTACGCTCCCAACAGTTTTTATATTATTACCAAAATCTTTAAAGGCAGTTTCAAAATTATGAACAAATGTTTGAAAACCTTCACTAATTTCATTACTCAGAGATTGAAACTCCTTACCTAGATCATTAAAAAAAATTCTACATCATTACTAACAATTTGAAAACCTTCACTAATCTCATTACCCAGAGATTGAAACTCCTTACCTAGATCATTAAAGACATTACTTGCATCATTGCTAAAAGATTGAAAATTAGTATTTAAATCTTTTGTAAATACTTCAAATTCTGAACTTATATTATCACCAAAATTATTAAATAAAGTTTCAGTATCATTTCCAAAAGACTGAAACTGTGAACCTAAATCATTAAACAAGTCTTCGATAGGATCAAAATGCATAAGTAATCCTCCTTTAAACTATATCTGATTTTATTATTTGTTTCATTAATGTATATGATATTACATAGAAATAAGAGGTTTTGGGTTTTCTTGTTTATCAGCAACAGGTTTTGAAGATGGACTTATAGACATTAAATTAGCAGCATTTATTACATCTTGAGAAATAGGATTACCCTTATTTAAAGTAGCAAAAGTCATAGGAACAGTAGATAATGTGTTTGCTAATTCTTTTGTAAGAATATCATCGACTGAATTATTTTGAATACTCAATTCTTTTAATTGTGGTTCTTGCTTTTGAAATTTTGCATCTAATTTCATGTTTCGTAATAAAAGTTCTCTCTTTTTTATTGCTTCTTCTTTTAATGTTATTTTTTTTCAAAATCAGTATACAAACTATTTTCTTTGTTTTGTTCAAATTATTGTTCTGATTCTTCTTCGGATTCTGAATCTGATGAATTATTTATATTTTCTAATAGCATGTATTGTAATTTTTCTTGTCGTTTTGCTTTTTTTTCAGCAATATTAGCTTTGTAATTTTGTTTTACAACAGATCCAATTATTGCACCACCAACACCTGAAGAAATTGCAACAGGTATATCAAAAATAGTATTATAATTATTATCAGTAAGTCCTGCACCAAATCCACCCGCTAAAAACCCCAACGTACCACCTATTGTTGGCGCATGATTAATAGCAATTTTCCCCGCTTTTTTTGCTGTACTTTTTGTTTTTAATATCATTTCTTCTTGAATTGCTTTTTGTTTTTTATAATTTTTAAAATTTTTATATTCTTTTTCTGTCATTTGTATATTTTGTATATTTTTAGGCATATCTTTTAATCTTCCTTTCAAATATTTTAATTTAATAAAAATCCTAATATAGATATTTCTCTATATTAGGATTGGACATCTATTAAATTATAATTAGAATTGTAATTTATTTTTTTTAATGTGTCAATTAAAAGCTTTTTTTAGTTTAAATAGTTAAATTATCAATAATACTCTTAATTTCTTCTGCTTCTTTAAATTCATTTTTTCGTTTGAAGGCTATACATAAATTAGATAATAAAATTTCTTGATTATTAGTTTTTTCAATTTCATTTTTTAAAACAAAATAAAGGTACCCACACTGTCAAAAAGTTGGCTTTCTAAGAACTAAATAATTAATATTATTAATCATAATAATATTTTTAGTTTGTTTTTTGAAACTAAAAGTTGTTAATCCTTTATGATAAATAGTTATTTTTTTATCATCAATAGTTATTGAACTTCGACTATATTGATTTTCAAATCATCAATTTTTTTTATTATTCATATATTAATATTATTTTCTTTTTTTATTTTTAGTTTTAATTCCAATTTTATTTAATAACGTTAAAATTGAAGATCTATATAATCGTTGCTTTTGCAATAAAAGTGAAGTATAAATAATAGATTGTACTACCGTACCAATAATAATAGCTACTGAATATCATAAAATACCAATATAACTACCATCAATATTAGTAACACCACCAAATAAAGCAATAATAAAAGAACCTCAAGCCCCAACATGACCAAGTACACCAAAACCAAATGCTAAAGCACCCGCAACAGCACTACCAATAACATTAGCAACTATTGTTCTTCATGTATCTCTCACTGCAAATGGAATAGCAGATTCAGAAATTCCCATAAACCCTAATAATCAGGCATTTCACCCTAATGATTGTTCTTGTTTTGTAAATAATTTACGACTAAATACTGTTGATGTTAATGCACAACCCAATGGTGCAATCGGAATCGCTGCTGCTACTGGTCCCATTAATCGACCACCATCTTGTACCATTAACGATGTTGCAACAAGAACAGCTGTTTTATTAATTGGACCACCCATATCAAATCCAACCATTGCTCCTAATAATAATCCAACTAAAACCCTATATTTGGATGTAACCCCATTCAACTTAAACCATAATCCAATGCACCCATTACATATCCAAACGGTGCTGCTAAAAAGAAAGCGGTTGGAATTGCAATAATTGCTGTACAAAAAACAGGAATAATAATAATTGGCATAATTGGTAATAATCATTTTGGTACTTTTCATGAATTTACAAATCTAACTAAATAACCAACCATTAGTCCTCCATAAAGAGCACCAAATAATGTTCATGAACATTAGCGTTACCCTGAAAAGGTTGACTTGCATCAATTTTAGAACTAGCAGTAAGATTAAATACTCCTCATCCAAATCACATTCCCGTACCAGGTGATACTAATAAAAATGTAATAATCATTAATACATGCATTAGCGTTGTACCACCAATTAATCCAGAATTAACTCCTGGTGGATTTGTTTTTAATCAAACAAGTTGTTCTTCTCATGAATTTTTAAATTCAAATCCATTACCAAAAGTACCTTTTGCGATACCACCAACAATAGCAAAAATTAAACCAGCAAAAACAACAAATGGTATCATATATGATACTCCACTTAATAAATGTTTTAAAATTGCTGGTTTACCTTTCGAAGCATTTAAAATGAAATCACCACTATTACCATTAGGTTCAGCGTATATTTTTGCTTTTGTTAAACTTTCTTTAATAGTTTGTTTAGAATCTTTAACTACTGGTTTTGTACCACAAGTATATGTTTTTTTACCAATAAAACGTTCTAAGTCACTTGCAACATCTGTTGCTAAAATAACGACATCCGCTTCTTTAATTTCTTGTTCTGTTAGTACATATTCTGGTCCTTTTTGACCTTGACATTCAATATGTACTTGATAGCCTAGTTCTTTTCCTGCGGTTTCTAATAATTCTTTACACATGTAAGTATGAACTACTCCAGTTGTACAAGAAGAAACTCCAATAATTTTTTTTGTTTCCTTATTTTTCATTGTTTTTATTTCTTTTTTAGTACTATTTTTAACTGTTTCATCATTA
This sequence comes from Spiroplasma endosymbiont of Nomada ruficornis, assembly GCF_964030795.1. Lineage (NCBI taxonomy): Bacteria > Bacillati > Mycoplasmatota > Mollicutes > Entomoplasmatales > Spiroplasmataceae > Spiroplasma > Spiroplasma endosymbiont of Nomada ruficornis. The sequence goes on along the minus strand of NZ_OZ034962.1, from coordinate 597,857 downwards.
ATAAGCGATATTATTTCTTGTGAATTTTTTGCATTTTTTAATTTTTTACGAAAATCTTCATTTACAAGTTGAATTGCAAGTGTACTTAAAATATCTAAATGTAAATTTTCTGCTTGTGTTTCAGGAATTATTAAAGCAATAATAAAAGTTGTTAATTGTCCATCTATTGCTTTTCAGTCAACACCATTATTATTACATAATATTAGAATTGCAGGTTTTTTAATTGATTTAATTCTAGCGTGTGGAATTGCAATTCCACCTTCAAAACCTGTTGATGATTCTTGTTCACGAGCAAGAAATGCTTTTAGTAATTCATCACGATTAGTAATATAACCTAATGAAAATGCCAAATCAGTAATTTTAGTTAGTGCTTCTATTTGATTTTTAATATTAGATTCAAAAATAATATGTGAGTTGTTTAATAAATCATTAGTTATTTTCAATTTTACCTTCCTTTCCAATGATTATTTTATCTCCTTTTTTTAATAAAAACCAGAGATTTTTTCAGATAATTAAAATATATTTTTAACTATTTATTCAATTAAATTTAATATTTATAAAATTAGATATATTACATACTTCAAAGTTTTTGCTGTTTTTTAACAAAATATAATAAATAAAAATTATCAACATTAATCCCATATTTCCTTATAAATTAATATAAATAACTTATTTATAAAATAATGTAAAATTAATTTAGATAAAATTTAAGTATTTAAAGAAAGGGAAAATTAGAGAAATGTTTAAAACAAGAAAAGAAAATTTAAATCAGAAAAATAACAAACTTAAATCAATAACTGATTATCAATGATTAGCTTTAGATATCGGAACAGAAAACTTTAAAGCTAGACATATTAATATAGGTCTTAGATATGATGCTCCAACCTATTTAGCTGAAGACTATGAAAAAAATAGAATTCTTTACGGTGAAGAGGCTAAGGCTTTAACTGACAAAACAAATGAAAACGTTATTATTAAACGTCCAGTTCGTGATGGTAATATTGCTGATCCAGATGCTTTACAACGTATTCTTACTAAAATTTTTCAAGATTTCAGACTTGAAATTAAAAATTTAAAAGAAATTAATAACAATTCTATAAAAAAACATGAAAAATTAGATAAAAATCGTAATTTGATTGTGTTGATGGCAACACCAAGTGAAATTAATTCAGTACAAAAAGAAGCTTTAGAAAATATTGTATATCGTTTAGGAGCACTCCGTGTATTTGTACAAGAAGAAGTAAAAATGGCAGCCTTAGGTTCAGGGCAAGATATTTTTGGAAGTGCAATTATGTGTATTGATATTGGTGGTGGCAGTACTGATGTTGCTATTATTAGTAATAATTCAATATTATATTCATATACAACACATTGTGCTGGTGACTATTTAATACAAAAAGTTCAAGAATATATTATAAAAAAACATGCCTTAAAAGTTGGAATAAAAGAAGCTGAAGATGTTATTAAAAATATTGGCTCACTTATGAAATATCAAGATGAAAAACCATACACAATTTCGGGTTTTTCATTACCTAGATTAAATTCTCAACCAGGAGAAACAATGTCAATTTCTAAAACTATTGAAATTACACCAGAAGAAATTCGTGAAAATGTTATGCAAGTTCAATTCAAAGAACATATTATTCCAGCCATTCGCAGAGTACTAAGAACTGCTGGTGACAAGGCTGCTGGAAGTATTAGTGATTTAAAGAAAAAAGGTAAGGGAATCACAATTTGTGGTGGTGGAGCTTATATTAAAAAAGTTGATAAATTTATTCAAGAAGAATTAGCTAAAGAATATTATATTGAAGTTAAAACTGAAAAAGGTACAAAACCAATGCGTCAAAAATATGAAGGAGATCTTTTTGAAGTGCGGACTGCTCTAAATCCTTTAGATAATGTTATTGATGGTTGTGTAAAATATCGTGATACAATTTACAAACAATTAATAATTGAACAAAATCCTAATCGTGAAATTCTAATAAAGGACGAAGATTTAGGATAAAAAACTATAAAAATCTTAAATTAATTTAAATTATTAAAAATTTTTTTTAAACTTTGGTAATTTTTTTGAGTTATGAAGTCCTGAATCAAAAGAAAAACTTTCGTATTTCATAACATTTGATACATTTCACTTTGATAAATTTTGATTAAATTTTAAAGCATGAGCAAACATTAAATTCATATTCGTAACATTTGAAGTATCTCAAGATGAAATATCTCCATTAAATAAAAAGCGCATGAAAACATTCAACCCATATTTTTTACTTTTGAAGTATCTCAAGTTGATATATTTTGATTAAATGCATTTGCAGCGGAAAACATTCAACTCATATTTTTTACTTTTGAAGTATCCCAAGTTGAAATATTACCGTTAAACTTTAAAGTACTGCAAAACATTCAACTCATATCTATTACGTTTGATGTATTTCACTTTGATAAATCTTGATTAAATACTCATGCATTACTAAACATATTGTTCATATTTGTTACATTAGATACATTTCATTTTGACAAATCTTGATTAAATGATGTCGCATCAGCAAACATATAACTCATATTTGTTACATTTGAAGTATCTCAAGATGATAAATTTTGATTAAATGCATTTGCAGCGGAAAACATTCAACTAATATTTGTTACATTAGATACATTTCATTTTGATAAATCTTGATTAAATGATGTTCTATGAGTAAACATATAACTCAAAGAAGTTATTTCTGGTGGTAATTGTTCTGGAACTTCTTTAATTGTTCTTGGCATATTAACAACTTGAATTTCTCCTGATCATTTTTATAAAATCCAATTTGAGTAATTTTGGTAGTTTTTATATCTGATAGATTATTCTTATTAGTTATTACTTTTTTGCCATTTTCATCAATGTAAATAGTGTCTTGTTGAGTTTTATTATTTAAAACATCATTTTTTTGTGAACTTGTGTTTAAGACAGTTACAGTTAAACTTCCTATAGTTGATGCAAATGTTAAAACACTTAATGCTGTTAATATTTTTTTCATTTTTCCATCCTTCTATTTTATTTTGACTTTATTTAAGAAGTCAATTTTACTTTACTACTTTTTGAAGACAAATTCACAAAAATTATATTTTTTAAAGTTAAAACTTTTTTGCTGCTTCTTTAATATACTGTTCAAATTTATCCATCGTTTTTTCTGGCCCTAATGCTGACAAATCTCCACCTTTTGCTAATATTTTAGAACCAATAAGTAAATTAGCATCATTTTGATGAAGTTCTTGAACCTTAGTACCACAAATAAGAATTGGTTCTACTACTTTAGCACCTACAAATTCTCATGTCCCTTTTAAATAAGTTGCATGATTACCTCATAAATATCAGCCATATGGTGCTCCTTGTGTCGCCAAAATTTGAACTTTTAAATGTGGTAATAATCCTCTAGCTTCACCTTGTTTGGTATATTTATAATCAAAAGTTTTACCAGCAACTAAGATGTGATCTAAATAATTTTTTGTCATGCTAGTAACATTAAAATTTGTCATTGGTGTTGTATATATAACTTTATTAACATTTTTTAGTTGATTAATATAATAATCAGAATCTTTTTCATTAAAATATGAAGTAAAGTTTTTTTGCGTAATAGTAATACTTGCCATTGGTATTTGATTTAAATCTAATTCAATTATTGAATCTTCTGGATGAAATTCACGATAATATTTAACAAAACGAGATACTAAACTTTCAGAATAAGATAGTTCTTTTTTAATCATAGAAGAACGAATTACTAATATTTTATTTGCCATTATTTTTGCCTCCGAAATATCTAAAATAACTTTATAATTTGATTTTATCAGTTTTTATTTATTATTTTTTAAAAAATAATAAATAAAAATATAGTTTTATAAAAAAATGAAATATTTATTATAATTTTATCAATTTCTATAAAGTGTTATAATTAAAGTGTGTAAAACTTTTAAAAAAGTTTATAGAAAAATTTTAAATTAAATAGATATTAATTCTAAAAAATAGATATAAGTAGTTATTATAGAAATTTTAGTATTTGTACACAAATTATAATTATTAAGAAATTTGAGATTAGACTATCAAAAATATAGAAAGAGGCAAAAATATGAATGAAAGAAGACAAAAATTACTTGAATTGATGAATAGAAATTTAAAAATTAGTACTTTAATTAATGCTGAATTATACTTGTAAGTGCAAGTAAATAAAATTGCAAAAAATTCTCATATAAAAATTTCATAATGCTAAATTTAGTTTAGAAAAAAGTAAGGAGTTTTTATATGAGTTATAAACATCTTGGCATAGATGAAAGGATTTATATTGAGAATCAATTGAAATTTAAATTTAAAATTAGTGAAATAGCTAAAAATCTTAATCGAAGTATTAGTACTATTATTCGAGAAATTAATAGAAATAAAGAGAATAATCATTATTTTTCATTAATTGCACAAAATAAAGCTGAAAATCGAAAACAATCACATATTAGTTTTCATAAGTTTAAAAATAAGAATTTAGTAAAATATGTACAACAAAAATTACTATTAGGTTGATCACCTGAACAAATTTATGGCAGAATTAAAAATTTTCATAAAGAGTGAGTTATTAGTTTTAAAACAATTTATACTTGAATTTATTTTGGAATGCTTGATAAAGTTACTAGTAAAAATTTAAGAAGAAAAGGTAAAAAACGAAAATCTAAAGAAAATCGTGGCAAGTTTAATGGTAAATCAATTAAAGAACGAGATATAAATGTAAGTGGAAAAGAAATTTTAACAGATAAAATTATTGGAAATAAACGTTATTTATTTAATTATAACCATGCTCCAAATCGCGAAACAATAATACAAAATTTAGGTTTTGTTGCTGAAAGACAATATAAAAATAATTTTGCAAAATTAGAAGTACAAGAATTAAAAAATTATTTATTATTACAAAATGAATTAATAAAGTTAAGTCCACAGTTAACTCCTAAATTTAAAATTAAAGATATTGATAAAGCAAACAATTTTTTGGGAGCGTACCGATGTTGTCAATAATATTCAAATTTGTCTTTAAATTATAAGTTTAGACGAGAATAATTTAGACTTCAATATGCAATTGTAAGTTAATCTTAACACTTCAAAAATATTAGTCAACAATAATACTTACTTTTATAACTCAAAAATTCTTATTAAAGTTTTCTTTAATAAGTTTTATTTTATTTTTATTTATTTGCTAAATTGTAAAGGTAAGTGCAACTAAATTATTTTTCTATCCAAATATTCGATTGGTGAAAGATAATTTAGTATTTTTCTCGGTCTTTGATTTAAAGACAATATAAATTTATGAACTTCATTTTTATTAGTTTTTGAAAAAATAAATTTTTTAGGAAATTTTTCTCTAATTAAACCATTAGTATTTTCATTAGTACCTCTTTGTCAAGGTGAATATGGATTGGCAAAATAAATTTTTACATCTAAATTTTTTTCAAGTTGTTGTCAATTTGAAAATTCTTTGCCACGATCAAAAGTAATAGTTTTAACAATGTTTTTAGGAAGAATTGATAAATAATAACTGACATTTTTATTAATAACTTTAGTAGTTCTGTTTTTAACTAATATTGCTAAAGTAAATCGTGATACTCTTTCAACTAAAGTTATTAAACATGATTTGCTTTTACCTCGTGATGATACTATAGTATCTCCTTCTCAATGACCAAGTGTTATACGATCATTAACATTTATATCTCGTTCTTTAATTGATTTACCATTAAACTTGCCACGATTTTCTTTAGATTTTCGTTTTTTACCTTTTCTTCTTAAATTTTTACTAGTAACTTTATCAAGCATTCCAAAATAAATTCAAGTATAAATTGTTTTAAAACTAATAACTCACTCTTTATGAAAATTTTTAATTCTGCCATAAATTTGTTCAGATGATCAACCTAATAGTAATTTTTGTTGTACATATTTTACTAAATTCTTATTTTTAAACTTATGAAAACTAATATGTGATTGTTTTCGATTTTCAGCTTTATTTTGTGCAATTAATGAAAAATCATGATTATTATCTTTATTTCTATTAATTTCTCGAATAATAGTACTAATACTTCGATTAAGATTTTTAGCTATTTCACTAATTTTAAATTTAAATTTCAATTGATTCTCAATATAAATCCTTTCATCTATGCCAAGATGTTTATAACTCATATAAAAACTCCTTACTTTTTTCTAAACTAAATTTAGCATTATGAAATTTTTATATGAGAATTTTTTGCAATTTTATTTACTTGCACTTACAAGTATAATTCAGCAAATTTAAGTTTTAATTTATAATAACTGGATAATTGTATTTATTTGATAACATTTAAAATTAACCATTTTTGTATACATATCAATGTTATAAGTTCTATCACCAATCATATGCTTTAAAATTTGTTTAATATTAGTTTCAGTAAAGCAACCAATATTTTCAACTAATGCTTGGTTTAATACACCATCTTTTGCATTAATAAAATAACCAACTTTTAATTTTTTATATTGTAAAGTTAATGATTGTAAAAAATCAATTAATTCATAATATTGACCTTTGGCAAATAAATTTATTGCATTTTGATAGTGTAATTTAGCAATTTGATTTTTTCTTCTTCCTGCCATTATACCAAGAAATAAAACATGAAAAGCATGAAATTTATCTAAAATAAATTTAGCATTTAAAATTGTAGCAGTTTTTCTAATTCATTTTGCACTATCTCCACAAACTATTAAATTTGCTTGGTCAAAGTTTTCAAAAAATAAATTACCATATTTTTCTATTAATTTTGCGGTTTTTTCAGCACCAATTTCTGTTTTTGAAACTCTTATTTTACATACAGCTCTTTTATTAATTAATTTTCCATTTTTCTTTTTACCAGTACACATTACTATTAATCTCATCGAACATTTTTTACAATTTTTAGTATTGTGTTTTTCATTAAACTTAAATTTTCGATGACCATCATCAATATTTACATATAAATTTTGATTTGGTTGTAATGGTATTTTGGGAATATTTGCTTTTGGTAATTCAAATTTTTGATATGTTCTACAAACTGTACTATTACTTATTAAATCTTCAATAAAAGTATCACAAACATCACGATACTTTTTACCATCAGCAAAATATTTTAAAATTTGTTTAATAACGTTAGGTGCAAGTTTACTATATTTTTTAACACCAAGATAATTATCTAATAATGATACGTACTCCATTTTTTGTGTTTTTGTGTTATAATGTGTACAAATACGTCGCTTATAAGTTAATAAACCTTTTTTTGCTTTTAATTTTCGTTGTCTAAATCTATATGATTTATATTCAGATTTATCACATATACTTCATAAATAATCATCTATTTTTGCAAATAATTCTTCTGTTTGTTTTAAACTTAATTCATCTTGATTAAAATCATGTTTGTCTCAATCAAAATGATTTGCGAATGGTAATATAAACATTTTTAATGTTCCTTTCTAATTTTTGTTTGTTAATAATTTAAGTTTAATTTTTTTTTAAAAATAAGGAGTAAATATGGCTTTTATTAGTAGTTATGGACAATTAAATAAAAAATATAATCTTAATTTTAGTGATAATAATTATGGTTTTAGTTGAGATATTTTTAAAGAATTTGTTGGTGATGAATGAGCAGAATATTTTACTACTAATTGTTTTTATCGTTTTGTTCCAACAGCACGTGGAACAAGAAAAACTTGAAACTGTTTAGCATTTGATTTATTTATATGTTGTAATTTTAGAGATAGTAGTGTTCAAGAAGTAAGAAGATATGAAAATACTCATAGTGAAACTACAATTGGTGCTTTAATGAATGTTTGTCAAGTTTTATTAGATACATATAATATTAATTTATTACCTAATAATCCACATGGCATTAAATGAAAAATTACTAAGGATGGGGGATGTATTATCTTTCCAAGTAATCAACAAATTGACTTTATTGGTTATGCTAATGGTAATAAGATTTTTGGAAAAGAAGCAGGTGGGTCAAGTTTTTTAGGTTCAAGAACAGATGAAATTATTATGGCAGAAGAAAAAGAAACATTAACTGAAAAACAATTAACATATCGATATGAACGTTTACAAAACTCTATGTTTAGAAGTAATCGTATTAAAGTATCAAATAAACCTATTAAAGAGTGAAGTTGAACATTTATTGATAAAAATATATATAGTTCTACCTTTGGACAAAAGATTACTCGTTATTTTTATAAAAGTTTTTTCATTACTTTTACATGTAATCCTTATGATAAATATCATCCATTTTATTTAAAATACTGTACACCATTTTTACCATTAAATGATGAAGTCATGAAAAATCTTAAAAAAGTTGGTAAAGTTTATTATGAAAATAAAGATATGTTTAGTGGTTTAGGTTTATTTGTTTTAAGATTTACTATTCAACCATTTTGAAATAAATTACCTGACATTCAACAAAGAACATTATTAGAAATGGAAAAAAGTAATCCAGATGAATATAATACTGTTTATTATGGTTTTGAATTTTTAGATAGCGATGCAACAATTTTCCCATTTCAAAAAACAGTAAAATATTGACAATCATATGATTTAAAACAATTTTATAATCAAGAAAAAGAAATGTATAAATTTGATTTTTATAGTGTTGGTATTGATTGAGCTACGGGACCAAAAGACCATACTGTATTTATGGTAGTTGGTTTTAAAGAATATAATAATACTGGTTATTATGATGCTTATATTATTTGTGAATTAGTAGTTACTCCAAATGATTTTATAAATGAAAATGAAAAAATTAATGCTTATGTTAATGAAATTTTAGGATTAATGGATAATTTTGAAAATTTTGAACAAGCAATTTATTTTTATGATGATAAAGCAAGAACAGCAATGGATTGATTAAATCAAAAATTAATTGATGAACACAATACTATTTTAATAACACAAACCGCTATTAAACATGCTTCAAATTTAAATCAAGAAGCCGGATTAACTAATAGAGTAGTTTGAATGAGAAATATTATGAGTTATGGAAACTTTTATGCAAATAAAGATGATTTACCAAAAACAACTCAATGTTTAGAAGAATTACGTTATGACCAAACCAAAACTAACATTCCTGACAAAAATATGTATCAAGACCCTTATGATGCATTATTTTATGCATTATATCCATATAAAAATGTAATTAGGGGTAAAAATAATGCTACTGTAAAAAAAAGTATCTTCACATTTGCAATATAATAAATAAGCGCAATACAATTAATATTATAGGTATCAAAAAATAAACACCTTTAATTTAGGCGTTATTTTGCTTTTAAAAGCATACTTGTAAAAATAATCAAAAATAGTACAATTTAAAAGTAAAATCAAGGAAAAAAGGAGATATTTATTATGAAAATATGAATAAAAACAAATTTTCAAAAAATATCATTATCATTTGCTGTAATAACTGGTGTTACCGGTTTAATCTTAGGAATAGTTTCATATAATAAAAATAATCAATTAACATATTTTTATGATTACGACCATGAAGCACACTGGGGGGCAACTATTTGAGCAAGACCAGTAAGTAATAAACATAAAATTACTCTTTACTGAGCATCAAATAAATTAACTGATGATGCAGTAAAATGAGATGGTATTTATCCAGATGGATATTTTGATAATTAAATTTCTAAATTTATATAAGAAATATTTTCATTATATTTATCAAATAAATTAATATTATTTAAATTTATTTCTTGTTTATTTGTTACTAAAATTAAATCATAATTACCAGCACCAAATAGTCCGCTAACTTCAATTCGATTTAAGTTATTAATTGGATTTTCAATTTGTAATTCAAATTCACTATTATTGTCAATTTGTAAAACTTCTTTATAAAATTCTAATTTAGAAAATAATTGTGATTTATTTGAACCATATAAATTTAAAGCATTTTCGGTTTTATTTTTATTAATAATTAATCTTGTAAAATATTTTCCATATTCACCATTACCTAATGTTCAATCTGCCGGAATTAATGATGGTATATTATTGCTTTCTAATTCATTAGTTATGGATAGTCAGTTAAATTGATTATCATCTAATTTCAATAATTCATTTTGACTAATGTCATTGTTTTTTAGTTTAATGTTATTGATATCTGTAAAATCAAAATATGCAGATTTTAATACTACTTTTATATCTTTAAATTCTCAAATCTTATCAGGTGTAGAATGTATAGGATTTGATTTTAATTCAAAATAATAAGGTAATAATAATTTATAGTCATCATTTAAACCGTTATTAATAGACATGGTTGAATAAATATTTTTTGATAGCATTATAACTATTTGTTTTAATATTTTAACTTTTGGTAAATTTGTATAGTTAGGATAATCTAATTCTCATTGTTTAAATAAATTAGTAATAACTTCATTTGGTTTTTGTCCTTCAAACTTAGCACGAATTTTATCTAAATCATTCATTTCTTTTAAAACATTACTTAATGATGCACCATCAAAGTTTCTATTATAAGTATATGTATAAGTTAACATATCTAATAATACTTTTTGTAAACTATCAATTGGTGGTCTATCTTTTATTTCTAGTTCAACATCATGAAATTTATTTGTTGTAGAAATAAATAAATTATAGTCACTTACTAAAAATCATGACTCTAATTTTTTATCTTTTAATTCTAGTTCATCAGATAATGGTCATACTTTTGAATTTTTAGAAACATCATAACCAATTTTATCATTAGTTACTCTTGCATTATTAATAATTTCTTTTCTTGTTTCTCTACCACCACCAATAGCAATTAAATCTAAAACTGATTTTTCTTGTCCTATAAATTGTTTTGCTAAATTTCAAGGTAATATTTGTTCACTAAATCATTGTTGTAATATTCTAACTTTTGGTTGAGTTTCAATAGGCATTGATAATAGCGGAAATGCTATCTTATCTTTGACAAATAACTTTGGGTATACCTCCATATTGTCGACTTCACCAAGTACCTTTATATTGCCAAAAATCATGCTTCTAGGTGCTTTAATTTTTAAACCAATAACTTTGGTGTCTTTATCTAGTGGTTTTTGTAATTTAATAATAATTGGATAACCATCTCTTGTTTTAAAGTCTTTAATTTTAATAATAGTAATACTTTTAGTACTTCTAGTTTTTGGATTTTGATAAGGTTCTGAATAATTATTAATAATATATAAATTATCAATATTATTTTCAGTTAATGGTTCATTTATACTAACTGCATATAACTTAAATTGATTTAATAAATTTATTTCTTGAAATATTAAATTTTTAATATTAGTCATACTATATTCAATTGTATTGTCATTAATATTAGTACTTGCTCTTTGATTTAATTGCATAGTAAAATCAGATGTTTCAACAGCAGTAGTTTTTAATACTTTATCAATATCAATAAAACCTATTTTAATAGTATTTGCTGAAAATCTTAAACTATTATTTTCATTATTTTTAAATAAACGTTCAATTTCATAAATATAAATTTTTCTTTTTTTAAATTCATCGTATGCTCTATTAATATCAGGGTCACTAGTAGCACTCATCATATTAGTAAAATCATAAGGAATATTATCAATTAAATAATCATTTTCTATTTCTGCTTGATTAAGTTTAGTTTGTTTCTGTGGAAACTTCGTTTGTGGTTTGTTGTTGTTTTCCATTGTTTTCTCCTATTAATTGGTTATTTTCTGGATTAAATAATTTTAATTTAACTGTTAAGTTATTAATTTCTTGTTCATCATTAATATTAAATGTTTTACTATTTAATAAATCTTTATCTAAACGTACTAATATTTGAATAAATTTAAGAATATCAATATTAAATTGTCATAATTTTTGTTCAATATAATTAATAGTTGAAATATTTACCGCTGTACTTTCGGGAACCGATTGTTGTGCTGATTTCTTTTGACTTGGTATATGAATACCACAACGTTTAAATATTTCATTAATATTTCAATCATATATATCAGTTAAATTTTTACCTTTAAAATTACTACTTGTCATATTAATATTTTCACTTTTTTCATTATTATCACCAGTAGTTTTTCAAATATAGTTGTTAGTAACTAATGTTCTTACGGCTTCATCCATTGTAGATTTAGCATTACCATAAGTTTGGTCAAAAATAAACTTTGGTGAATTTAAAATAGTATCTAAAACAATTTGTTCATAAATAACATCTAATGCTTTAATTTTATCCATTACTTTATTACAATCTGCTAACTCATTTGCTTTATTTCTCATAATTGCTATTGGAATATAATTAATATTTAATGTTTGTTCTTGTTCTAAATTAGGATTATTACTATATTCTTTAAAAGGTAAAGGAAATTGTTTTTTATTATCACTAATACTATAAATTGCACGATTAATAGTTACTTGTTCATTATTTAATTTATAAACTTCAAATAATCTTACTGTTTGTGCATTTTGTTGATAACTATCATAAAAAATAGTACATTGAATTAATTTACCAGTAATATCATAAATTCTTTGCTGTATATCTACTACTTGAAAATAAAAATCATCATTAGCAATATAAATTAAATAACCACTAATTCCTAATTTGCTTAATTTAAAAATAGAATTTCAATTCTTTCTATAAAATTCTTGTTTAATTAAATATTGTTTAATAGTTTCATTATTAATATCCAATGGAGCATTATATAAATTAGCATTATTTTCAGCAACAAAATCAGTAAAATAAGTCTCATGATTAAAATCATTAAAACCAAAATAACTTAAAATAGAAGTGTGTGTACTTTTATTTTCTAAAAAAATTAATTTAGATTTTTCTTCATTATTATTAATATTTGTTTTATCTTTTCTTGGTCAAAAAGGTTTCATTTTTTTCTCCTTTCTAAAATATTTGATTAATTTTTAAGACAATTTTTACTATAATAAATATAATTAAACCAGCAACAGCAGAAGATAATAAAACTCCAATTAAACTTAAAATAATTTTTATAATTTTTCAAATCATAATTTTATTCCTGTAATTCTTCTACTTTTCATGTATTACCTTTATCGCTACCTTTTAAAGAATAAATAGTAATAAATTTTGAGTGTTGTACTGATAAAACTAAGACATTAGTATTATTGTTAAAAACTTCTATTGGTACACCTGCTATTTTTGTATTAGTTATAATAAATTCTTTAATTGCAAAAACATTATTATATATATTTCAAGAATAATAAACTTTATATCTTTTATTAACTATAAAATCATAAGTAATTTGTCAATTATCTCATTTATTTTTTTCTCTTATTCCTACTTCTTTTCAAATTGAACTACTTGGAGGAATTGGAATTGGTTGTGGTTGTTTTTTGATAATTTCATTAATAGCACCAGCAACAGTTTTATCAGTAGTTTCTAAATTAGGAATTTCAGTACCAATAGTATTTATAGAAAAAGCATATTTGAATTGGTCTTTATCCATTTTATTGTCTAATTTTTTATCTACTTCTTCTTTTTTATAATAATCAGTTAAATCAGTTTTCCCGCAAGTAGCACTAATTTTATTATTTTCATCAATTTTAATATTTTCACCAGCAATTAACTTATCTTGTTTTTTATCTAATAATTGATTTGTTTCTAGTTTTGTATAATAATCATGTTCAGTATTTTCTTCTGCTATAAATTCAGTTGGTGTATCTATTCCTTGATATTGATATATTTCTTCTATATCACCAATTAAATTAATTTTTCCAAGTTCAGGATAAGAATTACCACCACCACTAAATTGTTTCTTTTTATTGTTATAGTAAATAGTTCCAATATTTAAAATATTTTTATTTTGTATTTGTTCTCCATAAGTCATGGAATCAACATTTAACAATTCAAATTCGTTAAAAACATTATTTAAATAAATTTTAATTACTTTATAAAATTTCATAAAGTTATTTTCTGTTGAATATTGATAACTGATTTTAATAAAATATCATTTAAATATTTCTATATTATTATTTTCAACTTTTTTTCATAAGGGACTAGTTTCAATATTAAATCAATTATTTTTAACATCATTAATATTTTCGTTTGTTTTAATTAATTCACTATTTAATTTGGTAATTTCATTTTCATTTGTAGTAATTCGTTTTTGTTGTTTAGCAGAAAAATCACAAGTTGGTGCATGTGTATAATCACCAATTTGTGGATTGTTTTGTAAAACATCAGGTGGTAATGTTCCAATTTCATTAGGTCAATCTAAAATCATAGTTTCAGTTTTTGAGTCATATTCTGTTGCAACATAACCTTTATTTATTAAATTTGTAACTGGTCCCCTATATGTTTCATTTTTATTACCATTAATGGTATCATCATATAATTTTATTTGCTTTGATAATGTAAATTCTTTTTGTTCTTGAATTAATTCATTAACTTGGTTTCTAGTATAAAATGCTTTTAAGTCAATTTTTTCAACATCTATTTCATCATTATTATAATTTGAAAATATTTGTTTTAATTCTGTTAATCTTGCTCATATTTTCATTCTACTAGGTGCTAAATCTCAAATATTAATCGTAGGAGTACTACTTGCACTAAATTGATTACCATTATTAAATTGAATAGTAGCATCAACATTAAATTCAATTGGTGTACGATTAAATACTCAATGTTCAACCATAACATAAACCATATCTCTTAAAGTTTCTTTAATTAATTCATCTTTAAAACTATCAAAAGGAAATTTAGATAAAATAAAATCAAGATAAGCATTAATATCATTTTGAGCACGAATAGCAAATGTTTTAAATCAATCATCAACATTTGGTCATGTATTTATATATTGTCGTGGTGTTTCTGTAATTGTTCCAGTTAATGGATATCAGTTATTATAATTTTCTAAACTGACACCAGTTCAAAGTTTATTAATCATATTTTATCATTCCTTAAAAAATGCTTTTTTATAACGTTTGGTTTTTGATTTAGTTTTTCTATGTGATATATGTATAATTTCTTTTTGTAATTTTTTATTTCCTTTTTTTACAACTTGATTATATGCAAATTTTTCTAAATGTCTTAACAATCCAGTACCAAATACAGTATTAACTGATAATTTTAAACCCACCCTTTTAAATGATTTATTGACATTATCAATAGGATTATTAATAACATTAACTACTTTATGATAAGTTCTAATTGTCCTTAATATTTGCCTATAAATTTTAAAACTATCTTTAATCATTTGTTGTACAACTGGTAGAGCAAAAGCAATACTTTTTAATCATTTATTTTGACTAACTCCATATCCAATATATCAACCGCTATATCATCTATATCAATGAAATGGATGTATTTGAATAACAAAAGTTTCTGCTTTGATAATACTATCAATAACTACAATTGGTTTATATTTAGGATTACGATGATAAATAGTAATTCCACATTTATCTAATGATAAAGGTTGAATTTTACAAGCCATAAATACTGGTGAATTTAATGGAATTAATTGTGCATGTTTAATTGCTTTCTTTTCAGCACTTGTAAATACATCAATTGTTTTTTCTTTTAATTTATTAATTTTTTCAAATGCTTGTTTTTCTAATTTTTCGAATTTCTCTTGTAATTTATAAATATTTATTCTTATTTTTTCAAAATATGAAGTATCTTTTCAAAATTTATTTAAACCTTTTTTAAAATAAAATTTAATATCAAAATATTTAAAAGTTTGATTTGCTTTTAATACTAATTTATGAATTGAACTATTTTTAAAATTAAATTTAATTGCATTAGCACGAATTTTTTGTAAATCTAAAATTAAAGATTTTCCATATCTATTTTCTGCATGTATTGTATGAACTAAATTTAATCAGTCATGTTGGTTCATTTTTAATACTTCTTTTAAATCAGTATTATATTTTTGTAAAAAATTGTTTGCTTTATCAATATCTTTAATTTTAAATTTAGGAGTTAACTGTGGACTTAACTTTATTAATTCATTTTGTAATAATAAATAATTTTTTAATTCTTGTACTTCTAATTTTGCAAAATTATTTTTATATTGTCTTTCAGCAACAAAACCTAAATTTTGTATTATTGTTTCGCGATTTGGAGCATGGTTATAATTAAATAAATAACGTTTATTTCCAATAATTTTATCTGTTAAAATTTCTTTTCCACTTACTTGACTAATGATTTCTTGTAAATTTTTTGCTTTTTTAATGCCAATTTGTTCTAATGTTTTAGTTTTTTCTGCTAAACTAATAAATTTAGTTGTACGATAACCACGACTAATTCTATTAAGTCCAGCAAATGCAGGTAATATATTAAAAAAAGTATTTAATGGTGTAACATTTCCTTTTAAATAATCATAAACTTGATTAATAGTAAAATCAGTTAAAAACTCTACACCAACAGCACTAATACTAGCAAGTAAATCACTTGCACCTAAACCAAGTGCTAAACTTTCACTTAATCCACCAGTAAAAGGAGCAAGTGCTACTGCTATTACTTGTACACCAATCATTTCTAAAATTTCTCATCATCAACTTTTATGTTCTTGTTGTTGACTTGTTCTAGTATGTTTTGGTTTATTTATGTTTAAAAGTATTGCTGTACTAGTTGTACCAATTGGCATAATAATTATCCTTATTTAAGAGTTATTTTTATAGGATTTGTTGAACCTTGATAATTTTTATCAGTGTCATTAGTAGTGATTACTACATATAAATCTCCTGCTTTTTGGTTTTGATTACTTACATCCACTTGACCTTGGGCATCACTAAAATAATTAATAATTGGAGTTGTTAAATTTGGATTTAAATTATTTAGTTCAGTTGTATTTTTAATTGTTGTATCTAATAATTTATTCTTTTTAGTAGTATCAGCAGTAATATTAGTTGTTAATGTTGTAATTTCTTCACTTAAATATTTTTTATTAACAATACCACATAACATTCATCTTGATTCTGTTTCTGAGTTTGACATATAAGGAATAGATTCTCCTGTTACTTGTCCACCAACTAAATATCTTTTTGGAACTTTACCATCTTTAATATCTTCAACATATATACTAGTTTGTTGTAACATATATCTTTTCATTGCTTTTGGTGTTGCTAAAACAAAATTCATAATTTGATTTTTATTTTCAGTATTTTTAAATGTCATATAATCATCCATAACAATTTGACATAATACACCTTTAATATATAAATTTGTTCCATTTAATCTTAATTGTTGTGCTAGTTGATTATCAGTAATTAAACCTTTATTATCTGCTAAATAAACTAAAGTATCATAAAGACTATTTGTTATAAAAAATTTACAATTATTACTATTTCTTAATTGAAATAAAGTATTTCATGCTGATAACATTGATTTTAAATATCCTACTGGTGTTGTATCAGTAATGATTACTTTTTTGGCAGATTTAGCAATTGTATTTGTATCATTATTTGCTAAATAATCTGCTAAATCATTAGCAACTTCATATTGCATACTTTCTAGTAAATTTTGCCCATTATCTGCAAATAAATCAACTTCACCAATCATTTCTCCTGTACTAGCTTCTTTTGTAATTTCTTTAATAATTTTATCAGTATCAACATAACCAACTTCTAATCCTTTACTTTTATCATTTCAATGAAGTATTTTGAATGTTGGGTCTTTTGGTTTTTTAACTATAAATTCAATTTTTGTAGAATTAACCATTTCAATTGGAAAAAAACTTGCTCATGGACTATTTGATTGTTTATAAAATTCTATAAATTCAGGTGTTTCTACTAATTTTGTAGTATTATCTAAATTTTGTTTAAATGGCACTGGATTTGGCATTTTAAATTTTCCTTTCTTTTATAAATTATTTTTCTTTTTATAATCTAATAAACTACTTTTTATTGAAGTTTCTTGATTTGTTAATATTGTTTCTTGTTTACCACCTGTATTAATTGGTTCTTTAAATAGTGGTTGTTCTTTAATCATTTTTTTAATAGTTTCTTCAATTTTTGAATTTTCTATATTACTTGTTTTAAATTTTAAAAATTCATAAAATTCTTTTTTAACTTGATATTTTTTAAATATATTAATTATTTCTTTTTCTTTAATTTCTTGATTAAGTTTATTTAACTTATTTTCTAATTCAACAATCTTAATTTCTTGCTCTTGTTGTAAATTATTATTTTCAATTAAAGGTTCAGTATTTTGTTCAACATTAGTTTCATTTTCTAACATTTAAATCACACCTTTATTATTTATTTTCTTTTCCATTAATTTTTTCATTAAGTTTTGCTAATTTTTTTTGATGTTTCATCACTTTATTATTTCTTCTAATATGTTTTGGAGTTGTAATAAATCTTTTCAATCAAACAATTAATTCTCTACAAATTAATGTTCCTACACTTGTTCCAATAATAATTAATTCATGTAAAAATTCTTTCATTTTCAATTATTTCCTTTCAATTATTTATTTTTAATTATTCGTCAAATTGACCATTATTAATTCTTTCAATCATGGATTTTGAATTACTTATAATAGTTACCAATAAAGATATTTCTTTATTTAATTGTTCCATTCTTTCTTTATATGTCTGAATTTCATTGTTATAATATTCAATCAATTTTTCTTTATTCATTAGTTATCATCTCCTTTATAAACTATCATATGTAGTTGGTCTTTCATATAAAACATCACTACTTCCACTATTATTACTAATAGCATCACTATTAATTAATCTTCTTGTTTCATTTGTAAATGATGTTTCTTGCATTTCTTGATTATAATTTGTAGTTTCCATAGGTAATAAATTATGTATAATTTCACTTGCACCAGCAACTATTGTTGGTACTGCATAAGCATTATTAAAATCATTATTTATACCCATAGCTACACCACTTGAAATTAGACATCCACTAGTTGCCATATTACATATTTTTCTTATTACTTCAAATCTATTAGGTATTAGTTCACTTAACCCACCAATTAGATTTGATATACCATAAGTACTTAAACTAATATATGTATCTCAATCCATTTGTTGTTTATTATCATTAGTTAATAATAATGGTCATGGTGGTGTTTCTGTGGTAGTAGTTGTTAATCAAGGTGGTGGTTCAGGATTAGGATTGATTTTTGTAAATTTTGCATAATTAATTAAACCAATAGTTCCTAAACCTAATAATATTTTTTTTACTTGAATTTAATATTTTCTTTTTAGTACTTGGCATTTGATTTAAGTTTCATATATCAATTCCTAACTTTTTACTAAATAATAAAGCATTAATACTTCCTAATACTGGATTACCAATAATTTGACCATAATAAGCACTTGTACCAATCATTGCTGATAATGGACTTATTCCAATTCTTATTATTTTTAATAAAGTATAGTTATTTGATTGTACATTCGTGTCATTTGGCATTTTCATTTACTCCTTCATTTTTTGGTTTAATAAACACTTCAACTCAACCTGTATAGTGAACGTTATCACCAACTAAAATAGCAGTATTTGCATGTGGTTGAGAAACAACTAAATATTCAGCAATAACATTAGGATATTTTCATAAAATAATTGCTTTTATATCATTACTATCTGTTAAATCTTTGGGATTTGGTGAAAATATTTCTATTTTATCTTGACCAAATAAATCTGTTAATTTAGTCATTATCAAATTCACCTTTTTCTATTTTTTCAATTAATAAATTTAAAATATTTTTGTCCAAATCAGAGTTTGTATAATTAATTTTTTTAGTTCATTTAATTATATCTTTCATATATTTAAGTAATTTTTCTTTATTCATTATTTATTCTCCTTATTTAAATAATATCAACCAATTAATAAACTATCTGCTTCATCATGATTTGATATTTTTATATTTCAATTATTTCTTTAATAATTTCTTCAGCAACATATATACTTAGTTCTTTATCTCAAGGTCTTAATCAAAAAATAGGTGGGTCATAACGTTCATATCATTTCTTTCATTCACTTGGACTTATTAACATATCTTTTGTTAATAATTTATTAAATTGTCCTGCAATAAAACCACGTAAATGTTCTTGAGTTTCATAACCAATACCATTTTTTGAATTAAAAGTACCACGTTCAATAATTAAATCCAATTCATTATCATTAACTTTTATATCTCAATAAAATTTTCTTTGTCCATCATATTCTTTTAAATTATAACTTTTAACAAATATTGGTTTTCAATTTCAAAAATCATATTTATCATGTAAATAAACTTTTTTTCATAAAGTAAATCCAGTATTTTTAATACTTGGGTCAATTGAAAGTAAATAATTAGTCATTATCAAATCACCGGTCTTTAATTCTGGTTTTAATTGGTTTATAAACTTCTTCATAATATCCGTTTAAGCGATATGTGTTTTTAAGATATTGCATAAATCTTTCTTTATTAATACAATTTTTATGTCTTGATTTATTAATTTCATCAACTTTATTTCTATGTTCTTTATCACCTTGATAACAATGTTCACATACATTTCTCAGCAGTTTTTTTCGCAAGTAAATAAATCATGTTTTTTATCACATACACAACAATCTTCACAACATACTTCTTTATTCATTATTTATTCTCCTTTCTATTATTTCTTTCTTGCTTTATTAAGAAATTTATTCAAATAATTTGATTATCACCATCACCTAATTTTTTTAAAAGATATTCATATCTTTTCTTAAAATCTTCACTATCAATATCTCTATCTTGGTAAATTATTTTTTTCAATTTTTTTATTTTATACAAGGTTTTTGGAGAATATATTTCTCCATGCATGCAAAGAAAACATTTCATTATTTATTCTCCTTATTTTCAATTTGATTAGCAATTTCACTTAATATTTTTAATACTTTATATTCATTTTTTAATTCTTTAATAATAAATATTAAAAATATTATTAGTGTTATACTTGTTATTAATATTGGTGCTATTAATAAAATTTCTCATCATATCATTTTTTACTCTTTTCATTTTTTAAATCATTTAACATTAATTGAACAAAATACACGATTTTAGGAATGTTTAAAGTATTAAAAATTTGACCAGTGACAATAATTTCATCGTTTTTGTTTAATAAAATACATCGGTTATAAAATTTTGGATTATTAAAAATTAAAGTAACATAGTTTAAACCATTTCATTGACCACGAACACTATAATATAATTCTTTATTACCTTTTTCGTAATATTTTGCTTCAATAGTGTTACTTAGTTTTACTGTTAATTTGACATAATTGGCTTTATCTTTCATTTTTATAATTCCTTAAATAGTATTGAATGTGTTTATATGCATCTTGTTCATGTTTTGTTAATTTTATATTTCCTTTATAATTTGTTATTTTATTTTTATTTTTTGGTTGGTTTTCTAGATAATCTCAGTTGAAAACATCTTGTACTAATACCATTAATGAACCAATAATTTTAGGAGTTGCTAATGGATTAGTTAATAATTGTTTTGAACTTAAAAAGAAATTTTCTACAATAACTAATATTTTGTTTTCAAAAAATTGTTCTTTGATTATTGATAATATTCTTTTATAACGATTTTTACTTTCAAAAACATGTGTTGTGTTGAATGTTTCTGTATAAATAATCCTATTTGTTTCATTTGAATATATAACAATTCCATTATTACCAATACCAGCGGGGTCAATCCCAATAATTAAGTCATATTGCATTATTAATCAAATTCACCATTTTTAATTTTTTGATTTAATTGAGATATAAGATTTAATCTTCCATTAAAACAACTTTTTCAAAGTTTAGTTACTTTTTCATCGTCTCTCATTTCTTTATTTCATTCTCATTCATCTTTAAGATATTCAAGTATTTTTTCTTTATTCATATTTATACCTCCTACTTAACCTAATATTTAAAATACAGTCATAACAAATTGCTTTACTATTTTTATCTCTTAAAAAATATTTTCTTGTTTTTATATCATTAGTATTAAAGAATAAATAATCTAATTTATTTTGTTTACATGTTCAACAAAAATACTTTTTCATTATGAGTTGAAATTTCCTTATAAGAAGTAACTATATAATTAATTGGTAAATCATCATGTTTATATGGATTATTTATTTTAAAACCTTTTCTGTTTTCTTCTCACGTAATGTTATATTTAAAACAAGGATTAGTAATTTTAGTTTTGTTATCTGTTATTTCACCCATAAATCAACTATTATGCTGTTCATAAAATGTTAATTGTTCAAGTTTTATATCATTAAGATAATATTATTTTGGAGCAGTTGGTTTATTAACAGTTATTTTTTGGTCTTTAATATATGGTTCTAATAACTTTATTAATTCATTACCACTTAATTATTTTTTAATATTTTCTAAATTAAAAACTCAATATGTGCAACTGTTATCAACAATAAAAGAATTATTTTTAATCATTCATTTTGGAAGAGATAATTTATATTCAACATAATCAATAAGAATAGATGGTGGTTTATCTTTAACAATTTGTTCTTTTTTAAATTCTATTTGCATAATAATCCTTTCCTAATATGTTCTGTTGCTTCTAGCATAAAGAACATATATTTTTATTCTTAGATTATTAATAATACTACTATTTGTTTTATTCATTCCAGCAATTCTGGGCTCAAAAATAAATTGTGAAATTTTAAAAAACATTGAGGCATTCGATTCAATATTTATTTAATTTGCGTTTAGCAAATTAATATTTTAATTGAACCGGTCCCGCTCAATTTTTTTTACAAGTTTGAAATTTATTTTCTCGCCCAAAAATTTTTCAAAAAAAAATAAAAAATAAAACCAACACTTGCTCACTTGGTAGTGGCAAGGTTGGTTAAATAAAGAATAATAGTTGGTCCCCACTCCGGGTCTATATATACTAGTTTCCAATTCGCTCCCACCCCAAGAATTACCATTTCTGGTTAGTATATTTTATTAGGTATCACTCCACTTTTTATTTATCCATGCAAGTCCACATGCTAGCTACTATTTTTAACAACTATGTTGTAGTTCACTTTTTTATTTCCCTAACACGTGTTGATAATAGTGCTAAAGACGGTTATTAAAAATTTTAAAATTTTACAATTACAAAAAAAGACAAGAATTTTATTCTCGTCTTTTGTCATTTATTTTTTAATTTAATAGTTTAAAAAAGAAAGGAGTTATTTTTAAAAATTTTTATTTATCGACATCTTCGGTACGCTCCCAATTTAATTATAAGTATTTTAGTTGCAATATTTTAAAAAAAATTATATTATTTAAATACAATTTCATAAAAATCCAAATTATTTCTTGTCTAAAATATAATAAGACTATATAAGATTTAATTTATTCCGGATTTTTGATAACCGCCCTTTTAATATTTTGGTTTTCTTTTTCATTTTGAATTATTATCAACATTACGTTTAAAATCATTTCTATTATTATGAGATGAAAAATTTAATTTAGTTGGTACTTTAACAACATTTTTAGGCAAATCTCAACCTGTAGTATCTAGTAAAGTAATTTCATGATTTTGATAATATTGAATTTCTTGAATTTCATTATATTGAACTCTATTACTTACTAAAGTAATAGCAGTTCCTTGTGCTCCAGCACGAGCTGTTCTACCAATACGATGAGTATAGTATTCATATTCACGTGGAATATCATAATTAAAAACATAATCAATGCCATTAATGTCAATTCCTCTAGCAACAACATCAGTAGCAATTAATACTTTAACCTTACCATTTTTAAATTGTCTCATTGCTTCCATACGTTCTCTTTGACTTTTATCACCGTTAATAACAGCACATTTAATATTATTTTGTTCTAATAATTGTGCAATTTTGTTAGTAAAAGCTTTTGTATTTGAAAAAACAATACTTAATTGTGGTTGTAATTTTTGATATAAAGTAACTAATGCAGTTTCTTTTGTTATATTACGACAATCAAAATAATATTGTTTAATATTTGCTTGTTGTAATTTTTGACTTTCATCTTCAACAGTAATACTAACTGGATTATTTTGATAATCATCAGCAATTTTTAAAACTGGTTTTGACATTGTTGCTGAAAAAAGGACAGTTTGAATATTTTGTGGTGAATTCTCAAATAAGAAATCAATATCTTTTTTAAATCCCATTTTTAACATTTCATCTGCTTCATCTAAAACTAATGTTTTAATTGAATTTAATCTTAAACTACCACGATTAATATGATCAGTAATTCTTCCTGGTGTTCCAACAACTATATTACTAGTTCTTAAATCATATAATTGATTTCTAATATTAACACCACCACATAATAAAGCAACATTAACACCATTTAAAAAATAAGCATATTTTTTTACTTGTTTAGCAACTTGGATTGCCAATTCTCTAGTTGGACAAACAATAATGGCTTGATTACGATATAATTTTATATCTAAATTATGTAATATAGGTAAGACAAAAGCAGCAGTTTTTCCGGTTCCGGTATGACTTTTTCCAATAATATCTTTTTTTTGTAAAGAAACTGGAATTGTCTTCTTTTGAATTGGTGTTGGGGTAGTATAACCTCATTTAGCAATAGCAGCAGTTAATTCTTGTTTTAAATTTAGTTCTGTAAAACTCATATATTTCTCCTTAAAAATAAATTTTGAATAAATTTAGAAAAAATGATAATTATAACCCGAAAAATAACCTCTAAAAGAGGATTATTTTAAAAAAGGATTAGTTTTATTTATTATTTATATATAATATACTTACTTACATTTTAAAGTATTAATTCATCTAATTTTTCTAAAATTAAAAGTTGTCAAATAATTTCATGATATTATTTATTTCTTTGACATCATTAACAACTTTTTGATATTTTTTTATCAATCATATCTTAAAAAAAAATTGCGAATTAATCAACAACTTAAATATAATACACTATTTTTAATTAAATGTAAAGATAAATTTTTAGAAATGAAAATATAAAAATAATAATTAAAATACTATACAAATTTTTAATTTTAATCAATTTAAAAATTTAAATTATATTAGAAATTGCTGAATTATACTTGTAAGTGCAAGTAAATAAAATTGCAAAAAATTCTCATATAAAAATTTCATAATGCTAAATTTAGTTTAGAAAAAAGTAAGGAGTTTTTATATGAGTTATAAACATCTTGGCATAGATGAAAGGATTTATATTGAGAATCAATTGAAATTTAAATTTAAAATTAGTGAAATAGCTAAAAATCTTAATCGAAGTATTAGTACTATTATTCGAGAAATTAATAGAAATAAAGATAATAATCATTATTTTTCATTAATTGCACAAAATAAAGCTGAAAATCGAAAACAATCACATATTAGTTTTCATAAGTTTAAAAATAAGAATTTAGTAAAATATGTACAACAAAAATTACTATTAGGTTGATCACCTGAACAAATTTATGGCAGAATTAAAAATTTTCATAAAGAGTGAGTTATTAGTTTTAAAACAATTTATACTTGAATTTATTTTGGAATGCTTGATAAAGTTACTAGTAAAAATTTAAGAAGAAAAGGTAAAAAACGAAAATCTAAAGAAAATAGTGACAAGTTTAATGGTAAATCAATTAAAGAACGAGATATAAATGTTAATGATCGTATAACACTTGGTCATTGAGAAGGAGATACTATAGTATCATCACGAGGTAAAAGCAAATCATGTTTAATAACTTTAGTTGAAAGAGTATCACGATTTACTTTAGCAATATTCGTTAAAAACAGAACTACTAAAGTTATTAATAAAAATGTCAGTTATTATTTATCAATTCTTCCTAAAAACATTGTTAAAACTATTACTTTTGATCGTGGCAAAGAATTTTCAAATTGACAACAACTTGAAAAAAATTTAGATGTAAAAATTTATTTTGCCAATCCATATTCACCTTGACAAAGAGGTACTAATGAAAATACTAATGGTTTAATTAGAGAAAAATTTCCTAAAAAATTTATTTTTTCAAAAACAAAAATGAAGTTCATAAATTTATATTGTCTTTAAATCAAAGACCGAGAAAAATATTAAATTATCTTTCACCAATCGAATATTTGGATAGAAAAATAATTTAGTTGCACTTACCTTTACAATTTAGCATTCATTCTCATTAAACATTATAATACTATTATTTCTGCTCATTTTTCCTCCCATATATTAATTTATTAAAATAATTATACTTAAAATTATTATTTTTACTATCAACTTAACCATTAATATCTTATAATAACATTTAGAATACTAAAATATAGTAAGAATTTAGGAGAGAAAGATATGGAACTTACAATTAATATTTTATCTTGGATTGGAGCAATTTTAACTAGTATTGTTTTAATTCCTCAAAGTTTTAAAATAATTCGCACCAGAGATACAAAATCATTATCATTATATATGTATATTATTTTGGTACTATCAGCAATAACATGAATTATTTTTGCAATATTGTCTAATCAACCTGCTATTATTACAACTAATACTATTGTATTATTTTTTGCAAGTATTATTTTAATTCTAAAAATTAATAATATTTTTAGAAAAAAAGAAAAACCATAGTTTCAATTAGGTAATAAGAATTAAAGGATTTTCATTAATATATTTAATTCATCATTTAAAACCATGACTACCATTTTCATCAATTACTAAATTAGTAGTAATTTTTCCATTAGTTAATATTTTTTTTAATTCAATAGTATTACTTTCATAATTTGTTACTAATTTGCCTTCAAAAAACTTTGGTTCTTTTTTTCCTACCCATAGTTCAACTATTAAAGGTTGATTATTATTTAAAACTTTAGTTTTTAAATCTTCAATAATTTGTGAATTAAATCAAATTGCTGGCGAAAATAATAATAATTTTGTAAATTGTAATTTTGATAAATATAACATTTGTAAACAAAAATATGCTCCCAAAGAACAACCAATGGCATTTAAATTTTTAATTTTTAAATTAAACTTTTTAATAACAAATGGTATAACCTCATTAATAATAAATTCTAAGTAATTTTTACCATTACCACCAAGAAAATCAATGTTACTTTTTTTTAATTCAGGAAAATATTTTGTCATTAATATTTTTACATCATCATTGGTATAAGTTGCTAAATCATTAAAACGAGTCATATTATTGGTACTACCAATACCAATAAAAATACAATTACTATTATTTTCAAATAAAATATTACTATTACTATTAAGTAACATATCTTTACCATCAAAAACTAAATAAACTTCATAAGCAATATTTTGATCATAAATAGAAGGTAAAGCAATAATAATATCTTTATTAAAGTTTAAAAATTTACTTTTAATATTTTCAACTTTTATATCATAATTATTCATATTTTTTCTCCTTAATTTATTGATAATTTCCTAACAAAGAATAATTCATTATTCTAATATAAAAATTAAAATTAGTTTGTTCTAAGCGAATAGCAAATTTAACCAATTCATCTAAAATTATCAACTTATTAGTAAATAAAGTTTCATATGAAAAAAAAGCTTTTAAATTTAAATCAGTACTATCTTTTGTCAGCAATGTTTTTCTAGTTTCTAAATCCAACAAGTAAAATAACATTAATAAACTTCCAAACTCATAATTATTTTTTATGTTTGTTTCATTCTTAGTTAAATTAATAAAAATATTACCACTAATATTTACCAATCTTTTAATTATGAGCAAACTTTCTTTTTTCAAATTAGAATTATTTACCAAAAAATCAGGTAATACTACTTTTGAAGTATCATCAAACCAAACTTTTATTTGGTCTTTACATCCAAGTAATAATAAAAGTTCCTTGGCATTTTGATAATCATCTAACTGTTTTTCTTGACGCTTAAAAGTAGGAATTAAAGCAGAAATAGTTAATATAAAATTTGCAACTAATCTTAAATATTCTTTATAAGAAATTTTATTAAAATATAAATAAACACTTACTATTTTCATAAACATTAAATTTTGATTACTATTAAATATTAAGTTATAAGTATTACGATAATCTTTTGCTTTTAAATGACCTAATTTTTTTTTAATTTCGCGCTTAAAAAAATAATTACTTTTTAAAAGCAAAAGATGGTTAAATAATCGATATTCGGGAATCATTTTTTACTTCCAATCTAATTATATATTTTTAAATTTAATCTTAAAATAATTATAACATTGAAATAAATAAGTACATAATGTTACTTATTTATTATATTTAATTGCCAATAATATCATTGATAATTAATTATATTTAATGCTAAATTGTAAAGGTAAGTGCAACTAAATTATTTTTCTATCCAAATATTCGATTGGTGAAAGATAATTTAATATTTTTCTCGGTCTTTGATTTAAAGACAATATAAATTTATGAACTTCATTTTTGTTTTTGAAAAAATAAATTTTTTAGGAAATTTTTCTCTAATTAAACCATTAGTATTTTCATTAGTACCTCTTTGTCAAGGTGAATATGGATTGGCAAAATAAATTTTTACATCTAAATTTTTTTCAAGTTGTTGTCAATTTGAAAATTCTTTGCCACGATCAAAAGTAATAGTTTTAACAATGTTTTTAGGAAGAATTGATAAATAATAACTGACATTTTTATTAATAACTTTAGTAGTTCTGTTTTTAACTAATATTGCTAAAGTAAATCGTGATACTCTTTCAACTAAAGTTATTAAACATGATTTGCTTTTACCTCGTGATGATACTATAGTATCTCCTTCTCAATGACCAAGTGTTATACGATCATTAACATTTATATCTCGTTCTTTAATTGATTTACCATTAAACTTGTCACTATTTTCTTTAGATTTTCGTTTTTTACCTTTTCTTCTTAAATTTTTACTAGTAACTTTATCAAGCATTCCAAAATAAATTCAAGTATAAATTGTTTTAAAACTAATAACTCACTCTTTATGAAAATTTTTAATTCTGCCATAAATTTGTTCAGGTGATCAACCTAATAGTAATTTTTGTTGTACATATTTTACTAAATTCTTATTTTTAAACTTATGAAAACTAATATGTGATTGTTTTCGATTTTCAGCTTTATTTTGTGAAATTAATGAAAAATAATGATTATTATCTTTATTTCTATTAATTTCTCGAATAATAGTACTAATACTTCGATTAAGATTTTTAGCTATTTCACTAATTTTAAATTTAAATTTCAATTGATTCTCAATATAAATCCTTTCATCTATGCCAAGATGTTTATAACTCATATAAAAACTCCTTACTTTTTTCTAAACTAAATTTAGCATTATGAAATTTTTATATGAGAATTTTTTGCAATTTTATTTACTTGCACTTACAAGTATAATTCAGCTATTTTTATAATATTTAAAAATACCAAAAGTAAATACATTTAAAAAAGTTAGTTTTCAATTTTTTTGGTTTTTTTGTTTTTCTAGAACTTTAATATTTTTTCTAATACTTTAATTTCTCCAATTAATTTTATATTTTTATCTTCTTCATCAAATATTTGTCCAGTTAATTCATTGATTTCTTCATCTAATGTAAAAAATTCCTCCTCTTTGATTAATGAAATATTTAATTTTAATTCTGTATTTTTTTTATCAATATAAGATATTTTTTCATCTAATTCTTTAATTTCTTTATCTAATATTAAAAAAGATTCTTCTTTAGTTAATGGCATATATACTTCTCCTTTTTAAAAACAAAAGAACCCATTTGCTTTAAAAAACAATGGGTAAAAACTTATATTAAGTTTATTAAAGTATATTATACTTTATTTTTTTATTTTTTAACTATTAATTTTAAAAAAATAGTTATATTGAACAAAAATATTGGATTATAAAATAAAAAATTATCTTTAAAATAATATAATATATTTATATTAGAAATATAGTTATTAACTAAATTCAATCATATACTAGTTATAATTACTTATTTATTTTATCTAAAACACCATTAATGTATTTATAAGCATCATTTGGACAATAAGCTTTAGTTATAATAATAGCTTCATTAATAATAATTTTTTTATCTGTTTTAGTATGGACAATTTCATACACTGCTAAAATTAAAATTGCTTGTTCAATTGGTTTTAAATTTTCAAAATCTCATCCTTGTTTTAAATTATTATTGATTAAATCTATTAAATCATATTCATAATCAATTATTTTATTTAATATCTCACATTGTTCAGTAATTAAACTCTTACCTTCTTCTTCAAAAAGAAATTGTTTAAACGATTGTTGTGATTGGCCTTCAAGGAAATATTGATATAATACTTCCATCATGCCAATTCTTTTATGATGCTGGGTTATCTTCTTTTGTTCTTGCATTGTTGATTTCTACTTCCTTAGTTTGAGCAATAAATATTATATGAATATTTAATAAAAATAAATTTAAAGCTGATTCAGTACGTCTTAAAATTAAATTATTAATTTTATTTTTTAAATTTACTAAATCTTCATTTGGATTAACAATTAATTTTATTCGCACAACAATATTATTATTAATAGCAGTAATATCATTTGTTTCTAACATTAGAACTTCAACATCTTCTAATGTTAATTGATAGTTATCATTAATTAATAACATATAAATAAATTTTTTAATAATTGACGAAGATAATTTTAATGTTCCAACTTTACTTTCTTCAATAAGTATTTCCATAATATTCACCTTTCTTAAGCGCGAGTTTTGTATTTCCCTTCATCTGTACTTACTACAATTTTATCACCATTATTAATAAACATTGGTACTTGTAATTGTAAACCAGTTTCTAAAATAGCTGTTTTTGTTGTATTAGAAACACTATTTCCCTTTACTCCTGGTGGAGCATCAACAACCGCTAATACTACCGAAGGAGGTAAATCAATACCTAATATTTCTAAATTTTTATAAACCCTTAATGATACTTCATTACCAGGAACTAAAAATTTTTTTTCTCATGATAAGCGTGATTGATCAATCCTAATTTCATTATAATCTTCATTATCCATAAAAACTGAATACATACCATCATCATAACTATAAATTGCTGGTCGTTTATCAATAATAGCTGGATAAACTGTATCACCACCAGTAAAAGTAATACTAATAATAGCTTGTGTTCTTAAATTTTTTGCTTTTACTTTCACATGCGCTTGTCCACGTCCACTTTTAGAATGTGCTGATTCAATAACTATTAAAATATCAGTTTTATTATGTAAAAAAGTAATTCCTGGTTTAAAATCATTAACGTTAATCATTTTTATTTTTTCTCCTTTCAAATATCAATTTCACGAGATGATTTTGTTAAAATTTGATAACCATCTTTGGTAACTAAAATATCATCTTCAATTCTAACACCACCTAAATTAGGGATATAAATACCTGGTTCAACAGTAATAACCATTCCCGGAACTAAAATAGTAGATTCATTTTTAATAACTCAAGGTGATTCATGAATTTCAATACCAAGTCCATGACCAGTACCATGAGTAAAATATTGTTCATAACCCTTTTCTTTAATATATTCTCTACAAATCTTATCAATTTCACCAATAGCTATACCCGGCTTTACAGCCTTAATTCCTGCCATTTGTGCTGACTTAACTATTTCATGAATTTCAATTAATTTTGGATTAACTTTACCAATCGCAAAAGTTCTAGTCATATCTGAACAAAAACCTTCATATACACAACCAAAGTCACAAGTAATTAACTCATTATTGCCAATTTTTTTATTACTAGCTTTACCATGAGGCATTGCTCCTCTTTCTCCAGAAGCAACAATAGTATCAAATGATGCTTTTGTTGCACCATTTTTAACAAATGAACGTAATATTATATCTTCAACATCTTTTTCACTAACACCAGGTCGGATAAAGTTTAAAACTTCATTAAAAGCCAAATCACCAATAGCACAAGCTTTTGCAATTCGTGCAATTTCGATTTCATCTTTAATCATTCTTAGTGAACTAACATAAATTGGAACAAATTCAATATCTTTAATTTCTTGCTTTCAACTTTCTAATTG
Organism: Spiroplasma endosymbiont of Nomada ruficornis; assembly: GCF_964030795.1. Classification (NCBI taxonomy): domain Bacteria; kingdom Bacillati; phylum Mycoplasmatota; class Mollicutes; order Entomoplasmatales; family Spiroplasmataceae; genus Spiroplasma; species Spiroplasma endosymbiont of Nomada ruficornis. The sequence continues at coordinate 565,906 of NZ_OZ034962.1, read as the reverse complement.
AGCAATAGTAATATATTCTGCTTCAAAACCAATTTTTTTAATTTTTTGTGATTTTAATAAATCTTTCAATGAAGAAAAAATATTACTAAATTGAATGCATTTAACATTTTTGGTATTTTCTTTTCCCTCAGTAATATATCTTCCATCTAATAATAAATTTGCATCATTTTTGCTAATCAATAAATAACCTAACGTTGAAATAAAATCACTATATCAAAAGCGATTTTCGGGAGAATAAAATAACATAGCATCTATTTTATTTTTGGTTAATATTGTTTCAATAATTTCTTTTTTATTTAAATTTTTCATTTTAAATTCAATCCTTTTAATAAATCATTAATTAATAACTAAGTATATTGTACTGCAAATTAAAGAAAAGAAATAAGTAAAACTTATTTCTTTTCTTTATGTAGTGTATGTTGATTACAACGAGAACAATGTTTTTTTGTTTCTAATTTTTCAGGCTTAGTTTTTTTATTACGATCAGCAATATAATTTTCTTCTTTGCAAACTTCACATCTTAAAGTTAATCCATCACGCATTGTGCGCCTCCTTAATAATAATTGAGTTATATACAATAAAATATTATTGCATAATTAAATAGTTAGTTCAATTAAATAAAGGAATTATTTTTAAACTTCCTTATATGAAAAAATGTTACTAATATTAAAAATAAAAAATATCAGTAACTAGGTAATTATTTAAATAATATTATTTAAAACACTTGATATCAATATAAGTCATCAGTTTTATACTGTGTAAAAATACTAACTGTTTTATTATATCTATTAATTTCGCCATTCATTCCATCAGGAATACTTTTAGTATTAACTTCTAAATTCTCAATTTTGTTTATATTTGCATCAATATTAAGAACATAATTTGTATTATTTAATGTTTTAACGAAAAAATTAGTTGAAGATTTACCCTTATTTTCTTGATTATTTAATAATTTTATTTCACTTATTTCATTAGTGCTGAATTATACTTGTAGTGCAAGTATAATTCAGCAAATTAATTAAAGAAATATCATCTTTATTTTGTTGAAGATTACATTTTAAATCTTGTAACTGATTAGCATTCGTACCTATATTATTAGTATTTAAAATACTACTTAAACTGCTAACGGTTGTTGCAAGTGTTAAAACACTTAATGTTTTTAATAATGCTTTCATGATGAAAACCCCTTTTTCCCCATTAACTTCTTAAATTTAAGAAGTTAATTACATTTTAATTTTCAAAAAAAATAAATGCAATAAAAAATTAATATTAAAGTATTCTAATCTATTTTCTAAAAAATATTTTTTATCAAAACCATTCTCCTTTTTAAAATCTTTAATTTGACAAATTTTAAAATATGCTTATCAAATAACTTCTATTTACAATTAATTTATTTTCATAAAATTAATAAATCCATTACTTAAAACTAAAGTAATGGATTAATTTTTATATTAAACTAATAATATATTTATAATGTTATTTTTGGTAATTCTTTTCTAAAGATTAAATAATACATACCAGGTAATAAAATACCACCACCAATAAAATTACCAAATAAGGTTGGAAGTTGTACTTGATAACCAAATTGTAAAAAGTCATTAAATCCACTATGAATTCCATAAATATTAAACAAAGGTCCTAATCCTCAAACATAAGAATTTGCTACAACGTGAGAAAAACCAGATAAGGCAAAAACCATAATTACTAATCCTATTAATAAAAATTTAGCAGTAGATGAACGAGTGGCATGAGAAATATAAACACTTTCTGCTACTAAAAAATTACATAATATACCACTAAAAAAGGCTTTTCATCAAGACATTACTAATTTATGATCAAAAATACTAACAGCATTATCCAAAAAAGCTTGATTATCAAAAAATCCTGCTCATCATGTAAATAATGAAAGAATAAAACAACCTATAAAATTACCAATTAATACTACTAGTAAGTTAATTAACATTCTTGTTAACTTAACTTGTTTTTTTATTAATGGCATAAATATCATGGAATTAGAAGTAAAAAGTTCACCACCCATAAAGACAATCATAGTAATTGCTAAAGTAAAAATAAAACCAAATGTTAAATTTTTAATACCATTATCACTTAATCCTCTACTACCAAAAATAGCCGCAATATAAGCAATACCAACAAAAAGTCCGGCCGCAATACCCATTAAAAAAGTTTTTAATAACGGACTTTGTGCTTTCTTTAATGCATACTTATAAACAGCAATATAAGTTTCAATACTTGTTAATGTTTCTTCATTATTCATATTTTCTACACTTGTATTCACGAATAAACTACTCCTATCTTTTATTTAATAGCCGCAAAAGCTGTTTCTAAAGTTTCTTTAATAATTGCACAAGATTTATCAAATGCCGTTTGCTCTTCTTTCGTTAATGGTAACTGAACTACTCTTTTTCAACCTTTTTCGTAAAGTATTGTTGGTACACCAATATAAAAACCTTGCTGTCCATATTCTCCTTGTAAATAAGCACCCGCTACTAAAACGTGATTTTGTCCTTCAAGGATATTTCTTACTAATAATGCCAATGCTGCACCAATACCATAAAAAGTTGCGCGTTTTAATTTAATAATTTTATAAGCTCTTTGTGCTACTTCTTTTCTTAATTCTTCTAAATCTTTTTCTTTAATTCTACCTTCAGTAATTTGTTGATAAATAATTTTATTACCTACCGAAACCGAACTTCAAGGAATCATTGAAGAATCACCATGTTCACCAATTACATAAGCAGCAACTGACTTTGGATTAACTGCAATTTTTTCTCCAATTAAATATTGTAAACGTAAGGTATCTAAAATTGTACCAGAACCTAATACTTGATGATAATCAAATTGTGTAATTTTTTGATAAACAGTTGTCATTATATCAACAGGATTAGATGCAATAATAGTAACACCTTTAAATCCTGATTTTTTAATTTCTAAAGCAATGCTCTTCATAATTTTGGCATTATCTGCTACCATATTTAATCTTGTTTCACCATCTTTTTGTGGTCTTCCAGCAGTAATAACAATAATATCAGCATCTTTACAATCACTGTAATTTCCAGCCTTAATTGAAATAAAAGGATGATCTAAAGCTGCTTGACAATCAGCAAAATCAATCGCATTACCTTCAGCTATACCTTCAAAAGCATCAATTAATACATATTCTTGGGCTAAACCTTGATTAATGGCACTGTAAATAAAACTACTACCAACAGCTCCACATCCAACAAGGACAATTTTTCGTTTTGCCATATTTACCTCCATATTTTTTGCATTTCATGTAACAGTACTTTATCCTCGGTACTATTTTAATAACTTACTTTTTAAAATAAAAGTTACAATGATATGTAATATTTTTATTATGCTTTTTATATAAGAATGTTAAAAAAATAAAAATCTAATTAACAAGGACAAAAATTTATTACATTTTTATCTTACCACTATTTTAATAAAAAAATAAGTTTTATTTTTTCTTTTAAATTTTTGTTTTTCAATTAATAACAATCCCTTTTGGTCTAGTAAAAGCAAGTAACGAAGGACGAATACCTTGTACGCCAAGACCTGAATCCTTAACACCAACAAAAGAAAAGTGATCGGGACCACGTTGTGACTGATCATTAATATTAACACTTCCAACTTCTAATAATTTACCAATACTCATTGCACTATTAATATTAGTAGTAAAAACAGAAGCTTGTAAACCATATTGTGAATCATTTGTAATATTAATTGCTTCTTTTACTTCATCAAAAATAATAATCGGCAACAATGGTGCAAAAGGTTCTTCTCATGCTAAATTCATTTTTGTTGTTACGTCAGTAATAATAGTTGGTCACATTAAATTTTCTTTAAATTTATTACCAATTAAACAATTTGCTCCTTTATCTAAAGCATCTTTAATTAATTTTTTAGCATTATCAACTGTTGGTTGATCAATAACAGGAGTAATATCACAATCATCTGTGGGCAAACCAACAGTTAATTTTTCAACTTTTTCTTTTAAAATTGGAATTAATTTGCTACTAATTGTTCTTTGTACTAACACTCTCTTAATAGCAGTACATCGTTGTCCTGAATAACTAAATGCACCTTTAATGATTTTGGTTGCTGTATCTTCAAGATCAGCATCATTAAGCACTATTGCTGGATCTTTACCTCCTAATTCTAAAATCAAATCAGCTTTTAAAGATTTCTGTGAAATACGATTACCAACAACAGCACTACCAGTAAAAGAAATAACATTAATTGCTTCATTTTCAACTAAACTATCACCAATTTCACTACCTTTACCACTTATAGCATTAAAAACACCATTAGGAATGTTAGCTTCTTTGGCTAATTTAGCTAAGTGTAATCCCACCAATGATCCTTGTGTTGCAGGTTTAAAAACAACACTATTACCGGTCACAAGTGCTGGAAATATTTTAGAGACTGATAAATTTATCGGATAATTAAAAGGGGAAATAGCAAGAACAATTCCTTTTGGTACGTATTCAAAAATAGCTAATTTGTTCATACTTCCTCAACTATCACCTGTATAAGATTCAGGATGAAGACGTAATGCTTCTTGTAAAGTATATTCCATATATTCAACTGTTCTATCAATTTCACTGCAAGCCGCTTTTGTGCCTTTAGCAATTTCATTGGTCATTAATTCAGCAAGTATTAATTTATCGCGAATAATTAATTGTTTTCAAGAATTTAAAAAAGAAATTCTTTTTAAAATAGGCATTTGTTCTCAATTTTTTTGAGCAAATTTTGCAAATTCATATACTTTTTTAATTTCAACTTTAGTTAAGGCAGGAACTTGGCCTGCTATTTTATTAGTAGTGGGGTTAATAACTGATATTCAATTACCATTTTCATACAACTCACCATTAATTAGAGATTGATATTTAATAATATTATTTGTCATCTATACTTCCTCCTTAAATCACTACTATAATAATTATAGCATTGATATAAGTCCTATCCTATTCACTCTTAACTATAATTATTATTTAAATTTATATTATGAAAATCAAAAAAACTAATTCTTTAAAAAAGTTCATAATTTTCAATAAAAAAGTTTATTTTAAATACCATTGTTGCTTTCTTTTGTATTAAAATTTTCTGATATTGATGATATATCAGCATCAATAACATCAGTTTTTAAATCAATCACTAAATTATTACCACCAGCAATAATATCATCAGCAACTACTTTGCCAGTTCCTTCATTTACCTTGCTAAGATTAATGTCACTTGCTTTAATCACTAATCATTTTTCTTTTTTCGTTAATATATTAATAAAAGATGTTGCTGGTGATAAGAAGGTTTTAATAATACTAATACTTTTACTTTTAGGAACTTTTATTACTTTATTACCTTTTGTTGTTCGTGAAGTTTGTTCAATAGTATTGAATAACATTCGTTTAATTGTTCCAACTGATGTTAACATTGCATAAATATCATTACTATTACCACAAGCCATTCCTACCACTTCATCTTCTGCAGAATTAATTTTCAAAGCTTTAACACCTGTTGCAGTTTTAGTTAATAATGGAACTTTCGTTTCTAAATATTTTAAAGTCATACCCTTGCGAGTACTAATAACAATAAAATCATGACCGGTAGTACTATTAACACTAATAACACTATCGTTCTCTTTTAACTTAACATATTTGGCGGTTTTATTAAATCTAGTAGTTGCTAACTCTAAAAGTGGCATTCTTTTAATTAAACCATATCTAGTAGCGACTAATATATTTACATTTGGCTGTTCAAAACTATTAACTTGCGCAACACTAATAATTTTTTCATTTCCTTCAAGTTTACATAACGTATTAACATGAATACCATTATCTTTTCATTTATTTTCTTCTAATTTAAAAATTGGTATTAAAAAATAATTACCTTTATTTGTAAAAAATAATAAATTATTAAAATTATTGAACATTGCTCCACCAATAATAACATCATTTGGCTTACGTCCAAAATCTTGATAATCAAGATTTTGTAAAAATACTTTACTACTTATTACCTTAATTCAACCATCATAACTAATACTAACAAATACATTTTCTTGTCGCAATGTTGCTTTTTCATCAATTGTAATTTCAGAAATTTCACCTTGAATTTGTGATTTTCTTAATCCAGAAAAATGAGAATTAATTTGTTCTAACTCAGTAATAATAACTTGACGTAGTGAATTTTCATTATTAAGAATTTCTTGTAAAACAATAATTTTACTTTCAATATCTGCTTTTTCTAAAACTAATGATTGAATATCAGTAGCAGTTAAACGATATAAACGCAATTGTACAATTGCTTCTGCTTGAATATCAGTAAAATTAAAAGCTGATATTAAATTTAATTTTGCTTGCATACGGTCAGTTGATGTTCTAATAATTTTAATTACTTTATCAACTTCACTTAATGCAATAACTAAACCATTAACAATCTCTAATCTTCGTTCTAATTGTGCTAAGTCATATTGTGAACGCTTAGTAACAACATCAATTTGATGATTAATATAAAAATCTAACATATTAATTAAATTCATTTGTACTGGTTTTTTGTTAGCGATTGCTACTAAATTAAAGTTATAATAAATTTGTAAATTGGTATTTTTAAATAAATAATTTAAAATTTCTTGCGGTTTACTATCTTCTACTAAATCAATAACTATTCGTAAACCAAAACGATCCGTTTCATCACGTACTTCTTTAATACCATGAATTTTTGCTAATGTTTTAACATCATCAATTTTTTTAATCAAATCTTGTTTAATAACTTCAAATGGAATTTCGGTAATAATTATTTGTGGAATTTCACCTTCATTATTAATATGAGTTTTAGCACGAATTGCAATTCGCCCTTTACCAGAACGATAAGCTTCTTTAATACCTTTAATACCTTGAATAATTCCTCCGGTTGGAAAGTCAGGACCCTTAATAACACGCATTAATTCGCTTAAATTACATTGTGGATTATTAATTCTCATGACAATTGCATTAATTACTTCTTGTAAATTATGAGGTGGAATATTAGTTGCCATTCCAACAGCAATTCCAGAAGCACCATTTACTAATAAATTTGGAAAATAGGCAGGTAAAACTGTTGGTTCTGTTTCTGATTCATCAAAATTTTTAATTAAACTAACAGTATTTTTCTTAATATCCTTCAATAATAATTCTGAAATTAATGATAAACGCGCTTCTGTATATCGCATCGCAGCAGGATTATCACCATCAATTGAACCTTTATTACCATGCATTTGTACTAATGGTCATGCTACCTTTCACTCTTGTGCCATTCTACACATAGCAGCATAAACCGCTGTATCACCATGAGGATGATATTTACCAATTACTTCTCCAACAACACGAGCTGCTTTTTTATATGCTTTATCATTGGTTAAACCCAAATCATTCATAGCATGCAAAATTCGACGTTGAACTGGTTTCAAACCATCACGGATATCGGGCAATGCTCGTTCTAAAATAATATATTTGGCATATCGACCAAAACGTTCTGCAACAATATCATCAATAGGATAAGATAAAATTTGTTCATTATTTTGTTGAATCTCTTCTTTACTATTCATAACTTATAAACTCCTTTTTCTTAATAATCACTAGCTTCAAAAGAAATATTTTCTTCAATTCATTTTCGTCTTTTTTCTGGTTTATCACCCATTAATATTTGAATTTCTGTTTCTGCTGATAGAGCATCCTCAATAGTAATTTTAATTAATTGACGGACATTTGGATCCATAGTTGTTTCTCATAATTGTTCAGCATTCATTTCTCCTAAACCTTTATAACGTTGCAGGTCATATTTACCTTTAATTGTTTCAACTTTATCTTTTAATTCTAACTCATTTCAAACATATACATGTTTCTCTTGCTCTTCTTCTTTAAAAGAAATTTTAAATAAAGGCGGTAATGCAATATAAATATTACCCGAAGTAATTAAATCTCGCATATAACGATAGAAAAAAGTTAGTAATAAAATTTGAATATGGGCACCATCAGTATCGGCATCAGTCATAATAATGACTTTATTATAATTACAATTTTCAATACTAAATTCGTTACCAACACCAGCACCAATCGCATTAATAATCATACTAATTTCCTCATTATTAAAAAGATCAATTACTTTAGTTTTTTCGGCATTAATTACTTTTCCTTTTAACGGTAATATCGCTTGGAACTTACGATCACGACCGGACTTGGCACTGCCACCAGCGGAATCTCCTTCCACTAAAAATAATTCATTAATGTTAGGATTTTTACTTTGTGCAGGCACCAATTTACCTACTAAAAATTTTTGCGTATCTTTACTTTTATTACGCAATGATTCGCGTTCTTTTCTTAAAGCATTACGAATATCACGAGCCTTAATGGCTTTATAAATAATTTTTTTAGCAGCATCACTATTTTCGTGAAGTCAAAATGAAAATCTTTCATTAACAATATTATCAACAACAATTCTTGCTTCGGGCGTTCCTAATTTACCTTTTGTTTGACCTTCATATTGAATTAAATTTTCAGGAATACGCAACGAAACAATAGCAACCAAACCTTCTCGCAAATCATTACCTTCTAAATTTTTATCTTTTGCTTTTAATAATTCTTGTTTTCTTGCATATTCATTAATAGCTTTCGTTAAACCACTTTTAAAACCAACTAAATGACTTCCACCATCAACAGTTTTAACATTATTAGCAAACCCTACTAACGTTTCACTATAATCTTCAGTATATTGTAATACAATTTCAACGTCAATATTATTTTGTTTACCTTTTAAACTAACAATTGGTGATAAATTTTTTTTATCTTTATTTAAATATTGCATGAAAGCAACTAAGCCATTTTCATAATGAAAAGTTTCTTCAGTACCTGTCCTCTTATCAATTAATTGAATACTTAAATCATTAATTAAAAAAGCACTTTCACGTAAATGTTGTTCAAATAAATGAACATTTCAATCACAATCTAGAAAAACACGATGAAAATCAGGTAAAAATTGTACCCTAGTTCCTGTTTTATAAGTGCTACCAATCATTTTTAAACTTTGATCAATCTTACCACCATTTTTAAATTTAATTTCATGAATTTTTTTATCACGATGAATAGTAACAATCATTCAATTACTTAAAGCATTTACTACTGAAGCACCAACACCATGTAAACCACCCGAGGTTTTATAACTATTAGTGTCAAATTTTCCACCAGCATGTAAAACCGTATAAATAACTTCGGGAGTACTTTTTTTTGAAGCATGCATACCAGTTGGAACACCACGACCATTGTCTTCAACAGTAACTGACTTATCAAAATTAATAGTAACAACAATACTAGTACAAAAGCCAGCTAATGCTTCATCAATACCATTATCAACAATTTCTCAAACTAGATGATGAAGACCACGATTATCAGTAGAACCAATATACATTCCAGGTCTTTTTCTAACTGCTTCTAGACCTTCTAAAATTTGAATTGATGATTCATTATAAACACTGCTTTTTGGTTTATTTGCCATGAAAAAAACTCCTTACTACAATTTATTTCATTTTCATTTTATCATATATTTATTTATTTAAAGATAATGTCGATAAAAGAACTAAATCAATTTTATAATTTAAAGTTAAAGGTTTCTATACAAAATTTAATATAATACATTTAAAATAAATATGCTAAATTGTAAAGGTAAGTGCAACTAAATTATTTTTCTATCCAAATATTCGATTGGTGAAAGATAATTTAGTATTTTTCTCGGTCTTTGATTTAAAGACAATATAAATTTATGAACTTCATTTTTATTAGTTTTTGAAAAAATAAATTTTGTAGGAAATTTTTCTCTAATTAAACCATTAGTATTTTCATTAGTACCTCTTTGTCAAGGTGAATATGGATTGAAAAAATAAATTTTTACATCTAAATTTTTTTCAAGTTGTTGTCAATTTGAAAATTCTTTGCCACGATCAAAAGTAATAGTTTTAACAATGTTTTTAGGAAGAATTGATAAATAATAACTGACATTTTTATTAATAACTTTAGTAGTTCTGTTTTTAACTAATATTGCTAAAGTAAATCGTGATACTCTTTCAACTAAAGTTATTAAACATGATTTGCTTTTACCTCGTGATGATACTATAGTATCTCCTTCCCAATGACCAAGTGTTATACGATCATTAACATTTATATCTCATTCTTTAATTGATTTACCATTAAACTTGCCACGATTTTCTTTAGATTTTCGTTTTTTACCTTTTCTTCTTAAATTTTTACTAGTAACTTTATCAAGCATTCCAAAATAAATTCAAGTATAAATTGTTTTAAAACTAATAACTCACTCTTTATGAAAATTTTTAATTCTGCCATAAATTTGTTCAGGTGATCAACCTAATAGTAATTTTTGTTGTACATATTTTACTAAATTCTTATTTTTAAACTTATGAAAACTAATATGTGATTGTTTTCGATTTTCAGCTTTATTTTGTGCAATTAATGAAAAATAATGATTATTATCTTTATTTCTATTAATTTCTCGAATAATAGTACTAATACTTCGATTAAGATTTTTAGCTATTTCACTAATTTTAAATTTAAATTTCAATTGATTCTCAATATAAATCCTTTCATCTATGCCAAGATGTTTATAACTCATATAAAAACTCCTTACTTTTTTCTAAACTAAATTTAGCATTATGAAATTTTTATATGAGAATTTTTTGCAATTTTATTTACTTGCACTTACAAGTATAATTCAGCAAGTACTTGAAAAGGTTATTTGGAAATAGTTAACACTTTACTAACAAAAAATGTTAATGTTAATTATTCAGATCAATCTGGTTATAGTCCTTTAATGATAGCTGCTGAAAATGGTTTTTTAGAAATTACTAATGCTTTAATAGAAAATAACGCTAATCTTAATTATGCAAATCAAAATGGTAATACAGCTTTAATGATGGCCAATAAAAATAACCATATAAAAATAGCAAGAATAATCGAGCAAATAAATCAACTAAATCAACTAAAAGCAGAAAATTTAATAAATGCTAAAGAAATGATACTAAACATTAATAAGGCTTTAAATGAACAACTAAAAAAACTAATGAAATAAAAGATAATCAAAATGATAATGAAATTTGAAAAAATAATCAAGAAGAAATTATTGAAATCATTGATAACTATGAACATAATTTAAATCAAAAACTTAAAAATATTAATTCAGAACTTAATAATCATTCTCTAAAAAAAGATTTGGGAGCGTACCGAAGATGTCGATAAATAAAAATTTTTAAAAATAACTCCTTTCTTTTTTAAACTATTAAATTAAAAAATAAATGACAAAAGACGAGAATAAAATTCTTGTCTTTTTTTGTAATTGTAAAATTTTAAAATTTTTAATAACCGTCTTTAGCACTATTATCAACACGTGTTAGGGAAATAAAAAAGTGAACTACAACATAGTTGTTAAAAATAGTAGCTAGCATGTGGACTTGCATGGATAAATAAAAAGTGGAGTGATACCTAATAAAATATACTAACCAGAAATGGTAATTCTTGGGGTGGGAGCGAATTGGAAACTAGTATATATAGACCCGGAGTGGGGACCAACTATTATTCTTTATTTAACCAACCTTGCCACTACCAAGTGAGCAAGTGTTGGTTTTATTTTTTATTTTTTTTTGAAAAATTTTTGGGCGAGAAAATAAATTTCAAACTTGTAAAAAAAATTGAGCGGGACCGGTTCAATTAAAATATTAATTTGCTAAACGCAAATTAAATAAATATTGAATCGAATGCCTCAATGTTTTTTAAAATTTCACAATTTATTTTTGAGCCCAGAATTGCTGGAATGAATAAAACAAATAGTAGTATTATTAATAATCTAAGAATAAAAATATATGTTCTTTATGCTAGAAGCAACAGAACATATTAGGAAAGGATTATTATGCAAATAGAATTTAAAAAAGAACAAATTGTTAAAGATAAACCACAATCTATTCTTATTGATTATGTTGAATATAAATTATCTCTTCCAAAATGAATGATTAAAAATAATTCTTTTATTGTTGATAACAGTTGCACATATTGAGTTTTTAATTTAGAAAATATTAAAAAAGAATTAAGTGGTAATGAATTAATAAAGTTATTAGAACCATATATTAAAGACCAAAAAATAACTGTTAATAAACCAACTGCTCCAAAATAATATTATCTTAATGATATAAAACTTGAACAATTAACATTTTATGAACAGCATAATAGTTGATTTATGGGTGAAATAACAGATAACAAAACTAAAATTACTAATCCTTGTTTTAAATATAACATTACGTGAGAAGAAAACAGAAAAGGTTTTAAAATAAATAATCCATATAAACATGATGATTTACCAATTAATTATATAGTTACTTCTTATAAGGAAATTTCAACTCATAATGAAAAAGTATTTTTGTTGAACATGTAAACAAAATAAATTAGATTATTTATTCTTTAATACTAATGATATAAAAACAAGAAAATATTTTTTAAGAGATAAAAATAGTAAAGCAATTTGTTATGACTGTATTTTAAATATTAGGTTAAGTAGGAGGTATAAATATGAATAAAGAAAAAATACTTGAATATCTTAAAGATGAATGAGAATGAAATAAAGAAATGAGAGACGATGAAAAAGTAACTAAACTTTGAAAAAGTTGTTTTAATGGAAGATTAAATCTTATATCTCAATTAAATCAAAAAATTAAAAATGGTGAATTTGATTAATAATGCAATATGACTTAATTATTGGGATTGACCCCGCTGGTATTGGTAATAATGGAATTGTTATATATTCAAATGAAACAAATAGGATTATTTATACAGAAACATTCAACACAACACATGTTTTTGAAAGTAAAAATCGTTATAAAAGAATATTATCAATAATCAAAGAACAATTTTTTGAAAACAAAATATTAGTTATTGTAGAAAATTTCTTTTTAAGTTCAAAACAATTATTAACTAATCCATTAGCAACTCCTAAAATTATTGGTTCATTAATGGTATTAGTACAAGATGTTTTCAACTGAGATTATCTAGAAAACCAACCAAAAAATAAAAATAAAATAACAAATTATAAAGGAAATATAAAATTAACAAAACATGAACAAGATGCATATAAACACATTCAATACTATTTAAGGAATTATAAAAATGAAAGATAAAGCCAATTATGTCAAATTAACAGTAAAACTAAGTAACACTATTGAAGCAAAATATTACGAAAAAGGTAATAAAGAATTATATTATAGTGTTCGTGGTCAATGAAATGGTTTAAACTATGTTACTTTAATTTTTAATAATCCAAAATTTTATAACCGATGTATTTTATTAAACAAAAACGATGAAATTATTGTCACTGGTCAAATTTTTAATACTTTAAACATTCCTAAAATCGTGTATTTTGTTCAATTAATGTTAAATGATTTAAAAAATGAAAAGAGTAAAAAATGATATGATGAGAAATTTTATTAATAGCACCAATATTAATAACAAGTATAACACTAATAATATTTTTAATATTTATTATTAAAGAATTAAAAAATGAATATAAAGTATTAAAAATATTAAGTGAAATTGCTAATCAAATTGAAAATAAGGAGAATAAATAATGAAATGTTTTCTTTGCATGCATGGAGAAATATATTCTCCAAAAACCTTGTATAAAATAAAAAAATTGAAAAAAATAATTTACCAAGATAGAGATATTGATAGTGAAGATTTTAAGAAAAGATATGAATATCTTTTAAAAAAATTAGGTGATGGTGATAATCAAATTATTTGAATAAATTTCTTAATAAAGCAAGAAAGAAATAATAGAAAGGAGAATAAATAATGAATAAAGAAGTATGTTGTGAAGATTGTTGTGTATGTGATAAAAAACATGATTTATTTACTTGCGAAAAAAACTGCTGAGAAATGTATGTGAACATTGTTATCAAGGTGATAAAGAACATAGAAATAAAGTTGATGAAATTAATAAATCAAGACATAAAAATTGTATTAATAAAGAAAGATTTATGCAATATCTTAAAAACACATATCGCTTAAACGGATATTATGAAGAAGTTTATAAACCAATTAAAACCAGAATTAAAGACCGGTGATTTGATAATGACTAATTATTTACTTTCAATTGACCCAAGTATTAAAAATACTGGATTTACTTTATGAAAAAAAGTTTATTTACATGATAAATATGATTTTTTAAATTGAAAACCAATATTTGTTAAAAGTTATAATTTAAAAGAATATGATGGACAAAGAAAATTTTATTGAGATATAAAAGTTAATGATAATGAATTGGATTTAATTATTGAACGTGGTACTTTTAATTCAAAAAATGGTATTGGTTATGAAACTCAAGAACATTTACGTGGTTTTATTGCAGGACAATTTAATAAATTATTAACAAAAGATATGTTAATAAGTCCAAGTGAATGAAAGAAATGATATGAACGTTATGACCCACCTATTTTTTGATTAAGACCTTGAGATAAAGAACTAAGTATATATGTTGCTGAAGAAATTATTAAAGAAATAATTGAAATATAAAAATATCAAATCATGATGAAGCAGATAGTTTATTAATTGGTTGATATTATTTAAATAAGGAGAATAAATAATGAATAAAGAAAAATTACTTAAATATATGAAAGATATAATTAAATGAACTAAAAAAATTAATTATACAAACTCTGATTTGGACAAAAATATTTTAAATTTATTAATTGAAAAAATAGAAAAAGGTGAATTTGATAATGACTAAATTAACAGATTTATTTGGTCAAGATAAAATAGAAATATTTTCACCAAATCCCAAAGATTTAACAGATAGTAATGATATAAAAGCAATTATTTTATGAAAATATCCTAATGTTATTGCTGAATATTTAGTTGTTTCTCAACCACATGCAAATACTGCTATTTTAGTTGGTGATAACGTTCACTATACAGGTTGAGTTGAAGTGTTTATTAAACCAAAAAATGAAGGAGTAAATGAAAATGCCAAATGACACGAATGTACAATCAAATAACTATACTTTATTAAAAATAATAAGAATTGGAATAAGTCCATTATCAGCAATGATTGGTACAAGTGCTTATTATGGTCAAATTATTGGTAATCCAGTATTAGGAAGTATTAATGCTTTATTATTTAGTAAAAAGTTAGGAATTGATATATGAAACTTAAATCAAATGCCAAGTACTAAAAAGAAAATATTAAATTCAAGTAAAAAAAATATTATTAGGTTTAGGAACTATTGGTTTAATTAATTATGCAAAATTTACAAAAATCAATCCTAATCCTGAACCACCACCTTGATTAACAACTACTACCACAGAAACACCACCATGACCATTATTATTAACTAATGATAATAAACAACAAATGGATTGAGATACATATATTAGTTTAAGTACTTATGGTATATCAAATCTAATTGGTGGGTTAAGTGAACTAATACCTAATAGATTTGAAGTAATAAGAAAAATATGTAATATGGCAACTAGTGGATGTCTAATTTCAAGTGGTGTAGCTATGGGTATAAATAATGATTTTAATAATGCTTATGCAGTACCAACAATAGTTGCTGGTGCAAGTGAAATTATACATAATTTATTACCTATGGAAACTACAAATTATAATCAAGAAATGCAAGAAACATCATTTACAAATGAAACAAGAAGATTAATTAATAGTGATGCTATTAGTAATAATAGTGGAAGTAGTGATGTTTTATATGAAAGACCAACTACATATGATAGTTTATAAAGGAGATGATAACTAATGAATAAAGAAAAATTGATTGAATATTATAACAATGAAATTCAGACATATAAAGAAAGAATGGAACAATTAAATAAAGAAATATCTTTATTGGTAACTATTATAAGTAATTCAAAATCAATGATTGAAAGAATTAATAATGGTCAATTTGACGAATAATTAAAAATAAATAATTGAAAGGAAATAATTGAAAATGAAAGAATTTTTACATGAATTAATTATTATTGGAACAAGTGTAGGAACATTAATTTGTAGAGAATTAATTGTTTGATTGAAAAGATTTATTACAACTCCAAAACATATTAGAAGAAATAATAAAGTGATGAAACATCAAAAAAAATTAGCAAAACTTAATGAAAAAATTAATGGAAAAGAAAATAAATAATAAAGGTGTGATTTAAATGTTAGAAAATGAAACTAATGTTGAACAAAATACTGAACCTTTAATTGAAAATAATAATTTACAACAAGAGCAAGAAATTAAGATTGTTGAATTAGAAAATAAGTTAAATAAACTTAATCAAGAAATTAAAGAAAAAGAAATAATTAATATATTTAAAAAATATCAAGTTAAAAAAGAATTTTATGAATTTTTAAAATTTAAAACAAGTAATATAGAAAATTCAAAAATTGAAGAAACTATTAAAAAAATGATTAAAGAACAACCACTATTTAAAGAACCAATTAATACAGGTGGTAAACAAGAAACAATATTAACAAATCAAGAAACTTCAATAAAAAGTAGTTTATTAGATTATAAAAAGAAAAATAATTTATAAAAGAAAGGAAAATTTAAAATGCCAAATCCAGTGCCATTTAAACAAAATTTAGATAATACTACAAAATTAGTAGAAACACCTGAATTTATAGAATTTTATAAACAATCAAATAGTCCATGAGCAAGTTTTTTTCCAATTGAAATGGTTAATTCTACAAAAATTGAATTTATAGTTAAAAAACCAAAAGACCCAACATTCAAAATACTTCATTGAAATGATAAAAGTAAAGGATTAGAAGTTGGTTATGTTGATACTGATAAAATTATTAAAGAAATTACAAAAGAAGCTAGTACAGGAGAAATGATTGGTGAAGTTGATTTATTTGCAGATAATGGGCAAAATTTACTAGAAAGTATGCAATATGAAGTTGCTAATGATTTAGCAGATTATTTAGCAAATAATGATACAAATACAATTGCTAAATCTGCCAAAAAAGTAATCATTACTGATACAACACCAGTAGGATATTTAAAATCAATGTTATCAGCATGAAATACTTTATTTCAATTAAGAAATAGTAATAATTGTAAATTTTTTATAACAAATAGTCTTTATGATACTTTAGTTTATTTAGCAGATAATAAAGGTTTAATTACTGATAATCAACTAGCACAACAATTAAGATTAAATGGAACAAATTTATATATTAAAGGTGTATTATGTCAAATTGTTATGGATGATTATATGACATTTAAAAATACTGAAAATAAAAATCAAATTATGAATTTTGTTTTAGCAACACCAAAAGCAATGAAAAGATATATGTTACAACAAACTAGTATATATGTTGAAGATATTAAAGATGGTAAAGTTCCAAAAAGATATTTAGTTGGTGGACAAGTAACAGGAGAATCTATTCCTTATATGTCAAACTCAGAAACAGAATCAAGATGAATGTTATGTGGTATTGTTAATAAAAAATATTTAAGTGAAGAAATTACAACATTAACAACTAATATTACTGCTGATACTACTAAAAAGAATAAATTATTAGATACAACAATTAAAAATACAACTGAACTAAATAATTTAAATCCAAATTTAACAACTCCAATTATTAATTATTTTAGTGATGCCCAAGGTCAAGTGGATGTAAGTAATCAAAACCAAAAAGCAGGAGATTTATATGTAGTAATCACTACTAATGACACTGATAAAAATTATCAAGGTTCAACAAATCCTATAAAAATAACTCTTAAATAAGGATAATTATTATGCCAATTGGTACAACTAGTACAGCAATACTTTTAAACATAAATAAACCAAAACATACTAGAACAAGTCAACAACAAGAACATAAAAGTTGATGATGAGAAATTTTAGAAATGATTGGTGTACAAGTAATAGCAGTAGCACTTGCTCCTTTTACTGGTGGATTAAGTGAAAGTTTAGCACTTGGTTTAGGTGCAAGTGATTTACTTGCTAGTATTAGTGCTGTTGGTGTAGAGTTTTTAACTGATTTTACTATTAATCAAGTTTATGATTATTTAAAAGGAAATGTTACACCATTAAATACTTTTTTTAATATATTACCTGCATTTGCTGGACTTAATAGAATTAGTCGTGGTTATCGTACAACTAAATTTATTAGTTTAGCAGAAAAAACTAAAACATTAGAACAAATTGGCATTAAAAAAGCAAAAAATTTACAAGAAATCATTAGTCAAGTAAGTGGAAAAGAAATTTTAACAGATAAAATTATTGGAAATAAACGTTATTTATTTAATTATAACCATGCTCCAAATCGCGAAACAATAATACAAAATTTAGGTTTTGTTGCTGAAAGACAATATAAAAATAATTTTGCAAAATTAGAAGTACAAGAATTAAAAAATTATTTATTATTACAAAATGAATTAATAAAGTTAAGTCCACAGTTAACTCCTAAATTTAAAATTAAAGATATTGATAAAGCAAACAATTTTTTACAAAAATATAATACTGATTTAAAAGAAGTATTAAAAATGAACCAACATGACTGATTAAATTTAGTTCATACAATACATGCAGAAAATAGATATGGAAAATCTTTAATTTTAGATTTACAAAAAATTCGTGCTAATGCAATTAAATTTAATTTTAAAAATAGTTCAATTCATAAATTAGTATTAAAAGCAAATCAAACTTTTAAATATTTTGATATTAAATTTTATTTTAAAAAAGGTTTAAATAAATTTTGAAAAGATACTTCATATTTTGAAAAAATAAGAATAAATATTTATAAATTACAAGAGAAATTCGAAAAATTAGAAAAACAAGCATTTGAAAAAATTAATAAATTAAAAGAAAAAACAATTGATGTATTTACAAGTGCTGAAAAGAAAGCAATTAAACATGCACAATTAATTCCATTAAATTCACCAGTATTTATGGCTTGTAAAATTCAACCTTTATCATTAGATAAATGTGGAATTACTATTTATCATCGTAATCCTAAATATAAACCAATTGTAGTTATTGATAGTATTATCAAAGCAGAAACTTTTGTTATTCAAATACATCCATTTCATTGATATAGATGATATAGCGGTTGATATATTGGATATGGAGTTAGTCAAAATAAATGATTAAAAAGTATTGCTTTTGCTCTACCAGTTGTACAACAAATGATTAAAGATAGTTTTAAAATTTATAGGCAAATATTAAGGACAATTAGAACTTATCATAAAGTAGTTAATGTTATTAATAATCCTATTGATAATGTCAATAAATCATTTAAAAGGGTGGGTTTAAAATTATCAGTTAATACTGTATTTGGTACTGGATTGTTAAGACATTTAGAAAAATTTGCATATAATCAAGTTGTAAAAAAAGGAAATAAAAAATTACAAAAAGAAATTATACATATATCACATAGAAAAACTAAATCAAAAACCAAACGTTATAAAAAAGCATTTTTTAAGGAATGATAAAATATGATTAATAAACTTTGAACTGGTGTCAGTTTAGAAAATTATAATAACTGATATCCATTAACTGGAACAATTACAGAAACACCACGACAATATATAAATACATGACCAAATGTTGATGATTGATTTAAAACATTTGCTATTCGTGCTCAAAATGATATTAATGCTTATCTTGATTTTATTTTATCTAAATTTCCTTTTGATAGTTTTAAAGATGAATTAATTAAAGAAACTTTAAGAGATATGGTTTATGTTATGGTTGAACATTGAGTATTTAATCGTACACCAATTGAATTTAATGTTGATGCTACTATTCAATTTAATAATGGTAATCAATTTAGTGCAAGTAGTACTCCTACGATTAATATTTGAGATTTAGCACCTAGTAGAATGAAAATATGAGCAAGATTAACAGAATTAAAACAAATATTTTCAAATTATAATAATGATGAAATAGATGTTGAAAAAATTGACTTAAAAGCATTTTATACTAGAAACCAAGTTAATGAATTAATTCAAGAACAAAAAGAATTTACATTATCAAAGCAAATAAAATTATATGATGATACCATTAATGGTAATAAAAATGAAACATATAGGGGACCAGTTACAAATTTAATAAATAAAGGTTATGTTGCAACAGAATATGACTCAAAAACTGAAACTATGATTTTAGATTGACCTAATGAAATTGGAACATTACCACCTGATGTTTTACAAAACAATCCACAAATTGGTGATTATACACATGCACCAACTTGTGATTTTTCTGCTAAACAACAAAAACGAATTACTACAAATGAAAATGAAATTACCAAATTAAATAGTGAATTAATTAAAACAAACGAAAATATTAATGATGTTAAAAATAATTGATTTAATATTGAAACTAGTCCCTTATGAAAAAAAGTTGAAAATAATAATATAGAAATATTTAAATGATATTTTATTAAAATCAGTTATCAATATTCAACAGAAAATAACTTTATGAAATTTTATAAAGTAATTAAAATTTATTTAAATAATGTTTTTAACGAATTTGAATTGTTAAATGTTGATTCCATGACTTATGGAGAACAAATACAAAATAAAAATATTTTAAATATTGGAACTATTTACTATAACAATAAAAAGAAACAATTTAGTGGTGGTGGTAATTCTTATCCTGAACTTGGAAAAATTAATTTAATTGGTGATATAGAAGAAATATATCAATATCAAGGAATAGATACACCAACTGAATTTATAGCAGAAGAAAATACTGAACATGATTATTATACAAAACTAGAAACAAATCAATTATTAGATAAAAAACAAGATAAGTTAATTGCTGGTGAAAATATTAAAATTGATGAAAATAATAAAATTAGTGCTACTTGCGGGAAAACTGATTTAACTGATTATTATAAAAAAGAAGAAGTAGATAAAAAATTAGACAATAAAATGGATAAAGACCAATTCAAATATGCTTTTTCTATAAATACTATTGGTACTGAAATTCCTAATTTAGAAACTACTGATAAAACTGTTGCTGGTGCTATTAATGAAATTATCAAAAAACAACCACAACCAATTCCAATTCCTCCAAGTAGTTCAATTTGAAAAGAAGTAGGAATAAGAGAAAAAAATAAATGAGATAATTGACAAATTACTTATGATTTTATAGTTAATAAAAGATATAAAGTTTATTATTCTTGAAATATATATAATAATGTTTTTGCAATTAAAGAATTTATTATAACTAATACAAAAATAGCAGGTGTACCAATAGAAGTTTTTAACAATAATACTAATGTCTTAGTTTTATCAGTACAACACTCAAAATTTATTACTATTTATTCTTTAAAAGGTAGCGATAAAGGTAATACATGAAAAGTAGAAGAATTACAGGAATAAAATTATGATTTGAAAAATTATAAAAATTATTTTAAGTTTAATTGGAGTTTTATTATCTTCTGCTGTTGCTGGTTTAATTATATTTATTATAGTAAAAATTGTCTTAAAAATTAATCAAATATTTTAGAAAGGAGAAAAAAATGAAACCTTTTTGACCAAGAAAAGATAAAACAAATATTAATAATAATGAAGAAAAATCTAAATTAATTTTTTTAGAAAATAAAAGTACACACACTTCTATTTTAAGTTATTTTGGTTTTAATGATTTTAATCATGAGACTTATTTTACTGATTTTGTTGCTGAAAATAATGCTAATTTATATAATGCTCCATTGGATATTAATAATGAAACTATTAAACAATATTTAATTAAACAAGAATTTTATAGAAAGAATTGAAATTCTATTTTTAAATTAAGCAAATTAGGAATTAGTGGTTATTTAATTTATATTGCTAATGATGATTTTTATTTTCAAGTAGTAGATATACAGCAAAGAATTTATGATATTACTGGTAAATTAATTCAATGTACTATTTTTTATGATAGTTATCAACAAAATGCACAAACAGTAAGATTATTTGAAGTTTATAAATTAAATAATGAACAAGTAACTATTAATCGTGCAATTTATAGTATTAGTGATAATAAAAAACAATTTCCTTTACCTTTTAAAGAATATAGTAATAATCCTAATTTAGAACAAGAACAAACATTAAATATTAATTATATTCCAATAGCAATTATGAGAAATAAAGCAAATGAGTTAGCAGATTGTAATAAAGTAATGGATAAAATTAAAGCATTAGATGTTATTTATGAACAAATTGTTTTAGATACTATTTTAAATTCACCAAAGTTTATTTTTGACCAAACTTATGGTAATGCTAAATCTACAATGGATGAAGCCGTAAGAACATTAGTTACTAACAACTATATTTGAAAAACTACTGGTGATAATAATGAAAAAAGTGAAAATATTAATATGACAAGTAGTAATTTTAAAGGTAAAAATTTAACTGATATATATGATTGAAATATTAATGAAATATTTAAACGTTGTGGTATTCATATACCAAGTCAAAAGAAATCAGCACAACAATCGGTTCCCGAAAGTACAGCGGTAAATATTTCAACTATTAATTATATTGAACAAAAATTATGACAATTTAATATTGATATTCTTAAATTTATTCAAATATTAGTACGTTTAGATAAAGATTTATTAAATAGTAAAACATTTAATATTAATGATGAACAAGAAATTAATAACTTAACAGTTAAATTAAAATTATTTAATCCAGAAAATAACCAATTAATAGGAGAAAACAATGGAAAACAACAACAAACCACAAACGAAGTTTCCACAGAAACAAACTAAACTTAATCAAGCAGAAATAGAAAATGATTATTTAATTGATAATATTCCTTATGATTTTACTAATATGATGAGTGCTACTAGTGACCCTGATATTAATAGAGCATACGATGAATTTAAAAAAAGAAAAATTTATATTTATGAAATTGAACGTTTATTTAAAAATAATGAAAATAATAGTTTAAGATTTTCAGCAAATACTATTAAAATAGGTTTTATTGATATTGATAAAGTATTAAAAACTACTGCTGTTGAAACATCTGATTTTACTATGCAATTAAATCAAAGAGCAAGTACTAATATTAATGACAATACAATTGAATATAGTATGACTAATATTAAAAATTTAATATTTCAAGAAATAAATTTATTAAATCAATTTAAGTTATATGCAGTTAGTATAAATGAACCATTAACTGAAAATAATATTGATAATTTATATATTATTAATAATTATTCAGAACCTTATCAAAATCCAAAAACTAGAAGTACTAAAAGTATTACTATTATTAAAATTAAAGACTTTAAAACAAGAGATGGTTATCCAATTATTATTAAATTACAAAAACCACTAGATAAAGACACCAAAGTTATTGGTTTAAAAATTAAAGCACCTAGAAGCATGATTTTTGGCAATATAAAGGTACTTGGTGAAGTCGACAATATGGAGGTATACCCAAAGTTATTTGTCAAAGATAAGATAGCATTTCCGCTATTATCAATGCCTATTGAAACTCAACCAAAAGTTAGAATATTACAACAATGATTTAGTGAACAAATATTACCTTGAAATTTAGCAAAACAATTTATAGGACAAGAAAAATCAGTTTTAGATTTAATTGCTATTGGTGGTGGTAGAGAAACAAGAAAAGAAATTATTAATAATGCAAGAGTAACTAATGATAAAATTGGTTATGATGTTTCTAAAAATTCAAAAGTATGACCATTATCTGATGAACTAGAATTAAAAGATAAAAAATTAGAGTCATGATTTTTAGTAAGTGACTATAATTTATTTATTTCTACAACAAATAAATTTCATGATGTTGAACTAGAAATAAAAGATAGACCACCAATTGATAGTTTACAAAAAGTATTATTAGATATGTTAACTTATACATATACTTATAATAGAAACTTTGATGGTGCATCATTAAGTAATGTTTTAAAAGAAATGAATGATTTAGATAAAATTCGTGCTAAGTTTGAAGGACAAAAACCAAATGAAGTTATTACTAATTTATTTAAACAATGAGAATTAGATTATCCTAACTATACAAATTTACCAAAAGTTAAAATATTAAAACAAATAGTTATAATGCTATCAAAAAATATTTATTCAACCATGTCTATTAATAACGGTTTAAATGATGACTATAAATTATTATTACCTTATTATTTTGAATTAAAATCAAATCCTATACATTCTACACCTGATAAGATTTGAGAATTTAAAGATATAAAAGTAGTATTAAAATCTGCATATTTTGATTTTACAGATATCAATAACATTAAACTAAAAAACAATGACATTAGTCAAAATGAATTATTGAAATTAGATGATAATCAATTTAACTGACTATCCATAACTAATGAATTAGAAAGCAATAATATACCATCATTAATTCCGGCAGATTGAACATTAGGTAATGGTGAATATGGAAAATATTTTACAAGATTAATTATTAATAAAAATAAAACCGAAAATGCTTTAAATTTATATGGTTCAAATAAATCACAATTATTTTCTAAATTAGAATTTTATAAAGAAGTTTTACAAATTGACAATAATAGTGAATTTGAATTACAAATTGAAAATCCAATTAATAACTTAAATCGAATTGAAGTTAGCGGACTATTTGGTGCTGGTAATTATGATTTAATTTTAGTAACAAATAAACAAGAAATAAATTTAAATAATATTAATTTATTTGATAAATATAATGAAAATATTTCTTATATAAATTTAGAAATTTAATTATCAAAATATCCATCTGGATAAATACCATCTCATTTTACTGCATCATCAGTTAATTTATTTGATGCTCAGTAAAGAGTAATTTTATGTTTATTACTTACTGGTCTTGCTCAAATAGTTGCCCCCCAGTGTGCTTCATGGTCGTAATCATAAAAATATGTTAATTGATTATTTTTATTATATGAAACTATTCCTAAGATTAAACCGGTAACACCAGTTATTACAGCAAATGATAATGATATTTTTTGAAAATTTGTTTTTATTCATATTTTCATAATAAATATCTCCTTTTTTCCTTGATTTTACTTTTAAATTGTACTATTTTTGATTATTTTTACAAGTATGCTTTTAAAAGCAAAATAACGCCTAAATTAAAGGTGTTTATTTTTTGATACCTATAATATTAATTGTATTGCGCTTATTTATTATATTGCAAATGTGAAGATACTTTTTTTTACAGTAGCATTATTTTTACCCCTAATTACATTTTTATATGGATATAATGCATAAAATAATGCATCATAAGGGTCTTGATACATATTTTTGTCAGGAATGTTAGTTTTGGTTTGGTCATAACGTAATTCTTCTAAACATTGAGTTGTTTTTGGTAAATCATCTTTATTTGCATAAAAGTTTCCATAACTCATAATATTTCTCATTCAAACTACTCTATTAGTTAATCCGGCTTCTTGATTTAAATTTGAAGCATGTTTAATAGCGGTTTGTGTTATTAAAATAGTATTGTGTTCATCAATTAATTTTTGATTTAATCAATCCATTGCTGTTCTTGCTTTATCATCATAAAAATAAATTGCTTGTTCAAAATTTTCAAAATTATCCATTAATCCTAAAATTTCATTAACATAAGCATTAATTTTTTCATTTTCATTTATAAAATCATTTGGAGTAACTACTAATTCACAAATAATATAAGCATCATAATAACCAGTATTATTATATTCTTTAAAACCAACTACCATAAATACAGTATGGTCTTTTGGTCCCGTAGCTCAATCAATACCAACACTATAAAAATCAAATTTATACATTTCTTTTTCTTGATTATAAAATTGTTTTAAATCATATGATTGTCAATATTTTACTGTTTTTTGAAATGGGAAAATTGTTGCATCGCTATCTAAAAATTCAAAACCATAATAAACAGTATTATATTCATCTGGATTACTTTTTTCCATTTCTAATAATGTTCTTTGTTGAATGTCAGGTAATTTATTTCAAAATGGTTGAATAGTAAATCTTAAAACAAATAAACCTAAACCACTAAACATATCTTTATTTTCATAATAAACTTTACCAACTTTTTTAAGATTTTTCATGACTTCATCATTTAATGGTAAAAATGGTGTACAGTATTTTAAATAAAATGGATGATATTTATCATAAGGATTACATGTAAAAGTAATGAAAAAACTTTTATAAAAATAACGAGTAATCTTTTGTCCAAAGGTAGAACTATATATATTTTTATCAATAAATGTTCAACTTCACTCTTTAATAGGTTTATTTGATACTTTAATACGATTACTTCTAAACATAGAGTTTTGTAAACGTTCATATCGATATGTTAATTGTTTTTCAGTTAATGTTTCTTTTTCTTCTGCCATAATAATTTCATCTGTTCTTGAACCTAAAAAACTTGACCCACCTGCTTCTTTTCCAAAAATCTTATTACCATTAGCATAACCAATAAAGTCAATTTGTTGATTACTTGGAAAGATAATACATCCCCCATCCTTAGTAATTTTTCATTTAATGCCATGTGGATTATTAGGTAATAAATTAATATTATATGTATCTAATAAAACTTGACAAACATTCATTAAAGCACCAATTGTAGTTTCACTATGAGTATTTTCATATCTTCTTACTTCTTGAACACTACTATCTCTAAAATTACAACATATAAATAAATCAAATGCTAAACAGTTTCAAGTTTTTCTTGTTCCACGTGCTGTTGGAACAAAACGATAAAAACAATTAGTAGTAAAATATTCTGCTCATTCATCACCAACAAATTCTTTAAAAATATCTCAACTAAAACCATAATTATTATCACTAAAATTAAGATTATATTTTTTATTTAATTGTCCATAACTACTAATAAAAGCCATATTTACTCCTTATTTTTAAAAAAAAATTAAACTTAAATTATTAACAAACAAAAATTAGAAAGGAACATTAAAAATGTTTATATTACCATTCGCAAATCATTTTGATTGAGACAAACATGATTTTAATCAAGATGAATTAAGTTTAAAACAAACAGAAGAATTATTTGCAAAAATAGATGATTATTTATGAAGTATATGTGATAAATCTGAATATAAATCATATAGATTTAGACAACGAAAATTAAAAGCAAAAAAAGGTTTATTAACTTATAAGCGACGTATTTGTACACATTATAACACAAAAACACAAAAAATGGAGTACGTATCATTATTAGATAATTATCTTGGTGTTAAAAAATATAGTAAACTTGCACCTAACGTTATTAAACAAATTTTAAAATATTTTGCTGATGGTAAAAAGTATCGTGATGTTTGTGATACTTTTATTGAAGATTTAATAAGTAATAGTACAGTTTGTAGAACATATCAAAAATTTGAATTACCAAAAGCAAATATTCCCAAAATACCATTACAACCAAATCAAAATTTATATGTAAATATTGATGATGGTCATCGAAAATTTAAGTTTAATGAAAAACACAATACTAAAAATTGTAAAAAATGTTCGATGAGATTAATAGTAATGTGTACTGGTAAAAAGAAAAATGGAAAATTAATTAATAAAAGAGCTGTATGTAAAATAAGAGTTTCAAAAACAGAAATTGGTGCTGAAAAAACCGCAAAATTAATAGAAAAATATGGTAATTTATTTTTTGAAAACTTTGACCAAGCAAATTTAATAGTTTGTGGAGATAGTGCAAAATGAATTAGAAAAACTGCTACAATTTTAAATGCTAAATTTATTTTAGATAAATTTCATGCTTTTCATGTTTTATTTCTTGGTATAATGGCAGGAAGAAGAAAAAATCAAATTGCTAAATTACACTATCAAAATGCAATAAATTTATTTGCCAAAGGTCAATATTATGAATTAATTGATTTTTTACAATCATTAACTTTACAATATAAAAAATTAAAAGTTGGTTATTTTATTAATGCAAAAGATGGTGTATTAAACCAAGCATTAGTTGAAAATATTGGTTGCTTTACTGAAACTAATATTAAACAAATTTTAAAGCATATGATTGGTGATAGAACTTATAACATTGATATGTATACAAAAATGGTTAATTTTAAATGTTATCAAATAAATACAATTATCCAGTTATTATAAATTAAAACTTAAATTTGCTGAATTATACTTGTAAGTGCAAGTAAATAAAATTGCAAAAAATTCTCATATAAAAATTTCATAATGCTAAATTTAGTTTAGAAAAAAGTAAGGAGTTTTTATATGAGTTATAAACATCTTGGCATAGATGAAAGGATTTATATTGAGAATCAATTGAAATTTAAATTTAAAATTAGTGAAATAGCTAAAAATCTTAATCGAAGTATTAGTACTATTATTCGAGAAATTAATAGAAATAAAGATAATAATCATGATTTTTCATTAATTGCACAAAATAAAGCTGAAAATCGAAAACAATCACATATTAGTTTTCATAAGTTTAAAAATAAGAATTTAGTAAAATATGTACAACAAAAATTACTATTAGGTTGATCATCTGAACAAATTTATGGCAGAATTAAAAATTTTCATAAAGAGTGAGTTATTAGTTTTAAAACAATTTATACTTGAATTTATTTTGGAATGCTTGATAAAGTTACTAGTAAAAATTTAAGAAGAAAAGGTAAAAAACGAAAATCTAAAGAAAATCGTGGCAAGTTTAATGGTAAATCAATTAAAGAACGAGATATAAATGTTAATGATCGTATAACACTTGGTCATTGAGAAGGAGATACTATAGTATCATCACGAGGTAAAAGCAAATCATGTTTAATAACTTTAGTTGAAAGAGTATCACGATTTACTTTAGCAATATTAGTTAAAAACAGAACTACTAAAGTTATTAATAAAAATGTCAGTTATTATTTATCAATTCTTCCTAAAAACATTGTTAAAACTATTACTTTTGATCGTGGCAAAGAATTTTCAAATTGACAACAACTTGAAAAAAATTTAGATGTAAAAATTTATTTTGCCAATCCATATTCACCTTGACAAAGAGGTACTAATGAAAATACTAATGGTTTAATTAGAGAAAAATTTCCTAAAAAATTTATTTTTTCAAAAACTAATAAAAATGAAGTTCATAAATTTATATTGTCTTTAAATCAAAGACCGAGAAAAATACTAAATTATCTTTCACCAATCGAATATTTGGATAGAAAAATAATTTAGTTGCACTTACCTTTACAATTTAGCAAATAAATAAAAATAAAATAAAACTTATTAAAGAAAACTTTAATAAGAATTTTTGAGTTATAAAAGTAAGTATTATTGTTGACTAATATTTTTGAAGTGTTAAGATTAACTTACAATTGCATATTGAAGTCTAAATTATTCTCGTCTAAACTTATAATTTAAAGACAAATTTGAATATTATTGACAACATCGGTACGCTCCCAAAGATTTTATTAATATTATCAAGTTTGGAAAAGAAAAGTATTCATTATTACATATAGCAGTATTAAATGATTGACAAAAATTAGTAACTTATTTAATAAATGAATGACCAGTTGATATTGATTATAAAGATAATTCAGGAAATTCGGCATGAAATCATGCTTGTATGTTATTACAATCAAAAAATACTTTGACTATTAAAAAGAACATCAATTAACTTATAAAAATAAAGTATTTATAAAACAATTAATTCCTTCATCTCCAAATTGAAATCCAATTGAAAAAAAAGAAATTAATAAAAATGCCAGTGAAAATAGAAAAAAAATTATTGACTATTATATGCCAAAAGATAAAAATAGTATTGAAAATTGAGAACATATTAGTAGTATCGATTTACAAATGCAAAATTCTTTCACAAACGAAAGCAATACCTTAAAATTTTCAATATCTTAAAACATTAAGATATTTTTTATCTAATTTTTGATATTTTTACATTAGTAACTTAGATAAATATCTTATTTACGTTATTATTTATTTCTTAATAATATATTATTCAAAACTATGTAATTCTTTTCATAGTTTTTCTAAAATTACTTTTGATTTAACTAATGATGAAAGTTCTGTTTTTGTAGCATTTTGCAATAATTGTCAAGTTGGAAATTGCTGTAATATTTTATTTTGTAATTGTAAACCAATTCCTGGTACTGATGATAAAACACTACTTATCATTGATTGACTTCGTTTTGTTTTATGATATTTAATTGCATAATTATGAACTTGATCTTGTAATTTACTCAAAAATAAAAAACAAGCATCAGTTTTAGGAATATTAATAATTTGCATTTTATCATTTATAATTTTATCAGTTTGATGTTTTTTATTTTTAACTAATCCAATAATAGGAATTGTTAAGTTTAATAATGTTAGTTGTTCTAATGTAGCACTAATTTGTGGTTTTCCACCATCAACAATAATTAAATCAGGAAGTGGCAATTTATTAATAACTAAGTGATGATATCTACGATAAATCATTTCACAAAAACGATGATAATCATCAATAATTTTTGGATCTAATAAAAATTTGCGATAATCATTAAAACTAGGATTACCATTCTTATAAACAATCATACCGCCAACACTAGCACTTTGTTGAAGATTAGAAACATCAAAAACCTCTAAATGATTTCAATTAGGAATTTTTAATCATTGTGATAATACTTTCATCATATTTAACGGTGCATTAAATTGATTAGTTTGTAAATAATTATTTCATGCGTAAATGGCATTGGTTTTTGCCAATGTTAAAATATGTTCTTTTGTTCCTTTAATTGGATTAATAAATTTTATTTGTGGAAATAATAATTTTAATTGTTTTAAATCAATATTTGATGGTAAATATATTTCATTTGGCAATGTATTTTTACTATATAGTTGTTGACAATAATTACGAATTAAATCTTGAATTTCTAAGTAATTATTTTGAACTATTTGTTCATCTTTAGCTTGCAATTTACCATTACGATAAAATAAAGTAATTAAAACAACCATTTCATCTTCAATTAAAAAATTAATAAAATCGCGATTTCCATAATCTTGAAATTCAACAACTTGTTGTGATAAAAATAAATCTATTTTTGATAACAAAATTTTAATACGATTAGCATTTTCAAATTGTAAGTTTTCAACACTAATATTCATATTATTAATTAATATTTTTTTAACAGCAGTAACATTCCCTTTGAAAAATTGATCAATTTTACTAATCATATCTTCATAATAAGTAATAGGTACCGATTTAAAACAAGCACCAGAACATTGCTGTAAATGATAATATAAACAAGGTTTACCAAGATTACCAGCACATTTTCGTAATGGAAAAATTCGTTCCAATAACTTTAAAATTTCACGCGCACCAGTACCATCGGGAAATGGTCCATAATAATGTCCCTCTTTTTTAGTAGCACTACGTACATAACGATATTGTGGATCACGATTATTAGTAATTTGAATATAAGGATATTTTTTATCATCTGCTAACAAAATATTATATTTAGGATGATGTTTTTTAATCAATGTTTGTTCTAAAATTAAAGCCTCTTTTTCATTAGATGTCGTAATGTATTCAACATCATGAATATCATTAACTAATAACATTGTTTTAAAATTACTGGCTTTATTTAAATATGAAGTTACTCGTTTTTTTAATGAATTAGCTTTACCAACATAAATTAAATTATTATGTATATCTTTAAATAAATAACATCCAGCAATATGAGGTAAAAGTTTAATTTTCATTTGTAGTAAAGATTTTTCTGCCATTAGTTCACCTAAATTTATTAACAAATTAAAAGATACTTTGATTTTAACATTAATATAATGTTTTATCCTAAAGTAAATTCTTAATTTTATTCATTATTAATTACTTATGATTCGTTATTAATAATAGTTTCGTTATCATTAAGAATTTCACGATTTAAAATACTATCTTCTAAACTTTTTTTAACTACCAGAGTACCTTTGCTATTACTCATTACATCTTTTTGTTTTTCAGGGTCAATTTTACCAAAAGGAGTTAAATAACTATTTTCATTAAAATAAACAATAGGCGAAGAAGGTTTATTGATAATGTCACTATTATCATTTTGTTTTATTTCATTTTGTTTTATTTCATTTTGTTTTATTTCTGCTTTTTTTACTGGTGATATAGGCGGTTCCTTCTTTGATTCCTTATTAAAACTATTTTCTTTTCTAAAAGATTTTTTAACTTGTTTATCAATTAATAATTTTTCTTTTTTTAACTTAATATGTTTTTGTTTTAAATCAGCATTTATTTTATTTTTTTGCTTTTTATTTTTATTATTAATAATAATTTGTTTAATAATTTGTTTCATTTTGCTAAAGAAAATAAAAGGTTTATTAAAAATAAATAAACAAGTTAAAGAAAAAATACTAATAAAGTTTGCAATTAAATTAGTAACAAAAAAACCATAATTAAAAATACCTATTAAAACATTACTAATAATGCCACCAGTAGCATATGCTGGAAAAAAGGTTTCAACACTAAAATCTTTAAAAGAAATTGGTGAAGCAAAAAAACCTAGATAATTATTTATACCATTTGTATTTCATCATGTTTTAACGTATATTTTACTAATATTTAATAGGTTTAAATTATAATAACTAGTTCATAAATTATTCTTTCCTAAAATTATTAAAGTTAAAGTTTGCGTCGTCCAACAACTAATCACTAAAAATAAAAAATAAACAAAAATATACTTCAATTTAAATTGCATGCGATAACCAAAAGCTAAAGGAATAATCATTAAAAAAAGAAAGAAATAAACAGCATATTTCATTCACCCAAATAAAAAAGAAAAAAGAAAATCATCAAGTACTTTACCAATTATTGAAAATCTAGTTAAACTAACCATTAGGAAAAAGAAGATTACTAATAAGAAAAAAAGTAATCCAACTTCATCACCACGAGATTGAGATTTTGATATTTTAATGCCATTTTTAATCATAAGAACATCACCTCTTAATATTCTCCACAAAATAACTTATAAAAAGAGTATAACATAATTGATATATGTAATATCTTTCTATAATCGATTTTTGATTTATTATTGCAAAAAACAATATTAATTTTTTAATACTTTTATCATAAAAAATGTATTATTTAAATTTCATATTCATTATTTTCTAGATTTTAAAAATTTAAAATAAATCATTTTTCTTATTTATATTTATTTAACAATTAATTTATATGCTGAATTATACTTGCACTTACAAGTATAATTCAGCTATGAAAAATTATATAAGTTAAGGTTAATGATAATATCATTAACCTTAAATTTCATTAACAACTGTTAAAATCATAGGTAACTTACCAGTTTCTTTTTTAATATAATCTTGTAAGTCATTTTTCATTTTAGTCTTAACTTCACTAAGACTAAAAGCATTATTAGTTTTATATTTTTCAATAACATTAATAATAATGTTTTGCAATTTTTTCAACATTTCTTCATTATTAGTTAAATAAACAACACCACGCATTTGTGCATCAATTAAAGAAACAATTTCTTTAGTTTTACGATTTATTGTCACTCCTGTAATTAAAATACCATCACGTTGTAATTGTTTTCTTTCACTAATAACAATGGAACCAATATCACCAACACCAATACCATCTACATATACATCACCAGTTTTTATTAAGTTATCTGTTGTTTTATTAGTAGCATTTTTATCATTAAAACGAGAAGGACGTGCAACATACTGTTTAACAAAATTATCAATTAATTTACCATTTTCAAAAGTAATAACTTCACCATTATCATGAATTAAAGCATTGTTATGTAATACACCAGCATCAATGGCTGCTGCTTGTGCTGCTACAAAATCTTTATATAAACCTTTAACTGGCAAAAAATATTTTGGTTCAATAATATTAACCATTAACTTAATATCTTCATAAGAAGCATTTAAACTTCAAGCTTGTTTTTCTGATATATTAATAACTTTAACATCAGTACGTGCTAAGTCATCTAATAAGTCTGCATGAGCCAATTCATTTCCTGGAATTGGTGGAGTTGCTAAAATTATTGTATCTTGGGATTCAAGTTTTAAATAATCATCATTACCAATAGCAATTTTATTCATTCTAGTAAATAAACGCTCACCACTACCAGTAACAATAATTACTGTATCTTTAGTACCAATTGTTTGTGCTAAATTAATAATTTGTGATTTATCAATATTGAAAGCGTTTAAATCATTAACTTTTAATAAAATATCATATAAAGTTGCACCATAAACTGCAATTTTACGTTTAGAGTCAGTTTCTTTAATAGCATTAAGAATTTCACTAACACGATATAAATCTTGATCATAACATGCAAGAATAACCCTTCCTGGTGCTTCTTTTAATACTGGCTCAATAATAGTTTGAATTTTATGCTTAGGAGCTGTAAAAGCTTTTCTATTGGCACATGTTGCTTCACTAATTAATAATAAAACATCATTTTTAGAAACACTAGCTAAATGTTGAATATCAGTAGTAAAATCACTACGATGTTCACCATCAAAAATATAATCACCCGTATAAACAATTGTTTCATTTAATTTAATATTTTCACCATTATTTACAGTTAGAACAAAACCTAAACTACCTGGAATTGAAGTAGTTGTTTTAAATGTTTTAACAACAACATTACCAAATGATACTTTTTGTTCGGGTTCAATAGTTTTAATTATAATTTCATTTTGATTAATAAAACGAAAACGTTCTAATTTCTGCTTAATCATAAAATCAGTTAGTTTACTAGTAAAGATTGGAACTTTATACTCGGGTTTTATTTTATTAAAGTCTTTTAAAATATAAGGTAGTGCTCCAAAAGCATCATCAGATGGTTTTGAAATAAATATACCTTGAATACGATGTTTATTTTCTTTTAAATATGTATAATCTGGAATAATAATATCAATTCCTAAAATTTCTCTTTCTGGGAGTCTAATGCCGGCATCAAATACAAATATCTTATCATTTACTTCAACAACATATAAGTTTTTACCACGTTCATCTAATCCACCCAGAGCAAATACTTTTATCTTTGCCATGTTTTCACCAGTTTTCTACTTTCTTTATTTTTATTTTATAAAATTTAATATCTTAGAAGAACATAAAAATTAAAACTTTAACTTAAATTCCCAAGATGCTGCTATATTATGTTATTAGTATTTTAACACTAATTTAATAATAAAACTGTAATTAATTTTCATTAAAAATAGTTTCAAATTATTTATCAATAATTTCTAAGCTAAGCTTACTATTATCTTCAACTTTAATTACTCGAACTTTAATTATATCCTTGATTTTAACGACATTATTTAAATTATCAATACGTTTATTAAATTTTTTTGAAAATTCTGAAATATGAATTAAACCATCAATCTTATCTTGTAAATTAACAAAAACACCAAAATTAACAATTTTTACAACTTTACTATCAAATTCAGAACCGATTTTAATTTGAACAGGATTAACAATACTTTCAATAATTTGTCAAGCTTTATCAATGGCTGATTGTTCATTATGATAAATCATCAATCGTCCATCATCTTCAATATCAATTTTAACATTATCACAGTCGGTAATAATTTTATTAATAACTTTCCCACCAAAACCAATAATATCACGAATTTTATCAATTGGAATTAACTTTTGAATAATTTTTGGAGCATTAGGTGCCAATGTAGTTCTAGGTTTTTTAATTACTTCATTCATGTTTGCTAATACTTGTAATCTCGCAATTCTGGCTTTTTCTAAAGCTTGTGTAATAATATTAAAATCAATACCAGTAATTTTAATATCCATTTGTAAAGCACAAATACCATTAGCTGTTCCTGCCACTTTAAAATCCATATCACCTAAGTGATCTTCTAATCCTTGAATGTCAGTTAAAATTGTAAAATCTTTTTCTTCTTTAATTAAACCCATGGCAATACCAGCAATTGCAGCTCTAATCGGTACACCACCAGCCATTAATGCCATTGATGAAGCACAAATTGCTGCTTGTGAAGTTGAACCATTTGATGCTAATACTTCTGATACTAATCTAATTGTATAAGGAAAATCTTTTTCAAGAGGAATAATTTGTAATAATGCTTTTTCACCAAGGGCGCCATGACCAATCTCACGTCGTGAAGGAACACCCATTCTTCCGGTTTCACCAACAGAAAATGGAGGAAAATTATAATGATGAATAAAACGTTTATACTCTTCTTTACCTAATCCATCAATAATTTGATGTTCCGCAAGTGCACCCAAAGTTAAAACTGATAAAACTTGTGTTTCACCACGAGTAAACATTGCACTACCATGAACAATAGGTAAAACATCAATCATACTTGTTAATTTTCTAATATCATCTGCTTTTCGTCCATCAACTCGTACATTATTTTTTAAAATCATAGTACGCATTGCTTTTTGTAATAATTGATCAATACTTTTGCGTAAATTATGAATAGTTGTTTCTTCACCAACATTTAAAACTTCTTGATTAAATTTATTTTTAAAACTTTGAAATGTTTCTTCAACTAAATTTTTAATCAAGTTGCTTCGACTTTTTTTATCAACAGTAGTACTAATTTTACTAATTTGTGATTGACAATTTGTTTCTACAAATTGTTCAATATTAACAGGAATTAATGCTAACTGTGGTTTAAATTTATTTGGTTTTAATTTTTCAATGATACTTTCTTGAAAAATTATTAATTTAATAATATGTTCATGTGCAAATTTTAATGCTTTAATCATATCTTTTTCTAAAATATCATGACATCCAGCTTCAACCATATTGATGGCATCTTTTGTTCCACCAACAATCAATTCCATTTTTGAATTTAATAATTGCTCTTGTGTTGGATTAAGGACAAGTTCATCATTTATTTTACCAACAACAACAGTAGCACTAGGACCCTGAAATGGCAAACTACTTGATCCTAAAGCAAGTGAAGTACCAAAAGCTGCATTTACTCTAACATCACAAGCATCATCTAACGCAAAAACATTATTTACAACTTGCACTTCATTAACAAAACCTTTTGGAAATAATGGACGGATTGAACGATCAATTAATCTAGCACATAGTGTTGCATATTCACTAGGTCGACCTTCACGCTTTAAAAAACCACCTGGAATCTTACCAACTGAATATAACTTTTCTTGAAAAACTATTTGTAATGGAAAAAAATCTTGATTATTAATAACTTCATTATATGATACAGTTGTTAATACAACTGTATTTCCATAAGTAATTTTTACTGATTGTTCTGCTAAATTAGCCATTGTACCTAATTCAACAATTAATTCATATTTTCCTTCTTTAAAAAGGAATTTTTCTTTTAACATTATTTACTCCTTAGCTTCCATTTTTTGTCGCAACTATGAGCATTATAGCATAATAAAATGTTAAAATAAGTTATAGAACAATTTTATTTTAGGAGGTCATAACTTATGTTTAAACATAAAATTCAAAATGAAATTTCAATTTCAAATAAAGACTTTGATAAAATTAAAAATAAAGCTTTAATTATTGATGTTCGTGATGTTGCTGAATATCAAATTTTAAAAAAAATAACAAATGATAATGGTGAACTTAATATTGTTAATATTCCTTACTATGATTTGATTAAAAATCCTAGTAAATATATTGAAAACAAAAATCAAGTGATTATAACTATTTGTAATGCAGGAAATCGTTCAACTGCTGCTGCACTAACACTCAGAGAATTGGGCTATACTAACACTTATGTTTTAATTAATGGTATTTATGGATATTACAAAAAATAACTTATTTCTCATTATTTAATTTAATAAGATCATTAATAGCAATACTTAAATTATTACAATAAGTTCCTAAGACTAAACTAACACTATCGTCTTGGTCTAAAATACCACGATTTTTAATTTTTTTAAGATTATTAAAATTAATTTTTGAATGATCAATAATCTCTACCTTAATTTTATTTGCTGTTGCTGTTGTCTCTTTAATATTATCAATTCCCCCTAAATCAACAATAAAATTTTGTAATTTAAATGGGAATTTTTGTGGTTTATTAATAGGTTTTGAACTACTTTCTTGTTGATTGCGTAATTTTTTAGCTGTACTAACATTTCATATTCAAATCCCAATACTAGCCGCAGCAAATAACAATGCAATAACTAATAATACTATTTGTCAAATTGGCATGATTACCTTCCTTAATTAATATATTTTTAAATATTTTCTTAATCTTCTTGAATAAAAGCTTTTTTTACTTTAGCAAGTAAAGAATAATGATTAAGTCGATATTCTAAAACTTGTAACGTTAATTCTGATAATTTAATTGTTACCTTATCATTTAGTTTATCATTAAAATCAAAAGTATCAACAATTAATTTTCCAAAATCACTCAATTTACTATCTTTTTGAATATTTTTCAAAGTAATTTCATGATTTTCATCCAAAATTAGTGGTGAATTTAAACTGCGATAACTATTATTATCTACTGGAGCCATTTCATGAAATTGCATTAAGTTATGATTTGAAATTAAAACAGCACCACCAAGTGATTTCATTAAACCCGTCGAACCAGTTCTTGTTGCAATAACTAAACCAGAACCACGAAAGTTTTCAAATAATTGATTATTAATTAACACTTGACATGAAAGAGTTGTTGTTAAATTAACAAATTTAACTTCATTAATAGCATATAAAATCTTATTATTAATATTTACTTCTAATAATGAAAATTTATTTACTATTAAATTATTATCATTTTTATCAATTCACATTAATACTTTGTCAACTTCTGTGTTTAAAAAGTTTTCATAAAAACCAAGATTACCACATTTAAAACTAACAAACTTAACAGTATTGAGCATATTATTATAATCATGAACAGCTTTTAAAAATGTTCCATCACCGCCAATAATAAAAACAATATCTGGAAAAGAAGTATCTTCAAGTGCTTTAAGGGCCAATAACTTGGCCCTTAATTCCTTAGCTAATGATTGAGAATTCTCATATTTATTAGCAATAATTGTAAATTTATAATTTTTCATCATGTATTCCAATCATATTTCAATTAAAATATTTCACAAGAATCTTCAAATTCGTTTTCAATAGAACCACGTAAAAATAATTCAATCTCGTCTTCATTATAACCAATTTGAATACGTTGTTTATTTTCTTGAACAATAATTGGACGTTTTAAAACAGTTGGTGAAGTTTTAATTAAATCAAAAACTTGTAACATTGTTAACTTTTCAATATTAATAGCATGTGTTTTAATAAACTTTGCTCTTGTTGAAATAATATCACCAACACCATTTGGTACAAATCTTAATAATAATTTAATTTCAGTATCGGTCAATGGATTATGGATAATATTACGTTTAATATATGGAATTTTATGTTTATCAAAAAATTGAATAACTTTTTTTGAAGACAAACAACTTGGCGAAACATATATTTTAATCATGACAATACCCCTCTTTGCTTTTAGACTACATTTGATTTAAATACTCTTTTTTAAAATTAATATTTTTTTATCTTTAAAAGATAAAAGTTAATAAACTCTACATTACTATAATAATATATATTTCCACACTATCTTTGACCAAACTTAGAAAATAAGTACATGAAAGACCTTTTCCGCTATATCCTTCACCCACATATTATATCATATTATTTTTTGAAAAATAGATACTTTTATTCCTTAAATTTTATAAAAAAATTTAACATATATTTTACTATCAAATTTTATTGCTGAATTATACTTGTAAGTGCAAGTAAATAAAATTGCAAAAAATTCTCATATAAAAATTTCATAATGCTAAATTTAGTTTAGAAAAAAGTAAGGAGTTTTTATATGAGTTATAAACATCTTGGCATAGATGAAAGGATTTATATTGAGAATCAATTGAAATTTAAATTTAAAATTAGTGAAATAGCTAAAAATATTAATCGAAGTATTAGTACTATTATTCGAGAAATTAATAGAAATAAAGATAATAATCATTATTTTTCATTAATTGCACAAAATAAAGCTGAAAATCGAAAACAATCACATATTAGTTTTCATAAGTTTAAAAATAAGAATTTAGTAAAATATGTACAACAAAAATTACTATTAGGTTGATAACCTGAACAAATTTATGGCATAATTAAAAATTTTCATAAAGAGTGAGTTATTAGTTTTAAAACAATTTATACTTGAATTTATTTTGGAATGCTTGATAAAGTTACTAGTAAAAATTTAAGAAGAAAAGGTAAAAAACGAAAATCTAAAGAAAATCGTGGCAAGTTTAATGGTAAATCAATTAAAGAACGAGATATAAATGTTAATGATCGTATAACACTTGGTCATTGATAAGGAGATACTATAGTATCATCACGAGGTAAAAGCAAATCATGTTTAATAACTTTAGTTGAAAGAGTATCACGATTTACTTTAGCAATATTAGTTAAAAACAGAACTACTAAAGTTATTAATAAAAATGTCAGTTATTATTTATCAATTCTTCCTAAAAACATTGTTAAAACTATTACTTTTGATCGTGGCAAAGAATTTTCAAATTGACAACAACTTGAAAAAAATTTAGATGTAAAAATTTATTTTGCCAATCCATATTCACCTTGACAAAGAGGTACTAATGAAAATACTAATGGTTTAATTAGAGAAAAATTTCCTAAAAAATTTATTTTTTCAAAAACTAATAAAAATGAAGTTCATAAATTTATATTGTCTTTAAATCAAAAACCGAGAAAAATACTAAATTATCTTTCACCAATCGAATATTTGGATAGAAAAATAATTTAGTTGCACTTACCTTTACAATTTAGCAATTAAATAATTCATTTCTAATTCTTTCTAAGGTTCTTCTGTTATCTACTTTGTCTAGATTTCTGTTTTTTATATCTTTATCAGTTTCTTTACTTTCAACTTCTAAAGTATATATATTTTCATTAACTGCTTTTAATTTATCAGTCATCTGATTAACATATTGTTCAATAAATGTTTTTTTATCTTCACTATCTTTGATATTTCTTAATTGACTTTCAGCTTTCTTCAATATATCTTCTAGTTGTTTTCTTTCAAATTCAAAACTTGCTTGTTTTTTGGCAATATTTTGTTTCTGGATTTCTAATTCCTCAAGTTTTAACCCAAGAGTTTGAAGATATTCTTTCACATTGTTTCGATCTTTTATTTTCTTTAAATATTTTTGTAAATCATCCTTATATTTTTCTTCTCCAAATAACATAAAAAAACTCCTTTATAAAGTAAAAAACCCATTACTCTTAAAAAATAAAAGCTATGGGTCAAAAACCATTTTTAATTTATGTTTTTATTATATGCTAAATTGTAAAGGTAAGTGCAACTAAATTATTTTTCTATCCAAATATTCGATTGGTGAAAGATAATTTAGTATTTTTCTCGGTCTTTGATTTAAAGACAATATAAATTTATGAACTTCATTTTTATTAGTTTTTGAAAAAATAAATTTTTTAGGAAATTTTTCTCTAATTAAACCATTAGTATTTTCATTAGTACCTCTTTGTCAAGGTGAATATGGATTGGCAAAATAAATTTTTACATCTAAATTTTTTTCAAGTTGTTGTCAATTTGAAAATTCTTTGCCACGATCAAAAGTAATAGTTTTAACAATGTTTTTAGGAAGAATTGATAAATAATAACTGACATTTTTATTAATAACTTTAGTAGTTATGTTTTTAACTAATATTGCTAAAGTAAATCGTGATACTCTTTCAACTAAAGTTATTAAACATGATTTGCTTTTACCTCGTGATGATACTATAGTATCTCCTTCTCAATGACCAAGTGTTATACGATCCTTAACATTTATATCTCGTTCTTTAATTGATTTACCATTAAACTTGCCACGATTTTCTTTAGATTTTCGTTTTTTACCTTTTCTTCTTAAATTTTTACTAGTAACTTTATCAAGCATTCCAAAATAAATTCAAGTATAAATTGTTTTAAAACTAATAACTCACTCTTTATGAAAATTTTTAATTCTGCCATAAATTTGTTCAGGTGATCAACCTAATAGTAATTTTTGTTGTACATATTTTACTAAATTCTTATTTTTAAACTTATGAAAACTAATATGTGATTGTTTTCGATTTTCAGCTTTATTTTGTGCAATTAATGAAAAATAATGATTATTATCTTTATTTCTATTAATTTCTCGAATAATAGTACTAATACTTCGATTAAGATTTTTAGCTATTTCACTAATTTTAAATTTAAATTTCAATTGATTCTCAATATAAATCCTTTCATCTATGCCAAGATGTTTATAACTCATATAAAAACTCCTTACTTTTTTCTAAACTAAATTTAGCATTATGAAATTTTTATATGAGAATTTTTTGCAATTTTATTTACTTGCACTTACAAGTATAATTCAGCATATCAAAATCAAACAAATTTTAATATAATTAATTGAATTATTTAACTTTATCATTGATAATTAATTATATTAAAAAATTAATTTGGAGGAAGCAAAATATATGGCTCGTATTATATCTGGAATAACTAGCACTGGAAAATTAACTCTTGGTAACTACTTGGGAGCAATTAAGAATTTTTTAAAATTGCAAGAAGAACATGAACTCTTAATATTTGTTGCAAATTTACATGGATTAACACTACCAATAAAAGCACAAGAATTAAGAGATAATATTAAAGATATTGCCGCTTGATATTTTGCTGCTGGTATTATACCAAATAAATCTCATATTTTTATTCAATCTGATGTTTTAGCCCATAGTCAATTAGGATATATATTATTATGTAATAGTTATGTCGGTGAATTAGAACGAATGACACAATTTAAAGATAAAAGTCAAAAAATGACAAATCAACAAAATAAAACGATTAGTATTCCAACAGGTATTCTTACATATCCAGCATTAATGGCTGCTGATATTTTACTATATGACGCTGATTTTGTGCCAGTTGGTGTTGATCAAACTCAACATTTAGAATTGACAAAAACTTTAGCAACAAGAATGAATAACAATTATAAAACTGATTTATTCAAAATTCCTAAAATAATTATTGATAAACAAGCACAGAAAATTATGAGTTTACAAGAGCCTGAAAAAAAAATGTCAAAA
Source organism: Spiroplasma endosymbiont of Nomada ruficornis (assembly GCF_964030795.1). Classification (NCBI taxonomy): domain Bacteria; kingdom Bacillati; phylum Mycoplasmatota; class Mollicutes; order Entomoplasmatales; family Spiroplasmataceae; genus Spiroplasma; species Spiroplasma endosymbiont of Nomada ruficornis. Next base: position 522,763 of record NZ_OZ034962.1, on the reverse strand, counting down.
TCTGATACTAATCTAAAAAATACTATTTTTTTAAGCGATAGCAAACAAGAAGTTACCAATAAAATTAAAAAAGCAGTTACTGATTCAGAAAATATTATTAAATTTGATCCAGAACATAAGCCTGGAGTTAGTAATTTATTAACTATTTATGCTAGCATTACTAAAAAAGATATCAAAACTTGTGAACAATACTTCAGCAATCACAATTATGGTTTTTTAAAAGAAGAAGTAATTAAAGTAATAAATGATTTATTAGAACCAATGCAAAAAAAACACCAAGAACTTATTAATGAAAAATCATCACAATTAGCAAAATATTTAGAAGAAGGTGCAAATTTTGCTAATAATATTGCTACTAAAAAATTAAACTTTGTTCAAGACACAATGGGTATTAATTTTATCGAGAAAGAAAGATAGGAGGAAGAGACAATGTCTTTATACAATAAAAAACAAAAACATTTAATCCTAGTTGATTTAGATGGTACTCTATTAAAAAGTGGTGGTCGAGAAATTCATATTAATACTAAAAAAGCACTAATTGATGCTCAAAAACAAGGTCATATTGTTTGTATTGTCACTGGTCGACCTTATCGTGGATCAATTAAATTTTATCGTGAATTAGGTCTTAATACATTACTATGCAATTTTAATGGTGGCCATATTCATGATCCAAAAATCAAAAAATTCAAACGATTAGTTTTTCCAATTTCTGAAACAATTGTTAAACATATTTTAAATGAAGACTATATTTTTCAACAAATTGAAAACGCGGTTACAACAAAGCAGTATGTTGAAAAAAAGATGATTTCTTTGAAACTTATTTTCATTTAGATACTATTGAAAATGATACTTTTACAATTAGTAAATTAATTCGTGATTGAAAAGGGAGCGCTAATGCCATTTTAATTGAATGCTGAATTATACTTGTAAGTGCAAGTAAATAAAATTGCAAAAAATTCTCATATAAAAATTTCATAATGCTAAATTTAGTTTAGAAAAAAGTAAGGAGTTTTTATATGAGTTATAAACATCTTGGCATAGATGAAAGGATTTATATTGAGAATCAATTGAAATTTAAATTTAAAATTAGTGAAATAGCTAAAAATCTTAATCGAAGTATTAGTACTATTATTCGAGAAATTAATAGAAATAAAGATAATAATCATTATTTTTCATTAATTGCACAAAATAAAGCTGAAAATCGAAAACAATCACATATTAGTTTTCATAAGTTTAAAAATAAGAATTTAGTAAAATATGTACAACAAAAATTACTATTAGGTTGATCACCTGAACAAATTTATGGCAGAATTAAAAATTTTCATAAAGAGTGAGTTATTAGTTTTAAAACAATTTATACTTGAATTTATTTTGGAATGCTTGATAAAGTTACTAGTAAAAATTTAAGAAGAAAAGGTAAAAAACGAAAATCTAAAGAAAATCGTGGCAAGTTTAATGGTAAATCAATTAAAGAACGAGATATAAATGTTAATGATCGTATAACACTTGGTCATTGAGAAGGAGATACTATAGTATCATCACGAGGTAAAAGCAAATCATGTTTAATAACTTTAGTTGAAAGAGTATCACGATTTACTTTAGCAATATTAGTTAAAAACAGAACTACTAAAGTTATTAATAAAAATGTCAGTTATTATTTATCAATTCTTCCTAAAAACATTGTTAAAACTATTACTTTTGATCGTGGCAAAGAATTTTCAAATTGACAACAACTTGAAAAAAATTTAGATGTAAAAATTTATTTTGCCAATCCATATTCACCTTGACAAAGAGGTACTAATGAAAATACTAATGGTTTAATTAGAGAAAAATTTCCTAAAAAATTTATTTTTTCAAAAACTAATAAAAATGAAGTTCATAAATTTATATTGTCTTTAAATCAAAGACCGAGAAAAATATTAAATTATCTTTCACCAATCGAATATTTGGATAGAAAAATAATTTAGTTGCACTTACCTTTACAATTGAGCATAAATTTAATATACTAAAATAAAAAACCTATTGTTTTATTTTTCAAAACAATAGGACATTAATTATATTAAACTTCTACTAAATATAAATATTTTAATACTATTAATACAAAAAACTATAAAACTTCTAAAGGCAAGAAGTCAAAAATTTCTGGGTGATTGGCACAAAACTTTAATTCCGAATCATTTTTTTGTTCTTCAATTTTAATTTTTAATTCATTTAATTGCTTTTTTATTTTAAGTAATTGAGCAGGTGCTGGTGGTTGTTTATCTCATTCATCAAATAATATTTTACCTGTTTTAAAAAGTTTTTCATACTGACATTTTAAACAACTATTTTGCTGTGATTCATGATCATGGATATTTTTGCCAAACATAAAATTACCTACTTTCCTCAATTCTTTTACTTAAATTTATTATACCAAATAATAAAAAAGGAGAATTATTTCTCCTTTTTAACTAGTAAAATGTTATAAAACCGTTGGTAAATAATGTAAGAAAAAACTATTTTCTAATTCTCATCCTCAATCACGCTGATTCTGAGGTGTTAAAATTCATCTAGCAAAACTTTCGGCAAAAAATTCATCATCAAGATTTATATTATATTTACCATTAAATCAGGCACTACGACCATAATTACTATTAACTGTTATTAAACCAAATAATAATTCTTGCTTAATATTAGTTAATTTTGCTTGTTGACCTAAATAATCAATTAAATATCAAGTACGATCATAAATTTGTTTGTTATCATTGTTAACAGTTAGTTTATGAGAAACTGATGTCATATTAGTATTAAAATCACTATAACTGCTATCTGGTCACTTTCAATTAGCATTAAATGAATTTCTTTCATCAGCACTTAAACCAATAAAATTACTTAAAGCATGACCATATTCGTGAGTTGTAACACTAATTATTTGATCTGAAGATCAAAATCCCTCTTGAAATTGTTGATAAATTAAATTAATATTTGCAAATTCAGGACCATAACCCATACGTTGATTATCAGCTTCTGAATTAAAAGCAGTTCATGCTACTGTGCTATCACTTACAGCAACTGGTGCTACTTTTTGAATTAGTTTAATAACAGTGTTTTTATGAAAAACTTTAGCAAAAATATTATAAAAACGTAATTGTTGTTGCTCTGCTAATTGTAATTGTTCATTATTTAAACCAGCTTTTTTATACATTTCAACTCAATTAACATCAATGGTTTTACCACCAATTTTAGTATGAGTTAAATCATATTGTAAACTATCATAATTACTTCAAATTACATCACTTTTATTATTATCATACAAGTTATTAAATTCATCAATACTTTCTTTACTTGCCATTTGATGGATTTTATATTCATATTTTTTTACCATCTTTGCATCTTCTGGTGAAAGTTTTCATTTTAATAAACTAGCATTAGCATCATGCTTATTTAAATAGACATAATGATCACTGTCTGGAGAAAACGTTAACATTAAACCATTAACTGTTACAAGATTTAATGCTGCAATCATAGTTACTAATTTAATACCTTTTTTCATAATTAACCTCCCCTTCATATCATAATTATAATTATGATTTTACATTGTAGCATTTAAATAAAAATCCTGCACTAACTATTCTCATTTATTTTTAATTTTTTTATTAGTAAAAATTTCAACTTCAAAAACAGCAAATTCTTTGCGAACCTTTATAACTTTAAATGAAAAATTTCGAAATTTTAAAAGTGGACTATTTTTCCTTACTTTCTTTACTTTTGTTTTGAACATATATCATTCTTGGACAGTTTGTTTATTATAATTTGGAGGTTTTCTTTTTAAATAACGTTTAAATAATACTTCAAGTTTTGAAGAACCATCAACACGAAACTTATGTGTTCCTATTTCTTGTATCAATCCAATTTCATCAGTTTCATCATAAATTTCACCAACTAATTCTTCAAGAATATCTTCAAGTGTAATAATACCATTAAAATCTTTTTTATCTTTATTATTGCAGACAATAGCCATATGCATTCTTTCGGTTTGTAAAATTTCCAATGCTTCATTTAACTTAGTACGCTTAGAAATAAAAATTGCTGGTAACATTAATTGTAATAAATCTGGATTTTCATTTTCTAACATATTAATAATAAATTCTTTAATATTTAAAATACCAATTACATTTTGATTAACATGATCTAAAACAGGAATTCTACTATATTTTTCTTCTAAATATAGATGTTTAATAACTTTGGGTGGCGTATCATCATAAATATATTTAATTTTACTTTTGAGATGCATAGCTTGAAAAACTGATTTTTCATCAAATTTAATTGCAGATTCAATTAAATCACGTTCTGCCTTTTCAAGAACTCCTTCTCTTTCAATTATTGAAATCAATTCAATAAGTTCTTGTTCAGAACTTGTTGGTTTTTTACTTTTAAATTGAAATAAAGTAACAATAAAAGTTATTGGATAAAAAATAATATTAAGAATATACAAAATATATGCATAATTTAAAGCTATTGTCTCAGGATGTAATTTTGCAACACTTTTAGGTATAATTTCACCAATAATTAAAACAACAATTGCTGAAACTAAAGTTGATATTAAAGGACCATAAGTAGGAGAAACATGAAAAGAATCAATAAATAATATGGTACTTAAAGTACCAATTCCAACATTAATTACTGTGTTACCAAGTAAAATTGTTGTTAAAGTTACATTATAATTTTTAACTAACTTAAATACAATATTAGCACGACGACTTTTCTTACTACGTAATTTACCAATAGATTTAATTCTTATAACATTTAAAGAAGTTAATGATGTTTCAGCAGATGAATAAAAACCACTTAAAAATAATAAAACTAGCAATATTATTAAATAAATATACCAATTACTGTCCATATAGAAAAAAAACTACTCCTTTTGATTTTTATATTGTTATTAAGATTATAACATAGTATACTTAGTACGTTATATTTAATTATTAATTTATTACTCATATAACTTTATGATATTATATTGAAGGTGATGAAAATAAATGCGTAAAAAATTTGGACTAATAGCAGCCTTAATAATAGGCATAACAACTAGTTTACAAGTTAGTGCTTGTACAGATGATTCAAAATATCAAGAATTTATTAGTGATGTTAATAGTGGGCATGCTTTTTTTGGCATACTTGGTGCTGCTGATAATCCACTTTCTAAGCAAATTATTGACGGTTTACACAGAATGCAAATCAAAAATAATAATGTGCCAAGTAAATGAGATAACTGATTAACAGAAAAGAAAACTGAAATAAACAGTGTTACTACTAATGGGACTATTGATATTAAAATTTATGAAAAATCTCCTTATGCCAACCCTAGTAGTGATATTGTTAACCAATTTTGAAATGATAAAAAAATTAGTTGACAACAACAAATTTATCATTGACTACTTGACCATAAAATTTCTGATAATAGTTCAGCACCTGTTGCTGATTCAGGTGTCAAGGAAATTCAAAATCCTGTTGATAAAGAAAGAGCATTTAAAGCTTTACCAATTGTTTTTATTGTTAATAAAGGTAAACTAATAGCTGTTGGCCAAGAATGAGGAACTATTGATAGTCCAAATCAGTTTTTTGATCAACTAACAGCTTTAATCACAGGTAATCTATTAAAAACTGCTGCTAAAAAAACTATATAATTTTTAAAAGAAGATATATAATTATCTTCTTTTACTTTTTGATTTCTTAATATTGATTATTCCATTTTTTATAAATTAATTTAACTAAGATACGTGTTTATTTTTTATTGTATTTTATTTATAAGGTGCTAAAATTTTAGTAGATAAGCAGATTTAGTAAAAATAACAATAATTCTAAACATTTCTAACTCATTACTTTAAAAAAAGTAATGAGTTTTATAGTTAAAAAGAGGTATCTAAAATGAATGATTTACTTATTAATAATACCAGTGAATTGGTAACTTTTAATACTAACAGTACAGATCCTACTAATATAAAAAATATTACTTGAAAAAATTCTATTCAAGAACACAAAAATAAAGTTGAACAAACATATCAAATTTTTTTAAAATCACAAGAATGAGGAAAAAAGTTAAGACAACAAATAACAACACCATTAACAACAACTAAAATTAAAAACAGACATAAAAAAAGAAGCACAAATATATTAGTCTCAACACTAACAACAGAACAAATACAAAGATTATCACCAAAACAAATAAAATGATTAACAAATTGACAAATTAAAGAACTTACAGCAGAACAAATACAAAGTTTTACAGTTCAACAAATACAATCATTTTTACCTGAACAAATTCAAGCATTAATGGTGCATCAAATTGAACAATTTACATTTTGACAAATCTCTGCTTTTACAAAAGAGCAAATGCAAACTTTCACAAGTGAACAAATACAATCATTTACACCTATACAAATTCCATGATTTACTAAAGAACAAATACAATCATTTACACCTATACAAATGCAAACTTTCACAAATGAACAAATACAATCATTTACACAAGAACAAATTTCTTGATTTACAGAAGAACAAAAAGAAGTATTTTGACCAAAACAAGTAATCACAAAGATTAACACTATGGATTTGCAAACTCAATCAACAACAAGTGAATTTAAACCAAATTTACCAAAAATGTAAAAAAAGCTTGTAACTTTTAAGTTACAAGCTTTTTAAAAATTAATTTTTAAACAAATTATATTGATATAAAATTAAATTTTTGACTACTATTAATAGTAAAATCTCGTTTACCATTTTCATTTATTTCTGGAATATTAAAAAACTATCAAAACTAATACTATGTTTTAATATTAAAGTTCAGTATTACCAAAAGTATTATATGTTCTAGGAAATCCAATAACAACTACTTCTTGTAATGAATCAACTTCATTTTGCGTTATTTTTTTATATAAACCATTCTTTCATTTTTTAATAATATCACTAAAAAATAAACAAGTAAACTATTACTAAAATGATATAACTAACATAGTATCTTTACTAATTTTTTTTAATTTATCTATTTTACTTAAACTATTATTTAAAATAGTTTCTAAACAAAATTCAATCTTTAAAAAAGAAAAACTGTAAAAAAGAATTAAACCATCCTTTTTATTTTTCATTTTAACTATCTAATTTTGTTCTTGTAAAAATGTTAATAATTGCTGAATTGCTGAATTACGATGAGAAATTTTATTTTTATCTGCCAATGACAATTCACCTAAAGTAGCATGTACTACTGGAACATAAAATATTTGATCGTAACCAAAACCATCATTACCTTTTATCTCAGTAGTGATTTCACCTTCAAGTTTACCAATAAATGCTTTAGTAATCTTATGATCAAAATCAACATAAGCAATAGCAGAAATAAATACTGCTGCACGATTAGTTTCACCTTCCATTTGTTCTAAAATGTCTAACATTGCATCATGATAGGACATTTCTCCCTTTCATCGTGCTGAGTTAATACCAGGAAAATTATTTAAAGCTAATATTTCTAACCCTGAATCATCAGCAATTACAGGACCATTCACTAATTTTGCAAGTGTTGTTGCTTTTAAAATTGCATTTTCAATAAATGATGTACCTGTTTCATTAATTTCAAGAGGAGAATTAAGATCTAACATTGATTTGACATTATATCCCTTTGTATGTAAGATACTCTTTAATTCATTAATTTTACCGATATTATTAGATGCAAACCATAAGGTTTTAGCAGTCATTAATAATCAATCCCTTCACGAGCAATTTGACCTTTTTCAAAATAATGTTTAATTGATTTAACTTCACTAATTAAATTAGCACATTGCTCTAAGGCAAAAGATGCATATCTACCAGATAATGCAATTTCAATATGTGATTTTTTATTTTTTAAAATTTCAATTAAGTCTTGTTCTTGAATCAAATTATTTTGAATACACCCTAAAATTTCATCAACAACAATAAGATCAGTATTATCACTTTGACTTAACATTTTTAATCTAGTAAGACCATAATTAGTTTCTTGTTTTAATTTATTTTTTTCTTCTTCATCCATTTCTCAAAAAAATTTTTGCGAAGATTCATAAAAACTTTCAATTTTAAGTTTAGTATTTTGTTTTAAAAAATTAATTTCACCAGAAGGACGATTTTTTAAAAAACGTAAGTAACTAACATTAAGATTATTACCCAATGCTCTAATTACCATACCATTAAGAATTGAGGTTTTACCTCTTCCTTCACCTTTATAAATATGAATATAACCTTTTTTTAACATACTATCACTTACTTTCAATATTTTTTATTTAATCAATTGTATAATTTTATTACGGACAATACAAGCAAAATAGAGGTGTCATTTTGAAATTTAAAACTATTAAACCACCATATCAATTAGAGATATTAAAAACAAAAGGTTTAACCAATGACTTATTTTTAGTAAATAAACATTTTTTTTTAAAACAATCTAAAGATATTTTGCAACCTTTTTTGAATTTTACAAATCAAATTAATGTTATTAAATTAATTAAATCAAAAAAATTTACATTACCTATTAATGAAGTCAATATTAATAATAATAAACTATTAACCTTAATGCCATATTATCATAATTTAATTAATTTAAGCGAACAAATAATTAATAAACAAATATTAGAACAAATTTCATCATTGGTAAAACAACTACATAATATTAAATTTGATAATAAATCATTAATTAAAACTTGAAAAGGTTTAGAACAACTTAATTTATACTGTAATTTAACTACTAGTAATCCTTGCTTAGAAAAAATAACCAGTGAGGTAATCAAATGAATTGCTACTTATCAACCAACAACAATTGTTTTATCTCATAATGATTTAACATTAAATAATTTTGTTAAAAAAAATAATTGTTGATATTTAATTGATTGAGATTTTGCTTGTTGAAACGACGAATTATTTGATATTGCCTCTTTTGCTTCTGAAAGTTTAACTTCTGAAACCGAAATTAATACTTGATTTAATTGTTTTAATTTAAATAATGAACAAATAATTATTGCTAAAAAATGAATGAATTATCAAAATTTAATTTGATATTATTGAGCTTGTTATTTATACGAACAAACTAATTTAAACATATATAAAGAAATTAGTGAAAGTAAATTAACTAATCTATTAAAATAAGTTATTTAAATAATTCATCATTTTAAGCCTGATTATGTAGTTTTAACTTCTTAACAAATTGAACCATAATTAGGTAATTTATTAGTAGTCTGTTTTTTTTGTTCAATTTGTTTTCCTTGTAAATTTATTTCTACTATATTATTAACAGCTGAAATGTTTGATTCTATTTCAATAACTATACATTTATTATTTGAAGCGTGTTCTTGTAACAATGGCATTCTTTCATCATTTACAATTTGACAATTATCATTTGAAGTAATATTTTTTTGTAAATTTTCTTTATAATCACAGTTTGCGCAAATTTCATTATTATCTTTTATTTGATTTATAAATTCTTTTACTCAATATTTCATTATTTATTTACTCCCTTTTTTCTTTTTTATTTTTCATTAGCATATACAATAAAATTTAATTTTATTGGAAATAGTTTTTAATAAATAGTATTTATAATGTTAATAATTATTGTAAATATAAAGAATATCACAATTATTATGGCTTTAATAATTTACTACTAGAATTAGCAAAATATTTAATTGTTTCTATTAAATCTTTATCCACTTGTTTTTTTAAATCATCTAAATTAGTAAACTTTAAATTATCACGAAGAAAATCTAAAAATCTAACTTTAATGATTTTTCCATATAAATCTTGATTAAAGTTTAATAAGTAAGTTTCAACTAACGGCTTATTATTACGTAACATAATTACTGTCATACTTTGATATCATTTATTATCTACTTCAGTAAGCGTAATATAAGTAGCAAGACCCGGTAATGCATAGTTTGTTAATAACGATAAATTAGCAGTTGGAAAATTAATCGTTCTAGCCTCTTTAAGACCATGAACTACTTTACCACTAATTGTATATGGCTCTTGTTGTAAACAAAGATTAGCACTACTAATATCTTTATTTTGTAAAAGTTTTTTAATATAAGTTGAAGAAACTTTGTTATTATTAACAATAATATCATTACAAAGATAAACTTGTAATGAAGATTGTTGTAATGTTTTAATATTACCTTGCCCTTGATAACCAAACCTAATATTTGGATTAACAACTACTGCTTTAACATTATTTGCCAATAATCACGAAATAAATTGCTCTGGTGAAAGTGTTGCTATTTCTTTACTAAACTTAATTTCCCAATAATAATCAAAATTGTATTTAGCAATTGTTTTAATTTTATCTTCATTACTTAATAAAACCTCATTATTTTTATTACTAATTACACTTTGTGGTTTTCTATCAAAACTAATAATACATGTTTGATAATTATTTATTGTTGAATTAACTAATAATTGTTTAAATAGGGCTTGATGACCTTGATGAATACCATCAAAAAAACCTCAACAAGCAATAATTGGTTTAGACATCAATTTTTGATTTTGAATATTTAGATTTTTCAATTTTAATATCTTCATTACATTTAAAACCTCGTTGGCTTACGTATAAATTATTTTTTTGATTACGATAAATAGCTAATGGCAAATGTTCAGAATTAACAACTAAAACATATGGCTCATTAGTGCTATCAATAACTAAAGGTTTACCATCAATAACACTTTTACTATTATCAACAACAATCGCTGGCATAATATTTTTAACACCATCATAAATACTAATATGATTTTTACTAACTGTTTCTTCATTAATAACATCTAAATTTAGGGCATTACTTAAATCAAAACCCGATTGATGAATTCTTCTCAAATAAGTTAAAGTTGCTGATGTATGTAAAATTCTAGCAATGTCAGTAACCAAAGCTCGAACATAAGTTCCTTTTGAACATACTACTTCAAAAGTAACTAAATCATTATTAAAACTAATTAATTTTAAAGATTTAATATAAACCTTACGTTTTGGTAATTCAACAGGAATATTCTCACGAGCATATTCATAAAGTTTTTTACCATTAATTTTCACTGCTGCATAAGCAGGAATTATTTGCTCATATTGACGATTATTATAAAATTCAAGTGCTTTAACAATTTCTGATTCTTTTAAATCAAGATGTGGTTTTGATTCAATAATTTTACCAGTAATATCGCCGGTGTCGGTTTTTAAAAATAGTTGCATTTTTGCAATGTAAACTTTATCACTTTTTAAAATAAAATCACTAATTTTGGTTGCTTCATTCACAAGTACTACCATTAGTCCTGTTGCTAAAGGATCTAACGTACCTGTATGACCAATTTTATTTAATTTCAAACGTTTTTTAATAACAACAAGACAATCTTGTGATGTCATAAATGAAGGTTTATCTATTAATAATATATAATCTTTTAACATGCGTTTCACCTACTTTACTTCTTTATCAGAAGTTACTTCTTGATACTTTTCAACATGTTTACAATTTGGATAATTAGTACACCCTAAAAATTTTCGATTTTGTTTTGAAGATTTAACAACCATTCAACCATCTGTACATACTAAACAAGGTTTAATTTTTTCTAATTGTTTTTGAATATATCGACATTTTGGAAATGCTGAACAACCGTTAAATTTACCATATCTTCCTGTTCTTTGCACAAGTGGGGCACCACAAAGTGGACAATCTTGATCTAATAAAACCGGTTTAATTTTAAACTCAGTCATTTTATCAAAAGCATCATCAATCCTTGGTTCAAACTTAACTCAAAAGTCTTTTACCACTTGATGCATATCAAAATTACCATGAGCAATTTGATCTAATTGAGTTTCAACTTGTGAAGTATATGTCTCATTAATAATATCATAAAAAAACTCTTGAAGTTTATCATTAGTTAAAAGACCTTTCTCAGTAGCTTTAAAAGACTTATTTTCAATAATAACATAACCGCGTTCTTTAATAGTGTTCATAATTGGATTATAAGTCGATGGTCGACCAATTCCTAGTTCTTCTAATGTTTTAATTAATTTAGCTTCTGTGTATCTTGGTTTTGGTTTAGTAAAGTGTTGCTGTAAATTTACTGACTCAACTTTAATAATTTGATTTTTTTTAAATTTTGGTAAAACTAAAAGTTCTTCATTTTCAAGACTTTCTACATCAAGCATTAAAAATCCTTTAAACTTGATTTGTTGTCCTGTTAAACGAAATTGATAATCATTATTTTTAAATAAAACAGTAGTACTAATTAATTGTGCTGGTGCCATTAATGAACTAAGGGCACGAAAATAAATTAAATTATAAAGTTTTAATTGATCTTTATTTAAAAAATCAATAGCACGTTTATTATTCATTGTTAAATCAGTTGGTCTGATTGCTTCATGAGCATCTTGCACATTTTTTTTATTAGTCTGTTCTTTCTTCTGTCCAAGATATTGTTCACCATATTCATTAACAATTAATGTTTTGGCATTTTCAATAAATTTATCATTTAAACGTATTGAATCAGTACGAGGATAACTAATAAATCCAGTAAGTGTTCCATTAACATCAATTCCTTCATACAATTGCTGAGCAATAAGCGTTGTTTTAGCAGTACTAAAATTTAATTGTGTTGATGCTGCTTGTAATAAACTACTAGTAGTAAATGGATTTAATGAATTACGCTTACGATTTTGTTCAGTAACAGAAATTACTTGATAACTATCACTTAATGCATTTTTAATAGCAACTGCTTCTTGTTCATTATTAATAACTAACAGTTCTTCTTTATATTTTTCACAATTTAATATTATTTTTTTTTGATAAGTACTATTAATTGTTCAAAATTCTTTACTAATAAAATTAATAATTTCACGTTCTCTTGTTGCTATTAATTTTAATGCTACTGATTGTACTCTCCCTGCACTACGTGAACCGATCTTCTTTTGTAATAGATTACTTAAGCGAAAACCAATGATACGATCAACCATTCTTCTTGCTTCTTGACTACGAACTAATGGTAAATCAATACTATGTGGAGATTTAAATGCTGTTAAAATTGCATATTTAGTAATTTCATTAAAAGTTATTCGTGATGATATATTACTTGTTGCTAATACTTGATCTAAATGATAAGCAATTGCTTCTCCTTCACGATCATGATCGGTTGCTAGATAAACATGAGTAATACTTTTTAATTTACTTTTTAATTCTTTTACCTTTGGCATTTTTTTGCGATCAATTTTGTAAATTGGTTCAAAAGTTTCTAAATCAATTCCCAAACCATATTGACCTTTAATTGCTAAATTACGAATGTGTCCATCCGAAGATAACACTAAATAATCATTACCTAAATATGATTGTACTGCTTTACTTTTAACTGGAGATTCCATGATTACTAATTTTGATGGCATCTTATATCTTCCTCTATATATAATTTATTAGCTTTATTCAAATACTATTTTGTAATATATATAACTTTAACGCGAAAGTCAATATTTTTTTGGATATATGCTTTTTTATAAAAATTTTAAATAACTTATTAACAATTAATATATAAATTATGCTATATTTATTTAGTAAAAATTTAATATAAGTTTTTATCCTATTTATTTTTGTAAATAAATAGGTTTTTATTTTGATTTGAAAGGAACATAAAAATGAAATTTTTAAACACAAATGAGAGCGAAATTAATTCTGAAATACTTTCTAATTTATTACAATCAATACTTCCAAATAATCCTCTTACAGTGGGACTAGTATGTCTTGCTGGTGGAATTGGTTACTATTCATGAAATTTTTACAAAAATAAAAAACAAGAATTAAATATAAAAGTAATACAAAAAAATGATGAAAAGAAAACTACATTAAACTCAAATAATCTAACAAATCAATCAAGTAATATAAGTAAATATGAATATAATATGATATTAGATGATGCAACTAAAATTAATCAAATAATTTTAGATAATAACAATAGAAAAAATGTTGAAGAACAATATGATATGCTAAATGATGCTAAATCAGAAATAAATGTTGAAGAACAATATGATATGCTAAATGATGCTAAATCAGAAATAAATGTTGAAGAACAATATGATATGCTAAATGATGCTAAATCAGAAATAAATGTTGAAGAACAATATGATATGCTAAATGATGCTAAATCAGAAATAAACAAAGAAGATGAATGGGTAATAATTGATAATAAATCTAATGTAAAAAATACTATTCATAAAAATATTTTATAGACTATATTTTATAAAATATTAAAAAGAAAAAAAGTTAAAAGAATGAGTTTAATTAAAATTAATTAAAACTCATTCTTTTTAATTTATTTATAAAGAAGAACCTACATTATTTTTAGTTTCTAACATTGTCTGATCTAACATACCATTATTACAAGTTTCTGAACTAGTAAATATTGATAAAGTTTCTTTATCATCATTATCATGTTCACTATCAGTAGTACCACCACTTTCTGATAATGATCGTGAATAATTACTAAATGATGAACTACCATCAGTATAACATCACCACTTTCTGATAATGATCCTGATTGATTACCATTAACAGTATTATTACCACTCACTAGAATATTGCTATTACCATTTTGAGAAAAACTAGGAATTTGCAATAAAGTAGGAATTTCAAAACTACCACCATAATTTCCTAATTTTAATTCAAATTTCTTGACACCAGCAACAACAATACTACCATTATCATTATCAATTTTATATTTTTTATTTTTAATTGCTGAATTATACTTGCACTTACAAGTATAATTCAGCATTTAAAAATAATCTTTATTACATAAAATATTTTATTTAATGACACACTCTAATTATATATAGATAATATTCAATATTTTTTTACTTTTTCTTTCTTCTTTTTAATACAAATATTGGAATAACAATTGCAAAAAATATTAAAGCAGTAAAACCAATAGTAATAATCATACATATTCTATTTATCTTTTTTTTGTATTGATTTAACTCTTGTGGATTAATAATTTCATAGCCATAATAACTTATAATATTACGTTTACGAAATTTAAAAATAACAATATTAATCATATGAATAAAGAAAATAACACCTAAAATAATTGTTAAAGTTATTGCATCTTTAATAATATCAGGAACATTAACTGTTCATTTTTGAATAATAAAAGTTAATTTCTGACCACTAATCAAAAACATAATGCCAATAATAATACCAAGAACAATATAACTACTAATACTTATTCAATTAATAATTATCAAGTTAGCATGAATTTTACGATAATTTCTAATTATAAAATTAGGAGGTAATAATGACCCTTTTAATGTTCTTTCAATATATAAATCCACTTCTCTTCTTAATGTCACAAATTCAATAATATTAATTAAAATAATAGTAAGAGCAATAATTGCTAATGGAATAGTAATTACAGGATGAGGAATAATTTTTATGTTAATCATACCAAAATATAAACCAATAAAAGTTGAAGCAATAATTAATGTCATAACACCAATAAATAATAAAATTAATTGTTTTAGCTTCTCTGATTTAATTTCTCTGCTAATTGGTTTTGGAATTTTAAAACTATTTTTATAACTAACTATTTCCATAGTATTAAATGTTTGTGGTTGATCATAATACATATCTTTTTCTTTAGTAAAGTTTTCATTGATCGGCACTGTCTTTTTTTCTTGTAAAGGTATTATATAAGAACTAGTAACTTGTATATTTTTACCATCATATTTTTTTTCATTATAATCATTTTCATTAAAATCAGAATTATGAATATTTTCTTTATTTTTATTAATTGGTGGTACAACATTGCTAAAATAAGTGTTATTATTAGTTGATTTTTGATAACCTTCTTTATCTGATAACCTATTTTTTTGTGAAAAAAATTTATCAAATAATTTAAATTTTATTTTAGACATATACATCACCTACATTTAATTAGTTAAAATATTTTTTTGTCTTTTTAGAAATATGTTTACTGGAATAAAATTTTCTTTGTAATTTGGCAATTTCATGTTCAATTTCCAAAATTTTATCTTCAAATTGATAATCTTTTTCTTCTAAACTTAAGTATCCTTTAATAGAAATCCTTTTGCGTAAATACATTATTAATAAAATTGATAATAATAACAGAAAAATCAAAAGTGCTAACCCACCCATTGAATATAAAAAAGTAGTAATTGGAATCTCAAAACCTAAAAACTTAATGGTATTAGTACTACTATCATCACTTACTACTGCTAACACTAATTTCACCTCATACATTAGTATATAAATATTATAACAAAAACACCAAATCTAATTAATATTATCTATTTAATAGTTTATTTTCTGTTATAATAACTATTTTAATAATAAAAAAGAATATTATTAATATTCTTTTTCATATGTTCATCCTTCGCTACGTAAATATTTTGCTGCAAAAAATTGTGCAAATATTGCTAGAAACAGGCCAAAGAAAGTAATCAATAATAAAACTGTATAATCAAGAATTGGACGATTAATTAAAAATAAATCTTCTGGTGGGCGCTGTAACTCTAAAATAAATCTAATTAAATTTCATCCAAAAAAGTAAAGTCCCATTTGAACACCTGCATGCATCATTCGATAATGATGTGGATTATTTATTTCATAAAGTTTTTTGCTTTTATTTATATAATCATTAATTTTCTTACCAGAAGGTTTGACTTCTGCTAATGCTTTATTTACTACATTTTTTGATACTTGATTATAATAGTAAACTTCATTTCACATTTTAGTTCAAGTCAAATGTTTTGGGTCACGATTTACTTTATTTCAATATTTTGGATTAAAAGTTATTTTTCCTCAGTATTTAAAATTATTTTTAAAATCAAATTGAAACTTATCTGGCTCTACTTTTCATGGCTTTTTACCAAATCATTTACCAAGATTTGGAACAACAAGTGTAATCACTAATCATAATCCTAAATTAGCAATTGATTCATAAAGAAATATTGGTGCACGATAAACAATTTCACCATTAATAGTTTCTGGAGTGCCACTTGGTCCACCATTTAATTTAAAACAATTATCACGAATAAAAGCAGGTAATCATGATAATGAATCATAACTTACAACGTTACCAAGTAATTCATGATTAAAGAAATTACCTCAACGTCCTAATACCTGTCCTAATAAAATATTAGGAATAATTAAATCACCATATATTCATAATGATATTTTATACTTACGACCAACAAAGTAAAAAATAATTGCACCAGCAATAATTCCAAATAAAACACCACCATGAATAGACATCCCTGGTTTTCAAAATGCAAATTTTTCAAAAAAACTAATTGACTTATTAGGATCATCCTTGCCAAGAAAACTAGCACCAAATAATGAAGCAGGAATAATAAATATTATTGATCATGCTAAAGAATCAGTAGGAACACGATAACGTTTAAATTTTACTCAAGAAGCAATAATTGAAGCAAAAATACCCGACATAATAGCAAATGCATAAACATGAAACCATCCACCATAAGTATCAGTAATGCCGTGAGGTCCAACAAAATCTAAATTTAACATAACAAACACCTCACTTACAAGACCATCTTTTAATATAGAATACCATAATAGAGTACCATAACTAACTAAGAATCACAATATAAATAAAGGCAAACAATACATATTACATATATAATTTTGATAAAGTGTAATTGTAATTCACATTTTTTTAGATTTTTTATTGTATATTATTTTTTGCAAATATAAACTTAAATTAAGATTTACCAAAAAACAAATACAAAAAATAATGTATTTTTGCTAAATCTTAATTTAATTTTAAAAAAAAGTAGGGAATAAAAATGAAATTTAAACAATTGTTATTATTAATTACCACTGTTACAAGTTTAGGGATGATATTATCAAATAATAAAATAATTAATAGCAATCAAAATACTACTTTTTTAAATAAAAACAATGTTTCTAAAATTAGCTTTAACAAAATGACAGGCACTACTGGTGAAATTAATAGTTTAACTTTTAAGGGGGAACAAACTTATGCCGTTAATAGTGAAGGTATTGTTTATAAAAGTGACAATGGTCAATCTTTTGAAGAAATAAATTTACTTAATTATGATTATAAAATAAAATCACTAATTACAACACCTAATGGCACAATTTATGTTGGAACTTATAATGAAAAAAATAATGAATTAAAAGTTTATATTCTTAAAAATGATCAACTTGCTGACAAATATACTTTAAGTTCATATCAATTATTAGCAATGACTTTTGACAAAGAAAATAATATTTATATAGGAACAAATCAAGGGGTATATACTAATTCAAGTCCAACAACTGAATTAGAAAAAATAGATGGGGCAACAGGTAGCATTACAGTTTTAAAAACAACTAAAAATGGCTTAATTTATGCTGGTAATACAGAAGGAATGATTTTTAAAAGTATTGGGGGGTAATCCTTTTAATTTAGTTGAGCAACTAAAAGATGGTGGTATTACAAGTATTGCTGTTGATAATAAAGAAACAATCTTTGTTACTAACAACAGTAAAAAAGTTTATTATAAACGTGTTACTATTGCTAATTTTTTACCATATAAGCAAACTTTAGAAACAATAAATACAACAGTAATAACTTTTGGAACAGGGGTTTTAGTTGGTGATAAAGATGGTAATATATGAAAAAGTTATCAAGAAAAAAACTTCACTTTATTCTATGAAAATAAATTTAATTCAATTAATGAATTGATTTATAATTCTAATAATTTTACTATTTATGCAACAACTACTGATGGAATATATAAAAATAAATAATCTAATTTAAAATAACTAATTTTAAGTTAGTTCTTTTTTAAAAAAATTGTAATACTTATTGAAAATTTAATAGTAAAATTATAAATCATTTTAATTTTTTATAATTTTGTTTATTCATAAAACATCTCTAATACAATATTAGAGATGTTTTTAAAGATACTTTATAAATATATTAAACTTATATATTTGCTTGTAAATTTGATTTATATAAAAAACTATTACTATTTTTTAACTTTAATTTTATTTCTTTAAAAAAATCAAATCTTTCTTTTTCTTTATAATCATTAGAAAATATTTCTAAAGTTTCAGCATCAGATTTTTCATAAAAATGATATATATTATTGAATACTTGCTCTTGTGTTTCTTCTTCTTTTATTACTCGATATATAAAATTAAGAATTGAACACATTTTTCGATATTTATTATCTTTTCTTAAAGCATTATTAAATTTTTCTTTTTGTTTAGTATTCATTTTTGATATTTTTGAACTATTTTTAACGTTTGTTATATCAATTTCTTCATCGACTAAATAAACTATTTGATCTAAAAAATTTAATACTAATTCATCTACATCTTTTGATTTATATTTTTTTAAGGTTTCTAAATAAGTATCTGCTAAATTAATTGCTAATAAATTTAAAAAATTATTTAAAACTTTTGTTTTTAAATTTTTATTGATATTTAAATCCATTATCAAAACTCCTTAAAATCACCTTCAATAGAGTGATTATATCAATTTTAACCTCATATTTTTGTAAATACAATATTACTTTATTTTTTTACCTTTAATTCGTTTTCTTTTAAGTTCCAATTCTAATTTAGGATTATTATCATGTTTTAAATAATAATTTTGTCTATTTATAGTTAATTTATTTTCTAATATTAACCCTAATCTTTTAGTTTTTTCTTCAGCTAATTCTTTTTGTAATTTTCTGTCTTTTTCATTTTAAAGTGATTCATGTTTAAATCTAGAATCTTGTAAATCTTTTTCATGTTGTCTTTGTTTTTCTTTATCAATTAATTTTGCTTCAATCTTAGCTCTATTTTCTATATACTTTTTAATACTTTTAAAAATAGAAATTGGGTTCAAACAATCAATTATTTTTAATAAAATTTTCACATAACCCCCTACTCCCCATTTAAGTAATTATTATTATTATTATTAATATACTTATTATAAATTAAAATTTTATCAATTTCTTAGGGAATTGTTTTTTTATTATATCATTTTATTTAAACTTGCTTTTAATTTATTTTTCTATGAATACTAGATTTATTATAGAAAATTATATCATTTTATTTATAATTTTTATAAATAAAATGATATAATAAAAAATATAAATAAATTATTTATAAAACTTTGAAATGGGGAATATAAAATGATTAATAACATAAAAAATATGATTAAAAATTACTCTAGAGAAATTGAGTGTCAAGCAATAATAAAAAATAATTTAGAAAATAATCATTTAAAAAGTCAAGAGAATTTAATTAATATTGAAATGCAAAAAAAATACATAAAAATTAAAATGGAAATAATTGCAGAATTAAAAAAATACTATATATTTAACATAAAATTGTGAGAAATCTCATTTTTATTTCAAAATATGCTTTGTGAAAATAATCCAATTTAGAAAAAAACAAAGCAAATATTTATAACTTTTTTATTAATTTTCTTCATCTATTTTTAAAACAGCACGAAATGCTTCTGGTGGTAATTCAACATTACCAATCGATTTCATTTTTTTCTTTCCTTCTTTTTGTTTTTCTAAAAGTTTTCTTTTTCTTGTAATATCACCACCATAACATTTAGCAATAACATCTTTTCTAACTGCTTGCACAGTTTGACGAGCAATAATTTTATTATTAATAGCAGCCTGAATAGCAACTTCAAAATTTTGTTTTGGAATTAATTTTTTTAATTTTTCACATAAAACACGCCCACGATCATAAGCAAAATCCTTATGAACAATAACAGATAATGCATCAACAATATTACCTGCTAATAAAATATCCATTTTCACTAATTTACTTTCCTGATAACCAATTAATTCATAATCTAATGAAGCATAACCTTTTGATATTGATTTTAATTTATCAAAAAAATCAATGACAATTTCATTCAGTGGCATATTATAAATAAGAGTTCTTCGTAAATTATCAGCATATTTTAAATCTAAATAAGTTCCGCGTTTATCCTGACATAATTGCATCAATGCACCAACATATTGTTCTGGTGTCATTATTGTTACTTGCACAAATGGTTCTTCTACACTTTTCATTGTCTGCACAGTTGGTCATTTTGCTGGATTATCAATTATTAACTTTTCACCATTAGTTAAATTTACTTCATAAATTACAGAAGGAGCTGTTGAAATTAAAACTAAATTATATTCACGCTCTAAACGTTCTTGAATAACATCCATATGTAATAACCCTAAAAAACCACAACGAAAACCAAAACCTAATGCTTGTGATGTTTCAGCAGTAAAAATTAATGAGGCATCCGATAATTGAATTTTATATAATGCATCCTTTAATTCTTGATATTTATTAGTATCAATTGGATATAAACCACAATAAACCATTGATTTTAAAGTTTTATAACCCGGTAATGGTGCATCAGCAGGATTAATAACACTAGTAATCGTATCACCAACATGAATATCACTAATTATTTTAATTGCACCACTAATTCAACCAACTTCACCAGCTGTTAACATTTCTCTCTTTTCTTCTTTTGGTGTGCGTACTCCTAATTCAGTAATTTCATATTCGGCACCAGTTGACATCATTCTTACTTTATCGCCAACTTTAATTACACCAGTTTTAATTCTAATAAATGCCATCACTCCACGATATTTATCATATAATGAATCAAAAATTAAAGCACGCAATGGTTCATTATCATCAGCATCAATTGGATAAGGAATATATTTAATAACTGCTTCTAAAACATCGCGAATATTAATACCTGTTTTTGCAGAAATTAAAGGCGCATAATCAGCAGGTAAACCCAATACTTTTTCAATTTCTTCCTTAACTTTTTCTGGTTCAGCACTTGGTAAATCTATTTTATTAATAACAGGAATAATTTCTAAATCATTATCTAATGCTAAATATACATTTGCTAAAGTTTGTGCTTCAATACCCTGAGCAGCATCAACTACTAAAATGGCACCTTCACATGCTGCTAAACTACGCGATACTTCATAAGTAAAGTCAACATGACCTGGAGTATCAATTAAGTGAAGCAAATAAGTATGACCATCTAATGATTGATATTTAAGTTGTACACTATTTAGTTTAATTGTAATGCCACGTTCACGTTCTAAATCTAGTGAATCTAACAATTGATTTTTCATTTCCCTTTTTGAAACAGCATTAGTTAATTCTAAAATACGATCAGCCAAAGTTGATTTACCATGATCAATATGGGCAATAATTGAAAAATTTCTAATGTATTTTTTATCGATACTCATAATATTATTTATTCACCTATCTTTTGCTTATAAACTATTTACTATGTTTTAGTATATCAAAGTTTAAATAAAATTAAATCGAAAGTTGCAGATAATGTTATAAATATATTAAACTATCACTTAACAATATATGAAAAGATATATACATAAATAACTAGTTTTTAAAGCTAAATTGCTGAATTATACTTGTAAGTGCAAGTATAATTCAGCTATTTAAAGATAAAAGCAATTGCAATTGGATTAATTTTAGAACCATAGTAACAAGCTGCTATAATTTCTTTTTTACCTGCTGGTTGAATAACTTTAATTACTATGTTATTAGTTTTAGTGGCAACAATAATACCTAATTTATTTATTGCAACAATTGTTCCTGGCAGAGCATTTGATAATTCATTAGTTACTGCTACTTGATGAATTTTGTATATATTATCATTCAACGTAGTATAAGCAATTGGTGTATTATACAATCCACGAACATGACATGAAATTAATTGTGCTGAAAGATTTCAATTAATTTTTTCATCACTTCTTTTAATATTTAAACCAAAAGTTACTTTATTTTCATCTTGTTCTTGTTCTTCAATTTCATTATTAATGATTTTTAATAAATATTTTATTAACATATTTTGTGCTAAAGTTATCAACTTATTAACTAAAGAAGTATATGTATCCTCAATACCAATTGAAACTTGTTCTTGAACATAAATTGCTCCTGCATCCATTTTACTTACCATTTTCATTAATGTAATACCAGTAGTTTGTAATCCATTAATAATTGCTCATTGAATAGGGGCACCACCACGCAATGATGGTAATAATGAAGCATGAATATTTAAACATTTATATTTTGGTAAATTTAAAATTGCTTTTGGTAAAAATTGACCATAAGCACAAGTAAGAATAACATCAATATTTAATAATTGTAAATCTTTTAAACTTTCAATAATATTTTCGGGTTGGAAAACAGGAATTTGATATTCTTGTGCCAATTGTTTAATTGCTAAAGGAACAACTTCTTGTTTACGACCAATTTTACGATCTGGCTGACAAACAACACCAACTATTTCAATTTCATTTTTCATTGTTAATAACAATGTTTTTAAAATATTTTCAGAAAAAAAAGAAGAACCCATAAATAAAATTTTAAATTTTTTCATAATTTTCGCCCTCAATTTTTGCTTTGTACATTTCAATAATATTTTTTACATTTCAGAATAATACTACCATACCTAAAGTATCTTGAGCACAATATTTTAACATATTTTCACGAAAATTATGAATTCAATTAGTTAAACTAATGTTATTTTCAACTCTTCTACGAAAAACTTCTGATGCCATATCTCCTTTTTTAATAACTAATCCTTCATAAGAAAAGGAAGGTTCAAATGCTGGTAAAGTTTTTTTAATTGAAAGAGAACCATAAAACTGTTCTTTATAAATTTTAAATTCTTTAAAAAAATCTTGTAAATCAATAGTACCATCATGAATTAATGATAATTTATTTTTATATTGAGGGTAATAATAAGCTAATTTTTTAAGAACAGATTTCTCAAATGATTGATTATAAGCAACATACGTACCCTTACCATGAATATTAATTAAATCATAACATAATTTTTTTGTTAACATTTCTCTTGGATCATCATTGCCATCTGCTAAAAATTCATAATGTTTAATTGATTTATAAGTTTTAAAATCAAAATCTGGTGCTAATAACACATGGACAGAATATTGAAAAGGAATTTGTTGATATGGTTTACTATTTTTAAACTTAGGTATTGCAGATTTCATAGTCTCAAAATCATACATATAAATTGGATATTGGTACTTTTTGTATTCAATTTTTAAATCAACAAATTTATTGCCATCAATTAATTTTTCACCATTTTTAATTACATCATATTGTCTTAAATGTAAATTAGACTTTGTTAAAAATGGTAATAATCTTTCATCATTAATTTCTAAGAAATCTTCTTCATAATATCACAATGCTTTCTTAGTTTTTCTTAAACGATATAATTCAAAAATAGTATTATGAATAGAAAAATATTTAAAAATATGAGGACAAAATTGATTACTATTTTCATGACAATAAGGTAAAGTTAATAATTTAACTATTTCGTCAATATCACTAATTTTAATAATATTCTTAATATTTTCATATTGTAATTTCAAATTATTATTTAAAATTTCATCTTGAATTGATTCAAAAAGACTAAAACTTTTTTTAGTATTTGGACTTTTTTGCCAAGTTGATCCATTAACAATAAATAATTCATTTAAATCTATTTTTTCCTTCTTAACATAATTATTATTTAAATACATAATATAAGTATTAACTACTTTAATTCCACATTTGGTTAAAATATCATACTGATAAAGTAAATCTCACATATGTTCTTCTTTAACTCAAGTTACTGCTTTTACTTCAATTAAATCCCAACCATCATTATTTCGCTTTAAAATATCACACTTAGTAACACAACCCTGATATTCAAATCTTGGTTCAAATAAAACATCATACTCTTTATTATTAATAATTTCTATAACATTACTACCCAGTTCAGACTCAAAATTAAAACAAGAATATTTTACTTTAAAATATTCTTGAGCATAGTGCCCAGTTTCAATACCATCTGCAATTGTTTCACCAATATAAAATTCAGAATCATCTTCTTCATTATAATTATTTTCAAATGTATCATCGTCTAAATCAGAAATAGTAATTAAATTAGATTTAAATTTACTACTTGTTTTAGTATGCGTTAATTCAACAAAATTTATTATCTTTTTCTCTTCAATTAAATGCTTAGCTAAAGCATAATTTTTTGCATTTAAAAATCATGAAAGTTTTCGACAAATACGGAAATGCTTATAATCATCTTTATAAATTTTCATTACATATCACCCAATTGCCTACTTTAAAATAAAGATTTATTTATCTTTTCATCCAGAAAATTTATCATGAATTGCAATTTTAGGTTTTTCTAAATTTTTAGCACGTTTTTTATTTTCTTTATTTTGTAAACGTTCTTCTTCAATTGCAAGTTTAACGCCTTCATTTTCTTTTTTAATTGCTGCTTTTTCTTCTGCTGTCTTTCTTTTTATTTTAATTTTACCACTACGTTTTTTTGACATTTCAATTTTCTTAAGTGTTTCTTCTAAATCTAATTCACAATTTACTTTTCAAATTGTTTCCAATTCTTTCTTTGATAATTGTTTAGTAAACCCTTCTACCTCAAATGCTTTAGTTGCAAATAAATCATTTTTCTTAGAATCATATAATTTTACAATTACATCAAAAACATCACGATAGCGATATTCTTTACTACTACGTGAAACTACTTGTTCAAATTCTACTGTTTTATGTTGCAATTTTAATTCATCACGCATAAAGGATTTAATAATATTTTTTACTTCTTTTTGACGTTGTTTTTTCTCTTCTTTTTTCTTCTTTTTTGCTGAAATGGTTGTAAAAATAAAAATTATTAAAACTACTCCTATAAGCGCTAACATTCATCATTGACTAGATAAATTTCCCATTTTTTATTCCTCTTTTTTGATTTATAAATTTTCCTCGATTACTGCTAATAGTTTAGTTGGACTCATCGGTGAAATTGTTAAAATTAAATTAACATCTTTTTTAATTACAAAATAAAGATGTGTTTTATTTACTCTAATATATTTAAAACTTTTTGTCTCTTCAATATCATAAGACTCATTAATCAATTTTAAACAATATTCACGTAATTGGATATCATTTAAGTCTTGCAATTTTAATCTTGTTCTAATCCTACCAATACTATGGTAAGAAAATTGATAAGGTTTACGAAAATAGTAACTCATTTATTTACCACACCTACATTTATCATTAAAGTTTTTAAACAAATAATTTACATTAAAAGTGTAAAAAAATTAAAATATACTATTAACAAAAAGCTAACACATTAATTATACTGAAAAAATAAAAAATATTATACAACATTTATGATTTTTGTTATAATTATTTTTGTTGTAATTAATCTATAAAACATGTTCAAAACAAAAAAGGAGAAAAAATGGCTAACATTGCATCACAAATTAAAAGAATTAAAACAAACCAAAAAAGAAATGAAATTAATAAAAGTTATAAATCTAAAGTTAAAACTGCTTTAAAAAAAGCTGAAATATCAATAAAAAACAAAGCAGAAAATGCTGCAGTACTTGTTAATGAAGTATGTAGTTTAATTGATAAAGCTGTTGTTAAAGACATTTATCACATTAATAAAGCTGCTCGTCAAAAATCTAAAATTATGACTAAATTAGCAAAAGCAAAATAACTATAATTTATTTTAAAAAGAGACACTATTAATAGTGTCTCTTTTTAAAATATAATTGATATTTTTAAACTAAATTTTTGTTTTAATAAAATACCAAATTTAAAAACTATTTAGCTAATAATGTAAGGTTAGAACTTGATGCTCTAATCTCAGCAAAAATTTTATTTTTTTGAAATTCATCTGATGTATCCATAACTATAAAAATACTAAAATTACTAATATCTAATTTATTACGATCAAATGTACTGTGAATTTTATAAATAGAGGCACCATTTTTAGTAATAATATTAATAATTTCGCTAATAGTACTATTATTAATTTTACCGTTAACTGAAAAAGGAACTCGTCGATGTGAACTAATTAAGGCGCTATTAATAATTGTTCCTAATGTAGTAATATCAACATTACCACCACTAATGACACAAACAACATTTTTATCTTTACCAATGATTTTATCTAATTTACCAGAAAGAATAGCAGCAACACTAACAGCGCCACTACCTTCAGTTACAATTTTACATTTTTCTAATAAAAATAACATTGCTTGCGCAATTTCTTCTTCGCTAACAGTAACAACTTTATCAACATTTTTCTTTAAAATATTAAATGTTAATTCTCCTGTTTGTTTAACAGTAATTCCATCAGCAATTGAACTTTTACCTTGAATTTTAAATGGTTTTCCTTGTTTTAAAGCTTGATTATAAGAATCAACATTTTGTGCCTCAATCCCAATAAATTTAATATTTGGATTTTTACTTTTTAAATAAATTGAAATACCACTTAAAAATCCTCCTCCTCCAATTGGAACTAAACAATAATCAATTTCTTTACCCATTGCATTCATTTGCTCATATATTTCTAAACCAATTGTACCTTGACCAGCAATAACAAAATTATCA
The DNA here is from genome assembly GCF_964030795.1 of Spiroplasma endosymbiont of Nomada ruficornis. Lineage (NCBI taxonomy): Bacteria > Bacillati > Mycoplasmatota > Mollicutes > Entomoplasmatales > Spiroplasmataceae > Spiroplasma > Spiroplasma endosymbiont of Nomada ruficornis. The sequence continues at coordinate 495,257 of NZ_OZ034962.1, read as the reverse complement.
TCATATGGATGAACTAACGTTAACCCTTCTTCTTTTTCAAGTCTTAATGCTTCAGACATTGCATCATCAAACATATTACCACAAAGTTTAACAGTACATTTAGCACCACCAAATTCTTTAGTAGCAGCAATTTTGGCTAGTGGTGCTGTTAAAGGCATAACTATCTTGGATACTAAATTTAAACTTGAAGCTGCTAAAGCGACTCCTTGTGCATGATTACCAGCACTAGCAGCAATTAAACCCTTTGCTTGCTGTTCCTTTGATAAATTAAGAATTTTATTTAAAGTTCCTCTAATTTTAAAACTACCTGTTTTTTGTAAATTTTCTAACTTTAAAAATATATTATTACCAGAAAATGAAGAAAGTTTATCTGCTTTTATCAAACTTGTCTTACTAATTTTATCTTTAATTTTTGAATACGTTTCTTCAATTACTTCTTCACTTACTGAATTTTCCAAAATGGTTCCTCCTGAGTTTCTATCTAATTTCTCAAATATAATTAATTATACAATATAATAACTTTTATTTATAAAACAACAAAAGTAATCATTAATAGTATATGGTTTTATAATTAAATGGGATTTGAATTCATAAATGTTGATTTAAAGCATATGTTAAATTGCTATACTACATAATCACTATTTTCAAATCTATATTATATATACATGAAAAACAAAAATTAAAAAATATTTTTCCAAAATATTTAGAATTAATACTGTTTATTTTATTGTTACAAATTTCAATAATTGCTTTTTAACACTTAATTATAGTACAATCTAATGCAGGAGGTATTATATATGGAAAATAATGAACAAAATAAGAAAAAAATAGATAAATCTCGGCCACTAGTAGAAATTTTAAATCTAACAAAGGAATATAAAAATAAAATAGCATTAGATAAAGTTAATTTAACTATTAATCCTGGCGATCGAATTGGAATCATTGGTGCAAATGGTAGTGGTAAATCAACTTTAAGTGAAATTATTGGTGGTATTAGTAAACCAACATCTGGTGAAATAATTCGTCAAGAACATCTAGTAAATGGTTTACAATTTCAAGAATCTAGATATCCGGCCGGAATATCTGTTATGGATATGATTAAATATTATTTACATACTTTTAATATTTCAATGAAAGAAGATGAACTATTAGAGTTACTGAAGACATACCAATTACTTGGAATTGAAAATAAGTTTATTCAAACACTTTCGGGTGGACAACAACAACGTTTAAATATTTTACTTGCTGTTATTCATGATCCTGATCTAGTTATTTTAGATGAAGTTTCCACAGGATTAGATATTGAAGTTCGTTCAGAAATTTTTGAATTTTTTAGAAAAAATATTATTGACAAAAATAAGACAATGATCTTAGTTGCTCATAATATGAGCGAAGTTGAAGAATTTTGTGAAAAGTATATTTACATTCATAATGGAATTATAAAAGAAGCAGGAAATGTTAAAGATATTGTGAAAAAATATGGTTCAGTTCATAACTTTACATGAAAAATGTTTGATAAAAATAAAAAAGCTGATTTAAAAAAACAATATGAAGAAATAAAAAAAGAAAATGCTGAAATCAAAAAAAATAAGAAAAAAAATAAATGAATTCATAAAGCCAAAATGCCCGAAAAAAGTCGACCATTAATAAACTTAATGTTTAAATATTATTATCGAGGATTTTTTGTACCCTTCTTTTTAGTTTTATTTCCAATTCTAATGTTGTTCTTAGAAGGTTTTGCTTTTAAACAAATGGAAGGTGATACTGTAAAAAGTTTACATACTTTAGTTGGTTCAATTTCAATGTTACAACCAATGGCAGTAGGAATTTTCATTATTCCACAAACAATTGTTGAATTTAAAAATAGTGTTTTAATGAAGCGAATTGGAGCAACAAATATTAAACCAATTTTCTTTGTTCTTTCAGTTATGATAATTGGATTTTTCTTTATGATAGCGACATTCTTATGATCTTTATTATGAGTTGGAATTATGTTTGGTGGTACTTATGGGTGAAATAATATAGTAACAGCAAATTTTATTGGAGAATCTATCCCATTTATTATCTTAATTTTCTTTTCATCAATGGGTTTAGGAATGTTATTGGCCTCAATTTTCAAATCAGTAACTGCTTTAGTTGCAGCATCAAATGTAATTTATTTTCCGGTTGAACTTTTAAGTGGGGTATTTTTCCCAGCTGAGTTAATTAATAGTAGTCCCGTTTTAAAATACGCAACTTACTTTAATCCATTTAAATACGCTATGGATCCATTTATTCAAGTTTGAAGTGGAACAAGTTTTACTTTTACAACAACTTATGGAATATATCTAGGAGTTGCGGCTTGGATTGATTGGTATTTACACAATAGTTGCAAGTTCAAAATTACGTTGACAAGCATAAGATATTAAATCTAATAATTAAAAATAATAAAATTAAAAAGGACTTTTAGTCCTTTTTAATTTTATTATTTGGGAGCGTACCGAAGATGTCGATAAATAAAAATTTTTAAAAATAACTCCTTTCTTTTTTAAACTATTAAATTAAAAAATAAATGACAAAAGACGAGAATAAAATTCTTGTCTTTTTTTGTAATTGTAAAATTTTAAAATTTTTAATAACCGTCTTTAGCACTATTATCAACACGTGTTAGGGAAATAAAAAAGTGAACTACAACATAGTTGTTAAAAATAGTAGCTAGCATGTGGACTTGCATGGATAAATAAAAAGTGGAGTGATACCTAATAAAATATACTAACCAGAAATGGTAATTCTTGGGGTGGGAGCGAATTGGAAACTAGTATATATAGACCCGGAGTGGGGACCAACTATTATTCTTTATTTAACCAACCTTGCCACTACCAAGTGAGCAAGTGTTGGTTTTATTTTTTATTTTTTTTTGAAAAATTTTTGGGCGAGAAAATAAATTTCAAACTTGTAAAAAAAATTGAGCGGGACCGGTTCAATTAAAATATTAATTTGCTAAACGCAAATTAAATAAATATTGAATCGAATGCCTCAATGTTTTTTAAAATTTCACAATTTATTTTTGAGCCCAGAATTGCTGGAATGAATAAAACAAATAGTAGTATTATTAATAATCTAAGAATAAAAATATATGTTCTTTATGCTAGAAGCAACAGAACATATTAGGAAAGGATTATTATGCAAATAGAATTTAAAAAAGAACAAATTGTTAAAGATAAACCACAATCTATTCTTATTGATTATGTTGAATATAAATTATCTCTTCCAAAATGAATGATTAAAAATAATTCTTTTATTGTTGATAACAGTTGCACATATTGAGTTTTTAATTTAGAAAATATTAAAAAAGAATTAAGTGGTAATGAATTAATAAAGTTATTAGAACCATATATTAAAGACCAAAAAATAACTGTTAATAAACCAACTGCTCCAAAAGAATATTATCTTAATGATATAAAACTTGAACAATTAACATTTTATGAACAGCATAATAGTTGATTTATGGGTGAAATAACAGATAACAAAACTAAAATTACTAATCCTTGTTTTAAATATAACATTACGTGAGAAGAAAACAGAAAAGGTTTTAAAATAAATAATCCATATAAACATGATGATTTACCAATTAATTATATAGTTACTTCTTATAAGGAAATTTCAACTCATAATGAAAAAGTATTTTTGTTGAACATGTAAACAAAATAAATTAGATTATTTATTCTTTAATACTAATGATATAAAAACAAGAAAATATTTTTTAAGAGATAAAAATAGTAAAGCAATTTGTTATGACTGTATTTTAAATATTAGGTTAAGTAGGAGGTATAAATATGAATAAAGAAAAAATACTTGAATATCTTAAAGATGAATGAGAATGAAATAAAGAAATGAGAGACGATGAAAAAGTAACTAAACTTTGAAAAAGTTGTTTTAATGGAAGATTAAATCTTATATCTCAATTAAATCAAAAAATTAAAAATGGTGAATTTGATTAATAATGCAATATGACTTAATTATTGGGATTGACCCCGCTGGTATTGGTAATAATGGAATTGTTATATATTCAAATGAAACAAATAGGATTATTTATACAGAAACATTCAACACAACACATGTTTTTGAAAGTAAAAATCGTTATAAAAGAATATTATCAATAATCAAAGAACAATTTTTTGAAAACAAAATATTAGTTATTGTAGAAAATTTCTTTTTAAGTTCAAAACAATTATTAACTAATCCATTAGCAACTCCTAAAATTATTGGTTCATTAATGGTATTAGTACAAGATGTTTTCAACTGAGATTATCTAGAAAACCAACCAAAAAATAAAAATAAAATAACAAATTATAAAGGAAATATAAAATTAAAAAAACATGAACAAGATGCATATAAACACATTCAATACTATTTAAGGAATTATAAAAATGAAAGATAAAGCCAATTATGTCAAATTAACAGTAAAACTAAGTAACACTATTGAAGCAAAATATTACGAAAAAGGTAATAAAGAATTATATTATAGTGTTCGTGGTCAATGAAATGGTTTAAACTATGTTACTTTAATTTTTAATAATCCAAAATTTTATAACCGATGTATTTTATTAAACAAAAACGATGAAATTATTGTCACTGGTCAAATTTTTAATACTTTAAACATTCCTAAAAATCGTGTATTTTGTTCAATTAATGTTAAATGATTTAAAAAATGAAAAGAGTAAAAAATGATATGATGAGAAATTTTATTAATAGCACCAATATTAATAACAAGTATAACACTAATAATATTTTTAATATTTATTATTAAAGAATTAAAAAATGAATATAAAGTATTAAAAATATTAAGTGAAATTGCTAATCAAATTGAAAATAAGGAGAATAAATAATGAAATGTTTTCTTTGCATGCATGGAGAAATATATTCTCCAAAAACCTTGTATAAAATAAAAAAATTGAAAAAAATAATTTACCAAGATAGAGATATTGATAGTGAAGATTTTAAGAAAAGATATGAATATCTTTTAAAAAAATTAGGTGATGGTGATAATCAAATTATTTCAATAAATTTCTTAATAAAGCAAGAAAGAAATAATAGAAAGGAGAATAAATAATGAATAAAGAAGTATGTTGTGAAGATTGTTGTGTATGTGATAAAAAACATGATTTATTTACTTGCGAAAAAAACTGCTGAGAAAATGTATGTGAACATTGTTATCAAGGTGATAAAGAACATAGAAATAAAGTTGATGAAATTAATAAATCAAGACATAAAAATTGTATTAATAAAGAAAGATTTATGCAATATCTTAAAAACACATATCGCTTAAACGGATATTATGAAGAAGTTTATAAACCAATTAAAACCAGAATTAAAGACCGGTGATTTGATAATGACTAATTATTTACTTTCAATTGACCCAAGTATTAAAAATACTGGATTTACTTTATGAAAAAAAGTTTATTTACATGATAAATATGATTTTTGAAATTGAAAACCAATATTTGTTAAAAGTTATAATTTAAAAGAATATGATGGACAAAGAAAATTTTATTGAGATATAAAAGTTAATGATAATGAATTGGATTTAATTATTGAACGTGGTACTTTTAATTCAAAAAATGGTATTGGTTATGAAAATCAAGAACATTTACGTGGTTTTATTGCAGGACAATTTAATAAATTATTAACAAAAGATATGTTAATAAGTCCAAGTGAATGAAAGAAATGATATGAACGTTATGACCCACCTATTTTTTGATTAAGACCTTGAGATAAAGAACTAAGTATATATGTTGCTGAAGAAATTATTAAAGAAAATAATTGAAATATAAAAATATCAAATCATGATGAAGCAGATAGTTTATTAATTGGTTGATATTATTTAAATAAGGAGAATAAATAATGAATAAAGAAAAATTACTTAAATATATGAAAGATATAATTAAATGAACTAAAAAAATTAATTATACAAACTCTGATTTGGACAAAAATATTTTAAATTTATTAATTGAAAAAATAGAAAAAGGTGAATTTGATAATGACTAAATTAACAGATTTATTTGGTCAAGATAAAATAGAAATATTTTCACCAAATCCCAAAGATTTAACAGATAGTAATGATATAAAAACAATTATTTTATGAAAATATCCTAATGTTATTGCTGAATATTTAGTTGTTTCTCAACCACATGCAAATACTGCTATTTTAGTTGGTGATAACGTTCACTATACAGGTTGAGTTGAAGTGTTTATTAAACCAAAAAATGAAGGAGTAAATGAAAATGCCAAATGACACGAATGTACAATCAAATAACTATACTTTATTAAAAATAATAAGAATTGGAATAAGTCCATTATCAGCAATGATTGGTACAAGTGCTTATTATGGTCAAATTATTGGTAATCCAGTATTAGGAAGTATTAATGCTTTATTATTTAGTAAAAAGTTAGGAATTGATATATGAAACTTAAATCAAATGCCAAGTACTAAAAAGAAAATATTAAATTCAAGTAAAAAAAATATTATTAGGTTTAGGAACTATTGGTTTAATTAATTATGCAAAATTTACAAAAATCAATCCTAATCCTGAACCACCACCTTGATTAACAACTACTACCACAGAAACACCACCATGACCATTATTATTAACTAATGATAATAAACAACAAATGGATTGAGATACATATATTAGTTTAAGTACTTATGGTATATCAAATCTAATTGGTGGGTTAAGTGAACTAATACCTAATAGATTTGAAGTAATAAGAAAAATATGTAATATGGCAACTAGTGGATGTCTAATTTCAAGTGGTGTAGCTATGGGTATAAATAATGATTTTAATAATGCTTATGCAGTACCAACAATAGTTGCTGGTGCAAGTGAAATTATACATAATTTATTACCTATGGAAACTACAAATTATAATCAAGAAATGCAAGAAACATCATTTACAAATGAAACAAGAAGATTAATTAATAGTGATGCTATTAGTAATAATAGTGGAAGTAGTGATGTTTTATATGAAAGACCAACTACATATGATAGTTTATAAAGGAGATGATAACTAATGAATAAAGAAAAATTGATTGAATATTATAACAATGAAATTCAGACATATAAAGAAAGAATGGAACAATTAAATAAAGAAATATCTTTATTGGTAACTATTATAAGTAATTCAAAATCAATGATTGAAAGAATTAATAATGGTCAATTTGACGAATAATTAAAAATAAATAATTGAAAGGAAATAATTGAAAATGAAAGAATTTTTACATGAATTAATTATTATTGGAACAAGTGTAGGAACATTAATTTGTAGAGAATTAATTGTTTGATTTAAAAGATTTATTACAACTCCAAAACATATTAGAAGAAATAATAAAGTGATGAAACATCAAAAAAAATTAGCAAAACTTAATGAAAAAATTAATGGAAAAGAAAATAAATAATAAAGGTGTGATTTAAATGTTAGAAAATGAAACTAATGTTGAACAAAATACTGAACCTTTAATTGAAAATAATAATTTACAACAAGAGCAAGAAATTAAGATTGTTGAATTAGAAAATAAGTTAAATAAACTTAATCAAGAAATTAAAGAAAAAGAAATAATTAATATATTTAAAAAATATCAAGTTAAAAAAGAATTTTATGAATTTTTAAAATTTAAAAAAAGTAATATAGAAAATTCAAAAATTGAAGAAACTATTAAAAAAATGATTAAAGAACAACCACTATTTAAAGAACCAATTAATACAGGTGGTAAACAAGAAACAATATTAACAAATCAAGAAACTTCAATAAAAAGTAGTTTATTAGATTATAAAAAGAAAAATAATTTATAAAAGAAAGGAAAATTTAAAATGCCAAATCCAGTGCCATTTAAACAAAATTTAGATAATACTACAAAATTAGTAGAAACACCTGAATTTATAGAATTTTATAAACAATCAAATAGTCCATGAGCAAGTTTTTTTCCAATTGAAATGGTTAATTCTACAAAAATTGAATTTATAGTTAAAAAACCAAAAGACCCAACATTCAAAATACTTCATTGAAATGATAAAAGTAAAGGATTAGAAGTTGGTTATGTTGATACTGATAAAATTATTAAAGAAATTACAAAAGAAGCTAGTACAGGAGAAATGATTGGTGAAGTTGATTTATTTGCAGATAATGGGCAAAATTTACTAGAAAGTATGCAATATGAAGTTGCTAATGATTTAGCAGATTATTTAGCAAATAATGATACAAATACAATTGCTAAATCTGCCAAAAAAGTAATCATTACTGATACAACACCAGTAGGATATTTAAAATCAATGTTATCAGCATGAAATACTTTATTTCAATTAAGAAATAGTAATAATTGTAAATTTTTTATAACAAATAGTCTTTATGATACTTTAGTTTATTTAGCAGATAATAAAGGTTTAATTACTGATAATCAACTAGCACAACAATTAAGATTAAATGGAACAAATTTATATATTAAAGGTGTATTATGTCAAATTGTTATGGATGATTATATGACATTTAAAAATACTGAAAATAAAAATCAAATTATGAATTTTGTTTTAGCAACACCAAAAGCAATGAAAAGATATATGTTACAACAAACTAGTATATATGTTGAAGATATTAAAGATGGTAAAGTTCCAAAAAGATATTTAGTTGGTGGACAAGTAACAGGAGAATCTATTCCTTATATGTCAAACTCAGAAACAGAATCAAGATGAATGTTATGTGGTATTGTTAATAAAAAATATTTAAGTGAAGAAATTACAACATTAACAACTAATATTACTGCTGATACTACTAAAAAGAATAAATTATTAGATACAACAATTAAAAATACAACTGAACTAAATAATTTAAATCCAAATTTAACAACTCCAATTATTAATTATTTTAGTGATGCCCAAGGTCAAGTTGATGTAAGTAATCAAAACCAAAAAGCAGGAGATTTATATGTAGTAATCACTACTAATGACACTGATAAAAATTATCAAGGTTCAACAAATCCTATAAAAATAACTCTTAAATAAGGATAATTATTATGCCAATTGGTACAACTAGTACAGCAATACTTTTAAACATAAATAAACCAAAACATACTAGAACAAGTCAACAACAAGAACATAAAAGTTGATGATGAGAAATTTTAGAAATGATTGGTGTACAAGTAATAGCAGTAGCACTTGCTCCTTTTACTGGTGGATTAAGTGAAAGTTTAGCACTTGGTTTAGGTGCAAGTGATTTACTTGCTAGTATTAGTGCTGTTGGTGTAGAGTTTTTAACTGATTTTACTATTAATCAAGTTTATGATTATTTAAAAGGAAATGTTACACCATTAAATACTTTTTTTAATATATTACCTGCATTTGCTGGACTTAATAGAATTAGTCGTGGTTATCGTACAACTAAATTTATTAGTTTAGCAGAAAAAACTAAAACATTAGAACAAATTGGCATTAAAAAAGCAAAAAATTTACAAGAAATCATTAGTCAAGTAAGTGGAAAAGAAATTTTAACAGATAAAATTATTGGAAATAAACGTTATTTATTTAATTATAACCATGCTCCAAATCGCGAAACAATAATACAAAATTTAGGTTTTGTTGCTGAAAGACAATATAAAAATAATTTTGCAAAATTAGAAGTACAAGAATTAAAAAATTATTTATTATTACAAAATGAATTAATAAAGTTAAGTACACAGTTAACTCCTAAATTTAAAATTAAAGATATTGATAAAGCAAACAATTTTTTACAAAAATATAATACTGATTTAAAAGAAGTATTAAAAATGAACCAACATGACTGATTAAATTTAGTTCATACAATACATGCAGAAAATAGATATGGAAAATCTTTAATTTTAGATTTACAAAAAATTCGTGCTAATGCAATTAAATTTAATTTTAAAAATAGTTCAATTCATAAATTAGTATTAAAAGCAAATCAAACTTTTAAATATTTTGATATTAAATTTTATTTTAAAAAAGGTTTAAATAAATTTTGAAAAGATACTTCATATTTTGAAAAAATAAGAATAAATATTTATAAATTACAAGAGAAATTCGAAAAATTAGAAAAACAAGCATTTGAAAAAATTAATAAATTAAAAGAAAAAACAATTGATGTATTTACAAGTGCTGAAAAGAAAGCAATTAAACATGCACAATTAATTCCATTAAATTCACCAGTATTTATGGCTTGTAAAATTCAACCTTTATCATTAGATAAATGTGGAATTACTATTTATCATCGTAATCCTAAATATAAACCAATTGTAGTTATTGATAGTATTATCAAAGCAGAAACTTTTGTTATTCAAATACATCCATTTCATTGATATAGATGATATAGCGGTTGATATATTGGATATGGAGTTAGTCAAAATAAATGATTAAAAAGTATTGCTTTTGCTCTACCAGTTGTACAACAAATGATTAAAGATAGTTTTAAAATTTATAGGCAAATATTAAGGACAATTAGAACTTATCATAAAGTAGTTAATGTTATTAATAATCCTATTGATAATGTCAATAAATCATTTAAAAGGGTGGGTTTAAAATTATCAGTTAATACTGTATTTGGTACTGGATTGTTAAGACATTTAGAAAAATTTGCATATAATCAAGTTGTAAAAAAAGGAAAGAAAAAATTACAAAAAGAAATTATACATATATCACATAGAAAAACTAAATCAAAAACCAAACGTTATAAAAAAGCATTTTTTAAGGAATGATAAAATATGATTAATAAACTTTGAACTGGTGTCAGTTTAGAAAATTATAATAACTGATATCCATTAACTGGAACAATTACAGAAACACCACGACAATATATAAATACATGACCAAATGTTGATGATTGATTTAAAACATTTGCTATTCGTGCTCAAAATGATATTAATGCTTATCTTGATTTTATTTTATCTAAATTTCCTTTTGATAGTTTTAAAGATGAATTAATTAAAGAAACTTTAAGAGATATGGTTTATGTTATGGTTGAACATTGAGTATTTAATCGTACACCAATTGAATTTAATGTTGATGCTACTATTCAATTTAATAATGGTAATCAATTTAGTGCAAGTAGTACTCCTACGATTAATATTTGAGATTTAGCACCTAGTAGAATGAAAATATGAGCAAGATTAACAGAATTAAAACAAATATTTTCAAATTATAATAATGATGAAATAGATGTTGAAAAAATTGACTTAAAAGCATTTTATACTAGAAACCAAGTTAATGAATTAATTCAAGAACAAAAAGAATTTACATTATCAAAGCAAATAAAATTATATGATGATACCATTAATGGTAATAAAAATGAAACATATAGGGGACCAGTTACAAATTTAATAAATAAAGGTTATGTTGCAACAGAATATGACTCAAAAACTGAAACTATGATTTTAGATTGACCTAATGAAATTGGAACATTACCACCTGATGTTTTACAAAACAATCCACAAATTGGTGATTATACACATGCACCAACTTGTGATTTTTCTGCTAAACAACAAAAACGAATTACTACAAATGAAAATGAAATTACCAAATTAAATAGTGAATTAATTAAAACAAACGAAAATATTAATGATGTTAAAAATAATTGATTTAATATTGAAACTAGTCCCTTATGAAAAAAAGTTGAAAATAATAATATAGAAATATTTAAATGATATTTTATTAAAATCAGTTATCAATATTCAACAGAAAATAACTTTATGAAATTTTATAAAGTAATTAAAATTTATTTAAATAATGTTTTTAACGAATTTGAATTGTTAAATGTTGATTCCATGACTTATGGAGAACAAATACAAAATAAAAATATTTTAAATATTGGAACTATTTACTATAACAATAAAAAGAAACAATTTAGTGGTGGTGGTAATTCTTATCCTGAACTTGGAAAAATTAATTTAATTGCTGATATAGAAGAAATATATCAATATCAAGGAATAGATACACCAACTGAATTTATAGCAGAAGAAAATACTGAACATGATTATTATACAAAACTAGAAACAAATCAATTATTAGATAAAAAACAAGATAAGTTAATTGCTGGTGAAAATATTAAAATTGATGAAAATAATAAAATTAGTGCTACTTGCGGGAAAACTGATTTAACTGATTATTATAAAAAAGAAGAAGTAGATAAAAAATTAGACAATAAAATGGATAAAGACCAATTCAAATATGCTTTTTCTATAAATACTATTGGTACTGAAATTCCTAATTTAGAAACTACTGATAAAACTGTTGCTGGTGCTATTAATGAAATTATCAAAAAACAACCACAACCAATTCCTCCAAGTAGTTCAATTTGAAAAGAAGTAGGAATAAGAGAAAAAAATAAATGAGATAATTGACAAATTACTTATGATTTTATAGTTAATAAAAGATATAAAGTTTATTATTCTTGAAATATATATAATAATGTTTTTGCAATTAAAGAATTTATTATAACTAATACAAAAATAGCAGGTGTACCAATAGAAGTTTTTAACAATAATACTAATGTCTTAGTTTTATCAGTACAACACTCAAAATTTATTACTATTTATTCTTTAAAAGGTAGCGATAAAGGTAATACATGAAAAGTAGAAGAATTACAGGAATAAAATTATGATTTGAAAAATTATAAAAATTATTTTAAGTTTAATTGGAGTTTTATTATCTTCTGCTGTTGCTGGTTTAATTATATTTATTATAGTAAAAATTGTCTTAAAAATTAATCAAATATTTTAGAAAGGAGAAAAAAATGAAACCTTTTTGACCAAGAAAAGATAAAACAAATATTAATAATAATGAAGAAAAATCTAAATTAATTTTTTTAGAAAATAAAAGTACACACACTTCTATTTTAAGTTATTTTGGTTTTAATGATTTTAATCATGAGACTTATTTTACTGATTTTGTTGCTGAAAATAATGCTAATTTATATAATGCTCCATTGGATATTAATAATGAAACTATTAAACAATATTTAATTAAACAAGAATTTTATAGAAAGAATTGAAATTCTATTTTTAAATTAAGCAAATTAGGAATTAGTGGTTATTTAATTTATATTGCTAATGATGATTTATATTTTCAAGTAGTAGATATACAGCAAAGAATTTATGATATTACTGGTAAATTAATTCAATGTACTATTTTTTATGATAGTTATCAACAAAATGCACAAACAGTAAGATTATTTGAAGTTTATAAATTAAATAATGAACAAGTAACTATTAATCGTGCAATTTATAGTATTAGTGATAATAAAAAACAATTTCCTTTACCTTTTAAAGAATATAGTAATAATCCTAATTTAGAACAAGAACAAACATTAAATATTAATTATATTCCAATAGCAATTATGAGAAATAAAGCAAATGAGTTAGCAGATTGTAATAAAGTAATGGATAAAATTAAAGCATTAGATGTTATTTATGAACAAATTGTTTTAGATACTATTTTAAATTCACCAAAGTTTATTTTTGACCAAACTTATGGTAATGCTAAATCTACAATGGATGAAGCCGTAAGAACATTAGTTACTAACAACTATATTTGAAAAACTACTGGTGATAATAATGAAAAAAGTGAAAATATTAATATGACAAGTAGTAATTTTAAAGGTAAAAATTTAACTGATATATATGATTGAAATATTAATGAAATATTTAAACGTTGTGGTATTCATATACCAAGTCAAAAGAAATCAGCACAACAATCGGTTCCCGAAAGTACAGCGGTAAATATTTCAACTATTAATTATATTGAACAAAAATTATGACAATTTAATATTGATATTCTTAAATTTATTCAAATATTAGTACGTTTAGATAAAGATTTATTAAATAGTAAAACATTTAATATTAATGATGAACAAGAAATTCATAACTTAACAGTTAAATTAAAATTATTTAATCCAGAAAATAACCAATTAATAGGAGAAAACAATGGAAAACAACAACAAACCACAAACGAAGTTTCCACAGAAACAAACTAAACTTAATCAAGCAGAAATAGAAAATGATTATTTAATTGATAATATTCCTTATGATTTTACTAATATGATGAGTGCTACTAGTGACCCTGATATTAATAGAGCATACGATGAATTTAAAAAAAGAAAAATTTATATTTATGAAATTGAACGTTTATTTAAAAATAATGAAAATAATAGTTTAAGATTTTCAGCAAATACTATTAAAATAGGTTTTATTGATATTGATAAAGTATTAAAAACTACTGCTGTTGAAACATCTGATTTTACTATGCAATTAAATCAAAGAGCAAGTACTAATATTAATGACAATACAATTGAATATAGTATGACTGATATTAAAAATTTAATATTTCAAGAAATAAATTTATTAAATCAATTTAAGTTATATGCAGTTAGTATAAATGAACCATTAACTGAAAATAATATTGATAATTTATATATTATTAATAATTATTCAGAACCTTATCAAAATCCAAAAACTAGAAGTACTAAAAGTATTACTATTATTAAAATTAAAGACTTTAAAACAAGAGATGGTTATCCAATTATTATTAAATTACAAAAACCACTAGATAAAGACACCAAAGTTATTGGTTTAAAAATTAAAGCACCTAGAAGCATGATTTTTGGCAATATAAAGGTACTTGGTGAAGTCGACAATATGGAGGTATACCCAAAGTTATTTGTCAAAGATAAGATAGCATTTCCGCTATTATCAATGCCTATTGAAACTCAACCAAAAGTTAGAATATTACAACAATGATTTAGTGAACAAATATTACCTTGAAATTTAGCAAAACAATTTATAGGACAAGAAAAATCAGTTTTAGATTTAATTGCTATTGGCGGTGGTAGAGAAACAAGAAAAGAAATTATTAATAATGCAAGAGTAACTAATGATAAAATTGGTTATGATGTTTCTAAAAATTCAAAAGTATGACCATTATCTGATGAACTAGAATTAAAAGATAAAAAATTAGAGTCATGATTTTTAGTAAGTGACTATAATTTATTTATTTCTACAACAAATAAATTTCATGATGTTGAACTAGAAATAAAAGATAGACCACCAATTGATAGTTTACAAAAAGTATTATTAGATATGTTAACTTATACATATACTTATAATAGAAACTTTGATGGTGCATCATTAAGTAATGTTTTAAAAGAAATGAATGATTTAGATAAAATTCGTGCTAAGTTTGAAGGACAAAAACCAAATGAAGTTATTACTAATTTATTTAAACAATGAGAATTAGATTATCCTAACTATACAAATTTACCAAAAGTTAAAATATTAAAACAAATAGTTATAATGCTATCAAAAAATATTTATTCAACCATGTCTATTAATAACGGTTTAAATGATGACTATAAATTATTATTACCTTATTATTTTGAATTAAAATCAAATCCTATACATTCTACACCTGATAAGATTTGAGAATTTAAAGATATAAAAGTAGTATTAAAATCTGCATATTTTGATTTTACAGATATCAATAACATTAAACTAAAAAACAATGACATTAGTCAAAATGAATTATTGAAATTAGATGATAATCAATTTAACTGACTATCCATAACTAATGAATTAGAAAGCAATAATATACCATCATTAATTCCGGCAGATTGAACATTAGGTAATGGTGAATATGGAAAATATTTTACAAGATTAATTATTAATAAAAATAAAACCGAAAATGCTTTAAATTTATATGGTTCAAATAAATCACAATTATTTTCTAAATTAGAATTTTATAAAGAAGTTTTACAAATTGACAATAATAGTGAATTTGAATTACAAATTGAAAATCCAATTAATAACTTAAATCGAATTGAAGTTAGCGGACTATTTGGTGCTGGTAATTATGATTTAATTTTAGTAACAAATAAACAAGAAATAAATTTAAATAATATTAATTTATTTGATAAATATAATGAAAATATTTCTTATATAAATTTAGAAATTTAATTATCAAAATATCCATCTGGATAAATACCATCTCATTTTACTGCATCATCAGTTAATTTATTTGATGCTCAGTAAAGAGTAATTTTATGTTTATTACTTACTTGTCTTGCTCAAATAGTTGCCCCCCAGTGTGCTTCATGGTCGTAATCATAAAAATATGTTAATTGATTATTTTTATTATATGAAACTATTCCTAAGATTAAACCGGTAACACCAGTTATTACAGCAAATGATAATGATATTTTTTGAAAATTTGTTTTTATTCATGTTTTCATAATAAATATCTCCTTTTTTCCTTGATTTTACTTTTAAATTGTACTATTTTTGATTATTTTTACAAGTATGCTTTTAAAAGCAAAATAACGCCTAAATTAAAGGTGTTTATTTTTTGATACCTATAATATTAATTGTATTGCGCTTATTTATTATATTGCAAATGTGAAGATACTTTTTTTTACAGTAGCATTATTTTTACCCCTAATTACATTTTTATATGGATATAATGCATAAAATAATGCATCATAAGGGTCT
The DNA here is from genome assembly GCF_964030795.1 of Spiroplasma endosymbiont of Nomada ruficornis. Taxonomy (NCBI): domain Bacteria; kingdom Bacillati; phylum Mycoplasmatota; class Mollicutes; order Entomoplasmatales; family Spiroplasmataceae; genus Spiroplasma; species Spiroplasma endosymbiont of Nomada ruficornis. The sequence continues at coordinate 478,741 of NZ_OZ034962.1, read as the reverse complement.
TGATACATATTTTTGTCAGGAATGTTAGTTTTGGTTTGGTCATAACGTAATTCTTCTAAACATTGAGTTGTTTTTGGTAAATCATCTTTATTTGCATAAAAGTTTCCATAACTCATAATATTTCTCATTCAAACTACTCTATTAGTTAATCCGGCTTCTTGATTTAAATTTGAAGCATGTTTAATAGCGGTTTGTGTTATTAAAATAGTATTGTGTTCATCAATTAATTTTTGATTTAATCAATCCATTGCTGTTCTTGCTTTATCATCATAAAAATAAATTGCTTGTTCAAAATTTTCAAAATTATCCATTAATCCTAAAATTTCATTAACATAAGCATTAATTTTTTCATTTTCATTTATAAAATCATTTGGAGTAACTACTAATTCACAAATAATATAAGCATCATAATAACCAGTATTATTATATTCTTTAAAACCAACTACCATAAATACAGTATGGTCTTTTGGTCCCGTAGCTCAATCAATACCAACACTATAAAAATCAAATTTATACATTTCTTTTTCTTGATTATAAAATTGTTTTAAATCATATGATTGTCAATATTTTACTGTTTTTTGAAATGGAAAATTGTTGCATCGCTATCTAAAAATTCAAAACCATAATAAACAGTATTATATTCATCTGGATTACTTTTTTCCATTTCTAATAATGTTCTTTGTTGAATGTCAGGTAATTTATTTCAAAATGGTTGAATAGTAAATCTTAAAACAAATAAACCTAAACCACTAAACATATCTTTATTTTCATAATAAACTTTACCAACTTTTTTAAGATTTTTCATGACTTCATCATTTAATGGTAAAAATGGTGTACAGTATTTTAAATAAAATGGATGATATTTATCATAAGGATTACATGTAAAAGTAATGAAAAAACTTTTATAAAAATAACGAGTAATCTTTTGTCCAAAGGTAGAACTATATATATTTTTATCAATAAATGTTCAACTTCACTCTTTAATAGGTTTATTTGATACTTTAATACGATTACTTCTAAACATAGAGTTTTGTAAACGTTCATATCGATATGTTAATTGTTTTTCAGTTAATGTTTCTTTTTCTTCTGCCATAATAATTTCATCTGTTCTTGAACCTAAAAAACTTGACCCACCTGCTTCTTTTCCAAAAATCTTATTACCATTAGCATAACCAATAAAGTCAATTTGTTGATTACTTGGAAAGATAATACATCCCCCATCCTTAGTAATTTTTCATTTAATGCCATGTGGATTATTAGGTAATAAATTAATATTATATGTATCTAATAAAACTTGACAAACATTCATTAAAGCACCAATTGTAGTTTCACTATGAGTATTTTCATATCTTCTTACTTCTTGAACACTACTATCTCTAAAATTACAACATATAAATAAATCAAATGCTAAACAGTTTCAAGTTTTTCTTGTTCCACGTGCTGTTGGAACAAAACGATAAAAACAATTAGTAGTAAAATATTCTGCTCATTCATCACCAACAAATTCTTTAAAAATATCTCAACTAAAACCATAATTATTATCACTAAAATTAAGATTATATTTTTTATTTAATTGTCCATAACTACTAATAAAAGCCATATTTACTCCTTATTTTTTAAAAAAAATTAAACTTAAATTATTAACAAACAAAAATTAGAAAGGAACATTAAAAATGTTTATATTACCATTCGCAAATCATTTTGATTGAGACAAACATGATTTTAATCAAGATGAATTAAGTTTAAAACAAACAGAAGAATTATTTGCAAAAATAGATGATTATTTATGAAGTATATGTGATAAATCTGAATATAAATCATATAGATTTAGACAACGAAAATTAAAAGCAAAAAAAGGTTTATTAACTTATAAGCGACGTATTTGTACACATTATAACACAAAAACACAAAAAATGGAGTACGTATCATTATTAGATAATTATCTTGGTGTTAAAAAATATAGTAAACTTGCACCTAACGTTATTAAACAAATTTTAAAATATTTTGCTGATGGTAAAAAGTATCGTGATGTTTGTGATACTTTTATTGAAGATTTAATAAGTAATAGTACAGTTTGTAGAACATATCAAAAATTTGAATTACCAAAAGCAAATATTCCCAAAATACCATTACAACCAAATCAAAATTTATATGTAAATATTGATGATGGTCATCGAAAATTTAAGTTTAATGAAAAACACAATACTAAAAATTGTAAAAAATGTTCTATGAGATTAATAGTAATGTGTACTGGTAAAAAGGAAAATGGAAAATTAATTAATAAAAGAGCTGTATGTAAAATAAGAGTTTCAAAAACAGAAATTGGTGCTGAAAAAACCGCAAAATTAATAGAAAAATATGGTAATTTATTTTTTGAAAACTTTGACCAAGCAAATTTAATAGTTTGTGGAGATAGTGCAAAATGAATTAGAAAAACTGCTACAATTTTAAATGCTAAATTTATTTTAGATAAATTTCATGCTTTTCATGTTTTATTTCTTGGTATAATGGCAGGAAGAAGAAAAAATCAAATTGCTAAATTACACTATCAAAATGCAATAAATTTATTTGCCAAAGGTCAATATTATGAATTAATTGATTTTTTACAATCATTAACTTTACAATATAAAAAATTAAAAGTTGGTTATTTTATTAATGCAAAAGATGGTGTATTAAACCAAGCATTAGTTGAAAATATTGGTTGCTTTACTGAAACTAATATTAAACAAATTTTAAAGCATATGATTGGTGATAGAACTTATAACATTGATATGTATACAAAAATGGTTAATTTTAAATGTTATCAAATAAATACAATTATCCAGTTATTATAAATTAAAACTTAAATTTGCTGAATTATACTTGTAAGTGCAAGTAAATAAAATTGCAAAAAATTCTCATATAAAAATTTCATAATGCTAAATTTAGTTTAGAAAAAAGTAAGGAGTTTTTATATGAGTTATAAACATCTTGGCATAGATGAAAGGATTTATATTGAGAATCAATTGAAATTTAAATTTAAAATTAGTGAAATAGCTAAAAATCTTAATCGAAGTATTAGTACTATTATTCGAGAAATTAATAGAAATAAAGATAATAATCATGATTTTTCATTAATTGCACAAAATAAAGCTGAAAATCGAAAACAATCACATATTAGTTTTCATAAGTTTAAAAATAAGAATTTAGTAAAATATGTACAACAAAAATTACTATTAGGTTGATCATCTGAACAAATTTATGGCAGAATTAAAAATTTTCATAAAGAGTGAGTTATTAGTTTTAAAACAATTTATACTTGAATTTATTTTGGAATGCTTGATAAAGTTACTAGTAAAAATTTAAGAAGAAAAGGTAAAAAACGAAAATCTAAAGAAAATCGTGGCAAGTTTAATGGTAAATCAATTAAAGAACGAGATATAAATGTTAATGATCGTATAACACTTGGTCATTGAGAAGGAGATACTATAGTATCATCACGAGGTAAAAGCAAATCATGTTTAATAACTTTAGTTGAAAGAGTATCACGATTTACTTTAGCAATATTAGTTAAAAACAGAACTACTAAAGTTATTAATAAAAATGTCAGTTATTATTTATCAATTCTTCCTAAAAACATTGTTAAAACTATTACTTTTGATCGTGGCAAAGAATTTTCAAATTGACAACAACTTGAAAAAAATTTAGATGTAAAAATTTATTTTGCCAATCCATATTCACCTTGACAAAGAGGTACTAATGAAAATACTAATGGTTTAATTAGAGAAAAATTTCCTAAAAAATTTATTTTTTCAAAAACTAATAAAAATGAAGTTCATAAATTTATATTGTCTTTAAATCAAAGACCGAGAAAAATACTAAATTATCTTTCACCAATCGAATATTTGGATAGAAAAATAATTTAGTTGCACTTACCTTTACAATTTAGCAAATAAATAAAAATAAAATAAAACTTATTAAAGAAAACTTTAATAAGAATTTTTGAGTTATAAAAGTAAGTATTATTGTTGACTAATATTTTTGAAGTGTTAAGATTAACTTACAATTGCATATTGAAGTCTAAATTATTCTCGTCTAAACTTATAATTTAAAGACAAATTTGAATATTATTGACAACATCGGTATGCTCCCTATTATTTAAATAAATCACTATTACGTCAAAATTTATGATCTTTTGTATCTTTTTTATTATCATTATCTAAACTATCATCAAAAAGTGATGGATCGATTTCATAGGGTTTACCACTTAAAGCATTATTAATAGCATTTTGATATTCCGAATTGGCTCTCATAATTTTATTACGATCAATTTTTGGATTAAGAATAGCAATAACTAGTATAATAGCAATTGGTAAAATTGCTGATGTTGCTGTAATATATGTTAATATTTGAAAAGCTTTAAAAGTTGCTAATCCTTTTAATCAAGGTAAAGCATTAGGATTAATTTCATCACCTTTATCTAAAAAAGAAATAAATGTTCTTAATAATGAATCATTTGTTATCATATAAATTAAATTTGAAATTGTATAAATTATTCAAAAAATTAAAATAACTATTAAAAAATATGATGTTCGATATAAATCACGACCTAATTTTGGTGGTTGTAAAATTGAATATAAAAAGCCTCCATTTAAAACTATTGTTGTGACAATAGTGAAAACTATAGTTTTTGATTGTTGTGCTAAATTATAATAAACAGGTAATGTACTATTATTTTTAATTTGAAAAGTACCTGCTATAAAATAAGTTAGTATATAAGTAGCTATTGCTAGCACTGTTGTTAATAAGAAAAAAGCTGATAATATTTTCTTTAAAAGTGGAATATATTTTGGTTTATTCATATACGGGTAAAATTTAGGATTTGTGGCGGGATGTTGCGGTAATACACCTAACTTCGCTAAATTTGCTAAACTATTATTATCAAGATTATTAATATTTAAATTATTACCTAGATTTCCAATGCCACCAATATTAGGATTTGTATCAACATTATTATCAACATTCTGATTATTTGGAGTAACACTTGGCTTAACCTCAGTAGCATCATCACTAAAATTATTTAATGCAGTAATTTGATCATTTAATTCATTAAAAGTATTATTATCAAACTGTCTTATTCGTTCAAGACTTTCTTTTTCCACAGTCTTACAAATATTAGTAATTGTAACTATTAATAAGTTACGCTCTTCAAGAATTTCAATACGATTTTTAGGAGAACTTTTAGTAATACTCAAACTACGATTTACCAAATTAGAAATTAACTGCAAAAATTCTATTGCATACTTTTTATCTTTTAATTCTTTTAGTTCTTTTTCAAGAAAAAATAAATTAGAAATTTGTAATTCTAAAATTTTTAAAAGTTCTTCATTAGCAAAAATAGATTTTCTAACAATTAAATTATTTAAACTGTTATATATAGTACTTGATATTTCATAGTATAATGCAACATTTAAATCTTCTTCTGAGTACACTTTTTCAGTTTTTTTCTTTGTAACTCTTTTTACTTTTGGTTTAACCAATGTAATGTCACTATTTTCTTCTACTAACTTTTTTTCTGTAACATCAGTATTTTTATTACTTTTCATTATATGTATCACCTCTTGAGTTTAAAACATCTATAATTATATACTAAATATTCAAAAAAAATAAATCAATTGCAATATTTTTATTAAACTTTCCTTTTTTGATATTGTAATCTAATTCATATAATTTTAACAAAATATTATTAATATTTAAATTAATATTTAAATATTGTTCTAATATTTTTACTTGAAACTTAGAAATATTTAATATATTGGAAATATCTTCATTACTTTTTTTTTGTTTAACTAAAATTTTGATATCTCTAATTAATTCTAATTGATATACAAGAATATTAATCAATTTAATTTTATCATAATTAATAACATTATAATAGTTATATTGTCTTCAAAAATTGTTATAATCTTTTTTTAATATATATTCAACAGTTTTAAAAATATTTGTTTCAAAATATTTAGGAACCACCTCAATAATAATATCTGAAGTTATTTTTTTTCCAATTAATCTTAATTTTGATAACTCATTTAAAATAATACTGACATCATTTGGCAAGTATTCTAAAAGAAAATTAGTTGCTTCTTGAGTAATGTTAATTTTAAAACTATTGCAAACTTTATTAATTAATAATAATAATTGTGATTTTGTATAATTTTTAATTTTGATAATATTAAATTGTTGAAATTCTCTACTAATTTTAAAATCAACATTTAAACTTTTAATAATTATCATTGTTTTTTGATTATGATTAAGCAAAGCATTAACAAATTTTTTTTCTTTAATATATTTTTGTCATAAATTACTGCTATCATTAATTACGATTACTTTATTTTCTTCAAATATACTCATAATTTGAATTTCATTAATAATATTAACAATTGTATCCTCTTGTAATTCATATAGATTATAATCATAATTTTCTTTTTTATGATTTTTTTTAATTAATTGTTCAATATTTTTTCTTACTAAATACTCATCTTGACCATGAACAATATAAACCATGTTTCCAACCTCACAAAATTATTAATATATTTTATGTTAATGTTATAATATCATAATGTTTCATATATAATCACACTTTTATTTTTTCCTCAATAATAAACTTTTTGCTGAATTATACTTGTAAGTGCAAGTAAATAAAATTGCAAAAAATTCTCATATAAAAATTTCATAATGCTAAATTTAGTTTAGAAAAAAGTAAGGAGTTTTTATATGAGTTATAAACATCTTGGCATAGATGAAAGGATTTATATTGAGAATCAATTGAAATTTAAATTTAAAATTAGTGAAATAGCTAAAAATCTTAATCGAAGTATTAGTACTATTATTCGAGAAATTAATAGAAATAAAGATAATAATCATTATTTTTCATTAATTGCACAAAATAAAGCTGAAAATCGAAAACAATCACATATTAGTTTTCATAAGTTGAAAAATAAGAATTTAGTAAAATATGTACAACAAAAATTACTATTAGGTTGATCGGTTGATCACCTGAACAAATTTATGGCAGAATTAAAAATTTTCATAAAGAGTGAGTTATTAGTTTTAAAACAATTTATACTTGAATTTATTTTGGAATGCTTGATAAAGTTACTAGTAAAAATTTAAGAAGAAAAGGTAAAAAACGAAAATCTAAAGAAAATCGTGGCAAGTTTAATGGTAAATCAATTAAAGAACGAGATATAAATGTTAATGATCGTATAACACTTGGTCATTGAGAAGGAGATACTATAGTATCATCACGAGGTAAAAGCAAATCATGTTTAATAACTTTAGTTGAAAGAGTATCACGATTTACTTTAGCAATATTAGTTAAAAACAGAACTACTAAAGTTATTAATAAAAATGTCAGTTATTATTTATCAATTCTTCCTAAAAACATTGTTAAAACTATTACTTTTGATCGTGGCAAAGAATTTTCAAATTGACAACAACTTGAAAAAAATTTAGATGTAAAAATTTATTTTGCCAATCCATATTCACCTTGACAAAGAGGTACTAATGAAAATACTAATGGTTTAATTAGAGAAAAATTTCCTAAAAAATTTATTTTTTCAAAAACTAATAAAAATGAAGTTCATAAATTTATATTGTCTTTAAATCAAAGACCGAGAAAAATACTAAATTATCTTTCACCAATCGAATATTTGGATAGAAAAATAATTTAGTTGCACTTACCTTTACAACTTAGCATGTAGTAATCACTACTAATGACACTGATAAAAATTATCAAGGTTCAACAAATCCTATAAAAATAACTCTTAAATAATGATAATTATTATGCCAATTGGTACAACTAGTACAGCAATACTTTTAAACATAAATAAACCAAAACATACTAGAACAAGTCAACAACAAGAACATAAAAGTTGATGATGAGAAATTTTAGAAATGATTGGTGTACAAGTAATAGCAGTAGCACTTGCTCCTTTTACTGGTGGATTAAGTGAAAGTTTAGCACTTGGTTTAGGTGCAAGTGATTTACTTGCTAGTATTAGTGCTGTTGGTGTAGAGTTTTTAACTGATTTTACTATTAATCAAGTTTATGATTATTTAAAAGGAAATGTTACACCATTAAATACTTTTTTTAATATATTACCTGCATTTGCTGGACTTAATAGAATTAGTCGTGGTTATCGTACAACTAAATTTATTAGTTTAGCAGAAAAAACTAAAACATTAGAACAAATTGGCATTAAAAAAGCAAAAAATTTACAAGAAATCATTAGTCAAGTAAGTGGAAAAGAAATTTTAACAGATAAAATTATTGGAAATAAACGTTATTTATTTAATTATAACCATGCTCCAAATCGCGAAACAATAATACAAAATTTAGGTTTTGTTGCTGAAAGACAATATAAAAATAATTTTGCAAAATTAGAAGTACAAGAATTAAAAAATTATTTATTATTACAAAATGAATTAATAAAGTTAAGTCCACAGTTAACTCCTAAATTTAAAATTAAAGATATTGATAAAGCAAACAATTTTTTACAAAAATATAATACTGATTTAAAAGAAGTATTAAAAATGAACCAACATGACTGATTAAATTTAGTTCATACAATACATGCAGAAAATAGATATGGAAAATCTTTAATTTTAGATTTACAAAAAATTCGTGCTAATGCAATTAAATTTAATTTTAAAAATAGTTCAATTCATAAATTAGTATTAAAAGCAAATCAAACTTTTAAATATTTTGATATTAAATTTTATTTTAAAAAAGGTTTAAATAAATTTTGAAAAGATACTTCATATTTTGAAAAAATAAGAATAAATATTTATAAATTACAAGAGAAATTCGAAAAATTAGAAAAACAAGCATTTGAAAAAATTAATAAATTAAAAGAAAAAACAATTGATGTATTTACAAGTGCTGAAAAGAAAGCAATTAAACATGCACAATTAATTCCATTAAATTCACCAGTATTTATGGCTTGTAAAATTCAACCTTTATCATTAGATAAATGTGGAATTACTATTTATCATCGTAATCCTAAATATAAACCAATTGTAGTTATTGATAGTATTATCAAAGCAGAAACTTTTGTTATTCAAATACATCCATTTCATTGATATAGATGATATAGCGGTTGATATATTGGATATGGAGTTAGTCAAAATAAATGATTAAAAAGTATTGCTTTTGCTCTACCAGTTGTACAACAAATGATTAAAGATAGTTTTAAAATTTATAGGCAAATATTAAGGACAATTAGAACTTATCATAAAGTAGTTAATGTTATTAATAATCCTATTGATAATGTCAATAAATCATTTAAAAGGGTGGGTTTAAAATTATCAGTTAATACTGTATTTGGTACTGGATTGTTAAGACATTTAGAAAAATTTGCATATAATCAAGTTGTAAAAAAAGGAAAGAAAAAATTACAAAAAGAAATTATACATATATCACATAGAAAAACTAAATCCAAAACCAAACGTTATAAAAAAGCATTTTTTAAGGAATGATAAAATATGATTAATAAACTTTGAACTGGTGTCAGTTTAGAAAATTATAATAACTGATATCCATTAACTGGAACAATTACAGAAACACCACGACAATATATAAATACATGACCAAATGTTGATGATTGATTTAAAACATTTGCTATTCGTGCTCAAAATGATATTAATGCTTATCTTGATTTTATTTTATCTAAATTTCCTTTTGATAGTTTTAAAGATGAATTAATTAAAGAAACTTTAAGAGATATGGTTTATGTTATGGTTGAACATTGAGTATTTAATCGTACACCAATTGAATTTAATGTTGATGCTACTATTCAATTTAATAATGGTAATCAATTTAGTGCAAGTAGTACTCCTACGATTAATATTTGAGATTTAGCACCTAGTAGAATGAAAATATGAGCAAGATTAACAGAATTAAAACAAATATTTTCAAATTATAATAATGATGAAATAGATGTTGAAAAAATTGACTTAAAAGCATTTTATACTAGAAACCAAGTTAATGAATTAATTCAAGAACAAAAAGAATTTACATTATCAAAGCAAATAAAATTATATGATGATACCATTAATGGTAATAAAAATGAAACATATAGGGGACCAGTTACACATTTAATAAATAAAGGTTATGTTGCAACAGAATATGACTCAAAAACTGAAACTATGATTTTAGATTGACCTAATGAAATTGGAACATTACCACCTGATGTTTTACAAAACAATCCACAAATTGGTGATTATACACATGCACCAACTTGTGATTTTTCTGCTAAACAACAAAAACGAATTACTACAAATGAAAATGAAATTACCAAATTAAATAGTGAATTAATTAAAACAAACGAAAATATTAATGATGTTAAAAATAATTGATTTAATATTGAAACTAGTCCCTTATGAAAAAAAGTTGAAAATAATAATATAGAAATATTTAAATGATATTTTATTAAAATCAGTTATCAATATTCAACAGAAAATAACTTTATGAAATTTTATAAAGTAATTAAAATTTATTTAAATAATGTTTTTAACGAATTTGAATTGTTAAATGTTGATTCCATGACTTATGGAGAACAAATACAAAATAAAAATATTTTAAATATTGGAACTATTTACTATAACAATAAAAAGAAACAATTTAGTGGTGGTGGTAATTCTTATCCTGAACTTGGAAAAATTAATTTAATTGGTGATATAGAAGAAATATATCAATATCAAGTAATAGATACACCAACTGAATTTATAGCAGAAGAAAATACTGAACATGATTATTATACAAAACTAGAAACAAATCAATTATTAGATAAAAAACAAGATAAGTTAATTGCTGGTGAAAATATTAAAATTGATGAAAATAATAAAATTAGTGCTACTTGCGGGAAAACTGATTTAACTGATTATTATAAAAAAGAAGAAGTAGATAAAAAATTAGACAATAAAATGGATAAAGACCAATTCAAATATGCTTTTTCTATAAATACTATTGGTACTGAAATTCCTAATTTAGAAACTACTGATAAAACTGTTGCTGGTGCTATTAATGAAATTATCAAAAAACAACCACAACCAATTCCAATTCCTCCAAGTAGTTCAATTTGAAAAGAAGTAGGAATAAGAGAAAAAAATAAATGAGATAATTGACAAATTACTTATGATTTTATAGTTAATAAAAGATATAAAGTTTATTATTCTTGAAATATATATAATAATGTTTTTGCAATTAAAGAATTTATTATAACTAATACAAAAATAGCAGGTGTACCAATAGAAGTTTTTAACAATAATACTAATGTCTTAGTTTTATCAGTACAACACTCAAAATTTATTACTATTTATTCTTTAAAAGGTAGCGATAAAGGTAATACATGAAAAGTAGAAGAATTACAGGAATAAAATTATGATTTGAAAAATTATAAAAATTATTTTAAGTTTAATTGGAGTTTTATTATCTTCTGCTGTTGCTGGTTTAATTATATTTATTATAGTAAAAATTGTCTTAAAAATTAATCAAATATTTTAGAAAGGAGAAAAAAATGAAACCTTTTTGACCAAGAAAAGATAAAACAAATATTAATAATAATGAAGAAAAATCTAAATTAATTTTTTTAGAAAATAAAAGTACACACACTTCTATTTTAAGTTATTTTGGTTTTAAGGATTTTAATCATGAGACTTATTTTACTGATTTTGTTGCTGAAAATAATGCTAATTTATATAATGCTCCATTGGATATTAATAATGAAACTATTAAACAATATTTAATTAAACAAGAATTTTATAGAAAGAATTGAAATTCTATTTTTAAATTAAGCAAATTAGGAATTAGTGGTTATTTAATTTATATTGCTAATGATGATTTATATTTTCAAGTAGTAGATATACAGCAAAGAATTTATGATATTACTGGTAAATTAATTCAATGTACTATTTTTTATGATAGTTATCAACAAAATGCACAAGCAGTAAGATTATTTGAAGTTTATAAATTAAATAATGAACAAGTAACTATTAATCGTGCAATTTATAGTATTAGTGATAATAAAAAACAATTTCCTTTACCTTTTAAAGAATATAGTAATAATCCTAATTTAGAACAAGAACAAACATTAAATATTAATTATATTCCAATAGCAATTATGAGAAATAAAGCAAATGAGTTAGCAGATTGTAATAAAGTAATGGATAAAATTAAAGCATTAGATGTTATTTATGAACAAATTGTTTTAGATACTATTTTAAATTCACCAAAGTTTATTTTTGACCAAACTTATGGTAATGCTAAATCTACAATGGATGAAGCCGTAAGAACATTAGTTACTAACAACTATATTTGAAAAACTACTGGTGATAATAATGAAAAAAGTGAAAATATTAATATGACAAGTAGTAATTTTAAAGGTAAAAATTTAACTGATATATATGATTGAAATATTAATGAAATATTTAAACGTTGTGGTATTCATATACCAAGTCAAAAGAAATCAGCACAACAATCGGTTCCCGAAAGTACAGCGGTAAATATTTCAACTATTAATTATATTGAACAAAAATTATGACAATTTAATATTGATATTCTTAAATTTATTCAAATATTAGTACGTTTAGATAAAGATTTATTAAATAGTAAAACATTTAATATTAATGATGAACAAGAAATTAATAACTTAACAGTTAAATTAAAATTATTTAATCCAGAAAATAACCAATTAATAGGAGAAAACAATGGAAAACAACAACAAACCACAAACGAAGTTTCCACAGAAACAAACTAAACTTAATCAAGCAGAAATAGAAAATGATTATTTAATTGATAATATTCCTTATGATTTTACTAATATGATGAGTGCTACTAGTGACCCTGATATTAATAGAGCATACGATGAATTTAAAAAAAGAAAAATTTATATTTATGAAATTGAACGTTTATTTAAAAATAATGAAAATAATAGTTTAAGATTTTCAGCAAATACTATTAAAATAGGTTTTATTGATATTGATAAAGTATTAAAAACTACTGCTGTTGAAACATCTGATTTTACTATGCAATTAAATCAAAGAGCAAGTACTAATATTAATGACAATACAATTGAATATAGTATGACTGATATTAAAAATTTAATATTTCAAGAAATAAATTTATTAAATCAATTTAAGTTATATGCAGTTAGTATAAATGAACCATTAACTGAAAATAATATTGATAATTTATATATTATTAATAATTATTCAGAACCTTATCAAAATCCAAAAACTAGAAGTACTAAAAGTATTACTATTATTAAAATTAAAGACTTTAAAACAAGAGATGGTTATCCAATTATTATTAAATTACAAAAACCACTAGATAAAGACACCAAAGTTATTGGTTTAAAAATTAAAGCACCTAGAAGCATGATTTTTGGCAATATAAAGGTACTTGGTGAAGTCGACAATATGGAGGTATACCCAAAGTTATTTGTCAAAGATAAGATAGCATTTCCGCTATTATCAATGCCTATTGAAACTCAACCAAAAGTTAGAATATTACAACAATGATTTAGTGAACAAATATTACCTTGAAATTTAGCAAAACAATTTATAGGACAAGAAAAATCAGTTTTAGATTTAATTGCTATTGGTGGTGGTAGAGAAACAAGAAAAGAAATTATTAATAATGCAAGAGTAACTAATGATAAAATTGGTTATGATGTTTCTAAAAATTCAAAAGTATGACCATTATCTGATGAACTAGAATTAAAAGATAAAAAATTAGAGTCATGATTTTTAGTAAGTGACTATAATTTATTTATTTCTACAACAAATAAATTTCATGATGTTGAACTAGAAATAAAAGATAGACCACCAATTGATAGTTTACAAAAAGTATTATTAGATATGTTAACTTATACATATACTTATAATAGAAACTTTGATGGTGCATCATTAAGTAATGTTTTAAAAGAAATGAATGATTTAGATAAAATTCGTGCTAAGTTTGAAGGACAAAAACCAAATGAAGTTATTACTAATTTATTTAAACAATGAGAATTAGATTATCCTAACTATACAAATTTACCAAAAGTTAAAATATTAAAACAAATAGTTATAATGCTATCAAAAAATATTTATTCAACCATGTCTATTAATAACGGTTTAAATGATGACTATAAATTATTATTACCTTATTATTTTGAATTAAAATCAAATCCTATACATTCTACACCTGATAAGATTTGAGAATTTAAAGATGCTGAATTATACTTGTAAGTGCAAGTAAATAAAATTGCAAAAAATTCTCATATAAAAATTTCATAATGCTAAATTTAGTTTAGAAAAAAGTAAGGAGTTTTTATATGAGTTATAAACATCTTGGCATAGATGAAAGGATTTATATTGAGAATCAATTGAAATTTAAATTTAAAATTAGTGAAATAGCTAAAAATCTTAATCGAAGTATTAGTACTATTATTCGAGAAATTAATAGAAATAAAGATAATAATCATTATTTTTCATTAATTGCACAAAATAAAGCTGAAAATCGAAAACAATCACATATTAGTTTTCATAAGTTTAAAAATAAGAATTTAGTAAAATATGTACAACAAAAATTACTATTAGGTTGATCACCTGAACAAATTTATGGCAGAATTAAAAATTTTCATAAAGAGTGAGTTATTAGTTTTAAAACAATTTATACTTGAATTTATTTTGGAATGCTTGATAAAGTTACTAGTAAAAATTTAAGAAGAAAAGGTAAAAAACGAAAATCTAAAGAAAATCGTGGCAAGTTTAATGGTAAATGGTCATTGAGAAGGAGATACTATAGTATCATCACGAGGTAAAAGCAAATCATGTTTAATAACTTTAGTTGAAAGAGTATCACGATTTACTTTAGCAATATTAGTTAAAAACAGAACTACTAAAGTTATTAATAAAAATGTCAGTTATTATTTATCAATTCTTCCTAAAAACATTGTTAAAACTATTACTTTTGATCGTGGCAAAGAATTTTCAAATTGACAACAACCTGAAAAAAATTTAGATGTAAAAATTTATTTTGCCAATCCATATTCACCTTGACAAAGAGGTACTAATGAAAATAATAATGGTTTAATTAGAGAAAAATTTCCTAAAAAATTTATTTTTTCAAAAACTAATAAAAATGAAGTTCATAAATTTATATTGTCTTTAAATCAAAGACCGAGAAAAATACTAAATTATCTTTCACCAATCGAATATTTGGATAGAAAAATAATTTAGTTGCACTTACCTTTACAATTTAGCAAATAAAAATAAAATAAAACTTATTAAAGAAAACTTTAATAAGAATTTTTGAGTTATAAAAGTAAGTATTATTGTTGACTAATATTTTTGAAGTGTTAAGATTAACTTACAATTGCATATTGAAGTCTAAATTATTCTCGTCTAAACTTATAATTTAAAGACAAATTTGAATATTATTGACAACATCGGTATGCTCCCAATATTTTATATCCCAAAATTCTTAAATGGTACTACTAATCAAAATAGCGTTACTACTAATATTGAAATTACAGCTATCAACGGCAAGGAAACTATTCTTGAAAAAACTAATTATATTACTACTTTTAATACACTTGGTAATTTACTAAGTGCTTGTTCTAATGATTTTACTGTTGAAAAAAGTCAAATTGGAAGATTTTTGGTTGCTGTAAAAGGTAAAAAAGGTACTCAAGAAGATAAAAAATTTTGATACATTGAGCACTGAAATGGTAAAGAATTTATTGATTTTTCAGTAGGTATCGATGATATTAAATTGGAAAATAATGAAATTTTTCAACTTGAATTAAAATAAAAGTTTTTTATAATTCTTTAATCTTGGCATTGATTAAAATTTTTTGATTTTGATACTTTTCTAATTTCTGCTTTTCTATTTCAACTTTTGTTGGTGGTGCCTTTTCTAAAAATTGTTGGTTACTTAAAATATCTTTACTACGTTTTATTTCATTTTCAATATAAACTAATTCCTCTTTTAATTTTGCTAATTGTTCTTCTTTATTAAATAAATTTGAAACATTAATTTTTATTACTGCTGAATTAATAATTTTAATTATTTTATTATTAACAGACAACGGACTATCACTAATAGTAACAATTTGACTATTAGTTAATTGTAATAAATAAGGATTTAAAGTATTTTTTTCTAATTCAAAAAAAGAATTAGTCGTATTGATATGAATAGTTAACGGTAATTTTAAAGATAAATTAAGTTCTTTACGAATTTCTCGAATATTACCAATAATTTCCATTAATATTTCAACAAATTGTGTTACATCTTTTGTTTTTTCCATAACTTTAACTTTAGGAAACTTATTTGTTAAAATGCTATTTTTATACCCCATTTCTTCATAGATTGCTTCTGTGATAAAGGGAATAAAGGGATGAACCATAATAATAATTTGTTGTAAAACATAATATAATGTTTGTAATGAGTTACTTTGTTGCTCTTGATTTTGTAAATTAATTTTATTTAATTCAATATATCAAGAACAATATTTATTTCATATAAAATTTGATAGTGCTTTAACTACTAAAACAAATTCATATTTTTCCATATATTGCTCTACATAAATAATCAATTGATTAAGTTCTTGTAAAATTCATTGATCAATAAATGATAATGAATTATTATAGACAATATTTTCATCCAATTGAAACTTATCATCAATATTCATTAGTACATAACGTGCAGCGTTTCATAACTTATTATTGAAATTTCAAGCTGACTCAACTTTAGTAATACTAAATCTTAAATCTTGACCTGGAGCACAATTGCTAACTAAAAAGTAACGTAAAGCATCCGCACCATACTTTTTAATAACTTCCATTGGATCAATTCCATTATTTAATGATTTTGACATTTTTCTACCTTGTTCATCACGAATTAAACCATGAATTAAAACATTAGTAAATGGTTTTTGATTAGTAAATTTTCAACCCATAAACATCATTCGTGCAACTCAAAAAAATAAAATATCATAAGCAGTAACTAATACTGATATTGGATAATATTTTTGCAAATCAACATTTTTTTGTGGTCAACCCAAGGTTACAAAAGGTCATAAACCGCTAGAAAATCATGTATCTAATACGTCTGATTCTTGAATATAATCGTTAATTGGTGATGGTGGGTTAGTATCAACATAAATTTTCTTAGTTTTTTTATGATATCAAACTGGAAGCGAATGACCTCATCACAATTGACGAGAAATACATCAATCTTGAATATTATTTAATCACTGCAAAAGTTGTTGTTCAAATAATATTGGATGAAAATCAATCTTTGTTTTCTTATTTTTTTGTTTATCAATAATCATTTCAACTAATGGTTTCATTTTTATGAATCATTGTTGTGATAAATATGGTTCAATAATAGCGTTACTTCTTTCTGAATAACCAACTTGATGAAGATGGTCTTCAACCTTTACAACTAAATCTTCTTTTCTTAATTGTTCAACTAATTGTTTACGACATACCATTCGATCTTGATTAATATATGATTGTGCTAATTCATTCATAGTTCCATCAACATTCATACAAATAGGCATGGCTAAATTGTGACGTAATGCAATTTCATAGTCATTAGCATCATGTGCTGGTGTGCATTTCATAGCACCTGTTCCAAAATTCATATCAACATAATCATCAGCAATGACTTTAATTAACATTTTATTAGCCGGATTAACAACCATTTTACCAATAAATTGTAAATAACGTTTATCTTTACTATTTACAACTATACACTGATCAGCAAACATTGTTTCTGGTCTGGTAGTAGCAATAGTAATAAATTCACTACTATTTTCTATAAAATATTTTAAATAATACATTTTTCCTTTTGTTTCATGATAATTTACTTCAATATTAGAAATAGCGGTTTTTAATTCTGGATCTCAATTTACTATCTTTTTTCCTCGATAAACTCAACCTTCTTTATATAACTTTACAAATACTTCATTAACTGCTTGCTTAACATTTTCATCTAAAGTAAATACTTCATGCGAATAATCTAATGCTAAACCAAGTTTTGCTCACTGTTTTCTTATGTTTTGTACATATTCTGTTTTTCATTTTCATGCTTGTTGTAAAAATTTATCTTTACCTAATTCTTGCAAATTAAGTTTTTGTTCTTCTTTAATACGTTGTGCAACTTTAACTTGCGTGGCAATGCCAGCATGATCCATACCAGGTATAAATAAAGTATTAAATCCTTGTAAACGTTTATAACGAATTAATAAATCTTGGATAGTACTATCTCAAGCATGACCTAAATGTAAAAGTCCGGTTACATTAGGTGGTGGTAAGATAATAGAAAATGTAGGATTAATAGAACTAACATTTGCCTTAAATAATCCAGATTTTACTCATTGTTCATAACGATCCTTTTCAATTTCAATATGATTATATTTTTTGTTTAAATTTCTATTCATTTGTTATACTCCTTTTTAAAATAAAAAAAATATTCCACAAATAGGAACGTTTTTTAACGCGGTACCATCCTAATTCATTTACAAAGTAAATGCACTTAATTATTATTTAAATTACTAATAATATAAGTTACCTTCAAATTAAACTTGCTTAGTTTACAGCAACCACTAAGTCTCTAAATTACCATTTAATTTTACTCTTTTATATTTTAAATTAATTATGTATTTTATTTTACATTGTTAATTTTAAAAAACAAGACATTTGAGAAAAGAAAAAATCTAAATATTAAAATTATCTTTTTTAACGCTGAATTATACTTGTAAGTGCAAGTAAATAAAATTGCAAAAAATTCTCATATAAAAATTTCATAATGCTAAATTTAGTTTAGAAAAAAGTAAGGAGTTTTTATATGAGTTATAAACATCTTGGCATAGATGAAAGGATTTATATTGAGAATCAATTGAAATTTAAATTTAAAATTATTGAAATAGCTAAAAATCTTAATCGAAGTATTAGTACTATTATTCGAGAAATTAATAGAAATAAAGATAATAATCATTATTTTTCATTAATTGCACAAAATAAAGCTGAAAATCGAAAACAATCACATATTAGTTTTCATAAGTTTAAAAATAAGAATTTAGTAAAATATGTGCAACAAAAATTACTATTAGGTTGATCACCTGAACAAATTTATGGCAGAATTAAAAATTTTCATAAAGAGTGAGTTATTAGTTTTAAAACAATTTATACTTGAATTTATTTTGGAATGCTTGATAAAGTTAAGTAAAAATTTAAGAAGAAAAGGTAAAAAACGAAAATCTAAAGAAAATCGTGGCAAGTTTAATTAATGGTAAATCAATTAAAGAACGAGATATAAATGTTAATGATCGTATAACACTTGGTCATTGAGAAGGAGATACTATAGTATCATCACGAGGTAAAAGCAAATCATGTTTAATAACTTTAGTTGAAAGAGTATCACGATTTACTTTAGCAATATTAGTTAAAAACAGAACTACTAAAGTTATTAATAAAAATGTCAGTTATTATTTATCAATTCTTCCTAAAAACATTGTTAAAACTATTACTTTTGATCGTGGCAAAGAATTTTCAAATTGACAACAACTTGAAAAAAATTTAGATGTAAAAATTTATTTTGCCAATCCATATTCACATTGACAAAGAGGTACTAATGAAAATACTAATGGTTTAATTAGAGAAAAATTTCCTAAAAAATTTATTTTTTCAAAAACTAATAAAAATGAAGTTCATAAATTTATATTGTCTTTAAATCAAAGACCGAGAAAAATACTAAATTATCTTTCACCAATCGAATATTTGGATAGAAAAATAATTTAGTTGCACTTACCTTTACAATTTAGCAAATCAATAAAAATTTCTTTTATTTTAATATTTTTTCACTTTTCACTTTCATCTCTTTTATTAAAAATTGCATGAGGTATATTAATTTCATAATCATAAAAAAAAGTTTTTTTATTTCATGCATAAGTTAATCCTAATTTTTCATAAAATTCACCGACAGTAACATTAGTTGGATCTGATAATAAAATAAGGTTTTCGATATTATTGCTATGACATATCTCAAAAATTTTGTAAATAAGTAAACTACCATATTGTTGCTTACGATATTTTTCTTCAATAAATATACTTTCTAAAATAGCTTCTTTTTTTTCTAAATCAATAATAAGTATTGCGTCACCGATTTTATTATTAAATTCATCAATTAATAATAAACTTTTTATACTTGGATTATTTAAATTATTCGTAATAATAACTTCTCTGCCGTTTGCCATATTTTAACTTCTTTCTAATAAACTCAATATAAAACTTGACTTTAAACGCAATAAACCCAATATATAATATTTTTTTAATTAAATTAATTTAATAAAAACCAAAAAACTAATATAGATAAAACTATCTATACTAGTAATTAACAGTTATTAAATTAATTTAATAATATCATAAAAATATCTTTATTTTAAAAAAATAAACAAATTGTATGTAAATTAAAATATATTATATAACTTTTGTATTACATTTAAACTTACTAATAACATAAAAAATTTTTCCTAATATTTATATATTTTTATTTTTAACATAAAATTTAACACTTATTGAATTTATTTTTAAACGAATTAAAATATAATTAACTTCTTAAGTTTAAGAAGTTATTGGAAAAAACAAAAAAAGGAGATTTTTTAGTGAAAACACTAATCAAAACATTAAGTATTTTAATACTTACAACAACCACAGGTAATTTAACTAGTTTCTTAAACACTATCAAACAAAATACTAATATTACAACTAATTATATTCAAAATAAAACAAAACAAGATACAATTTACAAAGATAAAAATGGAATACAAAAAACAACTAATGATAAAGATTTGTCAGACATAGAAAGTAAAGAAATTGTTCAAATCGGTTTTTTTGAAAATGGAATTAGAGAAATTCAAGCTGTTAAAATGCCAAAAATAGTTGAAAAAGTACCAGATCAATTACCAACAAAAATTACTTCTTTAAGTAATATGTTTGCTAATAATCTAACATTTGATCAAAACATAGCTTCTTGAAATATATCAAATATAGTAGATATGAGTTATATGTTTTATGATGCAAAAAAATTTAATCAAGACATTTCCGGTTGAGATGTTTCAAATGTAACAAATATGATGGGAATGTTTTGAAATGCAAAAAAATTTAATCAGAACCTTTCAGCATGAAATGTAAAAAATGTTATTAATTTTGATCTTTTTGCTACTAATTCAGGAATTGATAGCCGCAGTAAATGACCAAAATTTAAGTATCATTTTTTTAAAAAAATAAATCAAAACAAGCCTAATTAGGCTTGTTTATTTTGTAAATATTTTTTATAATTTTAAATAATTTGTTTATAAACAAATCTTTTTTCTTATTTACTTATTTACGTCGATATTTATAAGCCATAATTGCTCCAAATATTAATGCTCCAATTCAAAGTAAACTAACTAAAATCGGTATTCAGTAATTATCAAAAAGTGCTGCATTGATTAAATCATTTGGAGTACCATAATTATTTCATCCTCTATTCATAATAGAAACAGGATAAGAAAAAGGAATAATTTTAGCAATAATAACTAAAACTGGTTGTCCTTTAATGGCTACATACGGAATATATTGACCCGATAAAAATGATGTTGGCAAATATAATAATAAAGCAAAAGCATTAGCAATTTTAAAATCAGAAGCAAGAATACCAACCATTATTCCTACTGCTGAACACATAATTGATGAAAGCAGAATTGCTAGTAATATATAACCTCAATTAATTAGTTCTCAATTAATCTGATTATGATATAAAGCTGCACCAATTCCTAATGTTCAAAAACTACCAATAAAAATTAAAATAACATGAAATATTAAAATAATACTAATAAATTGTCATGGTTTTAATGGTGTTGCACCAATTCTTTTAATAATTATTGATTGTTTAAAATCAGAATATGTCATTGATAAAGTAACAATTCCTAATACTGGTGAAGCTGACATCACTAACCCCGGTAATACTGTTTGTGCAGCATTTGGGTTACCGGGTGTTAATACAGCAACTAAAATTGTTAACATAATAATAGGGAAAATAAAACCAAAGAAAATACTATGGAAAGATTTCTTAAAATAACCAAATAATAATTGAAACATTGCTAGCATTATTTTTTTTCCTTTCTCGTAGTTATTTCTAATGGTGTTTCTGTTTTTTCTAAATAATATTTTAATAATGAACCATATTTTTTAGTAACTTCAACAACAGTAGTATCATCAATAATTTGACCATCCTTTAAAAAAATAATACGTTTACATAAAGCTTGGATTTCATCTAAGTTATGACTAACTAAAATTAAAGTAATGTTATTCAAACTAATTTGTTCTTGTAAAAAATTAATAATATCAATTCTTGTTTTAACATCTAAACCAGTTGAAATCTCATCACCAATATAAATTTTTGGTTGATGAAATAATGATAAAAATAAATTAACTCTTTGTCTTTGACCACCCGATAAACTATTTACTTTACGTTTGTATAATTCTGTTAATTGAAACTTATCTAACATACTATTAAAAATTTCGGGTTTTATTTTATCTAAATAAATCTTATGATAAAAATTTATTAATTCTTTAACTGTTATAAAGTTAGGATAAACTTGATCTTGAAAATTTATTCCAACAACATATGGAATATCTTTTTTATTAAAGTTATATTCAATTTCTCCTGTACTTGCATTTTTAGTATTACTAATAATCTCACATAATGTGGTTTTACCAGCACCATTAGCACCAAAAATAGCAACAGAACTACCACTCTCAATTTCTAAATTAATAGGTCCGAGTACAACATTACCATTATACGACTTCGTAATATTTTTAACCTTAATTACTTTCATAATTGCTTCCTTTCATATTATTTTAAACTTTATAAATAAGTATAGCATTAAAAAAATCTAATTTTATATCATAAGAACCAACATTTTTTTTAATTGCTGAATTATACTTGTAAGTGCAAGTAAATAAAATTGCAAAAAATTCTCATATAAAAATTTCATAATGCTAAATTTAGTTTAGAAAAAAGTAAGGAGTTTTTATATGAGTTATAAACATCTTGGCATAGATGAAAGGATTTATATTGAGAATCAATTGAAATTTAAATTTAAAATTAGTGAAATAGCTAAAAATCTTAATCGAAGTATTAGTACTATTATTCGAGAAATTAATAGAAATAAAGATAATAATCATGATTTTTCATTAATTGCACAAAATAAAGCTGAAAATCGAAAACAATCACATATTAGTTTTCATAAGTTTAAAAATAAGAATTTAGTAAAATATGTACAACAAAAATTACTATTAGGTTGATCACCTGAACAAATTTATGGCAGAATTAAAAATTTTCATAAACAATGAGTTATTAGTTTTAAAACAATTTATAATTGAATTTATTTGGGTTTTCTTGATAAAGTTACTAGTAAAAATTTAAGAAGAAAAGTTAACAAACGAAAATCTAAAGAAAATCGTGGCAAGTTTAATGGTAAATCAATTAAAGAACGAGATATAAATGTTAATGATCGTATAACACTTGGTCATTGAGAAGGAGATACTATAGTATCATCACGAGGTAAAAGCAAATCATGTTTAATAACTTTAGTTGAAAGAGTATCACGATTTACTTTAGCCATGTTAGTTAAAAACAGAACTACTAAAGTTATTAATAAAAATGTCAGTTATTATTTATCAATTCTTCCTAAAAACATTGTTAAAACTATTACTTTTGATCGTGGCAAAGAATTTTCAAATTGACAACAACTTGAAAAAAATTTAGATGTAAAAATTTATTTTGCCAATCCATATTCACCTTGACAAAGAGGTACTAATGAAAATACTAATGGTTTAATTAGAGAAAAATTTCCTAAAAAATTTATTTTTTCAAAAACTAATAAAAATGAAGTTCATAAATTTATATTTTCTTTAAATCAAAGACCGAGAAAAATATTAAATTATCTTTCACCAATCGAATATTTGGATAGAAAAATAATTTAGTTGCACTTACCTTTACAATTTAGCTTATGCAGGTCATGATTTAACACTAGTAAAATTATTTAAAAATGTAATTGATTTAAATAATTATAAAAGTATAGATGGTAATGAATAATGATTTTTTTTAGACAAAGTACTTATTTATTAGGAAGTAGTTCAATTTTTCTTTTTTTAGGACTCTTATTAGGTTTAAAAATTATTAATATTCCTCATGTTTATGCTGTTAATGGTCAAACTATTTTTATAAGTGAGACAAGATATGAAAATAAGGGACACTTTGCTTATTTATTAGATTTTAAAAGAGAAGAATGTTTAAAGTTTAATAGTTTTAATCAAATTACTATTTTTTTCTCTATTAATAAATGTTATTTAACAATTTTTTTTCCAAAATGAAATGATAATAATCAACTTTTAATTGAAGAAAACATTAATTCTAATACATATTTAAATCAAATGGTATTAATAATTATTGGTAAAGAAAGTTTGTTAACATTTATTTGAAATAATATTACAACATAAATGTAAATATTGATATAATTTAATCAAAAAGAAGTTAGGTAGATAAATGCCAGCAAAAATTAATATTGTAAATATTTACAATGATCATAACTATGACATTAAAAATTTTAATATTTTATCAGAAAATATTTTAAATGCAGTAGCTATTAAGTTAAAACAGAAAATTACATGGTGTATTGCTGTTATTTTTAATGACGAACAGACTAGTATTGAATTAAATAAAATGTATCGTCATAAAGATTATGTTCCTGATGTTTTATCATTCGGAAATGATGATGATGATTTTCCAAATATTAATATTGATATTAGAGATTTAGGCGATGTTTATATTTGTTATTCAAAGGCAGTAGCGCAAGCACAAGAATATGGTCATAGTTTAATTAGAGAATTATCATTTCTTTTTATTCATGGATTACTTCATACATTAGGATATGATCATCAAAATAGCGTAGAAGAAAAGGTTATGTTTGATTTACAAGATGAAATTTTAAATATTCTTGGTATTACTAGAAAATAAGGAGTGGTATAATGGAACAAGATATAGATTTATTAGTATTATTGAAAAAAGCAAAAGTAATACAAAAAAATGCTTATGCGCCTTATTCTTTATTTAGAGTTGCTGCAATAGTAATTTTGAAAAATAGTAAAGAAGTGTTAGGAGTAAATGTTGAAAATGCTGCATACTCAGTAGGTATTTGTGCTGAAAGAGCAGCTTTGTCACAAGTTATTGCTCAAGGTTATAAAAAAGAAGATATTATTAGTCTATTTTTAATTACTGATAGTGAAACGGTTGGTTCTCCTTGTGGTATGTGTCGTCAATTTATGATTGAAATTATGCCAGAAACATGCCCTGTTTATATTAGTAATAAAAATGAAAATAATGATACTAAAACAATTTGTAAAATATTAGTAAAAGACTTATTACCTTTAGCGTTTAAACCAAGTTCATTGAAAGGGAATTAATTTATGACTAATAATTTTAAATCAGGTTTTGTTAGTTTTATTGGTAGAAGTAATGTTGGAAAATCAACTTTATTAAATACCATTCTTCAAGAAAAAAAGGCAATTGTGTCTAATAAACCACAAACAACCAGAAATCAAATTCAAGGTATTTATAATAGTGATGATATGCAAATCATATTTTTTGATACTCCCGGCATTCATAAACATAATAACCAACTTGGACGAATGATGAATCGCGATGCTAACCGTGCCACTAAAGAAACTAACATTATTTGTTTATTAGCGCCATGTAATGAATACATTGGAAATAGCGATAAACATATTATTAAATTATTATCAGAAAGGGTAAATACAACTATTCTACTTTTATTAACTAAGGTTGATTTAGTAACAAAAGAAAAATTAATGGATAAAATTAATGAGTGAAAAGATTTATTACCATTTAAAGAAATAATTCCAATTTCTGCTATAAAAGAAATGAACTTAGATATATTATTGAAAAAACTATATGAGTATTTACCAATTGGTGAAAAGAATTATTTAATTGAAAATAACGATGATGTTTCAGATAATACTTTAATTAAGGAAATTATTCGTGAAAAAATTTTAAATTTAACAGAAGAAGAAATTCCTTATAGTGTAGCAGTATTAATTGAAAGTATTAATTATAATCCAAATACTAATATTACTGATATTAATGCTGTTATTGTTGTTGAACGCGACTCACAAAAAGGAATTATTATTGGTAAAGGAGGTAGTATGATTAAAGAAATTGGAATAAGAGCTAGAACAGATTTAGAAAGTATTTTTGATTCTCATATTATATTAAAAACTTTTGTAAAAGTAATACCTGATTGAAGAAATAATCCTAGAAAATTAAAAGAGTTAGGTTATAGTTAAAATATGTTTAATATTGATACTGGTTTGATTTTAAACATTAACTACATTAAATCAATAAATAATGTTACCATTTTAACATCAAATTATGGTGTTAAAATAGTTTCTTTACCAGAAATAAAAATCAATTTAAATAAATATAGTCTTTTAGATTGTTGAATTTTTATTTTTAATCAAAATTATGATTGTTCAAACTTATGTATAACATATAAAAAAATAAAAAGTTTTAATAGTTTTATAAATGAAAAAAGTTATCAATTGATTAAAAGTTTTCACAAGATAATTATTAATTATTTAGAAAAAATTAGTATTGCTGAATTATACTTGTAAGTGCAAGTAAATAAAATTGCAAAAAATTCTCATATAAAAATTTCATAATGCTAAATTTAGTTTAGAAAAAAGTAAGGAGTTTTTATATGAGTTATAAACATCTTGGCATAGATGAAAGGATTTATATTGAGAATCAATTGAAATTTAAATTTAAAATTAGTGAAATAGCTAAAAATCTTAATCGAAGTATTAGTACTATTATTCGAGAAATTAATAGAAATAAAGATAATAATCATTATTTTTCATTAATTGCACAAAATAAAGCTGAAAATCGAAAACAATCACATATTAGTTTTCATAAGTTTAAAAATAAGAATTTAGTAAAATATGTACAACAAAAATTACTATTAGGTTGATCACCTGAACAAATTTATGGCAGAATTAAAAATTTTCATAAAGAGTGAGTTATTAGTTTTAAAACAATTTATACTTGAATTTATTTTGGAATGCTTGATAAAGTTACTAGTAAAAATTTAAGAAGAAAAGGTAAAAAACGAAAATCTAAAGAAAATCGTGGCAAGTTTAATGGTAAATCAATTAAAGAACGAGATATAAATGTTAATGATCGTATAACACTTGGTCATTGAGAAGGAGATACTATAGTATCATCACGAGGTAAAAGCAAATCATGTTTAATAACTTTAGTTGAAAGAGTATCACGATTTACTTTAGCAATATTAGTTAAAAACAGAACTACTAAAGTTATTAATAAAAATGTCAGTTATTATTTATCAATTCTTCCTAAAAACATTGTTAAAACTATTACTTTTGATCGTGGCAAAGAATTTTCAAATTGACAACAACTTGAAAAAAATTTAGATGTAAAAATTTATTTTGCCAATCCATATTCACCTTGACAAAGAGGTACTAATGAAAATACTAATGGTTTAATTAGAGAAAAATTTCCTAAAAAATTTATTTTTTCAAAAACTAATAAAAATGAAGTTCATAAATTTATATTGTCTTTAAATCAAAGACCGAGAAAAATATTAAATTATCTTTCACCAATCGAATATTTGGATAGAAAAATAATTTAGTTGCACTTACCTTTACAATTTAGCAAATATAATTAAATTTTTAGTTGAAAACGATGCAGATGTTAATCAAATAAATTTACGTGGTGAAACTGCTTTAGATCGAGCTATTGAAAATGGTCATTTAGATGTAATTAAATTTTTGAAATCATGTTCACCACAAGCAAGAGAAAGAGAAAAAAATAAACAATTAATGAATGCAGTAAAAGAAAATGATTTAGAAAAAATTAAACTTTTATTACTAAATAATGCTAATGTCAACTATACAAATTCAGATATTTTGACTTATACTTATAGAATAAAAGAAAATTCTTTTCAAAAAAATATAAAAATTGGTAGTGGTAATAGCGCTTTAACAAAAGCCGCCAAAAAAGGATATTTAAATATAATTAAATTTTTAGTTGAAAACGATGCCGATGTTAACCATATAATTAATTATAATAAAGAAAGTGCTTTAACACGAGCTGCTCAAAATAATCACTTAGATGTTATTAAATTTTTAGTAGAAAATAACGCTGATATTAATCATACAAATCAAAATGGTAAAACTGCCTTAATTCTAATTGCTGATAATAATAATATAGAGGGAGTTAAGTTTCTAATAGAAAATGGTGCTAAAATTGAATGTATAGATAATTTTTGAGAATCAATAAATAAAGTGAATCTAGAAGTGAAAGAATATTTGCAATCATGAATTTTAAACTCAAGTAAAAATGAAATAAATTCACCTAACTATAGTAATCAACCAACAACAAATATCAAAAAACAAAGTTTGCTAATGATCTCATTAAAAATCTAAAATAACTTTTATTATTTCTTACCTTTAATATTTCTAACTTCTTTTAATTGTTTTTTTAACATTTTTAATTGTAATTGTAAATCTTCATATGATGGTAAATCATCACTTTTAATTTCTTCTTTTTTGTTTTTACTATAATCATTACTTTTTTTTGATAACTGTGGAGGATTAACTCATAAATTTTTTAATCCATATCAAAAAATAGTAAGTAAACTTAAACCAATACCTGCTCAAGGAATTGTTCATAAATCTTTAAAAGGAATAGTTTGAAAATTTCTAATATTCAAGTAATTAAAAAGTACTAATACAAAAAGTACCAATACTAAGGTTATTAATAACATGTGTATAGCAAAAACTGATCTTGAAAAAGGTTTTTTAATCAAAATTAATGGTATTAAATAAGTTAAATTAAAAATCAATAATGTTCCAAAAGTATATAAAGAAACTATACTATCACTAGTCATTAATTGTTTATAAAAACTACTAGTAATTGGTTCTTTATTAACGATTAAAGCAATAATAATAGCAATATTGTTTTTTAATGGAACACCTCAATTAAATAATGGAAAAATTGATAAACTAATTGTTACTGTTAAAACACTAATAATAACTAATGTTTTGCTTAAAATTAAATTATTTTTTTTCATATTATCCATCTCTCATTATCAGTTTACTGTTTCACTCTAATAATATTTTATCATTATTAAAGCAAAAAAATAACTATCAAAATTAAGATTAAGATTTATTTTTAGTTTTAACTAAATTTAATGCAATTTTTCGCGCAGCAAATGGATCGCGAGGATCATAATGTCAATAATTAGTAAAATATTTTTTAAAATTATTAGACAATGTTGAAGAAGCAATATTAATAGCATGAAAGCGATTAGCTTTTGCTTTTAGTTGCAACATTAAATTAATATTATTTTTAGTAATATTAGCAGATAAAAAATCAGAAACTACCAATAAGTCTGCATTATGATATGTTTTAGATTGCATAATTGTTAAAGCGTGACTAATAGCTGGATTAATATTAGTATGTCCTTTAAAACTATGACCTAAAAAATGAATTAGATTGGGAATTGATGAAACTAAATTAGATAAATCATAAGTTTCAAATTTACCAGAAAAATTGATCATATAGCATGGTCTTTTTTCTTGTAAAGCAATTTTACTAATAGCAAGCGCAATTGATTTTGCAATAATTTCTGGACTATGACTCATCGATTTAGATGTATCAATGCATAAGATAAAAGGGCCTTCACTTTCGGGAATTGGTACTTCTACAACTTCTTCAACAAGATGTTCAGTGGCAACTAAATCCATTGATTCAAACTCTGTAATTGCTAACTTTTCTTCAACAAATTTTTTATAAAAAATAGCATTTAACTCTGGAATAGCAAGATTAACTAATTCTAATGGTAATAAATGTTCTAAATCTTTACCCTCGGTAATTCCTACTATTTCTTCAGGCCATTTTCCTAATGGCTTTAATTGATATTCAATTTGTACTTTTTGATGAACTTGCTTTTCTGTTAAACCCGAAATTCCTTTTCAACGACCAAGTAGTCTAGCAATTTCAATAATAGATGGATTCTTATTTAAAATTTCACCATATTGTATAATAGTATTTAAATTAATTTTTTTAAAATCATTTAAATCTCCTTCTCAAAATCGTCCAAAAAAATTTCAAGCAAAACCAACAATATGTCTTACTTCATTAATAATTTTAATATTATTACTTCACATTGTTAAATATTTTTGACGCATTTGCATAGTTTCAAATAATTTATAATTTACAATTCTTTGAACCATTAAACTTTCTCAATGTCTTATAAAATTATCAAAAGTTAATTTACTATTAAGTTTACGATCCTTAAATTTTTCTTGAAAATAATGAAAATAATTAATCATTGGTGAATCAAGAATTTTTGCCCTAGTGTAAATTTCTTGTCAATTATTTTTTAATCTATCAATACCATTAATCATAACTCAGAAATATAATCGTAATTCTCTTTTAATGATGGGACTAATAACAATATTTTTACTTTTTTCTAAAACTTCATTTAAATAAAAATGACTAATTTGTTGATCAAATTCTGGAGCTAATCAAGCAAAATTTTTTTTAAATCAAGTAAAACTACTCAAATTTGTTTCTGATAAAGACATTTTTTTCAATTTAGTTTCTAAAATTTGTGAAACATGGGATTCAATTAATTGTTCCATAATAATCACCTATCTTAATTAATATCAGAATTATTATTATTAGTATCATTAACATTTGAAATAGTTATTGGTGAATCTTCAGTTAGTGATTCTGATGAAAGAGTCGTTTCGGTTTCTGCTTCTGGTATTTGTGAAATTTTATCAAAAAATGCCATTTCTAATAGTGATTTAAATTGTTCATCAAAAAATATAGAATCGGTTTTACTTAAACGATGATATTCTTGTTCAAAATGTACTTTTAATTCATTAATTTGTTGCTTTAAATCTTTCATTTGACTATTAATATTTCCAAATTGTGATTTACTATCAGTATTAGTTAATTCAACTTGAATTATAGAATTATTTGTAATATTTATTAATTCACTAGAATTCTTTAATTGCAACTCAAACTTCTGATTACCTTCCATTTTACTTAAACTTTTACCATAAAATAATTGAATATTATGACTCTTTTTATTACGTCGTAATAATAACTGAAAATCCTTTCTACTAATAAAACAAATTGGAAACTCATCACTATGTCATAATAAACGATAATATATGCCTTTAATTTGTTCAGAAAATGGATTGGAGTAAATAGATGGTTGATTTTGACTATCTTTAATGTTTTCGGCATTATTACTTAATGTTTCCAACTCACTTTCCAGTTCAATCTGATTTTGTTTCAATGTGTAAGTTAAATCTTCACAATATGCTTCATTGAAAAGTTTTGTATACTCTTTTTCTTGATCTTCATTATCTCAAATACAGTAAGGAATAATCAATAAATCAGGCTTATCAGTAGTTGTTCTACCGTTATAATAAGCTGAAGCTTTTATTAATTTAGCAATTTTTTTTCATCTTCGATCAGAAATGTAAGCTTTACCATTAGTTGCTTCTGTTAAAATTTTACGAAAACGAGAAATAAAATTTAATGTTTCTTTGCTTAAAGTAACAGTAGTTTCCAATTCTTTTAATCACTTTTCATATTCAGAAGTTTTAATTTGTAATTCAAGTGGAACTTTTACTTCTAAACTAGTAATACTTTCTAACATATCATTAAAATTTTCTTCATTAGTTAAACCATAAACTATCATTCTAATAATAAAACGATCAAATAAAGCTTCTAAACCTTTACCACTTTCTGGTAACTCATTGGAAGCTGAAATTAATAGTTTTAATGGTACTTTGATATCAACACCACCATTACGAAAGATTTTTTCATTAATAATAGTTAGTAATGTATTTTGAATTGAAGGGCCTGCTTTTCAAATTTCATCCAAAAAAGCAATATCAACAGCAGGCAAATATTGATCAATAATTCTTACATAGTTACCTTTTAATAAATCTTTGATTGAGATTGGTCCAAAAATTTCTTCTGGAGTAGAAAAACGATTCATTAAATATTCAAAATTTCGCCCATCATGGAGCGCATATTTAATTCGTCGTGAAATTAATGATTTAGCAATTCCTGGTAATCCTAATAAAAATATTGATTCTCCTGATAATAACGCCAAAATAGCAAGTTTAAAAACAGTTTCTTTTTCATAAACATCAGCGCTAATTACTTTAATTAATTGTTCAATTCGCTTAGAAAGTAAACTATCTGTACTCATTTATATTCTCCTTTACTTATTATTTATTCGACACTTAATTCTCTTCTTACATCATCACTTTTAACAATTAATAAACAAGCAGCAATTAATCATAAAACAGTTATTAGTAAAACAATAATCATAAATATTGGAACTTCTGCAGAAACAGTTTCATTTACTAATCCATTAACCACTAACAAAATTGTACAAAATACTTCTAAAACTATAAAATAAGCAATTGCTAAAATAATATAAACAATTGATCATCCAAACATAGCACTAGCAGTGCGACCAATCGCTACTGGTAAATAAAATATAAAATTAAATCCCAGAGTTATAATTAAAAATATATAAATTATATAAGTTGGGTTCATGTTACTACCTTTATTACTCAAAATTTGATTAACCAAATTGTTAGCTAAAAAATAAGAAAAAATTAAATGAAAACAAGAAACTGTAAGTAACAAAATACGAGCAATATTTTCCATTTTTGAACTTCAATACATTCTTTTAAATTTAATACTATCACTTAATAACGGATTATAAGTAGTAAAACGTTGTTCTTCAATATCTTTAAATGATGGATTATCATTATTTGGTTTGATAATACTATTATCAACATTTGACAATGGAGTATTTTTTAAGTCATCTTTTTTTTCTTTCATATATCTAACACCCCTTATTTTTTATTTATATTATAACTTATTTTAGGTATTAAAACTTAATAATAGTATCTGATATAAATCAAAATTATAAGTGTTCAATTTTACAAAATTATCAAATTTAAATTTATTTTTTTAAAATGCTGAATTATACTTGTAAGTGCAAGTAAATAAAATTGCAAAAAATTCTCATATAAAAATTTCATAATGCTAAATTTAGTTTAGAAAAAAGTAAGGAGTTTTTATATGAGTTATAAACATCTTGGCATAGATGAAAGGATTTATATTGAGAATCAATTGAAATTTAAATTTAAAATTAGTGAAATAGCTAAAAATCTTAATCGAAGTATTAGTACTATTATTCGAGAAATTAATAGAAATAAAGATAATAATCATTATTTTTCATTAATTGCACAAAATAAAGCTGAAAATCGAAAACAATCACATATTAGTTTTCATAAGTTTAAAAATAAGAATTTAGTAAAATATGTACAACAAAAATTACTATTAGGTTGATCACCTGAACAAATTTATGGCAGAATTAAAAATTTTCATAAAGAGTGAGTTATTAGTTTTAAAACAATTTATACTTGAATTTATTTTGGAATGCTTGATAAAGTTACTAGTAAAAATTTAAGAAGAAAAGGTAAAAAACGAAAATCTAAAGAAAATCGTGGCAAGTTTAATGGTAAATCAATTAAAGAACGAGATATAAATGTTAATGATCGTATAACACTTGGTCATTGAGAAGGAGATACTATAGTATCATCACGAGGTAAAAGCAAATCATGTTTAATAACTTTAGTTGAAAGAGTATCACGATTTACTTTAGCAATATTAGTTAAAAACAGAACTACTAAAGTTATTAATAAAAATGTCAGTTATTATTTATCAATTCTTCCTAAAAACATTGTTAAAACTATTACTTTTGATCGTGGCAAAGAATTTTCAAATTGACAACAACTTGAAAAAAATTTAGATGTAAAAATTTATTTTGCCAATCCATATTCACCTTGACAAAGAGGTACTAATGAAAATACTAATGGTTTAATTAGAGAAAAATTTCCTAAAAAATTTATTTTTTCAAAAACTAATAAAAATGAAGTTCATAAATTTATATTGTCTTTAAATCAAAGACCGAGAAAAATACTAAATTATCTTTCACCAATCGAATATTTGGATAGAAAAATAATTTAGTTGCACTTACCTTTACAATTTAGCAATAAATAAGAAATTATAAATCATTATATAAAATAAAACATTTTGTTGATTCACTAAAAATAATACTTAATATATTTTAAAAACAAAATACCTAATGAACATAATAACTGTTAATTATTTCACATTTTTGGATTGCATCTCAAAAATTATTATTTTTTATTTTTACTTTTAAACCAATAATTAAAAAAGTTAATGCAATAGTAAAAAATCCAAAAATTGGAGTTAAAATTATACAAAAAATAACTCCAATTTGTAATTGAACTCAATCATAATAACCATCATAATTATGAACTACTGATGAACATATATTTTCTGCAGAATGATTTAAAATATAATTTACACTCATATAATTTAATAAACTAAATCCATTTGTTATTTCTATTGTTATTTCTATAATAAGTCTTTTTTCTTTATATAATTTAAGATGTTCAAAAAAACTTTTATTAAAATTAGAAAAACCAATTAACATTAAACCAATTACCATAATTAAAATAGTTAAAATAAATAAAAATAAGGTTACTAATTTTAATTTTTTATATTTTTGCAATATCATTTATAATTTTCCTTTCAAAATAAAAACCCATTTGCTTTTATCTCAACAAACAATGGGTTAAAAACTACTATATTATTTATATTTTTTATACACAAGAATAATAACAAATTTATATTAATTTTACAATTAATAACCTATATAATTAAAAATATTTTATATAAGTAGTATGAATATTAAATTATAGTTATCAAAATTTAACCCATTTTCATAAAATCAATACTTATTTTTAAGTATTTAAATTCACTTTACTTTAAAAGTAAAATTAAAACTATGGGGCTTGGGAACATAGTCACTGCTTATCAAATCTTTTCCAATATGAAATCTAATTTTTTTAATATCATTAGTCTTAATAATATCAGTTGCCTTTAATGATAAATTATTACCATCAATATCTAAAAAAGTAAAAGCACTTAACTCATTAATTTGCACCTTTAAAGCTTTAACAAAATATCCTTTAAAAATAGCAAGTGATTTAATAACAAAATTTCAATTAATATTTGGATCAACCGTCGAATCAGGATAATCTAATAAGAAAAAAGTAGAATTATTTTTTGCAAATTGATACATTTCTTGTCAATATTTATTTTCTAAAAAAGTTTCTAAATCACCAATATTAATATAATCATTAACATTAATATTTTCAATACTATTATTTATTGAATTTGAAAAGCCAAAATAATAACTCAATTCCTTATATTTAAAATGATTACCACTATTATCACTAGTCAATAATACATGTGGAGGACTATATTTTATTAATGATTCATCACTATCTACTGCTTCTTGTACCATACTAAAAGGAACAAAATCAATAGGATTAACTTTAAGATAATCAATAACCTCTTCAATACTTGTTGGTTTTAAATCAATGAAATCATAAACAACATTTGGATTAGAAACATATGTTATATAAAAAGGTTTTAATGGAAAATTTGAAGAATATGAATAAAGATTAACATATTCTTTGGAACTATTCACAGCATTACCAACATAATTTAATTCGGGATTATGAACTAGTTCGAAATATGGTTTAATAGTAGCTACATCATTAAAATCAATATCTGCTAAAGGAATTGTTGATATTATTGGATAAAGATGAGTATCACTAGCAAATTCTTCTTTATAATCATTAATAAATTTATTAATTTCATCTTCGATTGTTTTATAAATAACAGTATTATCAATTTTATCCGCATAATAAAAATTAGTTGGTAAATAACCATGTGTTCATTGTTCTTGCAAATAATCACTACCATTTGGAAATTTTCCTGAAACATGTTTACTAAATTTTCCTTCAAATTGATTAAACATCATAAATTTTTCATAAAATTTAGCAGTATTTTTAATTAATGCAATTACTGGTATTTTAAATTCAATAAATGAAGATTGTAACTTTAATTTTAAATCAAATTTAGTAACACCATCAGTTTTAATTAAACTCTTATCTAATTCATCATTACTATTGGGTTTATAAAAAGTGAAATCATAATTAGTAATATTAGTTGGAAAAAAACTATCTCATCAAGATTCTTTTATTAATAAATCAAAAACTTGTTTTTTTGATTCTTCTTCAAAAAATGGCAAACGTAAATTTTTATTACTACTATCAATTGGAACATCATTCATATCAACAATAATTGATTCTTCTGGAATATTTTGTTTAAAATCACCAATATTAAAAGCACTCTGCATAGCAAGAGCAATAAAAAAAGTGCTAATTGCTAAACAAATTATCATAATTAAAGAAATAGTTATTGTCAGAAAAGTTTTTTTTACTTTTACTGGTTCTACTTTACCAGTAACGTATTTAGTAATATTATTTAGTTTTCTTCAATCATCATTATCTTTCTTTTTAGCCATATATTATTCACCTAAATTTCCATTATCTAAAACTTAATTCATACATTTTAATAATACTTTTAATTAAATATTTTTTATTTTCAATAGTATTTAATCATCAATGCAAAATAGCAATTCATCATAATAAGAGTGCTATAACCGCGAAAATCAATACTGTGATTCGATAAGGACTGTCACTATAAGAAAACATAAAAAAACTAATACCAATAATTATTAAATTAACAATAGAACCAAATATTAAAAAAAATAAACAACTTAAACCAATACCTCTAATAGTTTTAGATAAAAAAACGGGTAAAATCATAATTAAAATTATAAAAGCAAATAAAACAGTAACTAACATTGCTACTACTTTTAATATTGCACTTTGAAAAACTGGCGCTGATGGTATACCAGGAAGATTAGCAACCAATTGACCAAAACCAATGCCATTAAAAAAAATCAAACCAATTCAAAAAATTTGAATAGTTAAAATAAATATTCGCGAAAAACCATCACCAAGACTAGTAAAGTAAACTCTTGTTAAATTTAAATCTAATAATGAAGGTAAAGGAGTTTCCTTTAATTTCTTTAACTCTTTTTGACCAATAAGATTACTTGTAGTTAAAAATTGTTTATCTAATGATTTATCCATATCTTTCACCCATCCTATAAAATAATTATAATGCATTTTATTTAAAAACTATATAGTTAACTTATATCCGAATTTTAAATATATAAAATAATCAAATTATTATTTTAAAATAAATACAAACATAATGCTAAATTGTAAAGGTAAGTGCAACTAAATTATTTTTCTATCCAAATATTCGATTGGTGAAAGATAATTTAGTATTTTTCTCGGTCTTTGATTTAAAGACAATATAAATTTATGAACTTCATTTTTATTAGTTTTTGAAAAAATAAATTTTTTAGGAAATTTTTCTCTAATTAAACCATTAGTATTTTCATTAGTACCTCTTTGTCAAGGTGAATATGGATTTGCAAAATAAATTTTTACATCTAAATTTTTTTCAAGTTGTTGTCAATTTGAAAATTCTTTGCCACGATCAAAAGTAATAGTTTTAACAATGTTTTTAGGAAGAATTGATAAATAATAACTGACATTTTTATTAATAACTTTAGTAGTTCTGTTTTTAACTAATATTGCTAAAGTAAATCGTGATACTCTTTCAACTAAAGTTATTAAACATGATTTGCTTTTACCTCGTGATGATACTATAGTATCTCCTTCTCAATGACCAAGTGTTATACGATCATTAACATTTATATCTCGTTCTTTAATTGATTTACCATTAAACTTGCCACGATTTTCTTTAGATTTTCGTTTTTTACCTTTTCTTCTTAAATTTTTACTAGTAACTTTATCAAGCATTCCAAAATAAATTCAAGTATAAATTGTTTTAAAACTAATAACTCACTCTTTATGAAAATTTTTAATTCTGCCATAAATTTGTTCAGGTGATCAACCTAATAGTAATTTTTGTTGTACATATTTTACTAAATTCTTATTTTTAAACTTATGAAAACTAATATGTGATTGTTTTCGATTTTCAGCTTTATTTTGTGCAATTAATGAAAAATAATGATTATTATCTTTATTTCTATTAATTTCTCGAATAATAGTACTAATACTTCGATTAAGATTTTTAGCTATTTCACTAATTTTAAATTTCAATTTCAATTGATTCTCAATATAAATCCTTTCATCTATGCCAAGATGTTTATAACTCATATAAAAACTCCTTACTTTTTTCTAAACTAAATTTAGCATTATGAAATTTTTATATGAGAATTTTTTGCAATTTTATTGACTTGCACTTACAAGTATAATTCAGCATATACAATAAAAATAAAAAAAGATAATTTGATTAATTAAACTATCTTTTATTTATTGATTAGTGTATTTAATTTTTAGATTAAAATATTAATTAGTAAAAATATAGTCTAATGGTATATCTCAATTATCGTGATTAATTATATAAGGAATTTTTTGAATAGCAAAACCAAGTCCTATTTTACTAAAGTTAAATTTATTTTTAGATAAATAACGATCGTAAAAACCTTTACCATAACCAATACGATAATAATCTTTATCAAAGGCAATCAATGGTACTAACATACAATCAATTTGACTTCCTATAACTTTTTGGCAATTTAAACTTGGTTGTCCAATTTTAAAATCATTATCAAATACGATATCGTTTCAACTATTAATAAAGTAAAATTCCAAATGCTCACCATTCATTCTTGGTAAACAAACTTGTTTTAGATTTTTTCATAATAATTCAATAATTTCTTTAGTTTCTACTTCATATGGTAAGGAATTATAAAGAGCAAATACATTATTTTGTTTAAAATAATGTGATTCATTAAATTTATTGAAAATAATTTTATTTCACTTTTGATAATTATTTTTAGAAACATTTTTTAATTTTTTTAAATAAATGGTTCTTAAACTAATTTTATCCTTAATTTCCATTTCCATTTTTTTCACATTCTTTCTCAATTATTTTATTAATACCATTAATACCAATAAGGGCACATTTAATTCGATTACGTTGTCTTGGTACATTTTTAAAAGCAATCATATTTTCAATTATTTTATCATTAAATTGCTTTTCTGATAACATTGCTTGATAATTAATAATAATTTCTTTTATTTGTGATATTGTTTTACCTTCAATTAAAATACAAAAAAGATCGGTTGCTGCAGTTGAAATAGCACACCCAATTCCAGTAAAGCGTGCGCTATTAATAACTTTATTTTTAATAGAAATTTCAACATGAAAATTATCAACACATGATTCATTGTTTTGATGATATGTCAAACTATTTGGTAAATTTTTAAAACCTTTATTTTTTGGATTACTATAGTGTTCAACAATTAGTTTGCGATAATAGTCTTGATTGTTATTAAAAGAATTCATTTAAAAAATCTCCTCCTTCATTAATCCCTTTTTTTAAAGCTATTACTAATAAGTCAATATCTTTTTTGCAATTGTATATGTAAAAACTAAGACGAATTGTTACTTCAGCGTTAATTATATTAGGTAATAATTTAGCACAATAAGTTCCACTGCGTACGCATATATTTTGTGTTCCTAAAAAATTAGCAACATCTTGTGCAAATACTTTTTTAATATTAAATATTATGTTACTACTATTGCCATCAATATTATAAATTTCAATGTTATTTCCTAACTGCGCTGTTAATTGTTCAATTGCGTATTTTTTTAGTAAAATTTCATGATTTCTAATATTTTCAATACCAATGTTTAATAAATACTTAATAGCTGCACCTAGCCCAAATACACCCGCAATATTTTGTGTTCCACCCTCAAAACGATAAGGACTATCTAATAAGTTAAATTTACCATTTTCATAAATATCACCATTCATGCCTCCACCCAATATTAGTGGATCTAGCATATTTAATCATTCGTTTTTTCCTCAAAAGACACCGATTCCAGTTGGACCAAAAACTTTATGACCAGAAAATCCAAAAAAATCAATATTTCAATTTTTAACATCGGTTTTTATATGTCCTATTGATTGTGCACCATCTATTATTACTAAAATATTTTTAAAAATTCAATTATCACTTTTAACATTTTTTTTACCATATTCTTTAATAAAATTAGTTAATGTTTCAGTATCATTTTTTATTGCTAAAGAATTATTAATATTTGCAAAAGCAACTATTCTAGTTTTAGGTGTTAAAACTTTTTTTAAATTTTCAACAGTAATGACTCCTTGTTTATTTGTTTCAATAAATTTTATTTTAATTTTTTTAGTTTGTATCAAACGATAAAATGGTAAGAGTAATGAGCTATGTTCTAAAGTGGTTAATAAAATTTCATCATTTTCTTGTAAATATTTTTCTAAGCCAAAAGCAATTTGATTATAAGCAAAAGTTGCTGAAGGACAAAAAACTATTTCGTTTTCGTTACTATTAATAAATTTACTAATTGTTTTTCTAGTATCTTCAAATATATCATTTCCCTTAACAGCAAGTTGATAATCTTGACTATGTGGATTAATACAATATTTTTCATAATAATCCCTAACAGCATCAATAACTATTTGTGGTTTTAGTGAAGAAGCCGCTGTATCTAAATAAACTAAATCAGGATTATTTTTAAAAAAGGGAAAATCAGTTTTAAAGGTATTATCATTAATGTTTATTTTTTTATTCATATTTACTCCTATATCATTACACCAAATATAATATACTTATACTAATGATTATACACTTAATTTTGTGCTAATTTTCTTAAAATTAAAAAATGAATAAAATATTATTTGTGCACTATAAAGTAATAATATTTAAAAAAATTAATATTTTAAATTGC
Source organism: Spiroplasma endosymbiont of Nomada ruficornis (assembly GCF_964030795.1). Lineage (NCBI taxonomy): Bacteria > Bacillati > Mycoplasmatota > Mollicutes > Entomoplasmatales > Spiroplasmataceae > Spiroplasma > Spiroplasma endosymbiont of Nomada ruficornis. Next base: position 437,694 of record NZ_OZ034962.1, on the reverse strand, counting down.
TGAATTATACTTGTAAGTGCAAGTAAATAAAATTGCAAAAAATTCTCATATAAAAATTTCATAATGCTAAATTTAGTTTAGAAAAAAGTAAGGAGTTTTTATATGAGTTATAAACATCTTGGCATAGATGAAAGGATTTATATTGAGAATCAATTGAAATTTAAATTTAAAATTAGTGAAATAGCTAAAAATCTTAATCGAAGTATTAGTACTATTATTCGAGAAATTAATAGAAATAAAGATAATAATCATTATTTTTCATTAATTGCACAAAATAAAGCTGAAAATCGAAAACAATCACATATTAGTTTTCATAAGTTTAAAAATAAGAATTTAGTAAAATATGTACAACAAAAATTACTATTAGGTTGATCACCTGAACAAATTTATGGCAGAATTAAAAATTTTCATAAAGAGTGAGTGATTAGTTTTAAAACAATTTATACTTGAATTTATTTTGGAATGCTTGATAAAGTTACTAGTAAAAATTTAAGAAGAAAAGGTAAAAAACGAAAATCTAAAGAAAATCGTGGCAAGTTTAATGGTAAATCAATTAAAGAACGAGATATAAATGTTAATGATCGTATAACACTTGGTCATTGAGAAGGAGATACTATAGTATCATCACGAGGTAAAAGCAAATCATGTTTAATAACTTTAGTTGAAAGAGTATCACGATTTACTTTAGCAATATTAGTTAAAAACAGAACTACTAAAGTTATTAATAAAAATGTCAGTTATTATTTATCAATTCTTCCTAAAAACATTGTTAAAACTATTACTTTTGATCGTGGCAAAGAATTTTCAAATTGACAACAACTTGAAAAAAATTTAGATGTAAAAATTTATTTTGCCAATCCATATTCACCTTGACAAAGAGGTACTAATGAAAATACTAATGGTTTAATTAGAGAAAAATTTCCTAAAAAATTTATTTTTTCAAAAACTAATAAAAATGAAGTTCATAAATTTATATTGTCTTTAAATCAAAGACCGAGAAAAATACTAAATTATCTTTCACCAATCGAATATTTGGATAGAAAAATAATTTAGTTGCACTTACCTTTACAATTTAGCAATAATTGGTAATTAGTTATTTCATTTTAAAATTAATTAGAAAAAACTATCCCTTAAATATAAATTTTATGTTAAGATATCTTAGTAAAATAAATTAAAAAATCTTTTTTTGCTATAGATTTAATTAAAAGGAGTGAATAAAGTGCGCAATATTCTTGCCTTAGTTGCAGCTTTCACGTTATCATCAACATCAACTATGTCTATTATAGCTTGTAATAATTCAAATGAAAGAGGCACAACTAATGTTTTCGACTGAAATAGTGCTTTTATAGATACAAGTACTACGACTGACACCTTTTTTAATTACTTATTAAATAATCCCAATAGTGGATGAGGTAAAACATTATATACTGATATTAATCAATATATTAATCTTTCAATTTTAAAAAATACTCCAGAATATAAAGATGATTATCTTGCTGCTTTGACAGCAGCTCAATCTGAGATGGAAAATAAAATAAAATCATTACAAGCAAAATATGGTCGTTCATGAGAAAAACAATGAAAGAAAGTATTGGGCGATGATGATGTTAATACTTACATTGATAATATTTTAAAAAAGAGTGCTTTAGGTATTATTCAACGTAGTTATGTTACTAGTAATTATAAGGATTATAAATACTACAATCAAAATGAAATTAATATTTGATTAAAGGATTTATGAGAACAAGTAAAGAGTGAAAACAATCCAAATGGTACTTATGATAGTGTACAAAAATACATTAATGGTAAAACAAGTATTACTGATGCTGGTAAATATTCTAGCAAAATTTGAGTTGTTGCTAATGCCAATAGTTTAAATCCTGATCTTACTGATTTTAAACAATTAGATGATGCTGTTAAAGCTGCTAAAACATGAACTGGTGTTAATATTAGTTTCCCTGTTGTAAAAACTAGTGATGATAAGAATGATAGTAATTATGAAACAGATTCATACAATACTATTGATGGCTTATTAAGTGATAATCAATCTAAAATAGCTAAAGTAATGTTAAGAAATCAAGAATTAATTTGAACTCGTCAAATTGTTATTCCTTTTGATTCTACTGCTAAACCTTTACAAGAAAAGATTAGTGCTTCTCAGTTTTCTCAAAATAAAACTAAAATTAATGAAATTTTAAAGAATATTAGAACTAATGGTTTTGATCAAACATTCACTGAAGAAAAAGGGGCCGCTACTACTGATGTTAGTAAAACTGGTGATTTAGGATTAATGGATATTACTAAATCTTCACAAGAGAATAGTCCTTTTTATTATTACTTATATCGTTATGTAACTAGTGCTGAAGGTGTTGGTAAAAATGTTGATGGTATTCAACCATATAAATTAACACAATTTACTTCACCAACTGACAAGGAAAAGGGTTTAGATGACTTAATTCCTTATATAGACCGTGATAGTATTAAAGATAAAGGTAAAGATGGTACTAGCCAATATAATGATTTAGTTTATATGAAAGATATAAAAGGACCACAACTTCCTGATGCTGCAGTTAATAATGGACCTGGAGTTGGCATTTTTATTGATACTGGTGGTATTCATTTTATTCAAACGCCAGGTATCACATATCAACAGCAAGACAAACCTAAAAGCGATGAATCAACTTATAATATAATTAAAACATTTAAAAATCATAGAAAAGATACTTATCAGTGAAAAGACTTAGCACCGTTATCTGAGCGTCCAGGTGGATTATCTGATTCTCCTTATCTTGATTATTTACAAACTGGTTTTTTACTACAAAAATATACTCCAAATACAACTCTTACTTTTAATTTAAATGATGCATTAACAGCCTTTACTGGAGGTACTGGTAGCCTTGGTGATGCAACTTGATGAGATTATAATTTATACTTTAATAATAACTCGAGTTTAATTCATTGAAATTTACAGGATATATTTGGTTCAAGTCCTCTTGATCCAACTGATACGAAAATTAATAGCTTTGTTGAAAAAATGAAAAGTTGATTTGATAAAACTAAAGAAAATCGTTGAAACAATAGACAAGGTATTAATATTAATGCAACATTTAAGGACAATATTATAAAAACTAATAATACATGAGATGGCTTTACACAAGATGCACCAGTTGCTCGTATGGATACTAATATTGCTAATTATCTAGATGTTGTTGGGAAACGAACATTATGATGATATGATCCAAGTATCATTAGTTCTTAGACGGGAGGTATTAAAAATGAAAAAGATAAAAAAGATTTTACCATTATTAACTTCAGTTACTCTTTTATCTGGCCCTGTATTATTATTAGTTGCTTGTGATAATGAACGTGATATGAGTAATTTACCTAGTGGTAAAATTCCTGATGATTATAAAAATCGTGTATTATTTAATTTTTTAGGAGTAAATTTTAATGAAACGATTTCTGCTCAGTTTAAGAATACTTATTCACAAGGTCTTGATTTTATTTTAAAAGATGTTGAAGGAACAATTGCTCAGCAAAAATTTTATGAATTTTTTCATAAGAAACTTCATTATAGTGAAGACACAAAAAATGCAGATGGTACTACTGCAATAATGGGAGAAGCCAATAAAGCTTTTATAAAACTTAAAGATGATTTAGGATTAAGTTTATTAACTCAAAAGTACTTAAGTGGTATTAATACAGCTAATTCACTAGATAAAGTATCAGCAGCAGATAATAATGAGTTATTATTTCAAAATCAAAGTTGACATCAGGATGGTACAAGTAAATTTAATTATCAAAATGTAGATTTTTATAAAGAAAAAAATAAAGATACTGGTAAAGTTAATGATCCTGATCAAATATTTACTCCTGATAGTTTATATAAAGATTATGGTGATAAAGATGCTGCTTTTGATGAACAATTAGCTGCCATTGCTAAACATCCAGATGACAATTATAGTAATGAAATTGGTAAATTATTACCAAATGATGCTAAAAAATGAAATAGTAGTGCTGGTATTAATAAAACACAAAAAAGTCTTTCTGGTACTGATATTCCAACTTATTCAAAATATTTAAAACGTTTCCAATGATGATTACGTTTTCGTTATCAACAATATTATCAATATGAAATTTTACCAGCATTAAATCAAACTTTATTTACAATGTCTTATATTTTAGACAATATTGTTGATATTAAAGATAATGAAGCAGGTAAACCTATAATTTCAACCCAAACAAATAACCTTTACATAAGTCAATTACAAGATACTACTGGTTGACAAAAGAGTAACTATAATGTAAATTGAAACTTTACTACTGATTTAGCAAATGCGCAAAGCATTGATAAAAAATGAAATAGTAGTCCTTCTGAACCTCCAAAGTGAGAGTCAATTGTTAAAGATGATGATTCAGGAAAAGGAAAAACTTTAAATTCTGATTTTTTTACTCAATTAACAAGCGGTAATGCCTCAACTATTAGTGAAATTGATCCTAATTTTGGTGCTAATGGTTTCTTAAGTACTGCAACTAATAATCAATTGGCTGCAGGTTGAGTATCTAATGGTGGATTACATTACACTACGAATAATAATATTGCTACATTTACTTACTCTGCTCCTATTTATTTCCTAAACCTTCTACAAAATTTAGATTTTAGTTTTTTAAGTAATAAAAACGAAGGCTGAGTTCCAGAAATTAGTAATTTAATTCATTCATGAAACATTAGTGGTAATGCTAGTCTTAAGACAGATTTCTCTAAGTATATAAGAGCTGATGGTAAGGAAAGCACTATTACCCAAGAAACAAAGTGAAATATATTTTGACAAATGTTATATTCTATATCTGCTAGTGATTCTGCAACTAAAGATTCACCAGCAGCTGAAAACTTTAAAATCGCTGCCCAAAATTTATTTCCAACATATATTCCAAAAAATAATATATATGAAGAAGAGTTTTGAAATAAGGTAAAAGAGTTTTATCCATAATAATACTTAATATTTTAAGTTATACTTATAAAGTAAGTTGAGGTGAAATATATGACAAATAAAGCATGCATTTTTTGTACAATTATTAAAGATACAAATAACTTAATTTTTGAAGATACAAATACAGCAGCATTCATGGATATCAATCCCGTAACTAAAGGACACATTCTAGTAATTCCAAAGCAACATTTTGAAACTTTTATTGATACTACACCTAAAATAGTGACCGATGTTAGTATCACAACTCATAAAATTGCTAATTTGTTGATAAAAACTATTCCCGAAATTAAAGGATTTAATATTTTAACTAATAATGGTAGCGAAGCATTTCAAGAAGTATTTCATTATCATGTTCATATTATTCCAAAATATATTCGTGAAAAAGGGTTTTTAATTAATAGGACAAAAGAAAATGTTACAATTGATGATATTAATAATCTTCAAAAAATACTAAAATCACAATTAATGTAAAACAAATATTTAAGGAGGAAAAAAATGAAAAGTCTTAAGTTATTAACTTTACCTAAAATATTAATGCTAATTGGTGCTGTATGAATTATTGTTTTTAGTTTATTGTATGCAGCGGGAGTTATAACTTATAGTTTCTATGGCTGAAATGAAAATGGAGCTACATTAGTTATAATAGGTATTATTTATATTCTAATACCATTTTCAGTTAAACCCGGATTATGATCAAGACTATGAGCACTATTTATATCATTTCTTTCAGTTATAATAGTTATTGGTTTATTTGTTGGCAAAGATGTAGATTATAAGTCAACATGAACTTATATTAATGCTTTACCACATATTATCATGGCGTTTGGCTCTATTTTATTAATATTTAATAGTAAATAAGTCATAAAATAATTATTAATAACTTAAAATATTGGATAATATATTGTCCAATATTTTTTTTATAATTTTGGTTGAAAATAGTATTAAATCAATTTTTAATAAATAATTAATAATATTTTTAGAGTTTATTTTCAACATAAATAATAAGAAGCTGAATTATACTTGTAAGTGCAACTAAATTATTTTTCTATCCAAATATTCGATTGGTGAAAGATAATTTAGTATTTTTCTCGGTCTTTGATTTAAAGACAATATAAATTTATGAACTTCATTTTTATTAGTTTTTGAAAAAATAAATTTTTTAGGAAATTTTTCTCTAATTAAACCATTAGTATTTTCATTAGTACCTCTTTGTCAAGGTGAATATGGATTGGCAAAATAAATTTTTACATCTAAATTTTTTTCAAGTTGTTGTCAATTTGAAAATTCTTTGCCACGATCAAAAGTAATAGTTTTAACAATGTTTTTAGGAAGAATTGATAAATAATAACTGACATTTTTATTAATAACTTTAGTAGTTCTGTTTTTAACTAATATTGCTAAAGTAAATCGTGATACTCTTTCAACTAAAGTTATTAAACATGATTTGCTTTTACCTCGTGATGATACTATAGTATCTCCTTCTCAATGACCAAGTGTTATACGATCATTAACATTTATATCTCGTTCTTTAATTGATTTACCATTAAACTTGCCACGATTTTCTTTAGATTTTCGTTTTTTACCTTTTCTTCTTAAATTTTTACTAGTAACTTTATCAAGCATTCCAAAATAAATTCAAGTATAAATTGTTTTAAAACTAATCACTCACTCTTTATGAAAATTTTTAATTCTGCCATAAATTTGTTCAGGTGATCAACCTAATAGTAATTTTTGTTGTACATATTTTACTAAATTCTTATTTTTAAACTTATGAAAACTAATATGTGATTGTTTTCGATTTTCAGCTTTATTTTGTGCAATTAATGAAAAATAATGATTATTATCTTTATTTCTATTAATTTCTCGAATAATAGTACTAATACTTCGATTAAGATTTTTAGCTATTTCACTAATTTTAAATTTAAATTTCAATTGATTCTCAATATAAATCCTTTCATCTATGCCAAGATGTTTATAACTCATATAAAAACTCCTTACTTTTTTCTAAACTAAATTTAGCATTATGAAATTTTTATATGAGAATTTTTTGCAATTTTATTTACTTGCAATTACAAGTATAATTCAGCATAATAAATTTTTAAATTTAATCTAACAATTAGTAAATTTTACCAATTAATAAGTGAATTTTTAATTAGTGCTATAATTTAAGTAAGCGATTTTAAAAAATATTTTTTTTGGGGGGGAATAAATTTTGGAAGGACAAAAAATTCAATTTAAAAAATTACGACCGCATAATTTTTTGGGAGGGCAATATTTTGTTTTATTATTTTTTTGAATAATATTTATTACATTACTAATTACTGCATTAGTCTTATTTTTAAATGAAAGAACAAGAATTGATAAAGAAAATAATGTTAAAGAACTACTAGAACAAATTGCTAATGCAAAACAAGAAAGTGACAAAACTCCTTTCTATAAAAAATTAATGGATATTTATTATCCATTAATTTATTTTTCATTAATGTCATTTATTTTTACTAAACATGATGATTCACCAATAAGTGACTGAGGAAGCGCATGAACACAACGTTTAAATAGCATTAATACTGCTTATTCATATATCTTTATTACAATTTTAATCGCTTTAATCGCTTTACTTTTTTATATTATTATCATTATTAAACTTTATCGTCGTCGAGCATTTCAAAGAAAATATAGTTTAACAACTCAATTTGCAAATGATTATCCAATTTATGATATTAAAATGTATCTAGGTTTTACAGTTAATTTAGCTATTGTTTTTAGTTTTTTCAATTTTCTAACAACTATCATTGTATTAATTTATGGTATTATCTTGGTATTAACTTCTTATTTCTTTTGATATATTTTAAAAATTAAAACAGAAATATTAATTATGCATAAATGATGAAAAACACCAAACTTTGCTTTATTTTTATCTGTTATTTTATTTCAAAATGGTTATACTTTATTAAAATCAATATTTGCTCAAAAGTTTAATGTTAACTTAGACTTAATTTTATCAATTATTTTATCAATTGGAACAATTACCATCTTCATTACCTTATTAATCAAAAATATGCTTAATTCACAAGTTACAGCAGTAAAAAATGCTATTAAAACAATTGCTGCTAAAATTAGTGCTTTTCAAATTTTCTATTATACACAAAAAGAAAAATCTTTAGAAGACTACATGTTTGTTAGTCAATTGCCAACACTTGTTCGTATACCATTACAAAATAATAGCATTAATACCAAACAAGCAGTAACGCTAATGGCAACTATTGATGAAACAATAATATTTTTAAAAAAAAACTTTCATAAACCAAAAGAATTAAACTATATGCTTTTTCACTTATTTAATAGAATAACTGATATTGAAGAAATTGAAGAAATCAAAAATAATATTCTTAAAATAGAAAAAAATAATTAATCAAAATTTAACAAAAAAAGTTTTAAAAATAGTTAATACCATATAAAATAATAAAATTTGTTATAATTGAGTAGAGTAATTATGATATGAGGAAAGGAAGTTATATACATGTGACCATTTAAAAAAAAGTATAAAACTGGAGAAGCAAAAGATCAAAAAAAATGTGATGGTTGTGGGAAAATGAAAAATTCATCTGAATGTACTAAAGCAGCAGATGGTAAATGTTTGTGTAAAGATTGTGCTAAATAAATATATTAAATAAGTGTGTCATTAACACACTTATTTAATATATTTAGAAAGGAAGGATATAATGAAATGATTCAATAAAAAAAACAAAAAAACTGATGATGAATCTTTAACAAAAACTGTAAAATGTTTTGATTGCGGAATGATGTTTGAACCTTTTGACATTCTTGATATAAAAGAAGGAAAATCTTTATGTAAAAAATGTTTCATTAAAGAAGAAGAAAAATAAATTAATGATGTGTTTAGCAAAACACATTTTTTATTATTTGCTGAATTATACTTGTAAGTGCAAGTAAATAAAATTGCTGAATTATACTTGTAAGTGCAAGTAAATAAAATTGCAAAAAATTCTCATATAAAAATTTCATAATGCTAAATTTAGTTTAGAAAAAAGTAAGGAGTTTTTATATGAGTTATAAACATCTTGGCATAGATGAAAGGATTTATATTGAGAATCAATTTAAATTTAAAATTAGTGAAATAGCTAAAAATCTTAATCGAAGTATTAGTACTATTATTCGAGAAATTAATAGAAATAAAGATAATAATCATTATTTTTCATTAATTGCACAAAATAAAGCTGAAAATCGAAAACAATCACATATTAGTTTTCATAAGTTTAAAAATAAGAATTTAGTAAAATATGTACAACAAAAATTACTATTAGGTTGGTCACCTGAACAAATTTATGGCAGAATTAAAAATTTTCATAAAGAGTGAGTTATTAGTTTTAAAACAATTTATACTTGAATTTATTTTGGAATGCTTGATAAAGTTACTAGTAAAAATTTAAGAAGAAAAGGTAAAAAACGAAAATCTAAAGAAAATCGTGGCAAGTTTAATGGTAAATCAATTAAAGAACGAGATATAAATGTTAATGATCGTATAACACTTGGTCATTGAGAAGGAGATACTATAGTATCATCACGAGGTAAAAGCAAATCATGTTTAATAACTTTAGTTGAAAGAGTATCACGATTTACTTTAGCAATATTAGTTAAAAACAGAACTACTAAAGTTATTAATAAAAATGTCAGTTATTATTTATCAATTCTTCCTAAAAACATTGTTAAAACTATTACTTTTGATCGTGGCAAAGAATTTTCAAATTGACAACAACTTGAAAAAAATTTAGATGTAAAAATTTATTTTGCCAATCCATATTCACCTTGACAAAGAGGTACTAATGAAAATACTAATGGTTTAATTAGAGAAAAATTTCCTAAAAAATTTATTTTTTCAAAAACTAATAAAAATGAAGTTCATAAATTTATATTGTCTTTAAATCAAAGACCGAGAAAAATATTAAATTATCTTTCACCAATCGAATATTTGGATAGAAAAATAATTTAGTTGCACTTACCTTTACAATTTAGCATTTAAAATAAAATAAATAACTATTTTCACAATATTTTATTATAATTATTATGATAAATTAAATTAATTAAAAGGAGAAAAAATGAACATTTTTATAGAAATATTGGGGTATCTTGCAGCCATTTGTATTCCTTTGACATTCTTACCACAAACTATTAAACTAATTAAAACAAGAAATACTTCAGGTCTTTCTATTTTTTCATATAGTATCTATCAACTGGGGGGTCTTACTTTTTTAATATTTGGCATACTTCGTAATGATATTCCCATGATTACTTGTCAAACTATTACTGCTACACTAAATTTCATAATAATTGGGATTATTGTTAACAATTTAATTAAACAAAAAAATAAGGAGGAAAAAAATGTCTAATATTGCAATTGATATTATTGGATATATAGGTGCCTTTTTTATTTCAGTTGCCTTTTTACCACAAACTATTAAACTAATTAAAACTAAAAACACAAAAGGTTTATCGTTAATTTCTTATAGCATATATCAAATAGGCTTAACTTCATTCATAATTTATGCTAGTTTAATTAAAAACATTCCCTTACTAGCAGCAAATGCCTTTGGTACAGTTATTAATATCATATTATTAACATTAATAATTTATAATTTATATTATAATAATAAAGATAAAAAGAACAATTTAACTTCCAAAAAATAAAATTTTTATTAACATAATACTTGCACAAGAATGGAGAAAAAAATGGCACATATTAATCTATTAGGAACTTTTATTTTTATTATCATTGGTTATTTAATTGGCTCAATCTCACCTTCAATTATTATTAGTAAATTAAAATTTAAAACCGATGTTAGAGATTATTACTCTAAAAATGCTGGTGCTACTAATTCAACACGAGTTATGGGTGGTAAATGGGGAGCTATTATTTTAATTATTGATGGTTTTAAGCCCGCTATTCCTATTTTAATTGCATACGGTTTAACCTTTATTGATATTACTAATCCTAATTATGAAACAATGTTTAAACAAGCATATATTTATCCAACTGGTCTTGCTGCAATTATTGGTCACTGTTGACCACTATTTTATGGTTTTCGTGGTGGTAAAGGAGCTGCATCTTCATTAGGAGTACTATTAATGATTAATCCTATTTATTGCGTTATCACAATTGCTAGTTGATGATTTATTTTATATTTAAGTAGAATGTCATCTTTATCTTCAATGTTAATGATGATACTTGCTTTTATCTTATCATGAATACCGAATATACCACTGCATTCTTTTCTTTCCCAACAAGACACTCAATACTATATTGTTAATATAACTATGGCTCTAATTTGAATATTAATTATTATGCGTCATTGAAATAATTGTAAAAGAATTCTTAATCATACTGAACGTAAAGTGACTATTTTTGATAAAAAAAATAAAAAAGCAAATGAAGAAAAAAAATAAAAAATCATCTCTTTATACAAACTCAATAAAAATATTTTTTAAAAAAATACTTGTTTTATGTTTAAAATTAATGTACTATTATAACCATGTTGACTTAACATTGTTAATATTCTCTCCGATATTAGCTTTGCTTAAGCCGAATTATATTTAAAGGAGAGTTGTCAAATATGGAACAAATTAAACAAGATGAATTGATTAAAAAATTTCGCTTAAATGCCAAGGATACTGGTTCTTCTGCAGTTCAAATTATTAACTTAACAAAAAGAATTTTAGAATTAACAGCCCATCTACAAGTACAAAAAAAAGATATTACTGCAAAACGAAGTTTGTTAAAAATGGTAGCAAGCAGAAAACGTTTCTTAAAATACTTTAAAAAACAAGATGTTGCTACATACAATAAATTATTAACAGCACTATCACTAAAAGATAACTAATATTAAATCAGTATTTACTTATTAATACTGATTTTTTTATATACATCTAAATAATATTAAACATAGAAATAGATTTACAAATGATTTAAACAATAATAAAATTAATACTAAAAGTGTTATAATATAGTTATTAATTATTATATGTTTCTAACCCATTTATTTTTTACTAAAATAAATGGGTTTTTTATTTCAAAAAGGAGGAACAAAATAATGAATGATAAAGATATTAATGGTGAAAAAATAATATCAGTTATTTTAAATTCTGTCACTTCATATCAAAATATTACATATTTTAATTATTGGGATTATATAATTAAAGAAGAAAAAATTAGTTCTGAAATAAAAAAAAGATCAATAATTTAATAGAAAAAAATACTAATATAAATTATACAAAAGAAAATGGTGATAGTCATTTAATAATAGCAAGTCACTATTATCAACTTATAGATTCCATTAAAATTTTAATAGAAAATGGCGCTAATATCAACCATGCAAACCAAAATGGTGATACAGCACTAATAATATCTACTAAAAAAGGTTATTTAAGTATAATTAATGTTTTAATAGAAAATGGGCGCTAATATCAACTATGCAAACCAAAATGGTGATACAGCCTTGCATTTAGCTGCTAAAAATGGACTAGCACAAATAGTTAATACTTTACTAATAAATAATGCAAATATTCATTTCATAAATCAAAATTGTGATACGGCTTTGACAATCATTATTAATAATAGTTTATTTTATGATAAAAACATAAAAAATATATTAGAAAACATATTTTATCAAGAATATGAAGAATATATTACAAATAAGGCAAAAGTAGAAATTATTAAATACAGACCAGAATTTTCAAATAACTCATTATTTCATGATATTAAAGATAATATATTAATACATTTAAATACAAATAATTCAGTAAAAAATATAAAAGAAAATTTAATATTAATTGGATTAAAAATTGATAAGAAAAGGATTTTAAAAATTGAACAAAAAATAAAGAAAATATTTAAATGTAACATTAATAAATTAAATATTAATCAAGAAAAAGAAAAAAATGACAGAAAAAAATTAAACAAGAATTAAAAGAAGAAAATTATCCACAAAATAAGCCATCAACAAGTGGATATATAAAACATTAAATTTATCAAAATATAATGAATAAAAATAGTTACCATTATGGTAACTATTTTACAATTTATATTTAATAAAAATTATCGTTTTTTAGTAGTACTTTGTTGACGTTTCATTGCTTGCATTACTGATTTAATTTGAGATTCAGTAGGTTTACGCCCCATTTGTAAATACATTGCACGAATCATATTTTCATTAATAGGAGGATTTTTCTGTAATTGTTTTTCGAAAATCTTCTTAGTAACAATAAAACCAACTAATCCACCAATTAACGCACTAGCAATGCCAATGATTAATACTGCTCACCAAACCATCATTATTAATTTCTCCTTACTTACTGTTTAAAAACTTATTAATTTTATCACACACTTGATTTGATGTAAAGCCATATTTTTCTAGTACTACCTTATCAGGAGCAGAAATACCAAAAGTACTTACGCCAATAACAAAGCCATTACCTGCAACATATTTATATCAACTATCTTTAGAACCCATTTCAATAGCAACTTTTATAATATCATTAGGTAAAATTCTATTTTGATATGTTTTATCTTGTTTATCAAAAATAAAAGTAGAAGGCATTGAAACTACACGAACATTAAGTTTTTGATCGTTTCATAGTTGTTCTTGACTAGCAATAGCTAATGAAACTTCACTACCGGTAGCAATAATAATTAAATCTAAAGCTTTACTACTATTCTCTTTACTAATAATATAAGCACCTTTTTGAACTGCCTCAATATTACTATTTGCAAGTTGTGGTAAATTTTGTCTAGTAATAATAATAGCACTAGGGTTAGTTTTACTAGATAATGCCATTAAATATGCACCAATTGTTTCTTTTGTATCAGCAGGGCGAATTACATTAAAATTAGGAATAGTTCTTAACATTGTTAGTTGTTCAACTGGTTCATGGGTAGGACCATCTTCGCCAACTGCGATACTATCATGACTAAAAATAAACAAAGATGGAATTGACATTAAAGCTGCTAATCGTAATGCAGGCTTTAGATAATCACTAAACACAAGAAAAGTAGAACCAAAAGGAATTGTGCCTTGATGTGACGTCATACCGTTAACAATAGCACCCATTGCAAATTCTCTTACTCCATAATGAATATGTCTTCCTGAATGGTCAAGAGGTAGAAAGTCTTTGTCTGTTACTAATGCTTTAGTTGAGCCAGCTAAATCAGCACTACCACCAATTAATGTTGGACAATGAGCTGATAAAAGTTTTAAAATATTACCAGAGTCTACTCTTGTTGCTTGTGGATTTACCCCAATAATTGAAGTTCAATCAATTTTATTTAATTGATAATCTTCATTAAAAATTTCATTTTTCAATGCTGATTTAATTTCTTTATACAAATTTGGATATAATTTTGCATATTTTTCAACTTTTTGATTTCAAACTAATTCTATTTTAGAACCATGATTAAGTGCTGTTTGTGTGAAGTAAGTACTTACTTCTTTTGGAACAGTAAATTCAGGATATTCTCAGTTTAAATTTTTAGCAACTGTTTTAATATCTTCCATTAAAGGAGAGCCATGAACACTCGGTGTTCCTTGTTTACTAGCCCCATAACCAATTATAGTTTTAATTTCAATTAAAGTTGGTTTATCACTAACTTTTGCCTTTTTAATAGCTTCAGAAATAAGTTTATCATCTTCACCATCTTCAACTTTTAAATAATTTCACTCTAATGCTTGAAGACGCATTTTTAAATTTTCTGAATATACTAATTTAACAGATGAATCTAATTGAACATCATTTGAATCATATAAAATAATTAGTTTATTTAATTTAAAATGTCCAGCAAAACTAAGTGCTTCTTGTGCAATACCTTCTTGTAAATCACCATCACCACAAATTGCATATGTATAATGATCAATAATATTAAGATCTTTTTGATTATATTTAGCACTAAGAAAACTCTCAGTAAGCGCCATTCCAACAGCATTAGCGATACCCTGACCTAATGGTCCAGTAGCCGTCTCTACTCCATAGTCTAAATGATATTCGGGATGACCAGGTGTATTACTATTTAATTGACGGAATTGTTTTATATCATTGATTGTATATTTATAACCAGCATGATGTAATATTGAATATAATAAAGCACTACCATGACCTGCTGATAAAACAAATCGATCACGATTAAATCATTTTGGATTTTTTGGATTAAAAGATAAATGATTTTTGAATAAAGAAAAAGTCATTGGTGAAGCACCTAAAACAATACCAGGATGGCCACTTTTAGCAGCATTAACTGCTTGTACTCCTAACATACGAATTGAATTAATAGTTAATTTATCTAAATTAATTTTATTTTCCATAATTTCTCCTTAAATTTTTAATAGTTATTATTTAATATAATATTAACAATATTCTTAATAAAATAGGTAATTTTTTAAGCTGAATTATACTTGTAAGTGCAAGTAAATAAAATTGCAAAAAATTCTCATATAAAAATTTCATAATGCTAAATTTAGTTTAGAAAAAAGTAAGGAGTTTTTATATGAGTTATAAACATCTTGGCATAGATGAAAGGATTTATATTGAGAATCAATTGAAATTTAAATTTAAAATTAGTGAAATAGCTAAAAATCTTAATCGAAGTATTAGTACTATTATTCGAGAAATTAATAGAAATAAAGATAATAATCATTATTTTTCATTAATTGCACAAAATAAAGCTGAAAATCGAAAACAATCACATATTAGTTTTCATAAGTTTAAAAATAAGAATTTAGTAAAATATGTACAACAAAAATTACTATTAGGTTGATCCCCTGAACAAATTTATGGCAGAATTAAAAATTTTCATAAAGAGTGAGTTATTAGTTTTAAAACAATTTATACTTGAATTTATTTTGGAATGCTTGATAAAGTTACTAGTAAAAATTTAAGAAGAAAAGGTAAAAAACGAAAATCTAAAGAAAATCGTGGCAAGTTTAATGGTAAATCAATTAAAGAACGAGATATAAATGTTAATGATCGTATAACACTTGGTCATTGAGAAGGAGATACTATAGTATCATCACGAGGTAAAAGCAAATCATGTTTAATAACTTTAGTTGAAAGAGTATCACGATTTACTTTAGCAATATTAGTTAAAAACAGAACTACTAAAGTTATTAATAAAAATGTCAGTTATTATTTCTCAATTCTTCCTAAAAACATTGTTAAAACTATTACTTTTGATCGTGGCAAAGAATTTTCAAATTGACAACAACTTGAAAAAAATTTAGATGTAAAAATTTATTTTGCCAATCCATATTCACCTTGACAAAGAGGTACTAATGAAAATACTAATGGTTTAATTAGAGAAAAATTTCCTAAAAAATTTATTTTTTCAAAAACTAATAAAAATGAAGTTCATAAATTTATATTGTCTTTAAATCAAAGACCGAGAAAAATATTAAATTATCTTTCACCAATCGAATATTTGGATAGAAAAATAATTTAGTTGCACTTACCTTTACAATTTAGCATTGCAAAATTATGAAGATTATATTAATAAAAAAACCAAAAATATTGTTGGACAACTAAATCTTTTTTTTAAAAAAGAATTTATTAATAGTCTAAAATTTTAAGAGGAAAATTATTCATTATTGCATATAGCAGTATTAAATGATTGACAAAAATTAGTAACTTATTTAGTAACAAAATGATCAGTTGATATTGATTATAAAGATAGTTCGGGGAATTCAGCATGAAATCATGCTTTTATGTTACTAAAAAAAGAAAATGCTTTAGCAATTAAATCAAAAGTTCAAATAAATGAAGAAGATAGAATATTTTTAGAAAAAAATATTGATTTATTATCAAGAAAAAAATCTTGTTTTATTAAACCTTTAGATAAAAAAGATAAAAATGCTAATAAAAATAGATTTAACATTATAAATTATTATTATGATGTTGATGAAGTTGCTATTGATGCTTTTGATTATTTTAAAAATAACATAAATTTAATTGAAGATGATAATAATTTTTTAACAATTAATAATAAACAAACTTTACAAATATAAAGGTAATTTTCATTTAATTATACAGATTAAATTTATACAATTAATTAAGTAAACACTCAAATCATAATAAAATAATAATTAATGTAATATAACAAAAATTGTATACAATAGGTATAGTAAAAAAGATTTAAAGATTAAGGAGAAAAATATGAATATTATAAAATCGGTATTAAGATTAATGTCAGCAGTTACTTTAACTACAGTTAGCACAAGCTCAGTTATTGCATGTGATAATCAAGATTTCGAAGAAAATTTATTAAATGCAAAAGTTTCACAAGGTTGAAAATTGACTAATGCTACTGGTGAAGGATTATTAATGCCTACTATTAATATTGATGAAAATGATAAATCACAAGTAACCTGAAAAATCAATCCAACTAATATTAAGGTAATAAATTTGATTAAAAATGATAAAAAAGCTAAAGATGAAGAAAGTTTTCAATTTTTAAAAAATGCCTTAAATATTAAAATTGATAGTGGCACAAAATTAGAAGATGCTATTTTTAATGAAACAGAATTAAATAATGTAACTACTATTATTTCAAATATTAATGTTGATTTAAATCCAGTAACAGACAAAAATGATTTTTACATTGTAAAAGGTTCATATAATATAATGTTTACAAATGGTGTTACAAAAACTGATAAATATAAAGTAGTTATAAAAACAAGTCCAAACGGAGTAGTTGGTCATGATATTTTTCCAATTAAAAAAAACAGATTTTAATAGTAATTTTCAAAGTGAATTTAAAGTAGGTCAATCAGTAAGTAAATTTCAAATTAAGAGTGATTTGACTTCAATGTTAGATAATTCTAAAGATAATGTTAAAACAATCTTTGGAATCCAAAAATTATTAAATAAAGGATCACTAAAATTATTAGTAACAAAAAATGATAAATCAACAGGTAATTTTATGGCCAATGATAAAATTACAGTTAGATTTAAAATCGGTGAAGTTATGATTCTTGTAGGAGAAGAATTAATAGTTAACCCTTAATAATAACATCATATTCAATGCTAATTATGTTTAATAAAATATATCAAAAAAAATAAAAAATAGTTTTTAAAACGATTTTTTATTTAATATAACAGGAATAATTAAAGGGTTTCTTCTTTTCTTTTTAAATATATAAGGTGCTAATGTTGATTTGATAGCATTTTTTATTGTAGCAAAAGTAGGTCTTTCGCTTTTTAATACTTCATTAATAGCTTTTGTTAGTAATGATATTGCTTCAGATACTAAAGGTGCTGCATCACGAACATAGAAAGAACCGCGAGAAATAAACGTTGGTGGTGCTAATAATTTATTATTTTGTGAATCAATAGAAACAACAATTGCAATTAAACCATCTTTAGAAAGAATTTGTCTATCACGGATTACTGCAGCAGTTGTTACTCCTGACATATCTTTACCACCATCAACATAAATAGGATCAGCAGCAATGCGTTTATCGCTTAAAGAACATTTACCATTATCCATAATAATTGGATCACCGTTAGCACAAATAAATATATTTTCTTCAGGGATTCCAATTGATACAGCTGTTTCTTTATGAACTTTTAACATTCGATAATCACCATGCATTGGCATAAAGTATGATGGTTTAATTAAATTTAACATTAATTTTTGTTCTTCTTGTGAAGCATGACCAGAAGTATGCAATCAATTTAATGGTGAATTTTCTTCAACAATCGCACTAAGTCGTGTTAGTTTATTAACTACTCTTTCAACGTCAGCACGGTTACCGGGAATTGCTGATGAAGAGAATATTATTGTATCACCGGGTATAATTTTTATTTGACGATGTTCGCGATTAGCAATTCTTGATAATGCTGCCATTGGTTCACCTTGGGAACCCGTACAAATAATAACAATTTGATTATTATCATATTTTTTAGCTTCTTCTGCTTTAATAAATGAACTATCACGAACTTTTAAATGTCCCATTTGACGAATAACATTAACTATTCTTTCTAAACTTCTTCCAACAACAATAACTTTTCTATTATGTTTTGTTGCAACTTCAATAATTTGTTGTAAACGGTGTACATTAGAAGCAAAAGTAGAAATTAAAATTCTGCCCTTCGCTTTAGCAAATATTTCACTAATTCTTTTAACAACAAGCATTTCTGTCATTGTATAACCGGGTACTTCAGCATTCGTTGAATCTGCTAAAAATAATGTTACTCCTTTTTGACCCATTTGTGCCATTTTATCAATATCTGCTTTATGACCTAAAGGTGTTCAATCGAATTTATAATCACCTGTTGTTACAACAGTTCCATTTGAATTTTCTACGCAAATTCCATATGCATCAGGAATTGAATGATTAACAGCAAAAAAACTAATAATAAATCTGTTAGTTTTAATTTTACTATTACCATCAACAATATTTATTTTTATTTTTGATTTTATTCCTTTGTCCTTAATTTTATGACGAATTAAAGCTGCTGCTAAGTTAGGAGCATAAATAGCTGGAATATCACTAATTTCTTTTAATAAGTATGGTATACCACCAATATGATCTTCATGACCATGAGTAATAAATATTCCTTTAATTTTATGTTTATTTTCTTTTAGGTAACTATAATCAGGAATTACTGCTTCAATTCCTGGCATAGAAGCATCAGCAAATTTTACTCCAGAATCAATAATAATAATTTCATTATCTTGTTCAATTACATAAGTATTTTTTCCAACTTCTTCTAGCCCACCAAGCGCAAAGATTTTCGTGACGAACTTTTTAACTGGCATAGTATTTTTTGTGGGTGTATCACTCATATTTTTTCTCCTTCATTCATTTTAAAATTATAAGGAAATAACATAAAACATAACATAAAAAAATGTAATGAATTTAATCATGTTTTTACTTATTACTTATTTGGTATATTATATTTAACTATAATAAAACAATTTAAAAACTTAAGTTTATCATTCTACTTTATATCATAATCCATTTATCATCATGAAGTCAAGGATTATCCTTATTAATGTGATGATAAAAGAGTTTTCCTTCTAAATGGTCTTGCTCATGTTGAAAAACAATTGCTTCATAACCTCTAACAGTTAAAGTTACTTTTTTCTTTTTTAAATAGTCATAACCTGTAACGTTGATTTTATAACTACGTGGAACTAAACCTTCATGAGGGTGATTAGTTACACTTAAACAACCTTCACCTTTTTTTAAATAAGCTATTTGTTCGCTTTTACCAATGATTTTTGGATTTATTAATGCATGTTCATAGTAAATAATCTTTTCATTTTTATCAGGAATTGGTAATAAAATATAATACATTTTTATATTTTCTCCAATTTGTGGTGCAGCAATACCAATAGCTTCGGTTAAAATGTTGTTAGCATTAAATTCTTTATCTTGTGATGCTTTTACTCAATCAATCATACGTTTCATAATATTTTCATCTTTAGGTGTTAAGGGTAAAATAACATCAGCACAAGGTTTTAATAAACTAGGTTTTGTATCTTCAGTAATTCAAGATGCTGATGGTACTTCGTTTTGTAATTTTTTTAACATTGCAGATCCTTTCATCAGTTTGTAATAAATAATAAATTAAACTAATTTGCTTTTATCAAATTTAATGATAAAGTTATTATAAACTAAATTTTGGGGAAAACATGAAAATTATTGCTGGAAAATTAAAAGGAAAAAAAATAATTACTTTAGATGGTTTATCAACACGGCCAACATTAAATCGAATTAAAGAAAATATTTTTAATATTATGTTAAATTATTGTAGTTTTGAAGATAAAATTGTTGTTGATTTATTTGCTGGAAGTGGTAATTTAATTCTTGAAAGTTTATCACGAGGGGCAAAATTTGCTTTTGCAAATGATATTAATAAAGCTGCTTGTAATATTATTAATCAAAATTGTTTTGCTTGTAATTTACAAGAACAAGTTAAATTAAGTAATTTGGATTATCAAATTTTTAGTAAAACACTAGTACAACAGTGTGATATTGTTTTTATTGATCCACCGTTTGCAAATATTACTTGTCAACAGTGAATTATTGATTTCTTTTATAAAAATAATTTACTTGCTAATAATGCTTTAATTGTTTTAGAAACAAATGTACCACTTGAAAATTTACAATTAAATTTCCATTTTAAAGTAGTATCTAATAAAAAATACGGTAAAATATATATTAAAATAATTCAATTTTATGAAAAGTAGAAAGTAGAATGTAAATGGCACAAAAAAAAGGAAAATTAATTATTCTTTCTGGACCAAGTGGTGTTGGTAAGGGTGCAATTATTGCTAAATTATTTGCTGATAAATCATTAAATTTAGCATATTCAGTTTCGATGACAACAAGAAAACCACGTAATAAAGAACAAGATGGCATTAATTATTTTTTTGTTGATGTATCAACTTTTTTAAATCATGTTAAAGGTAATGATTTTTTAGAATATACAAATTTTATTGGTAATTACTATGGTACTAGTAAGAGTTATGTTTTAAATTTGCAAAATCAAGGTTATAACGTTATTTTGGAAATTGAGGTTGATGGTGCTAGTCAAGTTTTAAAAAATTATGAACATCGCAATGATATTATGAGTATTTTTATTATGCCTCCTTCTTATCAAGAATTAGAACAAAGAATTCGTATGCGTGCTAGTGAGTCAGAAGCAATTATTGAGAAAAGGTTAAATAAAGCAAAAGAAGAATTTAAAGTTCAACATGAATATGATTATATTGTTATTAACGATGACTTAGATATTGCTGTTAAAGAAATAACAGATATTATTAAAAATAATATTAATTAGTTTTTGATTTGATAGTTTAGAATTAAATATTAAAAACATTTAACGATGTTAATTTGTATAAAAATATAATAGTATAGAAAACTATAATACAATAATTTTATAAACTTAATATCAAGTTTATTTTAAATCCTATTTCTTTAATTTGCTGAATTATACTTGTAAGTGCAAGTAAATAAAATTGCAAAAAATTCTCATATAAAAATTTCATAATGCTAAATTTAGTTTAGAAAAAAGCAAGGAGTTTTTATATGAGTTATAAACATCTTGGCATAGATGAAAGGATTTATATTGAGAATCAATTGAAATTTAAATTTAAAATTAGTGAAATAGCTAAAAATATTAATCGAAGTATTAGTACTATTATTCGAGAAATTAATAGAAATAAAGATAATAATCATTATTTTTCATTAATTGCACAAAATAAAGCTGAAAATCGAAAACAATCACATATTAGTTTTCATAAGTTTAAAAATAAGAATTTAGTAAAATATGTACAACAAAAATTACTATTAGGTTGATCACCTGAACAAATTTATGGCAGAATTAAAAATTTTCATAAAGAGTGAGTTATTAGTTTTAAAACAATTTATACTTGAATTTATTTTGGAATGCTTGATAAAGTTACTAGTAAAAATTTAAGAAGAAAAGGTAAAAAACGAAAATCTAAAGAAAATCGTGGCAAGTTTAATGGTAAATCAATTAAAGAACGAGATATAAATGTTAATGATCGTATAACACTTGGTCATTGAGAAGGAGATACTATAGTATCATCACGAGGTAAAAGCAAATCATGTTTAATAACTTTAGTTGAAAGAGTATCACGATTTACTTTAGCAATATTAGTTAAAAACAGAACTACTAAAGTTATTAATAAAAATGTCAGTTATTATTTATCAATTCTTCCTAAAAACATTGTTAAAACTATTACTTTTGATCGTGGCAAAGAATTTTCAAATTGACAACAACTTGAAAAAAATTTAGATGTAAAAATTTATTTTGCCAATCCATATTCACCTTGACAAAGAGGTACTAATGAAAATACTAATGGTTTAATTAGAGAAAAATTTCCTAAAAAATTTATTTTTTCAAAAACTAATAAAAATGAAGTTCATAAATTTATATTGTCTTTAAATCAAAGACCGAGAAAAATATTAAATTATCTTTCACCAATCGAATATTTGGATAGAAAAATAATTTAGTTGCACTTACCTTTACAATTTAGCATTTTAAAGTAATAGATTTTTTTATTTAATTAGAAAAGGTGAATAAAATATGGACGCTAAATCAATTGCAATCTTGCTAAAAACACTAGTCGGGTTAGGAAAAGTAATATCTGGAGGAAAAGAATCAATCAAAACCAGTAAGAGAAAAAATAAAGCAAAAGATAAGATAGAAAATCAAGTAAAAACATTAGAAACAAAAGTATTAACAGCATTAAAAGTATTACAAACATTAAAAGAAAAAGTATGAGAAGATGAAACATTAAAAGAATTAGTAGAATCTTTAAAAAAATTAGAAGAACAATTATCAAATTCATCAGAAAAATTAGAAAAATTAAAAACAGAACCAGCAACAGTAACAATCACAGATATATCAGTAGCATCAGTATGATTACAGGAAAAACTATCAAATTCACTAAAATTAATTGAAAAATTACAAACTAAATTATCTTCAAGAGAAAATAGTAAAGATAGTGATAATGATTTTTTAATAAAAGCAGAAGTAAATAAGAATTTATCAACATTATCCGTAGTAAATAAAAATTATGTTCATAACACTGTACCAAATTTATAGTTAATAAAGATAATTAACAAATAATAATTTTATAAACTTATATAAGATAAAATCTAAAATTATCAAAAATATTAGTACTCCTTTTAAAAATAAATTTAAAAGGAGTATTTTGTAAATTATGATAAGTTGTTATACTAATAATATCAAAAATAATTTTTTTACTTTATAATTAAAGTAGTGGAATCAAAAAATAAAGGAATGGTGGTATTTAATATGAGTGTATTACCGTTAAATATTATTTCGACTGTAATTTCAGCAGATATTGGAACAGTTATTGCTGAAATAGCGGTTTTATTTGGAATAACCATTTCTTTATTAATGACAATTCTTATTTTAATAGTTATGAATACCTTTATTCGTGGTAAAAAAGTTTGATGAACCACAAGAAATAAATCTCATATGAAACTACTAGCAACTTCAGAAAAAAGAATGTTAGCAAGTGTTTTAGCAGAAGCAGTGATTAAATTAGCAGAAGAAAAAATTGGAGCACTAATTACTATTGAAAGGAATGTTTCATTAAATGAATATACTGATTTGGGAGTAAAAATTGATGGTGAAGTAACTTCACAACTATTACAATCTATTTTTATTAAAGGTTCACCATTGCATGATGGTGCAGTTATTATTCGTTTAGGTCGTATTGAATGTGCCTCTACTTATTTTCCACTAACTAATAAAAAAATATCTAGTCAATTTGGTTCACGTCATCGTGCTGCTATTGGAATATCAGAGCAAACCGATGCAGTATCAGTTATTGTTAGTGAAACTAATGGTTCTGTTTCAATAGCTCGTAGTGGTAAGTTTTTACAAGTTGAAAACTTAAATAATCTTGTTCGTACACTATATGATGAATTAGCTTCAACTAAAGAAATGGTTCAACAAGTATAATAATGAAAAGTTTGTTATTAGTAGATATTGGTAATACATTAATTAAGATTGCTATGATTAATGATAGTGAAATTATTGAACAATGAGCAGTAATAGAAACCAAAAGTAAAAATGCAATTGTTCAATTGAAAAAAGCATTTAAATTAAATAAAAAATTACATTTTGAAGAAGCTGTTATTAGTTGTGTTGTTCCAAATTTTTTAATAATAATAGAAAAATTAATTGTTTTTACATATAATTTAAAACCGTTAATTGTTGATTTTAATTTACTAAGTTCTTTACCTTTAAAACTTAATTTAGAAAATCGTCAATTAGGTAGTGATTTGATAGCATTATCATATGCTGCTTATACTAAGTATCACAATGCGATAGTTGTTAGTTTGGGAACTGCTACTACCTATAGTGTTGTTGTTAATGATGTTTTGGTTGGTGTTATTATTGGACCTGGATTTAGTACAAGTAAAGATGCATTGATTGATAATGCTGCTTTACTTGTTGATTTTGAAATGCAACATTATCAATCAATGTTAGGTAAAAATACTAATCATGCTTTATCAATTGGTTATGGTTATGGTTTTAGTGCAATGATTAATAGTATAGTTGCTAGAATTCAAAATGAAACAAATATTAGTTTACCTGTAATTTTAACAGGAGGTAGTGTACCAATTTTAAAATCTTATTTTGATTTTTCTTATATTTATGAACCACAAATGTTATTTTTAGGTTTAGTTGATATTATTAAATATTTTAGAAGTAATAATAAAATAAAAGATTAATATCTTTTAATATATTTAAAATATAAGGAAAGGAGAATAAAACTATGTTGATGTTAATAAAAATTTATAAATTAACTAGTGCACAAATTATTATAATAACTATTATTAGTTTATTAATTTTTACTATTATCGTTTTAACAAGTTTATTAGTAATTTTTAGTTCATATAAAAATAAACAATTTATGGTTTATAAAAATTTGCAATATATTCAAAATATTAATATTAAAGAAAGATTAAATCGTATTAATCAAATGGTACAAGCAAATGAACAATATAGTTCTATTTTAGGGATTTGAATTAGTCGTTATAATCTTTTTTTAAAAAAAGATTTAAATAAGGTTTTTAAAAAATATATTCAAATTTTAAAATTACAAAATAATAAAGAATTATGAAAAAGATATAAATTAATGTATAGAATGCATAATAAAAGTAATAATTTAAAAAATCAATTGCAGTTATTAACAATTGAAATAGATTATTTTATTAGTATTGATCAATTATTACGAGAATATCAATTATTTTTTAAACAAAATTTTAATTATTTACAAGATCAAATGATCAAGATTAATTTACAAAATGATCTTAATCGAGAACAATTAGATGAAGTTATTAAAATAATTAATGATATGTTTAAAGAATTAGAAACAAATATTAATGCTATTAATGTTAGTCAAATTATTACTATTTTAAGTGAGATTGCGATTGCTGTTGTAACATTGGCAGAAATTTTAGATAATTTACCAACACTTCGTTATATTATAACATATGAAATTAAACAAAAAATGGCGGCCTTAAAAAATAAATATCAAATGATAAAAATAAATAATACTTTACTTTTACAATACGAACAATTAGTAGCAAACGTTGATGAAAAGTTAAGTTTTATTAATAAACAAATTAATAATTTACAATACAAAAAAGCTAAGGTTAACACTCAAGAAATATTAAAATTAATTGCCACTTTTAGTAATAAAATTGATAAAGAACAAATATTTTATAATATTTTTAAACAAAATTATGAAAAATTTTTAGTTATGAGTTTTAATTTTAATGAAATATTTGAAACTATTAAAAATGAAATTGCTCTTTCAAATAAAATTAATTCTAAAATGATAGAAAATAGCAAAATAACTAACTTAGAAACTATTATTAATAAACAACTTGCTACTGTTAATGATTTTGATAATTTATTAATCATAGAACATCAAAAATCAATAAAAAATACTAGTTATGAAACATTAGTGATGTTATTAGCGGCGTTATTTGAAAATAGTATTGTTGTTTTTAATAGTTTAAAAGAGTATAATAAATTGTTGAATGAACAAAATCAAGCAAAAATTAAATTTAAAACTTATGTTGATAAAATCAATTCAATGATGTTACAAATTGATAATATTTTAAATAATATTAATTTTTATTATTTAAATGAAATTTATAAAGAAAAGTTTAGTGATTTACAATATTTAATAAATGATACTATTTTAAATTTTAAAAATGGAAATTATGATAATTCTTCTTTTAGTAAATTTAATGATTTACAAAATAAAATTTTTCATCTTTATACTGAATTAAAAATGGAAATTACTATTCATAAATTATCACATTTAACTCTTGTTTATGCTAATCGTCATCGTTCAATTAATCAGCAACTTAATAGTAAATTTAATGAAATTGAAAATAATATCACTAATAATCATAATCAAAAAGCATTAACATTATTATTGGAATTAATGGAATAAATTTTAAAAAAGAGGAAATTTAAATGGTACCAATTATTATTATTCGTTATGGTGAATTAACAACTAAAAGTAAAAATCGGATTGATTTTATTAAACAATTAAAAATAAATATTAAGTATGCTCTTAGTGATTATAAACAAATAAATATTATTCATTTTCATGATCGGATGGAACTAACTAATTTATCTCTTGACGTAATGAATGATGTTATTAATATTTTGGTGAAAATATTTGGTATTAGTTCATTATCACCTGCTTTTAGAATTGCTAAAAATATGGAAATATTATCAGAAAAAGTAATATCATTAATTTTAAGTCAAGATCTAACAAATTTTAAAACATTTAAACTTTTTGTTAGTCGTAGTGATAAGAGTTTTTCATTAAATTCAGAACAAATAGTTAAAATTATAGCTTCTATAATTTTAAAAAAAACAGATTTAAAAGTTAATGTTACTAATCCTGATTTAAAAATAAATATCAAAGTTAATAAGGATGATATTTATTTATTTGCAAATAAAATTATTGGTGCTGGTGGATTTCCAGTAGGTAGTTCAGGGAAAGTGTTATTATTATTGAGCGGTGGTATTGATTCCCCTGTAGCAGCATATAAATTAATGAAACGAGGATTACAAGTTCAATATTTACATTTTGCTACTCCACCTTTTACTTTACCAACAGCATTAAAAAAAGTAGAAACTTTAGTTCAAATTTTAGCACCTTATAATGCTGGTAGTAAAAATTTATATATTTGCAATTTTACTAACTTGCAAAATGAATTAAGTCATATTAAGAAAGAAAGTTATCGTATTACTTTAATGCGTAGAATGTTTATTAGAATTGCTAGTTTATTTGCAGAAAAATATAAAATTCAAGCATTAGCAATCGGTGAAGCGATTGGTCAGGTTGCTTCACAAACATTAGCAAGTATTAATGCTATTAATATTGTTAGCAATTTACCAATTTTGCGTAGTTTAATTGCCGAAGATAAAGTTGATATTATTAATCTTGCTAAAAAAATTGGTACTTATGAAACATCAATTTTACCATTCGCTGATTGTTGTTCATTATTTGTTCCCAAAAACCCTGTTACACAACCAAAGATTAAAGAATGTGAACTTTTAGAAAATGATTTAAAGCAAATAATTGATTGAGAACAAATTTTAATAAATAGTTTTAAAGATATTGAAAAAATATAAATAAATTTATTAATAATGCTAAATTGTAAAGGTAAGTGCAACTAAATTATTTT
The DNA here is from genome assembly GCF_964030795.1 of Spiroplasma endosymbiont of Nomada ruficornis. Taxonomy (NCBI): domain Bacteria; kingdom Bacillati; phylum Mycoplasmatota; class Mollicutes; order Entomoplasmatales; family Spiroplasmataceae; genus Spiroplasma; species Spiroplasma endosymbiont of Nomada ruficornis. The sequence goes on along the minus strand of NZ_OZ034962.1, from coordinate 409,409 downwards.
TCTATCCAAATATTCGATTGGTGAAAGATAATTTAGTATTTTTCTCGGTCTTTGATTTAAAGACAATATAAATTTATGAACTTCATTTTTATTAGTTTTTGAAAAAATAAATTTTTTAGGAAATTTTTCTCTAATTAAACCATTAGTATTTTCATTAGTACCTCTTTGTCAAGGTGAATATGGATTGGCAAAATAAATTTTTACATCTAAATTTTTTTAAGTTGTTGTCAATTTGAAAATTCTTTGCCACGATCAAAAGTAATAGTTTTAACAATGTTTTTAGGAAGAATTGATAAATAATAACTGACATTTTTATTAATAACTTTAGTAGTTCTGTTTTTAACTAATATTGCTAAAGTAAATCGTGATACTCTTGCAACTAAAGTTATTAAACATGATTTGCTTTTACCTAGTGATGATACTATAGTATCTCCTTCTCAATGACCAAGTGTTATACGATCATTAACATTTATATCTCGTTCTTTAATTGATTTACCATTAAACTTGCCACGATTTTCTTTAGATTTTCGTTTTTTACCTTTTCTTCTTAAATTTTTACTAGTAACTTTATCAAGCATTCCAAAATAAATTCAAGTATAAATTGTTTTAAAACTAATAACTCACTCTTTATGAAAATTTTTAATTCTGCCATAAATTTGTTCAGGTGATCAACCTAATAGTAATTTTTGTTGTACATATTTTACTAAATTCTTATTTTTAAACTTATGAAAACTAATATGTGATTGTTTTCGATTTTCAGCTTTATTTTGTGCAATTAATGAAAAATAATGATTATTATCTTTATTTCTATTAATTTCTCGAATAATAGTACTAATACTTCGATTAAGATTTTTAGCTATTTCACTAATTTTAAATTTAAATTTCAATTGATTCTCAATATAAATCCTTTCATCTATGCCAAGATGTTTATAACTCATATAAAAACTCCTTACTTTTTTCTAAACTAAATTTAGCATTATGAAATTTTTATATGAGAATTTTTTGCAATTTTATTTACTTGCACTTACAAGTATAATTCAGCAAATTTGTTTAATAACGTTAGGTGCAAGTTTACTATATTTTTTAACACCAAGAGAATTATCTAATAATGATACGTACTCCATTTTTTGTTTTTTTGTGTTATAATGTGTACAAATACGTCGCTTATAAGTTAATAAAACTTTTTTTGCTTTTAATTTTCGTTGTCTAAATCTATATGATTTATATTCAGATTTATCACATATACTTCATAAATAATCATCTATTTTTGCAAATAATTCTTCTGTTTGTTTTAAACTTAATTCATCTTGATTAAAATCATGTTTGTCTCAATCAAAATGATTTGCGAATGGTAATATAAACATTTTTAATGTTCCTTTCTAATTTTTGTTTGTTAATAATTTAAGTTTAATTTTTTTTAAAAAATAAGGAGTAAATATGGCTTTTATTAGTAGTTATGGACAATTAAATAAAAAATATAATCTTAATTTTAGTGATAATAATTATGGTTTTAGTTGAGATATTTTTAAAGAATTTGTTGGTGATGAATGAGCAGAATATTTTACTACTAATTGTTTTTATCGTTTTGTTCCAACAGCACGTGGAACAAGAAAAACTTGAAACTGTTTAGCATTTGATTTATTTATATGTTGTAATTTTAGAGATAGTAGTGTTCAAGAAGTAAGAAGATATGAAAATACTCATAGTGAAACTACAATTGGTGTTTTAATGAATGTTTGTCAAGTTTTATTAGATACATATAATATTAATTTATTACCTAATAATCCACATGGCATTAAATGAAAAATTACTAAGGATGGGGGATGTATTATCTTTCCAAGTAATCAACAAATTGACTTTATTGGTTATGCTAATGGTAATAAGATTTTTGGAAAAGAAGCAGGTGGGTCAAGTTTTTTAGGTTCAAGAACAGATGAAATTATTATGGCAGAAGAAAAAGAAACATTAACTGAAAAACAATTAACATATCGATATGAACGTTTACAAAACTCTATGTTTAGAAGTAATCGTATTAAAGTATCAAATAAACCTATTAAAGAGTGAAGTTGAACATTTATTGATAAAAATATATATAGTTCTACCTTTGGACAAAAGATTACTCGTTATTTTTATAAAAGTTTTTTCATTACTTTTACATGTAATCCTTATGATAAATATCATCCATTTTATTTAAAATACTGTACACCATTTTTACCATTAAATGATGAAGTCATGAAAAATCTTAAAAAAGTTGGTAAAGTTTATTATGAAAATAAAGATATGTTTAGTGGTTTAGGTTTATTTGTTTTAAGATTTACTATTCAACCATTTTGAAATAAATTACCTGACATTCAACAAAGAACATTATTAGAAATGGAAAAAAGTAATCCAGATGAATATAATACTGTTTATTATGGTTTTGAATTTTTAGATAGCGATGCAACAATTTTCCCATTTCAAAAAACAGTAAAATATTGACAATCATATGATTTAAAACAATTTTATAATCAAGAAAAAGAAATGTATAAATTTGATTTTTATAGTGTTGGTATTGATTGAGCTACGGGACCAAAAGACCATACTGTATTTATGGTAGTTGGTTTTAAAGAATATAATAATACTGGTTATTATGATGCTTATATTATTTGTGAATTAGTAGTTACTCCAAATGATTTTATAAATGAAAATGAAAAAATTAATGCTTATGTTAATGAAATTTTAGGATTAATGGATAATTTTGAAAATTTTGAACAAGCAATTTATTTTTATGATGATAAAGCAAGAACAGCAATGGATTGATTAAATCAAAAATTAATTGATGAACACAATACTATTTTAATAACACAAACCGCTATTAAACATGCTTCAAATTTAAATCAAGAAGCCGGATTAACTAATAGAGTAGTTTGAATGAGAAATATTATGAGTTATGGAAATTTTTATGCAAATAAAGATGATTTACCAAAAACAACTCAATGTTTAGAAGAATTACGTTATGACCAAACCAAAACTAACATTCCTGACAAAAATATGTATCAAGACCCTTATGATGCATTATTTTATGCATTATATCCATATAAAAATGTAATTAGTGGTAAAAATAATGCTACTGTAAAAAAAAGTATCTTCACATTTGCAATATAATAAATAAGCGCAATACAATTAATATTATAGGTATCAAAAAATAAACACCTTTAATTTAGGCGTTATTTTGCTTTTAAAAGCATACTTGTAAAAATAATCAAAAATAGTACAATTTAAAAGTAAAATCAAGGAAAAAAGAAGATATTTATTATGAAAACATGAATAAAAACAAATTTTCAAAAAATATCATTATCATTTGCTGTAATAACTGGTGTTACCGGTTTAATCTTAGGAATATTTTCATATAATAAAAATAATCAATTAACATATTTTTATGATTACGACCATGAAGCACACTGGGGGCAACTATTTGAGCAAGACCAGTAAGTAATAAACATAAAATTACTCTTTACTGAGCATCAAATAAATTAACTGATGATGCAGTAAAATGAGATGGTATTTATCCAGATGGATATTTTGATAATTAAATTTCTAAATTTATATAAGAAATATTTTCATTATATTTATCAAATAAATTAATATTATTTAAATTTATTTCTTGTTTATTTGTTACTAAAATTAAATCATAATTACCAGCACCAAATAGTCCGCTAACTTCAATTCGATTTAAGTTATTAATTGGATTTTCAATTTGTAATTCAAATTCACTATTATTGTCAATTTGTAAAACTTCTTTATAAAATTCTAATTTAGAAAATAATTGTGATTTATTTGAACCATATAAATTTAAAGCATTTTCGGTTTTATTTTTATTAATAATTAATCTTGTAAAATATTTTCCATATTCACCATTACCTAATGTTCAATCTGCCGGAATTAATGATGGTATATTATTGCTTTCTAATTCATTAGTTATGGATAGTCAGTTAAATTGATTATCATCTAATTTCAATAATTCATTTTGACTAATGTCATTGTTTTTTAGTTTAATGTTATTGATATCTGTAAAATCAAAATATGCAGATTTTAATACTACTTTTATATCTTTAAATTCTCAAATCTTATCAGGTGTAGAATGTATAGGATTTGATTTTAATTCAAAATAATAAGGTAATAATAATTTATAGTCATCATTTAAACCGTTATTAATAGACATGGTTGAATAAATATTTTTTGATAGCATTATAACTATTTGTTTTAATATTTTAACTTTTGGTAAATTTGTATAGTTAGGATAATCTAATTCTCATTGTTTAAATAAATTAGTAATAACTTCATTTGGTTTTTGTCCTTCAAACTTAGCACGAATTTTATCTAAATCATTCATTTCTTTTAAAACATTACTTAATGATGCACCATCAAAGTGCTGAATTATACTTGTAAGTGCAAGTAAATAAAATTGCAAAAAATTCTCATATAAAAATTTCATAATGCTAAATTTAGTTTAGAAAAAAGTAAGGAGTTTTTATATGAGTTATAAACATCTTGGCATAGATGAAAGGATTTATATTGAGAATCAATTGAAATTTAAATTTAAAATTAGTGAAATAGCTAAAAATCTTAATCGAAGTATTAGTACTATTATTCGAGAAATTAATAGAAATAAAGATAATAATCATTATTTTTCATTAATTGCACAAAATAAAGCTGAAAATCGAAAACAATCACATATTAGTTTTCATAAGTTTAAAAATAAGAATTTAGTAAAATATGTACAACAAAAATTACTATTAGGTTGATCACCTGAACAAATTTATGGCAGAATTAAAAATTTTCATAAAGAGTGAGTTATTAGTTTTAAAACAATTTATACTTGAATTTATTTTGGAATGCTTGATAAAGTTACTAGTAAAAATTTAAGAAGAAAAGGTAAAAAACGAAAATCTAAAGAAAATCGTGGCAAGTTTAATGGTAAATCAATTAAAGAACGAGATATAAATGTTAATGATCGTATAACACTTGGTCATTGAGAAGGAGATACTATAGTATCATCACGAGGTAAAAGCAAATCATGTTTAATAACTTTAGTTGAAAGAGTATCACGATTTACTTTAGCAATATTAGTTAAAAACAGAACTACTAAAGTTATTAATAAAAATGTCAGTTATTATTTATCAATTCTTCCTAAAAACATTGTTAAAACTATTACTTTTGATCGTGGCAAAGAATTTTCAAATTGACAACAACTTGAAAAAAATTTAGATGTAAAAATTTATTTTGCCAATCCATATTCACCTTGACAAAGAGGTACTAATGAAAATACTAATGGTTTAATTAGAGAAAAATTTCCTAAAAAATTTATTTTTTCAAAAACTAATAAAAATGAAGTTCATAAATTTATATTGTCTTTAAATCAAAGACCGAGAAAAATACTAAATTATCTTTCACCAATCGAATATTTGGATAGAAAAATAATTTAGTTGCACTTACCTTGACAATTTAGCATAATAATCAGTTAAATCAGTTTTCCCGCAAGTAGCACTAATTTTATTATTTTCATCAATTTTAATATTTTCACCAGCAATTAACTTATCTTGTTTTTTATCTAATAATTGATTTGTTTCTAGTTTTGTATAATAATCATGTTCAGTATTTTCTTCTGCTATAAATTCAGTTGGTGTATCTATTCCTTAATATTGATATATTTCTTCTATATCACCAATTAAATTAATTTTTCCAAGTTCAGGATAAGAATTACCACCACCACTAAATTGTTTCTTTTTATTGTTATAGTAAATAGTTCCAATATTTAAAATATTTTTATTTTGTATTTGTTCTCCATAAGTCATGGAATCAACATTTAACAATTCAAATTCGTTAAAAACATTATTTAAATAAATTTTAATTACTTTATAAAATTTCATAAAGTTATTTTCTGTTGAATATTGATAACTGATTTTAATAAAATATCATTTAAATATTTCTATATTATTATTTTCAACTTTTTTTCATAAGGGACTAGTTTCAATATTAAATCAATTATTTTTAACATCATTAATATTTTCGTTTGTTTTAATTAATTCACTATTTAATTTGGTAATTTCATTTTCATTTGTAGTAATTCGTTTTTGTTGTTTAGCAGAAAAATCACAAGTTGGTGCATGTGTATAATCACCAATTTGTGGATTGTTTTGTAAAACATCAGGTGGTAATGTTCCAATTTCATTAGGTCAATCTAAAATCATAGTTTCAGTTTTTGAGTCATATTCTGTTGCAACATAACCTTTATTTATTAAATTTGTAACTGGTCCCCTATATGTTTCATTTTTATTACCATTAATGGTATCATCATATAATTTTATTTGCTTTGATAATGTAAATTCTTTTTGTTCTTGAATTAATTCATTAACTTGGTTTCTAGTATAAAATGCTTTTAAGTTAATTTTTTCAACATCTATTTCATCATTATTATAATTTGAAAATATTTGTTTTAATTCTGTTAATCTTGCTCATATTTTCATTCTACTAGGTGCTAAATCTCAAATATTAATCGTAGGAGTACTACTTGCACTAAATTGATTACCATTATTAAATTGAATAGTAGCATCAACATTAAATTCAATTGGTGTACGATTAAATACTCAATGTTCAACCATAACATAAACCATATCTCTTAAAGTTTCTTTAATTAATTCATCTTTAAAACTATCAAAAGGAAATTTAGATAAAATAAAATCAAGATAAGCATTAATATCATTTTGAGCACGAATAGCAAATGTTTTAAATCAATCATCAACATTTGGTCATGTATTTATATATTGTCGTGGTGTTTCTGTAATTGTTCCAGTTAATGGATATCAGTTATTATAATTTTCTAAACTGACACCAGTTCAAAGTTTATTAATCATATTTTATCATTCCTTAAAAAATGCTTTTTTATAACGTTTGGTTTTTGATTTAGTTTTTCTATGTGATATATGTATAATTTCTTTTTGTAATTTTTTCTTTCCTTTTTTTACAACTTGATTATATGCAAATTTTTCTAAATGTCTTAACAATCCAGTACCAAATACAGTATTAACTGATAATTTTAAACCCACCCTTTTAAATGATTTATTGACATTATCAATAGGATTATTAATAACATTAACTACTTTATGATAAGTTCTAATTGTCCTTAATATTTGCCTATAAATTTTAAAACTATCTTTAATCATTTATTTTGACTAACTCCATATCCAATATATCAACCGCTATATCATCTATATCAATGAAATGGATGTATTTGAATAACAAAAGTTTCTGCTTTGATAATACTATCAATAACTACAATTGGTTTATATTTAGGATTACGATGATAAATAGTAATTCCACATTTATCTAATGATAAAGGTTGAATTTTACAAGCCATAAATACTGGTGAATTTAATGGAATTAATTGTGCATGTTTAATTGCTTTCTTTTCAGCACTTGTAAATACATCAATTGTTTTTTCTTTTAATTTATTAATTTTTTCAAATGCTTGTTTTTCTAATTTTTCGAATTTCTCTTGTAATTTATAAATATTTATTCTTATTTTTTCAAAATATGAAGTATCTTTTCAAAATTTATTTAAACCTTTTTTAAAATAAAATTTAATATCAAAATATTTAAAAGTTTGATTTGCTTTTAATACTAATTTATGAATTGAACTATTTTTAAAATTAAATTTAATTGCATTAGCACGAATTTGTTGTAAATCTAAAATTAAAGATTTTCCATATCTATTTTCTGCATGTATTGTATGAACTAAATTTAATCAGTCATGTTGGTTCATTTTTAATACTTCTTTTAAATCAGTATTATATTTTTGTAAAAAATTGTTTGCTTTATCAATATCTTTAATTTTAAATTTAGGAGTTAACTGTGGACTTAACTTTATTAATTCATTTTGTAATAATAAATAATTTTTTAATTCTTGTACTTCTAATTTTGCAAAATTATTTTTATATTGTCTTTCAGCAACAAAACCTAAATTTTGTATTATTGTTTCGCGATTTGGAGCATGGTTATAATTAAATAAATAACGTTTATTTCCAATAATTTTATCTGTTAAAATTTCTTTTCCACTTACTTGACTAATGATTTCTTGTAAATTTTTTGCTTTTTTAATGCCAATTTGTTCTAATGTTTTAGTTTTTTCTGCTAAACTAATAAATTTAGTTGTACGATAACCACGACTAATTCTATTAAGTCCAGCAAATGCAGGTAATATATTAAAAAAAGTATTTAATGGTGTAACATTTCCTTTTAAATAATCATAAACTTGATTAATAGTAAAATCAGTTAAAAACTCTACACCAACAGCACTAATACTAGCAAGTAAATCACTTGCACCTAAACCAAGTGCTAAACTTTCACTTAATCCACCAGTAAAAGGAGCAAGTGCTACTGCTATTACTTGTACACCAATCATTTCTAAAATTTCTCATCATCAACTTTTATGTTCTTGTTGTTGACTTGTTCTAGTATGTTTTGGTTTATTTATGTTTAAAAGTATTGCTGTACTAGTTGTACCAATTGGCATAATAATTATCCTTATTTAATAGTTATTTTTATAGGATTTGTTGAACCTTGATAATTTTTATCAGTGTCATTAGTAGTGATTACTACATATAAATCTCCTGCTTTTTGGTTTTGATTACTTACATCAACTTGACCTTGGGCATCACTAAAATAATTAATAATTGGAGTTGTTAAATTTGGATTTAAATTATTTAGTTCAGTTGTATTTTTAATTGTTGTATCTAATAATTTATTCTTTTTAGTAGTATCAGCAGTAATATTAGTTGTTAATGTTGTAATTTCTTCACTTAAATATTTTTTATTAACAATACCACATAACATTCATCTTGATTCTGTTTCTGAGTTTGACATATAAGGAATAGATTCTCCTGTTACTTGTCCACCAACTAAATATCTTTTTGGAACTTTACCATCTTTAATATCTTCAACATATATACTAGTTTGTTGTAACATATATCTTTTCATTGCTTTTGGTGTTGCTAAAACAAAATTCATAATTTGATTTTTATTTTCAGTATTTTTAAATGTCATATAATCATCCATAACAATTTGACATAATACACCTTTAATATATAAATTTGTTCCATTTAATCTTAATTGTTGTGCTAGTTGATTATCAGTAATTAAACCTTTATTATCTGCTAAATAAAATAAAGTATCATAAAGACTATTTGTTATAAAAAATTTACAATTATTACTATTTCTTAATTGAAATAAAGTATTTCATGCTGATAACATTGATTTTAAATATCCTACTGGTGTTGTATCAGTAATGATTACTTTTTTGGCAGATTTAGCAATTGTATTTGTATCATTATTTGCTAAATAATCTGCTAAATCATTAGCAACTTCATATTGCATACTTTCTAGTAAATTTTGCCCATTATCTGCAAATAAATCAACTTCACCAATCATTTCTCCTGTACTAGCTTCTTTTGTAATTTCTTTAATAATTTTATCAGTATCAACATAACCAACTTCTAATCCTTTACTTTTATCATTTCAATGAAGTATTTTGAATGTTGGGTCTTTTGGTTTTTTAACTATAAATTCAATTTTTGTAGAATTAACCATTTCAATTGGAAAAAAACTTGCTCATGGACTATTTGATTGTTTATAAAATTCTATAAATTCAGGTGTTTCTACTAATTTTGTAGTATTATCTAAATTTTGTTTAAATGGCACTGGATTTGGCATTTTAAATTTTCCTTTCTTTTATAAATTATTTTTCTTTTTATAATCTAATAAACTACTTTTTATTGAAGTTTCTTGATTTGTTAATATTGTTTCTTGTTTACCACCTGTATTAATTGGTTCTTTAAATAGTGGTTGTTCTTTAATCATTTTTTTAATAGTTTCTTCAATTTTTGAATTTTCTATATTACTTGTTTTAAATTTTAAAAATTCATAAAATTCTTTTTTAACTTGATATTTTTTAAATATATTAATTATTTCTTTTTCTTTAATTTCTTGATTAAGTTTATTTAACTTATTTTCTAATTCAACAATCTTAATTTCTTGCTCTTGTTGTAAATTATTATTTTCAATTAAAGGTTCAGTATTTTGTTCAACATTAGTTTCATTTTCTAACATTTAAATCACACCTTTATTATTTATTTTCTTTTCCATTAATTTTTTCATTAAGTTTTGCTAATTTTTTTTGATGTTTCATCACTTTATTATTTCTTCTAATATGTTTTGGAGTTGTAATAAATCTTTTAAATCAAACAATTAATTCTCTACAAATTAATGTTCCTACACTTGTTCCAATAATAATTAATTCATGTAAAAATTCTTTCATTTTCAATTATTTCCTTTCAATTATTTATTTTTAATTATTCGTCAAATTGACCATTATTAATTCTTTCAATCATTGATTTTGAATTACTTATAATAGTTACCAATAAAGATATTTCTTTATTTAATTGTTCCATTCTTTCTTTATATGTCTGAATTTCATTGTTATAATATTCAATCAATTTTTCTTTATTCATTAGTTATCATCTCCTTTATAAACTATCATATGTAGTTGGTCTTTCATATAAAACATCACTACTTCCACTATTATTACTAATAGCATCACTATTAATTAATCTTCTTGTTTCATTTGTAAATGATGTTTCTTGCATTTCTTGATTATAATTTGTAGTTTCCATAGGTAATAAATTATGTATAATTTCACTTGCACCAGCAACTATTGTTGGTACTGCATAAGCATTATTAAAATCATTATTTATACCCATAGCTACACCACTTGAAATTAGACATCCACTAGTTGCCATATTACATATTTTTCTTATTACTTCAAATCTATTAGGTATTAGTTCACTTAACCCACCAATTAGATTTGATATACCATAAGTACTTAAACTAATATATGTATCTCAATCCATTTGTTGTTTATTATCATTAGTTAATAATAATGGTCATGGTGGTGTTTCTGTGGTAGTAGTTGTTAATCAAGGTGGTGGTTCAGGATTAGGATTGATTTTTGTAAATTTTGCATAATTAATTAAACCAATAGTTCCTAAACCTAATAATATTTTTTTTACTTGAATTTAATATTTTCTTTTTAGTACTTGGCATTTGATTTAAGTTTCATATATCAATTCCTAACTTTTTACTAAATAATAAAGCATTAATACTTCCTAATACTGGATTACCAATAATTTGACCATAATAAGCACTTGTACCAATCATTGCTGATAATGGACTTATTCCAATTCTTATTATTTTTAATAAAGTATAGTTATTTGATTGTACATTCGTGTCATTTGGCATTTTCATTTACTCCTTCATTTTTTGGTTTAATAAACACTTCAACTCAACCTGTATAGTGAACGTTATCACCAACTAAAATAGCAGTATTTGCATGTGGTTGAGAAACAACTAAATATTCAGCAATAACATTAGGATATTTTCATAAAATAATTGCTTTTATATCATTACTATCTGTTAAATCTTTGGGATTTGGTGAAAATATTTCTATTTTATCTTGACCAAATAAATCTGTTAATTTAGTCATTATCAAATTCACCTTTTTCTATTTTTTCAATTAATAAATTTAAAATATTTTTGTCCAAATCAGAGTTTGTATAATTAATTTTTTTAGTTCATTTAATTATATCTTTCATATATTTAAGTAATTTTTCTTTATTCATTATTTATTCTCCTTATTTAAATAATATCAACCAATTAATAAACTATCTGCTTCATCATGATTTGATATTTTTATATTTCAATTATTTTCTTTAATAATTTCTTCAGCAACATATATACTTAGTTCTTTATCTCAAGGTCTTAATCAAAAAATAGGTGGGTCATAACGTTCATATCATTTCTTTCATTCACTTGGACTTATTAACATATCTTTTGTTAATAATTTATTAAATTGTCCTGCAATAAAACCACGTAAATGTTCTTGAGTTTCATAACCAATACCATTTTTTGAATTAAAAGTACCACGTTCAATAATTAAATCCAATTCATTATCATTAACTTTTATATCTCAATAAAATTTTCTTTGTCCATCATATTCTTTTAAATTATAACTTTTAACAAATATTGGTTTTCAATTTCAAAAATCATATTTATCATGTAAATAAACTTTTTTTCATAAAGTAAATCCAGTATTTTTAATACTTGGGTCAATTGAAAGTAAATAATTAGTCATTATCAAATCACCGGTCTTTAATTCTGGTTTTAATTGGTTTATAAACTTCTTCATAATATCCGTTTAAGCGATATGTGTTTTTAATATATTGCATAAATCTTTCTTTATTAATACAATTTTTATGTCTTGATTTATTAATTTCATCAACTTTATTTCTATGTTCTTTATCACCTTGATAACAATGTTCACATACATTTTCTCAGCAGTTTTTTTCGCAAGTAAATAAATCATGTTTTTTATCACATACACAACAATCTTCACAACATACTTCTTTATTCATTATTTATTCTCCTTTCTATTATTTCTTTCTTGCTTTATTAAGAAATTTATTCAAATAATTTGATTATCACCATCACCTAATTTTTTTAAAAGATATTCATATCTTTTCTTAAAATCTTCACTATCAATATCTCTATCTTGGTAAATTATTTTTTTCAATTTTTTTATTTTATACAAGGTTTTTGGAGAATATATTTCTCCATGCATGCAAAGAAAACATTTCATTATTTATTCTCCTTATTTTCAATTTGATTAGCAATTTCACTTAATATTTTTAATACTTTATATTCATTTTTTAATTCTTTAATAATAAATATCAAAAATATTATTAGTGTTATACTTGTTATTAATATTGGTGCTATTAATAAAATTTCTCATCATATCATTTTTTACTCTTTTCATTTTTTAAATCATTTAACATTAATTGAACAAAATACACGATTTTTAGGAATGTTTAAAGTATTAAAAATTTGACCAGTGACAATAATTTCATCGTTTTTGTTTAATAAAATACATCGGTTATAAAATTTTGGATTATTAAAAATTAAAGTAACATAGTTTAAACCATTTCATTGACCACGAACACTATAATATAATTCTTTATTACCTTTTTCGTAATATTTTGCTTCAATAGTGTTACTTAGTTTTACTGTTAATTTGACATAATTGGCTTTATCTTTCATTTTTATAATTCCTTAAATAGTATTGAATGTGTTTATATGCATCTTGTTCATGTTTTGTTAATTTTATATTTCCTTTATAATTTGTTATTTTATTTTTATTTTTTGGTTGGTTTTCTAGATAATCTCAGTTGAAAACATCTTGTACTAATACCATTAATGAACCAATAATTTTAGGAGTTGCTAATGGATTAGTTAATAATTGTTTTGAACTTAAAAAGAAATTTTCTACAATAACTAATATTTTGTTTTCAAAAAATTGTTCTTTGATTATTGATAATATTCTTTTATAACGATTTTTACTTTCAAAAACATGTGTTGTGTTGAATGTTTCTGTATAAATAATCCTATTTGTTTCATTTGAATATATAACAATTCCATTATTACCAATACCAGCGGGGTCAATCCCAATAATTAAGTCATATTGCATTATTAATCAAATTCACCATTTTTAATTTTTTGATTTAATTGAGATATAAGATTTAATCTTCCATTAAAACAACTTTTTCAAAGTTTAGTTACTTTTTCATCGTCTCTCATTTCTTTATTTCATTCTCATTCATCTTTAAGATATTCAAGTATTTTTTCTTTATTCATATTTATACCTCCTACTTAACCTAATATTTAAAATACAGTCATAACAAATTGCTTTACTATTTTTATCTCTTAAAAAATATTTTCTTGTTTTTATATCATTAGTATTAAAGAATAAATAATCTAATTTATTTTGTTTACATGTTCAACAAAAATACTTTTTCATTATGAGTTGAAATTTCCTTATAAGAAGTAAATATATAATTAATTGGTAAATCATCATGTTTATATGGATTATTTATTTTAAAACCTTTTCTGTTTTCTTCTCACGTAATGTTATATTTAAAACAAGGATTAGTAATTTTAGTTTTGTTATCTGTTATTTCACCCATAAATCAACTATTATGCTGTTCATAAAATGTTAATTGTTCAAGTTTTATATCATTAAGATAATATTCTTTTGGAGCAGTTGGTTTATTAACAGTTATTTTTTGGTCTTTAATATATGGTTCTAATAACTTTATTAATTCATTACCACTTAATTCTTTTTTAATATTTTCTAAATTAAAAACTCAATATGTGCAACTGTTATCAACAATAAAAGAATTATTTTTAATCATTCATTTTGGAAGAGATAATTTATATTCAACATAATCCATAAGAATAGATTGTGGTTTATCTTTAACAATTTGTTCTTTTTTAAATTCTATTTGCATAATAATCCTTTCCTAATATGTTCTGTTGCTTCTAGCATAAAGAACATATATTTTTATTCTTAGATTATTAATAATACTACTATTTGTTTTATTCATTCCAGCAATTCTGGGCTCAAAAATAAATTGTGAAATTTTAAAAAACATTGAGGCATTCGATTCAATATTTATTTAATTTGCGTTTAGCAAATTAATATTTTAATTGAACCGGTCCCGCTCAATTTTTTTTACAAGTTTGAAATTTATTTTCTCGCCCAAAAATTTTTCAAAAAAAAATAAAAAATAAAACCAACACTTGCTCACTTGGTAGTGGCAAGGTTGGTTAAATAAAGAATAATAGTTGGTCCCCACTCCGGGTCTATATATACTAGTTTCCAATTCGCTCCCACCCCAAGAATTACCATTTCTGGTTAGTATATTTTATTAGGTATCACTCCACTTTTTATTTATCCATGCAAGTCCACATGCTAGCTACTATTTTTAACAACTATGTTGTAGTTCACTTTTTTATTTCCCTAACACGTGTTGATAATAGTGCTAAAGACGGTTATTAAAAATTTTAAAATTTTACAATTACAAAAAAAGACAAGAATTTTATTCTCGTCTTTTGTCATTTATTTTTTAATTTAATAGTTTAAAAAAGAAAGGAGTTATTTTTAAAAATTTTTATTTATCGACATCTTCGGTACGCTCCCGAATTTTGCAATTTTATTTACTTGCACTTACAAGTATAATTCAGCTATTGAAAAAAATAATGTTTATTTTTTCTTTTTTAATATAAATTTTAGAAATAAAATTTATTTTTTTATTTTATTTCTAAAAAAGTTGATTTTAAGTGTTTTAAATAGTTTTGTATTAAAAACAATAACTTAAGAATAACCTAGCAAGATAAAATGATGTTAAAATTAACTTGTAATATAAGTCATTCAAGAATTGTAGGGGATAGTATGAAATATATAGTTAATTTAAATGTTCGTTCTAATTATTCATTTCTTTCATCAACTATTAAAATAAGTGATTATATTGAATTTGCTAAAAAAAATAATTTAAAAGTTCTATCTTTAGTAGATAAAAATATAATGTATGGTGCTTATGAATTTTGTAATTTATGTATAGAGAATGATATTAAACCATTAATTGGTTTAAATTGTGTTTGAGAAAGTGCTACTGATAAAGTTGAATTAACTATTATGGCAACTTCATATGCTGGTTATCAAAGATTAATAGAGCTTTCTACTATTATTAGTACTAATAATAATATTGTTACTACTAATGATGTAAAAAAATATCTTAATCAAACACGTGAAGTTTTAGTTATTATTCATGCTAATAATAAAAATATTAGATATATTAAAAATAATTATGATATTTTAAATTCAACAGGTCATGAATTAGTTTATTTTGGTTTAGTACCTAGTGATATGGATAATATTACTTTATTAAAATCGATTACATCTAATATTATTCCAATTGATTTGGTTTTATATTTAGATGAAAAACAACATCGTACTTATCAAATTTTACAAGCTATTAAAGAACAAAAAACATTAAAATCAGAAGATTTATCAAAAAGTAATGAGTTTTTATATAAAACTAAACAAGATTTAATGCAACATTATCCAAATGAAATTATTGAAAATATTGAAAAGGTTATTTGATTATGTAATTTAAAATTTCCTAAAAATAAGCCAAATAGTGCAGAATTAAGTTTACCAAAATTTACTTGCCCTAATAATCTTACTAGTAATTTATATTTGCAAGAATTATGTAAGCAGGGATTAGAAGCGCATTTTCAAAGTCGTGAAATTCCTGAAACATACGTTAAAAGAGTTTTATATGAATGACAAGTAATTAATGAAATGGGTTTTGCTGATTATTTTTTAATTGTTAATGATTATGTTAAATTTGCAAAAAGCAAGAATATAATGGTTGGACCAGGTAGAGGAAGTGTTGCTGGTAGTTTAGTGGCATATGTTTTAGGAATTACTGGTGTTGATCCTATTGCTTATAATTTAATTTTTGAAAGATTTTTAAATCCAGAACGAATATCATTACCAGACATTGATATAGATTTTGAAGATACAAGAAGAGATGAAGTTATTAATTATATTCATCAAAAATATGGCAAAGAACATGTTGCATATATTGTTACTTTTCAAACAATTGCTAGTAAAATGGCAATTCGTGATTTGGGAAGAGTTTTTCAAGTTAATATTGAAGATATTAATGAAATGACAAAATTAATACCAATTCAATATAATTTTGAAATAGATATGGCTATTAAACAATCACCAAAATTAGCATGATATGCAAATAAGTATCCTTTATTGTTTATTTTAACCAAAGAAATTCTTGGTTTTCCACGACAAACTAGTACTCATGCAGCAGGAATCGTTATTACAAGAGCACCGTTAGTTACTGCTATTCCATTACAATTAGGATTTCAAGGTATTTATCAAACGCAATTTCCAATGCAAACCCTAGAAACTCTTGGTTTGATAAAAATGGATATTTTAGGATTACGTAATTTAACTATTTTGCAAAATATTTTACAACAAGTAAGCAAACATTATTTTTTAAATTTAAAATTATCTCAAATTCCTTTAAATGATGAAAAAAGTTTTAACATTATTAAAAATGGTGATACAACCGGTATTTTTCAATTGGAATCTTCAGGAATGCGTCAAATTTTAATTAAAATGAAAGTTGATAACTTAGAAGATATTATTGCTAGTTCTTCTTTATTTCGTCCTGGACCACAAGAGTACATTCAAGATTATATTAATCGTAAATTAGGAAAACAAAAAGTTACGTATATTCATGAAGATTTAAAACCTTATTTAGCATCAACTTATGGCATTATTATTTATCAAGAACAAATATTATTAATTTTACAGAAAGTTGCTGGTTATTCATTAGGAAAAGCTGATTTAATTCGTCGTGCAATTAGTAAAAAAGATACTACAGTTATGAAAGAACAAGCAAACTCATTTATTAAAAGTGCTGTTAATAGAGGTTATTCACCAAGAGTTGTTAAGAAAATATGAGAAGATATTGAAAAATTTGCTGGTTATGGATTTAATCGATCTCATGCTGTCGCTTATTCATTAATTAGTTATTATTTAGTTTATTTAAAAGCAAATTATCCATTGGCATTTATGGTGTCGTTATTAAGTAGCGTTATTGGTAATGATCAAAAAATGTTACAATATTTGAATGAATGTCAAAAATATCAAATTAAAGTTTTACCACCATCAATTCAATTTTCTGACATTGATTTTTTAATTGATGGTGGTAAAAAAGCTATTCGTTATAGTTTACAAGCAATTAAGCAAATGAGTCAAGGTAGTTGTAGTAATCTTATTAAAGAACGTACTAGTAATGGATTTTTTCAAGATTTTTTTAACTTTTGTGCTCGAGCAATATTTATTGGTTTGAATCGTAAAAACATTGAACATTTAATTGCTGCTGGTGCTTTAGATGATATTCAATCAAATCGAACAATGTTATTATTAAACTTGGATGCTGCATTAGAATATGCCAATATGGTGCAGGTAAAAAATGAAACTAGTGGCGAATTATCATTAAATTTTAATTTAATTGCTAAACCAATTATGTTACAAAGAGAAGATGATTGAAATAATAATAGTATTAATGAACATCGTGCATTAGGACTTTATTTAAAATATAATCCTAAATTACTATGAAAAGAGCAATTAGATCCTCATAATAAAGCTATTGATTTAGCATATATTAATAATTATGTTGATCAACATGTTAGAGTATATGGAGTTATCAATAATATTAGAGTAATTAAAACTAAAACTAAAAAATTAATGGCTTTTTTTGAAATGCAAAATGATAGTAATGTTATTGAAGTAACGGTTTTTGAAAAGTTATATCAAATATATCAAGAATATTTACAAGTTAATAAAGTAATTTTAATGGAAGGAAAGGTAGAAATTTATAATGATAATATTCAGTTAGTTTTATCAAGAGTAATTAAAAATTTATAGTAAGCATATAATTTTATCTATGCTTACTATATTAAATAATAAATATAATCAATAGTTTTTAAATTTCTTACTTTAATTTCTAATAATAAATAAAAAATTAATGAACATAGTAATTATTAATAATTTCACAATTTTCAATAGCATCTCAAAAGTTATTATCTACTTTTTTTATTTTTAAATAAATATTTAAAAAGATTAGTAATATAGTTATAAATAATAAAATTATTGGACTTAAAATTATAGCAAAAACAATTCCAATTTTTAGTTGTACTAATGATTTAAGATTATAGTTTTCAACAATATTTTGGAAGAGGTAATGTTTACAAAAATATAATTTATTATTAGTTAACATATAAATTAAACCATGTTCTTTTATTAAATTAAAACCATTTTCTTTTGTTATTATTTCTTGTTTTCGATAATGATTATAGAAAGAAGGAATATATTTTATATCATTTTTTATGTTAAAAAAATCTATTAGGGTTAAAGAAGTAAATATAACCAAAATAGTTAAAATCAATAGTGATAGTGTTATTAAATTTATTTTTTTAAGTTTCTGAATTTTCATTTCTAAAAATCTCCTTATATTTTATTTATAGGTTAATTTTATTTTGTTAGGACAGTATTATAATATATTTTTTATTAAATAAAATTAAATTATGAAATATTTATATATAATATTTTAATAATGATTTGCTATTATTTTTTTGTTTTTTTGTTATATTATAAGTAGTAATATTTATTACCAATTTACGATGAATTGCAAAGCAACGAAGATTAAAACCCCAATATATTTATTCAAAATTTCAGTTTATTATTTTATTTTTAAAGTAACTGTTTTTCTTTTAAAGGAGCACACATCACCATGGCAATTAAAGATGTACAAAGAGATGGTAATTGTTTATTATGAGCAGTAATCGTTTCATATTTAGAACAAGTTAAAACTAATAAAAACCAATTTAAGACAATATATAAATCACTTTTTGGTCTAGAAGTCGGTTGAGAACGAATTTTTAATTTTGCTGATTTTAATTTTGCTGATAAAGAAAATGAAAAATTAGTTAAAGTCTTTCGTAATCGTATTTGTGATTATATTGAAACAAATTTAGATACAAAACGTCCAAATAATAAAGCTAATTTTAGATCAATGTGCTGAATTGTAAAGGTAAGTGCAACTAAATTATTTTTCTATCCAAATATTCGATTGGTGAAAGATAATTTAGTATTTTTCTCGGTCTTTGATTTAAAGACAATATAAATTTATGAACTTCATTTTTATTAGTTTTTGAAAAAATAAATTTTTTAGGAAATTTTTCTCTAATTAAACCATTAGTATTTTCATTAGTACCTCTTTGTCAAGGTGAATATGGATTGGCAAAATAAATTTTTACATCTAAATTTTTTTCAAGTTGTTGTCAATTTGAAAATTCTTTGCCACGATCAAAAGTAATAGTTTTAACAATGTTTTTAGGAAGAATTGATAAATAATAACTGACATTTTTATTAATAACTTTAGTAGTTCTGTTTTTAACTAATATTGCTAAAGTAAATCGTGATACTCTTTCAACTAAAGTTATTAAACATGATTTGCTTTTACCTCGTGATGATACTATAGTATCTCCTTCTCAATGACCAAGTGTTATACGATCATTAACATTTATATCTCGTTCTTTAATTGATTTACCATTAAACTTGCCACGATTTTCTTTAGATTTTCGTTTTTTACCTTTTCTTCTTAAATTTTTACTAGTAACTTTATCAAGCATTCCAAAATAAATTCAAGTATAAATTGTTTTAAAACTAATAACTCACTCTTTATGAAAATTTTTAATTCTGCCATAAATTTGTTCAGGTGATCAACCTAATAGTAATTTTTGTTGTACATATTTTACTAAATTCTTATTTTTAAACTTATGAAAACTAATATGTGATTGTTTTCGATTTTCAGCTTTATTTTGTGCAATTAATGAAAAATAATGATTATTATCTTTATTTCTATTAATTTCTCGAATAATAGTACTAATACTTCGATTAAGATTTTTAGCTATTTCACTAATTTTAAATTTAAATTTCAATTGATTCTCAATATAAATCCTTTCATCTATGCCAAGATGTTTATAACTCATATAAAAACTCCTTACTTTTTTCTAAACTAAATTTAGCATTATGAAATTTTTATATGAGAATTTTTTGCAATTTTATTTACTTGCACTTACAAGTATAATTCAGCGTTTTTAGAAACTTATGTATATTTTTTGTTAATAATAAACTTTCTGTTGATATATTATATATAATTATATTATGTTTAAAATTCATCAAAAATTTTAATTATAAAAGGTAGGAAATTAAGTATGGAAAACCTTAGTGTTGGCGAAATAATAACAAAATTTAATTTAACAATTTTATATATTAATCCCAAAATTCCAATTGAAAAAAGAATTATTACTAATATTGGTACTAATCGTGGTGGTTTAGAGTTAACAGGATTTAAAACTAAACAAATCTCACGTAGTCGTCGTATAATTTTATTAAGCAGTAAAGAAAGCGAATATATTTCTTCTTTACCAAAAATAGAATTTAAGAACCATTTTAGTAATATTTTAGAAGATCATATTCCTGCTATTTTTGTAACACCTAATTTTAAATTTAAAAAAGAATTATGTGACTGTGCTAAAGCAATTAATTCAACAGTTCCAATTATTGAAGTATTATTTTTTACTTCTGAATTTGCAGCAACAGTTTCTACGTATATTGTTGAACGTTTATCTGAATCTAAACGTTTACATGGTACTCTAGTAAATATTTTTGGTTATGGTGTCCTAATTACAGGTGAAAGTGGTATTGGTAAATCAGAAACAACATTAGATTTATTACGTAATGGGCACTTATTTGTTGGCGATGATAGTATTGATATTTTAAAAGTCAGCAATAAAATTGTAGGAAAAGTTAATCCGATTATTAAAAATTTAATTGAAATTAGAGGAATAGGTATCCTAGATATTACCAAAATGTATGGATATCATGTTATAATGCATGAGAGTCAAGTAAATTTAATTATTAATTTAATTAGAATTGAAAATGATGGTTGAACTAAAGTTGATCGACTTGGTGATCATAATAACTTTGATGTTTTTTTTGAAATTAAAGTGCCTAAAATAATTATTCCTGTTAGTCCAGGAAGAAATTTAGCTGATTTAATTGAAGCAGCAGTTATTAGTTTAAAGTTAAAAGATGAAGGTCAAGACGCTACTGCTAGTTTTCAAAAACAAATAATTAGAAATTTAACAAAAAAGAAATAATTTAATTATTAAATTATCAAAAAGGAAAAAATATGATTAATGATGATGGATACAATAGTTTAATTACCGATATTCCGGGAACGGGAATTCATATTTATTCAGTATTAATGGCAATAGGTTTTTTAACTGCTGTCATTGCTTCATGAATAAAATTATATCGTCGTAATATTCCAACTAAAACTTTAGAATGAGGAACATTAGTTATTGCATTAGCAGGATTAATAGGAGCAAGAGCATGATATGTTCTTAATAATACTAGCACAATTGCAAATGCACTTGATGTAGTTGCCGTTTGAAGAGGTGGTATGGCAATTGAAGGAGGCGTTACAGTTGGAATGATAGTAGGGTTCTTTATTTTTTATCGTACTTCAAAACAGTTACAAATTTCAATGTGAGTTTTTATTGATTGTATTGTTCCAAATATTTTATTAGGTCAAGCGATTGGTAGATGAGGTAATTTTTTTAATCAAGAATTACTAGGAACTGATGTTGCTCATCCTTTCAGTTGATTACCAACATGAATAAATAATCATTTACATTATGGTTTTAATAGCGATAATCGAGATCCTGTTGCTGTTTATCGTCAACCTTTATTTTTATATGAGTCATTATCTTCATTATTTAGTTGATTCTTTTTAACGTTTTTTGTACCAAAAACAGGACAAATATTTAGTAAAAAAACATGAAAATTAGATTCTTCGCAATTTATTTCGCCTTTAAAGACTAATCCAATTGTTGGAAAAGATTTTTTAAAACCTTGAACGGTTATTAAAAAAATTCATGGATATCGTAAATTTAAATATGAAAGTTGAAAACAAGCATATTTTGATTTTACACCCAATAAGAATAGTGTTAAAAGTGTTGAAAAAATACCTTGAAAAGATGTTAAAACACATTCAAAAGTTAAATCAAAGATAAAAAAATGATATTTAAAGATTAAATATAATATGCAACCACATTCTAAATCTTTAAATACTATGTATAATCCTAATAATTATCGAGTAACGTATGCAGGAGTATCAGGTAGTTTATACTTTGTCTTTTATGGTATTATTAGAATGATTTTAGAACCACTTCGTGATAATAGAGACATTATGAAAATAGCCAATGTTTCAACTTCAATGATAGTTTCTGGAATGTGAATTATTTTAGGTGTTATTTTAGTAATATTTGCACAAATTATTGCACCATCAAGATTTCGTAAAGGAGAATGATTATATGAAAAATCATACTAATAAAGAAAATAAATATGATTATGATTTAGTAGTTATTGGTGGTGGTCCAGCAGGAATGACAGCTGCTATTTATGCACAAAGAGCAAATCTTAAAACTGTGATTATTGAAAAATATATTGTTGGTGGAAAAATGATTAAAACTTCTGAAATTGAAAATTATCCAGGTTATGATTATATTTTAGGGCCTGAATTATCAGAAAAAATGCAAAAGCAAGTTGAGAAACTACAAGTTGAATTTGTTACTGATGAGGTTATTAAAATTACAGATAGTGAAAATCATAAAATTAAAACAGTCCTTTTAAGTAGTGGTGATGTTCTTATTGTTAAAGGAGTAATTATAGCTACTGGTTCATTAGAACGTAAAATTGGTGTTCCTGGTGAAGAAGAATATGCTAATCGTGGTGTTTCTTATTGTGCTGTTTGTGATGGTGCTTTATTTAAGAATAAAATTATTAGTGTAGTTGGCGGTGGTTATGCTGCTTGTGAAGAATCTTTATATTTAACAAGATTTACTAATAAAGTTAATCTTATTCATCGTCGTGATCAATTTCGTGCTGATGATAAAACCGTTAATAAAGTTAAAAATAATGAAAATATTAATTTAATAACTGATCATGTTGTATTAAAAGTATTAGGTACTGAGGATAAGAAAAAAGTAGGTAAATTAGAAATTCAAAATATTAAAACTAAGGAAATTAGTGAAATTACTACTGATGCCTTATTTCCTTATATTGGTTCTGATCCTGTTACAAAATTTGTTAAAGATTTAGATATTTGTGATAGCAATGGTTATATTATAGTTAATGATAAGTGTCAAACTAAAATCCCAGGATTATATGCAGCTGGTGATGTAATTGCTAAAAATTTAAGACAAATAGTAACTGCTGTTAACGATGGAGCGATTGCAGCACAATATTTAATAAATTTTATTGATAATTTTAATGAATAAAGTGTACAATTGAGGTGATAGTAATGATATCATTTACAACAAGTGTAAAAGATGAAATCTGTCAAAAAAGTTTTAAAAATTGTTGTCAGAAATCTTTGCTATCAGCATATTCGCTTATTAATGGTAAGATTACAAATTCAGATAAAATAAATCATGAGATTATTATTCATAGTTTTCATAACAAAACCACTAGGTTAATATATAAATTTTTAAAAAATCAATATAAAGATGTAAAATTGATAGTTATGGTGGATGTTTTAAATAAATTTGAGCGTCCAAAGGTGTATAATATTCGTATTAATAATAAAATTGATTTTATTATTAATGATTTAATGCTTCAAGATAAATATCTTTTTATTGAGAAAGAAGCTATGCACCAGCATATAATAAAAGAGCATTGTATAAGAGCGTATATCGCAGGAATCTTCCTTGTAGTTGGCAGTATCAATTCTCCTTCAACACCTAACTACCATTTGGAATTACAATTTCATAATGATATGTTGGCTAAAAAAATTAAAAATATTTTATTACAAATTTTTAAATTAAACTTTAAAATAATAAAACGTCGTAATAAAACGGTGCTTTATCTAAAAAAATCTAATGTAATTTCTGACTTTTTAAAAATAATTGATTGTCCACAAGCAGTTTTCGCTTTTGAAGATAAACGCATTTCACGAGAATTATTTAATAATATTAATCGTTTTAATAATATTGATATTTCTAATCAACAAAAAATTTTAAATGCTGGAGACCAGCAAGTTATAATGATTTCTGTTTTAAAGGATAAAAAACTTTTCAAAGCGTTGTCATTAAAAGCTCAAATTATTTCAAATTTAAGATTAAAAAATCCTGAAGCATCACTTTCAGAATTGGGTGAACTTTACTATCAAGAAACTGGTTTTGTCATTACTAAGTCTGGGGTTAATCATTTAATTCGCGAAATTAAGAAAAAGTATCAAGAAACATTGTAAGTTAATAATAAAAAGTATAAGAGGAGGCCATACAATGAAAAAGAAAGAAATTTTAAGCAAAGGTCGTCAAGATTTATTGAATGCTTTTGGAAAACGAATGAAAACTTTACGTAATCAAAAAGGTAGAAAATTTTCACAAGAGAAACTTGGAGAAGCAAGCGGCCTACATCGTAATTATATTTCTGATGCTGAAAGAGGAAC
Source organism: Spiroplasma endosymbiont of Nomada ruficornis (assembly GCF_964030795.1). NCBI lineage: Bacteria > Bacillati > Mycoplasmatota > Mollicutes > Entomoplasmatales > Spiroplasmataceae > Spiroplasma > Spiroplasma endosymbiont of Nomada ruficornis. Next base: position 384,309 of record NZ_OZ034962.1, on the reverse strand, counting down.
AAGAAACGTATCTTTAGTTGCAATCTTAAAAATAATTAATGGGTTGGATTCATCTATTAGTGAGTTTTTTGCTGTAGGGTTTGATAATATTGATACTTCAAATTTATATGACACATTTAGTGTTGAATAAAATCAATTTAATACACTTTTAGTAGTACTTTATAAATAAGTACTACTTTTTTATTATTTTATTTTTGATTAAAAATAAATTTGAGAAAAGTATTAGTACTTTTTATAAAATTAATTGATATTCACTAGTAATTTTTTTATCTTAATGAAGATTATGAAAATTATTCACTTTATATTAGGAATAATTAATCATTAAAATGTTATAATTTAATTATTGATTATCATTAAGGAGTTATTATGACAATAGAAAATACAGAAGTTGAAATTGAAAATGTTACTACTAATGTTGATAATGCTAAAAAAGAACCTTATCAGTTAAGTAGTATTATTTCACCTATATTTGGTCTTAATCATCAAAAAATAACTACTATTCCAATTAATATTAAAAAAGCTGATAGCAGTTCTAGCACTATTGAGCAATATGTTGATAAAAAAACTAAAGAAAATATTTTTCGTGAAAAAGAAGTAGCGTATAATAATTCTAGTAATCTTGATAATACTAGAATTGCACAAATTAAAAAAAATAGAGAACAACAAAAAATATATGATAGTTTACCATCGCGCTATCTAGAATTTCGCGATAAAATATTTAAAGAAACTACATCTATTAATTACAATAATGCAAGTAATAATAACGATACAGTTATTACAACTATTGATTTGTTAGTTGATGATATTTTAGATGAAAATAAATAGGAGATGCTATGAATAATATAATAAAATCCAATATTATTGACGAATTAAAATGACGTAATATCTTAAAAGATATTAGTAGCATAGATAAAGTAATTAATGCAGGAAAATTAGGAAAAGGAATATATTGTGGTTTTGATCCAAGTAATGATTCATTACATTTGGGTAATTTACTACAAATTATTTTATTGCATCGTTTTGCTATATTTGGTTTTCAACCAATTGCTGTTATTGGTGGTACAACGGCAATGATTGGTGATCCAAGTGGTAAAAATAAAGAACGTAATTTATTAGATGAAAATGTGTTACAAACTAATGTTAGAAAAATAAAAGAGCAGTTAGTGACATTATTAAGTTATGAAAATATTGATAATTTAACATCATTAGAATTAATTAAAACATGTAATTTATTAAATGATAAAGAATATGAAACATTAGAGATGATTATTAAAAGTATTAATCCAAATAATCAATATCAACAGACTTTAAGTAGTATTTTAAAAACATTGCCCTTACCTTGAGAAGAATTAGGATTATCAGCATCATTACTAAAAACTTTATATGAAATTTGTAATTTTGATCAAAAGTGAATTACTATGAAAAGTGATTTAAATAATCTTTCCTTTAAACAATTGTTAAATTATTGTGATAGTTATGTAGAAACTTGAATTACATTTTTAAAATTACCATTGGGAACATTAAACAATAAAATTAAACCAATTAAAATTATTAATAATCAAACATGATTAGGCCCACTAACAATTACAACTTTTTTGCGTGATATTGGTAAGCATTTTAATGTTAATCAAATGTTAGGCAAAGAAATGATTGCTAATCGTTTAAATTCTGGAATTTCTTATACTGAATTTTCTTATATGGTATTACAAGCGTATGATTTTTATCATTTATATGAAAAAGAGCAATGTTATATTCAATCTGGTGGTAGTGATCAATGAGGAAATATTACTTCCGGTTTAGATTTAATTAGAAAACAAAAAGGTGATGAACATCATGCTGCCTGTATTACTATTAATTTATTAACTAAATCTAATGGTGAAAAATTTGGTAAAAGCGAAAAAGGTGCTATATTTTTAAATAGTGAAAAAACTTCGCCTTATGAGTTATATCAATTTTTATTTAATCAAGAAGATAAAGATTTGCCTACTTTTTTTAATTCTTTAACTTTATTTAGTGAAGAACAAATAGCAAAAATTTTAGTAATTCATAACAGTGATGTTAAGCAACATTATGGACAAAAGATTTTAGCAGCTTTATTAACAGTATTTATTCATAAATTAAATGGATATTTTAGTGCTATTAATATTACTAATGCTTTTTTCCACGACCGGATTCATCAAATGAAATCATCTGAGATTTTACAGGTTTTAAAAGATGTACCACATTTTAATCTTAATCATAATGAACAAATAATTGATTTTTTAGTTAATAATCAAATTTGTAATTCAAAAAGAATAGCAAGAGAACTAATTATTCAAGGTTCAATTGTTGTTAATGGTGAAAAAATTACCAATATAAATTTTCTTATTAGTAAAAAAAACGCAATTAATAATCAAGTAACAGTTATTAAAAAAGGTAAGCGTCATTATTTTATAGTTGTTCATAAATAAGGAAGGGTATTTAAATATGATATTTATTAATGTTTCTCCATTATTATGGGATATTATTATTTTTGCTATTATTATTTTTGGTATTGTTGCTGGCTTTTTTATTGGGGGAAGAGCATTAACATTTATTAGCGCTGGTAATTTACTTAGTATTGGTTTAATGTTGGCATTTAAACCAATGTTAATAGATTCTTTTAAAATATGGTATCACCATGGTTTAGTGACCTTAGCGGTAGTTTTGCTTCATTTAAGAATTTATTAACTGATAATATTGGATTTTTGATATATGCTATTGTTTGAATTATTGGTATTAATATTTTATTTTGAATAATCTATATTATTTTATATTTTGTACTTTTTAATAAAAATAAAATTGAACACAAAGCAATAAATGCTACAGCGGGAATTTTAATTAATTTTATTAGAATGAGTATTTTAGGTAGTATCATAATAATTATGATGGGTACTAGTGTTTTCGGTAATAAATTATTAAGTTATGGTGTTATTAAAAATGAAATACCAACAACTTCTGTTACTCATAAAATATTTAGTAGTATTGATAATAATCTTCCTTTTTTAAATGTTAATGTAACAGACATTAACACTGTTATTGATTTATATCAAAATAGTGAAACATTAAAGCAGAGTATAAATGAATTAAAAAATAATACAACTTATGAGGAATGTTACAGTACTGTTGAAAAGTTAAAAATGATAGGTATATTAAGAGTAGATGAAACCGATAAAATTGCTAATGCTCTAAAAGAAATGGAATCAACAGGTGATATCAATGCTAATAAAAAAATAATTATAGAAATCTTGCAACAACACGGAGTTGATAATTTTTTAGATGTTAATTATATGGTATTAGTTTTTAATGCTTATGCTAATATACTTAATTTATATTCGGAAGTAGTACAAGTATGTGATAATAATTTAAAAGATATGCCAAGAATAGATACTACACTTCCAAAAAATATGGGTCGTTATAATCTTTTAAAGCCTAAAATTTCTGCTTTTACTAATTCAATGAAAGATGTAATAGTAAGAGAACATATTATTCAAAATTTAAAAAATATTTATAATCCGTTTTAATAAAAATAAAAAAATAGTTGAGGAATTTAATTTTTACTTATAACTGGAGTAGTAATTTTTCTTTGTGTTTTAAAAAAAATATGATATTATTACCTAGTAATTTAATAAATGTTCTTTCCTAGTATAGATATTTTCTATATTAGGATTTTTATTAAGTTAATTTTAATAAGCAAAGGAAGATAAAGAATATGTTAGATGATTTATTAAGAAAAACATTAGAAAACACACCTAAAGAATATAAGAAAAATATGATTGACAGTTTCAGAATAAATATAGGTAAATTAATTAATAATATTAATGACTATATAGACGTTGAAGAGAAAATTTATAATGCAGAAAGTAAAGCAGGATATTCTGTTTCTTATAATCCTTTTTATATGTCACTTCAACATCGAATTAATATCCAACTATTAAAAGAAATAGTAAATGCTCTTAATAATGTTGATGAATTAGAAAAGTTTAAAAAATTAGAAGAAATATATAAAGAATTCGTTACTAGAAAAGAAGAAATTGAAACACCAAATTCAAGATGAAAGAATGCTAATAAATATAAAGAACCTAATAATCCTGACTTACAAACAAGAATTAATCAAATTTGAGAAAATGGTCCATTAACAAGACAACAAAATTTTATTGATGCAGCAAATCAAGAACATATTCCTAATAATGGTAATGGTTCAAATAGTTTTCATAATGTTATATAATATGAACCTATATTAAGTTCATTATTTATAGAGAACATATAAAAGTTACCCTTTGGGGTAACTTTTACAATATTTTATTTTTTATTAAATCAATAGTATTTTCTACTTGTTTATTATTACTTTCTTTTTTGTCTTTTGTCTTAATAAATCGATAAGTACTAATGATTAAAAAACCTATATAAATTAAATAAGATATCGTTAATACTGATATTAGTAAAATATTATCATAATAATTTTTAGTAAAAAATGAAAATATGTTACTAAAAATTAAAGGAATTATAGCTATTCATAAAATTAAATATTTCTTTTTGTTTTTACTAATTCCTAATCAGCCAATAGCTGTTATCATAACAGCTATCACAAAAGTAATACTAACTATTTTTTCAGAAATTTCATTTTTAATCATTTTTATTCTTCCTTTACTCATCTATAATTAACATTATATCATTTAATTTAATTGACATAGTAGTTGTAGAAAATTAATTGTTACTTTTGTTTTAAGGAAATTTATTAATAGATAATTAATTTATATTTTATTTTTTCAAAAATCAAAAAAATAATAAATGCTTTTATTGATATTTACCATCTAAAAAATAAATCTGTTATCAATTGATAACAGATTTTAAATTAATTATTAATTTTAAGCACGTCCATATGATTCAACAACTAATGCTTCATTAATATCAGTATTTAGTTCGTCACGTAGTGGATGACGTACATATGTACCAATAAATGTTTTTTTATTGAATTCAATAAATGGTAATGTTGAAGCATTAGCGCTTAATGCTTCAATAATTTTTGCATTTTTTTGTGCTTTTTCAGTAATAGTAATTTTATCTCCTATTTTAACACGATATGAAGGAATATTAACTTTTTTACCATTAACTAAAACATGACCATGATTTACTAATTGACGAGCACCTTTTCTTGTTAAAGATAAACCTAAACGAAAAACAATATTATCTAATCTTGATTCTAAGAATACCAACAAGTTAGTACCAGTAACACCATGAGTTTTTTTTGATTCATCAAATAAATTTTTCATTTGACGAGCATTTAAACCATAAGTGAAACGAATTTTTTGTTTTTCTTGTAATTGTAATCCATAGTTAGAAAGTTTAATTCTTTTTTGACCGTGTTGTCCAGGAGCGAATGTTCGCTTTTTTCCTTTTGCAAATTCTTTACCAGATTCAAGAATTGAGAAGTTTAATCTTCTTGATTTTCTAAAAACCGGACCAGTATATCTTGACATAATAAAAACCTCCTTGGAATGTATACAAACACAAAGAGACTTTAATAAGTTCTCATTAAGATAGTTTACAATTCGCCAGAACAGCACTGGTTACTATTAAGATTAATAGAAAATTCTACTAATAAAAAGAATAATCTTTGAGGGTAAACTATTTGCAACTTAATAATACTTATTTGCTGCTTTCGTGAATGCTTGTTAATTATAGGATAAGTAATGTTATTTGTCAAATATTATTTTTCATTTTTGCAATTAAATATCATTAAATTTTAGTTATTATTTTTTAAAAAAATAATTTAAATTTATATAATAAAATTTAGTATTTAATTGCTAAATTGTAAAGGTAAGTGCAACTAAATTATTTTTCTATCCAAATATTCGATTGGTGAAAGATAATTTAGTATTTTTCTCGGTCTTTGATTTAAAGACAATATAAATTTATGAACTTCATTTTTATTAGTTTTTGAAAAAATAAATTTTTTAGGAAATTTTTCTCTAATTAAACCATTAGTATTTTCATTAGTACCTCTTTGTCAAGGTGAATATGGATTGGCAAAATAAATTTTTACATCTAAATTTTTTTCAAGTTGTTGTCAATTTGAAAATTCTTTGCCACGATCAAAAGTAATAGTTTTAACAATGTTTTTAGGAAGAATTGATAAATAATAACTGACATTTTTATTAATAACTTTAGTAGTTCTGTTTTTAACTAATATTGCTAAAGTAAATCGTGATACTCTTTCAACTAAAGTTATTAAACATGATTTGCTTTTACCTCGTGATGATACTATAGTATCTCCTTCTCAATGACCAAGTGTTATACGATCATTAACATTTATATCTCGTTCTTTAATTGATTTACCATTAAACTTGCCACGATTTTCTTTAGATTTTCGTTTTTTACCTTTTCTTCTTAAATTTTTACTAGTAACTTTATCAAGCATTCCAAAATAAATTCAAGTATAAATTGTTTTAAAACTAATAACTCACTCTTTATGAAAATTTTTAATTCTGCCATAAATTTGTTCAGGTGATCAACCTAATAGTAATTTTTGTTGTACATATTTTACTAAATTCTTATTTTTAAACTTATGAAAACTAATATGTGATTGTTTTCGATTTTCAGCTTTATTTTGTGCAATTAATAGAAATAATGATTATTATCTTTATTTCTATTAATTTCTCGAATAATAGTACTAATACTTCGATTAAGATTTTTAGCTATTTCACTAATTTTAAATTTAAATTTAAATTGATTCTCAATATAAATCCTTTCATCTATGCCAAGATGTTTATAACTCATATAAAAACTCCTTACTTTTTTCTAAACTAAATTTAGCATTATGAAATTTTTATATGAGAATTTTTTGCAATTTTATTTACTTGCACTTACAAGTATAATTCAGCATTTATTGTTTAAATAATGATATATTTTGGTATATATTTTTTAATTTGTATTTTTGTAGAATTAAATTAAGACTTATTTAAAAAGTATTTTAAATAAGTCTTAATTTAAGTTTATAATTGAAAAAAATAATATATAATAAAAAAAATGTTTAATGTAATTATTTTTAGAAAATAATACTATATTTTTAAAAAATAAATATTTTTATAAGAGTTAGTTATAACTTTTAATTATTTATTTTGTAATCGATAATTTTGTGTAAAAATAATTATTAAATCTTTGATAATACTTGTTTTTTTAAATAAGTTTCTATATAATTATTAATGCTTTAAGCAATGTAGTCCCGGTAAAAATTACACTGTAAGGAGAAAAAAATGCGTCAAACAACAATGAATTTCAGTAACATTGAAAAAAAGTGATATGTTATTGATGCCAGTGGTTTAATTTTAGGACGTCTTGCAACTAAAGTTGCAATGATATTGCGTGGTAAAAATAAACCTTCATTTACACCACATTTAGATTGTGGAGATTATATCATTATTATTAATGCAAACAAAATTAAATTAACAGGTAATAAATTACAAGATAAGAAGTATTATAACCATTCACAATATCCTGGTGGATTACGTGTACGTAATGTACAAAGTATGATTGCTAAAGATGCTTCTGAATTAGTAGAGATAGCGATTAAAGGTATGCTACCAAATACTACCTTAGGTCGTAAGCAATTTACACATCTTCATGTTTATAACCATGATCAACATCAACATCAAGCCCAAAACCCCGAAGTTTTAATATTAGGCTAATAGGAGTAGACTTTTATGACAACATCTAATAAACCCGTAACTTATTCAAGTTCAGGCGGACGTAAAACGTCAACTGCCCGTGTTCATTTAAAAAATACTGGTCAATCAAAAATATTAATTAATGGTTTTGAGCCTTTAAAATATTTAGAACAAGAAATCTTAGTTCAAGATATGTTATTACCTTTAAAAGTAACTAATACGTTAGAAAACTTTGAAATTAATATCAAAGTTGAAGGTGGCGGAAGAACTGGTCAAGCTGGTGCAGCACGTTTAGCTTTATCTAATGTTTTAGTTAAGGTGTCAGAAGATTATCGAGTATTATTAAGACAATTTGGATTATTAACTCGTGATGCACGTAAAAAAGAACGTAAAAAATATGGTTTAAAAGCAGCCAGAAAAGCACCGCAGTTTTCAAAACGTTAATATAATAAAAAAAGAGTCTGAGACTCTTTTTTTATTACTATTATCTAATATTTTTTTATTATTATAGTATTACTAGAATTTTATATATTATTTTTGTTTATAATTTACTTTTTTATTTATATAACTTTCTTTTTTTTAAAATTTGTATTTCTTTAAATAAATTAGAGGTGTTTTTATTATAAACACTATATATGTGTAAAATAAGAATATCAATAATTTGTTTTAATAATAATGTAAAATTAATTTACAAAAAATTTAATAAAATTAAGGAGAGATTTTAATTTATGCCAAAAGAAATTAAAAGAAAAAGAAAAGTTATTGTAGGAATGGTTGGTGGGGCAGTTTTGGCTGGTGGATTAATCGGTGGTATTATAGCAATTTCTGAAATATTAGTTCAAAATGAGGGGGTATATCAAGAAAAATTAAATATTTTTAATTGACCTGAATCTTATGGTGCAATATCAACTTTATTAAATATAAATAATGATTTATATGTCGGAACTAGTAATGGTGTATATAAAATTAAAGATAATGCAAGTAATACAAAAGACAAAATAATAACACCAATTAGTGGTATTAATGGTTATATTTCTAGTTTAGTTGTTACTAATGATGGAACTGTTTATGTAGCAACTTTTGCTAATGGACTTTTTAGATATTCTCCTGAACAAAATATTTTGACACAAATATCAGAAATAACAGGAGAAGTTTATAGTTTAGTAGCTATGGGTAATAATGTATATGTTGGAACAAGAACTTCTGATTGTTATGGTAAGTTATTTATGATTGAATCTAATAAAAAGGTATCAGAAATTAAGGATTGAATTGAAACATATGGTGAAGTTAGAAGTTTAGCGGTTATTGATAATGATTTGTATATTGGTACTAAAACTGGTACATATACTGGAAATTTATTAATATTTAAGCCTAATGGAATATTAGAATTGTTAAAAAAATGAAATCAAAATAATGGTGAAGTTTGGAGTTTAATAGTTTTTGGTAATGATTTATATATTGGAAGTAGAAATCAACTATATGAAAGTAGACTATTTAAACTTTCTCTTAAAGGAGAAAAAATAACAGAAACTATTGGTTGAAGAAATAATAAAAATTATGGTGAGATTTGAAGTTTAGCTGTTGTTAATAATGATTTATATGTTGGAAGTAGAGTTCAAGTGATTGATAATAAATTTTTTAAAGGTGGATTATATAAGTCATCTGATGGTGGTATTACTTTTACTGAAGTATTTGGTTGAAATAAAGATTATGGTGCGGTAGTAAGTTTATTACTTGCAGATAATAATTTATATATTGGAAGCAAAAACTATAGTGATAAAACTAATCAAAATTATCAAGGGAAGTTATTTTTTAAAAGAATGCTAAATTGTAAAGGTAAGTGCAACTAAATTATTTTTCTATCCAAATATTCGATTGGTGAAAGATAATTTAATATTTTTCTCGGTCTTTGATTTAAAGACAATATAAATTTATGAACTTCATTTTTATTAGTTTTTGAAAAAATAAATTTTTTAGGAAATTTTTCTCTAATTAAACCATTAGTATTTTCATTAGTACCTCTTTGTCAAGGTGAATATGGATTTGCAAAATAAATTTTTACATCTAAATTTTTTTCAAGTTGTTGTCAATTTGAAAATTCTTTGCCACGATCAAAAGTAATAGTTTTAACAATGTTTTTAGGAAGAATTGATAAATAATAACTGACATTTTTATTAATAACTTTAGTAGTTATGTTTTTAACTAATATTGCTAAAGTAAATCGTGATACTCTTTCAACTAAAGTTATTAAACATGATTTGCTTTTACCTCGTGATGATACTATAGTATCTCCTTCTCAATGACCAAGTGTTATACGATCATTAACATTTATATCTCGTTCTTTAATTGATTTACCATTAAACTTGCCACGATTTTCTTTAGATTTTCGTTTTTTACCTTTTCTTCTTAAATTTTTACTAGTAACTTTATCAAGCATTCCAAAATAAATTCAAGTATAAATTGTTTTAAAACTAATAACTCACTCTTTATGAAAATTTTTAATTCTGCCATAAATTTGTTCAGGTGATCAACCTAATAGTAATTTTTGTTGTACATATTTTACTAAATTCTTATTTTTAAACTTATGAAAACTAATATGTGATTGTTTTCGATTTTCAGCTTTATTTTGTGCAATTAATGAAAAATAATGATTATTATCTTTATTTCTATTAATTTCTCGAATAATAGTACTAATACTTCGATTAAGATTTTTAGCTATTTCACTAATTTTAAATTTAAATTTCAATTGATTCTCAATATAAATCCTTTCATCTATGCCAAGATGTTTATAACTCATATAAAAACTCCTTACTTTTTTCTAAACTAAATTTAGAATTATGAAATTTTTATATGAGAATTTTTTGCAATTTTATTTACTTGCACTTACAAGTATAATTCAGCGAATAAAATAAAATTATTAAAAAAAATAAAAAACATTATAATAAAAATATTATAATATTTAGAAAATATTTAGTTTTTAAATTATTAATAAGATAAAGTATATTAATAAAAATTAATGAACATAGTAATTATTAATAATTTCACAATTTTCGATTGCATCTCAAAAATTATTATTTTTTTCTTTTATTTTAAAAATAAAAATAATTACTATGAATAGAAATACTGTATATAATAAAATTGGAACGATAATTATACAAAAGATCACTCCAATCTGTAATTGAATTCAAGGATAGTAATTATCAGGAAAATGATTTAAGTTACAGAAAGAACTTGCCGAAGTGCTAATAGTATAATTTAAACCAAAATGTTTTAATATTGTATATCCATCTTTAAAATTTGAATGACATTGTTCCTTATTATCGAATTTAAAATAAAAGTTACTAAATCAAATTAAGTATAAACCAGTAATTGTAATTAAAACCGTGATTGCAAATAATATTATAGTTGTTAACTGTAATATTTTAACTTTTTTCATTTTGATACCTCTTTAAATATAAAAAAAACATTTTTAGATAATAAAAATAATAAGTTAAGAACTATATTATTTTATGTAAAAATGATAACAAATTTATATTGTTTTTACAATTATTGATTGTATAAGCAAAGTTTTAATTAATTATATAAATGAATAATATTAAGAAAATATTTGAATATTTTCTTAATATTATTTTGATTTATTAATTTGATTCAATATTCTACTTGCATCTAAATTAAATGGTATTACAATAATTTCATAGTGAATAATTTCGCGATTAGGATATCCAAATTTTGTCACTATTTCTTTAAAACTTAGATGAAATAGTGTTGCTAATTCTAATGTTTCAAATGCTTTATATTTTATGTCATCACTTTGATTTGTTTTATATTTTAATAAATAAATTTCTTTGAGTTTTATTTTCATTTCATTTTTATTGCCATTCATTTTTTTACCTCTCAAACTTATATAATTTAACAAGTAAATTATATATAAATTATATCATTTTACTTAATTCATATTTAGTATTTTTTATTAAAAAATTTTAATAAATATACAATAAAAATATGATTATGAAAACGTAGTTGATTTTGCAATAATATCATCATTAATTTTCTCTATATTCTCATTCTCATTTATATCTTTTATATCATCATCATTTAGTGTTGCTTCTTTTCCTAAATTTTGATTTCATTTTTCAATTTTTAAGATATGTATTTTAATCTTTGTCATTCTGAATCCCCTCTTAATAAAAAACCTTGTATGAATAAATTATACAAAAAATTTTTTTTACTTTTAAAAATATAAATTTTTATTATAAGAATATTAAATAAAAATTAAATAAAATATTGTTATTATATATTGCAATCGTGCTTGAACAAATATATAATATCTCTGTTGCTCTTTTTGGGACTATAGCTCAGGCTGGTTAGAGCGCACGCTTGATAAGCGTGAGGTCGATGGTTCAAGTCCATTTAGTCCCACCATTATATGTGAAATTATGAAATAAACAGTTTTGTTTATTTTTTTTTATTTAAATCAAATTAAAAATTATAATAAAGATGTAAATCAATTGATTTATTAAGAATATAAAAAGTTATATTAAAAACCTATGATTAATAAGATATTTTAATTAGTGATAGGTTTTTAGTAATTGTTATTTTTTTTAGTATGTTTTATATTATTCATTTTTTTTATTTTTGAATTATAAATTAATATATAATATATCAGTATATTAGTATTAAGTATATTAACCATATAGTAATTATTATATTTAAGTAGTTAGGAGAATGAGTATGAAAAAACAAGAAATATTAAAACCAGTTATTAATAGTTCTTTAGTTGAAGATGATGTTAATGCTAAATCAAAAGAAAAACATAAATTTATAAATTTTATTAAATCATATTTTAAAAACTGACGTAATCATTATAACCGTAATGTAATAGTTAATCACGAAGATGCTCAATATGCATTTTTAATTCGTGATTTTACTAAACAGTTTAAAAAATTTAAAGCTGTTGATAATGCTATTATTAAAGTTAAAAAAGGTACTATTCATGGTTTTATTGGTCCAAATGGATCAGGTAAAACTACTACTATTAAGTATTTAATTAGCGCTATGGTTGAAACACACGGTGATTTAATTATTCATGGTAAGCGTTCATGAACAGTTGAAGCAAAAAAACAAGTAGGTTATATTCCAGAAGCTGCAAGATTTCCTAAACGAATTACTACTTATGATTATTTAATTTCAATGGGACAAATTAGTGGTTTGAAATATAAAATTGCTAAGGAAAAGACAGAAATGATTTTAAAGGAATTAGATTTATGGAAATTTAAAAAACGCAACCCTAATGCTTATTCTTCGGGTATGAAGAAAAAGGTGTTATTAGCACAATCACTATTAAATAATCCAGATGTCTTAATTTTAGATGAACCAGCCGCTAATCTTGATCCAACAGCAAGAACAGAACTGTTTAATGATTTAAGAAAGCTTCGTGAACAAGGTAAAACTGTTTTTATTTCATCACATATTTTATCTGAATTACAAAATTTAGCCGATGAAGTTACTGTTTTAAATTATAGTAAAGTTGTTTACAGGATTGGTTAATAAAACTGATTCATTATATGAAATAAGTTCTAATAATAACAATAATAAATTAATGAAGTTATTAATAGATAAAAAATTTTCAGTAGATGTTAATGAAAATCGTTTATTGGTAAATATTAAAACTGAAGCACAAGTTGCAGAAGTATTAGCAATTGCTTTAAGTGCTAATATCATCATTACTTATTTAAAACCATATACTGTTGATTGGCAAACAATGTATGAACGAATTGTTATGGAAGCTAATGATAAAAATAAGAAGGGAGAAAAATAATGCCAATATTTCGTTATACTTTTAAAAAGATGATTGCTACTCCTTCAACTTGAATTATTTTTATTATAACTTTAATTTTTCTTGCTTTATCTTAGTCTTTAATTTCGTTATTTGTGGGTTCTGAAGCAATAAAACAATTAACTTATGATCAAGCATTAAATTTTTATGTACCACAATGAAAAGTATTATCGTTCTCGGTACTTTTATCAATTATGATTTTTGTATTTATTTCAGTTAAAGCAACACAAGTTTTTCGTGATGAAATTGATGATGGTACTTTATTGATTTTAGTATCAAAGCCAGTTAGTAGAACTAGAATTTGAACTGAAAAGTTATTATCTTTACAAGTGGTAATTATTTTATATTTATTTTTATCTATTTTTATTGCTAGTTTTGTTATTACTATTCCTGGCATTGGTAGCTCAACTATTTATAATGCGGTATTTCCTTATTTATGAATTTTATTTGGTGTTGCTATTATTTTTGATTTAATTATTTCTTCAATTGCTATTTTATTTTCATTAATTTTAAATGCTAAGGCTTTAGTTGCAATTATGATTGGAATGGCTGCTTTATTCAATATTTTTGCGACATTAATTAATGGTTTAGTAACATTTGATCCTACATATTATGTTGTTTCACAGTCATTAGCAGTTTATAATAATGTAAAAGCTAAATTAGATAAAACTGATATTGATTGAATTAATGACGTATATAGAAAAGACCCAACAACTGCTATTGAATCTATTCAAAAGGCTATGTTTAGTATTTACGATACATATATTAAAGAAGTTAAGTATCCTAATAATTATGATTATCAAAAAGAACAAACAATAGTATTAGCAATTAAGAATGGTAGTACTAGTACTCCACCAACTACTGATGCTCCTAAGGACTTAGTTACTCATATTTACAATATTAGTAATGCTTTTCGTCAATGAAAAGAACAAAGTTTTGAAGAATTAATGACAGGTAAAAAAGTTGGACTAGATAACCTTGGTCCCAAAAGATCAAATGGTGTTGGTAGCAATAATGTTGATTATTCAGTAAATCTTATGATTACGGGTTTAAATACATCTCTTTCTCAATCACAATATGATGCTCTTAATACTAAGACATCACAAGTTAAAGCAATGCGTTATTTAAATATTTTTTATCAATTAAAATATATTTGAGATGGAATATCGACTGAACAAAGTTCAATCTTTGCTTATCCAAGTGAGTATGCTATGACAGCAGATCCTTATTTAGTTAGTTTTAATAAAGTTAACACAAATTATCAAGTTGATACCAATAAAGCAACTAATAGTAAAATTCTTAATTTTCCAGTTTTATTGACTGTGTATGTTTTGCTTGGTATTGGTTTATTGAGTGCTTCATGATTAGTATTTAATCGTAGAGATTTTACTTAGCAGTTTAGCATCTTTTATAAAAAATCAACATCAAAGATGTTGATTTTTTATATATTAAATTTCAAACCTCATTATTTAAATGATGTAAAATTATTATTATAATATAGAGCAAATTAATGATAAGGGTGAAACTATGAAAATTAGTGGATTTAAAATTAATAATAGAGCAAATCCACATAAAATTAGTAATTTTTTTGCTACTAAAAAATGGTATTTATTAGCATTAATGATTATTATTCCGGCAGTATTGCAACAAATATTATCAGCATCAATGAATTTACTAGATAATATTATGGTTGGAGAATTAAAGGATAGTTTTATTAGTGATTTAAAGCCAATGAATGAACATATTAGGGATATTTTTACTTCATTAGGACTTTGAGATAATTGAAGTTGATGAAAAGATAATGGTTTAGAACATTTTTATCATTTGCAATATTCAGCAGGACAAATTGCTGTTTCGGGAGTTACGGTGCTCAATTTTATGGAGCTGGAAGATATGGTTCTTTAAGACAAACAGTAAGAATGAGAATTATTTTTGGATTTTTAATTGGAGTGATAGTTATTATTTTATCTTATACAGTGGGTTAATATTTAATTTCTTATACTACTAGTCCTAGTAGTGCATTGGATAAATTTAATCAATTATGTGCTGCTAAAGGATTAACTATTAATGATATTAATGAGTTAAAGGACATTTTAAATTATAATCATGCTTTTGATGAAAATTCACTTATTAATTTTATGAATGTTCATAATATTGATAAAAACGATCCCCAATTTGTACAAATTATTTTACGTTATTATGAATTTCATTCAGCATCTTTAGCAACAGCACAAGGTATTGATTATAATCAATGAATTGTTTTTTCTTATCCATTGTTAGGAATAAACTTTGCTTTTGTTTCAGTATTTCGTGAAACAAAACGTGGTTATATTCCATTAATATTAACTTTTGTTTCAGTATTTATTAACTTTTTATTAAATTTATTATTAATTAATGGTATTGGTGCAGTTGCAGGAATTGGAGCACGAGGTTCAGCAGTTGCTACTTTAACAGCGAGAATTGCTCAGTTGGCATTAATTAGTAGTTTTATTATATGAAAGAAATATGAATTTCAACCAAAAGTTTTGAAAATGTTTAAGATTAGGGGTGATTTATTTAAAAAAATTATAATTAAAACATGGCCATTAATGTTAAATGATTTATTATTTGCAGTTGCTACGACAATGATTATTAGATTAATTTCGCAATGAAGCTTTGAAGCATTAAGTGGTTCGGCAATTGCTTCCACGATTAATACCATGTTCTATACTTTATATATTGGATTTGGTATTGCTTCTTCGGTGTTAATTGCCAATCGTTTAGGTGCCGATGATTTGATTGGTGCTAAATATAATGCTAAACATTTAATTAAGTTAGGCTTTTTTGTATCATTATTTTTTGCTGGCTTATTAGTTTTATCTTCATTTTTTTTACCACAATTATTATTTAATGCAACAACAGAAGCCTTACGAATTTCTAGTTGAATGATGCGTGTTGATGCTATAGTTTTTAGTGCTTATACTATTTTGTATACTTGTATTTATGCATTTCGTGCTGGTGGCTTAGCAATTACTGTTTTACTTGTTGATAGTTGTTTTACTTGATGTTTTTCAATATTAATTTTATTTATTGAGGTACATTATAGTCCTTTAGATATTGTTTATATTTATGCTATTATGCGTTCTTGTGATGTTATTAAAATGATTATTTCTTTATTTATTTATCATCGTGGTAAATGAGTAAGAAATTTAGCAAGTAGTATGAATAAAGTATATCCAGAATCTCCACCAGTAATTGATATACCAAAAGCAAAAGATAAAGTTGATATTGCTAATTTCTAAATATGTTTAATTTTTAAAATTTTATTATTCTTGAATTAGTTGGCTTTATTCTTTGCTTATAATTTTTTGTTGGAATATCATTTTCATATTTACGTAGTGTTTGTTCTCAAGGGATGTCTTTTTCTTTTTGTTTATTAATAGGGTTAGATATTTGTGGTTTTGGTTGTATTTTTAGAGGTACTGAAATATCTGAATTTAAAGAATCTGTTGATGTAGATTTTGAATTAAAGCCTTCATCACTACTGTTAGATAATAATTGATTTTCCAAATCACAAATTTTTTCACTAAGTTGAAATATTTCTGATTCAAATTGTTCAACCATTTGCTCATTGACTTCGACAATTGTTTCTTTTTCTTGTTGTTCTTTTTGATTGCTAAATTGTAAAGGTAAGTACAACTAAATTATTTTTCTATCCAAATATTCGATTGGTGAAAGATAATTTAATATTTTTCTCGGTCTTTGATTTAAAGACAATATAAATTTATGAACTTCATTTTTATTAGTTTTTGAAAAAATAAATTTTTTAGGAAATTTTTCTCTAATTAAACCATTAGTATTTTCATTAGTACCTCTTTGTCAAGGTGAATATGGATTGGCAAAATAAATTTTTACATCTAAATTTTTTTCAAGTTGTTGTCAATTTGAAAATTCTTTGCCACGATCAAAAGTAATAGTTTTAACAATGTTTTTAGGAAAAATTGATAAATAATAACTGACATTTTTATTAATAACTTTAGTAGTTCTGTTTTTAACTAATATTGCTAAAGTCAATCGTGATACTCTTTCAACTAAAGTTATTAAACATGATTTGCTTTTACCTCGTGATGATACTATAGTATCTCCTTCTCAATGACCAAGTGTTATACGATCCTTAACATTTATATCTCGTTCTTTAATTGATTTACCATTAAACTTGCCACGATTTTCTTTAGATTTTCGTTTTTTACCTTTTCTTCTTAAATTTTTACTAGTAACTTTATCAAGCATTCCAAAATAAATTCAAGTATAAATTGTTTTAAAACTAATAACTCACTCTTTATGAAAATTTTTAATTCTGCCATAAATTTGTTCAGGTGATCAACCTAATAGTAATTTTTGTTGTACATATTTTACTAAATTCTTATTTTTAAACTTATGAAAACTAATATGTGATTGTTTTCGATTTTCAGCTTTATTTTGTGCAATTAATGAAAAATAATGATTATTATCTTTATTTCTATTAATTTCTCGAATAATAGTACTAATACTTCGATTAAGATTTTTAGCTATTTCACTAATTTTAAATTTAAATTTCAATTGATTCTCAATATAAATCCTTTCATCTATGCCAAGATGTTTATAACTCATATAAAAACTCCTTACTTTTTTCTAAACTAAATTTAGCATTATGAAATTTTTATATGAGAATTTTTTGCAATTTTATTTACTTGCACTTACAAGTATAATTCAGCGTTTTTTATTAAATTATATTAATCAGAAGGATATTTTTCATAGATTAGAAAGAGAGAAATAAAAATGGATATTAGTAAATCTTCATTTGCTTCTTCAATGCAAGATGAAAATAATTATGTAGTGGAAGTGGTTAAACCTTCACTATCAAGAAAAAAAAGTTTTCGAAAGAAATTGAAAAAAAATTTTGTAAAAAATTTACCTATAATAACTGCCGGTACTGCTACAGTAGTAACATTAGCGGTTGGTGGAATTGATGGCTTTCAATGTTCTGATTTAGGAATAGCAGCTAGTGCAGGTACATCTGCTGCTATGATGGGTGCAGTTATTAAAGCTACGATTAAACAAAATAAACAAGAGAAAGTAGAATTAGAAGATGACAATAATGAAAAATCAAGTATTCTTCAGAGAAAATTAGAAGAATTACAATTAGAAACAGTAGGAGCAAAAATTCTTAAAAAACAATTAGAAAGAACTAAAGTTGAACTTGAATTAGTTAAAGCAAGAGAAAAATTAGCAAAACTTAATAACATAACTAGTTTAAATATTACTTCATCACCGATCCCTCAAGAATTAAATTTAGCAAAAGTAGTAAATGTAGAAACAAGTAATAATTGTTCATTATCAATTCATAAAAAAAATAAGTACATATATATAAAAATGTAAATAAACAATTGAAAAGGATAAAAGATATGAAAACAGAATTGTAAAATTTAAATGATTGTAATAATGAAACTGTTGTTATTGCAAAAAAAACTTTAGATAAAGAAAATAAAAAATTTTATTGAAAAACTGGTATTCAAGCTGTTATAAGTACTGCTGCTATTACTGGCTTGTTTGTAAGTTGGTGTTGGGTTAGTACCAATATCTATTTTTTCTGGAAGTTTAATAATTGGTAATACACTTTCAATTTGAGCAGAAAGAAAAAGAAGAAAAAATGTCAAAAAATTTTTTCAAGAATGAAATAAAAAATTAAATAAGGAATTAGAAATTAGTAAAATAAGATCAGAAATACAAAAAGAAAGATTAGAAGCAGAAAGATTAGAAGCAGAAAATTTAATTAAGCAAGAAGAACTTGAACAATTAAAGTTAGAAATAAATGAAAAAGAATTAATTATTTTAACTAAACAAATAGAATATAAAAAAATAGAATTAGAAAAAAGGAAGATAGAAGCAGAAAATTTGATTAGGGAAAAAGAATTTGAACAATTAAGTCTAGAAAGAAGTAGGGTACAACAAGATATTTTAACTAAGCAGTTAGACCTTGCAAAATTAGAAATGACTACCACGTTAGAAACAGATAAAACATTAGTACAATCTCAATTAAATGGTACATTAAAAGTAGAAAGTTTATTTGATATTTTAGAAAAAAATAGATTAGCAAAAAAAGAGAGTGGAAGGAAATTTTTTGAAGATGAATCATTAGATGAAAGATTAAATATTGAAAAAATTAATAAATCAGAATCACAAAATCAACAATCTTTAACAAAAAATTATTCGCAAGAAAGTTGCAAATTTAAAGTTTATTAAAAATATTATGATACATTTTTATTAAGTTAAATCTAAATTTTAATTTTCAAGAAGTATTTTTATAAAGGTTATATTTTCATTTATATTTCATAATTGTCGTTAAACATGTTAATCATCATTTATGATAGAATTTAATATATGAGATTTTAGGGTTGTGAGGTTTTAGTATGGAAGTGTCAGAAGAGAATTATAGAAACATTAATTCTCATAATCGTTGAGGAATTATTGTTAGTTCGGGATTAATGGCAATAACTTTGATTATAAGTTGAGTATTATGACTTATACTTTATCGTACTAATGTTAATGAGATTTTAGCAATTTTAACTGAAGTAATTAATAGTAAAGGCATTACATTTACTCTTACTTTTCAGATTTTAACAATTTTTACTTTAATTTTTTCGGTTATTACTCTAGTGTTTATTACAATTCCATTTATTTTTTTAAATAAATATGGAATAATAACTTTAGTATGAGCATTAATAGTAGTAGTAATTTCGCTTGTCTTACTTATTGGTTCAGGATTATTAATAAGTTATGGTTATAAAAAAATTTATAGTTATGTTATGGACAAAAAAATTATTAATGTTTTATTTTTTATTTTACCTTGAGGTTTTGCATTAATTTGTAGTTTCTTTTTAGTACTTTTTTCTTTATGATTAATAATGGCTAATTTAAGAAATAAATCAAAAAAAGCATTATCATTGACAAATAATAATGCTTTATCAGCAACAGAAATACCCGCAAGTGTTGAACAAAATTCTCTTTTTGGTGAACAAACTATTGGACCATCATTTACAGATCGATTTTTTAATGAACATGATAAATCAATACAAGGTATAAATATAGTTATTAATAATACTAGTGGAGGTGCACTTCCACAATCAAAATTACTTGATAATCAAGTAACTAGTAATCCAAATCCTGTTCAAACTAATAACAGTAGTAATAACAGTAGTAATGTTGTTAATAGTGAAGTAACTTGAACACCACAACAAATTGAAGAAGTATGAAATAAAGGAGAAATTATTGATGATTATAATCCACAGTTATATCGAAAAGACTATGCGGGTGCGCTAATGTTTAAAAATAACTTTATTAGTAATGTTAAACTTAATGATGATCCTAAAAGTTATAATTGAACTATTATACATCAACGACCTTTATTTCATGGAGGCACTTCTGATATTAGTAATTTACAACCAATGAATAATACTAATGCTATTACTAAAGGTAATAATTATCCACGTTGAAAAACAGCTATTACTTTTAATGGAAAACAAAATTTTTTAAAACAAAAATCATGAAAAGATAAAAAATAGAGTATTAATCATTAATTTAACTGAAGATGATATTAAGCATATTATAAATATAATTGGTATTTTGCTTAGTGGTTAATAATTTAAATTTAATTACACTATTATCTTTTAAAATTTATTTGTTTATGGGAAAATGTATATAATAATTAAAAGATAGGAGCAATTAATCATGCAAGTTATTGTCCATGGAAAAAATATTAATATTACTTATGAAATTAAAAATGCTGTTGATAAAAATTTTAATTATTTACAAGAAAAGTATTCTAAATATATTAAAAAAGATATGATTGCTAAAGTTGGTATTGAAAGAAATAGTAATCATACATATAATATTTCCGTTCATATTCAGTTATTAAATAATAATTTTTTACAGTGTTTAGTAGAAAATCACGATCTTTATGTTGGCATTAATAAAACATTAGTTCCGTTGGAAAAACAATTAAGTCGTTTAAAAACGGTTGCTGATAAAACTGGTGCTGAAAGCGTTGGTCAATTTATAACTAAAGAAATTCTTGATGATAATAGTGAAGTTATTATTGACGTAACAGAAAATAAAGATTAAAGAAAACGTTTATGAAAGTATACAATTATTAGCATTAGTTTTTTTATGTAAATATGATGCATCATATTTTTCATTTTCTGCATCTTGTGCTTTTTTTGTAAATTTTCTTCTGGTGTTATTTTTAAATTTCGCTTATAAATATTTGTATCCATTTTGTTTATTATTAAAATGGCATATTCAAGACTTTTTTTTATTTCTTTAATTAATTGTATATTTAAATTATCTTGATAGTTTTTTGTTGAAATATGTTTCTTTTTTTGTTATCTCTAATTCTAAAATGTTTGATATAGTTATAGTAATAAAAAATATAATAGAGATTTTTAAAAGTATTAATAATTTTTTTTGTATATTTTTCAATAAAAAAATAACTAATATCACTATTAGTTGCGTTATCTTTTATACAAATTTTATAAAAAATTATAGTTAAAGTAGTTGTATTATTAAATACTTCACTTACTTCTTTTTCAATTTCTTTTGTTAATTTTTTATTTATTGTTATTAGTGGAATTTTAATTTTATGATGTGTATCATAAAATTCTTTGGAGATTGTCAAAAATCCGGAATAAATTAAATCGTTGTAGTCTTATTATATTTTAGACAAGAAATAATTTGGATTTTTATGAAATTGTAAATTTATCTTACTACTAATTTAAAAATATTACAATTAAAATACTCAATTTTATAAATTATAAAAACATTTTAATAATTTAATTAACATAAATATATAACAAAAATTCTTATTAACTTTTAATTTAATAAGAATTTTTAATTTTTTATTTTAAAATAAGTAAAATTATGTTTTTAAATTTATTTGATTACATTTAAAAATAACCATTTTTATATAAATAAAAATACTATATGTTCTATTAACAATCATTTCTTTTAAAACATGTCAAATATTTGTTTCAGTAAAACAACCAATATTTCATTTTGCACCTTGATTAACAATACCTTTTTTATTATTTTTAAAATATTGTTTTTTTAACTTTTTATGATTATCTAATTCTTTATATAAATAATCAATTAATTGTTCATATTGACCATTATTAATGAAATCTTTACAATTATTATATTCACTTCAATATTTTCCTTTATTTCCCGCCATTATACCAAGATATAATGTTCTAATTAAATGGAATTTATCTAAAACAAACTCAGCACCAAGATAATCTGCTACATCTTTAATTCATCCAGCACTATCTCCACAAATAATTATTTTTGCTTGTTCAACATTTTCATAAAATTTTTGACAATGTTCTTGAACAAATTCAGCAGTTTTTTTAACTCCAATTGCTGTTCTTGTTGGTCTAATAATTGCTTTTACTCTTTTATTTTGTACTTTATGATTAATATTATCTGTATATGTTGTTATTAATCTCATAGAGTGTTTTATACCTTTACGTTTAAAATCTCAAAACTTTCGATGTCCATCATCAATTGCTACAAAAATAGGTTGATTTTTTTCTAATTTTACTTTTACTGGATTTGCTTCAATTACTTCTAAATTTTTAAAAACTCTATGAACAGTACTAACACTAATACCTGCTTTTTTACAAATAGCACAAATATCATGATATCTTTTTCCATCAGCAAAATATTCAATAATAGTTTGTTCAACATCTTCACCAATTCTTTTATATTTAGGTAATTCTAGTCATTCATCAACTAAACAAACACGAACTCATTTTTGTAATTTTTCATCAAAATATTCATAAATTCTTCTTTTATAAGTTACTAATCCATACATTATTTTTCTTGTTCGATATTGATAATCAACAATTTTATATTTCTTTTTATCTCTTGTATTTTTTATTCTTCAATCTCATTTTTCTCATTTTTTTGTTATATGTTCTAAAACTAATTTATCAATTTTTGCACTTTGTTCTCTAAAATTTCATTTATAATTAAAATTCACATTTACTTCTCCTAACTATTTTAAAAAAATCTAAATTTATTGTAAATATATTTAAAAAATTAATTTACTTAATTATTATATAAATATATAAGTGTAATTTTAAATAAAATAAAAATTATTTAAAAAACCACTTTCATATTTAAAATATAACAAACAATTTCAATATAATTAATAGTATAGGTATCACAAAATAAACACCTTTAATTTAGGCATTATTTTGCATTTAAAAGCATACTTGTAAAAATAATATAAAATAGTACAATTTAGAAGTAAAATCAAGGAAAAAAGGAGTAATTTAAGATGAAAACATGAATAAAAACAAATTTAAGTAAAATAACATTAGCATTAGCACTAACTGGTGCTGTAAGTGGAGTAACTGGTTTAATAATTAGTTCAATAGCACATAATAAAACTAATGATTTAACTTATTTTTTAGACCATCATTATAATGCGCACTGGGGGGGGCTTCTATTGGAGAAAGTCAAAGAGGAGACCATTATAAAATAGATTTATATTTTGAAATTAAACCTAATAAAGATAAAGATATAAAATGAAACGGAATCTATCCTGATGGATATTTTGATAATTAAACTTCTAAATTTATATAAGAAATATTTTCATTATATTTATCAAATAAATTAATATTTTTTAAATTTATTTCTTGTTTATCTGTTACTAAAATTAAATCATAATTACCAGCACCAAACATTCCACTAATTTCAATCCGATTTAAATTATTAATCGTATTTTTGATTTGCAATTCAAATTTACTGTCATTGTCAATTTGTAATATTTCTTTATAAAATTCTAGTTTTGAAAATAATTGTGATTTATTTGAACCATATAAATTTAAAGCATTTTCAATTTTAACTTTATCAATAATTAATCTTGTAAAATATTTACCATATTCTCCATTACCTAATGTTCAATCAGCAGGAATTAATGAAGGAATATTATTGCTTTCTAGTTCATTAGTTATGGATAATCAATTAAATTGGTTATCATCTAATTTGAATAATTCATTTTGACTAATGTCATTGTTTTTTAATTTAATGTTATTCACATCTGTAAAATCAAAATATTCAGATTTTAATAATACTTTTGCATCTTTAAATTCTCAAACTTTTTCAGGTGTAGAATGTATAGGATTTGATTTTAATTCGAAGTAGTAAGGTAATAAAAGTTTATAATCATCATTCATTCCTTTATTTATAGACATTGTTGAATAAATATTACTAGATAACATAATCACTATTTGTTTAAATATTTTTATTTGTTCTAAACTTATATAATTTGGATAATCTAATTTTCATTGTTTAAATAAATTAGTTATAACATCTTCTGGTTTTTGACATTCAAATTTTGCTCGCATTATATCTAAATCATTTGGAGATTTAGTTGAGTCCAATAATGCACCATCAAAGTTTCTATTATAAGTATATGTATAAGTTAACATATCTAATAATACTTTTTGTAAACTATCAATTGGTGGTTTATCATTTATTTCTAATTCAACATCATGAAATTTATTTGTTGTAGAAATAAATAAATTATAGTTACCTGCTAAAAATCATGACTCTAATTTTGTATCTTTTAATTCTAGTTCATCAGATAAGGGTCATACTTTTGAATTTTTAGTAACATCATAACCAATTTTAGCATTTGTTACTCTTGCATTATTAATAATTTCTTTTCTTGTTTCAGTACCTCCACCAATAGCAATTAAATCTAAAACTGATTTTTCTTTTCCAATAAATTGTTTTGCTAAATTTCAAGGTAATATTTGTTCACTAAATCATTGTTGTAATATTCTAACTTTTGGTTGAGTTTCAATAGGCATTGATAATAGTGGAAATGCTATCTTATCTTTCACAAATAACTTGGGTATACTTCCATATTGTCAACTTCACCAAGTACCTTTATATTGCCAAAAATCATGCTTCTAGGAGCTTTAATTTTTAAACCAATTACTTTGGTATCTTTATATAATGGTTTTTGTAATTTAATAATGATTGGATAACCATCTCTTGTTTTAAAATCTTTAATTTTAATAATAGTTATACTTTTAGTGCTTCGAGTTTTTGGATTTTGATAAGGTTGTGAATAATTATTAATAATATATAAATTATCAATGTTATTTTCAGTTAATGGTTCATTAATAGATACTGCATATAATTTAAATTGATTTAATAAATTTATTTCTTGAAAAATTAAATTTTTAATATCAGTCATACTATATTCAATTGTATTATCATTAATGTTAGTACTTGCTCTTTGATTTAATTGCATAGTAAAATCAGATGTTTCAACTGCAATAGTTTTTAATACTTTATCAATATCAATAAAACCTATTTTAATAGTGTTTGCTGAAAATCTTAAACTATTATTTTCATTGTTTTTAAATAAACGTTCAATTTCATAAATATAAATTGTTCTTTTTTTAAATTCATCATATGCTCTATTAATGTCTGGGTCACTAGTAGCACGCATCATATTAGTAAAGTCATAAGGGATATTATCAATTAAATAATCATTTTCTATTTCTGCTTGATTAAGTTTAGTTTGTTTCTGTTTCTGAGGAAACTTCGTTTGTGGTTTGTTGTTGTTTTCCATTGTTATCTCCTATTAATTGGTTATTTTCGGAGTTAAATAATTTTAATTTAACTGTTAAATTATTAATTTTTTGTTCATCATTAATGTTAAATGTTTTACTATTTAATAAATCTTTATCCATACGTACTAATATTTGAATAAATTTAAGAATATCAATATTAAATTGTCATAATTTTTGTTCAATATAATTAATGGTTGAAATATTAACTGCTGTACTTTCTGGAACTGATTGTTGTGCTGATTTCTTTTGACTTGGTATATGAATACCACAACGTTTAAATATTTCATTAACATTTCAATCATATATATCAGTTAAATTTTTACCTTTAAAATTACTATTTGTCATATTGATATTTTCGTTTTGTTCATTATTATCTCCACCACTTTTAAATATGTAGTTTTTAGTAACCAAAGTTCTTACTGCTTCTTCTAATGCTGATTGAACATTACCATAAGTTTGACTAAATATAAATTTAGGTGAGTTTAAAATAGTATCTAAAACAATTTGTTCATAAATAACATCTAGTGCTTTAATTTTATCCATTACTTTTTCACAATCTGCTTGTTCATTTGCTTTATTTCTCATAATTGCTATTGGTATATAATTAATATTTAGTATTTGTTCTTGTACTAAATTGGGATTATTAATGTATGATTTAAAATCTAATTTATTTTGTTTTTTAGTATCATTAATACTATAAATTGCACGATTAATTGTTACTTGTTCATTGTTTAATGTATAAACTTCAAATAATCTTACAGTTTGTGCATTTTGTTCATAATTATCATAAAAAATAGTACATTTAATTAATTTACCAGTAATATCATAAACTCTTTGTTGTATGTCAACTACTTGAAAATATAAATTATCATTTGCAATATAAATTAAATAACCACTAATTCCTAATTTACTTAATTTAAAAATAGAATTTCAATTTTTTCTATAAAATTCTTGTTGAATTAAATATTGTTTAATGGTTTCATTATTAATTTCTAATGGAGCATTATATAAATTAGCATTATTTTCTGCTACAAAATCAGTAAAATAAGTTTCATGGTTAAAATCATTAAAACCAAAATAATTTAAAATAGAATCATGTGTACTTTTATTTTTATTAGTTAAAAATTTTAACTTTTCACTTTGATTATCATTAATATTGCTTTTATCTTTTCTTTTAAATGCTAAATTGTAAAGGTAAGTGCAACTAAATTATTTTTCTATCCAAATATTCGATTGGTGAAAGATAATTTAGTATTTTTCTCGGTCTTTGATTTAAAGACAATATAAATTTATGAACTTCATTTTTATTAGTTTTTGAAAAAATAAATTTTTTAGGAAATGTTTCTCTAATTAAACCATTAGTATTTTCATTAGTACCTCTTTGTCAAGGTGAATATGGATTGGCAAAATAAATTTTTACATCTAAATTTTTTTCAAGTTGTTGTCAATTTGAAAATTCTTTGCCACGATCAAAAGTAATAGTTTTAACAATGTTTTTAGGAAGAATTGATAAATAATAACTGACATTTTTATTAATAACTTTAGTAGTTCTGTTTTTAACTAATATTGCTAAAGTAAATCGTGATACTCTTTCAACTAAAGTTATTAAACATGATTTGCTTTTACCTCGTGATGATACTATAGTATCTCCTTCTCAATGACCAAGTGTTATACGATCATTAACATTTATATCTCGTTCTTTAATTGATTTACCATTAAACTTGCCACGATTTTCTTTAGATTTTCGTTTTTTACCTTTTCTTCTTAAATTTTTACTAGTAACTTTATCAAGCATTCCAAAATAAATTCAAGTATAAATTGTTTTAAAACTAATAACTCACTCTTTATGAAAATTTTTAATTCTGCCATAAATTTGTTCAGGTGATCAACCTAATAGTAATTTTTGTTGTACATATTTTACTAAATTCTTATTTTTAAACTTATGAAAACTAATATGTGATTGTTTTCGATTTTCAGCTTTATTTTGTGCAATTAATGAAAAATAATGATTATTATCTTTATTTCTATTAATTTCTCGAATAATAGTACTAATACTTCGATTAAGATTTTTAGCTATTTCACTAATTTTAAATTTAAATTTCAATTGATTCTCAATATAAATCCTTTCATCTATGCCAAGATGTTTATAACTCATATAAAAACTCCTTACTTTTTTCTAAACTAAATTTAGCATTATGAAATTTTTATATGAGAATTTTTTGCAATTTTATTTACTTGCACTTACAAGTATAATTCAGCATCTTCTAATTTTTTATCTACTTCTTCTTTTTTATAATAATCAGATAAATCTACTTTACCACCAGTAGCACTAATTTTATTATTTTCATCAATAGTTATATTAGTACCAGCAATTAATTTATCTTGTTTTTTATCTAATAAATTATTAGTTTCTAGTTTTGTATAATAATCACGTTCAGTATTTTCTTCTGCTATAAATTCAGTTGGTGCACCTTTTCCTATATATTGATATATTTCTTGTATATCACCAATTAAATTAATTTTTCACGTTCAGGATAAGAATTACCGCCACCACTAAATGTTTTATTTCTATTGTTATAGTAAATAGTTCCAATATTTAAAATATTTTTATTTTGTATTTGTTCTTTATAAGTCATGGAATCAACATTTAACAATTCAAATTCATGAAAAATATTATTTAAATAAATTTTAATTACTTTATAAAATTTCATAAAGTTATTTTCTGTTGAATATTGATAACTGATTTTAATAAAATATCATTTAAATGTTTCTATATTATTATTTTCAACTTTTTTTCATAAGGGACTAGTTTCAATATTAAATCAATTATTTTTAACATCATTAATATTTTCATTTGCTTTAATTAATTCATTATTTAATTTGGTAATTTCATTTTCATTTGTAGTAATTCGTTTTTGTTGTTTAGCAGAAAAATCACAAGTTGGTGCATGTGTATAATCACCAATTTGTGGATTATTTTGTAATGCTTCGGGTGGTAATGTTCCAATTTCATCAGGTCAATCTAAAATCATTGTTTCAGTTTCTTTATCATAATCTGTTGCAACATAACCTTTATTAACAAATTTACTAACAGGACCTCTGTATATTTCATTTTCATTATCATCAACTAAATCATCATATAATTTAATTTGTTTTGATAATGTAAATTCTTTTTGTTGTTCAATTAATTCATCAACTTGATTTCTAGTATAAAATGCTTTTAAGTCAATTTTTTCAACATCTATTTCATCATCATTATAACTTGAAAATATTTGTTTTAATTCTGTTAATCTTGCTCATATTTTCATTCTACTAGGTGCTAAATCTCAAACATTAATTGTAGGAGTACTATTTGCACTAAATTGACTACCATTATTAAATTGAATAGTAGCATCAACATTAAATTCAATTGGTGTACGATTAAATACTCAATGTTCAACCATTACATAAACCATATCTCTTAATGTTTCTTTAATTAACTCATCTTTAAAACTATCAAAAGGAAATTTAGATAAAATAAAATCAAGATAAGCATTAATATCATTTTGAGCACGAATAGCAAAAGTTTTAAATCAATCATTAACATTAGGTCATGTTTGTATATATTGCTGTGGTGTTTTTGTACTTTTTCCAGTTAATGGATATCAGTTATTATAATTTTCAAGACTGACATCAGTTCAAAGTTTATTAATCATAATTTATCATTCCTTAAAAAATGCTTGTTTATAATGATGAGTATGTTTTTTTGTTTTTTTATGTGTTATATGTTCAATTTCTTTTTGTATTTTATTTTTGCCTTTTTTTAATTTTTTCTTACTTTTTGCTACAACTTGACTATATGCAAACTTTTCTAAATGATGTAATAATCCAGTACCAAATAAAGTATTTACTGAAAATTTTAAACCAACATTTTTAAATGATTTGTTAATATTTTCAATAGGATTATTAATAACATTTACTACTTTATGATAAGTTCTTATTATTCTAAATATTTCTCTATATACTTTAAAACTATCTCTAATTATTTGTTGCACCACTGGTGGAGCAAATGCTATTGCTTTTAATCATTTATTACGATTAATACCATAACCCATGTATCAACCACTATATCAACGATATCAATGAAATGGATGTATTTGAGTAACAAAAGTTTTTGCTTTAATAATACTATCAACAACTGTAATTGGTTTATATTTAGGATTGCGATGATAAATAGTAATTGCACATTTATCTAATGATAAAGGTTGAATTTTACAACCCATAAATACTGGTGAATTTAATGGAATTAATTGTGCATGTTTAATTGCTCTTTTTTCTGCACTAGTAAATAAATCAGTTGCTTTTTGTTTTAATTTATTAATTTTTTCAAATGCTTGTTTTTCTAACTTTTCAAATTTTTCTTGTAATTTATATATACTTTCTCTTATTTTTTCAAAATATGGTCTATCTTTTCAAAATTTATTTAAACCTTTTTTTAAATAAAATCTAATATCAAAATATTTCAAACTTTGATTTGCTTTTAAAACAAGTTGATGAATAACATTATTTTTAAAATCAAATTTAATAGCATTAGCACGAATTTTTTGTAAATCCAAAATTAAAGTTTTTCCATATCTATTTTCTGTGTGTATTGTATGAACTAAATTTAATCAATCATGTTGGTTCATAGATAATACTTTTTTTAAATCAGTATTATATTTTTTTAAAAAATTATTTGCTTTTTCAATATCTTTGATTTTAAATTTAGGAGTTAATTGTGGACTTAATTTTATTAATGTATTTTGTAATAATAAGTAATCTTTTAACTCCTGTGCTTCTAATTTTTGAAAATTATTTTTATATTGTCTTTCAGCAACATAACCTAAATCTCGTAATACTGTTTCACGATTAGGAGTAAAACTCTAATTCATTAAATAACGTTTATTACCAATAATTTTATCTGTTAAAATTTCTTTTCCACCTACTTGACTAATAATTTCTTGTAAGTTTTTTACTTCTTTAATACCAACTTGTTCTAATGTTTTAGTTTCTTGTGCTAATTTAATAAATTTAGTTGTACGATAACCACGACTAATTTTATTCAGTCCAGCAAATGCAGGTAGTATATTAAAGAAAGTATTTAATTTTGTTACATTTCCTTTTAAATAATCATAAACTTGATTAATAGTAAAATCAGTTAAAAATTCTACACAAACAGCACTAATACTAGCAACTAAATCACTTGCACCTAATCCAAGGGCTACGCTTTCACTTAATCCACCAGTAAAAGGAGCAAGTGCTACTGCTATTACTTGTACACCAATCATTTCTAAAATTTCTCATCAAAAACTTTTATTTTCTTGTTGTTTACTTATTCTAGTATGTTTGGGTTTATTTATGTTTAAAAGTATTGCTGTATTAGTTGTACCGATTGGCATGGTATTAATTTCCTTTATTTAAGAGTTATTTTAATTTGATTTGTTGTTCCTTTATAATTTAAGTCATTAACATTTGCAGTAATAGTTATATATAAGTCACCGGCTTTTTGTTTTTGATTACTTACATTAGTTTTTCCTTGTGCATCACTAAAATATTTAATAGTTGGATTTGTTAAATTTGGATTTAATGATTTAAGTTCATTAGTACTTTTTATTTGTGTATTTAATTCACTATTATTGTTATTAACATTTGCAGTCATATCAATTGTTAAACTTGTAATTTTAGTTTTTAAATCCGTTTTTTCTGTTTTAATAACTCCACATAACATTCATCTTGATGTTGTTTCATTATTAGAAATATATGGTATTGCTTCTCCAACAACTTCACCAGCAACTTTATATGCTCTTCCTGCTTTATCATCTTTAATAAAATCTACATAAATAACTGTATTTTCTATCATGTATCTTTTCATTGCTCTTGGTGTTGCTAAAATAAAGGTCATTAATTGTTGTTCATTTTTATCATTAGTAAAAATCATATAGTCATCAAGAACGATTTCACATAATACACCTTTTACATATAAATTATTTCCATTTAAACGTAATTGTTGTGCCAACTGATTATCGGTAATTAAACCTTTATTATCTGCTAAATAAACTAAACTATCATAAAGACCATTAGTAATAAAAAATTTACTATTTGCAATATTTCTAAATTGAAACAAAGTATTTCAAGCAGATAACATTGATTTTAAATAGCCTACTGGTGTTGTATCTTCAATATCGATTTTAGTAGCAAATTTTGCAATTGCTTGTGTATCATCAATTGCCAATTTATCTGCTAAATCATTTGCAACTTCATATTGCATACTATCTAATAAATTTTGACCATTATTTGCTTTTAAATCTACATCTGCAATAATTTCTCCTGCAAGATATTTTTTAGTTATTTTTTTACTAATTTTATCTGTATCTGTATTAATTGTTTCTTTAAATACTGGTTGTTCTTTAATCATTTTTTTAATAGTTTCTTCAATTTTTGAATTTTCTAAATTATTAGTTTTAAATTTTAAATAATCATAAAATTCAGTTTTAACTTGATATTTTTTAAATATATTAATCATTTCTTTTTCTTTAATTTCTTGATTAAGTTTATTTAACTTATTTTCTGCTTCATTAACTTTATTTTCTATTTCTTGTTGAGCATTATTTTCAGTTAAAGGTTCAGTTGTTTGTTGAACATTATCTTCATTTTCTAACATTTAACATTCTCCTAATCTTATCCCAGTAATCAATCTTTAACTAATTGTGGCATTTCACTTATTAGTTTTTTATAATCATTAACAGCATTTTCTAATGTATTGATATCAGAAAATTTAAAACAATTATCAATATGTAAATCAAAATCTCTATCAATACTGATATCTTGTTTTCTATATTTTTCATTAAATTCAATTTTTGTCATATTATTTTTCTCCTTTATTAATTTTTTCATTTAATTTTGCTAATTTTTTTTGATGTTTTATAATTTTGTTATTTGCTCTAACATGTTTTGGAGTTGTGATAAATCTTTTTAATAAAACAATAATTTCTCTGCAAATTAATGTTCCAACACTTGTTCCAATAATTATTAATTCATGTAAAAATTCTTTCATTTCAATATTTTCCTTTCAACTATTTATTTTTAATTTTTAATTATTCATCAAATTGACCACCATTAATTCTTTCAATCATTGACTGTGAATTACTTATAATTTTTACTAATACAGATATTTCTTTATTTAATTGTTCCAATCTTTCTTTATATGTCTGAATTTCATTATTATAATATTCAATAATTTTTTCTTTATTCATTGCTTTTCACCTCCCTTATAAACTCATGTGATTGTAATCTCAATTTAATGAAGCATTATCATTATTTAATGGTACTTCGCTCATATTATCACTACCATAATATTGACTTGCAGTTTCACTATTAATAGTAAATCTATTGTCATTAATTAATCTTGCAGTTTCATCATGAAATGATGTTTATTGCATTTCTTCATTATGATTTGTAGTTTCCATAGGTATTAAATTATGGATAATTTCACTTGCACCAGCAATTATGGTAGGTACTGCATAAGCATTATTAAAATCATTATTAATACCCATAGCAACACCACTTGATATTAAACATCCACCAGTAGCCATATTACAAATCTTTCTTATTGTTTCAAATTTATTAGGTACTAACTCCGTTAATCCATTAATAAGATTTGATATACCATAAGCATTTAATGAAATATAAGTATCTCAATCCATTAATGACTGATTTTCTTGCTTATTTAATAATAATCATGGAGGACCCTCAGTTGTAGTTGTAGTAGTTATTGGAGTTGGTGTGGTTGGAATAATAGGATTAATATTATTTTCAGTTCATTTACTATAATTTGCTAAACCAATTATTCCTAAACCTAATAGTATTTTTTTACTACTATTAATTAATTTAGTTTTTGTATTTGGTCTTTGATTTAAATTTCAAATATCTAAACCTAATTTTTTACCAAATAATAAACTATTAATTGAACCTAATAATGGATTATCTATTACTTGACCATAATAAGCACTTGTACCAATCATTGCACAAATTGGACTTATTCCAGTTCTAATTAATTTAGTTAAAGTATAATTTGATTGATTTTCTATACTTGGCATTTTCTATTCTCCTTTAATTTCTAATTTTTTAACTGTTACTTTAATTCAACCTTGATAAACATCATTATCACCAACTATTAATGCAACATTACTTTCGGGGTCAGAAACAATTATGTGTTTTGATTTAACATTTGGGTATTGTCTTAAAATAATTGCTCTAATATCATTACTTGTATGAATTTCTTTTGGAAATGGTGATAATATTTCAATTTCATCTTTATTTTCAAACAAAGTAGGTAAGATAATCATTAGTCAAATTCACCTTTTTCTATTTTTTCAATTAATAAATTTAAAATATTTTTGTCAAAATGAGAGTTTGTATAATTAATTTTTTTAGTTCATTTAATTATATCTTTCATATATTTAAGTAATTTTTCTTTATTCATTATCAAATTCACCAATTTCAATATTTTTGTTTTTTATTTTAATTAAAAAATCTTTTAAACATATTTCTTCTCATATATAAAATTCTATTTGTTTAAAAGATTTAACATTAGTTATTTCATTTTTAAGTCATATTATACGGTCTTCAATAATCTTAATTATTTTTTCTTTATTAATACAATTTTCATGATTATTCATTATTTATTATCCTTATTTTCAATTTGATTAGAAATTTCACTTAATATTTTCAATACTTTATATTCATTTTTTAATTCTTTAATAATAAATATTAAAAATATTATTAATGTTATAATTGTTATTAATATTGGTACTATTAATAAAATTTTTCATAATATCATTTTTTACTCTTTTCATTTTTTAAATCATTTAACATTAATTGAACAAAATGCACGATTTATATTCATATTTCAATTATTAAAGATTTCACCAGTTACTAAAATTTCATCATTTTTGTTTAATAAAATACATCGTCTATAAAATTTTGGGTTGTTAAAAATTAAAGTAACATAGTTTAAACCATTTCATTGTCCA
The DNA here is from genome assembly GCF_964030795.1 of Spiroplasma endosymbiont of Nomada ruficornis. Lineage (NCBI taxonomy): Bacteria > Bacillati > Mycoplasmatota > Mollicutes > Entomoplasmatales > Spiroplasmataceae > Spiroplasma > Spiroplasma endosymbiont of Nomada ruficornis. Next base: position 349,070 of record NZ_OZ034962.1, on the reverse strand, counting down.
CGAACACTATAATATAATTCTTTATTACCTTTTTCGTAATATTTTGCTTCAATAGTGTTACTCAGTTTTACTGTTAATTTGACATAATGTGCTTTATCTTTCATGTTTATAATTTCCTTAAATAATATTGAATATGCTTATATGCATCTTGTTCATGTTTTGTTAATTTTATATTTCCTTTATAATTTTCTATTTTAGTTTTATTTTTTGGTTCACTTTCTAAATAATCTCAATTCATAACATCTTGTACTAATACCATTAATGCACCAATAATCTTAGGTGTTGCTAATGGATTAGTTAATAATTGTTTTGAGCTTAAAAAGAAATTTTCTACAATAACTAATATTTTTTGATTAATAAATTGTTTTTTAATTAATTTAAAATATTCTTTATATATATTTTTACTTTCTAAAACTGTTTTAGTTTTGAATGTTTCATTAAAAGTAATATTATTAGTTTCATGTGAATATATAACAATTCCATTATTACCAATTCCAGCGGGGTCAATTCCAATAATTAAGTCATATTGCATTATTAATCAAACTCACCATTATTTATTTTTTGAATTAATGAATAATATATTGAATCATTATTTGCACTTCTATATCCATCATTTTTAATTTTATTTTCTAAATATGTAATTAATTTTTCTTTATATTCATTAATAATTTCTTGGTCTTTATAAGAAAATGGTTTTTCTTTATTCATATTTATACCTCCTACTTAACCTAATATTTAAAATACAGTCATAACAAATTGCTTTACTATTTTTATCTCTTAAAAAATATTTTCTTGTTTTTATATCATTAGTATTAAAGAATAAATAATCTAATTTATGTTGTTTACATGTTCAACAAAAATACTTTTTCATTATGAGTTGAAATTTCCTTATAAGAAGTAACTAAATAATTAATTGGTAAATCATCATGTTTATATGGATTATTTATTTTAAAACCTTTTCTGTTTTCTTCTCACGTAATGTTATATTTAAAACAAGGATTAGTAATTTTAGTTTTGTTATCTGTTATTTCACCGATAAATCAACTATTATGCTGTTCATAAAATTTTAATGGTTCAAGTTTTATATCATTAAGATAATATTCTTTTGGAGCAGTTGGTTTATTAACAGTTATTTTTTGGTCTTTAATATATGGTTCTAATAATTTTATTAATTCATTACCACTTAATTCTCTTTTAATATTTTCTAATTTAAAAACTCAATATGTATATTTATCATCAGCAATAAAACTATTATTTTTAACCATTCATTTTGGACATTGTAATTTATATTCACCATAATCAATAAGAATAGATTGTGGTTTATCTTTAACAATTTGTTCTTTTTTAAATTCTATTTGCATAATAATCCTTTCCTAATATGTTCTGTTGCTTCTAGCATAAAGAACATATATTTTGATTTTTAGATTATTAATAATACTACTATTCGTTTTATTCATTCCATGAAAACTGGGCTCAAAAATAAATTGTGAAATTTTAAAAAGAAATCGAGGCATTCGATTCAATATTTATTTAATTTGTGTTAAACAAATTAATATTTTAATTGAACCGGCACCGCTCAATTTTTTTTACAAGTTTTAAATTTATTTTCTCGCCCAAAAAAATTTTTCAAAAAAAATAAAAAATAAAACCAACACTTGCTCACTGGGGAGTGGCAAGGTTGGTTAAATAAAGAATAGAATTAATACAATGGGTCCCTACAACAGGTCTATATATACTAGTTTCCAATTCGCTCCCACCCCAAGAATTACCATTAATGGTTAGTATATTTTATTAGGTATCACTCCACTTTTTATTTATCATGCAAGTCCACATGCTAGCTACTATTTTTAACAACTGTGTTGTAGTTCACTTTTTTAGTTCCCAACACGTGTTGATAATAGTGCTAAAGATTGTTATTAAAAATTTTAAAATTTTACAATTACAAAAAAAGACAAGATTATTTCTTGTCTTTTTCCTTGTTGATAATTTTAATTTAACTTACAAAATGTATATTTTATTTTTTTTAAATACGTCGAATATAAAATATAAATTTAATGTTTTAAGAAAAGAGAGTAATTTTGTCTAATTTTCATTATTTTTCAAATAATTCATTTTTGGAAATAAGTTACTAATATGATAATAAATTATTTCGTAACTTTGACAACCGCCCTTGTTATTATGAAAATTGTAATTGAAATTTCTGCAAAAAATAAGATTACGATTAAAAACACAAAAATTCCTAAAATTTATATAGTAAATTTTTGAAGTATAGTTTAATTATTAATTATACTTTTGGTTAGTTAGTATTTTATATATTTTAAATTTTATTATTTTCTATTATATAATGTTTAAGTATAAAAATAAGACAGTTAAGAATAAGTAATTATTTAATTATTATTGTATTACTTTACTAAAATTAATATTAATATTAATTTTTAAAATTATAGATAGTATTTTATATTTAATAATTAGGTAGTTTAGTTTTTCTTAATTATGTTTTTATATAGAAAAAACCATTATCAATATATAATATCTTTATCTTTAAGATTATTATTGTCTTGATATATTATATTAGGTATAATATAAAAGACTATAAAAATTATAAGAGATTTTATTTTATATAAATTTAATTTATTATTAATATAATAGGGGTGATTATGTGGAGAAAGATAAAGATATTATGAACATTATTAAAAAAGCATTATCAGAAAGTATTTTATCTGTACCAGGTGTTGCCAATATTTATGAAAAAGATAATAATTATGGAATTAAAGTTAACAAGTCTGATTTAGGTTGAATTATTGATATTAATATAGTTTGTTTTTTTAATAATAATATTTGAAATATTATGAATCAAACTCAGAAAAATTTAAAATATATTGTTGAAAAGATTATTAAACATCAAGACTATATAGTACTTAACATTTTTGTTCATGATTTAATTGAAGAATAAAAGAAAATATAAGGTGAAATTAAATGAAAAAAATTGATATTAAAACCTTAAAAGTTATGCTTATTAGCGGTGCTAATAATCTTTATAATCATCATTTTGAAGTTGATAAATTAAATGTTTTCCCAGTACCTGATGGTGATACTGGAACAAATATGAATTTAACAATGATGAATGGTATAAAAGAATTAAATGGCAAAGAATATGATAGTTTAAAAACATTTGCTACTACTTTTTCTCGTGGTTTAATGATGGGTGCGCGTGGTAATTCTGGAGTTATTTTATCTCAAATTTTTCGTGGTTTTTTTCAAACTATAAAAACAAAAGATTTAAAAAATGATTTCATTAGTAATGAGGATTTATTAAAATTTTGAAAAAGTGCGCAAGATTATGCATATCGTGCAGTTATGAAACCAGTAGAAGGTACTATTCTTACTATTATTAAAGATGGTGCTAATTATATTAATGAATTAGAAATAACAGGCAAAGATTCGCTTTATATTTTTGAAAAATTACTAGAAGGAATGAATGAATCATTAAAAAGAACACCTGATTTATTGCCAATTTTAAAAAAAGTAGGAGTTGTTGATTCGGGTGGTGCTGGTTTAGTTTATATTGTTGAAGGTATGGTGTATGGTTTAAAGCATGGTAAAGCTATTTCACCAAAGAAAAAATTAGAACAACAAGATACAGCAAAATTAGAAATGGTTTTAAATCAAGAAAACTTTGGTTATTGTTCAGAAGTTATTGTAAAACTAAATAAAGTTAGTAAGTTAGATTTTAATTTAAGCAAAACACGAACTGATTTAGAAACAATGGATGGTCAATCAATAGTTTTAGTAGATGATGAAGATTTAATCAAAGTTCATGTTCATACTTTAAAACCAGGTCAAATTTTAAATTATTTTCAGAAATTTGGTGAAATTTTAAAAGTAAAAATTGAAAATATGACCGAACAGGCAAAAGCACATACACAAACTATTAAACCAATTCGTAAATTAAATAATAAATTTGCTTTAATTGCTGCTGTGCCTGGTAGAGGAATTGAAACCTTTTTTAGAGATGAATTAAAGGTTAACAATATTATTATGTATTCAAAAAGAATTAATCCATCAACAGATGACTTTTTAAAGGCAATTGAAATTGTCGATGCAAAAAATGTCTTTATTTTGCCAAATGATAGTAATTTATTTTTAGCAGCAGAACAAGCAAGAAAATTAGAAAAAAAATCAAAAGTTTTTGTATTACCTGCTAAAAATATTGCTCAAGGTATGCGTGCCGCTTTAAATTTCAATCCTGAATTAAGTGCAAAAGAAAATAATAAAAATATGTGAAGTGAAATTAAATATGCTGCTTTTGGTTATGTAACAGTTGCTGATCGTGATGTTGAAATAGATGGTATTAAAATTGGAAAAAAACACTTTTTTTCTGCTGTTAGTTTTCGTAATAAAGATGGTAAAGAAAAAATTATTGCTTCAAATGAAAATTTATTTAATGTAATTAAAGTATTGTTTACTAAATTAATTTGAGATGGTGCAGAAATAATTACTATTTTTAAAGGTAAAGGTTATTCAAAAGATCAAATTAATTTTATGAAAAAAATTTTAGATGAAGATTATGATATTGAATATGAAATTGTTGATGGTGATCAAGAAGTTTATAACTTTCTTTTCGTGGTGGAATAATACTATGTTATAATATTGTAGACTCTATTCAAATAGTTAGAAAGGAGAAGATTATGACTAATTTATTATTATCCTCAGTTAATCCAAATGATCCAAAGACTTGATCAACTAGTTTAATTGTTTTAGCAAGCTTATTAGCTATTGTTGGTGTAATTTTGTTTGTTGTTACTATGATTTGATTTTTCACTTGAATTAAGTATTCTTGATTCCATCGTGAAAATAGTGCTAATTTAACTGGTGGCGAGTTATCTCAAAAATATTTAAAAACATACGGTATTAATGCAAAAAGAATAAAATTTAAGGGATTTGGTAATATTAATAGTATTACTGTTGAACCTAGGTTTTTTTATTTAAGGCCATATTTATTTAATAATGGTAATTTTACTTTAAGACTATTACCATGAAATTACCACCGTCGTTCTATTTATACTTTAGCAATGGCAATGGAAAGTACTTGGGCAGTAAGTAGTTCAAATAGTAGTCGTTTTAATACTTTTTGATGAGATTTTTCTCGTAAAATAACATTATTTTTTGTTTTAATTCCTTTTGCACTTGCTATTCTATTTGCTCTTTCACCTGCTAATTATTGAATTACTTTATCAGCAGCGAGCGCAAATATACTTTCAATTGTTTTATCAATTTTAGGTAGTATTTTGCTGAATTATACTTGTAAGTGCAAGTAACTAAAATTGCAAAAAATTCTCATATAAAAATTTCATAATGCTAAATTTAGTTTAGAAAAAAGTAAGGAGTTTTTATATGAGTTATAAACATCTTGGCATAGATGAAAGGATTTATATTGAGAATCAATTGAAATTTAAATTTAAAATTAGTGAAATAGCTAAAAATCTTAATCGAAGTATTAGTACTATTATTCGAGAAATTAATAGAAATAAAGATAATAATCATTATTTTTCATTAATTGCACAAAATAAAGCTGAAAATCGAAAACAATCACATATTAGTTTTCATAAGTTTAAAAGCTAAATTGTAAAGGTAAGTGCAACTAAATTATTTTTCTATCCAAATATTCGATTGGTGAAAGATAATTTAGTATTTTTCTCGGTCTTTGATTTAAAGACAATATAAATTTATGAACTTCATTTTTATTAGTTTTTGAAAAAATAAATTTTTTAGGAAATTTTTCTCTAATTAAACCATTAGTATTTTCATTAGTACCTCTTTGTCAAGGTGAATATGGATTGGCAAAATAAATTTTTACATCTAAATTTTTTTCAAGTTGTTGTCAATTTGAAAATTCTTTGCCACGATCAAAAGTAATAGTTTTAACAATGTTTTTAGGAAGAATTGATAAATAATAACTGACATTTTTATTAATAACTTTAGTAGTTCTGTTTTTAACTAATATTGCTAAAGTAAATCGTGATACTCTTTCAACTAAAGTTATTAAACATGATTTGCTTTTACCTCGTGATGATACTATAGTATCTCCTTCTCAATGACCAAGTGTTATACGATCATTAACATTTATATCTCGTTCTTTAATTGATTTACCATTAAACTTGCAACGATTTTCTTTAGATTTTCGTTTTTTACCTTTTCTTCTTAAATTTTTACTAGTAACTTTATCAAGCATTCCAAAATAAATTCAAGTATAAATTGTTTTAAAACTAATAACTCACTCTTTATGAAAATTTTTAATTCTGCCATAAATTTGTTCAGGTTATCAACCTAATAGTAATTTTTGTTGTACATATTTTACTAAATTCTTATTTTTAAACTTATGAAAAATAATATGTGATTGTTTTCGATTTTCAGCTTTATTTTGTGCAATTAATGAAAAATAATGATTATTATCTTTATTTCTATTAATTTCTCGAATAATAGTACTAATACTTCGATTAAGATTTTTAGCTATTTCACTAATTTTAAATTTAAATTTCAATTGATTCTCAATATAAATCCTTTCATCTATGCCAAGATGTTTATAACTCATATAAAAACTCCTTACTTTTTTCTAAACTAAATTTAGCATTATGAAATTTTTATATGAGAATTTTTTGCAATTTTATTTACTTGCACTTACAAGTATAATTCAGAATTTAAATTTGATTCGATTTTTTTATCTAAATTTAATTTTCCATAAATAGCTAAACTTAAAACATCATTGCACATGCCTAAAATAGTTTTATTTACAAATTTGGCAGTAATTGTTTTTTCAGCAATAGAACCATCTCCACCACCTTTGTAGGGCTTATTTAAATCTAAATTCATATTTGTTAAATCAATTCCATACAAATGTCATTCTTTGGTACTTATTTTGTTTGAATAATGTTTACCCAAATAATAAATTTTTGCTTTTGTATTATTAACATCAATATTAGCTTCTTCTTTCATTTCATTTACTACTGTGGTGTTAAGATCTTTTTTTTCTACTCCCCCAGTAATAGTGCTATATTCACTAATTTGTTTATTTTTAAATAACGGATTATTTTCTTTAACTAGTAAATAATAATATTCATTATCTTTTAAAACATAAGGTAATATTGCAACACCTTTATTATTAGTTCAAGGCTCTTCAACACCACAGTAAAAGTCTTCTTTAATTAATTTTACGAAAGTAGTTCCTTCATTTGTACATGTACCATTAAAAAATGTTGAATTTTTTAAGTTACTATTAATATTTCTTTTTTTATGTTTTTTATGACGATGTTTATAATTAAAAATTTCGGCTTGTTTTAAATTAATTGGTAGTTCTTGTAAATTGGTTAATGATTCTTGTAAGGTTGTTGGGTTAGTTAATGATTTTATTGGCATAGATTGTACTTTTTGTTTTTCATTATGAAATAATGGAATAATTAATATTCATAATTTAAATAAAAAACTTGGATTAAAATATTTCATTTTAACACCCCTTTCAAAATAATAATTATTAATAAAAATATATCTAAAATTATGTATTTATTTTAACATTTTTTTATTTTTCTTAGGATATTTGCTTTTATAATGCTTTGATAATAATAAACATGGTATATAATTTAAAGCAAGATTACTATACTTTTGTAAATGAAATTTAAATGTATATTATAGTTTTATCGCTATAATTACTAGGTTTATTTTTGGTTTGTATTTTAGATAATAGAAATTTATTGAATAATCATTTATTAATAAAAATTAAGTTTAAATTTAATTAAAAATAATAAAAAAAGTATCAATTTTTACCACAAGTGTAAATTTGATACTTAATTAAAATAATTTTATTTTATTTAAAACATTAAATCAGAAAATGGAAAACAAGATTTAAATAGGGTAATATATTTAATAGTTTTTTGTTCATTATAATTTAATTCTGTATTTAATGTCATTAATTGCTTACGAAATTTTTCATAAAACATTGTTCAAAATAATCAACTCATAGTAATAATAAGTAAGCTAAGGAAACTAAAAATTGCTAATATTTCCTTGTTAATATTATTATTTTGAATTGGAATGTAATATAATAAAGCACAAATAATAGTAATAATAACACCATTTATAAAAAATAAATTAATAATTGGTAGAGCTAAATTACTTCATTTTTGAGAATTATTTTTTCACTTAATAACAAGTACACTACTTAAAGTTTGATATTTATTTCAAGTAGTAGTTTCATTAAAATCACGACTTTTTAATTTTAAAATATTTTTTTTAAAATTATAGTTAAGATATTTAAAAGTAAATTTACTTTTAACTATTTGACAATTAATATTTTCATTGGATAATGCTTGTTGATAGCTAGGTTTTAATTTAGTATCATTTTTTTTAGTTTTTAAAATAATAATTAATCAAAAAATAAATTGGAATAATTGAAATATTAAAACCATCGTAATTAAAAATAAACTAATAAGAATAAAAACACTTGTTGTTTGATCTTGAGTAATCATATATTTTCACTATTTATTTTCTATAGCATTAATACCAGGTAAATCCTTACCTTCTAGATATTCTAATGAAGCACCTCCACCAGTTGAAATATGGCTAAATTTATTTTCATATCCAAATTTAACTGCTGCTGCTGCACTATCACCACCACCAATTAGTGTAAATGCACCTTTTAATTGTGAAATAGTTTTACAAATATTTTTTGTTCCATTAACAAAGTTACTCATTTCAAAAACTCCTAATGGTCCATTTCAAAAAACAGTTTTAGCATTAATTAAAGTATTTTCAAATAATTTAATTGTTTTTGGACCAATATCCATTCCTTCATATCCATCATCAATGTTTTCATTATTAGTAATTTTACCTTTGATATCTTTAAATTCCGGAGCAATTACAAAGTCAATAGGTAGTATTAATTTTCCTTTTCCTAATTCAATAATTTCTTTAGCAATATCAATTTTATCTTTTTCTAATAATGAATCACCAATTTTATAATTCAATGCTTTCATAAAAGTATAAGCCATACCGCCACCAACAAGAACTTTATCAGCTTTTGTTAATAATTGTTTGATAACATCAATTTTATCTGATACTTTAGCACCACCAAGTACTGCTATAAAAGGATGTTCTGGATTAACGGTGATTTTATTAAGCATTGTTAATTCTTTTTCAATTAATAAACCAACACAACTATTTTTGATATTAGTAGCAATACCAACGTTAGATGCATGAGCACGGTGTGCAGTACCAAAAGCATCATTAACAAATACATCACCTAAATGTGCTCAATATTTACCTAATTCGGGATTATTAGTAGATTCTTTATTACCATTTAAATCTTCAAAACGAGTATTTTCTATTAAAAGTAATTCTTTGTTTTTAAGATTATTAATAGCTGTTTCAAGATTTGTACCACGAGTTTCATTAATGAATATTACATTTTCTTTTAAGATTTCACTTAGTCTTTTTGCAACGGGCGCTAAAGTATTATTCTCTTTATCAGCTTCAGATTTAATTCTTCCAAGATGTGATAACATGATTATTTTGGCATCTTGATTTTGTAAATACTTAATAGTTTCGATGCTTGCTTTTATTCTTGTATCATCGGTAATTTTACCATTTTCTAATGGTACATTGAAGTCAAAACGAACAATAACTTTTTTATTTTTAAAATCAAGATCCTTTAATGTTTTTTTATTCATATAATTTTCATCTCCTTTTTTCATATTATAATTTTAATATATTTTTAAAGCTATTAATAAAAATGCATCTTGTAATTGGTAAGATGCATTTTTGTAGTTTAATATTTTAATTAAACTATTTAAAAATTATTTTAGCTTTGCTAAGTGTATTACTGTTCTTACTAATTGCGATACATATGACATTTCATTATCATATCAAGCAAAAACTTTAACAATTTGTTTGCCTTCAACTTCAATAACTTTTGTTAATGTTGCATCAAAAACTGAACCAAAACTTGAACCAATAATATCAGTTGAAACAATTGGATCTTCATTATAAGCAAATGATTCGCTACTATGTTTTTTCATTGCTGCATTAACTTGTTCAACAGTAACATTTTTCTTTAATTCAATTGTTAAATCAACAATTGAACCAGTAATAATTGGAACACGCATTGCTGAACCATCTAGTTTTCCTTTAACAGAAGGGATAACTAAACCAATAGCTGCAGCAGCACCTGTAGCTGCAGGAACAATATTAGACATAGCACTACGTCCTCTTCTAAAATCTGAATGTTCTAAGTCTAGTAAACGTTGGTCATTAGTTGCAGCATGAACTGTTGTCATTCATCCCTTAATAATTCCAAATTCTGATTCTAGAGTATGAACAACAGGAGCAAGACAATTAGTAGTACATGAAGCACCAGAAATAATATTATCAGTACTTTTTAGAATATCATGGTTAACATTATAAACAATAGTTTTTAAGTCTCCTTTAGCGGGTGCTGAAATCACAACTTTTTTAGCTCCAGCATCAATATGTGCTTGTGCTAATTCTTTTGTTGTAAAACGTCCAGTTGCTTCAATTACGATATCAACATCATTGGCTTTTCATGGTAATACTTTTGGGTCTTTTTCTTGACAAACTTTAATTATTTTACCATCAACATTAATAGTATTTTTTGATTTGTCTGCTTTGATTTTTCCATGTTTTCAAGTTCTATGTGCTGAATCATATTGTAATAGATATGCTAGAGCTTCTACATTTCCTAAATCATTGATAGCAACAATATCAATTTCTTTTTTGTCAAATAATTGACGAAAGGCAAGGCGGCCAATGCGCCCAAATCCATTAATTGCAATTTTAATTGCCATTATTAAGTCACTCCTTTTATGTGTTTGTTTTTTATATTGATTAATGACTAGGTATATTATAAACAAATATTGTGAATATTTGTCATAAAATATGGATTTATTTATAAAACATTTATTTTATTAGTAAATTATTTCCTTTATTTTAATTATAGTTTTCATTATTTTATTTTTTTATGAAATTTATATTGGTATATATTCTATTTCATTATTAATATTGTCAATATTATTATTATTTTCAATGGTAGTTTGTGATTCTTCAATAGTTAATTCAATTGGTATAGTTAAAGTTTGAATACGTTCTAATAAACGTTTAACTTTAATTTCTTCTGATTTACTATTTTTTAAATAATAATGTTGATATAGTTCACTAATACTATAGTTAGAATTAATAAATGTAGTTTTTAATGGTAAAATTCGTGCATTAAGAATACTAAATAATAATTCATCACGCTCTCAAGCGCTAACAGTTTCACCGCCTAAATCATCAATAAATAATAAGTCACATGATTTTAATTGTTCAATTTGCTGATTAGTATCAGTATCATTTTTAAAACTTTTTTTAATGTCCATAACAAATTCAGGTCATACAATAAAACAAACAGTTTGATTTTTTTGAATTAATTTATTTGCAAATAAGATAAAAATAAAAGTTTTGCCACTACCTGTGTCACCATATAAGTATAAACCTTGATAACTTTTGTGTTTTAAAGATTGATGTAAATACTGGATGATTTCTTTTCTTGCATTAGTTGAGGCATTAAAATTTTTACTTCATGAAAGTGATAAAAGTTTATCATCATAGTATTTAATTAAAAAATTATTATGTACTTGTTGTTGGACAGATCTATTAATAGAATGAAGACAATCCGTTAGTACTAAACTTATTTTTTGATTAGGTAACATTACTAGTTTATAACGATATCCTTTAACATTTTGTAGACATTTGCTAAGATTCTCTCGTTTTTTACATAAATTGTAGCTATCAATATAAGTTTTTAATAAATCAACATATGGTTCTAGTTTGCTGTTAGTTAAGTTGTTTTTTTTAATAAAGTCATGAAGTTCAGCATTGTTAATGTTTTTTTGTAAGATAGTTGTCGCTTTAAGTTTCATGATAATCATTTCCTTACTTAATAATAGTGTCTTTTAATAATTAAATTAATGGGCATCAAATTCCTTTAAAATATTCTTTATTTCTTCTTGAGTTAATTTTATATCTTTTTTAAGATTATCAACCTTATATTTTTTAATTAATTTTTTATTGAAATTATTTGTTGTTGATTGTTCTGTAGTAGATCATAATGATTCTTGTTGAAATTGTTGCTGTGGATTTTTTTTGCTACGAGCATAAGCAAGTTTTAAATGAGATAAAGCATCATCAATACTATTAATTTGATTTTCTTGAAAGGTTTCAGCAATTTTAATAATATAGTTTGGTTCTAAACGTTTATTATTTTTAAATCAAACATATTCAATTAAGCAGTTAATTACAGCATTATTTAATTGAAAGTTATTAGTTAATATTTCTAATGTTGTTTTTAATTTATCAGTTGGTATTTTACCAGTTAAATTTTTTAAATATTCTTCAGGTAATTTTTGTTGCATTAAATTTAATGTGGTATTAATAACATCAGAATTATCTTTAGATATAATTGTATTACCATTAGAATTTAAATTAACTTTCATAGTATTAATTTGATTTTTATTTTGAAATGAATAAATTGGTCTAGAAATTGATGTTTGCTCTTGTTTAGCATAAATATTATTAAGTGCTGTTTTTAATTTTAAAGATTGAGGGATAGTATTTTCCTGTTGACTAATATTAACATAATTTTCTGTAATTTCAATATCATTTTTCAAAAAATAAAATTTTTGTCTTTCGTAATTTAAAGTTCCTAATTGTTTAAGTAGTTCTGAGTTTAAATGGGTATTAGCAAAAAAATCATCAGCAGATAAGGGAGAACACAATTGATAAATGTAAGTAGATTTTAAAGAATAGTAGTAAGTATTAATAAGGTTAACAGATTCAAGTTGTTGGAAAGCAACAAGTAATTGAGTGGAAGTTATTTTTAATAAAGATTTAATTCGTCCATGATTGAAATCAAGATTAATACGTTTTGTTAATAACTTTTCTTGAACTAAAGTTAAATATAAATTTATTGCTTCAATACCAATTATTGGTTGATATAACATAAATAAAATTTGGTAATCTTCGTTACTAATATATTCTGATTGGTTCAACTTAAAAATATCAATATCATTTATTGTTCTGTTCATATTCATTCCCTAACTTTCTTTTTACTATCCATTTCTTTCATGGTATGATAATTATATGCACATAAAGAATATAAATAAAGTGAAATGATTAAAACACATACTTATCCACATTTATTCCACTTTTGTTATTAAAAATATTCTTTATTAATATATACTTTTGAGTTTTCCACAGTTAATATTTAATTTGACAGTGATTACAAAAGTAAGTTCCACGAAGGTTTATTTTTATTTTTTTAATAATAGTATGGCATTTAAAACAAGGCATTTTTGCTCTAGTATGAACTTGTAATTCTTGTTGATAGTAACCTGTTACACCAAGGCTTGAAGTATAACTACTAATTGTTGATCCACCAAGTTTTATTGATTTATCAAGCACAAATCTTGCTTTATTAATGATTTCTTGTAATTGTTTAAGTGTTAAATTTTTAGTAATACTTTGCGGATGAATACTAGCATAAAATAATACTTCATCTGCATAAATATTTCCTAAACCACTCATAACATTTTGTTCTAATAATGTTGCTTTAATACTTTGACTTTTATTTTTTCATTTATTTTTTAAATATTCAGCAGTAACATTTTTATTAAAAGGTTCTGGACCAATATTAATATAAGGTTTTATGTTTTGATATTCATTTTTAGTTTGCAAATGAAAGGTTCCAAACTGTCTTGTGTCATGATATCTTAATTCGTATTTATTGTCTAATTCTAATATTAATAAGACATGTTTTCAATTTATTGATTGATTATTTTGTTGAAAATAATATTTTCCTTCCATTCGTAAATGACTTAATAATACATAATCATCTAATATAAATATTAATAATTTACCAACTCTTTGAACATCATTAATTGTTTGTCCAATAATTTGTTTTGTGAATTGTTCAATACTTGGTGTTTTGATAATTTTATTTAAAAGAATTCTAACACCAATAATTTTATGATTAGTTAAAAGTGGTTGTAAAGTTTTGCGAACAGTTTCAACTTCGGGTAATTCTGGCATTTTTATTTTCCTTCCAATAAAATATAATAAACTAATTTGTTTTAAATATTAATAAATTTTTAAAAATTTATTTTAATTCAAATCAGTTATCACCAATACTAGTATTAATTAATAAGGGAACTTTTAATTTAGTAACATTAGACATAATTTTAGTAATTTTAGTAATAACATCATTAACTTTATGATCTTCAACTTCAAAAATTAATTCATCATGAATTTGTGCAATTAATATTGCATCAATATTTTGTTTTTTTATTTCTTCATAAATTTTATTCATTGCTAATTTTAAAATATCAGCAGCACTACCTTGAATTGGCATGTTCATTGCTATTCGTTTACCAAAATTTTGAATCACCTTATTTTTATTTGTAATTTCCATTACTTCTCTTCTACGATTAAAAATTGTTTGAACATATCCATTTTTTTCACAAAAATCAATTATATTATTAATATAACTTTTAATTTTTGGAAAAACTGAAAAATATTTATTAATAAATATTTTAGCATCTTCAACTTTAATTCCTATTTGTTGTGATAAACCAAAACTAGAAATGCCATAAACAATGCCAAAATTAATAGCTTTTGCATTTTGTCTTTGTTCGTTAGTAACTTCTGCTAAAGGTATATTTAATATTTTACTTGCAGTTTCGCGATGAATATCATGCTTTTGTTGAAAAGCTTTAATTAAATTTTCATCTTCACTAATATGAGCTAATATTATTAATTCAATTTGCGAATAATCACAGGATAGTATTTTAGTATGTGGTTTGCTTGGAATAAAGATTTTGCGAACTTCTCTTTGTTCTTTATCGCGAATACTAATATTTTGCATATTAGGATCTAATGAAGATAACCTGCCAGTACTGGTTTGTACTTGATTATAAATGCTATGAATTTTACCATCATCAAAAATATATTTTTGTAAACCAAGTAAGTAAGTGGAATATAATTTTTGTAATTTACGATATTCTAAAAGAATATCGATGATTGGATGTTGATTTTTTAAACTAATTAAAACTTCAAAAGCAGTACTACCTTTTTTATAATTAGGTAATTTTAATTCTTTAAATAAGTATTCACTAATTTGTTTTGGTGCATTTGGATTTAAATTACTATTACTTTCTTTTTTAATTTGTAATTCTAAATCTTGGATTTTTAGTAAAGTTTTATCAGTTAGTAGTTTTAATTTTTTTTGATCAATGTTAACACCATTACACTCCATATTTACTAATACAAAAGCAGCAGGTAGTTCAATCTCTTGATATAAATTTCAGTTATTAGTATCTTTTAATTTTTTTATAAGAATGAGATGAGAATCTGTTAAAAAATTTAATTTTTTTTCTAAAAAAATAGCTATTTCTTTTTCATCATTGGGAATATTTTTTTTAATACCTTTGCCATAGAAATCATCAGCGCTTAAATTATCTTTAACATTGACATTGAGCATAACAGCAATGTTTTCTGGTAATATTTTTTCATTAGCATAAAGAAGGTAAGCAGCTAACATATGGTCGAAAATAATATTATTTATTATCAATTTTAAACGTAGTCCTGCGATAATAACCTTTTTTAAATCTCAAGTTATTTTTTGTAGTTTTTTATTTTGTAAGAAATGTTGAAAATTAGGACAATTAATTGCATTAATTTTATTAATATAAAATGTTCCTTTTTCATTTTTAATACCAAAACCAATAATATTATCACGATTATAATTATCACCAAAAATTTCTAATCATAAGTAATTTGAATCACAATTTCATTCTTGATTTCACTTATTTATAATTTGAACGTGAGATGTACTATTTTTATTAGTTTTAGGATTAGTGTCTTGTGTTAATAAAGAGTTCATATTATATTGTTTGTAAAAGTCTTGTAACTTTTCATTATTTAAATTTTCAACATTATAATTAAACGTTTCTAAATTACCAGTAATTGGTGTATTTAAATTAAGTTGTGCTAGTTGTTTACAAATAATACCATTATTAAAGTTAAGTTTAATTAGTTTACTAACATTTGGTTTTAATTGTTCTACATTTTCAATAATGTTTTCTAATGTGTCATATTCTTTTAATAAACTAATAGCAGTTTTTTGACCAATTCCTTTAATGCCAGGTAAATTATCAGAACTATCACCCATTAATCCCTTTAAATCGGTAACTTGATAAGGTAATAATTCATATTCTGATTGAAATGTAGAAATAGTAATAACCTTTAAATCACTCATCCCTTTTTGTGGATTAAGAATTTTAATATTGTTATCTAATAGTTGTAATAAATCTTTATCACTACTCATAATATCAATTTGATAATTACTAGCAACTTTATTTTTAACAATGCTGCCAATAATATCATCAGCTTCATAATTATTTATTTGTCCCCAAGGAATTTGTGCTAAGTCTAAAAATATTTTAACTAAATTCAATTGTTCAATTAACTCAACCGGAGTTTCACTTCTTTTTCCTTTATATGTTGCTAAAGTTTCATGACGAAATGTTTTACGACCAGCATCAAATGCAACCAAAACACTAGCATAGTTGTTAGATTTTAAGTACTTAATCAACATTCTAATAAAAGCATAGACGGCATTAGTTGGAATACCCTGTAGCGAATGTAGATTAACTCCTTGGTATGCAGTAGCATAATATGCTTTAAATAATAAATTGTTACCATCAATAATTAATGCTTTTTTCATTTATTCACCTAATTTCATAAAACTATTATAACAATAAGTAAGTATAACTTCATATAAAATTAAAAAATTAGCATATAAAAAAAACAAGATTTTTTTCTTGCTATCGAACAATAATTAAGTTACAGATTTAATTGTGTAGAAAACATTATAAATATAAGGTTTTAGGGTTAATTTTAAGAGAATTATTATATTTATAGTGATTAGAGTTCTGTAACTTAAGTATTTAAATATTAAGGATATTTATAAATAGATCCTTAACTTTTATTATAACATTCAATTTTTAATTTTTAAATTCATTTTTTCTTTTTTATATATGCTGAATTATACTTGTAAGTGCAAGTAAATAAAATTGCAAAAAATTCTCATATAAAAATTTCATAATGCTAAATTTAGTTTAGAAAAAAGTAAGGAGTTTTTATATGAGTTATAAACATCTTGGCATAGATGAAAGGATTTATATTGAGAATCAATTGAAATTTAAATTTAAAATTAGTGAAATAGCTAAAAATCTTAATCGAAGTATTAGTACTATTATTCGAGAAATTAATAGAAATAAAGATAATAATCATTATTTTTCATTAATTGCACAAAATAAAGCTGAAAATCGAAAACAATCACATATTAGTTTTCATAAGTTTAAAAATAAGAATTTAGTAAAATATGTACAACAAAAATTACTATTAGGTTGATCACCTGAACAAATTTATGGCAGAATTAAAAATTTTCATAAAGAGTGAGTTATTAGTTTTAAAACAATTTATACTTGAATTTATTTTGGAATGCTTGATAAAGTTACTAGTAAAAATTTAAGAAGAAAAGGTAAAAAACGAAAATCTAAAGAAAATCGTGGCAAGTTTAATGGTAAATCAATTAAAGAACGAGATATAAATGTTAATGATCGTATAACACTTGGTCATTGAGAAGGAGATACTATAGTATCATCACGAGGTAAAAGCAAATCATGTTTAATAACTTTAGTTGAAAGAGTATCACGATTTACTTTAGCAATATTAGTTAAAAACAGAACTACTAAAGTTATTAATAAAAATGTCAGTTATTATTTATCAATTCTTCCTAAAAACATTGTTAAAACTATTACTTTTGATCGTGGCAAAGAATTTTCAAATTGACAACAACTTGAAAAAAATTTAGATGTAAAAATTTATTTTGCCAATCCATATTCACCTTGACAAAGAGGTACTAATGAAAATACTAATGGTTTAATTAGAGAAAAATTTCCTAAAAAATTTATTTTTTCAAAAACTAATAAAAATGAAGTTCATAAATTTATATTGTCTTTAAATCAAAGACCGAGAAAAATACTAAATTATCTTTCACCAATCGAATATTTGGATAGAAAAATAATTTAGTTGCACTTACCTTTACAATTTAGCATATAAAAAACAAGAGCTTTTCAGCTCTTGTCTACACAAGAATTATTGCTAAGGTAATATGTCATTTATAAAAAAAGGGGGGGTTATTTATAAATAAAACTTAAGGTTATTGGGGTTATAGAGTTTAAATTAGAGGTTTTAGATTAATTTTAAATTTTTTATATTTAAAAATATTATAATTGAATAATGTTTTGACATATTACCTTAATTTTAAAGGACCTAGGCTATCTAAATCCTTATAAGAATAATAACAAATAATATTTAAATTGCAAGGAAATTTGTTATTATATGTCATTATTTAGTGATAATTTCCTATTAGTTATCGAGCAAAAATTTCCCAAAAGTAAAGTTAAATATACTTGGTGATAAATATGGAAAGAAGCATGACTATGAAAGAAAAATATAAGTTTAATATTATAAATGACATTATTATTGCTGAATTATACTTGTAAGTGCAAGTAAATAAAATTGCAAAAAATTCTCATATAAAAATTTCATAATGCTAAATTTAGTTTAGAAAAAAGTAAGGAGTTTTTATATGAGTTATAAACATCTTGGCATAGATGAAAGGATTTATATTGAGAATCAATTGAAATTTAAATTTAAAATTAGTGAAATAGCTAAAAATCTTAATCGAAGTATTAGTACTATTATTCGAGAAATTAATAGAAATAAAGATAATAATCATTATTTTTCATTAATTGCACAAAATAAAGCTGAAAATCGAAAACAATCACATATTAGTTTTCATAAGTTTAAAAATAAGAATTTAGTAAAATATGTACAACAAAAATTACTATTAGGTTGATCACCTGAACAAATTTATGGCAGAATTAAAAATTTTCATAAAGAGTGAGTTATTAGTTTTAAAACAATTTATACTTGAATTTATTTTGGAATGCTTGATAAAGTTACTAGTAAAAATTTAAGAAGAAAAGGTAAAAAACGAAAATCTAAAGAAAATCGTGGCAAGTTTAATGGTAAATCAATTAAAGAACGAGATATAAATGTTAATGATCGTATAACACTTGGTCATTGAGAAGGAGATACTATAGTATCATCACGAGGTAAAAGCAAATCATGTTTAATAACTTTAGTTGAAAGAGTATCACGATTTACTTTAGCAATATTAGTTAAAAACAGAACTACTAAAGTTATTAATAAAAATGTCAGTTATTATTTATCAATTCTTCCTAAAAACATTGTTAAAACTATTACTTTTGATCGTGGCAAAGAATTTTCAAATTGACAACAACTTGAAAAAAATTTAGATGTAAAAATTTATTTTGCCAATCCATATTCACCTTGACAAATAGGTACTAATGAAAATACTAATGGTTTAATTAGAGAAAAATTTCCTAAAAAATTTATTTTTTCAAAAACTAATAAAAATGAAGTTCATAAATTTATATTGTCTTTAAATCAAAGACCGAGAAAAATACTAAATTATCTTTCACCAATCGAATATTTGGATAGAAAAATAATTTAGTTGCACTTACCTTTACAATTTAGCATTTATGAATATTTTTTTGAGAAAATAAAAGATAAAGATAATGGTTCTTGCATTGTGACTAGAATTTATTTTAGTAATGATGAGATATGAGAAAAGATAGTATATATTAATAATAAAGAAACTGATGTTGAACAAAAAATAATAGAACAATATGGAGTTTATTTTTGTAAAAAAGAACTTTTAGAAGAAAGTCAATTCATAAAAAATGAAAATGATAAGCAAGTAGTTATTAGAAAAAAATCTATTTTAGATTTTAAAAATAAAGAAAATATTAATGGTGTCAATAATAATGATGAAAAGATTAAAGAAAGTAAAAATACTTTAGGTAAACGATTAGGTAGGTGAGTTGGAAAATTTTTTATTTTTGCCTTTGAAACTTTTATTTTTGGTGTTGTTTCAGGAATTATTTCTGTTCTTGCACTTAAAATTTCTTTTGCAATGGCGCTTTGTTGATGAACTCCTGCGGCTTTAGGAATAGCAACACTTACTGCTTTGCCTATAGGTTGATGTGTAGTTTTAGCAATTGTAGCAGTATTAGGTGTTCAGATACTAAAAGAATATGGAATTAAACCTTTATTAAAAAAAATGTGAAACTTGGTGGAATTAAAAAAAGCAAAAAAACTAGAAATGGAGGACTTAAAAGAAATAGATTTTCATAATATCAATTCTAGAGTTTTAAAAAACTATTTAAGTTCTCAAAAAAACATACCTTTTGATGAAATTAGACCAAGTTTTGAACAAAATATTAATATAATTAAAAATAGAAAATTGTCTCATCAAACTCAAGAAAAATTTGATGCAAAGAGTATTAATAATATTCCAATTTCAGCTAATACTTGAAATAAACATTTTACTTTATTTCAACATAATTAATAAGTTAACAATTTTGTTGATAATAATAAAATTTTAATCTATAAAATTAATACTATTTTCTCTTTTCTCTTATTTTATGGCTAATATTCATGTTATTATTACTAAGTAATTAAAAAAATATTAATGAGGTATAAGATGAGTATTGTCACAATTGAGAATTTAACACATGCTAATGGTGGAAAAGTTTTATATAAAAACGCCACTTTACAAATTAATAAAGGTGAAATGTGGCATTAATTGGTATGAATGGTGTTGGTAAAACAACATTATTAAATATTATTAATGGAACAGTATCTGCAGATCATATTAATTTAAATATTCATCCTAAAATTAAAATTGGGTATTTGGATCAACATCAAGAGGTTAATTTAGAATTAACAGTTTTACAATATTTGCGTGAAAGTTATCAAAAACTTTTTGAACGTGAACAACAAATGGAAAACTTATATGCAGAAATGGCTAATAATTATAGTGAAGAGTTATTAACGAAAGCAATGAAAATTCAAGATGAATTGACACACCAAGGATTTGATACTATTAGTAAAAAATTGGTCGTTTAGTTGATGGATTGGGTATTAATTTACAGCTTTTAGAACAAACTTTAGGTAGTTTAAGTGGTGGTCAAAGAGCAAAAGTGTTATTAGCAAAATTATTATTAAATGAAGATGATTTTTTATTACTTGATGAACCAACTAATTTTTTGGATATTGAACAAATTAATTGATTAGCTAAGTTTTTACAAAATTACCCTAGTGCATTTTTATTGGTGTCACATGATCGTAATTTTATTAATACAACATGTAATATTATTTTCGATATTGATAATTATATGATTACTCGTTATGTTGGTAATTTTGAAAGTTTTTTAGAACAAAAAAGTTTACATCATCGTCAATATGAATCAGCATATTCAAATCAAAAGAAATTAATTGAAAAATTAGAAACTTATATTAGTAAAATGCAGCACGTGCTTCAACTGCTAAAAGTGCTGAATCAAGAAGAAAACAATTATCTAAAATTAATGTTTTAGAAAAACAGCAAATCCAGTCTCC
The DNA here is from genome assembly GCF_964030795.1 of Spiroplasma endosymbiont of Nomada ruficornis. Lineage (NCBI taxonomy): Bacteria > Bacillati > Mycoplasmatota > Mollicutes > Entomoplasmatales > Spiroplasmataceae > Spiroplasma > Spiroplasma endosymbiont of Nomada ruficornis. The sequence continues at coordinate 327,413 of NZ_OZ034962.1, read as the reverse complement.
TCCAAAGTTTTATTTTAAGTATTATAAAACAACGAGTTCAATTGCTGTGCAAGCTAAAAACCTTGAAATAGGTTATCATAAACCATTAATTAAGCCACTTACTTTTGTTATTAAGACTGGTAGTAAGTGAGTTGTTAAAGGGTATAATGGAATTGGTAAAACTACTTTCTTGCAAACATTAGCTGGTAATATTCCAGCAAGTGCTGGAAATATTAATTTAGATGATCGAATGCAAGTAGCATATTTTCATCAGACTGAAGTAATGACTAGTACTACTCATTTAATTATTTAAAAGAGTTAGATATTAAATTAAATGATGTTGAGATTAGAAGAATTTTAGCAAGTTTTGGCTTGCGTAGTAATTTAGTAATGAAACCAATGAACTTACTTTCTGGTGGTGAACAAACTAAGGTTAGATTAGCAGCATTGGCATTAAAACCTTACAACTTATTAATTTTAGATGAACCAACTAATCATATTGATGTTTTAGCTAAAGAGTCTTTATTAAAAGCATTGCAAGAATTTGAAGGCACTGTATTATTGACAACTCATGATACTAATTTTAATAATAGTTGAGTTGATGGTGTTTTAGATTTTGAAAAATTAACAAATTAGTGAAATTAAAATAGTTATTTTTAATATTTAATTTATACATTTAAACAAATAAAAAAACTTATAACTAAATCTTAGTTATAAGTTTTTTTATTTGTTTAAATTATCCTTTACGATTACGGTCGTCACGGTCTCGTCTGCTAAATCCACCACTGTTTCCTCAACTAGAATCACCACGGTCAGAACGTGGTCTAAAGTTTCCACGATCAGAAGAATTTCTATCCCCTTGTGTTCTTGCTCCACGTTCAGCAAAACGTTTTTCACGTTCTTCTGTGATTTTTACAAGTGTTGTTAAACTTGCATTAATAGTAATTACTGTTTCTTTTAAAACTTTAATTTCTTCTAATAATGCTTCGATTGTTTGATTGTTTTCCATTAACAATGCCTCTTCTTTCTGGCGCCTAATTGATAAATCTGATAATAATATCTGATATAATGAGATTAATAAGCACTTAATTAAGTATAGCATTAAAATTAAAATTGTATAGTATATAGTCATATATTTTATAGTTAAAAATAATTATTATTATGATAACTATTATTTTTTATTAAATATCTAGTCAATAATATTATTAAAATTAGTTTTTTATTTTACTAAAGTAATACTTTTAAATTTAAAAGTACGTATACCTTGAAAATCAATTAAATTTTCAATATCAATAGCAGTGATAATAAAATGATATGTAGTGTTTTTAATTTTATATGTAAAATCATATTTTAAATTAATTGTTTCAATATTATTGATGGTAGTTTTAGTCATAGTAATATTAGAAGTATTACCTATTTTTTTATTAATGCCGGTTGTGTTATCAGCATCAAAATAAACTTCATAGTTATCTTTAATTCATTGATTATTATTAGCAGTAATAATATTTTTAATTCCTAATTTATGACTTTCATCAGTAGTACCCAGTAATAAATTTAAAATATTATTTAGTTGACTGTGTGGTTCAAGCATAGTTTTTTGTAAAATGTCCAGTATTGAACCTTGAGTAAAAGTTGGATATTCTGGATCATCTTTATTAATGTGCCCACCTAATGATTTATATAATTCTTCGACATCGGTTGCTGTTACATCACTTTTATTAATTATGTTTTTTAGAGTAACAATAGTATCATTTTTAAAAATTATTAAGAGACCAGTAGTATTATTAAATAAAAAATTCTCTAAATCTTGTAAATCAATATTAATACCTTCATTACCTGGATATTGTTCTGAAATTTTGGTAATTAGATCAGTAATGCTATCAATAGTATTTTTAACACTATCTGTATTAATGGCTTTAATAATGGTATCAATTAAGTCATCAGGTTTATACATTTCATCACCAATCAGTCCTCCTAAAGTTAAATTTACCGGTAAAGAAGTTGGTTTTGGTATTGTTAAATTAAGTTTAAGATCATAAAGAAATGTATCAAAACCACGAGTTTCTGCTGTAGTTTTACCAAATATGGTTAGAAGTATTTGTTTTAATTTTTCTGGTTGGCTAATTAAAGATTTTATAGTATTAATAATATCAAGTAAATTATAGCTACCAGCACTTGGCTTTGATGGATAACCATTACCAATTGTTAAGTTTTTAACACCTTCAGTAATATCTGGCATATCTAATATTCATTTTTTAATAACAGGAATAATTGCTTCAATAATTGTTAAGATATAAAGTGGGTTAGTTAAAAGATAGGGAAGGTATCTTTCTATATCAGCAAAAAAACCTTTATCATCAAAATGAACTTTTATGTTACCTGTATCCAGTCAACTTCCATCAAGTGTTATATGTTCTGAAAGAACGCCACCTAAATATCGTGGACTTTTACCATCTTTACCAAAAATTTTATTGTCTTCACTCATTTTTCAAAACAAGTAATTAATTAAAGTGCCACCATGATATAAATCATAATCTTGTTTTGACTTTCAATCACTTACTTTGTGACCAGGAAGTTGACCTAAAGTTGGACTTATTTTTCATCTTTCTCCATTATTTCAAGCGCTATAAGGTTGACCACTATCATCTTTTCAATTATTCATAAATTTAATTAATGTTTCTTCATCAGTGGGTGTAGAAGTTTGTTGATCAGATCAACTGCCATTGACTAAATTACCAAATATTCTAGTTAGCGGATTTAAAAAATTAGGACCATAGTTATTAATTAAATTAGCAACTAATTGTAATCCAGCTGGTAAAGTGCTTAAGTCACCTTGTAATGATTTTAAAAAACTAGAAATGGGGTCCATACCAGCACCTACAACTATATTTTCTAATTGTGGGTTAGCCATAATTGATATAGTTCTAATATAATCAAGTGATGAAAAAACATCATTAACTTGTTTTTTACTATTGATGGTTTTAGTTAATTCACCTGTTCCAGAAGCTTTAAAAAAATTATCAGGATCAAAATTATTTACATCAATTTTTCCATTTTCCCCTCAACGTGTTTGTAAATCACCTCAATTATCTAAACTAGTATTTTTAGTTAAATTATTAATACTATTATTTTTAATTTTTCCCATAATATCATCATTAGTACTACTAGTATCAGCACCTAACTCTTTTGACATAACCATACTTTTAATTAAAGCAGAAGTTTGGTCAGCAAAACTTTTAGCGATACTATTAGTTACACGGTTAACATAAAAATTAAAGGTACAAGCTGATAGAGGTAAAATAGTGGCACTTGCTATTAAGATAATTCCTAACTTGGTAAATACTTTTTTCATAGCAGTTCTCCTTAAATAAAGTGTTATTTTTGTCAATTTTATTTTACTAAAATTTAATACATTTAACTCTGAAAATAATTAAATTCATTTCTTACAAATTGTATCATTAGTTATTTTAATTTTAAAATTTATTTAAATAAACAATTTAAATATGGTAATATATCAAACAGAGAAAAATTAAACATTATAAAAAATATCTATTATTTATTTTAAAATTATCCTATATATTAATTTTGTATAAGTGTGATATTATTAATCCATATGTGAACTTAATAATTAAAATTAAATGTAAAATTTTAATTTCAGGAATTAGGGAGAACTGTAATGGCAAGGTTAAATAAACGCGAAAAAGCGAATAATAAAAAAATGGTGTCTACTAATAAAAAAACAAAAAAAAGTTTATTTAAGAATGCGTTACTATTAAAGCAGACTTTAGTTGCTACATGAAAAAGTAAATTACAATTAGTTATTTTATTATTACTTACTGCTTTTGCAACTTCGTTGGTTACTGGAAGTTGAATTTCGTACGTTAGAATGATTGAAGGAAGCAATCAATTAGGATTAAATGATCTTAAGTTTGATGCTGTTTTACCTTATTCACCAGTGTCGCAAGGTATTAAACAAATTGCTAATCAAGCTTTTAGTTTAAAGTTAGGTCGATTTTATGTTCAAGATGGAACTAATAGTAAAAGTATTAAAGCTCTTTATTTTGATGATACAAAAATAGGGACAGATCAAGAAATCCTACCAATCACTAAAGATAACTTAACTATTGATTATACTCGTGATAATATAGGTAATATTACTGGGTTTAATGATATAAGATGAACAAACCCAGATAATCCTTTAATTTTTAATTTGAATAATAATAATGTTAAAGCAAGCATCTATGGTCAATTATTATTAAAGTCAAAAAATGCTGCTAATGAGAATTTAAAAAACCATTTTAAAACAGCAGCAGATGATTTATATCGTGATGTTTTTTTTAAAAAAACAGCACCCAATATTCTTCAATCTATTAATACTTTTATTAAGGAATGGATTACAAAACATTCAACAGATCCGATATTAAAGGAGACTGATAATGATAAAGTGACCACTTGAATTTTAGAAAATAAAATAAATTTTAGATCTTCTTCTAATGATGCTACTATTCCTGATAGTGTTAATTTACAAGATCAAACAGAAAGAAATGAACTTTTTATTAAAGTAGTTAAGGAAACTGAACCTGATCCAAGATTAGATAATGATTATGGTATGAATGGTCAATGAATGAGAATTTATCGTAATTTTTCTGCAACAGAATCAGATAGTAACATTTATACTAATTTTACTAATACTTCTATTGGTTATCATTCACCTTTTAACTATAATATGATTAGTGATGGCACTGAAAGAGACGATTTTTCTTCATATTTAATTCGTGCGGTTGCAGCATTACAAATGCGTGATTTATATGTTCGTAATCAATTTACTGCCAGTGCTGGAGTAATTAATAATACTCAAATTAATACTAAAATTATTGATATTGGTTTACCTAATGCTTTAAATCATACTAATCTAAAAGTATTTGAAGGTGTTGCACCAACAAGTAAAAATGAAATAGTTATTACGCCACAATATGCAAGAAAAAATAAAAGTAATAAAGCGTATAAACCAGGCGATCATATTAATATCAATGGTACTGACTTTATTGTTAGTGGTATTGGTGGTGATGCTTATGATATTTATCCAATGATTAGTGACTTAGATCCAATTCCCAATACAAGAACTGAATTTATTGCTTATGTTACACCTTCAGCATGAAATGATGGAAATTGATATAAGACAGCAGATAAAACTGATAATACTTTAATGTATTTTACAAAATGAAATAATGTTCCTAAAAATAGTATTCATGAATTTGATGTTGATTTATTTAATGATTTTTTTCAAAAAACAATATTTAGTGATAATGGTGTTAGTGATTTAAATCAATATGATTATAATAAGTATTTAGTTGAGAAATATGGTAATACAGTTCCAATACCACAATCGTCTTCTACATACCTTATTAATCCAAATCCTGTAGTTACAAGTAGTAATAGTCAGTTTTCGCTTTATAATAGTAAAGAAAAGATATTTAATTCAGCAATAATTGGATTTTTATTTGCAGCAATAGCAGGAGTATTATTTTTACTAACCGTTGTTATTTTTATTACTACTTTAATTGTTAAAAAAGCAATCCAACATGGACAAGTTTCAATGGGTATTTTAAAATCAATAGGTTATAAAACATGACAAATTACGATTTCTTATTTGGCATATCCATTATTAACACTATTAATTGCAATTCCAATTGGCTGAATTGTTGGTCTTGTAATTCAGGTATATTTAACTGAGATTTTTAATACTTTATTTGTTTTACCATATAATGTTTTTAACTTTGATGTTGTTCCATTATTTATTTCAATTGTTTTAATTATTGGTTTTATTTCAATTGTTACTTTATTAACTGCCTTTCGTCTTTTAAAACGTGATCCTTTATTTTTAATTAAAAAAGATAGTGATTTAGCTTTAGGTGTTCCTAAAAGTAGAACTAGCAAGTTTTTACAAAATAATTTTCGTCTTCGCTTTTTATTATCGTTATCAAAAACTAGTTGAAAAAAAATTTTAGTTACTTCAGGAGTTATTACTTTAGCTTCACTTTCAATTGTAGCAACAACACTAGTTCCTGCCACTATTAATAGTTTAAAAGTTAATTATTTCAAAACTCAAAAATATAAAAATTATTATGAGTATCAAACACCAATGCCGAATATGCCAATGAGTAAATATGGATTATATTCATGAGTTTTTTTTAATCGACCAAGCGGTGAGAAATATTATCCAACTTATGGTGCTATGCCTTGACCTGAAGATAAAATTGTTTATGATGAGAAAAAGGCACGTGTTGGATGATATAATCCATTATTGTTTAAAAAAGAAAAATTAACTAATAATTTTGCTGATATTTTTACTTTTGATTCATCTTTTCCTGAATCTGAAAGAGCAGAGTTTATAAAAAAAATGTCCTCTTATTATCAAGAACAATCAACAGGGACATTAGATCTTAATGATTTAGTTTGATCATATAGTTGATTAGGTGGCAAAGATTTTAGTAATCAGTTAATAACTGATTTAAGTAAAGAAGATAATACACCATCAAAAATATTTTCATATAATATTGTTAATTTTGCAAGTGGCCAATTACCTAATATTTTGCAAGTTCCCAATCCTGGAGTGCCACCTGGTCCAGAGGCAATTAAAGAAATTTTAAAGCAAGTATTACCAGGCTTTGTTCGTCAGAGTATTGATAGTTTGCCAAGACCTAATATTAAAGAAGATCCTTATGATTATTTTAGTATTGGTCATAATACTATTGCTTTTAATCCAAAAACTACTAATAATGGTGATATTAATGGACCAGATGAAGAATTAGTAACACAGTTTAAAGTTGGTGTTGATGAAAGTACAAAAATTGCTAAAAAAGAACTAATGGATGTTATTGGTATTAATCCCAATACTGAGATGTTGGTATTAAAAAATGATGAAGTTAAAGCTTTAAAATATAATGCTAATGCTAATGCTATTCCAATGGTTATCAATCGTGCTTTTCAATCTAAATTTGGATTAGATGTTGGTTCACAATTTAGTGGTGTACCACAAGTTAATACTCTATGTTATAAAAATATTGATGGTAAAAGTATTCCTTTACCAAAAGAAAATTGATATTACGGTGAAAAACCACCAACAGATTCTTATACTAAAAATGGTGGCATTTGATCCAAAAGTGGAACAAAATGAAATTATCGTGGTGATCAAAAAATAAAATTATCTGATAATAGTAAAGAATATAGTGATATCCACGGCACTAGGTATAATGGTATGTATGATGAAAAAGGACAACCAATTATAAATAATGAACCTAGTACTTGAAATAATGTTAATGATATTTGATTAAAATTGCCTTCTGATCTTGATCATCATGCTATAAAGGGTAAAATTCCAACAGCTGATAATGCTAAAACTATTGATTTTGATTTATCACGTATTTCCGATTCAACAGGTGAATGAATTAGACCTTTTTCATATGATTTGGTAAAGCCATATAATGGATTTGATCCTAAAGATCCATTAAGTATTTTATTAAACCGTCCAGCAGAATGATTTATGGGAATGGTTAATAATAATATTTTAACTAAAGAAAATAATATTAATGCTGATAGTTTACAAGCAGATATTAAAAATAACATGCCAACATGATGAAAAAATATTACGGGTAATGATAATCCACTTCATACATATCAAGTTGTGGGAATTCAAGATTCTTATGATACTCCTAAAGCCTATGTTGATCAAAAATGAGCTAATGAAATTATGGGTTATAGTTATATTGATGATAATCCTTATTATTCAGGAACGGATGTATTTCAATGATTTAATGGTAAGTTAAGTGCTAATGCTAATGTTTTTGATTTAATTGGAAGAATGAGTTTTAAATCAAATTTAGATGATTATACTATTTATGCAACCACTAGTTTAAGTGGTAATCAAAATATACCAATGGTCAAAAAAAATTATTTATTATCAAGACAACAAGCAATGCTTACTAAAATGTCAGATATTGCTTTCAGTGCTAGTGCTTTATTTATTGTGACAACGATTATTTGTTCAATATTAATTGTTATTATGATTACTGATTTATTTACCGATCAATTTCGTCGTTTTATGGCTCATATGAAAGCAGAAGGATATACTAATTGAGAAATTAATTCTTTTACTTTAGGTATTTTTACACCTTGAGCATTACTTGGTTATATTGTAGGATTTGCCCTAGGTTTCCTTGCAATTTATGGTTTAATTTCTATTCTTACTAGTTTTGTTGGTGTGGCTTTACCATTTACAATAACATGATGAATATTACCAGTAAGTTTTACCATAATTGGTGGTATATATATATCAACATTTATTATCAATAATCATGAATTAAATAAAATGAATTTAATTGAATTATTAAAATCTGATGAATAAAATAAAGTTCACTAAAGAATGTTTGGTAAATTTAAATATTTAAATTTGCCAAATTAATAGTAAAATATGTATACTTTATTTGAAAACTAAATATAGTTTTTAACTCATTACTTTATTTTAAAGTAAATGGGTTTTTTATTTTGAAAGGAGAAAAAAAGAATTTTGAAAGATGAATCATTAATTTCTAATTATTATGATATATTAAATGTATTACCAACAGCATCAGTAGCAGAAATTAAAAAAAAATTCAAACAGACTGCTCTAAAAACACACCCAGATAAAAATAATAATCCTCAATCAAAACTTAAAATGCAAGAATTGAATGAAGCAAAAAGAATATTAACGGATGAAAACTTAAGAAAAGTTTTTGATCAAAAACTTTTGATTTACTTTTTACAAAATGGTAATAATAAGGAAGTTATTTATTTTCTTACTAATAAAATAAATAATTTAAATATAAATGAAAAAGATAATTCTGGTAATAATCCTTTACATTATGCATGTTTTCATAATTTTTTAGAAGCTGCAGATCTATTAATTAAATATGGCGTTAATATAAATGCCAAAAATAATAGAGATAATACTCCTTTACATTATGCTATAATGGGTAATGCTGATTTAAAATTTATTAATTTATTAATTGATAAAGGTGCTAATTTTATTGAGAAAGATAAAATGGGTAATGATAGTTTATCTTTTGCCAAAGATTTTTCAAAAGATAAGAAAGTTTCTAAATTTTTTTTAAAAAAAATGAAAAAATTAAGAATAAAACAAAATCAACAAATCTTATTAAATATAACTAAAAGAATTACTAATATTGAAAGAGAAATTACCAATATTGAAAGAGATATTGCACATTTTGAACAGAAAAAAATAAATTCACTATTAAATTATATTATTATTATTTTTACTTTTGGTTGTGTTAATAAGAACAAAGATATAAATAAGGATATTTTAATTAAGACTGATCAACTTAAAAATTTATTATTAGAAAAAGAAATTGTTAATAATGATAAACATGTATTTAAAGAAAAAATAAACCGATTAAATTTTAATAAAACTAAAAAAATAAATGCAATGGATTTACAAAATCAACCTTCAACAAGTGGATATAACCCATCAAATTCATCATGTATTTAATAAAACAAGTTAAAAGATTGCAAAAGCAATCTTTTATTTTTAGCTAAAATCAAGAAAAAATGATTGATATTTTTTGGATTTATTATTAAATTAAAATATAATAAATTACTTATTAAATAAAACTTTTAAATCGTACTATTAATATTTTAATAAAATTAAAGTATTAATGTCATAAATAACTAGTTATTTATTGGTATAATAAACAATGTAGGTGAAAATATGGCATTTTTTAAAAATTTAAAGACAAAATTATTTGGTCAAAAGACAACTAAATATGATCAGGGCCTTAAAAAGTCAAGAACATTATTTGCATCTAAAATTAAAGCATTAGCAGCGCGTTATCATCAACTTGATGAACAATATTTTGAAGAATTAACTGAAGTATTAATTTTAGCAGATGTTGGATACAAAACGGCAGAAACTATTACTGATGAAATTCGTCATGAAGCTAAAATCCAAAAATTAACAAAACCAAAAGATATTAATGATATTATTATTGATAAAATGTTTGTTATTTATACTGATGGTCAGTTGGTTTCTACAAGATTAAATTTTAGTAGTAATAATATTTCGTTATTTTTAGTTGTTGGTGTTAATGGTAATGGTAAGACAACATCAGCAGCTAAATTAGCAGCTAAATTAAAAACACAAGGTAAAAAACCAATTCTAGTTGCTGCTGATACTTTTCGTGCTGGTGCAGTTGAACAATTGCAAATTTGAGCAGAAAGAATTGGTATTCCTTGTTATTTAGGAACACCAAAGCAAGATCCAGCTAGTGTTGTTTATGCTGGAATTGAAGCAGCTAAATCTGAAGGTTGTGATGTTATTATTGTTGATACAGCAGGGAGATTAGAAAATAAAGTTAATTTGATGCAGGAGTTAAAAAAGATTAATAAAATTATTACTCAGAAATTAGGACATGAAGCTAATGAAACATTGTTAGTAATTGATGGTACAACTGGACAAAATGGTATTAATCAAGCGCAAGAATTTATGAAAATTGTTTCTTTGACTGGCATTATTTTAACAAAAATGGATGGCACTGCTAAAGGTGGCATTATTCTTGCTATTAAGGAAGAATTAGATATTCCTGTTAAATTAATGGGTTTTGGTGAAGGTATTAATGACTTGGAAGAGTTTGATTTAGATAAGTATATTTTTAGTTTAACAAGTAATTTGTTTGTGGAGTATGAAAATGAATAGTTTAGAAAAACAAGTTTTATATTATAGTTTATTTGCTTTTTATAATACATTATTAACAGCAAAACAAAAACAATATTTTACAAATTACTTTATTGAGAATTTATCTTTACAAGAAATCGCTGATTTACAAAAAGTATCACGAACGGCTGTTCATGATAGTCTACAAAAAGTTATTATTTTATTAAATAAATATGAAAGTAAGTTGCATCTTTATGAAAAATATAAACAACGACAAGTAATATATGAAAAATATACGGAAAAGTATAATTTTATTAAAGTTTTACAAGAAATTGATAAAATAGAATAAAGCAGGTGGAAATTAATGAAGATTTTAATAATTGGTGATATTTACAGTATTATTGGTAGACAAATGGTTAAATATTGAATTCCTAAAATAAAAAAGGAATATGAAAATCAATTTAAGATTGATTTAGTAGTTGCGAATGGTGAAAATACTACTCATGGTAAATCATTATGTAAAAAACACTATGATGAATTAAAAAATGCTGGTATTGATATTATTACTACCGGTAATCATATTTTTGGTCATCCTGATGTTGCTAAGTATATTAATACAACTCCCGATTTATTGCGTCCTTTAAATTATAATCCTTATCATCCAGGTAATGGTACAATTTTAGTTAAAGTTGGTAATAAAAAAGTACGTGTAACAAACTTAATTGGTCGTACTTTCATGGATAAATCTGATAATCCTTATTTTGCTCTTGAACAACTTATTACGATTGATAAACAAAATAGTGAAGAAAAAAGTGACATTCATATTATTGATTTTCATGCTGAAGCAACAGCGGAAAAGTTATCTTTTGCTTGAAATTTTGATGGTCAAGTTACTTGTGTGGTAGGAACTCATACTCATGTTCAAACAGCAGATAATCGTTTATTACCAAAAGGTACTGCTTTTATTAGTGATGTTGGAATGACAGGTCCGTTTTATTCTATTATTGGTGCTAAAGCTGAAGAAGTTATTATTCGTGATAAAAAAAGTATGCCGGCAAAATTTAGTCCAGCTGATGGTGAAGGTCAATTTTCAGCTGTTTTATTAACTATTAATGATGAGACAAATAAAGCACAAAAAATTGAACGTATTTTTATTCATCCACAAGCACCTAATTTTAAAATTTACGAATAATTACAAATATAGGAAGGGACTAACTTTAACATGATATGAAACAATGCTAATTTTTTTACTGATAAAAATGGTTTATATTCGATTTTAATTGGGATTAGTATATTAATTATTTTAATAATTTTAAGAATTTTATTAATGGCAAAAATTAAAGATAATGTTCATGTACAACAAGCTGCTGAAATACGAGAAAAGGTAATTATTTTACGTGATGGTTATGAAGTAAAATTATTTAAGCAAATGGTTGATAAAAGTACAGTCATTATTATTGGTGCTCATGGCTTGCAAGGTCAAAAAGATGATTTTAAATTATTAAGTTCTTTTTGTAAAAAATCACAACTATCTTTAATTACTTATGATCGAAGAGGTAATGGTAAAAATGGACAAGATTGAAAATTTAAATCATTAGGTACTGATATTAATGATTTAAAAGATATAATAAGTGCAGTAAAATCTAAATATCCTAATCAAAAAATTATTATTTTTGGTGAATCATTAGGCGCAGCTATTGCTAGTCATGCTGTTAAAAATAATTCACAAGTATCAGCATTAATTACTAGTAATTTAGTAACTAAAAAAAATCTTTATCAATTTTCATTAAGTTTTATTATTTGTTTTTGTTTTGCTTTTATTTTTAATTCTAATATTCAAATGCCAATCTATGTTGAAAATCAAGATATTTCTAGTAATAATGCTCATATTACTAATATAAATCAAAGATATAGTAATCGTCAAAATTGATCATTACGTTTTTTACTACAATTTAAAAAAATTAATAAAAAAAGTATAATGGAAATTAGTAATTCAAAACTTCCAACGTTAATCTTGCAAAGTGCTGATGATGTATTTAGTGATTTTCATCAACTTAAAATTAATAAAAAATATTGGAAGAAACATCATAGTTATGTTTTTATTTTTGATGGTAAACATGCTTTAATTAATGAACCTAATATTAAAGATATATTTGATAATGAAATTATGCCATGAATTAAAAAAAAAAATTTACTTGAGAAAGGTTAAAAAATATGAAATTAATACCTAATATTACCCATCCTCTTTTTACTAGTGAGTCTGTTGCTCCTGGTCATCCTGATAAGATTTGCGATCAAATTGCTGATGCAATTTTAGATGCTTTTTTAAAACAAGATCCACATGCCAAAGTAGCATGTGAGGTTTTTATTACTACAAATTTTGTTTTAATTGGTGGTGAAGTTCATAGTCATGCTCAAGTTGATTATCAAGCAATTGCGCGAAAAGTTATTACTGAAATTGGTTATATAAATGATGAAATTGGATTTAATGGTTTTACTTGTGAAATTAAAGTGTTAATTCATGAACAATCACCTGATATTTTACAAGGTGTTGAATTAAAAAATCATCAAATTGGTGCTGGTGATCAAGGAATAATGTTTGGTTATGCATGTCAGCAAACATCAGAATATATGCCATTAGCAATTGTTTTAGCACATGAATTAATTAAACGAGCTACAAAATTACGAAAGGAAAAAAAATTTAAGTATGCACTTCTTGATATGAAAGCGCAAGTTACTATTGATCAAGAAGACCCTAAAAATTTAAAAATACATACTATTTTAATGAGCATTCAACATCAAGCAAATTATGATGAAAAACAATTTAAAACATTTATTCATAAAGAAATTATGCAATATATTGCTAATAAATATCATTTAAATCTTGATTTTAAATATTTAATTAATCCAACTGGTAAATTTGTAATTGGTGGACCTGCTGGTGATACTGGTTTAACAGGAAGAAAATTAATGGTTGATACTTATGGTGGAGCTGCTTGTCATGGCGGGGGAGCTTTTTCAGGAAAAGATCCCACTAAAGTTGATAGAACGGGTGCTTATTATGCTAGGTATATTGCTAAAAATATTGTTGCTGCTAACTTAGCAAAGATTTGTGAAGTACAATTAGCTTATGCAATTGGAACTCCTGAACCAATTGCAATATTTGTTAATACTCATCAAACTATTATTTCCGGTTTAACAGAGGCAAAATTAACAGAAATAATTTATCAAGTCTTTGATTGTTCTGCTAGTGCTATGATTGATAAATTAGAGTTATTTAAACAAAATTATCAACAATTATCAACTTATGGTCATTTTGGTAGAAATGATTTACAATTACCTTGAGAGAAATTAGATAAAGTTAGTTTATTGAAAACTTATTTATCAAAAAAATAAGATGGGGAGAGATATTTTATGTTTTTAGAAGTAATAGCTACATCTTTAAAAGATATAGAAAAAATTAATAATTCTTTAGCTAATCAAGTTGAACTTTGTACTGCTATGGAATTTGGTGGTTATACTCCAAATTATGAATTGATTGCTGAAGCATGTAAAATTTCATTGAAACCAGTAATGGTTATGGTTAGAAATAATAATAATGGTTTTAATATTACTGATAATGATTTTAAAATCTTTAAAAGAGATATTGAATTGATTAAAACAACTCATGCATCAGGTATTGTTTGTGGTATTTTAACTAAAGATAATAATATTGATGTTGAAAGAATGAGTGAAATTATTAAATTAGCAAAGCCTTTAAAAATAACTTTTCATCGTGCTTTTGATGAAATTTTTAATAAAAAACAAGCTTTAGAACAGTTAGTAAAATTAGGTGTTACTACAGTTTTAACTTCTGGTGGTCAAGATAATATTGTAAATAATATTAATAAATTTAAAGAATTAAAGAAATTAAATTTACCAATAAAAATTCTTGCTGGTGGTGGAGTTAATTTAGAAAATGTTAATGTTTGATTAAAAAATGGTATTAATGATATTCACGTTGGAAAATGTGTGCACGAAGATAATAATTTTAATAATCCTATTAATTATCAATTAATTAATAATGCTGAATTATACTTGTAAGTGCAAGTAAATAAAATTGAAAAAAATTCTCATATAAAAATTTCATAATGCTAAATTTAGTTTAGAAAAAAGTAAGGAGTTTTTATATGAGTTATAAACATCTTGGCATAGATGAAAGGATTTATATTGAGAATCAATTGAAATTTAAATTTAAAATTAGTGAAATAGCTAAAAATCTTAATCGAAGTATTAGTACTATTATTCGAGAAATTAATAGAAATAAAGATAATAATCATTATTTTTCATTAATTGCACAAAATAAAGCTGAAAATCGAAAACAATCACATATTAGTTTTCATAAGTTTAAAAATAAGAATTTAGTAAAATATGTACAACAAAAATTACTATTAGGTTGGTCACCTGAACAAATTTATGGCAGAATTAAAAATTTTCATAAAGAGTGAGTTATTAGTTTTAAAACAATTTATACTTGAATTTATTTTGGAATGCTTGATAAAGTTACTAGTAAAAATTTAAGAAGAAAAGGTAAAAAACGAAAATCTAAAGAAAATCGTGGCAAGTTTAATGGTAAATCAATTAAAGAACGAGATATAAATGTTAATGATCGTATAACACTTGGTCATTGAGAAGGAGATACTATAGTATCATCACGAGGTAAAAGCAAATCATGTTTAATAACTTTAGTTGAAAGAGTATCACATTTACTTTAGCAATATTAGTTAAAAACAGAACTACTAAAGTTATTAATAAAAATGTCAGTTATTATTTATCAATTCTTCCTAAAAACATTGTTAAAACTATAACATTTGATCGTGGTAAAGAATTTACAAATTGACAACAACTTGAAAAAAATTTAAATGTGAAAATTTATTTTGCCAATCCATATTCACCTTGACAAAGAGGTACTAATGAAAATACTAATGGTTTAATTAGAGAAAAATTTCCTAAAAAATTTATTTTTTCAAAAACTAATAAAAATGAAGTTCATAAATTTATTTTATCTTTAAACCAAAGACCAAGAAAAATACTAAATTATCTTTCGCCAATCGAATATTTGGATAGAAAAATAATTTAGTTGCACTTACCTTTACAATTGAGCATATATAAAAAAGAAAAGAAATTTTTTAAAAAATAACTTAATTTACAAGTATTTTTGCATATTAAAGTTATATTGTAAAATATTTGGTTTTCATATATTATTAATTCAAAATCTTTATTGGTTTTTAAATTAACTTATTATTTTTAAGCGAGGTAAAAAATGAAAAACTTAGTAAAATTATTATCGATCTTAACAATATCAACACCAATACCATTATCAGTTGTTGCTTGTGATAATAACACAACACAAAAAACAGAATTAAAAGATAAAATTACTAAACTAACAACAAATATTACTGTAGATGTTAATAAAAGTAATAAAAAATTAGATACATTAATAAATAATACAATAGAAGTTAAAAACTTAAATCCAAAGTTAGGTAACCCTGTAATTAAATATTTTAGTGATAAAGAAGCTAAAAATGATATAACTGCTAAATTACAAAAAGTTGGTGATTTATATATAGTTATTACTAGCAATAGTAATGATTTGAATTATCAAGGTTCAACAGCACCAATTAAAATAAATATAAAAGAACAATCTGATAAAACTGATTTAAGTACTATTATTCAATTAACTGGTTTAGACATTATTGCTAATCCAAGTAAAAGTTATAAAGAATTAATTAGTAATATAAATAGTTTTGATGAATTTAAGTCAACACCATTAGCTGCTGGTTATCAACTTCAATTTTATAACGAAAATAATGAAGAAATAACAAACAATAAACAAGAACTTGAAAAAGTATCTAAAATAGTTGTCAAAATAAGTAGTAATTCAAATGATCCAAATTATCAAGGTTCAACAATGATTGATATAACTAAACAAACAATTATTTCAGATATTGATATGCAAAATTATTTTGCAAAGACAACTTTGCCATTCGCTTCATGAGCACCAGCAACTTCAACTAAAGAAACAATGAATAAACAAGAAGCAGTAACAGATGTTATAAATAAATTAAAAAAATTACAAAAAAATTCAGAATTAGCTGTTAAAGTTTTATTAAAAGGTATGTATAAAGAAAAAATTGATTTTAATAAGCTTAGAAATGAAAATGAAATTTATGATAAAAATGAAAAGCCAGTACCTAATGATTGATTTAAAGATAAAGAATCAGATAAAGAAGCAAATGTATTGATTTTTTATGGTAATACAGAAACTGGTTATTTTTATCCTATAAAAATAAATATAAATTAATTTATTAAAATTTATGATAAAAAATAAACTCTCTTTTAATTAAAAGAGAGTTTATATTATTTAAACTTTTTTATTTTTTTCTTTTAAATTTTGATGTTTATAAAACATTCTATTTTCAATACTTGCAATACGAGCAGTTGATTCACCAACATTAATATTAACCAATGCTTCATCAATTGCATATATCTTTGCATCTAAGTTATCTAAATGATGTAAAATTTCAGCTTCTATTGTTTTTGGTAAGACAGGTGAACCATATTCATATTTACCATGACTAGCTAATATTAGATGCTGTAATAAAACTACGATTTCTTCGTCTAAGTTAATATTTAATTCCTTACAAGCAAGTGTAACTTGCATTGCACCTAATGAAATATGACCAATCATTTTACCTGATAGTGTATATGAACTAATAGGATTATTATTTAATTCAACCATTTTTCCATAATCATGCATAATGATTCCTGCATATAATAGTTCACTATTAATATTACGATCATTATAAAGCGCTACTACTTGTTTTGCCATTCTTAACATTGTTACTGAGTGTCATAATAAACCGCTTTGAACAGCATGATGCATTTTAACTGCTGCTGGTCATTTTTTATAATCATCAATATTTTTTTTATTAAAACATTGGATTAATACTTTTTTTAAAATTGGATTTTTAAATTCCTTTATTGTTTGACTAATTTCAGTTCATGCTTCAATAATATTAATTGGTGCTTGTGTAAGTAATAAATCATAATATTCACTAGGATTAGTAATAATAGTTCAATTATTAATTTTTAGTTGTATTTCATTATTATAATTAATGCTATTTGCTTCAATTTTAATTACTTGTCCTATTGTTAATTGTTCAATAGTTTCTTTGCTTACGTCTCAAATTCTTGCTGAAATTGTCCCAGTTTTATCTTGTAATTGTAAGTTTAAATAATTAGTATTGTTAGAAGCAACACCTTGAATTACTCGATTAATAATTACTACTAAACTTAAAACATTATTGGGTTTAATATCTTTAATTACAGTCATTTTTTAGTTCCTTTCTATCATTTTATATCTTTGATATTTAGATATTTGATAGCTAATTCTTCATACATTTTTCTCATTTTTAATTGTGCATCATTAATGGTTTGATCAACACAAACAAAATAGAATTTAATTTTTGGCTCAGTTCCACTAGGTCTAACAGCAAATCATGAACCATCACTGAAGTAAAATTTTAGTAAATTTTGCGATGGCATTCCATGTAAACCAGTTTGATAATCTTCAACTTTAATTGTTTTAATATTATTAAGTGTTGGTATTTTACTAGTTCTTAATGTTTCTAACATATTATTAATAGTATTTTGTCCTGTTTTGCCTTTTAAAATAAGATTAACAGTATAACAGTAATAATATCCAAATTTTTGATAAATATTTTCTAAAACATCAACTAATGTTTTTTGTGACTTTTGATAATATCAAGCCGCTTCTGCTGCTACTATTGCTGATTGAATACCATCTTTGTCACGAGTAATATCTTTAATAACATAACCATATGCTTCTTCAAAACCAAAAACAAAGTTAATGTTACGTTCTTT
Source organism: Spiroplasma endosymbiont of Nomada ruficornis (assembly GCF_964030795.1). NCBI lineage: Bacteria > Bacillati > Mycoplasmatota > Mollicutes > Entomoplasmatales > Spiroplasmataceae > Spiroplasma > Spiroplasma endosymbiont of Nomada ruficornis. The sequence goes on along the minus strand of NZ_OZ034962.1, from coordinate 308,803 downwards.
TTCTTTTAGCATTTCTGCACCAATTCATTTAAAACCAGTTAACGTTTTAATAACTTGACATCCATATGATTTAGCAATCATATCAGATAAATTTGAAGTAACAAATGTATTGTACATAACAGGATTTTTTGGCATTGTTTTATTAAGTTGATAATGGCTTAATAAATATTCTAATAAAATTGGTGCTGTTTCATTACCTGTTAATAATACATAATCATTATTATGTTTTACAGCAATACCAATGCGATCAGCATCAGGATCATTTAAAATAATTAATGGTGCATCATGTTTTTTAGCATGTTTAATTGCTAAATCAAATGTTGGTTTTACTTCGGGATTGGGCGACACTACACCTTTAAAATCAGGATCATAGTTAGCTTGCTCTGTTACTAAAATAATTTCATAACCGCATTGTTCTAAAATTGGTTTAACTCATTCACGACTAGTACCGTGTAGATTAGAAAATACAATTTTAAAGTTACGATTTTTAACTTGTGCATAAAACTGTAAATTTTTAATATCGTCACGATAATTATCTTCTACTGTTGAAGGCACTTCTTTAATTAGGTTAGTATCATAATCGAATGTTAATTGAAAATCATCAGGCAATTGTTCCATTTTATTGCTAATTATATTGGTAACATTAGGAAGAAATTGACAGCCATATTGATCATAAATTTTATAACCATTATATTCAGGAGGATTATGACTGGCTGTAATAACAATTCCAGCAAGAGCATTAACTTTTCTAATACTATATGAAAGTACTGGTGTTGGTCTTAAATCATTATTTTTAAATAAAAAAACAGGAATTTTATGTTTAGCTAAAGTTTTTGCTGTTAACATTGTAAATTCTGCTGAAAAGTGACGATTATCATGAGCAATAATAACACCACGAAGTAAGTCTTTTTCAGAAAAGGCAGATTTTAAATATTGAATAAATGCGACAGTTGCCTTCATAATAATAATTTCATTAATTCTGCCGGTACCAACTCCAGTAATACCACGCATGCCAGCTGTACCAAATTCTAAAGTTGTAGTAAAAGCATCTTCAATTTCACTTTTAGACATTGTAGTTAATTGTTTTTTTAAGTGTTGTGGTAAGTTTTGCTTTTTTCAAATCTCATATGTTTTTAGTACATTCATTATTATTTCTCCTTTATAATAAAAAATTAAGTTTATAGGTAAATCATACTATAAAATAAGAAGAAAATAAATTTTAGTAGTTAATCTAAACATAAACTTTGAATTAAATAATGCTGAATTATACTTGTAAGTGCAAGTAAATAAAATTGCAAAAAATTCTCATATAAAAATTTCATAATGCTAAATTTAGTTTAGAAAAAAGTAAGGAGTTTTTATATGAGTTATAAACATCTTGGCATAGATGAAAGGATTTATATTGAGAATCAATTGAAATTTAAATTTAAAATTAGTGAAATAGCTAAAAATCTTAATCGAAGTATTAGTACTATTATTCGAGAAATTAATAGAAATAAAGATAATAATCATTATTTTTCATTAATTGCACAAAATAAAGCTGAAAATCGAAAACAATCACATATTAGTTTTCATAAGTTTAAAAAGAAGAATTTAGTAAAATATGTACAACAAAAATTACTATTAGGTTGATCACCTGAACAAATTTATGGCAGAATTAAAAATTTTCATAAAGAGTGAGTTATTAGTTTTAAAACAATTTATACTTGAATTTATTTTGGAATGCTTGATAAAGTTACTAGTAAAAATTTAAGAAGAAAAGGTAAAAAACGAAAATCTAAAGAAAATCGTGGCAAGTTTAATGGTAAATCAATTAAAGAACGAGATATAAATGTTAATGATCGTATAACACTTGGTCATTGAGAAGGAGATACTATAGTATCATCACGAGGTAAAAGCAAATCATGTTTAATAACTTTAGTTGAAAGAGTATCACGATTTACTTTAGCAATATTAGTTAAAAACAGAACTACTAAAGTTATTAATAAAAATGTCAGTTATTATTTATCAATTCTTCCTAAAAACATTGTTAAAACTATTACTTTTGATCGTGGCAAAGAATTTTCAAATTGACAACAACTTGAAAAAAATTTAGATGTAAAAATTTATTTTGCCAATCCATATTCACCTTGACAAAGAGGTACTAATGAAAATACTAATGGTTTAATTAGAGAAAAATTTCCTAAAAAATTTATTTTTTCAACAACTAATAAAAATGAAGTTCATAAATTTATATTGTCTTTAAATCAAAGACCGAGAAAAATATTAAATTATCTTTCACCAATCGAATATTTGGATAGAAAAATAATTTAGTTGCACTTACCTTTACAATTTAGCATTTGGTTCTGAAGTTTTAATTAGTTTATATAATGGTACTTGTTTGTTATCTTTATTAAGATACTGATCACTAGTAATAGTACCAACAAGTTTTTCATTATTATTTAGTAATATTTCAGCAAGAGATGTTGTTATTGGTAATTGTGGTTTAATTTTTCTTGAATTTGTTGTTGTTTTTTCTTTTTCTGTTATAAGATTTTCTGATTTTTTACTATAGAGCACTTCTAAATATCTCCTTTTTCAAATTAAAAACCTATTTACTTTAAAATAAAAGTAAATAGGTAAAAACTTATATTAATTTTAGGAAAATTATATCATAATATCTATATTAAATATAGATATTTTTCATTTATTTTTGTATTAGATAACTATTGTTTAATTAGAAATAGTTAACTCCTTAGAAGTTTTATAATTTAATTGTTTATAAAAAAATACATGTATATGAAATTAAATATTAATACTTATATAAGTGTTAATTATAATTTTCATCAAAAGTATTATTTTTTATGTTATTATATATTCATAATTTAATAACTGTTCAGTCCTAATATAGATATATCTCTATGTTAGGATTTTTATTAAATTAAAGTTTTAAAGAAAAGGAAAAAAGATTAAAAGAAATTCCTAAAGATAAAAATAAAACAAATTAATTAAAGTAGGAGTAAGCAATAGAACAGTTCTTGCTTATGCTTGAGACCCCAGATTAGTCAATAAGAAACATTGTGAGGTGGAGTTACAAATTATGAAACAAATGATTATTTTTGTTTCTATTGTTACACCTGACTATGTAGAGATGAAAAGCTTAGTTAAAAAAATGACAAAAACAAGTGAGTGATTTAATAAATAAAACTGAAGTTCCAATCAGTGAATATAAAAAATTTTGTTTTAAAAACAATTTCAGGACAATTATAAATAAAGATTACAAATGTAATCTTTATTTATCTCTTTATATTAATTTTAAGTTATTAATTTTTTTTATTGATTTTACTTGGAATTTCTTGTAAATGAGTTACAATTGTATTAAAGTTTTAAAGGAACTTTGGAACAAAATATTTTGGTTTTTTTATAGACCTCGTTTAAATTTTTGTATTTAAATTAGGTTTTTTGTTTTATTATATCGTTTAAAGGAGTGAGAAATATGAAATCACAATTTTATAGAGATGGAATAATTTATTATGCAATGAATTTAGAAAAGTGAGCAAATGTTGAAAATAAAACTTACTTTATAAAATATCATGATGTGATTTTAAAATTAACTGATATCATTAATTGTTATGATTTAAAAAATATTTCTGAAGTAAAAGTTTATAAGTTCTTAGCAGATGCTTTTAATAGTCGAATTTTAAAAGAAGTAGGGGATAACTAATGAAAATTAATTTAGAAGAATGCACAAATAATAAAATAAAATATTTAGAATCATTACCAGAAAGAACTAATGGAATGTCTTTAGTTATGTATCCAGTAAATTCATGAGCAGAAATAGTTAATAAATGTGCTTGCAGTAATTGTAGTGATGAAGAAACAGCAGTAGTACTACAAACTAAAAAAGGTCCTAAAATATAAACCATTATAAAAAAATAAAAGCCGTAATTAATACGCCTTTTTTTATTTTATAATGGAGCGGGTGATGGGAATCGAACCCACGTCTTCAGCTTGGAAGGCTGTAATAATACCATTATACGACACCCGCAGTTATGTTAACCACCATGTATTTATATCATATTACTAAAATTAAAGTCAACTACTTTTGATAAACAAGTTAAAAAAAATTATTTTTTAATCTTTTTTTCAATATGTTTATTTTTTTTCTTTTTAAATAAAAGAAGTTTTTTTTTAAAGAAAAAAGAAACAATGACAAAAATAATTGAAGCTATAGCAAAAAAATGAGCAATTAATCATATAATTCAGAATTTATTAATGTTTAAACTAAAAAGAAAAGTTGTGCACAATATTGTGATAATTAGTGACAGTGTTAAAAATACTAATAAAATTTGTTTTTTATTAGTAACTCATATTGGCATAATAAAAATAAATAGAATTATACTAGTAATTGGTCAAATCATAATTTGAATTGAAGTATTCATAATTTTGGCAACAAATGAGTTTTGAGATTTAGGAAAAAAATTATTAGTCATAAACATTAGTCAAACTAAAAATAAAAATAAAGAAGCAATTGTTAAAGTTATTTTGCTAATTAATAAAATTTGTTTTAATTTATTTTTTTCCATTTCACTCACCATTTAATAATAAGTTTTGTAATCTGGCATTAAAATGCCAGATTACAAAAAAACCTAATTATAATACTTTATCATAAGTATACTAAAATATTTTAAAAAATATTATTCTTTGTTTTTTTCTTTTCTTTTTTGTTTTTTATGACTCTTAAAATCCATTATGACAAAGAAAATAAAAAGACCAATAATACTTACTAAAGAAATTACCATGAAAATAATTGCTCCAACATCCATGTTTTTTAACCTCTTTCAGTTTTTGTTTTTATTTTAAATAATTTATTAAAAACATTATGAATATTTTGATGATAAGTTAAGATAAAAGTTAAAAGTAAAACTAACCCAACACCAAGTGTTAGACCAACTGTACCATAGACAAAATTAGCATTGATAATATTAATAATAAAATCATAGATACCAGTAGCAATATTAATTAAAATTAAAATTGGTGCGATAATTAAAATTACTATTTTATATCCTTTTGTTCATTTCATTCATGAATTTTCATTATTATATAATTTTAATGTATCATATAGTTTTCAGCCATATGGACTAATACCAATTAATAAAATAAACCCAATTATTAGTAGTCAAATTTGTGCTACTCAGATTGCTAGCCCATTAAACAGCGCTGGTGAATTACTAAAGGTAAATAATACTGATACTGCCATTGCTCCTAATAATGATATTGCTAATGCTTGTTTGCGCTTTAAATGAATTTCATATTCTAGACCATTTACCATTGATTCAACTTGACCAATTAGTGAGGACATACCCGCAAAGAAAAGTGTAACAAAAAATAATATTGCTAAAATATTTCCTAAAATAGGAACTTGATTATTAATAATAGCAAATAATTGTGGTATTACTTGGAAAATCAAAGCAGGTCCTGCTTGAAATACATATTTAATATCAGTTTTACCTTGATTTTGAGCAATTGCACCTATTGAATTAAAAACAATAATTGTTGTTAATATACCAATAACGCTAGTACCAAAGGCTACTACAAAAGCTTGATTAGTACTATCTTGTTTTTCAGGAGCATGAGCTGCATAAATATAAATGGTTCCTGTACATGTTGATAACATAAAGAATGATTGACCAAAAGCATCTTTTCATAATCCAGGATTTAATAATTCTTTAGCATCTAAATCAAACATTACATTTAATCCAAGTTTAGCACCTGATAATGTACTAGTATAAATTGCTAAAATAATAATCATTAAAAATAAAAATGGAATCATAATTTTATTGGCTTTTTCAATTCCTTTTTCAACACCACCTAGTAGAATGATACCCAAAATAATTCATACACCAATTGTTGCAAGTAAAATCATTCAATTTAAGTTACCTAGGCTATTTAAATTGCTAATATCTTGATCATTTGTTTGTTGTAAAATATTATGATAAAAATAAGAACCTTTATTTAAATTAGAAGTAAAACTAATAATAATATTAATTAAAGTTCATCCTACTAAAACACTATAATAAGTACTTAGTAAAATAACGGTTGTTGAATGCAATCAAGAGAAAAAAGCACCCTTTTTACCTCCAACCTCACTAAAAAATTCAATATGATTTTTGCGATATTTATTACCAATTGTCATTTCAATAAATAAAACTGGTATTGCACAAATTACCATACATATTAAAAAAGGGATTAGAAAAGCACCATGATGGTTATACATTTGAGTTAGAAATCCTCAAATACCACCTAATCCTACTGCCGAACCCATTACTGAAAGTAAAAATCCTAATTTTGAGATATTTAAGCGTTGTTTTTTCATATTAATAAATGACCTCCTTTATAACAGTTAATTATACAAAAAAAATATTTTATTAAAACTAATTTCAGTAAATAAAATTTTGCGATGTTATTTATTAATAATGTGTATTGGAAAATATATAGAAAATCAAAAGTTTATTTTATTTAATCAAATGATATTATTAAAAGCTGAATTATACTTGTAAGTGCAAGTAAATAAAATTGCAAAAAATTCTCATATAAAAATTTCATAATGCTAAATTTAGTTTAGAAAAAAGTAAGGAGTTTTTATATGAGTTATAAACATCTTGGCATAGATGAAAGGATTTATATTGAGAATCACTTGAAATTTAAATTTAAAATTAGTGAAATAGCTAAAAATCTTAATCGAAGTATTAGTACTATTATTCGAGAAATTAATAGAAATAAAGATAATAATCATTATTTTTCATTAATTGCACAAAATAAAGCTGAAAATCGAAAACAATCACATATTAGTTTTCATAAGTTTAAAAATAAGAATTTAGTAAAATATGTACAACAAAAATTACTATTAGGTTGATCACCTGAACAAATTTATGGCAGAATTAAAAATTTTCATAAAGAGTGAGTTATTAGTTTTAAAACAATTTATACTTGAATTTATTTTGGAATGCTTGATAAAGTTACTAGTAAAAATTTAAGAAGAAAAGGTAAAAAACGAAAATCTAAAGAAAATCGTGGCAAGTTTAATGGTAAATCAATTAAAGAACGAGATATAAATGTTAATGATCTTATAACACTTGGTCATTGAGAAGGAGATACTATAGTATCATCACGAGGTAAAAGCAAATCATGTTTAATAACTTTAGTTGAAAGAGTATCACGATTTACTTTAGCAATATTAGTTAAAAACAGAACTACTAAAGTTATTAATAAAAATGTCAGTTATTATTTATCAATTCTTCCTAAAAACATTGTTAAAACTATTACTTTTGATCGTGGCAAAGAATTTTCAAATTGACAACAACTTGAAAAAAATTTAGATGTAAAAATTTATTTTGCCAATCCATATTCACCTTGACAAAGAGGTACTAATGAAAATACTAATGGTTTAATTAGAGAAAAATTTCCTAAAAAATTTATTTTTTCAAAAACTAATAAAAATGAAGTTCATAAATTTATATTGTCTTTAAATCAAAGACCGAGAAAAATACTAAATTATCTTTCACCAATCGAATATTTGGATAGAAAAATAATTTAGTTGCACTTACCTTTACAATTTAGCAAGTTATTAAAATTATTTTTCATAATTTCAATATTAATGATTATATTACTTGCATTTATTTAATATAGGGTTATAATACAAGAAGTAATAAATAAAGACTAGAGTTTAGCTCATATTTAAGAATTGTAATTCTTAATATGGGTGTTTTTATATTAATTTTATTACTTTAAATTATTTTTTAGAAAGGATGAAAAATATGGATTCATCACCAGCAAGAAGTTATTCTTCTACAGAACAATTATTACCAAATGATTTAATATCAACTAATAATAGAAATAGGGTAGTACCTACTATAAGAGATGTGTTACTTACTCTTGGTAATTGAATGGTAACTGGGGGTAACTATTTATTATATCAAGATGGAGTATTATCACTAGCACCAGCATTATTTTTTATGTTGGAAGGAGGAATTAATTCAAAAATTTCGTTAACTAATTTAATATTAAGATATTGAAATATTAATAATGTAAGGATTAATAATTTATTAACAGGAGTGAGTTTTGCAACAGCACCATTATTACCACTAGCAGTAGCTTGACTTAACTGACCAACACCCAATCCAGATACATTACCTGTTACATATGCTTTTATTACAGCAGCAGCAGCTTCAAGTTTAAATCATATAGTGACAATTAGTAAAAAAATATCAGAATGTTGTGCACCTAATAATGAAGAAAATGCAATAAATCAACAACGTAATATATGACAAAAAATAGGTAATACAGCTGCAAGTTTATTAGCACCAATAACTATTGCTAGTGCAATTACTGGTGTTAGTCTTTTTGCATATCATGAATTAAGTAATCCAAATAATAATGATGATGACCAACCATTTTATAAGAAAAGATCAACAGCTTTTTGAGACACAATAGCTGGTCTTGCAATAGTTGGTACTGGTTTATTAGTAAATACTGGAATGGAATTATATGAAAATTGATGTGCGGATGTTAATGATTTTGATGAGGAAGATAATTATGAAAATATTTCTAGCAGTACATCTTCACCATCATCATCAAGTTCTGAAGATAGTGATGATAATAATCCATTATTAAATAAACCTTTTAATCCAGAAAAAATTAATAATGGAGAGGAAACACAATCAGTCATGTCAACTTCTCATGTTGTTGAAATAGCTGATCCTAAACCACTTAATACAGCAGCATTAAATTCTGAAGAACGTTTGCCTGTTAAACAACAATCTTCAGAACGTCGATTATCAGTTTAATAATATTTAATATTATAAAAATAAAAAGGTATTCTTAAAAGAATACCTTTTTATACTAATAATTTAATATTAGTGGTGCCCAGAGCGGGACTCGAACCCGCATGATTTCTCGGTAGATTTTGAGTCTACTGCGTCTGCCATTTCGCCATCTGGGCAAAATATAGTTTACTTGCTTATAAAAAATGAGGAATACTTCCTCATCATTAATAAATATATAAAATGGTGCCCAGAGCGAGACTCGAACTCGCACAACCTGTAAAAGTCATCGGATCTTAAGCCCGACGTGTCTGCCATTTCACCACCTGGGCATCAAATGGTGTCCCCGGCAAGGATCGAACTTGCGACACCTCGGTTAAAAGCCGAGTGCTCTACCGCTGAGCTACGAGGACAAATTAATAAAATATATGGCTGAGGTGGTTGGATTTGAACCAACGCATGACGGCGTCAAAGGCCGTTGCCTTACCGCTTGGCTACACCCCAATAAGTATATGGTGGAGGGGGAGGGAGTCGAACCCCCGAACTCGAAGAGATCTGGTTTACAGCCAGGTGCAGTTGGCCACTTTGCTACCCCTCCATAAATAATAATGGTGCTGATGACAGGAATCGAACCTGCAACCTACGGTTTACAAAACCGTTGCTCTGCCGGATTGAGCCACATCAGCAGGTAAATGGTGGAGTATGACGGACTTGAACCGCCGACCTATTGCTTGTAAGGCAATTGCTCTCCCAGCTGAGCTAATACTCCTTATTTATTGTTTTATTAGAATTATTTATTCTTAAAAACCTTAATCATTATAATAGATATTTTTCACATTTACAATTATTTTTTAAAGATAATGTAAAATTATTTTATTTTTAATTATTTTTTAAAAGAAAAGTTAAAAGAAAAAACCAAAAAAAATAATTTTATGTTAAATATTACTATTTTATACCTATTTTCAGCTTTATATATTTTAAATATAATATTTTTTTAAAGTTTGCTAAAATTTTTTTGAGCCATATTTATATTAAAAGAAAGGGAAAATTTATGCAAAAAATTTGAAAAAAATTATCAAAGTTAGATAAAATTAGCATTTACGTATTTATAACTATGTTAATAGTAATGATTTTAGGATTAATTTTAATTGGAACAGTATCTTTAACAGTTAAACCTCTAGGAGCTAAAGCGGCTGAAAGTCATGATGGGTTTTGAATTTTAAGAAATTCTCATCCTTGAAATATTGGAGTTTTTATTAAGGGTAGTATAACTAATTTTGGTGTTACTATGTCATTAACTGATTTTTTTGATAAATTAAAAATTGCAGTTGCTGCATTAGGTGGAACTGCAACTTTAACAGGTACAGCAGCACAGTTACAAATAGGAGTAATCTTAGCGGTTATTGCTACTCCAATCTTATTTTTTACAAGTCTTATTATTTTTGGATACAGTTGTTATTTAAAAGTAGTAAAAAAATAAAAATAGCGATTTATTAATTTTAAAAAATTCTTATTTTTCACATTAAAGTAAGAATTTTTTTATTTATTTTATAGCAGTAATATAACAATGATATAATTAAAAAAAATAGGTGATAATAATGATAACTAAAAATTGATGAAAAAAATTACCTCTTGATGAAAAAATAATTACTATTTTATTTTTTTCTGGTTTTATATTTTTGTTATTAGGGTTAATTATGTTATTAAGTATTAAAATAGAAAACATTTGTAATGGATTTAATTTTATTTATATAAATGGTGTAATTGATAGTTTAATCTATCAAAGTAGTCAGGGAATAACAGTAGATATTTTCTTTTTAAAAGTAGGAATTATTTTTACTATTTTCTTAATGCCAATTTGTTCTGGCTGTAGTATAATTTGATTTATTATTAAACGATTAATTTTTAAAAAATAGAGGTGAATAATGAAAAATAATGATTCATTTATTGAAATTATAAATAAAACTTTGGATCAAACAGTTAATTTAAATTTTAAAACTTTAAAAGGTCATAATATTATATTTATTGTTGATATGGTTAATGGCTTTGCTAAAAAAGGAAATTTATTTTCACCCAATATTAATTCAATTATTAAACCAATTAAAAATTTATTAGCAAAAGTAAATACTAATGAAACTAAAGTTATTGCTTTTAATGATGCTCATAATGAACATAGTCCCGAATTTCATACTTTTCCTAGTCATTGTTTGGAAAATACTATTGAATCAGAGTTAGTAGAAGAATTAAAATTTGACAATATTAAGATTATTAAAAAAAATAGTACTAATGGTTTTTTTGCTTTTGATTTTAAGCCAAATTTACAATGGGATAACATTATTATTGTTGGTTGTTGTACTGATATTTGTATTTATCAATTTGCTATTAGTTGTAAAACTTGATTTAATCAGCACAATAAAGAAGTAAATGTTATTGTTCCAATGACAATGACAAATACTTATGATGAACCAGAGCATCCAGCTCATATTTTAAATCAATATGCATGATATTCAATGCTTAAAAATGGCATTACTATTGTTAAGGATGTTATTTAATTAAAGTAGAATTTTAAATAAAATAAATTTGCTGAATTATACTTGTAAGTGCAAGTAAATAAAATTGCAAAAAATTCTCATATAAAAATTTCATAATGCTAAATTTAGTTTAGAAAAAAGTAAGGAGTTTTTATATGAGTTATAAACATCTTGGCATAGATGAAAGGATTTATATTGAGAATCAATTGAAATTTAAATTTAAAATTAGTGAAATAGCTAAAAATCTTAATCGAAGTATTAGTACTATTATTCGAGAAATTAATAGAAATAAAGATAATAATCATTATTTTTCATTAATTGCACAAAATAAAGCTGAAAATCGAAAACAATCACATATTAGTTTTCATAAGTTTAAAAATAAGAATTTAGTAAAATATGTACAACAAAAATTACTATTAGGTTGATCACCTGAACAAATTTATGGCAGAATTAAAAATTTTCATAAAGAGTGAGTTATTAGTTTTAAAACAATTTATACTTGAATTTATTTTGGAATGCTTGATAAAGTTACTAGTAAAAATTTAAGAAGAAAAGGTAAAAAACGAAAATCTAAAGAAAATCGTGGCAAGTTTAATGGTAAATCAATTAAAGAACGAGATATAAATGTTAATGATCGTATAACACTTGGTCATTGAGAAGGAGATACTATAGTATCATCACGAGGTAAAAGCAAATCATGTTTAATAACTTTAGTTGAAAGAGTATCACGATTTACTTTAGCAATATTAGTTAAAAACAGAACTACTAAAGTTATTAATAAAAATGTCAGTTATTATTTATCAATTCTTCCTAAAAACATTGTTAAAACTATTACTTTTGATCGTGGCAAAGAATTTTCAAATTGACAACAACTTGAAAAAAATTTAGATGTAAAAATTTATTTTGCCAATCCATATTCACCTTGACAAAGAGGTACTAATGAAAATACTAATGGTTTAATTAGAGAAAAAATTCCTAAAAAATTTATTTTTTCAAAAACTAATAAAAATGAAGTTCATAAATTTATATTGTCTTTAAATCAAAGACCGAGAAAAATACTAAATTATCTTTCACCAATCGAATATTTGGATAGAAAAATAATTTAGTTGCACTTACCTTTACAATTTAGCATATAACTATATTTTAATGTTTTATTAAATTTATTATTAGGAAATTATTTTTTACCTAATAATGTAAACATTTTCTTTTTGTATACTTCAACACCAGGTTGGTTAAATGGGTCAACACCTAATAATTTTGCACTAACAGCACAAGCCTTCATAAAGAAATAACTAGCATAACCAAACATTTTGCCATCCATTGTATCCCATTCTAATAAAATATTTGGTGTTTTTCCTACTATTTCATCACTATGAGCTTCAATAGTTCCTTGTAAGGCAATATTATTAATTTCATGTAAAGAATGTTTTGTTAAATAGTTTAATTGATCATTGTTTTCTTTATCAAGTGGAATTTTGATATCTTCATTAGGTTTTTTGATTTTTATTACTGTTTCAAAAAACATTTTTGAACCTTCTTGAATAAATTGGCCCATTGAATGTAAATCAGTTGAAAAAACAACACTAGCTGGTAATAATCCTTTGCCATCCTTACCTTCTGACTCACCAAATAATTGTTTTCATCATTCACATAACATTTGCATTTGTAATTCATAGCTTACTAAAATTTCAACTGCTTTATTATTAGTTTTATGTAAATGATAGCGAGAAACTGCATATAAATAGGCATCATTAACATCAATTTTATCACTTTTACATTCTTTTGCTGCTAATTGCGCACCAGCAATAATTTCTTCACAGTTAATTCCTGCTACCATCATCGGAAAAATACCAACAGGAGTTAAAACAGAGTATCTACCACCGATATTATCGGTAATAACAAAGCTTTCATATCCTTCTTCTTTTGCCAAATCATGGAGTACTCCTCTTGTTTTATCAGTAGTAGCGATAATTCTGTTATTAACAATATTCTTATTTTTCTTTTGTTTAATTAATAGTTCTTTTAACAAACGAAAGGCTATTGCTGGTTCAGTAGTAGTTCCTGATTTAGAAATAACATTAATGGCAAATTCTTTATCTTTTAAATATGATAAAACTTGGTGAACATAAGTTGAACTCATGGTATTACCCATATAAATTACTTTAACAGGAGCGGTATTATTAAATAAACCTTGCACCATATCAATTCCTGCTCTAGCACCTAAGTATGATCCACCAATACCAATTACTACTAAAACTTGTATTTCTTTTTGTAGTTTCAATGCTAGAGTTTTCATTCGTTTTCAAGAGTCTTGAAAAGTAATGTCTTTTTGGTATGCAAATGGAAAATCAATTCATCCTAATCAACCATCTTCATTTTTAGCATTACTTTCCAGTTCAGCGTTAATCACCGTTACTTTTTCTTGATATAAAGTTGATAATTCTTTCATATCTAAATTAGTAAACTTTAAATTAGTTTTTATCACTATTCTATAACCTCCTTATAGTATTTAAAATTAAAATATTAATTCGTAATAATACTATTTAATATTTATAATAAAAATATAGTTGTAAAAATTTTAGATTGCAAGAAAAAAATAAAAAATATTGCCATTAAATAGCAATATTTTTTATTATTTGGAAGAAAAATAGTATTTTAATTATTTTCCTCTTTTTTAAATCAATTATCAACAGTTTCTCTTATTGGTGCAAATCCTTTACCATTTTCTTCAATTGAAGAATTATTCTTTGCAACTAATCCTTGTTCTTTTGTACTTAAACTTAATTGTTGTTTAGTATGATCAATACCTGTTATTTCTGCTTTAACTGATGTACCAATTGTAAAATAATCACTAACATTTTTAACAAATTTAGGGGTAATACGACTAATGTGAATTAAACCAGAAAATCCATTTGGACACTTACAAAAAACTCCAAATTCCTTTATTCCAGTTGGAGTTACGGTAATAATGTCACCAACTTGAAATTGTTGAACATTTGATTCATTTTCTTCATTTTTAATAATTGTACTCATAATAAGTTAATTCCTCTTTCTTTTGTATAATTTAATAATACATAAAAATATTATAACATTATATTTAATCTTGAAGTTAAAATTAATAATATTAATTTTATGAATTTTTAAACATTAGAATGAGAAATTATTAATTGATTTTAAATTTAAAGATTATTAAAATATTAAATTTGTTAGCAATTTCTTTATTTTTAAAGAAATGAATGTTACTTGTAACAATATTACTAATTTTTTTTAATATTTTTCTTTATTTTATACTTAAAATGGTAAGTTAATATAGATATTTTATTTTATAAATATTATTAAAAATATTAGGATTTATTATAATAATCCTGATTTTTCAAGTAATTCTTCTAGAAAAGTTCCCTTGATTTTTTTTAATGCACCTCTACGGAAAATTTTTAAGATGAGAGGAACTTGTATATCATTAATTTTTTTCTTATCTCATAAAATATGAGTTGAATTCAATAGTACTCTAATATCATATGCTGAAGCAAAAACTTCTGGTATTCCTCTATCAACCTTTAATAATTTATAGACAGCTTCCATAGCAGTTCTCACTGAATATTCGGTTGTAAAAACTGTATCATCTTCAGTTTCACTAAAATTACCAATAAACGCTAAATTTTTTGAACCTTCCGGAACTACTAAAGGACGATCACCAATTTCTCTTGGCATAAAGTATGAAGTAATAAATGGCATATAAACTGGTACCACATTACATTAGTTTTTAGCAAGTTGAAAGATTTCTTCTTCAGGAACACCAATATGATATAATCACTCTTGAGCTATTTCCATGATTAAGTATCGTTTTTGTTTTATATTTATTTTTATAATTTTTTATGTTAAGATTTGTTTGTTATTAAAATGTATAAAATTGGTTTTTTTAAAACCTAGAATAGTCGAGTTTTATATATGGATTTTCAACAAGATTTTTATGTTAAAAAGATTTTTTATGCTTGTTATGTTAAAAATGTTGTTTTACCTATTTCTTTTTTAAATAATATTGGAAATAAAAAAGGTAAATGTTATGTTGGTAATAAACAAAAATTAAGAAATAATACTGTTCGTACTAAAACTAATTTAATTCAAAAAGCATTACATAATTTTTATGATAGTAAAATGTTGAGTTTTATTACTTTAACTTATAAAGATAATATACAAGATATTAAAAAAGCAAAAAAAGATATTCGTTTATTTTTTCTTAAATTAAAGAAATGGTGAAATGACCCTAAACGTTTTGAACATTTAGGAGAATTAAAGTATTTTTATGTTTATGAATATCAATCTCGTGGTGCTATTCATTTTCATATAATTTGCTAAATTGTAAAGGTAAGTGCAACTAAATTATTTTTCTATCCAAATATTCGATTGGTGAAAGATAATTTAATATTTTTCTCGGTCTTTGATTTAAAGACAATATAAATTTATGAACTTCATTTTTATTAGTTTTTGAAAAAATAAATTTTTTAGGAAATTTTTCTCTAATTAAACCATTATTATTTTCATTAGTACCTCTTTGTCAAGGTGAATATGGATTGGCAAAATAAATTTTTACATCTAAATTTTTTTCAAGTTGTTGTCAATTTGAAAATTCTTTGCCACGATCAAAAGTAATAGTTTTAACAATGTTTTTAGGAAGAATTGATAAATAATAACTGACATTTTTATTAATAACTTTAGTAGTTCTGTTTTTAACTAATATTGCTAAAGTAAATCGTGATACTCTTTCAACTAAAGTTATTAAACATGATTTGCTTTTACCTCGTGATGATACTATAGTATCTCCTTCTCAATGACCAAGTGTTATACGATCATTAACATTTATATCTCGTTCTTTAATTGATTTACCATTAAACTTGCCACGATTTTCTTTAGATTTTCGTTTTTTACCTTTTCTTCTTAAATTTTTACTAGTAACTTTATCAAGCATTCCAAAATAAATTCAAGTATAAATTGTTTTAAAACTAATAACTCACTCTTTATGAAAATTTTTAATTCTGCCATAAATTTGTTCAGGTGATCAACCTAATAGTAATTTTTGTTGTACATATTTTACTAAATTCTTATTTTTAAACTTATGAACACTAATATGTGATTGTTTTCGATTTTCAGCTTTATTTTGTGCAATTAATGAAAAATCATGATTATTATCTTTATTTCTATTAATTTCTCGAATAATAGTACTAATACTTCGATTAAGATTTTTAGCTATTTCACTAATTTTAAATTTAAATTTAAATTGATTCTCAATATAAATCCTTTCATCTATGCCAAGATGTTTATAACTCATATAAAAACTCCTTACTTTTTTCTAAACTAAATTTAGCATTATGAAATTTTTATATGAGAATTTTTTGCAATTTTATTTACTTGCACTTACAAGTATAATTCAGCATCATATTTTCGCTCCTTTTTAAAAATTAAAAACTATTATTTAATAATAGTTAAATTTAAATAAAATTATATTTATTATTTAAACTATACGTGTATTTTAATATTCTTAATTTACTTAATCAATCAAAAACTTTCTTCCATAATGAGTAAAATAATTATTCATTATACCAATAAAAAAAAGAGTAAGACCTTTTACTTACTCTCTAAATTAATACTGCTTATGTTTTATTTTCTAAATGGCGGTCTTGACGGGGATCGAACCCGCGATCTCCTCCGTGACAGGGAGGCGTATTAACCACTTTACCACAAGACCGTGGTTGCGGAGACTGGATTTGAACCAATGATCTTCGGATTATGAGCCCGACGGGATACCACTTCCCCACTCCGCGATGTATAAAATTTAATAATAATGGAGGAGGCTGAGGGATTCGAACCCTCGAGCACTTGCGCACTGACAGTTTTCAAGACTGTTCCCTTCAACCGGACTTGGGTAAGCCTCCGAGTATTTAAGTATGGTGGACCCTATCGGATTCGAACCAATGCTCGCCCGGTTATGAGCCGGGAGCTTTAACCAACTAAGCTAAGGGTCCTAGACTATGGTAGCGGGGATGGGACTCAAACCCATGGCCTCTCGGGTATGAACCGAACGCTCTAATCAACTGAGCTACCTCGCCAGTTTTAGTTTAAATGTTTAACCGATATATAATGGTGGACCCTATCGGGATCGAACCGACCACCTCCTGCGTGCAAGGCAGGCGCTCTACCAAATGAGCTAAGGGCCCTTATTTAATAATGGTCGGGAAGACAGGATTCGAACCTGCGACCTCTCGGTCCCAAACCGAGCGCTCTACCAAGCTGAGCCACATCCCGATGGTGCGCCTGGCAGGACTTGAACCCACAACCTTTTGATCCGTAGTCAAACGATCTATCCAATTGATCTACAGGCGCATTTAATTACTAAAATTTATAGTAACTCATTAAATCATTAAACCTAATCAATTATAACTTATTAAAAGTAATATTTACAAGTATATTTGTAAATATTATTAATATTTTGGAGGAGCCGATCGGATTCGAACCGACGATCAAAGTTTTGCAGACTTATGCCTTAAACCACTTGGCCACGGCTCCAAATATAATGAAAAAAATTTAAAGACTTTTCAATATTACCAAGACTAGTTACTATTTGCAACTTGTTTTACAATATTATTCATAAAATATTTAAATATTTTTTTATTATGCTGAATTATACTTGTAAGTGCAAGTGCTGAATTATACTTGTAAGTGCAAGTAAATAAAATTGCAAAAAATTCTCATATAAAAATTTCATAATGCTAAATTTAGTTTAGAAAAAAGTAAGGAGTTTTTATATGAGTTATAAACATCTTGGCATAGATGAAAGTATTTATATTGAGAATCAATTGAAATTTAAATTTAAAATTAGTGAAATAGCTAAAAATCTTAATCGAAGTATTAGTACTATTATTCGAGAAATTAATAGAAATAAAGATAATAATCATGATTTTTCATTAATTGCACAAAATAAAGCTGAAAATCGAAAACAATCACATATTAGTTTTCATAAGTTTAAAAATAAGAATTTAGTAAAATATGTACAACAAAAATTACTATTAGGTTGATCATCTGAACAAATTTATGGCAGAATTAAAAATTTTCATAAAGAGTGAGTTATTAGTTTTAAAACAATTTATACTTGAATTTATTTTGGAATGCTTGATAAAGTTACTAGTAAAAATTTAAGAAGAAAAGGTAAAAAACGAAAATCTAAAGAAAATCGTGGCAAGTTTAATGGTAAATCAATTAAAGAACGAGATATAAATGTTAATGATCGTATAACACTTGGTCATTGAGAAGGAGATACTATAGTATCATCACGAGGTAAAAGCAAATCATGTTTAATAACTTTAGTTGAAAGAGTATCACGATTTACTTTAGCAATATTAGTTAAAAACAGAACTACTAAAGTTATTAATAAAAATGTCAGTTATTATTTATCAATTCTTCCTAAAAACATTGTTAAAACTATTACTTTTGATCGTGGCAAAGAATTTTCAAATTGACAACAACCTGAAAAAAATTTAGATGTAAAAATTTATTTTGCCAATCCATATTCACCTTGACAAAGAGGTACTAATGAAAATAATAATGGTTTAATTAGAGAAAAATTTCCTAAAAAATTTATTTTTTCAAAAACTAATAAAAATGAAGTTCATAAATTTATATTGTCTTTAAATCAAAGACCGAGAAAAATATTAAATTATCTTTCACCAATCGAATATTTGGATAGAAAAATAATTTAGTTGCACTTACCTTTACAATTTAGCTTATTTATTTCACTAATTAAAATTTTATAAAGGTATTTATAATTAATTATTAAATTAAATAATAAAAAAAGCACAATTGTGCATTTAATTTATGGTGGAGATGGCGGGGATCGAACCCGCGTCCAAAAGTTAACTGACTAACTGTATCTACAGTTTAGTATAATTTAGAAAAATCACTATTTAATAATAAATTATACGAAATTATGAATAGCTAGTTAATGGAAATTCGAAAAAATTTATTAACATCATTTTTTCTAGTTTATCCTATGATACGTTACTAATAATGATAAACTTGCTATTAGTAACGGTAGTATTTACTTCTTAAGTAATTAAGCAGGTAAAACTGCTTGATTTCCTAAACCAAATCCAAAGTTGTTTAACTTTGTTGTGAATCAGTTAGGTACTATGGTTTTAGTTTGTTTTCCGGTTATGAAACCTCGTAGTATTATGGTCTACCAAACCACTGCCACAATTAGTTGTTCACTCCTGTCGAAACCAGAACATCCCCGCTAATATTATACATTACTTTCTACTATAAAGCAATTTTTGGTTTTCTTAAAAATTACTAATAATTCTTTCAAACTTTCATCATAAATTATAAAATCTAAAGCTAAATTGTAAAGGTAAGTGCAACTAAATTATTTTTCTATCCAAATATTCGATTGGTGAAAGATAATTTAGTATTTTTCTCGGTCTTTGATTTAAAGACAATATAAATTTATGAACTTCATTTTTATTAGTTTTTGAAAAAATAAATTTTTTAGGAAATTTTTCTCTAATTAAACCATTAGTATTTTCATTAGTACCTCTTTGTCAAGGTGAATATGGATTGGCAAAATAAATTTTTACATCTAAATTTTTTTCAAGTTGTTGTCAATTTGAAAATTCTTTGCCACGATCAAAAGTAATAGTTTTAACAATGTTTTTAGGAAGAATTGATAAATAATAACTGACATTTTTATTAATAACTTTAGTAGTTCTGTTTTTAACTAATATTGCTAAAGTAAATCGTGATACTCTTTCAACTAAAGTTATTAAACATGATTTGCTTTTACCTCGTGATGATACTATAGTATCTCCTTCTCAATGACCAAGTGTTATACGATCATTAACATTTATATCTAGTTCTTTAATTGATTTACCATTAAACTTGCCACGATTTTCTTTAGATTTTCGTTTTTTACCTTTTCTTCTTAAATTTTTACTAGTAACTTTATCAAGCATTCCAAAATAAATTCAAGTATAAATTGTTTTAAAACTAATAACTCACTCTTTATGAAAATTTTTAATTCTGCCATAAATTTGTTCAGGTGATCAACCTAATAGTAATTTTTGTTGTACATATTTTACTAAATTCTTATTTTTAAACTTATGAAAACTAATATGTGATTGTTTTCGATTTTCAGCTTTATTTTGTGCAATTAATGAAAAATAATGATTATTATCTTTATTTCTATTAATTTCTCGAATAATAGTACTAATACTTCGATTAAGATTTTTAGCTATTTCACTAATTTTAAATTTAAATTTC
The DNA here is from genome assembly GCF_964030795.1 of Spiroplasma endosymbiont of Nomada ruficornis. Classification (NCBI taxonomy): domain Bacteria; kingdom Bacillati; phylum Mycoplasmatota; class Mollicutes; order Entomoplasmatales; family Spiroplasmataceae; genus Spiroplasma; species Spiroplasma endosymbiont of Nomada ruficornis. The sequence continues at coordinate 288,165 of NZ_OZ034962.1, read as the reverse complement.
AATTGATTCTCAATATAAATCCTTTCATCTATGCCAAGATGTTTATAACTCATATAAAAACTCCTTACTTTTTTCTAAACTAAATTTAGCATTATGAAATTTTTATATGAGAATTTTTTGCAATTTTATTTACTTGCACTTACAAGTATAATTCAGCTTTTGCAGTAAAAAAAGTAGCTGGTATAGCAAAAATAATTACAGTAAACGAAATAATCACTGTAATACTAATTGCTTCAGTTACTAAATTAGTTAATGATAAAACTAAAAAATTATTAATAGCTTTTAAACTATTAATACCAAGATAAAGAAAAAAATAATAACTAATAAATAATCATTGCCACTTATTTATCTTTTGCTTAAAAAGAAAAAATAAATAAAAACTTGTAAATAAACAAAAGATTATTAAGAAAGGTAATCATATTATCATAGTTTTTTCCTTTCTTAATTAAATTATTATTTTTTGATTTGTCTTACTGCATCACGATTTTTAATGGTCTCTCTTTTATCATAATTTTTTTTACCACGAGCCAATGCTATTTCTAACTTTGCTCTACTTTTACTATTTAAATATATCATTGTTGGAACAACAGTTAAGTTTTTTTGCTTTTGTTCTTGTTGAATTTTTTTAATTTCACGAGCATTTAAAAGTAATTTTCTTTTTCTTAATGGATCAAGTATATAACTAGTAGTAAATTTATAAGTAGTAATGTTCATATTAATAATATAAGCTTCATTATTACTAAAAGTTACATAACTATCCTGTAAAGATACATTACCTAAACGAATTGATTTAATTTCAGAACCAGTCAAAACAATTCCCACTTCTAATTTTTCTAATAATTCATAATTAAAGTACGCTTTTTTATTTTTTGCAATTATTTTCATTGTTTCCACCATTATTTTCATAAACTTTATAATTAGATTATATAATAATAATTTCATAAATACTGAAATACTTACTTAAATTTGTTTTTTATTAAGAACATGCTATAATCTAATGAAGGTTAGATTAATCAATAGTTTTTCTAACAATGATTAATGTAAAATTAAACATAAAATTAATATTTGTTGTATAGCGACCCAAGAAATAGATTTTATATTTGTTTTACGGGTTTTTGTTAATTTTATATATTAATAAACAACTGAAAGGAGTCTAAGGACATGGCAGGAGAGTTAAATACTAAACCAACAGCAGTAAAAAATAGTCAATTTTATCAAGGCGATTTGGGTTTTGATAAAAATAATAATGATAAAGTAATTATTTATAAGATTTTAACTGGTAAAAAACTTGAGGTTTGCAAAATTATTATTGATGAACAAAATCATATTTTAAAAATTTCTACGAAAACGGAAATTATTAATGAAGATGAATTTGAAATTTACACATTTGCTTTAGAAGCAGATACTGCTGATTTTATTTTAAAACTTATTGCTAAAAATCAAATTAATGCTGAAATTAATTATGCATTTATAAATAATATTGAAGATTCTTATAATATATCTGAATCAGACTCATTAGAAGAAAAAAAGAAAAAAATTAGGAAACTCTTTTAACTATTTATAAATTTCTTCTCAATTATAAACTGAACCATAACACAAAGCTTTAATTTTAAAATCATTGTTATTATTGATAATTTCTAAAATAGTTTGGGCAATAGAAATCCCTGAGGCAACTATATCATCAATAATAATAATGTTTTTTTTATTAAAAAATTTAATATATTTAGGTAATAAATGAATTTTATTAGTAATTTCCATTTGTCTTTCGCTAACTTTTAATTTATTTTCTCAAAATTTACGGTAGTTATCAACTTGGAAAATATTATTAATAAATAATATCTCATAATTTAATTTTTTTTTAATAATTTTAACTAATTCAATTATTACTAATTCTAAACTACTAACTGAAGTAGGTTTTTTTGGCATCATAATAAAATAATCTAAATTTTCAAACAAATTAAATTTTTGACCAACTTCAAATAAATTAGTTGCTAATCTTATTACAGTATCTTGTTCAATATTTACTTGCTTAATTAAGTTATAATCTTCATTAACTCATAATAAATCCGGATATTGTTTTAAGCCTGGCGATTTAAAATAATTATAATAATAGCATTCAATGTTAAGATTGCTTTGTTGAATTAATCTTTTTTGCCCTTGTATTTTCATTTTTTACTCCATTTTTCTTTTCACTTTTATTTTTTTTAACTTTACCATTTAATTTTATCTTTTTTCTATATTTAAAATTATTTGCTTTATACATTTTTGATGATTGATTATTATTATTTTTATCACGGTTTTTATTTTGCTGACCATTTTCTTCTAAAATAAAATCAATAGTTCTAGCAACTTTATTTGCACTTTTAACAAGAACACTGACCTTTTGACCAAGAGCATACTGTTTTCGTTTTCTTTCACCAAACAAAATCATTGCTTTTTCATTAAAAATATAATAATCATCAGTCATGTCTGAAATTCTAATTAAACCCTCAATTGTATTATCTAACTCAACAAATAATCCAAAGCCAGTTACACTAGAAATTATACCTTCAAATTTATGACCAATAAATTGCATCATGTATTCTGCTTTTTTCATTTGATCTACAGCTCGTTCACACTCTAATGCTTTTAATTCCATATTACTAGATTGCTCAGCAGCTCAATTAGTAAAACTTTGATATTTCTCAATTATTTTAGCATTTATTTCTCTTTTAACTATATATTGGCGCAATAAACGATGAACTATTAAATCAGGATAACGTCTAATTGGCGAAGTAAAATGTGTATAATAATCACTAGCAAGTCCAAAATGGCCAATACATTTATTAGTATACTGTGCTTTTTCCATACTTCTTAATAATAAAGTTGATAAAACTTGAAATGTTGGTAATTGTTTTAAAGAATTTAATAATAATTGTAAATCTTTTGAACTAATATTTGTGATTTTTGGATTTAGTTTAATGCCCATTAATTTCAGAATTGTAACCATTTGATGCATTTTTTTAGAACGAGGATGTTCATGAACACGATAAATAAAAGGTAATTTCATATCAAATACAGTTTTAGCAACTACTTCATTAGCTCTAATCATAAAACTTTCAATTAATTTTTCAGCGATATCACGAGTTCTTAAAATAATATCAGTTACTTCTCCATTGTCATTAATAATTGTTTTTGCTTCAGTAATTTCAAAATAAATTACTCCAGCATCTTGTTTAAACTTTCATAAAATTTGGTGCAATTCTTTTGCTTTTAGTAACATTTCTCAAATTTGTGGATGTGTTTTAATAAAATTTGGATTTTTACCATTATATCCATCATTTAATTCGTCATAATTCATTCTTCTTGCTGATTTCATAAATGCCTGATAAATTTTATGTTTTACTGTTAAACCATTCTTATCAATTTCCATATCACAAACCATACATAAACGTTCTACTTGTTCATTTAAAGAACAAATACCATTTGATAACTGCGTTGGTAACATAGGAATAACACGATCTGCTAAGTAAACAGATGTACCGCGATTAAATGCCTCTTCATCTAAAGGACTATTTTCTGTTACATAATGACTAACATCAGCAATAGCTACAATTAAACGATAATTACCATTAGCTAGTTTAGTAACACAAATAGCATCATCAAAATCTTTAGCATCTTTACCATCAATTGTAACTAATAACTCTTTAGTCAAATCAATACGACCAATTTTATCTGATTCTAAAACTGTTACTGGCACCTTATCTGTTGCTGCTAATGTTTCAACATCAAATTGTGCTTTAATGCCAATTTCATAAATAACAGCTAAAATATCAACACCAGGATCATTAATATTACCCAATATTTTAGTAATAGTAACATTAAAAATATTTTTTTCAAAATTTTTAATTTTTGCAACAACAATATTATTTTCTAACGCTTTATCAGGATTTAAAATATTAACTTCATACTGTTGTAACTTTGCATTTTGAATTAATAATGTTTTTACTTTCGTATCTGCATTAACAATAACAGTACCAACAAGAAGATTAGTATCACGTTTAATAATTTTTAATACTACAGCCTCATCATTCTGATTATTAATTTTTACTAACTTACATAATACTTCATCATTATTTAACGAATTATTTATGTTTTTTATATTAACGTAATATTCTTCTTCACTATTTAATAATTTAACAAATCCAAATCCTTTTTTAGTAATTTGAATTTTACCAATAAATAAATTATTATTTTTTAGCATATAAAATTGTTGTTCTTTATTTTCCAAAATAATTTCACTATTTTTCAATTCTTCTAAATCAGCAATAAGTTCTTGCTGTTGATGATGATTAGTAATATTAAGTTTCACTGTTAAATCAACCGTTGATAAAGGTGTAATACTATTTTGTAACTCATTAATAATCTCTTGCTTCATTTCAATCAATCCCAACTTTATCCTAATTATATAATTAATTATAATCTATCTTTTAAAATTTATAAAAAGGCACATTTTAGTGTGCCTTTTTATAAAATAATTATCATTAATTTATAACTCCAATAGTATTAATAAGAATTCTTACTATTATTGCCATAGTAAATAACGATATACCTAATACTAAAGTGGCAATAGAAAATAACTTACTTCAACCACGTTCTTTAGTACTAGCAAATAATTCTTGATTACCCCCACTTAAAGCACCAAGTCCATTATGATTTTTTTTACCTTGTAATAAACCTAAAATTACTAATAATATAGCGATAATTAAGGCAATAATTTCAAAAGCAAAAATAATGTTTTGACTCATTTTGTCACTTCCACTTCTTTATAATATTATTAATTTTACACTTGATTTTACTAAAAATAAAAAAATTTTCATAATTATTATTATGACTTATTTCATAATTAAAATTTTAATTTTGGAATAAGCCTAATATGTTATGTTTTATAATTATTTTATAGGAAAATTTATTAACTTTATTCTGGTTCAATTTCTAAGTAATTTCCAACAGCATTTGTTACAATCTTTCATCCATGTTGATTGGTCATCATATAAAAAATGTTTATTTCTTAAAAATTATTATACATAACTTTAACCAAAGTTTTTAAATTACTATCACTTAAACTATTTGCTAAGGTTCCTATCAATTGTGGAAATTTAGTAATTTCACTTAAAATTTTTTTTCAAAAAGTTGATAGTCATCTTTATTATCTTGATAAATTTCTGCTAATTTTATTCACATATCATTACTAATACCTAATTTAATTTTACTTGATTCTGTATATTGTGGAGTTTTATTGTCTAAAGGTATGTAATATTTTTCTATTTTATTATATTGATTATGGGAATTGATATCAGCATTATGAGCATGCGATCAATTATACACTAAATATGCTATTCCACCAACTATAATTACTCCACCCACAACTCATCCAATAGGCCCTCCTTCAATCATAACAGATGCACCACCTTCAACAACCTCCTTCGCCAATAGCAATCGCACCTTCTTCACCAACCTCTAATAAAGGCACTGCTTCTTCTGTTTCAACTACTGTTGTAGCTTGTGGAGAACTTATTCATTTAACAACTTTATATGCAGGTGGAATACTCATAGTTGTGGTAGTGGCTAGACCTTTTAATAAATATTCATTTTTATTAGGTGTTATAAAAACGATTCCATATTTATGCAATTCAACAATTTTTTCAAATTGTGTTCAACTAGCATCAGTAAAATGTTGTCCATAAATTTCTGTTAGTTTTTTTCTTACATTATTTTTACTTTCTGTAGATGTGGTGTAATAAATATCTAATAATTTTGGATCAATAATTTGTGTTTTTAAAATATCACACTTTGGTTTCTTATTTGTTCTAGAGCCTGTACTTTGATTACTGTGTTGATTTCTATTTCTAGAACTAGTTCCAATGTTAAAAGATTGTTCAGATGTTGATGGCAAAACAGCGCTTCCACCTGCTGAAGGTGAAGGGTTGTTGTTGTAGTGGTCTGCAAATTACTTGGTTTATAATTTGATATATCTTCAAGTGTAGTAAAAGTAACACTAAAATCACAATCATAAATAATATTCAAATTTTCTGTAAATATTATACTGTTTGGACGAAACATATGTGATAGCGGAATTATTAATGTAGTTGAAGTTAAAAATGGAGAGAAATCTATACCCGGCACAAAGTCGAAATGAAAAACTAAATCAGGATTTAATTCTCATAACCTTTCCATAATAGTACTCGGATCATTACGTCTAATTTGTCCTAAATTAGTATTTCTAAGTAAATTCGATAATCTTACGCTTTGTTCATTAATAGTAAAAGTTACATTTAAATCACTATCAAAAACAATATGAGGATTATTCTGTTGAAAATCATAAACATTTTCTGATAAAATTTGAAAATTATTTATGCCTATAGGATGTCTATTTGTAAAAATAGGAAAACGTAAATGCAAATCGGGATTTAAAAAATTTAATCTCTCTATTATTGTTAATGGTGCATTATCTAACAATTCTCCTAACTCAGTTCTAATAAGCTGAATTATACTTGTACTTACAAGTATAATTCAGCAATTCAGCAAATATTTAACTTATTAATCAAATCCTTTCATGTCAAAATTAGTGTTAATTATATAACACAATTGTTTTTAGAATACATTCAGTTTTTTAAAATTAATGTTCTGATAAAAAATCTAAGAAACAAGAATCAACCACCCCAAAAACAACATATTAACTATTTTATATATCTTTCAACGATGAAAGTCCATTTTTAAGTAAAAAATATATGTTATAATTTAATAAATAAGTAAAAAATATTATAGTTAGGGTGAGAAAATTGAAAAAAAAAATTGGTATTGTTGCTGATTCCTCTTCAGGATTTTCAATTAAAGATTTAAAAGAAATGAATATTGGATTTTGTCCATTATTAATCACTTTTAGTGATGATACAACTATTACTGATGACCCTAACATTCTAGAGGATGAAGAATTCTATAATAGAATAGTTCATAAAAAACAATCTGCCAAAACTTCGCAAACACCACTTGGTCAAATGAGTATAATTTGAGAAGATGCTTTAACTAAATTTGAAAAGATTATTTTTATTCCTTTATCAAAGGGGTTATCGGGTCAATATAACACTGCTACTATGTTATCAAAAGAATCTAATTTTAAAGATAAAGTTTTTGTTTTTGATAGTAATGGTGTTTCAGTTATTAACTGACTATTAGTTAAAAAAGCATATCAAATGTCACTTAACGAAAAAAATAATGTTAATGATATTATAGAAGCACTAAAATTAATAAGAGATAACTATATAGCATTTATTTTACCTTATGATTTAAATTATTTAGTTCGTGGTGGTAGAATTTCAAAATCAGCAGCATCCTTAGCTACTATGTTAAAAATAACTCCAATTTTATCTTTTGACGGAACCATTGATAAATTTGATAAAACAAGAACATGAGATAAAGCAATTAAAAATACTCTTAAAGAAATTAATAAAAGTAAAAAAATAGAAAGCATTACTCTCTTTTACATTATTCATGCTTTTGCTGAAGCAAAAGAAATAGAAAAAATTACAAAATTTGTTAAAGATTATGGCATTAAAAACGTCAAAACTATTAATTTAGCAAACGTAATTTGTGCTCATACAGGAATTGGAACCTTCAGTTTTGTTGCTTTTAATTTAGATAAAGATAAGTTACCAAAATTATAATAATAAAAAATTCACTTTTATGAGAAACATTTAAAAGTGATTTTTAATAATGGCAGGGGTGGCAGGACTCGAACCCACAACACTCGGATCTGAAGGCCGATGTTCTACCATTGAACTACACCCCTAAAATATTTAATTTAAATAGTACATGTTCAATTTTACGCGAAAGAAGTTTTAAGTTCAATTAAAATTTCATTTTTTTTATTTTTAATTCACATTTATCACAAATTCCATGAATTTCTAACTTATAATGTGAAAAATAAAAATTATTTTTAGTTGCTAATTTTTCAAGTTTTTCTTCTTGTAATGGTGAAATTTGTTGTTTATCTTCGAAAGAGGCATGAATAATTTTATTACAAAAATTACAAATAATATGAACGGTATTTTCTGATAGTTCATAAATTATTTGTTTTCCTTCAAAAACATTAGCATGAATAATATGTTCTGTCATTAATAAATCAATAGTATTATAAATACTCATAATATTAATATTATCATTACCTTCTTTTGTTAAAAAACTAATAATATCATTAATACTAACATGTTGCTTAAGCGTTAATACTTTAATAACTGCTTTACGAACATCAGTTAAACGATAGTCTTTATCTTTCAACTTTTGGATAATATTTTCAAAATTTTTATTCATACTAATCTCCTGATAAAATATAATATTACTTTTTTTTATTTTCAATTGCTACTAATCTTTCAATTTCATTTATTAAATCTTGAACTGTTTTTGTTTGTAAATCCAGTAATTTATTATCATTAATTTTTACATTATGTTTTTCTTCTATTTTAATAACAATCATTACTAATTTAAGAGAGTCAATTTTTACATCTTTAAATTTAGTTTTGGGTGTAATTTTTTCTTTAATTTCTGGATAATCTTTTTTAATAATTTGATGAATTTCACTTAAAATATCCATAAATTCACTCCTAATTTAAATCATTTTTATTAATAGTTATACTTAGTATAACATAGAGCATTAAATTTTATTTGTTATTTTAAAATATCATTCTAAATAATCTAGTTTTAAATTAGTATTATATTCAACTCATACAGCATTATTTAAAATATTAAAATGAAAAATAAAATTATTAATTTTTCATTGTGGAAATGTTTTAATAATTAACTTTAAAAATATGTATTGAAATAAATTTTGATTAAATTGTATTTTATATATAATCTGTGACTGATTTGCTAAGATAGTACTATTTTTATCTAAAATAATTGTAATACTTTCATTTAATTTTTTAATATCAATAGCTTCTACAACTATGTCTGGATTTAAATTTTATTTTTTATCATCTACGGTCTCTAATTCTAAATCATATTCTTTTACCATTTCATTTAAATTTTTATTAGTTGAAAAATTTTTGATAATAAAAAATAACATAATACTTAATGTAATAGTGATAGTAATAATTAAAATGCTAATTTGTAACCTACGTATAAACATTTTATACCTTTATTTGACTATGAATTAAATACTTATAATCAATAAAACTAAAGTTATCACTACTATAAAATTTTAATATTTCATTGTAAGTTAAACTAAAATTAGTGGTTGCCACTCAATTTTCACTATTATTTCTTATTAATTTTTTAATAAAAATAGAATGATATGGACCACCAATAATTGGTTCACTACTTTCTTCAATAAATTTTAAATTAATATCATATTTAAAAAAGGTTTGAAAATTAAATGGAATATTTATATTAAAGTGAAAACATTCAAATCTTGGTAAATCAAATTGATTTTTTCCTATTTCATCATTCAATACTATTTTATTTACAATGCTATTATAAATAGTACTATAAAATTCTAAATAATATTCATCAATATTTTTTTTATTACGTAATAAAAAAGCTGGTATTTTATTATTTTGATAAAATTTTGATAGATTTTCATTAATATTTAATGATGTATTTTGTTGTAAATCAAAATTATTATTAAATATTAATATTTTACGTAATATTGTTTCTTTATCATCATAATAACAATCTTTTACTTTTGGAAAATGTGATACTAGATAACGTTTTATTCTTATTGGCACTATATTTGCAGTATTAATATTATTACCAGAAAACTTAAAAACCTCATCTAATCTTGATTTTCCACCAACTATCATGTTCTTCATAATCTTTTTAGAAAAAATATGATAAAATCCTTTATCAGAGAAATTTGTCGTTAAAATAATGGGATTTTTAATTTCCAAATTAAAATTTGTTGTAATAAACATTTTTGGTTTAATTTGTAATTGATACTGTGGATTACTATTAAAGTAAAAACTAAGTGTTCCATAATTATGTTTATTATTAATATGACGAACTTGCTTTAAATTACTAGGTTTTTTACAATTAAAACTATAATTTAAAATATTTATATTATCTTTTTTAATTGCTATTGCTGGTAAAATTATCTTATAAGTTTTCATAACCATATGTAAAAAAGAAATATCAGCATATGGACCAAGTTTATTATTTTCAAGTAATTCTAAATATGAAGAAGTAAGAAATACTCACTTAATTGATTTAGATATCACAAGTTGTCCACTTGCTTGCTTAATATTACTATAATTCAAATCATATTTAAACGTTACATCGTCAAGTAATCCTTCACTTGGTTCTTTGTTAATATCAAAATCATAACTATATGCTTCTACAATTTGAAATTCAATATAATAATAACTGCTTTTTTGCAAAGTTTGGATCGGAAAACCAACCACTGTAAATATTGGAATTAAAAATAATTCTTTTTCATAAATGGGGCTGTTTTTTACATCACTCGTTAAATTCAGTTTTTGTTCTAAAAAACTACGCGAATTCAATAAATCAATACTATTAATATTCATTTTATATCCTTAAATTAAATATAAGTATAAAAAACGCTTAATAGTCGTTTTTTCTAATTTTTCATATTCTTTGATATGATAATATTTTTTTCATCAATTTTTATTTGATTTAACTAAGAACGTTCTAACAATATAACTATATTCATTTTTTGGTAATAATGCTAAAACTGTATCAACAATTTGCACATGTTTCTCATAATTTTTTAAATCTTTATTTATCGCTATCTTATTAGCATAGTGAACACTATCCTCTTTCAAAACATAATTTTCTTTAAAATTATTATTTGCTAATGTTAATTTTGCTTGTTCATATTTAACAAAAATAGCAGCAATTAGTTGCTTATCAGCACTTATTTGTTCTTTCATTATTATCACCTCAATAATAATTTAAATCTTTCCTCTATTTTATTTCTATTTAACTTACTAATTTTAATATGATCTTGCAAAATAAGTTCAGACACTATTAGGAGTTTGACACTTAAAACAATTACTTGGTTTTTTATACGGTTCTAAAGGAATACAACGTGATGTTGTACCAGTTAAACTTTTAATTTCTTCTTCACACTTTATTTGATCACAAAAAGGTACAATAAAGAAACCTTTATGAATTTTAACTAATTTATGATATTCATTGAAATCTGTTAACTCTTTTAAACTTGTATTTAATTTTTTTTGTGAATTATTAAATAAATCTTTATTTAATTTATTTAATTGATTAATAATAGTTGTTACTAATAGTTTTTCATTATTAATTTCAACATCAATAGTATCTAAATTATGACGTAAAATTAATTTAATTACTTGGTTTTCAATTTCTTGCTCACCAATTGCAATAGTAATTGGAATACCTTTAATTTGACTTTCACTTTTCTTATAAGAAAAACTTTTATTATCTTCATTTATTAATACTCGGAAATGAGAACTTAAAATTTTAAATATTCTTTCAACAATTATTTTAACTTTATCACTTTTAGGTGATAAATTTAAAAGCATAATCTGATGCGGTGCAATTGTAGAGGGCAATACTAAACCCAGATCATCGCTATGCGCCATAATTAAAGCACCAATTAATCTTGTCGATACACCTCATGATGTTTGATATCCTAATTCTTGTTTATTATCTTTATTACTAAATTTAATATTAAATACCTTTGTGAACTCTTGACCAAAATAATGACTAGTACCGGCTTGTAATGCTTGTCCATCTTGCATCATAGTTTCAATTGTATATGTCATTTTTGCCCCAGCAAAACGTTCGTGAATTGTTTTTGCACCAACAATAACTTTAATTGCTAATTGTTTTTCAACAAAATCAGCATACAACTTAATCATTTTTAATGTAAAGTTTTTTGCTTCTTCATCGTTATTATGCATTGTATGCCCTTCTTGTCATAAAAATTCACTAGTTCTTAAAAATGGTTTTGTATTTTTTTCTCATCTAACAACATTACATCATTGATTATATAATAATGGTAATTGTTTATATGAACTAATTATTTTTGAAAAATGACGACAAAATAAAACTTCTGAAGTAGGACGAATAATTAGTTCCTCTGATAATTGATTATTTCCAACTTTAGTTACAGTTGCACATTCTGGTGCAAAACCCTCAATATGATCTTTTTCAACTTGAAATGCTTTTTGACTAATTAAAAGTGGTAGCATTACATTTTCAATATTTAAAATTTTAAATCTTTGATTTAATAAATGTTGAATATTTTCTCAAATTGCATATCCGCGAGGACGAAAAATAATGGTACCGGCTGCTGAACCATTTTCTGCGCCATAATCACAAAGTTCTGCTTGCTTAATAACATCAGTATATCATTTGGCAAAATCAATCTCTCTTGCTGTAATATTTTTATTCTTTGCATTATTCATAATGATCTATTCACCTTTTGTTGATTGACTTTTATGTCACTTCCAATAATTTTGGTAATTTAAAGCATCTAGCACTTTATTTGCTTGTTCTGATTCTAATACTTTTCCTAGTAAATAGTCAACCTTTAATCCTTTTAAAACAATAATTTCAGAAACGTTAATAATACCACGAGCTAAAATATTTTTAATACCTAAAATTCTTAAATAATGCAAACAAATAATAACATCAATATATTTACTAAAACTAAAAGTAACTTGTTCTAATAAATTAGAAGTTAAAACTACATAATCAGGTTTAAAATGATTAATTAATTTAAAATTATCAATATGACGTAAATCATGAGTAAAAGAAATTTTTATTTTATTACTACGAATAGTTTTAATAATTGAATCATACTTATTCCAACTATTAATTTCACCAATATCTTGAAAATCAAAAATTAAATCACAATTTTCAAAAAGATTTTTTCTCTTATTAACAAGAGCAATTAACTTTGTTAAAATAGTTTTATCTTGTAACTCAATTAAACTAACAGGAAGAATAAGGTTTTTTTCTTGTTTTAATTTCGCAAATTTTTCAAATGTTTGAATAAATAAAGGCTCATTTACTTTTCACCACAATCCTGAATCTTGAATATTACGCATCAAAACAATAAACGAAACATAATAAGAATTTTTAACAAAATTTCATCAAGCATAGTAACAATTTGGCTCATTTGAATTATCACTTTTATATACTGGTCTAATACTAACACTTAATAATTTTTCCATTTGTTCTGATTGTAGAAGTGAATAATGATTATAATCGGGATAATTTAAAATATCATTTGTCTTCAATTTGATTTCAATTAAGTCTCTACTTTGTACTACTTCTAATTGATTCTTATCAATAATTTTATTATATAATATATAGACATTTGAAGCATCAGTTTTTACTGAAGCATAAACACATAATATTTGACTTTGAATCTGCAAATAACTACTTTTTTCTACTAAATTACGTTTAATATAACTATTTATTTTTTTTTGGAATCGATATAAATTTATTTTCTTATTTCTAGAATAAATTAAAAACTGACCATCATAATATTTACAAATAATAGTATTATCTAATCCTAAAGTTATTTTACTATAATATGAAATTAATAATTCCATTCGTTCAATATTATTAACAGTTAAAATATTTTCTAATGCTAAATAATTTTTTATTTTTATTAAAATCATATATTCAAATTGACTATTTATTTTTTTATTATATTTTTTTTGACTAAAATTATCTAAAATAGTTTGTACAAAAACTGACTTTACCACTGTTAACTCATTTTGTTGTAAAATAATTGCTTGTGAAATAGCAAAACGATTATAACGAATATTACTTTGCATTTGACCATACAAAACTTTATTATTATTATCAAAATAATCAATTGATAAATCATAAACAATAACTTTACTTCCTAATTGAAAGGAAACAGAAAAATGACACGGCTCAAATGGAACTTTATTCACTAATAAATCTTGAATAAAAATTTCAATTTTTACTTTAGTTTTACGATTCATCATTGATTTAAATACAAACAATGAAATTCGTTTTTTACGATTTAAAACTTCTAAGCGTTCAGAAAAAGTAATGATTTCATTTTTTAAATCAATTTTCAATGGAACTAAACTTAACAAATCACCATGGATAAGATTATAATATTGATTATTACGATGATTTAAACGTATAAATAAAATAATTATTATTGTCATAAAAGGAATTAAAGCAATAATTACAATTGCAGATCAACGCATAATTTTACCTCCATTTAATCAGAGCCTAAAGTAATATTACCATTATTTCCTTGGAAAAGTTTTAACTTTAGTCTTTGATTATCAATATATAATTTAGCTAAACGAAACATTTTGCGATCTTTAACCAAAATTCAATCAATAGCTTCAACAGGAATTGTTTCGTATATTTGAACACGATTAGTATCAACATTTAAACCTCAATCTTTAGTAGTGCTTTGAAATAGTTTATTAATATCAACAGAAATAATAGCTATTTTATTAACATCAACATTTTGCTCTGCACATCACTTTCAAAAAAAATGACGTGTTGAATTACCTAACTCTAATTCTAAATAAGTAGCATGTTCTAAATAAGTTCAAACAATATATTCTTGCTTTGGCAATAATTTAATTTGTGAAGAAGGTTTAATTCCTTGTTCTAATATTAAAGTAATATTACTAACATCAGTATAAAAAAATAAGTTAAAAATATTTTTATTTTCTAAATGTTTAATAATTTGAATAGTTGATCTTCTTCTAAAATTTAAAAAAATATTATTACGTTTTTTATTATTCGTTGAAGTAGAAGATTTATTAGATTTTTTTTGTTTTTTAAACCTATTAAAAAAAGGAGTTTTTTTTTCATTGTCTTCTGATAATTTAGAAATATCCAAATTAGGTTGATTTTCATCACTAAAATATTCTTTAATTTTTTTAATTCGTCGACTTCAACCCATAAATTATGACCACCTTATTATTAATATTTACCTAATTATACTAAATTTTTTTAAAATAATGGTGCTAAAATTCTAAGCAATAATAAAAATACACCCCGATAGGCAAAACTACGATGTAGTAGTGGATTACTAATAATTAAACTAGAATGAATAAAATCTTTTTCAAATGAAGCAGATAAATCACTATTTGTTTTACTATCATAAACAATTACTAAAGTTTGATGATCTGAATAAAGACTACGATAATCAAGATTAGTTGAACCAATAATAGTAATATCATCATCAAAAATACCAGACTTAGAATGGTTAAAAACATTATTATATTCGTAAATTTTAACACCTGACTCAATCAATGAATCATAATAAGTTCTTGACATGTCTAATGATAAAAATTTATCAGTAATTCCGGGTAATGATAATCTAACATCAACACCAGAATAAGCACTATTACGCAATGCAGTAATTAAATCGCTAGTTGGAATTAAATAAGGAGTACTAATTCAAACTCGCTTTTTAGCATTACTAATAAATTTAATAAATAAATCTTTTTGAATTGTTTCTTTAGTAATAGGTCCATCATCAATTACTTGGACAATAATATTATTTTTAATTTTTATTTCAGATTTTTCAGCACTAATATCAAGAATATTACCAGTAATAAAATGCCAATCTTGTCTAAATATTAAATCAATTGATTTAACAGCTTCCCCAACAATTCTAATTTGGGTATCTCTTCAAAAGCCATACTTTGCAGAAAGATAAATATAGTTATCTGCTAAGTTAACTCCACCAGCATAGCCAATATTCCCATCAATAATAATATCTTTACGATGATTACGAAAATTATAATTTCCTGTCATAAATGGTAATCTAACTGGTGAAAATTTATTAATAATAATTCCCATTTTTTTCATTTTTCATATTTTATATTTTGATAAACTAAAATATGAACCAACAGCATCATAAATCATATAAACTTTAACTCCCGCTTCAATCCTTGCTTTTAAAACATTAATAATTACTTCTAATAGCTCCCCTTCACCAAGAATAAAATAATTAATAAAAATATAACTTTTTGCTTGTTTTAAATCTTCAATTAATTTAACAAATTTATTAGGACCATTATTTAAAATTTGAACATCAGTATTATTATAAAATGGTCGATGAGAAATTCTTGTTGTATAGTTAAATAAAGATAAAGTATCTTCACTCAAAGTTATTTTTTTTGATTCTAAAATTGAATTAGCAAAAGTTCAATCTTCTTGGGTATAAAAATAACTATTTGTTTTTAAATAAGCTTTTTGTTTTCGTCGATAACGATAAGGACGACCAAAAGTTCAATATAAAAAAATACCGATGATTGGCAAACATAAGGTAACCATAATTCATGATAGTTTTGCATCTTGCATACGATTGGTAATGAAAATAATAATACCAGTTAAAATAGTTAAAGTAATAATTATCATCAAAATAATTCATGAATATTTAATATAATTAAATATAACAAAAACTATTGTTGCAATCAAAGCAATATATAAGATTAATGATAAAAGTAAGTTTACTCGTTTACGCATGATTTCTCCTTAATATAAAGAGTTCTTTATTAAATTATATCTAATTATTAATAAATTTATTATTTAAAAGTAAAAAAAAGCAATTAATGCTTTTTAAATAATGGCGGAATGGGAGAGATTCGAACTCTCGCGACAGTTTCCCGTCCTAACTGATTAGCAATCAGTCCTCTTCAGCCTCTTGAGTACCACTCCAAAGTTATAATAATTATTTTTTTTACAATTATTATTATAACTTTAATTTTAAAATTTACTATGTATTTTTTAATTTTTTTTTAAAAATCCTATATTCCAAAATAAAATTTCACTATTTTTTAAATTAAATAAATAATATATGCTGAATTATACTTGTAAGTGCAAGTAAATAAAATTGCAAAAAATTCTCATATAAAAATTTCATAATGCTAAATTTAGTTTAGAAAAAAGTAAGGAGTTTTTATATGAGTTATAAACATCTTGGCATAGATGAAAGGATTTATATTGAGAATCAATTGAAATTTAAATTTAAAATTAGTGAAATAGCTAAAAATCTTAATCGAATTATTAGTACTATTATTCGAGAAATTAATAGAAATAAAGATAATAATCATTATTTTTCATTAATTGCACAAAATAAAGCTGAAAATCGAAAACAATCACATATTAGTTTTCATAAGTTTAAAAATAAGAATTTAGTAAAATATGTACAACAAAAATTACTATTAGGTTGATCATCTGAACAAATTTATGGCAGAATTAAAAATTTTCATAAAGAGTGAGTTATTAGTTTTAAAACAATTTATACTTGAATTTATTTTGGAATGCTTGATACAGTTAAGTAAAAATTTAAGAAGAAAAGGTAAAAAACGAAAATCTAAAGAAAATCGTGGCAAGTTTAATGGTAAATCAATTAAAGAACGAGATATAAATGTTAATGATCGTATAACACTTGGTCATTGAGAAGGAGATACTATAGTATCATCACGAGGTAAAAGCAAATCATGTTTAATAACTTTAGTTGAAAGAGTATCACGATTTACTTTAGCAATATTATTTAAAAACAGAAATACTAAAGTTATTAATAAAAATGTCAGTTATTATTTATCAATTCTTCCTAAAAACATTGTTAAAACTATTACTTTTGATCGTGGCAAAGAATTTTCAAATTGACAACAACTTGAAAAAAATTTAGATGTAAAAATTTATTTTGCCAATCCATATTCACCTTGACAAAGAGGTACTAATGAAAATACTAATGGTTTAATTAGAGAAAAATTTCCTAAAAAATTTATTTTTTCAAAAACTAATAAAAATGAAGTTCATAAATTTATATTGTCTTTAAATCAAAGACCGAGAAAAATACTAAATTATCTTTCACCAATCGAATATTTGGATAGAAAAATAATTTAGTTGCACTTACCTTTACAATTTAGCATATTACTAAATTTGTTACAAATTTATTTTTTACTTGAAACTACTATTCAATAATCTAATTAATTTATACAACACAAACATTACATTGATAATTTTCACTATCCTCTAAAACCTCTTGACGAATACGAACATAATAAATTGATGAACAACCTTTTTTAAAGGCTCTAATATAAGCTTTATTTAAATCACGAGTTGTCGCTTTATCAGTAATAAATAAAGTTAAAGAAATTGCTTGATCAACGTGCTGTTGTGCAGCTGCTACAATATCAATAATTGGATTAGGACCTAATTCATATCCACCTTCAGTGTAATATGATAAATTATTATCATCAATCTTATAAGCAGGAACATAAACACGACCTAATTTCCCTTCTTTTCGTACCTCAACAGGAGCGACTACCGGTTGTAGACTTGGTGTACACGAAGATAAATAACTAATTGAACCAGTGGGTGCTACTGCCATTAAATGTGAATTAGCCAATCCCGTTTCTTTAATTTTTATTACTAATTCTTTTCATTGCTTCTGAGTTGGAATCATAATGTTATATTTTGTAAATAATTCTTGTATTTTTTTTGTTTCAGGAGTTCATTTATCTGACTGACATTTTATGTATTTATCAAAATATGAACCATCAGCAAATTTTGAATTTTTAAATCCACCAAAACTTCCAAATTTTAATGCTAATTTATTTGAAGCACTAAAAGCATGATAAGCCATAACATAAAAGAAAATATTAGTAAAATCAATTGCTTCTTTTGAATCATAAAAAATATGATTTGTTGCTAAAAATCCATGTAAATTCATAGCGCCTAAACCCAAAGCATGATTTTTTTTATTTCCATATGCAACTGACGGAGCACTAGAAAAATCACTACTTCTTGATACGTGGTCTAATGAATGAATTGCTTGAAAAATAACCTCACCAAATTCACTTCCACTTTCCATTACTTTTGCAATATTAATACTTCCTAAATTACAACTAATATCTTCACCAATTTCTTTAAAACTTAAATCACTATTAAATTCACTAGCTGTACTTACTTGAATAATTTCACTGCACAAATTACTCATAACAATTCTACCGGGATGAGCATTATTTTTATTTACTGTATCATCAAATAATAAATAAGGATATCCACTTTCAAAATGTAATTCAGCAATCATTTGAAATAATTTGCGAGCACTAATAAAATTTTTACTAATTTCAGGGTTTTTTAACATATTATAATACTCTTTAGTAATAGAAATATCTGTCATTGCTTTACCATAAACTTTTGCAATATCATAAGGACTAAAAAGTGCCATCTGTTCATTGTTTTTTGCTAATTCAAAAGTAATATCAGGAATAACTACTCCTAAAGACATTGACTTAATACGAATTTTTTCATCTGCATTTTCACGCTTTGAATCTAAAAATAACATAATATCTGGATGATGAACATTTAAATAAACTGCCCCAGCACCTTGTCTTTGACCTAATTGATTAGCATATGAAAATGAATCTTCAAGAATTTTCATAACTGGGATAACGCCTGTTGCTTGATTTTTAATATTTTTAATTGGAGCTCCAAATTCTCTTAAATTTGTTAAACACAAAGCAACTCCACCACCACGTTTTGATAACTGTAATGAAGTAGTAATAGCGCGAGCAATTGATTCCATGTTATCTTCAATTCGTAAAAGATAACATGAAGTGTATTCACCTCTTTGTTTTTTCCCTGCATTTAAAAATGTGGGAGTAGCTGGTTGAAATCTACCAGACATAATTTGTCTTAAAATTTTACTAGCATGTTCAATATTACCATCAGCGAAAAATAAACTATTCATAACAACTCTATCTTCATAATTTTCTAAATATTGTTTACCATTAAAACTTTTTAAAGCATAAGAATTATAAAATTTTAAAATACCCATAAAACTCGTAAACTGATAATTAAAACTGTATGCTTCATTTGTTAATCGTTCAATTTCCGTAATTGAATATTTATTAATTATTGTTTCATCATAATATTGATTTTTTACTAAATATTCTATTCTTTCTTTAACGGTTTTAAAAAGCAATAAATTTGGTTTAATATGATTTTTCATATAAGATTGTGCTGCTTGCAAATCAAATTGTGCATTATTAGTAGTTTTTGCTCTAGCATTTAAAGTAACATATTCATCACTTTCTAAAGTTCCAGATAAAGTATTTATTTCATTGGTATTTTTTTTATCTTTATCTCAAAAATCTACTAATATATTTTTTATTGTTGATACATCATTATTAGTTCCTAATAATTCAAATTGAAATAATAGTGGGACATTTAATTTTTTTGAAAGAATTGGCCCGGCAATTGCAAAAGTATCACCAAAATTAGTATTCCCCGACGCAATAACACCACGACAAAAATTACGATTTTGCTTATTATTTAAAAATTTAATTACCTGTTTAGGAACCGCCCCTTCTTTAATATCACCACCCCCACTATATGTTGGTGTTATTAACACATAATCTTTATCAACTAAAATTTCCTCTTGTAAATCGTGAGGAATTCTTGAATTTAAAACCTCTAATTTTTGAATAAAACGATGAGTATTATTTGACAAAGAAGAAAAATAAACAACATGAATTTTTCCCTCTGGCTTTAATATTTTTTGGTTTGAAACTTTGACAACATCATTATGCATTTTTTTCTCCTTTAAAATTAAAATTCTCAATCTTCATCTTGCGTTTCTACAGTAATGCCCATTACATAAGATGAACCATTACCTGAAAAGAAATCGTGATTTTCATCAGCTCGAGCTGATAATTGATTAAAAATTTCTGGCTTAATTCTTGTTTGTTCTTCACTAAAAGGTGAATCATATCCTAAATTTTGTAAAAACTTACCAGCATTATATAAACTAAACTTAATAGCATCTTCAGCTAAATTAAATTCTTGATATAATTCTGTTAGATATTGCTTTTCTAAATCAATTAATTTAAACAATAAATCAAATACAAATTTTTTCATTTCTTCTTGTTTTTCTTTTGGTAACTTTTCAACTTTTCTTTGATATTTATAGCCACTATAATAATTATGAATAACTTTATCACGTAAAATTAATCTAATAATATCTGAAGTATTAGGTAATTTACTACGAGCAGATAAATAAAATGGTAAATAAAAACCACCATATAATAAAAAACCTGGCATTAAAGCGGCAGCTACTTTGGATTTTAAAGGATCATCACTTGTATAATAAGGAATTAGTGCACGTGCTCTGGCTTGTAAACTTTCATTATTAATTACTCATTCATGAGCAGATTCAATCTGCTCACTAGAACATAAAGTTGAAAAAATTGTTCCGTATGATCGAGCATGAACTGCTACCATAAAAGCAAAATTTGTGTAAATAACTTGTTCATGATCAGTTAAAGAATTAGGTATTTGTGCGATATCACCAACTGTTGCCTGAATTGTATCTAATAAAGTTAAACCTGTAAATGTTCTTGTTATTAACTCTTGTCATTTTGGATTTAATGTTTTTCAAGAAGTTAAGTCATTAGAAACAGGAATTTTTTCTGGTAACCAAAAATTTTGAGTAATACGGTTTCAAACCTCTAAATCTTTTTCATCATTGATTACATTTCAATTTACAGACCGCATTTTTCCATTAAAATTTTTCATAATATATTCTAATGGTGACTGTGATTGTTGAAAATATTTGTTATCTTTTGCCATTTATTATTACCCCTCTACTTAATTACACAACTAAAACATCCCCTATATTATATAAAGGATGTTGTCATTATTAAAAATTACTTTATTAAAATTACAAATATTAAAAAATAAAAGCAATTATTAAAAATAATCATTAATTCACACCCAGGAATATAATATTACTTAAAAAATTAGACCGGTCTACTGGCTTAGCTTCATTTTACTTGTTACCCTTCTCAAAGTTTTATCTTCAATGGTTTTGTAACGTTAATCAACATCACAGTTGCTGGGGCAGCAAAGAATTCTCATCTTTTTCCCGAACATCTAAAGTTCCTTGTTATTTAGTTGTATAAATATTCTACTACAAGAAAAACAATTTTGGTAATTTATAAATACATTACTATGTATTTTTTTAACCTCAACTATTTTAAAATTATTCTTAATTTTTTTATTATGAAAATTTTCATTTTAATATACAAAAATAATTTAATATATTTTACTATTGTTTTTTAAAGTAAAAAAAACATTAATCTCTATACTTTATTTGTTAATAACTTTTTTTCAACTTTTTGTAATTGTTTAATAAAATCATTAATAGTACCGTTATTTTTAACAATAAAATCAATATCTTTATTTAAAATTAAATATTTTTTTTGTTGATTTAATAATGAAATAACTTGTAAATCATTAACATTATCACGTTCTTTTATTCGTTGGATTTTTTTATCTTCCTCAGCCTCAATTAAAAGAATTTTATCAACTAATAAATTTAAATTTGCATTAAATAATACTGCACAATCAATAACAATTAATTCTTGGTGTATTTTATTACGAATAATATCTTCTTCAACAATTTTTATCATTTTTGGTCAAATAATATTTTCTAATTTACGTAAAATATGAGGGTGTTGAAATGCTTCATACCGTAATTTTATTTTATTAATTGTTTTATCATTATTAATAAAAGTATCACCGAATTCATTAATTAATGCTTTTTTTGTTTCTTTTAGTGTATAAATATGTTTAACAATTTTATCAACAAAAATAACATACGCACCTTTATTTTGAAAAAAATTTGTAGCAGTTGTCTTACCTACTCCCGCTTCACCAATAATACCAATAATCATGAGTTCACCCTTACTTATGTTCAATTTGATAACTTGCAAGAATACCAATCATTGCTGCATTATCAGTACAGTATTCTAATTTTGGAACAATTATTTTTAAATTTGGATATTTAATTTTTAAATCTAATACTGCTAATCTTAATTGCTGATTAGCACTAACTCCTCCTGCTAAAACTAAAGTTTTTGGATTATGTTTTTTTAATGCTAATTCAATTTTATTAATCAATACTTGAATAACTGTTGTTTGAAAAGAAGTTGCAAAATTATTAAATTGTAACTTACCTTTTTCTTTATTTATCAAATTAGCACAGGCTGATTTTAAACCACTAAAACTAAAATCTAAACTATTATCATTTTTAGTTAATGGTAATTTATAAGTTGGCTTTCCCAATTTAGCACTTCGTTCAATTTCAGGACCACCCGGATATTTTAAACCTAACATTCTTGCAACTTTATCATAACATTCACCAACAGCATCATCTAATGTTTGACCAAGTATAGTGAAATTTAAATGTTCATTTGCCAACATCAACTGTGTATGACCACCACTAACTAATAAACCAAGTACTAGAAATTCTCATTCATTATTAATTAAAGAAGCATACAAATGTCCATACAAATGATTACACGGAAGCAATGGCTTTTCTAAATAAGCAGCAATAGTTTCTGCTATAATTTTACCTACGTGTAAACAACTAGCCAGACCAGGAGTATTAGTATAAGCAACAAAATCAATATCCATAATTGAAATGTTAGATTTTTCAATTGCTGTTTGTAAGACAGTAGCAATATTTTCACTATGAGCTCGTGCTGCTAATTCTGGAACAACACCACCATATTGTTGATGAAGCTTAATTTGTGAAGCAATAATATTACTTAAAACCTTTTTATCTTTAATAACAGCAACACTAGTTTCATCACAACTAGTTTCTATCGCTAAGATTATCATCAATATCCTCTTCTTTATAATAAGCAACTGCTGATTCTAAAGCTAAAATCATCATTTTTTTAAAACTAGTTTCGCGTAATGCTGCTGAAATTGATTCACCGGTAATAAAAGAATCAGAAATTGTTAATAAACAAGCCGCATTTTTTTCTAAATGTTTTGCATTAGCAAATAAGGCAAAAGATTCCATTTCTACTGCTAAGCATTTACTAATTAAAGGATTAGTTTTATAATCATTATCATTAATACGATAAAATACATCACTTGAATGAATTAAACACGATCTTAAATTTATTTTTTCACTTACTATATACGAAGAATTTTCATTTTTTTGCTGATCAAATTCATTATCAATTTTTTGTGCCACTTTATTAATAATTTTGCTAATATTACCAACAGATTCAATTTGATTTTCATCAATATTAGCAGCATATTTAGCGAAAGTAGATTCACTATATACTTTAGTAGTATTAATAATATCATAAACTTTAACATCTTTTTGATATGAACCAGCGCTACCAACACGAATAATACAGTCAACATCATAAAATTTAAATAACTCATATGAATATATACCAATTGAAGGCATACCCATACCACTAGCAGCAATAGTAATATTATATCCTTTATATTTTCCAGTAAACATTAACATATTACGAACATTATTTACTTGTTTTCAATCTTGTAAAAAATTAGAAGCAATAAATTGAGCACGTAATGGATCACCTGGCATAATTACTACTTTTGCAATTTGATCACGAGCAGCTTTGATATGAGCTGTTGGAATTTTTTCTTTATTTTCCATATATTCTCCTTTTTTTAAATAATAATAGTTATTATAATACATTGTTAATTTAGTAACAACATTAATATTTTTAATGACTAGTTTTTTATTTTAAAAATTAAATTTAATTTTATAACTTTTCATACTAATTAAAGAAAATAAAAAATATTCTAAAAAAAGTTTAATCAACACCTTTTTTAGTTTTTTAGTATAATTTATTAAAACTGCTGAATTATACTTGTAAGTGCAAGTAAATAAAATTGCAAAAAATTCTCATATAAAAATTTCATAATGCTAAATTTAGTTTAGAAAAAAGTAAGGAGTTTTTATATGATTTATAAACATCTTGGCATAGATGAAAGGATTTATATTGAGAATCAATTGAAATTTAAATTTAAAATTAGTGAAATAGCTAAAAATCTTAATCGAATTATTAGTACTATTATTCGAGAAATTAATAGAAATAAAGATAATAATCATTATTTTTCATTAATTGCACAAAATAAAGCTGAAAATCGAAAACAATCACATATTAGTTTTCATAAGTTTAAAAATAAGAATTTAGTAAAATATGTACAACAAAAATTACTATTAGGTTGATCACCTGAACAAATTTATGGCAGAATTAAAAATTTTCATAAAGAGTGAGTTATTAGTTTTAAAACAATTTATACTTGAATTTATTTTGGAATGCTTGATAAAGTTACTAGTAAAAATTTAAGAAGAAAAGGTAAAAAACGAAAATCTAAAGAAAATCGTGGCAAGTTTAATGGTAAATCAATTAAAGAACGAGATATAAATGTTAATGATCGTATAACACTTGGTCATTGAGAAGGAGATACTATAGTATCATCACGAGGTAAAAGCAAATCATGTTTAATAACTTTAGTTGAAAGAGTATCACGATTTACTTTAGCAATATTAGTTAAAAACAGAACTACTAAAGTTATTAATAAAAATGTCAGTTATTATTTATCAATTCTTCCTAAAAACATTGTTAAAACTATTACTTTTGATCGTGGCAAAGAATTTTCAAATTGACAACAACTTGAAAAAAATTTAGATGTAAAAATTTATTTTGCCAATCCATATTCACCTTGACAAAGAGGTACTAATGAAAATACTAATGGTTTAATTAGAGAAAAATTTCCTAAAAAATTTATTTTTTCAAAAACTAATAAAAATGAAGTTCATAAATTTATATTGTCTTTAAATCAAAGACCGAGAAAAATACTAAATTATCTTTCGCCAATCGAATATTTGGATAGAAAAATAATTTAGTTGCACTTACCTTTACAATTTAGCAAAAGAATCTTTAATATACTATTTTCAAGTTTTATAAAATATTATCATTTAATTTAATTAAATAATTAAACGTTTCCTAACTCACGAAAACGAAATGAAGTTTTATTTAGTTTCTTTAACTCTCGTTTATTTAAAATATAAATAATTATTCCGGCAATTAAACCAACTAAAACACAAACGATAGCAATAATTAATAAAATTTGAATTCCCTGCAATGAATAATTTCGATGACCATCAACCACATAAGAATTATTTGGCAATTTTCCAATGGCTGAAGCAACATAATTAAATCAAGCATCTGGAGTAAAAGCAATTCAGGAAATTAATGATATTGTACTAGCATAACTATTTTTTTCCATTGGTAATTCTCCAACTTGAACAAATCTCAACGTCAATAATGCTCAACCTACACAACCAATAAACATAAAAAGTAAACACATTATAACTTGAAATAAAATTTGAACTGCTTTTGATGACTGTAAAAATCAAGCATTACCTCAACCAGGGATAACTACATATAAAGAACATGCAATCATTCCAACTAATAATAAAAATATTAAACCCAAAACGCAAGACTTTCACTTATCAGCTCAACGACCAATTGGACTAGCAACTAAAAATCTTAAACCATATGAACGAATTCCACCAAGAATAGTTACTACAACAACAGTAACACCAACTTCTGTTAAAGCATCTTTCATATAATATGCAAAAGTAGACTGGAACATGTACATTCCCAAAACAAAAATACCACGAAGTCAAACTCGCAAAAATTTCATTGGTTGAAATAGTGAAATTATTTTTTCTTTTCAAATAATTTCTGTTTCTTCACGTTTTTTATTAGGAATAAATATTCAAACTAATAATGCCATTATAAGTACCATACCACAAATAAAATAAGCAAAAACTAAAAATGGTATTTTTGTAATAAAATCATTTTGACCATACTGATTTTGTAAATTTTTAGTTAAAATTGTTATTCCTGTTGCAATTCCAGCAATAAAAATTAAACCAAATAATCCCAAAACTGTGCCTTCAAGACCATAAGCAACCCCTTGTTGTTCTTTTGTTACATTCTGTGATACTAATTTTCAAAGTGGTGCTCAAAAAAGTCCGGCAATCGAAATACCCCATATTGTATAAATAATATACAATTGAATCATTCGTATATTTTTATCCATATTAAGTTGAATTATTAATGTTCATCATAAACCACATAATCCAGTTATTATAAGTGATACTATCATTATTTTTTTTGCACTAAAACGATCAGTAAGTCAACCGCCTGGAATTCTAGAAATAAGAGCAACAAAACCATAAATAGCAACAACAAAATCAAACTCATCTTGATTTAAATTAATATACTGATTAAAGTTAGGAATAATATATCGTAAATAAAGTACTCCACTAAAAACAAATAAATCAGATAAAGCTAAAATGCTAATAATCAAAATAGTTTTATTATCCAAGTTGTGCGTAAAACTTTTTCAACATTTACTTAAAAATATCTTCATTATTTATTTTTCTGCTTTCATAATAATTTAGGATTATCACTAATATAGCCAGCTACTTGATTACCATAGATTTCATTTATCTTCACAGCTTCTTCATCACTCTTAAATGTTCATATATTTAACGGTTTTTTTAATTTTTTAACTTACTAATCATTTCAAAATCTAAAACTACGGAAATTGAAGGATGCAAATAATCAAAGTTTTTAATATACCTTTCACTAAAATCATTTTTATTTTCAATTAAATAACCTTTTTTCATAGGATATTTAATTCTTTTAACAATTTCGTTTAATAACTGGTGATTAAATGAAGAAACAATAATTTCAGCTTTACTTTTTTTTCTAATTTTTTAATTTCTGAAAAAATAACCATTAGTTGATTTGAGGTATATTTACGATTAATTTCTTCTTTAATTTCAACATTAATCATTTGATAATTTTTACTTAATTTTTCAATAAAATCATTAAATAATGGTGGAATTCATTCTTTATTATTTTTAAAAAATTCCAAATTAATAATTTCTTCATATAATAAACTACTAACCTCACTTTTATTATTAGCAATTCTTTCAAATGTATCATCATGAAAAATAATTACTTTATTATCTTTTGTTAATCGAATATCAAACTCTACTGCTTGGCAAATTTTCAAAGCATTTTGGAAATCAATGATTCGATTTTCACCTTCTGTAGAACGAAATCCACGATGTGCCACTAATAATTCCATAAAATAAACACCCCCAATATTCCTATACCTAATTATTTTACACTAGACTTGTTTTGTAATTAAAAAAGTACTTTGTGTTTCCCAAAAATTCAACTATAAAATTTTATTTTTTTAAGTTTAAGTAAAAATTAACAATTAAAAATAAATTTAATTAAGGAATAAGTGTCGTTACTGAATTATAATCATAAATATCACTATCTAAATTACTTACAAATAGAATACTATTATTTCATTCAAAGTTTTGTTCTGCTATTTTTTCACTAAGTAACAATTGTTCAATAGATTTATCTAATAAATTTAATTGATCTAATTCTAAATTATTTAATACATCTTTTATAACTTGTTCACCACACATATCATCAAAAATTAAATTAGATGACAAATTTTCACTACTTAGTACCGAACTTTGTTCTTCATTAGCCATATATTCAAATTCTGCTTCCTCTAACAACTTATCTAATTCTGTTTCTTGTGGTTCTGAATAAAGTTGTAATTCTAAAACATCTCATGCAATATTTTTTATTTGTTCACTACACATATCATCACAATTAAAACTGCTTAAATCAAAATTTTGTTTTGAACTAAAAACATAACCAGATTGTAATTCTCTTTGTTTTTGCTTTTTTTCCTTATTAAGTTGATATCTCTTTTTATCATACTCTCTTCTCCTTGCTTTTACTTCGGGTTTTTGATCATATTCTCGTTTTCTTGCTTTTACTTCAGATCTTTGTTTATATTCTCGTTGCCTTTCTTTATTGCGTTGATATCATAATTTACTATTTTTTAGTTCCAGTTCTTTATTAAGCTGATAACATTTTTTTCTATATTCTTGTTGCCTTTCTTTATTGCGTCAATATCATAATTTACTATACTCTCGCTGTTTTTCTTTAATAAGCTGATATCTTTTTTTATCATATTCTCTCCTCCTTACTTTCACTTCAGGTCTTTGCTTATATTCTTGTCTTTTTTCTTTATTTTTTTGAAATAAATAAGGTACATTAATAACTATACTTTCATTATCCATATTCTTTGCTCCTCCTATAAACATAATTAATTAAATTTAATTTAAACTTTTACCACATTTTTTCTATCTATCAAAAATTATATTTATTTTTTTTGATAAATAAAACTGTATTATTGCAATTTTTTTCAAATTCTTAATAAAATAAAAAATTTTATAGTATAAAATACCCATAAAATTTTTTATTTTATTATATTTTTAATTAAATCTTAGAAAATATTACTAAAAAAGTAAAATTTAATTTCAAAATTAATTCATCATTAAAATTATTAATAACTAATTTTATCGTTTAGATTTATTGAAAGCAATACCCAATGCTTTTGGTGTTTTACTTCATTTTGATGTAAACACTAAAACTAATAAAGATGTTACAAAAGGCAATATATTCCATATATCAGAATTACTTGATATTCATTGAGGAATATTTGGTAAAAACGTAATTCTGGCACCTGTTGTTTCAACAATAGCAAATAAGGCAGCACCAATTGTAATCAATGGTACTCTTCATTGTCCAAAAATTAAAATAGCTAAAGCAATAAAACCATTTCCACTAACTGTCCCACGAAAAGTTTGGCTAGCATACATTGGAAAAATACCACCAGCAATTCCTGCTAAAAAACCAGATAATAATACAGCAACATATCGTTGTTTAATAACATTAATTCCTGCAGCATCAACCGCATTGGGATTTTCACCAGTCGCAACATGATGTAATCCTCATTTAGTATATTTTAGAATAATAGCAATACTTACTAAAACTATAATTGCTAAAAATAAATATAAATTAAAAAATTCATTATTACCAATTTTTGGTAATTGATAAATATTTGTTAATGAAATAAAACCATTATTCCCTGGTAACTGAACAACAAAAACTGCAATTGCTGCTGCTAAAATATTAATTGCAACGCCAGAAATAATTTGATCAGATTTTAAAGTAACTGATGCAAAAGCATGGAAACAAGCAAATCCCATTCCCGCTAATCCAGCTACTAATAAAGCAACAATTTGTGATCAATTACCTCAATTAACACCTATATTTTTTCCAAATGAAGAAAAAGCAAGAGCACCAATTGTCATCATTCCTTCAATACCAATATTAACAACACCAGCACGTTCTGAAATTAATCCAGATAATGCACCAAGTACTAAAACAACAAAAATTAAACTAGAATGTTCAATAATTATTTTGAGTGCTTCCATTAACTTTTTCCTCCTGTTCTTTCAGTTTTGATTTTCATAATTGATTGTTGTTCATTTTTAAATATATCAGTAAATTTATTAATAAAAGTTGTCTTTTCAATTTCCGCTTTTTTAGTAAATTGTTTAGTTAATATATTAATATTACTATTAATTGGGATAATTTGACTTTTTAATTGCTGTTTGTCAATTTTATAATTTTTAATTAAGTCTTTAACATTATTTTTATAATTAGTTTGAAGTTGATGTTTTGCTAAAATTAATTGTTTTTTTATTTTTTTATCGTCAGTTTTAACTGTTTGATTTTTTAATAACTTTAATTCATCACTTAATTCTTGTTTCAATTTATTAATTTCTCGATAAAGATTTAATTTTAAGTCTTTTACTCTTGACTTATCTAATATTGCTTTTTGTTTTTTTAATAATACTATTTCTCGAATTAAATCTTGCTTATAGTTATAAACATTATTTTCATATTTCATTTTTTCATTAATATACATATTTAAACTTTCACCATAAATCGTTTTTATTTCTTGTTGAAAATTATTTCAATTACCAATTTTACCTTTTTTTCAAATTGCATTATATTGTTTATATATATAATGATTTAAAGCTTTATTTTCTTGGAAAAATTGTGCTCAATTAACACCAACTTTATCATTTTTATTTTTAATAACTGCTTGTAACTGTAAGTTGATATCACTATTAACTTTATTAATTTCTTGTGAAAGATTTTGTTTTAAATTTTTAACTACTGACTTATCATCTCATAGTATTTTATTATATTTTCCTTTTAATTGTTCTTTATCAATTTTATATTTTTTAATTAATTCCTTAGTTTCAATTTTATAAGTAATTTGAAGTTGACATTTTTTTAAAATTAATTGTTCTTTTAATTTTTTATCATTAGTTTTAACTAATTCATTTTTTAATGACTTTAATTGATCACTTAATTCTTGTTTCAATTTATTAATTTCTTGTGAAAGATTTTGGTTTAAATTTTTAACTTTTGACTCATAATCTGATAATGATTTATTATATTCTATCTTTAAGTGATTAATTTTATTATTTTTTTCTTTAATTAAATCTGATTTTAACTTATTATATTGTCTCTTTATTTTAAAATTTTCAATAAAATGATAGTACATCTTGGCAATAAAACTATTTGTAACTTTTCGTTTTTCTCCATCAAAGGCTATATTTAAATAACGAATTAAAAATTTAATTGGCTGTAAACGAGATAATAAAACTGCACAAGCAGCTGAATAAATAATAACACCAAAAATAATATCACCAGTTGCTGTTGGTAATGTTAATACTGAACCAATTGAACCACCACTCTTAATTAAGCCTCAAAGAAAAGCAGAACCCACAACACCTATTGGATTAATTTTACCAACTAAGGCAACAGCTATACTATCAAAACCAATAGTTGGTAAATCATCAGTTAAAAAACTAATTGAAGGATTTTTGGCAATGTAATAAATAACAGCCATTACTCCTGCTAATGCTCCTGAAATAACAAATGATGTTATGCAATAATGTTTATGATTAATACCACTATAAACCGCAGCAAATGGATTTAAACCTACTGTTCGAATTTTATAACCTAAAGTTGTTTTTTTCAATAAAAATCAAACTGTTATTATTAAAATAATAGAAATTAATAATGGTAGTATACAATTATAACCATTAATAATCATACTCATACTATCATGAATAGTTGCTGATGTTCCATGATCAGCATCATATAAATCTTTATTGATTTTAAATAGTCATTTTACTAAATATCAAATTGTTCAATTTAATAAAATAGAAGTAACAACCTCATGAACATTAAAAAAAACTTTTAATAACACTGTTACCAACGCCACCAATATTGCTGCTAATACTCCAGCAAAAAGCGCGCTAATTATAGCTAATGGTTGTGATAAGTCATAACGGACACCAATTGCGATAACAACAGCTCCTGCTGCTAACATTTGACCCGCAACTCCAATATTAAACATTCCTGAGCGGAAAGAAATAACTAGTGCTAATCCTGCTACAATATAAATTGCTCATCAAACTAAAGTATTATCTCAATTATTAGCTGGCCAACTTGTAAAAGCATATGTTAATAACAACTGAAAATAAGTAAAAGCATTTTGACCTGAACCAATTATAACAAAACAAGCAATAATTAATCCAAAAATAATGGCAAAAATTGAACCCTTAAATTTAGTAAGACTACTATTCATTTCTTTTGAACCAAGATATAAACGACTTCGTCGTTTTAAAAATCATGTTTTTTGTTTAAACATTATCTTCATTTCCTTCCATTAACATTTTTTGTCCCGCCATCATTAATCCTAATTGTTCACGAGTAACATTTTTAGGACTAACATTACCAGTAATTTTACCAGCATGTAAAACAACAATTCGATCTGCTAATGACATAACTTCTGATAATTCATAAGAAATTAATAATACTGCATTACCTTCATTTTTTTCATCAAGAATACGACTATGAATATATTCAATAGCACCAATATCCAAGCCACGTGTTGGCTGAGCAACAACTAAAATTTTATGTTTTCTTGTTAATTCTCTACCAACAACCGCTTTTTGTTGATTACCACCTGACAAACCTCTAACTAAAGCAAAACCACTTTTACTACCACGAACATCATAATTATTAATAATATTTTGTGCATAAGATTGAATAGCTTTACTGCGAATCAAACCATGCTTAGAAAAAGGATATTCGCTAATATTTTGTAAAACCATATTATCAATAACATTATAATCTAAAACAAGTCCATATTTATGACGATCTTCAGGAATATGACTTAAACCACTTTTATATAAACTTTGAATTGAACTGTGTTTCATATTCTTATTACCAAAAAAAATATCACCTTTTTCTGGCTTAATCAAACCAGTAATTGCTGAAATTAATTCAGTTTGACCATTACCTTCAATACCAGCAATAGCCACAATTTCTCGTGACTTAACTTCTAAACTAAAATCAGAAAGACCCATTATTGATTTCCTATTACCAATTTTATGAACAAATAAATTATCAATTTTTAATAATACTGGCCCTAATACAACATTACCTTGATTTCTAATATCAACTAAATCTCTACCAACCATCAAAGTAGCAATTTCTTCTTTAGTTTTACTCTTAGATTCAAAAGTTTCAATAACTTTACCTAAACGAATTACTGTAACATTATCAGCAACTTGTTTAACCTCTTCTAATTTATGACTAATAAAAATAATAGTTTTACCATCACGTCTAAGTTCTTCAATAATTGTTAATAAACTAGTAATTTCTTGTGGTGTTAAAACCGCGGTTGGTTCATCAAGTACAATAATACTAGCACCACGATAAAGAACTTTTAAAATTTCAACACGTTGTTGCATACCAACACTAGCATTCTCAATTTTTAAATTCAGTTTAATGTCTAATTTATATTTTTTTGAAATTTCTAAAATTTTAGATTTAGCTTTTTTATAATTAATTCACTGTCATTTATGAACCGGCTCACTACCTAAAATAATATTTTGTAAAATAGTGAAGTTATCAACTAATTTAAAATGTTGATGTACCATTCCAATACCTAATTCGCCTGCTCTAATTGGTCCTGATATTACTACTTCTTTACCATTAATTTTAATAATACCTTTTGTTGGTTGATATAGTCCAAATACGATTGACATTAGTGTCGATTTACCTGCACCATTCTCGCCAACCAAAGCGTGAATTTCTCCTTTTTTAATTTTAATAGAAATATTATTGTTAGCAATAATAGTATCTAAAAAAACTTTAGTAATACATTCCATTTCAACAGCATATTGTAAGTTCTGTTTTTCAATATTTACTTGCATTTTATCACCCCTCTTAATTATTTAAATGGATCATATTCTTTTTTAATACCATTAATTCAATAATGATCTTTTAAATTGAGTACTTTTTGTCATCCAGCAGAAATTTTATCTAATCAATTAGTAGTTTCTGTCATTAATGGTGTGTAAATATCTTTATCACCATCTTTAATTGCTTTATTTGGTGCTATTCCAGTAAAATTAGGCCCACCTCTGTATGGTGCATCATCAATAAATGTTTGATCGGCAGTTGGATCAGTTGGATGCTCTGGATTCTGATCAGTTTTACCAACTGATTTTCAGAGCATAAGTTTAATTGAACTAATTAAATCTTTTTCTGCAGAAGTAATAAACCTATCTGCAGATTGTGGGTATTGAAGTTGTTGATCTGTATCAACACCAATAATTTTACCTTGACCAGATTTTTTTAATGATGATAAAGTATCTTCGGTTTGTGGTCCTGCTACCGGAAAAATAATATTAGTTTTTTGTCGAGCAAGATCATCATTAATTGCTTGTGAACCTTGTGAACCTTGAGTAAAATCATCACTAAATTGAGTACCTGAAGTTATAAATTTAATATTTGGTAATGATTCTTTAAAATCTGAATTTAAAATTTTAACTCATGATATTAATTTTTCTTCATCTTCTTTATTTTTAAATTTATTATTAAAAAACTGTATGGCTCAATAATAACCATACATATAATTAGTAACTGCTGGAATATCAAGTCCACCATAGGTTGACATTTTTAAATTATCAAGTCCACCATATTGATTAGCATGAGCAGTTAACCATATTGCCCCTGCCAATCCGGCTAAAAAGCCTGATTGTTCTGCTTTGTAAAGTAAACCAGCCAATTGTTTATTAGATTTTGGTACTTCTTTATTTGCAGTATCACCATCAATAAAAATAAATTTCACTTTATGTTTTAAAATAGTATTTTGTGCTTTAACCAAAGCATTATGATGTAAAAATCCTGAAGCAATAATTACTTTACTGTTTATGAAAACGGCTTTATTATATGATGTCATTAAATCATCAGTATTAGTTAATTGGGGATTATCTCAAGAAACCTCAACTCTTTTATTTTTATATTGAGGATCAACATAATCACTATGTGTTCAATCATTAAACTCTTGTTTAAACTTGAGGGCAGCATTATATGATGATTCATTAAAAGAAGCATCATTAATAGTATGTCCATCAGTTACAACAGTTATTCGATAAATATTTGGATCATTAAACTGACTATTGCAAGCAATGATTGGTAATATCATTATTACTGACAATGATATTGCACTAAATACAGTAAAAATTTTACGCATACTATTATATTCCTCCTACAATTATATATAAATATTTATATAAAAAAAATATAAAAAAAGAAAGCAAAAACATTGCTTTCTTAATTCAATTATTCAAAATAAAATAAAACTGTGTATAAATAAATTTTGAAAATAAATGGGTGGGAATAACTTACTATTAAAAAATACAGTATATATGTATTTAATATTAATTATTTTCTTATTTTCACAATTAACTCTAAACACTAGTTTCTCCTTTTAATGGCATAACTACCATTATATAAGATAATAAAACCTATTCTTTAAAAATTCAAGAATAATTATAAATTTTTTAAAATATATAGTAAAGTTTTATTAAAACTGTGGTTTATACTTTTCAAAACTTTCATCAACATAATTTTTTCAAGCATTTTCTCACTTATCACGAGTAGAATCATTAGCTAAATCAGCAACTAATTTATTATAAGCATCAGTTACTTTTTGTGCCAAATGTCAATAATCATTACTATCAATAATTAAGTTATTATAAATAGCACTAATAGAATCATTATTAGCAATTCCAAGATATTGCTGACCACCTAATGCTGGTTGTGGTATGCTACCATCAAAGTATTGTTCACCATTAATAGGTTTAATACCATCCTCATTATAATCTAAATTAAAAGAATGTCATAATCAAGTATTAACTGACTTATGAATTCCTTTTAAAGCTGATGTAATAAAAATATCTTTAGCATAACTATATTGAACACTTTGATTAACATCGACACCAATAATTTTTGCTTTGCTATTAGTAGTAGAGTTTTTAACAGCTGATACTAAATCAATTGTTTGTGCTCCTGCAACAGGCATTACAATATCATCTTTATATCCATCAATTAATTGTGAAGTTATCGCTTTTGATGATTTTGTACCGGATTCAAAACTACCTGTAAATTGTTTAGCAATTTTATCAAAATGAATATCAAATTTATTAGTTCATTTTTCAATTTTTTCCTTACCCTCTTTAATTCTAATGGCATTAGTCATTTCCAATAAATTATCATTGCTATTACGATATTTATTAAAATAATATACACCTCAATAATAACCCATCATATAACTAACAATAGTATCAGCTGGTAAACCACCAAAAGTTGACATTTTTAAACCATTATCATCATATGTTTCATGATTAGCTGCTAATCATATTGCTCCTGCTAATCCTGATAAAAACCCTGATTGTTCTGCTGAATAACTTAAACACGCTACATCAACTGGCTTTTCTAATTTAGCATCAACTAAAATAAAACGAACACCTAACTTTTTATATTGATTTTGAATAGCTGATGTTAATGCACCAAGATGATTAAACCCAATAACAATAATTGTTTTAGCACCAGCAAATGTTGCTAAATTATAATTATTTTGTAAAGTTGAAACGGTACTATCTCGTGAAATAATTCAACGCGTTTTCATTTTTTTATTTTTTCAAACTTCATTACCGGGTAAATTACTAATCATAATAAGATTATCATTAAATGTTTTAGTAAACTCTTTTGAACCTTCTAATACTTGCTGATTAAAAGCTTTATCGAATAAATCACCACCATCAGTAATTATTCAAATATCACCAACACTAGGAATACTACATCCAATTAATCCTACTGATGAACTATTTATTAACAAAGTAATAATTAATAATTTTAAAAAATATTTCATAAATTTCTCCTATAAATAAAAAAATGTACTACAGTAAAAATATTAATATTTATTTACAATTTTTTTATACTTTATTTTTACCATATTTTTCATCAAAATTAATAATTCCTCTATTATATGCATCAAGAATAATTCGTGCACAATGAACAGGATTATATAAAATATTAGTTTTTAATTGTGAATTAGCCATTAACAGTTTAATAAATAGTTCAAAATCATTTTCTTTTAATACAAAATCATGCGTAAAACCTTTTATATCATTCATATCTACTAATAATGCTAAAAGAATTTTATGAATTATTCCTCATGAAGAATTTTTAGCATTACTCTCAATTCTACTAATTGTTGCTTGACGAACACCTACTAATTTCCCCAAATATGCTTGCGTTCAACCAAGTCTTAGACGTATACGCCTAATTTCTACTTCAATTGCCATTTTATTTCCCTCTCTAATTTTAGTTATTCCCAAACTTATTATGTTATGAAAAATTATAAAAAGATAAATTTTATTCTATATTTGCATAAAATATACTAAAATTAATATGGTGATACAAAATGGAAAATGAATTAATTAAATACTGAACAAAAAAAAGTTTTTTTTATGTTAGCATTTTGTGATTAATTGTTCAAATTATATTTATAATAATAGGTTCAATTTTAATAAATACTACTAGTGAAAAAATAATTAATATTTTATTAATAGTTGGCATAAATAGTTTAATTCTATTAATTTTGTTTGCTTTTTCTATTAATCATTATACTTATGAAACAGTTTATCAAATTAAAGTCAAAGGTAGTACTTTTCAAACTAAATTTTATCGTTATCTAATTATTCTATTTAGTTTTGGTTGATTAATTTTTTTCATTTTAAATGCATTATTTATGTTAGTGGAAACTGCCGTTTTTAAAAGCAAACTTGATTATTTTAATACTTTAAACGATCATTGATGAATTTTACTTATTGTAACAATATTTAACGTTTTAATTATTAGCATACATCGACAATTAATGCATTATACATTAACAAATTTACAATTACAATGAAGTAAATAGATAAATAACAAATAGTAGATTATATCTACTTTTTCTTTGCATCTCATAAATTTATAATATTTTTTGCACTAATTAAACCAAATAATGATCCACAAGCAACTAAACCACCATTTAATCCAATAAAAACAAATGATAATCCTAATACTAAAGTTATTACTCCATTGCCAAGACTGGCAATACTAACAATAATTAATGGTAATAATGTAACAACAATTGAACCAACTCCAATTACTAAACTAAGAATATAACCAATTCTTTGTTCAAATGCTTTTCTTGAATTTATCATTACTAAAATAAATATAAGAATACCATAAGTTGTTAGACAAGCTATCAATATAATTCATCCTAATCATTGAATAGTACTTAATCCAGAATCAAAAACTTCTTGTAATCATTCTCCAAACTTCCATAATAATTCATAAGAACTTTCCATTAATCCTTTTAAAGAAATCATAATTATAGAAATAACCATTACCGGCATTAATGTTGTCAAAAGTAGATAAATACCAATGTTAGATAATGTTTTTGAAAATTTTAACATCCTTTTACCTCTTTATAATTATTATTTCGCAATATTTCTAGTAAACTATTCGTACTTTATTTTTAACATCTTATGCAAAAAAAATTTAAAATCTATAAACAATAATTTTATTTATCAATCATTTTTAAAATTATGCTGAATTATACTTGTAAGTGCAAGTAAATAAAATTGCAAAAAATTCTCATATAAAAATTTCATAATGCTAAATTTAGTTTAGAAAAAAGTAAGGAGTTTTTATATGAGTTATAAACATCTTGGCATAGATGAAAGGATTTATATTGAGAATCAATTGAAATTTAAATTTAAAATTAGTGAAATAGCTAAAAATCTTAATCGAAGTATTAGTACTATTATTCGAGAAATTAATAGAAATAAAGATAATAATCATTATTTTTCATTAATTGCACAAAATAAAGCTGAAAATCGAAAACAATCACATATTAGTTTTCATAAGTTTAAAAATAAGAATTTCGTAAAATATGTACAACAAAAATTACTATTAGGTTGATCACCTGAACAAATTTATGGCAGAATTAAAAATTTTCATAAAGAGTGAGTTATTAGTTTTAAAACAATTTATACTTGAATTTATTTTGGAATGCTTGATAAAGTTACTAGTAAAAATTTAAGAAGAAAAGTTAAAAAACGAAAATCTAAAGAAAATCGTGGCAAGTTTAATGGTAAATCAATTAAAGAACGAGATATAAATGTTAATGATCGTATAACACTTGGTCATTGAGAAGGAGATACTATAGTATCATCACGAGGTAAAAGCAAATCATGTTTAATAACTTTAGTTGAAAGAGTATCACGTTTTACTTTAGCAATATTAGTTAAAAACAGAACTACTAAAGTTATTAATAAAAATGTCAGTTATTATTTATCAATTCTTCCTAAAAACATTGTTAAAACTATTACTTTTGATCGTGGCAAAGAATTTTCAAATTGACAACAACTTGAAAAAAATTTAGATGTAAAAATTTATTTTGCCAATCCATATTCACCTTGACAAAGAGGTACTAATGAAAATACTAATGGTTTAATTAGAGAAAAATTTCCTAAAAAATTTATTTTTTCAAAAACTAATAAAAATGAAGTTCATAAATTTATATTGTCTTTAAATCAAAGACCGAGAAAAATATTAAATTATCTTTCACCAATCGAATATTTGGATAGAAAAATAATTTAGTTGCACTTACCTTTACAATTTAGCAAAATTTAATTTAGTTATAAAAAGTTTTAATATCAAAAATAGTAAGAACATATGTTCTTACTATTTTTGTAAACTTTGGTCTTGATAACTTTTTCAATAATTTAAAATTACATCATCATTAAATAAATTAATTTCATTTTTCTTAATTCCTTTTTTTAATTTATTTATATTTTGTCATAATATATTTTGTAAAGGTATTGGATACTTTCATATTCGACGATTAGTTTTAAATTCTTTCAAATCTAACAGTTTATAAGAACGATTAGGAAATACTTTAACATCTAAATCATAATCAATGTATTTAACTGTTTGCGAATCTAAAATAAAAGGACTGGCAATATTACAATAATAATGAACACCATCATTACGAATCATACAAATAATATTGTATCAATCATTTTTAAAAAATAACCAAATTGCTGGATCAACGGTTGTTCATTTACGACCATTAATTTCAGTAATTGTTACATTCTCATTTACTAAAACTAAATATTTTTCAGTATCTTCTAAAACAATTGAATTATTTCAACTACGATATAAATCGCCATTATGCTTATATGCATGAATTGAAAGTATTTGCCCTTCTTTAAGGTACATATACATTTAAACCTCAACTTTCTGCAAATCATAAAACATAATAATTATACCATTATTTATTTAGTAAATAAAAAGCGAAAATAAATTTATAATAATATTTACTTGCACTTACAAGTATAATTCAGCAAAAAAGAAAAAACTCCAAAAAGGAGTAGTAAAAAAACATAATTTTATTAAATGGGGCGACTGACGGGATTCGAACCCGCGAATGTCAGTTCCACAAACTGATGCGCTAGACCGCTACGCCACAGTCGCCATATTAGTTTCTATAAGTAAAACCGTTAAATATTATACAATAAATTTATGATTTTTTAATATTTTTTTTCATAAAACTACAAAAATAATCATCTAATTTGCGTATATAACAGTAATGCTGAATTATACTTGTAAGTGCAAGTAAATAAAATTGCAAAAAATTCTCATATAAAAATTTCATAATGCTAAATTTAGTTTAGAAAAAAGTAAGGAGTTTTTATATGAGTTATAAACATCTTGGCATAGATGAAAGGATTTATATTGAGAATCAATTGAAATTTAAATTTAAAATTAGTGAAATAGCTAAAAATCTTAATCGAAGTATTAGTACTATTATTCGAGAAATTAATAGAAATAAAGATAATAATCATTATTTTTCATTAATTGCACAAAATAAAGCTGAAAATCGAAAACAATCACATATTAGTTTTCATAAGTTTAAAAATAAGAATTTAGTAAAATATGTTCAACAAAAATTACTATTAGGTGGATCACCTGAACAAATTTATGGCAGAATTAAAAATTTTCATAAAGAGTTAGTTATTAGTTTTAAAACAATTTATACTTGAATTTATTTTGGAATGCTTGATAAAGTTACTAGTAAAAATTTAAGAAGAAAAGGTAAAAAACGAAAATCTAAAGAAAATCGTGGCAAGTTTAATGGTAAATCAATTAAAGAACGAGATATAAATGTTAATGATCGTATAACACTTGGTCATTGAGAAGGAGATACTATAGTATCATCACGAGGTAAAAGCAAATCATGTTTAATAACTTTAGTTGAAAGAGTATCACGATTTACTTTAGCAATATTAGTTAAAAACAGAACTACTAAAGTTATTAATAAAAATGTCAGTTATTATTTATCAATTCTTCCTAAAAACATTGTTAAAACTATTACTTTTGATCGTGGCAAAGAATTTTCAAATTGACAACAACTTGAAAAAAATTTAGATGTAAAAATTTATTTTGCCAATCCATATTCACCTTGACAAAGAGGTACTAATGAAAATACTAATGGTTTAATTAGAGAAAAATTTCCTAAAAAATTTATTTTTTCAAAAACTAATAAAAATGAAGTTCATAAATTTATATTGTCTTTAAATCAAAGACCGAGAAAAATATTAAATTATCTTTCACCAATCGAATATTTGGATAGAAAAATAATTTAGTTGCACTTACCTTTACAATTTAGCATTTGCACAAAATTAAAGAAAAATTATTAGAGATTATTGATAAAGAAATAATGAATGATAAGCAGTTAATTGAAGAAGGTCAATTGATACATTTAGAACGTTTAAGAAATAATGAAGATTTAAGATATGTTATTAGTAATAATATTTTAACGTTTGATTTTACTGAAAATAGTAAAGAAAAAATTAAAAGTTTAAAAGAAAATGTAAATAAAACAAGTGTTATATTTGATATTAGTTATCATTCAAATTTTTTAGGTAATTATAAGAAACAAACATCTGCAATTAATTTTAAAATTAATAGAGATAGTTCAAT
This sequence comes from Spiroplasma endosymbiont of Nomada ruficornis, assembly GCF_964030795.1. Classification (NCBI taxonomy): domain Bacteria; kingdom Bacillati; phylum Mycoplasmatota; class Mollicutes; order Entomoplasmatales; family Spiroplasmataceae; genus Spiroplasma; species Spiroplasma endosymbiont of Nomada ruficornis. The sequence continues at coordinate 245,875 of NZ_OZ034962.1, read as the reverse complement.
TGCAAAAAAAGATTAGCAGCCATAAAAGAAGAGGTTAGCAAGATAAGAAATTCAGTAGTAGTAGTTAATAGTAAGATCAGAACCGTAGCTAATGATTTACGTGACTTACACAATAGTATTCTTAATCTTTTACAAACTAAAAAACAAGAATGGGAAACATTAAGTAATCATACAAATTTAAATGTTCAATTTCAAAATCAACGAGTAATAGCAAAATTAAAATTAGATATTGAACAACTTAATGAACAATTAGTTAATATTAAAGATAAAATTTTTAAATTAAGTGCCCAAAAAGTAGAAAATTCATTGTTTTATAATGATTATATAACTTTTATTAGATATTATGATCGAGTTACCGAAGATACACCTTCAGATATGAAAAAATATTTGTATTGAGATAAAAACTATCAAATTATTAAAAATAAGTTAAAAATATATAGTGGTTATAATAATTTTGATGATTATAAAACAGTGTCTTTAAATAAAATTAATAATATTAAAGATATTGACATTGAAAATTGTAAAAAATCTTTAGTAGAATTATCAAAAACAAAATTTAAAAAACTTAGTTGATGACAGAAAATAATAAATAAAATATCTTGAACATGAAAAAAACAAAAATAGCTATTAAGACAGTTAAAGAAAATAATACAAAAAATTTTGGAACTTTAATTGTAAATTTAAATGATAATAAAACATCAATAGATGAAATAAGCGTACCTTATCAAAGACAAAGTATACCAGAACTATTACCAACATCTGAGCCTTGAGATGAATGAATAATTGAAAAAAAACCTAAATTATCACGTTCAAATAGTACTGATAGTGCGATAAGTTCACTTTCTTCTGAATTTGAAGAAAATGATTATTCTATTATTGATATCGATAAAATATTAAGAGAACTTAATAGTTATAGTTTTCCACAGTATAGTGATTTAGAAAGCAGTACTGAATCATCTCGTCAAGAATTTAATCATTGTCTTACTAGAACAGCATCTAGTGATAGTGGCATTTGTTCTGGTCAGATTACTCCTAAACCAGTTAGTACAAATCCTTTTGATGATGAAAGCGATGATTAAGAACTTGCTGGTAATACTATTAATGAATCTAATAATTTAGTAAATACTGTACCATTACCATCCAAATCAACTTCAAAATTAAATTTTTCTTAATTGATAATTAATTTTATATTTTTCTTTATAATTTATATGATACGATGTAATCATATAAGTAAAAGAAACAGGTGTATATTATATGTTAACTGCTGGTATCGTTGGTTTACCTAATGTAGGTAAATCAACATTATTTAAAGCCATTACCAATTCACAAGTATTAATTGAAAATTATCCTTTCGCTACTATAAAACCAAATATTGGTAGCGTTCCAGTCAATGATTCAAGAATTTTAAATTTAATAAAAATCTTTAATCCACAAAAAGTTGTACCAACAATTTTAGAATTACATGATATTGCCGGACTTGTCAAAGGCGCTAGTAAAGGTGAAGGATTAGGTAATCAATTTCTTGCTAATATTATAACAGTTGATGCAATATGCGAAGTTATTCGTTGTTTTGATGATATTAATGTTAGTCATGTTGAAAATAAAATTGATCCAATTAATGATTTTGAAATTATTGAATTGGAATTAATGTTAGCTGATCAAGAAGTAATAAGTAAACGAAAAGAAAAAGTTCGTAAAAAATCGCAAATAACTAGAGATAAACAAGGTATTGCTGAGGTATCTTTATTAGAAAAAATTAATAATGAATTAAACAATGGTGTTGCTATTCGTAATCAAAAGTTAAGTTCAGAAGAATTACTAATGATTAAACCTTATAATTTTTTAACTGCTAAACCAATAATTGTTATTGCTAATATTAATGAAAAAGATTTAATAACTAAAACCAATAAATATGTTGAACAATTACAACAATATATGAGCAAAAAAAATATTACTGTAATTGTTGTTTGTGCTAAGACAGAATGTGAACTTTCTGAATTAGAAGCAGAAGAAAAAAAAGAAATGTTTAAAGAGTTAAATATTTTTGAATCAGGAATTGATCAAATTGTATTAGCAAATTATAAACTATTAAATTTAGGTACTTATTTTACTGTTGGACCCAAAGAAGTTCATGCTTGAACTTTTATTAAAGGAATGAAAGCACCAGAGTGTGCTGGTATCATTCATACAGATTTCATGAAAGGTTTTATTAGACTTAAAGTTTATAATTATCAAGATATAGAATTATTGGGTAGTGAAAAAAATGTTCAGGAAAAGGGAAAAATGAGAGTTGAAGGTAAAAATTATATAGTTGAAGATGGTGATATTTGTCATTTCCTTTTTAATGTGCTGAATTATACTTGTAAGTGCAAGTAAATAAAATTGCAAAAAATTCTCATATAAAAATTTCATAATGCTAAATTTAGTTTAGAAAAAAGTAAGGAGTTTTTATATGAGTTATAAACATCTTGGCATAGATGAAAGGATTTATATTGAGAATCAATTGAAATTTAAATTTAAAATTAGTGAAATAGCTAAAAATCTTAATCGAAGTATTAGTACTATTATTCGAGAAATTAATAGAAATAAAGATAATAATCATTATTTTTCATTAATTGCACAAAATAAAGCTGAAAATCGAAAACAATCACATATTAGTTTTCATAAGTTTAAAAATAAGAATTTAGTAAAATATGTACAACAAAAATTACTATTAGGTTTATCACCTGAACAAATTTATGGCAGAATTAAAAATTTTCATAAATAGTGAGTTATTAGTTTTAAAACAATTTATACTTGAATTTATTTTGGAATGCTTGATAAAGTTACTAGTAAAAATTTAAGAAGAAAAGGTAAAAAACGAAAATCTAAAGAAAATCGTGGCAAGTTTAATGGTAAATCAATTAAAGAACGAGATATAAATGTTAATGATCGTATAACACTTGGTCATTGAGAAGGAGATACTATAGTATCATCACGAGGTAAAAGCAAATCATGTTTAATAACTTTAGTTGAAAGAGTATCACGATTTACTTTAGCAATATTAGTTAAAAACAGAACTACTAAAGTTATTAATAAAATGTCAGTTATTATTTATCAATTCTTCCTAAAAACATTGTTAAAACTATTACTTTTGATCGTGGCAAAGAATTTTCAAATTGACAACAACTTGAAAAAAATTTAGATGTAAAAATTTATTTTGCCAATCCATATTCACCTTGACAAAGAGGTACTAATGAAAATACTAATGGTTTAATTAGAGAAAAATTTCCTAAAAAATTTATTTTTTCAAAAACTAATAAAAATGAAGTTCATAAATTTATATTGTCTTTAAATCAAAGACCGAGAAAAATATTAAATTATCTTTCACCAATCGAATATTTGGATAGAAAAATAATTTAGTTGCACTTACCTTTACAATTTAGCAAAATGATATCATTTGATAAATTTAAAGAAAATAAAATTAAAGAACTTATTAAAGAAAATAATAATGAAAATGAAAATAAAAAAATTGTAATGAAAGAATGATTAATTTTAAATAAAATTAATTCAAAAAGTTTAATTCAAGATTTACTTTTATTTTTCATAAAAAATCCTCTTTTTAAATTTATTATTAAACCTATAATTTGTTATATATTACTTTTAATTTCAAATATTACTATCTGATTTTTTAATTATTCATTTATCAAATGTTATATAATTATTTTTATTTGTATTATCTCTAGTTTTTTTATTACCAAAAATAAAACTAAAATCGTCAATAGTAATATTTAAGCAAGAATAATAATTTAAAGGATTTTTAATTACTTCTAGTGTAGAAGCATCTATGTTTCGAATAAATTCAGAATTTTTCAAAGTTGCATCTTCTTTTCAGCAACCATTTAATAGTATTCTAAATTCTGTATTATTAGAAATTACTCCTTCTGTTATTGCTTTTTCTTTAATTTTTTCACTAAAATAATTACTAACATCGAATAAACTTTTATTTTCAGAAACATATGAATTAAAGTCTGTTTTATCCATATACATAATTAATGCATTTTCTTTGTTAATAATACTAAATGGGATTTTAATAAAACCATCTAAAGAAAAAATTTTTCCTAATGCTTGAGATACAAAATTTACTCATTCTTGTCTTGTCTGATTTTTACGAATTGTAATAAAATTAAAATTAATTCTTTCTAAGGTTAAACCTGAAATAGTTCAATTATTTAATGAAATTTTTCCAAAATTTTTAATATTTGATTTATCTTTTTCAATTTTTGATTTTGTTGTGCTACTTAAATTCGAATCAATTCATTTATCTAAATCTTTTTTAAAATCTTCAACTATTATATTAAAATATTCTTTTAAGTAATCTATTGAATCAATCCTTAATTTATTAAATGCATTATAAAAATGATTTGCTTCATTATATATATTTTTTTTAATTTTTACATCATTTTTTTCCAAAAAGGTACTTTCATTAATAACAATCTTGTTATTATTTAATATTCTAAGTAAAATTTCCTTAGCTTTATCAATTATGTTATGATTATCTTTAGTTATATCAATATTCACAAGATAATCTTCTATTTTATTTTTAATTTCTAATGAGGCTGCTTGAATTACTGAAAATATATTTGCACCTGTGTTTGCAAAATATATAATATATTCTTGATTTAGATCTTTATTTTGCAATTTATTATGATCATCTTTATATGATAATAATAAATTTAAATTTATTTTAATAGAATATCAAAATTCTATATTTAATTTATCTGGACTATAATTTTGAATGCCAAAATTAACTTCTTCTTTTTTTCATTTAAAAGGAACTTTTTTAAAATTGCTTCTATTAGTAGAAATCTTTAATATATCATCATTTGATATTCCATTAAATAATAATCTTAAATTATTATCAAGTATTAATTTATTAGTAATATTAATATTAATTATTTTTTGTATTCTTTTAGTAAAAGCATTAATAAAATTAATATTATCAATAATTACCTCTTTTTCAGAAGAAAGATTTTTTAAAATATTAAAATAATCTTTACCTGATACAAATTCATCTTGAAAAAATAAATTTGCATTTGAATTTGTTAAATCTCCAAATCCTTCTTTAATTTTATCTTGTGTTTTAATTAATAATTCTTGTATACTATTCCCATTATTAATTATTGGACTTATTGGTTCTTGACCACCACCACAAGCAATAACACTTGTACTTGCTGTTCCAATTAAAGTTATTACTGCTAACATACTAAGTAATTTCTTCATATCTTTTACCCCCTAAATTCTAAATTTTGTTATTAAAATTTTACAATATTTCTAAAATAAATCTTCATATATGCTTACTGCATAAATAATTAGTTAAGAAAGAAAAAAAGAGAAAGAATTGATAATTGGAATGGTAACACTTTTTAGGACTATTTTTTGGTAGACATTTGTTTTTGGCTTTAACTGGAGTTAAGTAGTTTAGAATGCTGTGGATTCTTATGTTGTTGTATCAGTTGATATAATCAAATAATTCTAATTTTAATTGGATTAATGATGTAAAATTTTTATCATTAATAAATTCAGTCTTAAAAGTTTTAAAAATTGCTTCAGCAACAGCATTGTCATAAGGACAACCTTTTTTGCTTAAAGAATGGTTAATATTGAATGCTAATAAAAATTTATCAATAATTTTATTATTAAATTCATTACCAAAATCACTATGAAATATTTTAATATCTTTTAAACAGCGATTTGATTGCATAAATGCTTGATGTACTAATGCTGCCTTTTTTTAGTATCTACACACTATGTCCAATAATTTCGCGGTTGTATAGGTCAATTAATAAGCAAATATAGTTTCATTTACCATAACTTGAACATAAGTTAAATCATCAACAATAACTTCATTTTTAATTTTATTATTAAAGTTTCTATTAACAAGATTGGTGATTTTTTCATCATTTACTTTATTATGGTTTTTATAATTTAATTTGGTATATTTTGATATTAAATTATGTTTATTCATAATTTCTTTAATTTTTCGTCTTGATGCTAAATTGTAAAGGTAAGTGCAACTAAATTATTTTTCTATCCAAATATTAGATTGGTGAAAGATAATTTAGTATTTTTCTCGGTCTTTGATTTAAAGACAATATAAATTTATGAACTTCATTTTTATTAGTTTTTGAAAAAATAAATTTTTTAGGAAATTTTTCTCTAATTAAACCATTAGTATTTTCATTAGTACCTCTTTGTCAAGGTGAATATGGATTGGCAAAATAAATTTTTACATCTAAATTTTTTTCAAGTTGTTGTCAATTTGAAAATTCTTTGCCACGATCAAAAGTAATAGTTTTAACAATGTTTTTAGGAAGAATTGATAAATAATAACTGACATTTTTATTAATAACTTTAGTAGTTCTGTTTTTAACTAATATTGCTAAAGTAAATCGTGATACTCTTTCAACTAAAGTTATTAAACATGATTTGCTTTTACCTCGTGATGATACTATAGTATCTCCTTCTCAATGACCAAGTGTTATACGATCATTAACATTTATATCTCGTTCTTTAATTGATTTACCATTAAACTTGCCACGATTTTCTTTAGATTTTCGTTTTTTACCTTTTCTTCTTAAATTTTTACTAGTAACTGTATCAAGCATTCCAAAATAAATTCAAGTATAAATTGTTTTAAAACTAATAACTCACTCTTTATGAAAATTTTTAATTCTGCCATAAATTTGTTCAGGTGATCAACCTAATAGTAATTTTTGTTGTACATATTTTACTAAATTCTTATTTTTAAACTTATGAAAACTAATATGTGATTGTTTTCGATTTTCAGCTTTATTTTGTGCAATTAATGAAAAATCATGATTATTATCTTTATTTCTATTAATTTCTCGAATAATAGTACTAATACTTCGATTAAGATTTTTAGCTATTTCACTAATTTTAAATTTAAATTTCAATTGATTCTCAATATAAATCCTTTCATCTATGCCAAGATGTTTATAACTCATATAAAAACTCCTTACTTTTTTCTAAACTAAATTTAGCATTATGAAATTTTTATATGAGAATTTTTTGCAATTTTATTTACTTGCACTTACAAGTATAATTCAGCATTTTTATTTAATTCTTCAATAACACTATCTAACATTTTATTAAAATTAGTAGTTAAATTTAAAATACGTTCCTTATCTTTTTCTTTATTTTTAAATAAAGGGATAATACTCATATTAGGAACATTACATAATAAAATACGTTGAGCACCCTTATTTATCAATTTAGTTAAAGCATTTTTTATTAACTCAACTGCTTTATTAATAATTTCTTCTTGGTCGTTTAATAATGATTGTTTAAAAGCATATAAAATATCATTACCACCAAACTCTACTAAAATTATATCATTGCTATTAATATGATGCTGACTAATTAAAGCATCTACTTGATGAATAATATCAAAATGATTAATAACAAAACTTTCTACTGTTAATTCTTTTTTTCTACTAGCTAAAGCTCCACTAACTGCATAATTATTACCAATTTGCTCATCAGCAAATAAAAAAAGGTCAAATCTTCAAGCAGAAGTTAAATTTATATGCAAATAATCGGCAATAATTTGTGCTGCCACAGGACCATTAGAAAAAGAATTTTTATAAAATGGTGGTAACATTTTAACTATTTTAGGTATTTTTAAATGCTTAAAAAGAGCTGTAAAACCACTTACTAATGCTCCTGTGTCTGATAAACTATCTCCTAGAACATAAAAATTACCTTTTATTTTTTCATTATCATTCATGACTTCTCCTTCTAAAAATAAACTTAAACTGAAAATATCTTAAAATAATTGATTTAGCTTGTCATAGTACAAAAAATAATTATGCTAAAAGTGGACATTATCATATTTAAATAATAGAATTTCCTCTTTTTTTATAATCTTTAATAATATTAATAGTAATTAATGTTGCCATTAAACAAGTAATACAACTAATAATATTTAAAACAACAGCAACAATAGTAATTTGATATGAAAAAACTTTATTATCATTAAATTGAGGTAAAAGCACAATAACACTAATAATTTCGCAACTTGTTCCAATAATACCTAAACAAAAACTAATAAAATCAAGCGAAATACTAAATTGATCTTTTCGATATAATTTCATATTTTGTTTTATCAAAGTTTTCTTTAATCTAATTAAACGGAACATTAATAAAAAAGGTAGAAAAGCTAAAGTAAAACTAGTAATATCAAAAAAAATTGCAACAACAGTTATTCAAAGTGATGCTTTATCATTATCTCAAAAAGGTTGTAATGCTAAAATACTTAGAATTCCCAAAAAAATACCTATTAAACCAGTTCCAAAACTTATTAAATCCATTTTAAGAATTTTTTTATTAAACTTTAAAAAATATACTCTTTTTTCCAAAGTGACAAATCCTTTCATGTCTATATATAAGTAAGATTTTATCATATAAATGGAAATAATTTTCTCCAATTTTAGATTACAAATAAAAAGAATAACTATAGTTGTGTTATTAATCTATTGTTTGTTGAAATTTCAGTATTTTGTACATTAATTGAATTTATTTCCTTAACAAGAGAGACAATATTTTCTTTAAATAAATTAAGTCTTTGTCTTTTTTTTCTAATTTTTATTTCAACTTTATTCAAACTTTTTTTGATATTACAAATTTTTAATCCAATTTTATAAAGTTGCTCTTTTTGATTATTTAAAACAACTTTTTCACATTCTATTCTATTAACTAATCTTATTTCAAAATTATAATAACCAAAAGTGAAAAACTTAACTAATTTACTTTTAAATTTAAAAATCTTACTTGTTTTCTGTTTTTGAAAAACTTCTAATTTTTTAAGACTATTATTATGAAAATTTAAAATAATTTCTTGTTGATTATTAATTTTATATAATTTTTCTTTTAATTATCATTTTTTACTACTTAATTTACAATTTAATTCTATTTTTAATGCTGTAATTTTATCAATAAGTTTACCCTTTTCCTTCTGTTTTTGTTCCTCTCACATTAAAGTAAATTCAAGTAATTCAAACTCTAGTTCTTTATCTCATGGAAAAAAATTTTCTTTTTCAAACTTAAAAGAAAGAAATTCAAGTTCTTTTCTTTCATCATTAAATACTTCATCTTTTACTTTCACTAAAAATTTTTGCATTCATTGATACTGTTTTTCCATTATTTTTAAATTTTAAAAAAAAAATCTTTTTCAAAAAAAATAAATCAATATTCTAAGTATTGTATATTAGAAGAAGTACTAAAAACTTCTTTTAACTTTATTATATTACTTTTAACATTTTGTATAGTTGAATTTATAAGTATTTCTTTTAAATTTGGTACTACTTCTAAAGACATTTTATTTCTCCACTTCTTTTGTTAAAATTCAAGAATACTACAGAAAATATTTTAATTATTTTCTATTCAAATCGCGATTAATAACTGCTTTTAAATATTGTCCAGTATAAGACTTAGGATTTGTTATTACTTGTTCTGGTGTTCCTGTAGCAATGATTTCACCACCAAATTTTCCACCCTCAGGTCCTAGATCAATAATGTAATCAGCAACTTTAATAACTTCTAAGTTATGTTCAATTACAACAACAGTATCACCATGATTAACAATTTTATTTAAAACTTCAATTAACCTTTTAATATCATCAACGTGTAAACCAGTAGTTGGTTCATCTAAAATATACATAGTTTTGCCAGTAGCACGTTTTTGTAATTCTTTAGCTAGTTTCACTCTTTGTGCTTCACCACCAGATAATTCAGTAGCGGGTTGTCCTAATTTTACATATCCTAATCCCACTTCTTGTATCATTGCTAACTTTTTATGGATTTTTGGATGATTAGAAAAAAAAGTTAATGCTAAATCAACAGGCAGTTCTAGTACATCATAAATATTTTTACCTTTATATTTAACTTGTAATGTTTCACTATTATAACGTTTTCCTTCACAAATTTCGCAAGTTACATAAACATCAGGTAAAAAATGCATCGCAATTTTAATAACACCATCACCAGAACAACGTTCACATCTTCCTCCCGGTACATTAAATGAAAATCTACCTTTAGCATATCCTCTAATTTTTGCTTCTGGTGTTTGTGTAAATAAATCACGAATATCATCAAAAACTGAAGTATAAGTAGCAGGATTACTCCTTGGTGTTCTGCCAATCGGTTCTTGCGAAATAGCAACAATTTTATCAATAAATTCAGTCCCTTTTATTGCTTTATGTTTTCCTGGTCGTTGTCCCTTTAAACCTAAATACTTTTGAATACTAGTATATAAAATATCATTAACAAGCGTTGATTTACCACTTCCTGAAACACCAGTAACACAAATAAATTTACCTAAAGGTAATTTAACATTTATTTTACGTAAATTATTAGCTTGTGCTTCTTGAATTTCAATAACTTTGCCATTACCACTTCTTCTTGATTTAGGTAATGCAATAAATTTTTCACCATTTAAATATTGTCCAGTAATTGAATTAGGATTATTAGCAACTTGCTGTGGTGTACCTTCAGCAATTACTTCACCACCATAAATTCCGGCTTTTGGACCAATATCAATTAATCAATCTGCTGCTCACATTGTATCTTCATCGTGTTCTACTACTAATAATGTATTATCAAGATCTCGCATTTGTTTTAAAGTTTCAATTAACTTAACATTATCACGTTGATGTAAACCAATTGAAGGTTCATCAAGAACATACAATACTCCCGTTAATTGTGAACCAATTTGAGTTGCTAATCGAATTCGTTGTGATTCACCACCAGATAAAGTTTGTGCCATTCTTGATAAGTTTAAATAACCTAAACCAACATTAGTTAAAAAACTTAAACGATTAATGATTTCTACTAATATTAATTTAGCAATTTCTTGTTGATAAGGTAATAATTTAATATTTAACATAAATGTTAAACTTTCTTCGATGTCTAAATTAGTATATTGACTAATATTCATTTCTTTATTATTTTCATCTTTAATTTTAACTGCTAGTGCAAATTCATTTAATCTTGTTCCTTGACAAGTTAAACAAGTACGTTCACTCATAAATTTACGATAATAATCACGGGCAAAATCACTAGTTGTTTCTAAAAAACGTCTTTCAATTAAAGTGGCAATGCCTTCAATATAATCATGATTAGGATATTTACGACCATTTGCCGAAGTAATACTAAAAGTAATGGCTTCATCACTACCACGCATAATATAATTAAATTGTGTTTTTGTTAAATTTTTTAATGGTTGATTCAAATCAATTAAATAATGATAACAAAGAACTTTTAATTTTTGTCATTCTAAATTACTAGTACCAACTAAGTTTTTATAATACTCAATGCCACCATCATTAATTGATAATTTTAAATCTGGCATTAATAATTCTTCGTCAACTTCTAATTTTACTCCCAAGCCTTTACAATCAAAACACGCTCCACTTGGTGCATTAAAAGAAAATAAACGCGGTTCTAAACTGGGAATTGAAAATCCACAAATTTTACAAGCATATTTTTGAGAAAATAATCACGTTTCATTTGTTTGCGATAAAATAACCTTTGCTAAACCATTACTATGATTTAAAGCAACTTCTAAAGCATCATGAATTCGTGAAATAGTATTATCATCATTGGTAAATTTAATACGATCAATAACAATATCAATATAATGACGTAATGATTTATTCAATTCAATTGGTTCATCTAAACTATATATTTTATTATTAATTTTAACTCGCAAAAAATTTTCTTGTTTTAATTTTGCTAATAAATCTTGATGACTACCTTTTTTAGCATTAATAACTGGTGCTAAAATTTCAATATTAGTATTATCTTCTAACGTTTTAATTTTATTAACCATTTCTTTTAAAGTTTGCGTGCTAATTGGACCATGACCCTTATTACAATAAGGATTTCCAATCCGTGCATAAAGTAAACGCAAATAATCATAAATTTCAGTAACAGTACCCACAGTACTGCGAGGATTATTACTTGTAGTTTTTTGATCAATAGAAATTGCTGGTGCTAAACCATCAATAGCATCAACATCAGGTTTTTCACTGTTTCCTAAAAATTGACGAGCATAGGCTGAAAGTGATTCAACATATCTTCGCCTTCCTTCTGCATAAATTGTATTAAAAGCTAATGATGATTTACCACTTCCTGAGACACCAGTAATAACTACTAACTTATACTTTGGAATTTTAATATTAACATTTTTTAAATTATGTTCACGTGCACCTTTAACAGTAATATATTTTTGATTATCTGTCATTTATTCCTCCACTTATATGCTCTTTCTAATTAACTATATATAGTATATAATTAATTTTAATAGCATTATTGATAATTAATACTAAAGAATATCAATTATAATTAGTTTAAAATATTATGCTCAATTGTAAAGGTAAGTGCAACTAAATTATTTTTCTATCCAAATATTCGATTGGTGAAAGATAATTTAGTATTTTTCTCGCTCTTTGATTTAAAGACAATATAAATTTATGAACTTCATTTTTATTAGTTTTTGAAAAAATAAATTTTTTAGGAAATTTTTCTCTAATTAAACCATTAGTATTTTCATTAGTACCTCTTTGTCAAGGTGAATATGGATTGGCAAAATAAATTTTTACATCTAAATTTTTTTCAAGTTGTTGTCAATTTGAAAATTCTTTGCCACGATCAAAAGTAATAGTTTTAACAATGTTTTTAGGAAGAATTGATAAATAATAACTGACATTTTTATTAATAACTTTAGTAGTTCTGTTTTTAACTAATATTGCTAAAGTAAATCGTGATACTCTTTCAACTAAAGTTATTAAACATGATTTGCTTTTACCTCGTGATGATACTATAGTATCTCCTTCTCAATGACCAAGTGTTATACGATCATTAACATTTATATCTCGTTCTTTAATTGATTTACCATTAAACTTGCCACGATTTTCTTTAGATTTTCGTTTTTTACCTTTTCTTCTTAAATTTTTACTAGTAACTGTATCAAGCATTCCAAAATAAATTCAAGTATAAATTGTTTTAAAACTAATAACTCACTCTTTATGAAAATTTTTAATTCTGCCATAAATTTGTTCAGGTGATCAACCTAATAGTAATTTTTGTTGTACATATTTTACTAAATTCTTATTTTTAAACTTATGAAAACTAATATGTGATTGTTTTCGATTTTCAGCTTTATTTTGTGCAATTAATGAAAAATGGGAGCGTACCGAAGATGTCGATAAATAAAAATTTTTAAAAATAACTCCTTTCTTTTTTAAACTATTAAATTAAAAAATAAATGACAAAAGACGAGAATAAAATTCTTGTCTTTTTTTGTAATTGTAAAATTTTAAAATTTTTAATAACCGTCTTTAGCACTATTATCAACACGTGTTAGGGAAATAAAAAAGTGAACTACAACATAGTTGTTAAAAATAGTAGCTAGCATGTGGACTTGCATGGATAAATAAAAAGTGGAGTGATACCTAATAAAATATACTAACCAGAAATGGTAATTCTTGGGGTGGGAGCGAATTGGAAACTAGTATATATAGACCCGGAGTGGGGACCAACTATTATTCTTTATTTAACCAACACTTGCCACTACCAAGTGAGCAAGTGTTGGTTTTATTTTTTATTTTTTTTTGAAAAATTTTTGGGCGAGAAAATAAATTTCAAACTTGTAAAAAAAATTGAGCGGGACCGGTTCAATTAAAATATTAATTTGCTAAACGCAAATTAAATAAATATTGAATCGAATGCCTCAATGTTTTTTAAAATTTCACAATTTATTTTTGAGCCCAGAATTGCTGGAATGAATAAAACAAATAGTAGTATTATTAATAATCTAAGAATAAAAATATATGTTCTTTATGCTAGAAGCAACAGAACATATTAGGAAAGGATTATTATGCAAATAGAATTTAAAAAAGAACAAATTGTTAAAGATAAACCACAATCTATTCTTATTGATTATGTTGAATATAAATTATCTCTTCCAAAATGAATGATTAAAAATAATTCTTTTATTGTTGATAACAGTTGCACATATTGAGTTTTTAATTTAGAAAATATTAAAAAAGAATTAAGTGGTAATGAATTAATAAAGTTATTAGAACCATATATTAAAGACCAAAAAATAACTGTTAATAAACCAACTGCTCCAAAAGAATATTATCTTAATGATATAAAACTTGAACAATTAACATTTTATGAACAGCATAATAGTTGATTTATGGGTGAAATAACAGATAACAAAACTAAAATTACTAATCCTTGTTTTAAATATAACATTACGTGAGAAGAAAACAGAAAAGGTTTTAAAATAAATAATCCATATAAACATGATGATTTACCAATTAATTATATAGTTACTTCTTATAAGGAAATTTCAACTCATAATGAAAAAGTATTTTTGTTGAACATGTAAACAAAATAAATTAGATTATTTATTCTTTAATACTAATGATATAAAAACAAGAAAATATTTTTTAAGAGATAAAAATAGTAAAGCAATTTGTTATGACTGTATTTTAAATATTAGGTTAAGTAGGAGGTATAAATATGAATAAAGAAAAAATACTTGAATATCTTAAAGATGAATGAGAATGAAATAAAGAAATGAGAGACGATGAAAAAGTAACTAAACTTTGAAAAAGTTGTTTTAATGGAAGATTAAATCTTATATCTCAATTAAATCAAAAAATTAAAAATGGTGAATTTGATTAATAATGCAATATGACTTAATTATTGGGATTGACCCCGCTGGTATTGGTAATAATGGAATTGTTATATATTCAAATGAAACAAATAGGATTATTTATACAGAAACATTCAACACAACACATGTTTTTGAAAGTAAAAATCGTTATAAAAGAATATTATCAATAATCAAAGAACAATTTTTTGAAAACAAAATATTAGTTATTGTAGAAAATTTCTTTTTAAGTTCAAAACAATTATTAACTAATCCATTAGCAACTCCTAAAATTATTGGTTCATTAATGGTATTAGTACAAGATGTTTTCAACTGAGATTATCTAGAAAACCAACCAAAAAATAAAAATAAAATAACAAATTATAAAGGAAATATAAAATTAACAAAACATGAACAAGATGCATATAAACACATTCAATACTATTTAAGGAATTATAAAAATGAAAGATAAAGCCAATTATGTCAAATTAACAGTAAAACTAAGTAACACTATTGAAGCAAAATATTACGAAAAAGGTAATAAAGAATTATATTATAGTGTTCGTGGTCAATGAAATGGTTTAAACTATGTTACTTTAATTTTTAATAATCCAAAATTTTATAACCGATGTATTTTATTAAACAAAAACGATGAAATTATTGTCACTGGTCAAATTTTTAATACTTTAAACATTCCTAAAATCGTGTATTTTGTTCAATTAATGTTAAATGATTTAAAAAATGAAAAGAGTAAAAAATGATATGATGAGAAATTTTATTAATAGCACCAATATTAATAACAAGTATAACACTAATAATATTTTTAATATTTATTATTAAAGAATTAAAAAATGAATATAAAGTATTAAAAATATTAAGTGAAATTGCTAATCAAATTGAAAATAAGGAGAATAAATAATGAAATGTTTTCTTTGCATGCATGGAGAAATATATTCTCCAAAAACCTTGTATAAAATAAAAAAATTGAAAAAAATAATTTACCAAGATAGAGATATTGATAGTGAAGATTTTAAGAAAAGATATGAATATCTTTTAAAAAAATTAGGTGATGGTGATAATCAAATTATTTGAATAAATTTCTTAATAAAGCAAGAAAGAAATAATAGAAAGGAGAATAAATAATGAATAAAGAAGTATGTTGTGAAGATTGTTGTGTATGTGATAAAAAACATGATTTATTTACTTGCGAAAAAAACTGCTGAGAAAATGTATGTGAACATTGTTATCAAGGTGATAAAGAACATAGAAATAAAGTTGATGAAATTAATAAATCAAGACATAAAAATTGTATTAATAAAGAAAGATTTATGCAATATCTTAAAAACACATATCGCTTAAACGGATATTATGAAGAAGTTTATAAACCAATTAAAACCAGAATTAAAGACCGGTGATTTGATAATGACTAATTATTTACTTTCAATTGACCCAAGTATTAAAAATACTGGATTTACTTTATGAAAAAAAGTTTATTTACATGATAAATATGATTTTTGAAATTGAAAACCAATATTTGTTAAAAGTTATAATTTAAAAGAATATGATGGACAAAGAAAATTTTATTGAGATATAAAAGTTAATGATAATGAATTGGATTTAATTATTGAACGTGGTACTTTTAATTCAAAAAATGGTATTGGTTATGAAACTCAAGAACATTTACGTGGTTTTATTGCAGGACAATTTAATAAATTATTAACAAAAGATATGTTAATAAGTCCAAGTGAATGAAAGAAATGATATGAACGTTATGACCCACCTATTTTTTGATTAAGACCTTGAGATAAAGAACTAAGTATATATGTTGCTGAAGAAATTATTAAAGAAATAATTGAAATATAAAAATATCAAATCATGATGAAGCAGATAGTTTATTAATTGGTTGATATTATTTAAATAAGGAGAATAAATAATGAATAAAGAAAAATTACTTAAATATATGAAAGATATAATTAAATGAACTAAAAAAATTAATTATACAAACTCTGATTTGGACAAAAATATTTTAAATTTATTAATTGAAAAAATAGAAAAAGGTGAATTTGATAATGACTAAATTAACAGATTTATTTGGTCAAGATAAAATAGAAATATTTTCACCAAATCCCAAAGATTTAACAGATAGTAATGATATAAAAGCAATTATTTTATGAAAATATCCTAATGTTATTGCTGAATATTTAGTTGTTTCTCAACCACATGCAAATACTGCTATTTTAGTTGGTGATAACGTTCACTATACAGGTTGAGTTGAAGTGTTTATTAAACCAAAAAATGAAGGAGTAAATGAAAATGCCAAATGACACGAATGTACAATCAAATAACTATACTTTATTAAAAATAATAAGAATTGGAATAAGTCCATTATCAGCAATGATTGGTACAAGTGCTTATTATGGTCAAATTATTGGTAATCCAGTATTAGGAAGTATTAATGCTTTATTATTTAGTAAAAAGTTAGGAATTGATATATGAAACTTAAATCAAATGCCAAGTACTAAAAAGAAAATATTAAATTCAAGTAAAAAAAATATTATTAGGTTTAGGAACTATTGGTTTAATTAATTATGCAAAATTTACAAAAATCAATCCTAATCCTGAACCACCACCTTGATTAACAACTACTACCACAGAAACACCACCATGACCATTATTATTAACTAATGATAATAAACAACAAATGGATTGAGATACATATATTAGTTTAAGTACTTATGGTATATCAAATCTAATTGGTGGGTTAAGTGAACTAATACCTAATAGATTTGAAGTAATAAGAAAAATATGTAATATGGCAACTAGTGGATGTCTAATTTCAAGTGGTGTAGCTATGGGTATAAATAATGATTTTAATAATGCTTATGCAGTACCAACAATAGTTGCTGGTGCAAGTGAAATTATACATAATTTATTACCTATGGAAACTACAAATTATAATCAAGAAATGCAAGAAACATCATTTACAAATGAAACAAGAAGATTAATTAATAGTGATGCTATTAGTAATAATAGTGGAAGTAGTGATGTTTTATATGAAAGACCAACTACATATGATAGTTTATAAAGGAGATGATAACTAATGAATAAAGAAAAATTGATTGAATATTATAACAATGAAATTCAGACATATAAAGAAAGAATGGAACAATTAAATAAAGAAATATCTTTATTGGTAACTATTATAAGTAATTCAAAATCAATGATTGAAAGAATTAATAATGGTCAATTTGACGAATAATTAAAAATAAATAATTGAAAGGAAATAATTGAAAATGAAAGAATTTTTACATGAATTAATTATTATTGGAACAAGTGTAGGAACATTAATTTGTAGAGAATTAATTGTTTGATTTAAAAGATTTATTACAACTCCAAAACATATTAGAAGAAATAATAAAGTGATGAAACATCAAAAAAAATTAGCAAAACTTAATGAAAAAATTAATGGAAAAGAAAATAAATAATAAAGGTGTGATTTAAATGTTAGAAAATGAAACTAATGTTGAACAAAATACTGAACCTTTAATTGAAAATAATAATTTACAACAAGAGCAAGAAATTAAGATTGTTGAATTAGAAAATAAGTTAAATAAACTTAATCAAGAAATTAAAGAAAAAGAAATAATTAATATATTTAAAAAATATCAAGTTAAAAAAGAATTTTATGAATTTTTAAAATTTAAAACAAGTAATATAGAAAATTCAAAAATTGAAGAAACTATTAAAAAAATGATTAAAGAACAACCACTATTTAAAGAACCAATTAATACAGGTGGTAAACAAGAAACAATATTAACAAATCAAGAAACTTCAATAAAAAGTAGTTTATTAGATTATAAAAAGAAAAATAATTTATAAAAGAAAGGAAAATTTAAAATGCCAAATCCAGTGCCATTTAAACAAAATTTAGATAATACTACAAAATTAGTAGAAACACCTGAATTTATAGAATTTTATAAACAATCAAATAGTCCATGAGCAAGTTTTTTTCCAATTGAAATGGTTAATTCTACAAAAATTGAATTTATAGTTAAAAAACCAAAAGACCCAACATTCAAAATACTTCATTGAAATGATAAAAGTAAAGGATTAGAAGTTGGTTATGTTGATACTGATAAAATTATTAAAGAAATTACAAAAGAAGCTAGTACAGGAGAAATGATTGGTGAAGTTGATTTATTTGCAGATAATGGGCAAAATTTACTAGAAAGTATGCAATATGAAGTTGCTAATGATTTAGCAGATTATTTAGCAAATAATGATACAAATACAATTGCTAAATCTGCCAAAAAAGTAATCATTACTGATACAACACCAGTAGGATATTTAAAATCAATGTTATCAGCATGAAATACTTTATTTCAATTAAGAAATAGTAATAATTGTAAATTTTTTATAACAAATAGTCTTTATGATACTTTAGTTTATTTAGCAGATAATAAAGGTTTAATTACTGATAATCAACTAGCACAACAATTAAGATTAAATGGAACAAATTTATATATTAAAGGTGTATTATGTCAAATTGTTATGGATGATTATATGACATTTAAAAATACTGAAAATAAAAATCAAATTATGAATTTTGTTTTAGCAACACCAAAAGCAATGAAAAGATATATGTTACAACAAACTAGTATATATGTTGAAGATATTAAAGATGGTAAAGTTCCAAAAAGATATTTAGTTGGTGGACAAGTAACAGGAGAATCTATTCCTTATATGTCAAACTCAGAAACAGAATCAAGATGAATGTTATGTGGTATTGTTAATAAAAAATATTTAAGTGAAGAAATTACAACTTTAAGTGAAGAAATTACAACATTAACAACTAATATTACTGCTGATACTACTAAAAAGAATAAATTATTAGATACAACAATTAAAAATACAACTGAACTAAATAATTTAAATCCAAATTTAACAACTCCAATTATTAATTATTTTAGTGATGCCCAAGGTCAAGTGGATGTAAGTAATCAAAACCAAAAAGCAGGAGATTTATATGTAGTAATCACTACTAATGACACTGATAAAAATTATCAAGGTTCAACAAATCCTATAAAAATAACTCTTAAATAAGGATAATTATTATGCCAATTGGTACAACTAGTACAGCAATACTTTTAAACATAAATAAACCAAAACATACTAGAACAAGTCAACAACAAGAACATAAAAGTTGATGATGAGAAATTTTAGAAATGATTGGTGTACAAGTAATAGCAGTAGCACTTGCTCCTTTTACTGGTGGATTAAGTGAAAGTTTAGCACTTGGTTTAGGTGCAAGTGATTTACTTGCTAGTATTAGTGCTGTTGGTGTAGAGTGTTTAACTGATTTTACTATTAATCAAGTTTATGATTATTTAAAAGGAAATGTTACACCATTAAATACTTTTTTTAATATATTACCTGCATTTGCTGGACTTAATAGAATTAGTCGTGGTTATCGTACAACTAAATTTATTAGTTTAGCAGAAAAAACTAAAACATTAGAACAAATTGGCATTAAAAAAGCAAAAAATTTACAAGAAATCATTAGTCAAGTAAGTGGAAAAGAAATTTTAACAGATAAAATTATTGGAAATAAACGTTATTTATTTAATTATAACCATGCTCCAAATCGCGAAACAATAATACAAAATTTAGGTTTTGTTGCTGAAAGACAATATAAAAATAATTTTGCAAAATTAGAAGTACAAGAATTAAAAAATTATTTATTATTACAAAATGAATTAATAAAGTTAAGTCCACAGTTAACTCCTAAATTTAAAATTAAAGATATTGATAAAGCAAACAATTTTTTACAAAAATATAATACTGATTTAAAAGAAGTATTAAAAATGAACCAACATGACTGATTAAATTTAGTTCATACAATACATGCAGAAAATAGATATGGAAAATCTTTAATTTTAGATTTACAAAAAATTCGTGCTAATGCAATTAAATTTAATTTTAAAAATAGTTCAATTCATAAATTAGTATTAAAAGCAAATCAAACTTTTAAATATTTTGATATTAAATTTTATTTTAAAAAAGGTTTAAATAAATTTTGAAAAGATACTTCATATTTTGAAAAAATAAGAATAAATATTTATAAATTACAAGAGAAATTCGAAAAATTAGAAAAACAAGCATTTGAAAAAATTAATAAATTAAAAGAAAAAACAATTGATGTATTTACAAGTGCTGAAAAGAAAGCAATTAAACATGCACAATTAATTCCATTAAATTCACCAGTATTTATGGCTTGTAAAATTCAACCTTTATCATTAGATAAATGTGGAATTACTATTTATCATCGTAATCCTAAATATAAACCAATTGTAGTTATTGATAGTATTATCAAAGCAGAAACTTTTGTTATTCAAATACATCCATTTCATTGATATAGATGATATAGCGGTTGATATATTGGATATGGAGTTAGTCAAAATAAATGATTAAAAAGTATTGCTTTTGCTCTACCAGTTGTACAACAAATGATTAAAGATAGTTTTAAAATTTATAGGCAAATATTAAGGACAATTAGAACTTATCATAAAGTAGTTAATGTTATTAATAATCCTATTGATAATGTCAATAAATCATTTAAAAGGGTGGGTTTAAAATTATCAGTTAATACTGTATTTGGTACTGGATTGTTAAGACATTTAGAAAAATTTGCATATAATCAAGTTGTAAAAAAAGGAAAGAAAAAATTACAAAAAGAAATTATACATATATCACATAGAAAAACTAAATCAAAAACCAAACGTTATAAAAAAGCATTTTTTAAGGAATGATAAAATATGATTAATAAACTTTGAACTGGTGTCAGTTTAGAAAATTATAATAACTGATATCCATTAACTGGAACAATTACAGAAACACCACGACAATATATAAATACATGACCAAATGTTGATGATTGATTTAAAACATTTGCTATTCGTGCTCAAAATGATATTAATGCTTATCTTGATTTTATTTTATCTAAATTTCCTTTTGATAGTTTTAAAGATGAATTAATTAAAGAAACTTTAAGAGATATGGTTTATGTTATGGTTGAACATTGAGTATTTAATCGTACACCAATTGAATTTAATGTTGATGCTACTATTCAATTTAATAATGGTAATCAATTTATTGCAAGTAGTACTCCTACGATTAATATTTGAGATTTAGCACCTAGTAGAATGAAAATATGAGCAAGATTAACAGAATTAAAACAAATATTTTCAAATTATAATAATGATGAAATAGATGTTGAAAAAATTGACTTAAAAGCATTTTATACTAGAAACCAAGTTAATGAATTAATTCAAGAACAAAAATAATTTACATTATCAAAGCAAATAAAATTATGTGATGATACCATTAATGGTAATAAAAATGAAACATATAGGGGACCAGTTACAAATTTAATAAATAAAGGTTATGTTGCAACAGAATATGACTCAAAAACTGAAACTATGATTTTAGATTGACCTAATGAAATTGGAACATTACCACCTGATGTTTTACAAAACAATCCACAAATTGGTGATTATACACATGCACCAACTTGTGATTTTTCTGCTAAACAACAAAAACGAATTACTACAAATGAAAATGAAATTACCAAATTAAATAGTGAATTAATTAAAACAAACGAAAATATTAATGATGTTAAAAATAATTGATTTAATATTGAAACTAGTCCCTTATGAAAAAAAGTTGAAAATAATAATATAGAAATATTTAAATGATATTTTATTAAAATCAGTTATCAATATTCAACAGAAAATAACTTTATGAAATTTTATAAAGTAATTAAAATTTATTTAAATAATGTTTTTAACGAATTTGAATTGTTAAATGTTGATTCCATGACTTATGGAGAACAAATACAAAATAAAAATATTTTAAATATTGGAACTATTTACTATAACAATAAAAAGAAACAATTTAGTGGTGGTGGTAATTCTTATCCTGAACTTGGAAAAATTAATTTAATTGGTGATATAGAAGAAATATATCAATATTAAGGAATAGATACACCAACTGAATTTATAGCAGAAGAAAATACTGAACATGATTATTATACAAAACTAGAAACAAATCAATTATTAGATAAAAAACAAGATAAGTTAATTGCTGGTGAAAATATTAAAATTGATGAAAATAATAAAATTAGTGCTACTTGCGGGAAAACTGATTTAACTGATTATTATAAAAAAGAAGAAGTAGATAAAAAATTAGACAATAAAATGGATAAAGACCAATTCAAATATGCTTTTTCTATAAATACTATTGGTACTGAAATTCCTAATTTAGAAACTACTGATAAAACTGTTGCTGGTGCTATTAATGAAATTATCAAAAAACAACCACAACCAATTCCAATTCCTCCAAGTAGTTCAATTTGAAAAGAAGTAGGAATAAGAGAAAAAAATAAATGAGATAATTGACAAATTACTTATGATTTTATAGTTAATAAAAGATATAAAGTTTATTATTCTTGAAATATATATAATAATGTTTTTGCAATTAAAGAATTTATTATAACTAATACAAAAATAGCAGGTGTACCAATAGAAGTTTTTAACAATAATACTAATGTCTTAGTTTTATCAGTACAACACTCAAAATTTATTACTATTTATTCTTTAAAAGGTAGCGATAAAGGTAATACATGAAAAGTAGAAGAATTACAGGAATAAAATTATGATTTGAAAAATTATAAAAATTATTTTAAGTTTAATTTGAGTTTTATTATCTTCTGCTGTTGCTGGTTTAATTATATTTATTATAGTAAAAATTGTCTTAAAAATTAATCAAATATTTTAGAAAGGAGAAAAAAATGAAACCTTTTTGACCAAGAAAAGATAAAACAAATATTAATAATAATGAAGAAAAATCTAAATTAATTTTTTTAGAAAATAAAAGTACACACACTTCTATTTTAAGTTATTTTGGTTTTAATGATTTTAATCATGAGACTTATTTTACTGATTTTGTTGCTGAAAATAATGCTAATTTATATAATGCTCCATTGGATATTAATAATGAAACTATTAAACAATATTTAATTAAACAAGAATTTTATAGAAAGAATTGAAATTCTATTTTTAAATTAAGCAAATTAGGAATTAGTGGTTATTTAATTTATATTGCTAATGATGATTTATATTTTCAAGTAGTAGATATACAGCAAAGAATTTATGATATTACTGGTAAATTAATTCAATGTACTATTTTTTATGATAGTTATCAACAAAATGCACAAACAGTAAGATTATTTGAAGTTTATAAATTAAATAATGAACAAGTAACTATTAATCGTGCAATTTATAGTATTAGTGATAATAAAAAACAATTTCCTTTACCTTTTAAAGAATATAGTAATAATCCTAATTTAGAACAAGAACAAACATTAAATATTAATTATATTCCAATAGCAATTATGAGAAATAAAGCAAATGAGTTAGCAGATTGTAATAAAGTAATGGATAAAATTAAAGCATTAGATGTTATTTATGAACAAATTGTTTTAGATACTATTTTAAATTCACCAAAGTTTATTTTTGACCAAACTTATGGTAATGCTAAATCTACAATGGATGAAGCCGTAAGAACATTAGTTACTAACAACTATATTTGAAAAACTACTGGTGATAATAATGAAAAAAGTGAAAATATTAATATGACAAGTAGTAATTTTAAAGGTAAAAATTTAACTGATATATATGATTGAAATATTAATGAAATATTTAAACGTTGTGGTATTCATATACCAAGTCAAAAGAAATCAGCACAACAATCGGTTCCCGAAAGTACAGCGGTAAATATTTCAACTATTAATTATATTGAACAAAAATTATGACAATTTAATATTGATATTCTTAAATTTATTCAAATATTAGTACGTTTAGATAAAGATTTATTAAATAGTAAAACATTTAATATTAATGATGAACAAGAAATTAATAACTTAACAGTTAAATTAAAATTATTTAATCCAGAAAATAACCAATTAATAGGAGAAAACAATGGAAAACAACAACAAACCACAAACGAAGTTTCCACAGAAACAAACTAAACTTAATCAAGCAGAAATAGAAAATGATTATTTAATTGATAATATTCCTTATGATTTTACTAATATGATGAGTGCTACTAGTGACCCTGATATTAATAGAGCATACGATGAATTTAAAAAAAGAAAAATTTATATTTATGAAATTGAACGTTTATTTAAAAATAATGAAAATAATAGTTTAAGATTTTCAGCAAATACTATTAAAATAGGTTTTATTGATATTGATAAAGTATTAAAAACTACTGCTGTTGAAACATCTGATTTTACTATGCAATTAAATCAAAGAGCAAGTACTAATATTAATGACAATACAATTGAATATAGTATGACTGATATTAAAAATTTAATATTTCAAGAAATAAATTTATTAAATCAATTTAAGTTATATGCAGTTAGTATAAATGAACCATTAACTGAAAATAATATTGATAATTTATATATTATTAATAATTATTCAGAACCTTATCAAAATCCAAAAACTAGAAGTACTAAAAGTATTACTATTATTAAAATTAAAGACTTTAAAACAAGAGATGGTTATCCAATTATTATTAAATTACAAAAACCACTAGATAAAGACACCAAAGTTATTGGTTTAAAAATTAAAGCACCTAGAAGCATGATTTTTGGCAATATAAAGGTACTTGGTGAAGTCGACAATATGGAGAGGTATACCCAAAGTTATTTGTCAAAGATAAGATAGCATTTCCGCTATTATCAATGCCTATTGAAACTCAACCAAAAGTTAGAATATTACAACAATGATTTAGTGAACAAATATTACCTTGAAATTTAGCAAAACAATTTATAGGACAAGAAAAATCAGTTTTAGATTTAATTGCTATTGGTGGTGGTAGAGAAACAAGAAAAGAAATTATTAATAATGCAAGAGTAACTAATGATAAAATTGGTTATGATGTTTCTAAAAATTCAAAAGTATGACCATTATCTGATGAACTAGAATTAAAAGATAAAAAATTAGAGTCATGATTTTTAGTAAGTGACTATAATTTATTTATTTCTACAACAAATAAATTTCATGATGTTGAACTAGAAATAAAAGATAGACCACCAATTGATAGTTTACAAAAAGTATTATTAGATATGTTAACTTATACATATACTTATAATAGAAACTTTGATGGTGCATCATTAAGTAATGTTTTAAAAGAAATGAATGATTTAGATAAAATTCGTGCTAAGTTTGAAGGACAAAAACCAAATGAAGTTATTACTAATTTATTTAAACAATGAGAATTAGATTATCCTAACTATACAAATTTACCAAAAGTTAAAATATTAAAACAAATAGTTATAATGCTATCAAAAAATATTTATTCAACCATGTCTATTAATAACGGTTTAAATGATGAATATAAATTATTATTACCTTATTATTTTGAATTAAAATCAAATCCTATACATTCTACACCTGATAAGATTTGAGAATTTAAAGATATAAAAGTAGTATTAAAATCTGCATATTTTGATTTTACAGATATCAATAACATTAAACTAAAAAACAATGACATTAGTCAAAATGAATTATTGAAATTAGATGATAATCAATTTAACTGACTATCCATAACTAATGAATTAGAAAGCAATAATATACCATCATTAATTCCTGCAGATTGAACATTAGGTAATGGTGAATATGGAAAATATTTTACAAGATTAATTATGCTGAATTATACTTGTAAGTGCAAGTAAATAAAATTGCAAAAAATTCTCATATAAAAATTTCATAATGCTAAATTTAGTTTAGAAAAAAGTAAGGAGTTTTTATATGAGTTATAAACATCTTGGCATAGATGAAAGGATTTATATTGAGAATCAATTGAAATTTAAATTTAAAATTAGTGAAATAGCTAAAAATCTTAATCGAAGTATTAGTACTATTATTCGAGAAATTAATAGAAATAAAGATAATAATCATTATTTTTCATTAATTGCACAAAATAAAGCTGAAAATCGAAAACAATCACATATTAGTTTTCATAAGTTTAAAAATAAGAATTTAGTAAAATATGTACAACAAAAATTACTATTAGGTTGATCACCTGAACAAATTTATGGCAGAATTAAAAATTTTCATAAAGAGTGAGTTATTAGTTTTAAAACAATTTATACTTGAATTTATTTTGGAATGCTTGATAAAGTTACTAGTAAAAATTTAAGAAGAAAAGGTAAAAAACGAAAATCTAAAGAAAATCGTGGCAAGTTTAATGGTAAATCAATTAAAGAACGAGATATAAATGTTAATGATCGTATAACACTTGGTCATTGAGAAGGAGATACTATAGTATCATCACGAGGTAAAAGCAAATCATGTTTAATAACTTTAGTTGAAAGAGTATCACGATTTTCTTTAGCAATATTAGTTAAAAACAGAACTACTAAAGTTATTAATAAAAATGTCAGTTATTATTTATCAATTCTTCCTAAAAACATTGTTAAAACTATTACTTTTGATCGTGGCAAAGAATTTTCAAATTGACAACAACTTGAAAAAAATTTAGATGTAAAAATTTATTTTGCCAATCCATATTCACCTTGACAAAGAGGTACTAATGAAAATACTAATGGTTTAATTAGAGAAAAATTTCCTAAAAAATTTATTTTTTCAAAAACTAATAAAAATGAAGTTCATAAATTTATATTGTCTTTAAATCAAAGACCGAGAAAAATACTAAATTATCTTTCACCAATCGAATATTTGGATAGAAAAATAATTTAGTTGCACTTACCTTTACAATTTAGCTTATTAATAAAAATAAAACCGAAAATGCTTTAAATTTATATGGTTCAAATAAATCACAATTATTTTCTAAATTAGAATTTTATAAAGAAGTTTTACAAATTGACAATAATAGTGAATTTGAATTACAAATTGAAAATCCAATTAATAACTTAAATCGAATTGAAGTTAGCGGACTATTTGGTGCTGGTAATTATGATTTAATTTTAGTAACAAATAAACAAGAAATAAATTTAAATAATATTAATTTATTTGATAAATATAATGAAAATATTTCTTATATAAATTTAGAAATTTAATTATCAAAATATCAATCTGGATAAATACCATCTCATTTTACTGCATCATCAGTTAATTTATTTGATGCTCAGTAAAGAGTAATTTTATGTTTATTACTTACTGGTCTTGCTCAAATAGTTGCCCCCCAGTGTGCTTCATGGTCGTAATCATAAAAATATGTTAATTGATTATTTTTATTATATGAAACTATTCCTAAGATTAAACCGGTAACACCAGTTATTACAGCAAATGATAATGATATTTTTTGAAAATTTGTTTTTATTCATGTTTTCATAATAAATATCTCCTTTTTTCCTTGATTTTACTTTTAAATTGTACTATTTTTGATTATTTTTACAAGTATGCTTTTAAAAGCAAAATAACGCCTAAATTAAAGGTGTTTATTTTTTGATACCTATAATATTAATTGTATTGCGCTTATTTATTATATTGCAAATGTGAAGATACTTTTTTTTACAGTAGCATTATTTTTACCCCTAATTACATTTTTATATGGATATAATGCATAAAATAATGCATCATAAGGGTCTTGATACATATTTTTGTCAGGAATGTTAGTTTTGGTTTGGTCATAACGTAATTCTTCTAAACATTGAGTTGTTTTTGGTAAATCATCTTTATTTGCATAAAAGTTTCCATAACTCATAATATTTCTCATTCAAACTACTCTATTAGTTAATCCGGCTTCTTGATTTAAATTTGAAGCATGTTTAATAGCGGTTTGTGTTATTAAAATAGTATTGTGTTCATCAATTAATTTTTGATTTAATCAATCCATTGCTGTTCTTGCTTTATCATCATAAAAATAAATTGCTTGTTCAAAATTTTCAAAATTATCCATTAATCCTAAAATTTCATTAACATAAGCATTAATTTTTTCATTTTCATTTATAAAATCATTTGGAGTAACTACTAATTCACAAATAATATAAGCATCATAATAACCAGTATTATTATATTCTTTAAAACCAACTACCATAAATACAGTATGGTCTTTTGGTCCCGTAGCTCAATCAATACCAACACTATAAAAATCAAATTTATACATTTCTTTTTCTTGATTATAAAATTGTTTTAAATCATATGATTGTCAATATTTTACTGTTTTTTGAAATGGGAAAATTGTTGCATCGCTATCTAAAAATTCAAAACCATAATAAACAGTATTATATTCATCTGGATTACTTTTTTCCATTTCTAATAATGTTCTTTGTTGAATGTCAGGTAATTTATTTCAAAATGGTTGAATAGTAAATCTTAAAACAAATAAACCTAAACCACTAAACATATCTTTATTTTCATAATAAACTTTACCAACTTTTTTAAGATTTTTCATGACTTCATCATTTAATGGTAAAAATGGTGTACAGTATTTTAAATAAAATGGATGATATTTATCATAAGGATTACATGTAAAAGTAATGAAAAAACTTTTATAAAAATAACGAGTAATCTTTTGTCCAAAGGTAGAACTATATATATTTTTATCAATAAATGTTCAACTTCACTCTTTAATAGGTTTATTTGATACTTTAATACGATTACTTCTAAACATAGAGTTTTGTAAACGTTCATATCGATATGTTAATTGTTTTTCAGTTAATGTTTCTTTTTCTTCTGCCATAATAATTTCATCTGTTCTTGAACCTAAAAAACTTGACCCACCTGCTTCTTTTCCAAAAATCTTATTACCATTAGCATAACCAATAAAGTCAATTTGTTGATTACTTGGAAAGATAATACATCCCCCATCCTTAGTAATTTTTCATTTAATGCCATGTGGATTATTAGGTAATAAATTAATATTATATGTATCTAATAAAACTTGACAAACATTCATTAAAGCACCAATTGTAGTTTCACTATGAGTATTTTCATATCTTCTTACTTCTTGAACACTACTATTTCTAAAATTACAACATATAAATAAATCAAATGCTAAACAGTTTCAAGTTTTTCTTGTTCCACGTGCTGTTGGAACAAAACGATAAAAACAATTAGTAGTAAAATATTCTGCTCATTCATCACCAACAAATTCTTTAAAAATATCTCAACTAAAACCATAATTATTATCACTAAAATTAAGATTATATTTTTTATTTAATTGTCCATAACTACTAATAAAAGCCATATTTACTCCTTATTTTTTAAAAAAAATTAAACTTAAATTATTAACAAACAAAAATTAGAAAGGAACATTAAAAATGTTTATATTACCATTCGCAAATCATTTTGATTGAGACAAACATGATTTTAATCAAGATGAATTAAGTTTAAAACAAACAGAAGAATTATTTGCAAAAATAGATGATTATTTATGAAGTATATGTGATAAATCTGAATATAAATCATATAGATTTAGACAACGAAAATTAAAAGCAAAAAAAGGTTTATTAACTTATAAGCGACGTATTTGTACACATTATAACACAAAAACACAAAAAATGGAGTACGTATCATTATTAGATAATTATCTTGGTGTTAAAAAATATAGTAAACTTGCACCTAACGTTATTAAACAAATTTTAAAATATTTTGCTGATGGTAAAAAGTATCGTGATGTTTGTGATACTTTTATTGAAGATTTAATAAGTAATAGTACAGTTTGTAGAACATATCAAAAATTTGAATTACCAAAAGCAAATATTCCCAAAATACCATTACAACCAAATCAAAATTTATATGTAAATATTGATGATGGTCATCGAAAATTTAAGTTTAATGAAAAACACAATACTAAAAATTGTAAAAAATGTTCGATGAGATTAATAGTAATGTGTACTGGTAAAAAGAAAAATGGAAAATTAATTAATAAAAGAGCTGTATGTAAAATAAGAGTTTCAAAAACAGAAATTGGTGCTGAAAAAACCGCAAAATTAATAGAAAAATATGGTAATTTATTTTTTGAAAACTTTGACCAAGCAAATTTAATAGTTTGTGGAGATAGTGCAAAATGAATTAGAAAAACTGCTACAATTTTAAATGCTAAATTTATTTTAGATAAATTTCATGCTTTTCATGTTTTATTTCTTGGTATAATGGCAGGAAGAAGAAAAAATCAAATTGCTAAATTACACTATCAAAATGCAATAAATTTATTTGCCAAAGGTCAATATTATGAATTAATTGATTTTTTACAATCATTAACTTTACAATATAAAAAATTAAAAGTTGGTTATTTTATTAATGCAAAAGATGGTGTATTAAACCAAGCATTAGTTGAAAATATTGGTTGCTTTACTGAAACTAATATTAAACAAATTTTAAAGCATATGATTGGTGATAGAACTTATAACATTGATATGTATACAAAAATGGTTAATTTTAAATGTTATCAAATAAATACAATTATCCAGTTATTATAAATTAAAACTTAAATTTGCTAAATAAACGTTCAATTTCATAAATATAAATTTTTCTTTTTTTAAATTCATCGTATGCTCTATTAATATCAGGGTCACTAGTAGCACTCATCATATTAGTAAAATCATAAGGAATATTATCAATTAAATAATCATTTTCTATTTCTGCTTGATTAAGTTTAGTTTGTTTCTGTGGAAACTTCGTTTGTGGTTTGTTGTTGTTTTCCATTGTTTTCTCCTATTAATTGGTTATTTTCTGGATTAAATAATTTTAATTTAACTGTTAAGTTATTAATTTCTTGTTCATCATTAATATTAAATGTTTTACTATTTAATAAATCTTTATCTAAACGTACTAATATTTGAATAAATTTAAGAATATCAATATTAAATTGTCATAATTTTTGTTCAATATAATTAATAGTTGAAATATTTACCGCTGTACTTTCGGGAACCGATTGTTGTGCTGATTTCTTTTGACTTGGTATATGAATACCACAACGTTTAAATATTTCATTAATATTTCAATCATATATATCAGTTAAATTTTTACCTTTAAAATTACTACTTGTCATATTAATATTTTCACTTTTTTCATTATTATCACCAGTAGTTTTTCAAATATAGTTGTTAGTAACTAATGTTCTTACGGCTTCATCCATTGTAGATTTAGCATTACCATAAGTTTGGTCAAAAATAAACTTTGGTGAATTTAAAATAGTATCTAAAACAATTTGTTCATAAATAACATCTAATGCTTTAATTTTATCCATTACTTTATTACAATCTGCTAACTCATTTGCTTTATTTCTCATAATTGCTATTGGAATATAATTAATATTTAATGTTTGTTCTTGTTCTAAATTAGGATTATTACTATATTCTTTAAAAGGTAAAGGAAATTGTTTTTTATTATCACTAATACTATAAATTGCACGATTAATAGTTACTTGTTCATTATTTAATTTATACACTTCAAATAATCTTAATGTTTGTGCATTTTGTTGATAACTATCATAAAAAATAGTACATTGAATT
The DNA here is from genome assembly GCF_964030795.1 of Spiroplasma endosymbiont of Nomada ruficornis. Lineage (NCBI taxonomy): Bacteria > Bacillati > Mycoplasmatota > Mollicutes > Entomoplasmatales > Spiroplasmataceae > Spiroplasma > Spiroplasma endosymbiont of Nomada ruficornis. The sequence goes on along the minus strand of NZ_OZ034962.1, from coordinate 213,602 downwards.
AATTTACCAGTAATATCATAAATTCTTTGCTGTATATCTACTACTTGAAAATATAAATCATCATTAGCAATATAAATTAAATAACCACTAATTCCTAATTTGCTTAATTTAAAAATAGAATTTCAATTCTTTCTATAAAATTCTTGTTTAATTAAATATTGTTTAATAGTTTCATTATTAATATCCAATGGAGCATTATATAAATTAGCATTATTTTCAGCAACAAAATCAGTAAAATAAGTCTCATGATTAAAATCATTAAAACCAAAATAACTTAAAATAGAAGTGTGTGTACTTTTATTTTCTAAAAAAATTAATTTAGATTTTTCTTCATTATTATTAATATTTGTTTTATCTTTTCTTGGTCAAAAAGGTTTCATTTTTTTCTCCTTTCTAAAATATTTGATTAATTTTTAAGACAATTTTTACTATAATAAATATAATTAAACCAGCAACAGCAGAAGATAATAAAACTCCAATTAAACTTAAAATAATTTTTATAATTTTTCAAATCATAATTTTATTCCTGTAATTCTTCTACTTTTCATGTATTACCTTTATCGCTACCTTTTAAAGAATAAATAGTAATAAATTTTGAGTGTTGTACTGATAAAACTAAGACATTAGTATTATTGTTAAAAACTTCTATTGGTACACCTGCTATTTTTGTATTAGTTATAATAAATTCTTTAATTGCAAAAACATTATTATATATATTTCAAGAATAATAAACTTTATATCTTTTATTAACTATAAAATCATAAGTAATTTGTCAATTATCTCATTTATTTTTTTCTCTTATTCCTACTTCTTTTCAAATTGAACTACTTGGAGGAATTGGAATTGGTTGTGGTTGTTTTTTGATAATTTCATTAATAGCACCAGCAACAGTTTTATCAGTAGTTTCTAAATTAGGAATTTCAGTACCAATAGTATTTATAGAAAAAGCATATTTGAATTGGTCTTTATCCATTTTATTGTCTAATTTTTTATCTACTTCTTCTTTTTTATAATAATCAGTTAAATCAGTTTTCCCGCAAGTAGCACTAATTTTATTATTTTCATCAATTTTAATATTTTCACCAGCAATTAACTTATCTTGTTTTTTATCTAATAATTGATTTGTTTCTAGTTTTGTATAATAATCATGTTCAGTATTTTCTTCTGCTATAAATTCAGTTGGTGTATCTATTCCTTGATATTGATATATTTCTTCTATATCACCAATTAAATTAATTTTTCCAAGTTCAGGATAAGAATTACCACCACCACTAAATTGTTTCTTTTTATTGTTATAGTAAATAGTTCCAATATTTAAAATATTTTTATTTTGTATTTGTTCTCCATAAGTCATGGAATCAACATTTAACAATTCAAATTCGTTAAAAACATTATTTAAATAAATTTTAATTACTTTATAAAATTTCATAAAGTTATTTTCTGTTGAATATTGATAACTGATTTTAATAAAATATCATTTAAATATTTCTATATTATTATTTTCAACTTTTTTTCATAAGGGACTAGTTTCAATATTAAATCAATTATTTTTAACATCATTAATATTTTCGTTTGTTTTAATTAATTCACTATTTAATTTGGTAATTTCATTTTCATTTGTAGTAATTCGTTTTTGTTGTTTAGCAGAAAAATCACAAGTTGGTGCATGTGTATAATCACCAATTTGTGGATTGTTTTGTAAAACATCAGGTGGTAATGTTCCAATTTCATTAGGTCAATCTAAAATCATAGTTTCAGTTTTTGAGTCATATTCTGTTGCAACATAACCTTTATTTATTAAATTTGTAACTGGTCCCCTATATGTTTCATTTTTATTACCATTAATGGTATCATCATATAATTTTATTTGCTTTGATAATGTAAATTCTTTTTGTTCTTGAATTAATTCATTAACTTGGTTTCTAGTATAAAATGCTTTTAAGTCAATTTTTTCAACATCTATTTCATCATTATTATAATTTGAAAATATTTGTTTTAATTCTGTTAATCTTGCTCATATTTTCATTCTACTAGGTGCTAAATCTCAAATATTAATCGTAGGAGTACTACTTGCACTAAATTGATTACCATTATTAAATTGAATAGTAGCATCAACATTAAATTCAATTGGTGTACGATTAAATACTCAATGTTCAACCATAACATAAACCATATCTCTTAAAGTTTCTTTAATTAATTCATCTTTAAAACTATCAAAAGGAAATTTAGATAAAATAAAATCAAGATAAGCATTAATATCATTTTGAGCACGAATAGCAAATGTTTTAAATCAATCATCAACATTTGGTCATGTATTTATATATTGTCGTGGTGTTTCTGTAATTGTTCCAGTTAATGGATATCAGTTATTATAATTTTCTAAACTGACACCAGTTCAAAGTTTATTAATCATATTTTATCATTCCTTAAAAAATGCTTTTTTATAACGTTTGGTTTTTGATTTAGTTTTTCTATGTGATATATGTATAATTTCTTTTTGTAATTTTTTATTTCCTTTTTTTACAACTTGATTATATGCAAATTTTTCTAAATGTCTTAACAATCCAGTACCAAATACAGTATTAACTGATAATTTTAAACCCACCCTTTTAAATGATTTATTGAAATTATCAATAGGATTATTAATAACATTAACTACTTTATGATAAGTTCTAATTGTCCTTAATATTTGCCTATAAATTTTAAAACTATCTTTAATCATTTGTTGTACAACTGGTAGAGCAAAAGCAATACTTTTTAATCATTTATTTTGACTAACTCCATATCCAATATATCAACCGCTATATCATCTATATCAATGAAATGGATGTATTTGAATAACAAAAGTTTCTGCTTTGATAATACTATCAATAACTACAATTGGTTTATATTTAGGATTACGATGATAAATAGTAATTCCACATTTATCTAATGATAAAGGTTGAATTTTACAAGCCATAAATACTGGTGAATTTAATGGAATTAATTGTGCATGTTTAATTGCTTTCTTTTCAGCACTTGTAAATACATCAATTGTTTTTTCTTTTAATTTATTAATTTTTTCAAATGCTTGTTTTTCTAATTTTTCGAATTTCTCTTGTAATTTATAAATATTTATTCTTATTTTTTCAAAATATGAAGTATCTTTTCAAAATTTATTTAAACCTTTTTTAAAATAAAATTTAATATCAAAATATTTAAAAGTTTGATTTGCTTTTAATACTAATTTATGAATTGAACTATTTTTAAAATTAAATTTAATTGCATTAGCACGAATTTTTTGTAAATCTAAAATTAAAGATTTTCCATATCTATTTTCTGCATGTATTGTATGAACTAAATTTAATCAGTCATGTTGGTTCATTTTTAATACTTCTTTTAAATCAGTATTATATTTTTGTAAAAAATTGTTTGCTTTATCAATATCTTTAATTTTAAATTTAGGAGTTAACTGTGGACTTAACTTTATTAATTCATTTTGTAATAATAAATAATTTTTTAATTCTTGTACTTCTAATTTTGCAAAATTATTTTTATATTGTCTTTCAGCAACAAAACCTAAATTTTGTATTATTGTTTCGCGATTTGGAGCATGGTTATAATTAAATAAATAACGTTTATTTCCAATAATTTTATCTGTTAAAATTTCTTTTCCACTTACTTGACTAATGATTTCTTGTAAATTTTTTGCTTTTTTAATGCCAATTTGTTCTAATGTTTTAGTTTTTTCTGCTAAACTAATAAATTTAGTTGTACGATAACCACGACTAATTCTATTAAGTCCAGCAAATGCAGGTAATATATTAAAAAAAGTATTTAATGGTGTAACATTTCCTTTTAAATAATCATAAACTTGATTAATAGTAAAATCAGTTAAAAACTCTACACCAACAGCACTAATACTAGCAAGTAAATCACTTGCACCTAAACCAAGTGCTAAACTTTCACTTAATCCACCAGTAAAAGGAGCAAGTGCTACTGCTATTACTTGTACACCAATCATTTCTAAAATTTCTCATCATCAACTTTTATGTTCTTGTTGTTGACTTGTTCTAGTATGTTTTGGTTTATTTATGTTTAAAAGTATTGCTGTACTAGTTGTACCAATTGGCATAATAATTATCCTTATTTAAGAGTTATTTTTATAGGATTTGTTGAACCTTGATAATTTTTATCAGTGTCATTAGTAGTGATTACTACATATAAATCTCCTGCTTTTTGGTTTTGATTACTTACATCCACTTGACCTTGGGCATCACTAAAATAATTAATAATTGGAGTTGTTAAATTTGGATTTAAATTATTTAGTTCAGTTGTATTTTTAATTGTTGTATCTAATAATTTATTCTTTTTAGTAGTATCAGCAGTAATATTAGTTGTTAATGTTGTAATTTCTTCACTTAAATATTTTTTATTAACAATACCACATAACATTCATCTTGATTCTGTTTCTGAGTTTGACATATAAGGAATAGATTCTCCTGTTACTTGTCCACCAACTAAATATCTTTTTGGAACTTTACCATCTTTAATATCTTCAACATATATACTAGTTTGTTGTAACATATATCTTTTCATTGCTTTTGGTGTTGCTAAAACAAAATTCATAATTTGATTTTTATTTTCAGTATTTTTAAATGTCATATAATCATCCATAACAATTTGACATAATACACCTTTAATATATAAATTTGTTCCATTTAATCTTAATTGTTGTGCTAGTTGATTATCAGTAATTAAACCTTTATTATCTGCTAAATAAACTAAAGTATCATAAAGACTATTTGTTATAAAAAATTTACAATTATTACTATTTCTTAATTGAAATAAAGTATTTCATGCTGATAACATTGATTTTAAATATCCTACTGGTGTTGTATCAGTAATGATTACTTTTTTGGCAGATTTAGCAATTGTATTTGTATCATTATTTGCTAAATAATCTGCTAAATCATTAGCAACTTCATATTGCATACTTTCTAGTAAATTTTGCCCATTATCTGCAAATAAATCAACTTCACCAATCATTTCTCCTGTACTAGCTTCTTTTGTAATTTCTTTAATAATTTTATCAGTATCAACATAACCAACTTCTAATCCTTTACTTTTATCATTTCAATGAAGTATTTTGAATGTTGGGTCTTTTGGTTTTTTAACTATAAATTCAATTTTTGTAGAATTAACCATTTCAATTGGAAAAAAACTTGCTCATGGACTATTTGATTGTTTATAAAATTCTATAAATTCAGGTGTTTCTACTAATTTTGTAGTATTATCTAAATTTTGTTTAAATGGCACTGGATTTGGCATTTTAAATTTTCCTTTCTTTTATAAATTATTTTTCTTTTTATAATCTAATAAACTACTTTTTATTGAAGTTTCTTGATTTGTTAATATTGTTTCTTGTTTACCACCTGTATTAATTGGTTCTTTAAATAGTGGTTGTTCTTTAATCATTTTTTTAATAGTTTCTTCAATTTTTGAATTTTCTATATTACTTGTTTTAAATTTTAAAAATTCATAAAATTCTTTTTTAACTTGATATTTTTTAAATATATTAATTATTTCTTTTTCTTTAATTTCTTGATTAAGTTTATTTAACTTATTTTCTAATTCAACAATCTTAATTTCTTGCTCTTGTTGTAAATTATTATTTTCAATTAAAGGTTCAGTATTTTGTTCAACATTAGTTTCATTTTCTAACATTTAAATCACACCTTTATTATTTATTTTCTTTTCCATTAATTTTTTCATTAAGTTTTGCTAATTTTTTTTGATGTTTCATCACTTTATTATTTCTTCTAATATGTTTTGGAGTTGTAATAAATCTTTTAAATCAAACAATTAATTCTCTACAAATTAATGTTCCTACACTTGTTCCAATAATAATTAATTCATGTAAAAATTCTTTCATTTTCAATTATTTCCTTTCAATTATTTATTTTTAATTATTCGTCAAATTGACCATTATTAATTCTTTCAATCATTGATTTTGAATTACTTATAATAGTTACCAATAAAGATATTTCTTTATTTAATTGTTCCATTCTTTCTTTATATGTCTGAATTTCATTGTTATAATATTCAATCAATTTTTCTTTATTCATTAGTTATCATCTCCTTTATAAACTATCATATGTAGTTGGTCTTTCATATAAAACATCACTACTTCCACTATTATTACTAATAGCATCACTATTAATTAATCTTCTTGTTTCATTTGTAAATGATGTTTCTTGCATTTCTTGATTATAATTTGTAGTTTCCATAGGTAATAAATTATGTATAATTTAACTTGCACCAGCAACTATTGTTGGTACTGCATAAGCATTATTAAAATCATTATTTATACCCATAGCTACACCACTTGAAATTAGACATCCACTAGTTGCCATATTACATATTTTTCTTATTACTTCAAATCTATTAGGTATTAGTTCACTTAACCCACCAATTAGATTTGATATACCATAAGTACTTAAACTAATATATGTATCTCAATCCATTTGTTGTTTATTATCATTAGTTAATAATAATGGTCATGGTGGTGTTTCTGTGGTAGTAGTTGTTAATCAAGGTGGTGGTTCAGGATTAGGATTGATTTTTGTAAATTTTGCATAATTAATTAAACCAATAGTTCCTAAACCTAATAATATTTTTTTTACTTGAATTTAATATTTTCTTTTTAGTACTTGGCATTTGATTTAAGTTTCATATATCAATTCCTAACTTTTTACTAAATAATAAAGCATTAATACTTCCTAATACTGGATTACCAATAATTTGACCATAATAAGCACTTGTACCAATCATTGCTGATAATGGACTTATTCCAATTCTTATTATTTTTAATAAAGTATAGTTATTTGATTGTACATTCGTGTCATTTGGCATTTTCATTTACTCCTTCATTTTTTGGTTTAATAAACACTTCAACTCAACCTGTATAGTGAACGTTATCACCAACTAAAATAGCAGTATTTGCATGTGGTTGAGAAACAACTAAATATTCAGCAATAACATTAGGATATTTTCATAAAATAATTGCTTTTATATCATTACTATCTGTTAAATCTTTGGGATTTGGTGAAAATATTTCTATTTTATCTTGACCAAATAAATCTGTTAATTTAGTCATTATCAAATTCACCTTTTTCTATTTTTTCAATTAATAAATTTAAAATATTTTTGTCCAAATCAGAGTTTGTATAATTAATTTTTTTAGTTCATTTAATTATATCTTTCATATATTTAAGTAATTTTTCTTTATTCATTATTTATTCTCCTTATTTAAATAATATCAACCAATTAATAAACTATCTGCTTCATCATGATTTGATATTTTTATATTTCAATTATTTCTTTAATAATTTCTTCAGCAACATATATACTTAGTTCTTTATCTCAAGGTCTTAATCAAAAAATAGGTGGGTCATAACGTTCATATCATTTCTTTCATTCACTTGGACTTATTAACATATCTTTTGTTAATAATTTATTAAATTGTCCTGCAATAAAACCACGTAAATGTTCTTGAGTTTCATAACCAATACCATTTTTTGAATTAAAAGTACCACGTTCAATAATTAAATCCAATTCATTATCATTAACTTTTATATCTCAATAAAATTTTCTTTGTCCATCATATTCTTTTAAATTATAACTTTTAACAAATATTGGTTTTCAATTTCAAAAATCATATTTATCATGTAAATAAACTTTTTTTCATAAAGTAAATCCAGTATTTTTAATACTTGGGTCAATTGAAAGTAAATAATTAGTCATTATCAAATCACCGGTCTTTAATTCTGGTTTTAATTGGTTTATAAACTTCTTCATAATATCCGTTTAAGCGATATGTGTTTTTAAGATATTGCATAAATCTTTCTTTATTAATACAATTTTTATGTCTTGATTTATTAATTTCATCAACTTTATTTCTATGTTCTTTATCACCTTGATAACAATGTTCACATACATTTCTCAGCAGTTTTTTTCGCAAGTAAATAAATCATGTTTTTTATCACATACACAACAATCTTCACAACATACTTCTTTATTCATTATTTATTCTCCTTTCTATTATTTCTTTCTTGCTTTATTAAGAAATTTATTGAAATAATTTGATTATCACCATCACCTAATTTTTTTAAAAGATATTCATATCTTTTCTTAAAATCTTCACTATCAATATCTCTATCTTGGTAAATTATTTTTTTCAATTTTTTTATTTTATACAAGGTTTTTGGAGAATATATTTCTCCATGCATGCAAAGAAAACATTTCATTATTTATTCTCCTTATTTTCAATTTGATTAGCAATTTCACTTAATATTTTTAATACTTTATATTCATTTTTTAATTCTTTAATAATAAATATTAAAAATATTATTAGTGTTATACTTGTTATTAATATTGGTGCTATTAATAAAATTTCTCATCATATCATTTTTTACTCTTTTCATTTTTTAAATCATTTAACATTAATTGAACAAAATACACGATTTTAGGAATGTTTAAAGTATTAAAAATTTGACCAGTGACAATAATTTCATCGTTTTTGTTTAATAAAATACATCGGTTATAAAATTTTGGATTATTAAAAATTAAAGTAACATAGTTTAAACCATTTCATTGACCACGAACACTATAATATAATTCTTTATTACCTTTTTCGTAATATTTTGCTTCAATAGTGTTACTTAGTTTTACTGTTAATTTGACATAATTGGCTTTATCTTTCATTTTTATAATTCCTTAAATAGTATTGAATGTGTTTATATGCATCTTGTTCATGTTTTGTTAATTTTATATTTCCTTTATAATTTGTTATTTTATTTTTATTTTTTGGTTGGTTTTCTAGATAATCTCAGTTGAAAACATCTTGTACTAATACCATTAATGAACCAATAATTTTAGGAGTTGCTAATGGATTAGTTAATAATTGTTTTGAACTTAAAAAGAAATTTTCTACAATAACTAATATTTTGTTTTCAAAAAATTGTTCTTTGATTATTGATAATATTCTTTTATAACGATTTTTACTTTCAAAAACATGTGTTGTGTTGAATGTTTCTGTATAAATAATCCTATTTGTTTCATTTGAATATATAACAATTCCATTATTACCAATACCAGCGGGGTCAATCCCAATAATTAAGTCATATTGCATTATTAATCAAATTCACCATTTTTAATTTTTTGATTTAATTGAGATATAAGATTTAATCTTCCATTAAAACAACTTTTTCAAAGTTTAGTTACTTTTTCATCGTCTCTCATTTCTTTATTTCATTCTCATTCATCTTTAAGATATTCAAGTATTTTTTCTTTATTCATATTTATACCTCCTACTTAACCTAATATTTAAAATACAGTCATAACAAATTGCTTTACTATTTTTATCTCTTAAAAAATATTTTCTTGTTTTTATATCATTATTATTAAAGAATAAATAATCTAATTTATTTTGTTTACATGTTCAACAAAAATACTTTTTCATTATGAGTTGAAATTTCCTTATAAGAAGTAACTATATAATTAATTGGTAAATCATCATGTTTATATGGATTATTTATTTTAAAACCTTTTCTGTTTTCTTCTCACGTAATGTTATATTTAAAACAAGGATTAGTAATTTTAGTTTTGTTATCTGTTATTTCACCCATAAATCAACTATTATGCTGTTCATAAAATGTTAATTGTTCAAGTTTTATATAATTAAGATAATATTATTTTGGAGCAGTTGGTTTATTAACAGTTATTTTTTGGTCTTTAATATATGGTTCTAATAACTTTATTAATTCATTACCACTTAATTCTTTTTTAATATTTTCTAAATTAAAAACTCAATATGTGCAACTGTTATCAACAATAAAAGAATTATTTTTAATCATTCATTTTGGAAGAGATAATTTATATTCAACATAATCAATAAGAATAGATTGTGGTTTATCTTTAACAATTTGTTCTTTTTTAAATTCTATTTGCATAATAATCCTTTCCTAATATGTTCTGTTGCTTCTAGCATAAAGAACATATATTTTTATTCTTAGATTATTAATAATACTACTATTTGTTTTATTCATTCCAGCAATTCTGGGCTCAAAAATAAATTGTGAAATTTTAAAAAACATTGAGGCATTCGATTCAATATTTATTTAATTTGCGTTTAGCAAATTAATATTTTAATTGAACCGGTCCCGCTCAATTTTTTTTACAAGTTTGAAATTTATTTTCTCGCCCAAAAATTTTTCAAAAAAAAATAAAAAATAAAACCAACACTTGCTCACTTGGTAGTGGCAAGGTTGGTTAAATAAAGAATAATAGTTGGTCCCCACTCCGGGTCTATATATACTAGTTTCCAATTCGCTCCCACCCCAAGAATTACCATTTCTGGTTAGTATATTTTATTAGGTATCACTCCACTTTTTATTTATCCATGCAAGTCCACATGCTAGCTACTATTTTTAACAACTATGTTGTAGTTCACTTTTTTATTTCCCTAACACGTGTTGATAATAGTGCTAAAGACGGTTATTAAAAATTTTAAAATTTTACAATTACAAAAAAAGACAAGAATTTTATTCTCGTCTTTTGTCATTTATTTTTTAATTTAATAGTTTAAAAAAGAAAGGAGTTATTTTTAAAAATTTTTATTTATCGACATCTTCGGTACGCTCCCAAACATTGTTAAAACTATTACTTTTGATCGTGGCAAAGAATTTTCAAATTGACAACAACTTGAAAAAAATTTAGATGTAAAAATTTATTTTGCCAATCCATATTCACCTTGACAAAGAGGTACTAATGAAAATACTAATGGTTTAATTAGAGAAAAATTTCCTAAAAAATTTATTTTTTCAAAAACTAATAAAAATGAAGTTCATAAATTTATATTGTCTTTAAATCAAAGACCGAGAAAAATACTAAATTATCTTTCACCAATCGAATATTTGGATAGAAAAATAATTTAGTTGCACTTACCTTTACAATTTAGCATAATGAAAATTATTGAAAATATTATTTTGTTTCAATTTTAAATAAGATTTATTTAAAGATAATTTTAAATAAATCTCACTTAAAGTTTACAACTGAAAACATTACTATACAATAAACTTTCCTAGAAAGCAATTATTAATAAAATTAAATATTAAAAATTATTATTAAAATTGAAAAACAATTAAGTTATAAAAATTATTAATTTAATTATTTTAAAATAATTAAATTAACATACATTAATATTTTAAACATTTGATAAGATAGTGTAAAATAATTAGTAGTTTAGTAGTTTAGAAAAGGCTTAAAAAATGACAGTAATCAACACGTCTGTGAATCAAAAAATTTTATTAACTGGTTATAAAAAATTTTGTTATTCTTTTAGCAAAATGTTATTAGTTATTCTATTATTTCCTTTTGTTTATTTTTATTCAAAAAAATATCAAAAACAATTTTTAGAATTTTGTTTTTCTTATCAAAAAGAAGGTAAATTTAAAATAAATAACGAACAAACAGTTGATATTAATAGTTTTAATTATCATCAATATGATTGTCAAATTAAAGATCTTAATAAATATGGCTATCCAATTGATTGAAAAAAAGAAAATTATCAAGAATTTACCATTAAAAATGATAATAATCAAAACATTAGTTGTCTAACTGTCATTCAAAAAAAGAAAAGTGATAAATGAGTTATTGGCTTTCATGGTTGAACAGAAAATAAATATTTAGCATTAAGATTAGTGTCATGATTTTATGAAGAAGGATACAATATTTTAACTTTTGATAGTGTTGCTCACGGTAAAACTTATGGCCAATATAGTGACATTGGTCTTACTTGTGCTGAAAATATTAATTGTTTAATTAATTGAATAAAAGATAATTATCAAGTTAGCAGTATTGGTTTAATTGGTAATAGTATGGGTGCATCAACAATTAATTATTATTTATTTAATTATAAAGTAACCAATTTAATTAACTGGGCAATTACTGATTGTGGATTCTCTAATCTACTTGTTCAATTTCGTTACGTCATGCAATATCGTTATAAAAAACCTTGATGATTAATTAGTAATGGTTGAGCAAAAAGATATCAAAAATTTACAAATACAAATATTTTAGAATATGATTTATTAAAAAAAAGCAAAACAGGTTTTCAAGTTCCTACTTTATTAATTCACGGTAAAAAAGATAATTTTGTCCCATTTTTCATGGCTAATGTCATTCATAATTATCAAGTTAAACTCCATTATAAAAATTATGATTATTTATTTTTGGAAAATATTGATCATATTGAAACCTTACCAAATGCTTATCAAACTTACATTAATAAAATAAAAAGTTTTATCAATACATACGAAATAAAAAAATAGAGATAGGAAAAAGACATGAAATTAAAAAAGAAGTATTCGTTTTGAGTAATATTAATGATGGCAATTTCTGCCACAGTTGGATCATCAGTACTAATTTCATTTGGACAAGTAGCGTTTCAAAGTGGATTTAATCCGATTTTAATGATATGTGCCTGAATTTTAGGCGGTATTTTAATTTTGCCAGAAATGTTATTACTAGCAGAAACTGCTATTTCTTTTCCAGGAAATGGAAGTGCTTATTATTGATTAAAAAAAGCAAATTGAATGGCTTGTTCGTTTTGATTGGGATGGATTTTAGTTTTAATGGTTAGTGCTACTGCCGTTGCTTCTGCTACTTTAGCATTAGGTAATATTATTGGTACTTTAGTTCATATTACTAACCAATGGTTGATAAAATTATTTGGAATTTTAATTTTATTTGCGTTAGCTATAGTCCAAATATTTATTAAAAATAGTTCTGGAAAAACACAAATTATTTTTACAATTTTAAAAGGATTACCAATTACTTTTGTTTTATTTATTGCTATGATTTATGGCAATACAGATAGCTTTAATAGTGAAATAGTTCAAAAAGATTTATCAAAAATTTTTCTTGCAACTTATGTTTTATTACCAGCAACAACAATGACACTATTTGCCTATTCAGGAATTGAAGCAATAACTTATGTTACTGAAGAAGTAGAAAATACAAGAAAAAATGTACTTTGAGCTTTAATTGTTGCAACAGGACTAATTATCTTTTTATATCTAATACTATTAATTGCTTTGTTAACTATTAATGAACCACTTTCATGATTAGATAAAAATGATGGATTTAGTAACGTTTGATATTATGCTATTATCAATAATCCTAATATTCCTCATGTTTTAGCTTATATTTTTTCAGGACTAGCAATTTTATTATTTGTTGGTTCACTAAATGCATTTCTACTTTATCAATCACGTTTAATTTTTAAAATGAGTGAAGAAAAAGATTTGTTTAAATTTTTTCAAAAAACAACTAAAAGAACTAATATGCCATGAGCTGCTATGTTACTATTAATATTTGCTGCTTTAATTTATATTTTATGAAATCAATTGTATGAAGTAACTAATGACTTTATTATTGCTATTAGTTTTTTAAAATTAATTGTTAATTCAGTCATTATCTTTTTAAGGCGCAAACATCCAGACTACCAAAAGATTTTTAATAATTTTTGATTTTACTTTTTCATTATTATTGGTTATTTAGGAGCAATAATTGCTATTGTTGGATCATTTTTGGCAATGTATTATTATGGTACACAAAATAATAATATGTGAGCATTATGAAATTCACTAATTTTAATTGCTGTTATGTTAGCAGGATATCCTGTTTACTATATTAAAAATTATGTAGTTAAAATTGTTAACAATTTTAAAAATCAAAAAAAAGATAATCAATCATAAAAAAATAATCTTATACCTTATTTACTTTCTTGTGCTAATAAAAAATTTTTAATATGAGCACCATAAAGATAATTAACAATATTCTTATTTTTATTAACAACACGATGACAAGGAACAATAATTGCTAATGGATTTTTACTTAAAGCTGAACCCACTGCCCTACTTGCTTTTGGATAACCTATCTTTTGCGCTAATTCTTGATAAGTTAAAGTTGTCCCAAATTGAATAGTACAAGTTTTACTCCATACTAATTCTTGAAAAGGAGTTCCTTTTAAAGCTATTGGTAAGTTAAAATCACTTAATTTTTTATCAAAATACATTGCTAGTTGTTTTAAGCAATTAACTACCACTATATTACTACTATCCTTAGCAACTTGACGAGTATTAACGAAGCTAACTTTTACTACTTGTTCTGCAACTACTATGATTTCAATTAAACCTATTTTAGTAGTTAAATAACCATATTTTTTCATATTTTTTATTACCCCTTTATTTTATTTAAACTATTACTTTCTTTTACAAGTTCTTGTAATATTTTATTATAAAAATTTTGTTTTAACAAATCCGAATTTTCAACAATCTTTTCAATAGATCAATCTCATCATTTTTTATATTTTGTAATTTTTGAACTATTTTTTTAGAAAAACGATATTTTATAATTTTATCAGGATTACCACCAACAATAGCATAAGGAGGTACATTTTTTGTAACTACACTTTTAGCTGCAATTACTGCCCCATTACCAATAGTTACCCCTCTTAAGAGTCACATCATGACCAATTCAAACATCATTTTCTATCACTGTTGGTGATTTAATCGGAAATTTATCTAATTTATCTTTTTCTGTAACTTCTGATAAATTTAATGATTTATAAAATAATGGTAAAGGAAATGTTGAAACTGCAGAATAATTATGATTGCCACCATTCATTATAAATAAAACACCTTGTGCAATTGAACAAAATTTACCAATAATTAATTCATCATCTATCATATTTGGAAAATGATAAATTATATTTTTATTTTCAAAATCAATAGCTGCTTGTTCGCCATTAAAATCATGATAATCAGTATAATCACCAATAAAAATTTTAGGTTTAGTAATATAATTTTTTATTAAAAATATTGTTGGTATATGAGGATTAATTTTAGTATTTGGACTTATCAAAATACCTTTTTGTGCTTTATCGATCAACTTATTTTACTCCTTTATTTTTCACTTTCAATACTCAAAATTAAATCACGAAGTGAAGCTGCCTTTTCAAAATTTAAATCTTTAGCTGCTTGTAACATTTCAACTCTTAAATCAGCAATTATCTTTGTTTTAGCAGCTATTTTTGTTTTACCTTTACTTGAATTTAAAATTTTTAAATCAACATCTAATTCTCTAGTACTCACGATTTCACTCAATGGTTTTTTAACAGTAACTGGTACTATATTATGTTTTTTATTATAAGCAAGTTGAATTTCTCTTCTTCTTTGCGTTTCTTCAATTGCTTGTGTCATTGCCTCTGTCTTAATATCTCCATATAGTATAACATGACCATTAACATTTCGTGCTGCGCGACCAATAGTTTGGATTAATGATTTAGTATTACGTAAAAAACCAGATTTATCAGCATCCAAAATACAGATTAATGACACTTCTGGTACGTCTAATCCTTCACGTAATAAATTAATACCAACAATAACATCAAAAACACCTTTTCTTAAATCTAACAAAACTTTAGTACGTTCTAATGTTTTTAATTCATTATGAATATAAGCAACTTTAATTTTTTGTTCTTGTAAAAAATTTGATAATTCTTCTGCCATTCTAATTGTTAAAGTAGTAATAAATACTCTTTCATTATTTTTTGTTCGTAATTTTATTTGATTAATAATATCTTCCATTTGATTTTTAGTTGGTTTAATTTCAATTGTTGGATCTAATAAACCCGTGGGACGAATAATTTGTTGAACTGGTACATTAAAGGGTTCAACTTCATTTTTAATTAAAGATAATTCATAATCAGCAGGAGTTGCTGAAGTATAAAGAACTTGCTTTAACTTATTAGAAAATTCATTAAAATTTAAAGGACGATTATCCAAAGCACTAGGTAAACGAAAGCCATATTTTACTAATGTTTCTTTTCTGCTACGATCAGTATTATACATTCCTCTAATTTGCGGTAATGTCATATGAGATTCATCAATAATTGTTAAAAAATCATCTGGAAAAAAATCAATTAAAGTATATGGTGCTGAACCCACTTCTCTATTTTCTAAATGACGAGAATAGTTTTCAATACCACTACAAATACCAAATTCTTTTAAGGATTCTAGATCGTGTTCTGTTCTTTGTTCTAATCTTTGCGCTTCTACTAACATATTATTTTTTCTTAGTTGTGCTAATGTTATTTTTAACTCTTCAGTAATTTTAATAACTGCCTGATCAACACGACTTTTACTAGTAATATAATTTTGCGCAGGAAAAATTGTAATAAAGGGAAAACGTTCTAAAACATTAGCGCCTAATGTATCAATACGTGCTATTTCTTCAATTTCATCACCAAATAAACTAATTCTTAAATAAAATTGATCATTTCAAGATGGAGCTAACTTTATTAAATCACCTTTTGCACTAAAACTACCCGGTTCTAATGTAATATCATTACGTACATATCCATTTTTAATTAGTCTTAATAATAAATCTTTTCTATTAATTTTTTGTCCTTTTCTCAATTCAAAAAAGTTATCTTTATATGCTGTTGGTTCTTGTTCACCATAAATTGCTGCTACTGATGCTACAACAATAACATCTTTACTAATAGATAAACCATTTAAAGCACTTAATCTTAACATTTCAATTTCTTGATTTTGTTTAGAATTTTTATCAATATAAGTATCGGTTTTTGGTAAATATGCCTCGGGTTGATAAAAATCAAAATATGAAACAAAATATTCAACGCGATTTTCAGGAAAAAAAGTTTTCAATTCTCCATATAATTGCATAGCTAATGTTTTATTATGTACTAAAATTAAAGTTGGTTTTTGCACTTGCACAATAACATTGGCCATTGTAAAAGTTTTACCCGTACCAGTGGCTCCTAATAATACTTGGTATTTAATATTATTTTTAATAGCTACTACTAATTTTCTAATTGCTTCAGGTTGATCACCTGTTGGTTTATAAGGCGCTTTTAATTTAAACATAACTTTATATTCCTTTAAAACATTCTATATACAATACCATATTATTTTAAATAAAATAATAATAAAACTTTTATATAATTAAAATTATTATAAAACAATATAAATACTATACTTATTTTTTGATTTTTATAAGTATAAAAAATTATAATAAATTTCTTAAAAAATTTAAAGTTTAGTTATCAAATAAATCCAATGTTTAAAATTGACTTATTATCGTTTATATTTTATTTTACTTAGAATATAGTAAAATTTTAAACAGATAATTAAAATAATTTTTATATAAAGTAAAAAAACTAAAAAGGGGGAATGATTATGAAAACACTATTAACAGCAGTAAGTTTTTTAACGGTTTCATCATCAATTGGAAACTTAAATTCTATTTTAAACACCGAAATTAAAACTACAAATATTTTAAAAAATGAACCAATAAAATATGATGGAAAAGATGAAATTTGTACTGTCTGAAAAGAAAATTCAAAAAGTCCTGCAACATTAATTTATATAAAAAGTAGTACTTTAGATAGTTGATTTAAACTTTTTTCTTTAAATGACCTTGAAAAATTAAGAGAAAAAATATACTACGATACCATAAAATTTCCTTATCAAGGAAATAATTGAGCAAAACCTAACATATATAAATTATCAGAGGTATTAATGAATATTCTTAAATCTTTAACTAGTATACGTGGATACAATACATACGGAGTTTAACTATGTTACTATTTTGGAACTTTGTTTAGTAAAAAGCCACAATTTTCACCAAATACTCACGATAAAAATATAATAGAAAAATATTATAAATTTTTATGACATGATACTTTAAAAATTGCATTAAGTCGATATGAATGACAAAAAATTTTAAATACTAATAAAAATAAAACTGAAATTTTTAATATTATTTCTAGATTTCCCGAATGAGATGCAAGTGGTTGAAAAGGTTATATCTCAAACAAAGATTTATATACTTTATCTGAAAAAATTATTGAGAATTTTAATCAATTAAAAACTAAATTCGAAAATAGTAATACAGGATGAAAAGTAGTAACTAACACTACTGGCTCATGAACAGAACTTGAACAAGAATAAAATATACTTACAAAAAAATAATGAAAAGAAAGAGAGAAAAAATATAATGTTTAAAAAATTTAAAGAAATTTTCAAAAAGAAAAAATGACATTGTGATTATTGTAAAGAAAATTATCCTCTACTTTGTCCAATCAAAGGATTAGAAAAAGATGGAGAAGATTTTGAAAAAAAACCAAAAGATTAATTTTATACTTTAAATAAAAATAGGCAAATGCCTATTTTTATTTTTTTCTGTTTATAAATTGATATAAATTCATAAATTCTTTACTAATTTCAATCATCATTTGTGTTGTTAACAAATGATCTTCAGAATGCATAAACAATACTGAAAAAGGTAATTGATAACCTTTACCTTCTTCAACAATGACGCTCATATGTGATTGCAAAGCTTTAGTAATATTATCGTTTGCTTCATCAATCATTTTTAATGCTGTTTCAAATTGTCCTTCCTTAGCGAGAGTAATTGCTTCTATTGCTAAAGATTTTGCTTTTCCAGAAAAAGAAATTATTTCAAGTGAAATTTTTTCAAAATCAATATTATTACTTTTCTCTTTTTCTTTAATGCTCATAGTATTATTTTTTAATTTCTAACAAACTCATTGCTAATTCTAACGTTTCTTTACCTTGAACCATCGCATAAACTGCTGCTGGAATAATATTAAGAGCAGCATTTCCAATAATATTAGTAAAATCATTTTTCATATAACTTACTTGTGGTCCTAATAAAACAACATCCCATTTTTCACCTTTAGCAAAAGATGCTTTTGCTTCAGTAGCACCTAATGCTTTCACTTCATAATCTAAATTTAACTCTTTAATATACTCTTTCATATTTGCTTCTAGTCTTAAAGTGCTCATACCAGCTGAACACGTAAGTAATATCTTTATCATCTATCTTCCTCCTAATAAACAAAAATCAAATATACATAACTAAGAATATTATACATTGATATTTTTAAATTTAAATTTTAATGGTTTTAAAAAATATAACTTTTAACTAAAGATTAAAAATATATTACTAATATATATTGTAACTTTGATCACTATTGTGTAAAATTCATAATACTATCTAAAAATAAAGGGACTGATTATATGAAAGGCAAAAAGAAAAAAACATAACTACATGAGGATTTATTATGTCAGTACTGGGTGCTGCTGTAGGATTAGGAAGTATTTGGGGATTTCCAAATCAAATGAATAAACATGGTGGTATCTTTTTAATTCCATTCTTTATTGCACTAATTGTCTGTGCTTTACCAATTTTATTAATTGAAATCAATTTAGGTAATAAATATCGTAAAAATCATGTTGAAATTTTTAAAGATTTAGCAAAAACTCCTGGGACTTTCTTTGGATTTTTACAAACTGCAGTTGTTTGAATAATGGGTGTATTTTATAGTGTTCTTGTCGCTTGATCATTATTGGCAATAGTTATGTCTTTTCTTCCTGGTTTAAATCAACAAGGATTTTTCTTAAATAAATTAATTGGTCAAACTTCCAACGATGTACCACAAAATTTTAGTCAATTGGGTAATATTAGTATTTGAGTTTTAATTAGTTTAATTATGGTTTGAATTATTACTGGTGTTATTTTGTTGGGTGGCGTTGTTAAAGGGATTGATTTAGCAAATAAAATTTTTATTCCTAGCCTATTTATCATGATTTTAATGATGATGATTTATGTTTTAACTTTACCTGGTGCTCTAGATGGTTTAAAAACAATGTTTAGTTTTAATAGTAAAAAAATATTAACTAGTAGCATTTGAACTGATGCTTTTGGACAAGCCTTCTTTATGCTTTCAACTTGTACAGGTGTCATTATTATTTTTTCAAGTCATGCGCCAATTGGTACTAGTAATACTAATAAAGGTTTAATTATTATGGTTGGTACTGTTATTGTTGCTTTATTAACAACATGTACTGTTTTTGGAGGAATCGGTGCAATTGCATATAATCAGCATAAAACTATTGATGAAGTATTTATTTCGGGTCCAACTTTAATTTTTCAAGTTTTTCCACAAGTTTTTGCAATCATTACTGAGCAAACACATCTTCCATTTTTAAGTCACACCCTAGCTTTCCTTTTCTTTTTATCAGTATTTTTTGCTGGTATATCTTCATTAATAGCAATAGCTGAAGCCGTTGTTAATCCTCTAATTAGTTGTTATGGCATTAAACGTTATCAAGCATTATTAATAATGATTATTAGTAGTTTTATGCTTGGTTTAATATTCTGCTTTAATAATAGTAGTCCTTTAATTGATGGACTTGCAATATGAGTTACTGGTATTTGTGAATTAATTGGTGTTATCCTTATTTGAAAATGTTATGATAGTTTAAAAGAATTTAATAATCAATATTCATGAGTTAAATGAAATAAAGGTTTCAAATATTTATGTTTAATCCTTATTCCAACAATTATTTTAATTAACTTGGTCTTTGCTTTATATAAATTAATTAATAATATAATTAGTAATCCTTTTATATTTCTAACTATTGGCTTGACGCTAGGAGCTATTACTGTTTTATTATTTGCTGAATTATACTTGTAAGTGCAAGTAAATAAAATTGCAAAAAATTCTCATATAAAAATTTCATAATGCTAAATTTAGTTTAGAAAAAAGTAAGGAGTTTTTATATGAGTTATAAACATCTTGGCATAGATGAAAGGATTTATATTGAGAATCAATTTAAATTTAAATTTAAAATTAGTGAAATAGCTAAAAATCTTAATCGAAGTATTAGTACTATTATTCGAGAAATTAATAGAAATAAAGATAATAATCATTATTTTTCATTAATTGCACAAAATAAAGCTGAAAATCGAAAACAATCACATATTAGTTTTCATAAGTTTAAAAATAAGAATTTAGTAAAATATGTACAACAAAAATTACTATTAGGTTGATCACCTGAACAAATTTATGGCAGAATTAAAAATTTTCATAAAGAGTGAGTTATTAGTTTTAAAACAATTTATACTTGAATTTATTTTGGAATGCTTGATAAAGTTACTAGTAAAAATTTAAGAAGAAAAGGTAAAAAACGAAAATCTAAAGAAAATCGTGGCAAGTTTAATGGTAAATCAATTAAAGAACGAGATATAAATGTTAATGATCGTATAACACTTGGTCATTGAGAAGGAGATACTATAGTATCATCACGAGGTAAAAGCAAATCATGTTTAATAACTTTAGTTGAAAGAGTATCACGATTTACTTTAGCAATATTAGTTAAAAACAGAACTACTAAAGTTATTAATAAAAATGTAAGTTATTATTTATCAATTCTTCCTAAAAACATTGTTAAAACTATTACTTTTGATCGTGGCAAATAATTTTCAAATTGACAACAACTTGAAAAAAATTTAGATGTAAAAATTTATTTTGCCAATCCATATTCACCTTGACAAAGAGGTACTAATGAAAATACTAATGGTTTAATTAGAGAAAAATTTCCTAAAAAATTTATTTTTTCAAAAACTAATAAAAATGAAGTTCATAAATTTATATTGTCTTTAAACAAAGACCGAGAAAAATATTAAATTATCTTTCACCAATCGAATATTTGGATATAAAAATAATTTAGTTGCACTTACCTTTACAATTTAGCATAAATAAAAATTATAAAATTGTTCTTTTTACTCAAAAGAATTACTAAAATAGAAGAAAAATTTTATATTATGTTACTATTAAAATAAAAAATTAATAATACCTAAAATTTATAAGATATTAATGAGAGGTTAAAATTTATGTCAAGCAATAATTATAAAGTAACTTTTATTCGTGACGCTATACACAAAAATATTAATATCAGCGAACCCGTTATTCAGGCGTTAATATCTTGTAAAGAATTTCAAAGATTAAGATGAATTAATCAACTTGGTGGTGTGCAAATTGCTTTTCCTAATGCAACTCATACTAGATATGTTCATAGTATCGGTGTTTACAATATATTAAATCGTGTTCTTAGTGAAGTTGAAGGTTCTTCTTTATTAACTAAAGAGGAAAAAACAAACATTAAAATTGCTGGTTTATTACATGATTTAGGACACGGTCCTTTTTCACACACTTTTGAAAAAATCATAAACCTTAATGTTAATAAAAAAGAAAATTTTACTCATGAAGATTATACTTGTGCTATTATTAATGATAATAGTACTGAAATTAACATTATTTTAAAACAATTTAATATTAATATTAATGCTATTATTGGTATCCTTAAGAAGGATTATAAAAATTATCCTAAATATCAAATTCAATTGGTATCATCGCAATTAGATTGTGATCGTATTGATTATTTAATGCGTGATGGATATTTTACAGGAGTTGGTTATGGAAGTATTGATATTGATTGAATTATTACGAATATGATAATTGATATTAAAGAGGGTTTAGTTTTTTCATACAAGGCAATTTCTGCTATTGAAAATTATTTAATCACAAGGTTCCATATGTATTCTCAAGTTTATTATCATAAAAGCGGAATTCTTTTTGATCTTAATTTACAAAAATTATTTTCAAGAATAACTGAATTATATTTTGATAAAACTTATTCATTTAAAGTCAATATTCATGATTTTATTGCTATTTTTGAGGGAAAAAGTGTTGAAATACAAACATATTTAAATTGAACAGATGCTACTTTAATTAAGTTAATGCAAGATATTATTAATTTTGAAAAAGATAATGAGTTAGTAAAAATATCAAAAGTAATTTTATTTTGTTTTAACTGAGAAAATGAATTGTTGTTATTAACAAGTCAAAATAACACTAATGTTATTGGCGTTAAACAAGATTTAAAAAATGTACTTTATTATTTTAAAAAAGATCCAATTATTATTAAAACAAAAAACGAAGAATATATTACTTTAGAAAAAATCTCACAAATTTTGCAAGATCCAATTAAAGCACCAAATACAATTTATTTTTTAAAAAAGAAATAGAAATTTAAAAGTATTATAAAATGAGGTAATTATGAAAATTTTAAAATCAATTAATAAAATTTTTGAGTATCCAAATATTTTAGATTTAACGCCAGGAGATTTTTACTTAAATTCACATGAGTATCATTTAGCAACGCAAGAAGTAATAGTGATATTGGGTGTATTAATTAATAAAGAAAAAATTGAAAATGCTATTAAAACTTTAAATTTTACTTGAATAAATTTTAAAGAAAAAGTAATTGTTTATTTTTCTATTTTTGCCTACCTTATAATAGGTAATGAATATAATGATTTAAAATCAGTTAAAATAAATCAAATTAAATTTAAAGATAATACGTTAAAAATTAAATTTAAAGAAACATTACTTACAATGATTAATAAGTTTCCAAGAACTTTGCATTTAACTAATGTTTTGGGTAATGATAATGATCGCGCTAATATGTATGCAGTTAACGCTATTTTAAATATTAAAAAAGGGATTGGATATGATAATTTTCATATTACTCTTTTTTCAGTATATCAATCGTTAGAATTAAAATTAAAGCATTGTTTAAGAAAATATATTCAAGTTGAACCTTCAGCTAGTAAGAAAAAATTTAATTTTCATAATTTAATACGATTGATTAAATTAATTAGTACTACAAGAGTTGAAAGTGAGGAAATGAGTAAAATATTATTAAACTTAAGAGAACGTTTGCGTTATTTTGAACAAATTAATCCTGGCGGTCAAGCAGCAAGATATGAAGCTGAGATAAATCATAATTATTTTCATAATTTAAATTCGTATATAATTAATGAACAAGAATTACTAAGTAATTTTGTCAAGGCTTTAAGTTTATTACAAGAATTATATTTAAAATTAATAGAATTATATAAAGATGATAATACTAAAGTTAAAATGCAAAAAAAAATTGATTTAGAATTAGTTAAAGTTTCAGGAATTAAAATCGAAGATGATCCAAAAAAAATTAATGATAAATTAAGAAATGTGCTTGATAATCAAATTTTTGGTAACTATCAAGAATTAATTGATTTAAATTACAATGATGTTGCTATTTTGGAATTTTTAATCAGAATTGGATTTATACAGTATGTTAATGATACCATTGAACAACTTTTATAAAAAAGTATTTATTTTTACTTTTTTATATGATAGAAATTAAATTTATGAGTATAATATTTTAGATATTGAAAGGGGTCTGAACTGTGGACAGTTATGTTATTAATGAACTCACTACTATTATTCTTGATGCAGTAGCATTTGCAAATTATGAAATAGAATTGAATCAGGTTGTTATTGAAATTAATAAAAATAATGACTTAGGTGATTATTCTACATCAATAGCAATGATATTAGCAAAAAAATATAAACAAAAACCATTAGACATTGCTGAAATTATAGTTAAAAATATTCATCAGAAACACCCATTAATTAAAAAAATTGATTATATTACTCCTGGTTTTATTAATATTAATATTAATGTTGAAGTATTTAGTTTGTTATTAATGAAAATTATTAATGAGAAATCATTATATGGTCAATCTAATAAAAAAAATATTACTTATAATATTGAATTTATTAGTGCTAATCCAACCGGACTTTTACATTTAGGACATGCAAGAAATGCGGCTATTGGTGATAGTTTAGCGAATATATTAGAACATAGAGGATATAATATAGTTAGAGAATACTATATTAATGATGCTGGTAATCAAATTAATGTTTTGGCCAATTCAATTTTCATAAATTATCAAAATCTTTGTGGCAATGCTGTTGAATTACCAAAAGAAAGTTATCGTGGTTCTGAAATTTTAGCTGCTGCACAATCATTTTTGAAATTAAATGGTAATAAATTTGCAAATAAACCTTTTGATGAAACTTCTTCTTTAATTTTTAAAGAATTTGGTATTAATTATATGCTTTCAGAAATTAAAAAAGATTTAAAAAAATTTAAAGTTAAAATTAATATTTGATTTTCTGAATCATTTTTATATAAAGAAAATATTATTTCTAATTTAATCAAACAATTTGAAATGCAAGGCAATACTTATCAACTTGATGGTGCTATTTTTTTAAAAACTACTTTATTTGAAGATGATAAAGATCGTGTAATTGTTAAGAAAGACAAAACTTATACATATATGCTTCCTGACTTAGCTTATCATCATATTAAATTTCAACGTAGTGATATGTTAATTAATATTTGAGGAGCAGATCATTATGGCTATATTCCACGAATTAAAGCGGGATTATATATGCTTAATAATGATGCCACTAAACTTGATATTTTATGTATGCAAATGGTAAAGGTTATTGATAATGGTAAAGAACAAAAAATGTCAAAAAGAGCAGGAACATCAATAACTTTAAGACATATGATAGATTTAATTGGAAAGGATGCTTTACGTTATTTTTTAGTATCAAGATCAGTTGAATCACATCTTGATATTGATTTAGCACTTGCTAAACAACAATCTAACGAAAATCCTGTTTATTATGCTCAATATGTTCATGCGCGTATAAATCAAATTATAGAGAATTATCCAAAATTTGAAATTGCAAATAGTATTAATTTATTAACAGAACAAAAGGAAAAAGAATTATTGATTACATTAGATGAATATATAATTATTTTGCAAAAAATTGAAAAACAGCATCAACCACATTTGCTTACAAATTATATTCAAAAATTAGCTAAGTTATTTCATTCTTATTATAATAAACATAAAGTTATTAGTGAAGATCAACAATTAACAATTCAACGATTAACATTAGTTTTAGCAATAAAACAAATAATGGCAAATGCTTTAAATTTAATTGGTGTGGATGCGCCTAAAAAGATGTAAAAAATATATTTTTTATTATTTATAATATACAATTTAGAAGGTGATTAAGAAATGCAAAACAAACAAACATTAGTAGAAGTAGCATATAGTTTTTTATGCAAAAAGAAAAAAAGCAGTTTTAATGAAATTTGAACACATGTTAAAAAACAATGTAATATTTCTAAAGAAGATGAAGAAAAAATTGCTGGTGAACTTTATACTGGAATTATTTTAAATACCAATTTTTTCTTAAAAAATGATAAACTTTGATATCCACGTAATGAAGTCTCATTAGAGGAAATTAAAGAACATATGACAAGAGTAGAAATTCCAAGTAATACAAAAGAAGAAATTGATAGTACTGAAACAGTTACAGATAATGATGAAACTATAGATTTAAGTGAAGACGTAGAAGATGAAGATGATTATTTAAATACCATTAGTATTCAACCATTAGAAGATAGTTATGATGATGAATAATAATGATATTATTAATTAATATTTAGGAGAAAACTAATGAATTCAAAGTATATATTTATTACTGGTGGTGTTGTATCATCTTTAGGTAAAGGAATTACAGCAGCATCGCTTGGGCGTATATTAAAGCAAAAAAATATTAAGATTTTTATGCAAAAATTTGACCCTTATATTAATGTTGACCCAGGTACTATGAGTCCTTATCAACATGGTGAAGTATATGTAACTAGTGATGGTGCTGAAACTGATTTAGATTTAGGTCATTATGAACGTTTTATTGATGAAAATCTGACTAGAGACTCCAATATTACTGCCGGAAAAGTATACCAAACTGTTTTAAAAAAGGAACGCGATGGTTTTTATGAAGGGAAAACTGTACAAGTTGTACCACATGTTACTGATGAAATTAAAAAACATATTTTTAATTCCGCAATTAATAGTAAGGCTGATGTTATTATTACCGAAATTGGTGGAACAGTTGGTGATATTGAATCATTAGCTTTTATTGAAGCCATTAGACAAGTTAAAAACGAAAAAGGTCATGAAAATGTTATTGTTATTCATACTACATTAATTCCTTATTTACATTCGGTTGGTGAATTTAAAACGAAACCCAGTCAACATTCAGTAAAAGAAATATTATCATTAGGTATTCAACCTGATATTTTGGTTTGTCGTAGTGAAACTATGCCACCCGATCATATTTTTGATAAATTATCTTTATTTTGTAATATTAAACGCAGGCATGTTTTAGCAATTCCTGATTGTGATAATATTTATAAAGTGCCATTATCTTTAGAACAACAAAAAATTGATGAAGTAGTTTCAGAATTATTAAAATTAAATAAAACTAAACCAGATATGTCAGAATGACATACAATTGTTAAAAAGTTAGATAATATTCATCAAGAAGTTACTGTTGGTATTGTGGCAAAATATTCGAATTTAAGTGATGCTTACTTATCAGTAATTGAATCATTGAAAATTGCAGGTTATAGTCTTAATACTAAAGTTAATTATAAAATTATTAACGCTGAAAGTTTAGATAGTAAAAACATTAATTCTATGCTTTCTCCTTTCCAAGCAATAATTGTTCCTGGTGGCTTTGGTAATCGTGGTGTTGAAGGCAAAATCAATGCAATTAATTATACTCGAGTTAATAAAGTTCCTTTCTTGGGATTATGTTTAGGTATGCAGTTAGCTTGTATTGAATATGCTCGTAATGTATGTAATTTACAAGATGCTAATTCTACTGAATTTAATGAAAAAACTAAAAATCCTATTTTTGATTTATTACGTGGCAAAAATAAAAATGATCAAATCGGGGGAACTTTAAGATTGGGTAATTATCCAACCACTTTAATTAATGATTCATTAGCAAAATCTCTTTATAAACAAACTATTATTATTGAACGTCAACGTCATCGTTATGAATTTAATAATAGTTATAAAACATTACTTGCAAAAAATGGATTAATTTTTAGTGGTATATATAATAAAGAAGATTTGGTAGAAGTGATTGAGTTGCCAAAAGAAGTACATCCATTCTTTATTGCAAGTCAGTTTCATCCTGAGTTCACATCAAGAATTAATAAACCAAATCCTTTATTTTTAGGATTAATTAAAAGTATTATTAAAAAATAATGATAAAGTAAGAAAATTTAATTTTAAAATTGCTGAATTATACTTGTAAGTGCAAGTAAATAAAATTGCAAAAAATTCTCATATAAAAATTTCATAATGCTAAATTTAGTTTAGAAAAAAGTAAGGAGTTTTTATATGAGTTATAAACATCTTGGCATAGATGAAAGGATTTATATTGAGAATCAATTGAAATTGAAATTTAAAATTAGTGAAATAGCTAAAAATCTTAATCGAAGTATTAGTACTATTATTCGAGAAATTAATAGAAATAAAGATAATAATCATTATTTTTCATTAATTGCACAAAATAAAGCTGAAAATCGAAAACAATCACATATTAGTTTTCATAAGTTTAAAAATAAGAATTTAGTAAAATATGTACAACAAAAATTACTATTAGGTTGATCACCTGAACAAATTTATGGCAGAATTAAAAATTTGCATAAAGAGTGAGTTATTAGTTTTAAAACAATTTATACTTGAATTTATTTTGGAATGCTTGATAAAGTTACTAGTAAAAATTTAAGAAGAAAAGGTAAAAAACGAAAATCTAAAGAAAATCGTGGCAAGTTTAATGGTAAATCAATTAAAGAACGAGATATAAATGTTAATGATCGTATAACACTTGGTCATTGAGAAGGAGATACTATAGTATCATCACGAGGTAAAAGCAAATCATGTTTAATAACTTTAGTTGAAAGAGTATCACGATTTACTTTAGCAATATTAGTTAAAAACAGAACTACTAAAGTTATTAATAAAAATGTCAGTTATTATTTATCAATTCTTCCTAAAAACATTGTTAAAACTATTACTTTTGATCGTGGCAAAGAATTTTCAAATTGACAACAACTTGAAAAAAATTTAGATGTAAAAATTTATTTTGCCAATCCATATTCACCTTGACAAAGAGGTACTAATGAAAATACTAATGGTTTAATTAGAGAAAAATTTCCTAAAAAATTTATTTTTTCAAAAACTAATAAAAATGAAGTTCATAAATTTATATTGTCTTTAAATCAAAGACCGAGAAAAATACTAAATTATCTTTCACCAATCGAATATTTGGATAGAAAAATAATTTAGTTGCACTTACCTTTACAATTTAGCAATTGTTATAATTTTTATGAATTGTATATTCTCAAAATATATATGCAACTAGATTTTTTATGAAAATATATAATATAAGGTTATAATATTTTAAGAAAGAAGGAAAAGAAATGAATAAATTTGTTAGTGCAAAAAATATGATTGATAAAGCAAAAGCAGGTAAATATGCCGTTGCTCACTTTAATATTAATAATTTAGAATGAACAAGATCTATTCTTGAAGTTGCACAAGAAACTAAATCATCTGTTATTTTAGGTGTTTCAGAAGGTGCTATTAAATACATGGGTGGATTTAACACAGTTGCTAGTATGACTTTAGCGCTATTGAATGATTTAAATATTACTATTCCAGTGGCATTACATTTAGATCATGGTCAATCAGTAGATTCTTGTAAGAAAGCATTAGATGCTGGTTTTAGTTCTGTTATGTTTGATGGTTCTCATTTAGATTTTAATGAAAATATAAAAGGTACCAAAGAAGTAGTTGCTTATGCTCAGAAAAAAAATGCATCTGTTGAAGCAGAAGCAGGTACTATTGGTGGTGAAGAAGATGGAGTTATTGGTAGTGGTGAGATTGCTAGTGAGGAAGATTGTAAATCATTAGCAGCTTTAGGAATTGACTTTTTAGCAGCCGGAATAAATAATATTCATGGAAAGTATCCTAAAAATTGAGATGGTTTAAATTTTGATGTGTTAAAAAATTTATCAGTAGCTTCAAATAAGCCAATGGTATTACATGGTGGTTCTGGAATTCCAAAAGATCAGGTTAAAAAAGCTATTAATTTAGGAATTAGTAAAATTAATGTTAATACTGAATTACAAGAAGTGTTCGCCGCAGTTATTGAAAAATATGTTACGGAAGGAAAACTTAATGAAGATAAAGGGTTTGATCCTAGAAAAATTTTTAAGCCAGGAATGGAAGCAATTAAACTTAAAGCTAAAGAATTATTAACAGAATTTGGTTCATTAGGAAAATCTTAAAAAAATGGTCATATTATTATTAATATGACCATTTTTTTAAGATTTTCCTTAAATTAAGATAAATTTCCAATATGAAAATTACTTTTATTATCAATAACTTGTGATATTTTTTCATTACTTAAAATATCAATTATTACTTCAGCCTTAATAGCAACTTTCGCGTCTAACAATGACCACCAATTACGTTAAAATTATCATCACCAAAAGTAGTATGGCAATGAATAATTGGTTTATTTCTATCTTTTTCATCTCAAATGATTGTTCCAATTGTTGATAACAATTCATATTGTTCAAGAAAAGTTTTTTTTACATAATCAGTACTTTTTTTAGGAATATAGCCTAAAGTGACATTAGTAATAGCACCAATCATTTGAAATTGTGCCATTCCTATATTTTCTTTAATAGCAAATTGCTCTAAAGTTTTAATAATCATTTCATCTTTTTCAATAATTAATTCATACTTATTTCCGATCATTTTTTTAATTTTCATAATAAGAATCTCACCTTTCTTTTAGCAGTATTTTAACATATTTATTAATAGCAATAATGATTAAATTTGATTATTATAGGAAAAAATATTTTTCTTTTTGTAATAAAAATTATTTGCTAAATTGTAAAGGTAAGTGCAACTAAATTATTTTTCTATCCAAATATTCGATTGGTGAAAGATAATTTAGTATTTTTCTCGGTCTTTGATTTAAAGACAATATAAATTTATGAACTTCATTTTTATTAGTTTTTGAAAAAATAAATTTTTTAGGAAATTTTTCTCTAATTAAACCATTAGTATTTTCATTAGTACCTCTTTGTCAAGGTGAATATGGATTGGCAAAATAAATTTTTACATCTAAATTTTTTTCAAGTTGTTGTCAATTTGAAAATTCTTTGCCACGATCAAAAGTAATAGTTTTAACAATGTTTTTAGGAAGAATTGATAAATAATAACTGACATTTTTATTAATAACTTTAGTAGTTCTGTTTTTAACTAATATTGCTAAAGTAAATCGTGATACTCTTTCAACTAAAGTTATTAAACATGATTTGCTTTTACCTCGTGATGATACTATAGTATCTCCTTCTCAATGACCAAGTGTTATACGATCATTAACATTTATATCTCGTTCTTTAATGGATTTACCATTAAACTTGCCACGATTTTCTTTAGATTTTCGTTTTTTACCTTTTCTTCTTAAATTTTTACTAGTAACTTTATCAAGCATTCCAAAATAAATTCAAGTATAAATTGTTTTAAAACTAATAACTCACTCTTTATGAAAATTTTTAATTCTGCCATAAATTTGTTCAGGTGATCCACCTAATAGTAATTTTTGTTGTACATATTTTACTAAATTCTTATTTTTAAACTTATGAAAACTAATATGTGATTGTTTTCGATTTTCAGCTTTATTTTGTGCAATTAATGAAAAATAATGATTATTATCTTTATTTCTATTAATTTCTCGAATAATAGTACTAATACTTCGATTAAGATTTTTAGCTATTTCACTAATTTTAAATTTAAATTTCAATTGATTCTCAATATAAATCCTTTCATCTATGCCAAGATGTTTATAACTCATATAAAAACTCCTTACTTTTTTCTAAACTAAATTTAGCATTATGAAATTTTTATATGAGAATTTTTTGCAATTTTATTTACTTGCACTTACAAGTATAATTCAGCATTTTAAAAAGAAAATATATTAATTTTAAAATTAATAGGTATAATAAAACTAATATTTAAACTAAGGAAGTGATAAAGTTGAAAACTAATGGTTTAGTAATTGCTATTGGTAATGATCATACCGCTTATGAATTTAAACAACCAATTATTAAATTTTTACATACAGAAGGCTATCAAATTTTAGATTTAGGAACAAATAGCAGTGAGCCTGTTGATTATCCTAATTTTGGTTTTAATGTTGCTAATGCTATTGTTAGTAAAAAAGCAGATTTTGGTATTGTAATTTGTGGTACTGGTATTGGTATTAGCATTGCTACCAATCGTATTAATGGTGTTCGTTGTGCCCTTTGCTATGAAGAAGAAACAGTAAGATTGGCAAGGCTTCATAATGACGCTAATGTTTTAGCACTAGGTGCTAGAATTATTTCTGATTATAAAGCAGTAGAACTTGTGAAATTATTTTTAAATACTAAAACAAGTGATGAAAAAAGACATCAATTAAGAGTTGCAAAACTAAAATAATTTTACTATTAAATTATTAAAGAGAGGATGTTTAAAAATGGATAAATCTTTTAATAAGGGTCTTGACCCAGAATTAAAAAAAATTGTGAAAGATGAATGACAACGTCAACAAAATCATATTGAATTAATAGCTTCAGAAAACTATGTATCACCAGCTGTACTTACACTTGCTGGAACAATATTAACTAATAAGTATGCAGAAGGTTATCCGGGCAGAAGATATTATAATGGTTGCGAAAATGTTGATAAAATTGAAAATTTGGCAATAGAGCGTTTTAAACAATTATTTAATTGTAATCATAAACCAGGTCAATGTAAAAAAGGTAATTTTCATGCTAATGTACAACCTCATTCTGGTAGTCAAGCTAATGCTGAAGCATATGCTGCTATATTACGTCCAGGTGATACTATTCTTGGTATGGAACTTGATGCCGGTGGTCATTTAACTCATGGTTATAAAATTAATTTTTCTGGTAAAATTTATCACGGTGTTAATTATGGTGTAAGTAAAAAGGATGAATATTTAGATTATGATGAAATTTTAAAAATTGCTAAAGAATGTAAACCAAAAATTATTGTAGCAGGAGCTAGTGCTTATTCAAGACTTATTGATTGATCAAAGTTTCGTAAAATTGCCGATACTGTTGGAGCATATTTAATGGTTGATATGGCGCATATTGCTGGATTAATTGCTGCTGGATTACATCAAAATCCTATTTGTTATGCTGATATTACAACAACAACAACTCATAAAACATTAAGAGGACCACGTGGTGGTGCTATTCTTTGCACCGAAGAATTAAAAAAGAAAATTGATAGTGCGGTATTTCCCGGTAATCAAGGTGGGCCATTGGAACATATTATTGCAGCAAAAGCACAAGCTTTTTATGAAGCATTAACGCCAGAATTTAAAACTTATCAAATGCAAGTAATTAAAAATGCTCAAGCATTAGCGAAAACTTTTCTTGATGCAAAATTTCATGTAGTGGCGGGTGGAACTGATAATCATTTATTAACTGTTAATGTTACTAATATTAACGGTTTAAATGGTAAAGAAGCTGTTGATATTTTAGAAAAGATTAATATTGTTGCTAATAAGAATGGTGTTCCCTTTGATCCTTTACCAGCTGTTATTACTAGTGGTGTTCGTTTTGGTAGTCCAGCAATGACAACGAGAGGTTTTAAAGAAGAACAGTTTATTGAATTAGGAAAGATTATTATTAGTGCTTGAAAATTACCTAAGGGTATTAATGATGATGGTTTAAATGAATTAAGAAAAAAAGTTGATATGTTTTTAAATAAATTTCCCATTTATGAAAATATAAAATTACCTCAATAATAAAATAATTATTTTATGTTTGGAATATGAAAATAAGTTTTCTGTTAATTAACAGAAAACTTATTTTATTTTTTTGAATCTTTAATTTCTTTCATTTTTTCAATAAAATTATTATCATATTTAATCGAAGATTGTTCTTTAATAAACTTTATTAATTTTGAAACATCTTCATCACTAATTCATGGTGCTTGTAAACGATTGATATTATTTTGTCCTGGAGCTAAAAATAACATATCGCCTTTACCTAATAATTTTTCTGCTCCAGCAGTATCAAGGATTGTTTTTGAATCAATTCAAGATGCAACTTTAAAAGCAATTCTTGCTGGAATATTATTTTTAATTACGCCAGTAATTACATCTACTGATGGTCTTTGTGTTGCTATTACTAAATGAATTCCTGCTGTTCGACCCATTTGTGTAATTCGCATGATCCCTTCTTCAATTTGTTTGCTTGCTTGTACCATTAAATCTGCTAATTCATCAATAACAATAATATAATAAGGTAATTTATCAAGTTCTTGACTTATTTTTTTATTATAACTTTCAATATCACGATTTCCATTTTTTGCAAATAGTTGGTATCGACGCATCATTTCTAAAATTACTACTTGTAATGCTGCTGGTGTTTTGTTTGCTTCATTAATTACTGGAATAATTAAATGTGGGATATCATTATAAATTGCTAATTCTACTCATTTAGGATCGATTAATATTAGTTTTATTTCATGAGGTTTGTATTGTAAGAGCAAAGAAATTAGTAAATCATTAATAAAAACTGATTTTCCTGAACCAGTACTACCAGCAATTAATAAGTGGGGTATTTCTTTTAATGAATGAAAGATGTAATCACCAGTAGTATTTCTACCAATACTAATTAATAAGCTAAATTGTAAAGGTAAGTGCAACTAAATTATTTTTCTATCCAAATATTCGATTGGTGAAAGATAATTTAGTATTTTTCTCGGTCTTTGATTTAAAGACAATATAAATTTATGAACTTCATTTTTATTAGTTTTTGAAAAAATAAATTTTTTAGGAAATTTTTCTCTAATTAAACCATTAGTATTTTCATTAGTACCTCTTTGTCAAGGTGAATATGGATTGGCAAAATAAATTTTTACATCTAAATTTTTTTCAAGTTGTTGTCAATTTGAAAATTCTTTGCCACGATCAAAAGTAATAGTTTTAACAATGTTTTTAGGAAGAATTGATAAATAATAACTGACATTTTTATTAATAACTTTAGTAGTTCTGTTTTTAACTAATATTGCTAAAGTAAATCGTGATACTCTTTCAACTAAAGTTATTAAACATGATTTGCTTTTACCTCGTGATGATACTATAGTATCTCCTTCTCAATGACCAAGTGTTATACGATCATTAACATTTATATCTCGTTCTTTAATTGATTTACCATTAAACTTGCCACGATTTTCTTTAGATTTTCGTTTTTTACCTTTTCTTCTTAAATTTTTACTAGTAACTTTATCAAGCATTCCAAAATAAATTCAAGTATAAATTGTTTTAAAACTAATAACTCACTCTTTATGAAAATTTTTAATTCTGCCATAAATTTGTTCAGGTGATCAACCTAATAGTAATTTTTGTTGTACATATTTTACTAAATTCTTATTTTTAAACTTATGAAAACTAATATGTGATTGTTTTCGATTTTCAGCTTTATTTTGTGCAATTAATAGAAATAATGATTATTATCTTTATTTCTATTAATTTCTCGAATAATAGTACTAATACTTCGATTAAGATTTTTAGCTATTTCACTAATTTTAAATTTAAATTTAAATTTCAATTGATTCTCAATATAAATCCTTTCATCTATGCCAAGATGTTTATAACTCATATAAAAACTCCTTACTTTTTTCTAAACTAAATTTAGCATTATGAAATTTTTATATGAGAATTTTTTGCAATTTTATTTACTTGCACTTACAAGTATAATTCAGCTTATAACAAAAGCAAATATTATATTTTCTATATAAGTAATAATATTTATTTTTCTTTAATATTTAAAATTTAATTTAACATTATTAATAATGGTATCATAACCTAATAGTTTAATGGCGCTAACTAAATCAGGTCCATGCATTTGTCCTGTTGTAATAATTCTAATTGGCATAAATAATAATTTACCGTTAACATTAGTTTCTTTTTTAACTTCATTAATAATGTTTTTAATATTATCACTAGTTCAATTTTTACAATCAATAATCTTTTTAATAAATGCTGTACAAACTAAGTTACATTCATTATCATTCAAAAAAGTCTTTGCTTCTATATCTACCTTAAAATTATTTTTAAAAAATAAACTTACCAATTCATTAATTTGACTACCATATTCTAACTGTGATTGATAAATTAATAATACTTCTTTTCATCATTCAATAGTTTTGCTATTTCAATTATATTTTTCTTTAATAAAAGGTGTAACTAAAGCTAAGTATTGTTCAACATTTAATCTTTTAATATAATAATTATTCATTCACACTAATTTTTCTGGATCAAACATACTTGGTGCTTTACTTAAATATTTTGGGGTAAATAATTTAATTAATTGTTCTTTAGTATAAATTTCTTTTTCTTCATGCGAACTTCATCCTAATAAAGCAATAAAATTAAAAATTGCTTCTGGCAAATATCCTTCTTTACGATATTGATGAATAAATTGGATAATGCTACCATCACGTTTTGATAATTTTTTACGTTTATTATTAACAATTAATGTTAAGTGGGCAAAAATTGGCATTTTCCAATTAAAATATTCATAAATAACTAATTGTTTTGGTGTATTTGACAAATGTTCTTCACCACGAAAAACATGACTTATTTCCATTAAATGATCATCAATAACAACAGCAAAATTATAAGTAGCCACTCCATTTGATTTAATAATAATATAATCTCCTAAGTCTACTGAATTAAATTCAACATTACCACGAACTAAATCTTTAATTTTATAACTTTTATTAGTTGGAATTTTAACTCTAATAGCATATGAAATTTTATTTTGTAAATTTTCTTCAATTACAGACTGCTCTAATTTTGAACATGTTCCATCATACTGGAAAGCTAAAATATTTTTATCTGCTTGTTTCTTACGCATTTCTTCTAGATATTGAGGTGTACAAAAACAATAATATGCTTTTTTTTCTTTTATTAGTATTAATGCATGTTGAATATATATATTTAAACGTTCAGTTTGTTTATAAGGACCATATTTACCTGGTAAATCAATAGTTTCATCAGGAATTATTCCCATTCAACGTAAATTATCTAATTGTGAACTAATTCCATCTTCAATATTACGTTCTAAATCAGTATCTTCAATTCTAACTATAAAATCTCCTTTGTTATTTTTTGCCAATAAATAATTAAATAATGCTGTTCTAGCACCACCAATATGTAAATACCCAGTAGGACTAGGTGCATATCGTACACGAATTTTCATATTTTCACCATCTTTATTTAATTTAAGATTTTTTAATCTTATTAACTTTTTTTTCTACTTTATTAGTCTTTTTTTAGAATTTAATTTTTTATTATTATTTTTAGAGGATTTCATTATTTTTTTACGATTAGTTTTA
Organism: Spiroplasma endosymbiont of Nomada ruficornis; assembly: GCF_964030795.1. Lineage (NCBI taxonomy): Bacteria > Bacillati > Mycoplasmatota > Mollicutes > Entomoplasmatales > Spiroplasmataceae > Spiroplasma > Spiroplasma endosymbiont of Nomada ruficornis. The sequence goes on along the minus strand of NZ_OZ034962.1, from coordinate 176,393 downwards.
GATTGTAATTTTTCATTTACTTCTTCATCAAGAAAAATTGTAATAGTCTGTGTATCATTTGGATCAAATTCATTAGAACTTGGTAATGGTTGTTTTAATTCTGGTTCAAAATCAATTGCTGCTTCAATACGTTGACGATAAAAGTGATATGTTTGAACATTAATTAAATTTAATTTAAGTAATAAAATAACTGCTGCAACAAGTAATGCAAAATAAAAACCAAAAATTGATCAAACAATAGTTGAAGAAACTCAATTTCTATAATAAAAGCTTGGTACTTCAATCGTTCCTCCTCTATTAGGTATTATTTGTGCACTATCATTACTTCATTCACAATAAAGCAATTGACCAGAAAAACTTATCAAAAATCCAACAACAAAAATTATAAAGTTTACAACTAAAAATACAAATTTAAAACGAGGAGATTTTTCAAGAAAAACTCTTGCCGTAAAAATACAACTAATCAAACCGAAACTGCTTACAACTAAACCTATTACTGGTAAATAATAAATTGCAGTATAACTTGAAGGATTAAAACTTGGTGAAGGTTCTGCAATTTCAAAACCATAATAATATAAATCTTTTAAAGCTGTATTTTTTGACAAAGCAATTAAAAAAAATAATTCATAAATAATAAATGTGCTTAATAATAAATAAAAACTAATAAACCACCAATTACGAATTCTCATAAATCTGCCCCCCCTTATTTAATATTCAAAGTTTTTTTACTAAATTCCTTTTCTTGTTTTTTAATTTTTTTTAATTCTTGTTTTCTAATTCGTCTTTGTTTTTTTTCCATACTTCTAGTAGTATAAATTTCATAATCTGAGTTCATAAATGTAAACTTTCTACGCATAATTCAAAAAAATAGTTGTGTAATCAAAATTAAAAAAAAACTAAAAATAATAAATATTCTTGCAATAATTGGATTAATTCAATGATAATTTTCATTATATAATATTCCAGATTGCGAAATATAAGTTAATTGTACTTCTGAACTTAACATTACACTAAGAATTAATAATAAAAAAGCAGTATAAAACATTCTACTGCTATACTTTGAAGAGACAATACTTACTCTAGGAGCAAATATTAATAAAATCATACTTACAGTAATTGCAATTAAACAAACAATTGGAGCATAAAATAAATTCAAAATAGGATAATTAAAATCAGTAAGTTTTACATTATATAATTTATATTTTGATACATTAATAGCAGCAAATAAAGAAAAAATAAAAACTGATAAAAAAAGAACTATTGATATTGCCAAATAAACAAAATATGCATTTTTAGTCTTTTGTTCATATGGAATAAAATATGTTTCTTTGTTTTTAATATTATCTAAATCTTTAATTTTCATTATTTTCACCTACTTTATTTTTCATTAGGCAATTCTTCAACTACTAAAATTAAAATAATCGCTGCTATTACTTCACATATTCATACAATTAATGATATTAATGAAAAAAATAGTAATACTGGTATTGATCAAAAAACTAGACTACCGCTTAACATTAATGTTGATAATATTAATGTTGAAATAGAAGTAATTCTAAATGAAGATTTCTTTTTAAGTTTCTTTGCTGGTATCATAAAACAAATAATACTAACTAAAATTGCAATTCCAACATATGATAATGATAAAGCTAATTGCAGTTTACTAAATTCAAACCCCATTTTTTGCCCAACAAATGCATTAACTATTAATAGTATTAAAAAAGCAATACTACCAATAATTTGCACAATTGGTGATCAAAAAAGTAAAGCCCTTGAAACTTTTATTTTATTAAGAACATCAAACTTTTTAGTTTTTTTATTTGGAACATAATTGTTTTCTTGAATGTCAGAATCAGGATTTTGTAAATTACTTTTTAACATAATAATTTTTTCCTTTCTTGCTAGTATATTTTCAAATTAATTATAACAAAACTATAACCTTTTTATAATTAATATTATCTTAAAGCTGAATTATACTTGTAAGTGCAAGTAAATAAAATTGCAAAAAATTCTCATATAAAAATTTCATAATGCTAAATTTAGTTTAGAAAAAAGTAAGGAGTTTTTATATGAGTTATAAACATCTTGGCATAGATGAAAGGATTTATATTGAGAATCAATTGAAATTTAAATTTAAAATTAGTGAAATAGCTAAAAATCTTAATCGAAGTATTAGTACTATTATTCGAGAAATTAATAGAAATAAAGATAATAATCATTATTTTTCAGTAATTGCACAAAATAAAGCTGAAAATCGAAAACAATCACATATTAGTTTTCATAAGTTTAAAAATAAGAATTTAGTAAAATATGTACAACAAAAATTACTATTAGGTTGATCACCTGAACAAATTTATGGCAGAATTAAAAATTTTCATAAAGAGTGAGTTATTAGTTTTAAAACAATTTATACTTGAATTTATTTTGGAATGCTTGATAAAGTTACTAGTAAAAATTTAAGCAGAAAAGGTAAAAAACGAAAATCTAAAGAAAATCGTGGCAAGTTTAATGGTAAATCAATTAAAGAACGAGATATAAATGTTAATGATCGTATAACACTTGGTCATTGAGAAGGAGATACTATAGTATCATCACGAGGTAAAAGCAAATCATGTTTAATAACTTTAGTTGAAAGAGTATCACGATTGACTTTAGCCATGTTAGTTAAAAACAGAAATACTAAAGTTATTAATAAAAATGTCAGTTATTATTTATCAATTCTTCCTAAAAACATTGTTAAAACTATTACTTTTGATCGTGGCAAAGAATTTTCAAATTGACAACAACTTGAAAAAAATTTAGATGTAAAAATTTATTTTGCCAATCCATATTCACCTTGACAAAGAGGTACTAATGAAAATACTAATGGTTTAATTAGAGAAAAATTTCCTAAAAAATTTATTTTTTCAAAAACTAATAAAAATGAAGTTCATAAATTTATATTGTCTTTAAATCAAAGACCGAGAAAAATATTAAATTATCTTTCACCAATCGAATATTTGGATAGAAAAATAATTTAGTTGCACTTACCTTTACAATTTAGCAAATATAATAAACAATTTCAATATAATTAATAGTATAGGTATCATAAAATAAACGCCTTTAATTTAGGCGTTATTTTACGTTTAAAAGTATAATTGTAAAAATATCAAAAAATAAGTATAATTTAACAATAAAATGTTAAGAGATAAGGAGAAATTAAAATGGAAATAGGAAAAATAGAAATTTTAAAAAATAAAATTCAAGAAATTCAAGAAATGATTAATTATATAAATATTATAATAATTAAAGAGAAAGAAAAAAATAAACCCAATGAATATGATTTAAGAATTTATTCAAGGGAAATTGTTAGTTTTGAAAAAGAACTAGAAATTTCTAAAAGAAAGTTATCAAACGAACTAAGTAAAATTACAGAATTAACAGAATTAACACCATTGTTACAATTAAATGATATCAATATTATTAATTCATATAAATCTATTAATAATCAAGAAAAAAGTAGTAAAGTTTTTATTAAAAATAATAATTGTGTAATATCTTAAATTTCATTTAAAAATAGGAGTAAATTATCATGAACAAAGAAAAGTTATTAAAAGTTGTAAGTAACTTAAAATCTTTCAAAAAGATTTTGAAAAATGAATGTTATCTGTCAAAATAAAAATTGTAGTCAAAAATGAAGTAATATTGTTTTATTAGAATTAAAATCAACAACATTTAGTCTTTTTCTTTGTGAAAATCATGCAATTAATTTAGAACATGAATTATTACCAAAATGATTAAAAACTTGTGAAGAGTTAAGAAAAAATAATAAAATAAAAAAGGAGCAATTTAATATGAAAACATGAATAAAAACAAATTTAAGTAAAATAACATTAGCATTAGCACTAACTGGTGCAACAACTGGAACAATTGGTTTAATCATGGGGGGTGCTTACCCATAATGTAGGTACTAATGTTAAGCATTATTTAACACGAAATGGAGAAATGGTATATTGAACAACTAATATTTGAGTTAATACATATACAAGTGAAAATATTTTTCAATTATATTTTTCTAAAAAACCGAAACATGAAGATGATATAAAATGAGATGGTAACTATCCTGATTGATATTTTGATAATTAAATTTCTACATTTATATAAGAAATATTCTCATTATATTTATCAAATAAATTAATATTTTGTAAGTTTATTTCTTGTTTATCAGTTATTAAAATTAATTCATAATTACCAGCACCAAATATACCACTAATTTCAATCCGATTTAAGTTATTAATCGGATTTTCAATTTGTAATTCAAATTCATCATTATTATCAATTTGTGAAATTGCTTTATAAAATTCTAATTTAGAAAATAATTGAGCTTTATTTGAACCGTATAAATTTAAAGCATTTTCAATTTTATTGTTACTAATAATTGCTCTTGTAAAATACTTTCCATAATCACCATTACCTAATGTTCAATCAGCAGGAATTAATGACGGAATATTATTACTTTCTAATTCATTTGTAATAGATAATCAATTAAACTGGTTATCATCAAGTTTAAATAATTCATTTGCTGAATTATACTTGTAAGTGCAAGTAAATAAAATTGCTGAATTATACTTGTAAGTGCAAGTAAATAAAATTGCAAAAAATTCTCATATAAAAATTTCATAATGCTAAATTTAGTTTAGAAAAAAGTAAGGAGTTTTTATATGAGTTATAAACATCTTGGCATAGATGAAAGGATTTATATTGAGAATCAATTGAAATTTAAATTTAAAATTAGTGAAATAGCTAAAAATCTTAATCGAAGTATTAGTACTATTATTCGAGAAATTAATAGAAATAAAGATAATAATCATTATTTTTCATTAATTGCACAAAATAAAGCTGAAAATCGAAAACAATCACATATTAGTTTTCATAAGTTTAAAAATAAGAATTTAGTAAAATATGTACAACAAAAATTACTATTAGGTTGATCACCTGAACAAATTTATGGCAGAATTAAAAATTTTCATAAAGAGTGAGTTATTAGTTTTAAAACAATTTATACTTGAATTTATTTTGGAATGCTTGATAAAGTTACTAGTAAAAATTGAAGAAGAAAAGGTAAAAAACGAAAATCTAAAGAAAATCGTGGCAAGTTTAATGGTAAATCAATTAAAGAACGAGATATAAATGTTAATGATCGTATAACACTTGGTCATTGAGAAGGAGATACTATAGTATCATCACGAGGTAAAAGCAAATCATGTTTAATAACTTTAGTTGAAAGAGTATCACGATTTACTTTAGCCATGTTAGTTAAAAACAGAACTACTAAAGTTATTAATAAAAATGTCAGTTATTATTTATCAATTCTTCCTAAAAAAATTGTTAAAACTATTACTTTTGATCGTGGCAAAGAATTTTCAAATTGACAACAACTTGAAAAAAATTTAGATGTAAAAATTTATTTTGCCAATCCATATTCACCTTGACAAAGAGGTACTAATGAAAATACTAATGGTTTAATTAGAGAAAAATTTCCTAAAAAATTTATTTTTTCAAAAACTAATAAAAATGAAGTTCATAAATTTATATTGTCTTTAAATCAAAGACCGAGAAAAATATTAAATTGTCTTTCACCAATCGAATATTTGGATAGAAAAATAATTTAGTTGCACTTACCTTTACAATTTAGCATATTATTGTGAATAATAATCATCAATAAATGGAATTCTTCAAAATATTTCTGGATGATAAGTATAAGATATAAGAAATGCTAACAATCCTACACCAATAATAAAGAAAAATATATCTTTAAAATCAATATGGTATTGACGAAAACGTGTTCTTTTACCTTGCGGATCATAACCCCTTGAATCCATAGCGTATGCTAAATCTTCTGCTTTTTGAAATGAAGAAACTAATAAGGGAATAATTAATGATACTAACGATTTAACTTTTTCTTTAAAATGACCATTCTTTAAATCTACACCACGTGATGCTTGCGCTTTTAAAATTCTGCCCGCTTCATCTAATAATGTAGGAATTGAACGAAGAGCAATAGAAATAATCATTGAAATAATATGTACTGGAAATTTAATTAATTTTAGTGGTAACATTAAATCTTCTAATGCTAATGTTAAATCTAATGGTTGAGTTGTGGTTGTTAAAATTGTTGTAATTAAAATCATTAAATAAATTCTAAGAGCAATATAAATACTAACAAATATAGCTTTATACGATACTTTAATACCATGCCAACGTCAAATCATTCCAACATTAGGGCCATCAGTTAAAAAACAGTTAATTATAAATAAAATAAATGCCATAAATAAAATGGGGCGCATTAATTTTAATAACATCATAAAAGGTAATTTTGCACAAAAGAAAATTGTTATGACAGTAAAACCAATAAGAGCGTAACCTTCAAAACCAGTATGAAAAAAAAGTGAAGCAATTAAACAAATTAAAACTAGTAATTTAATTCTTGGATCTACACGATGAATGATTGAATTTAAAGGTAAATAACGACCAAAACTAACTTTCATTATTTATTACTCCTTACTTTTTATTGCTATTTTTTTTGGATAATATTTTTGACAACTGGTCAATTAATTCTGAATCACTTCTAGCAGTAATTTTTGATGTATCAAATCCTGCTGCTTCTAATTTATATAAAAAACTATAAATTTTTGGTGGCTCAATTCCGGTTTCGGTAATTAATTTTTTATCTCTAAAAATAGTAATTGGATCTGCTTTTTTATAAATCTGTGTATTATGTAATACAATAACTTCATCAGCAACCATTAGTACATGATTCATATTATGAGTTACTAAAATAATAGTTTTATTTTCTTTATGATTTAAATCATAAAATAAATTAATTAATTCTTTTTCACCATCGGGATCAAGTCCTGCTGTTGGTTCATCTAAAATTAAAGTATGACCTTGTAATGCCAAAATACCAGCAATAGCAACTCTTCGTTTTTGACCACCAGACAAATCAAATGGACTTCTTGATAAGTATGTTTCGTCTAATCCCACCAAATTAATATATTTTTTTGCTAACTCTCGTGCTTTATCTTTTTTCTCACCAAAATTAACTGGTCCAAACATAATATCTCGTTCAATAGTTTCTTCAAATAACTGATATTCCGGAAATTGAAAAACTAAGCCAATTTGTTTACGTATTTTTTTAATATCACGAATTTTTTTTTGATTAGCCTTAATAATAAAATCATTAATAGCAACTGAACCTGCCATTGGAACTAATAAACCATTAATATGTTGAATCATAGTTGATTTACCACTGCCAGTTTCACCAATAATAGCAACTATTTTTTGTTCAACAATTTCAATAGTAATATCTTTTAATGCTTGATATTGATAAGGGGTTTTTGGAGAATAAGTATAACTTACTTCTTTGAATTTAATTGACATAAGCTAGAAATCAGCTCCTCTTCACTTAATGTTTCATTAATATTAATTCCCTTATTTTTTAAACCTAACGATACTTTTAAAACAAAAGGAATATCTAAATGAATACTTTGTAAAAACTCTCATTCTTTTAATATTTCAGATGGAGTTCCATAACGAACTAATTTACCTTTATTCATAACAATAATTTTATCGGCATTAATAATTTCATCCATATCATGAGTAATAGAAATAATAGTTTTATTGCGTTGTTCTTGTAATTTTAACATAATTTCTTTAACTTCTCGTTTACCTTTTGGATCAAGCATACTAGTTGCCTCATCAAAAATAATAATATCAGGTTCTAAAGCTAAAACTGAAGCAATAGCTACACGTTGTTTTTGACCACCAGATAATCATAGTGGTTCATGATCTAAATATTTTTCCATACCCACTGCCCTAGAAACTCTGTCAATAATTGCTGGCATATCACTGGGCTCAACTAAATGATTTTCCAAGCCAAAAGCAATATCATCACGAACAGTTGAACCTATAAATTGGTTATCAGGATTTTGAAAAACAATACCTAAGTGACGACGTAATTGTTTAATGTTTTTATTAGTAATTGTTTCACCAAATAATTGAATTGTACCTTTTTGTTTGTGTAAAACACCAATAATAATTTTTGAAAGTGTTGACTTACCACTACCATTATGACCAATTATAGTAATATATTCACCATGATTAATATCAAAACTAACATTATCAACAGCGTTATTGTATTCTGGTTTATAACGAAATTCAACATTTTTTAAACTTAATGAAATTTTAGATTTACTCATATTACTTCTAACTCCATTTTAAATATTATGCTAGTAAAATTATAACAGTAATTTTATATATATCAATTTATAATTTATAAAAATTATAAAAAAAGAAAAAAATGAACAATATCTGTTCAAAATTGAAGTTAAATTATTGTTCATTTTCTAATAAAATTTAGTTTATAAATTAAAGTTATATAAATTTCTATTCTATAAAATTAATGTAAAGAAATATCTAGATTTTTAGAATTTTCTTTTAATAAAGATTCAGTTTTTGTTACTTCTTCTGTTGATTTCAATAATTTGTCACTTCAAATTTTAGATGAGCTGGGTACTGCTGATGAAGTTGAAGGTTGCGGATCATTATTTGAAACATTATTTTTTGATAATTTTTCTAGTTCTTTTTTAATATCTTTTAATTCTCGTTTTTTTTCTTCTATTTTTCTTGTTGTTTTACCATGATTATTATAACAACCACAGCTCATAAGTAATCAAAATTTATTTCAAAAATCTTTTAATTTTTCAGCTTCTAATTTCCTAATTTCCGCTTCTAAAGATTTTTCTTTTCTTTGATAATATCCTAATGTAAGTTTTTGTTTACTACCTCTATAAAGTTTAGTAAATGGTTTATATATACGTTTAAACCATGGTTTTGCATTTTGCTGAACAGAAGTAGCGTTTTCTTCTGGTGAAATTACTATTGATTCTTCTAATGAATTATTTTTTATTTGTTTTAAGACATCTTTTTTTGTTGTAATTTCTTTGACAATTTTTATAGAAGATTTTTCAAGCCTACATATTATCAAAAGTAAACTTAAAATTTTAAAATTAATATTTGCATCATCTATAACCACTATATTTAGTTTATGCTGTAATTCATATATTTCACAAATTTTCTTATTTTTTTTGATCTCCAATTCTGCTATTTTAACTTCATTTTCTGTTTTTTTATTTGAATATAATTTATGATTTGCTTTTATTAATTTTTCTTTATTTTCTAAAATAATTTGTTCATGTTTAAATTCTTCAAATTCTAATAATGTTATTTCTTTCTCTTTTCTTTTTAAACTAGCAGATAAATTAGCAATTTTTAATCTTACTTCTAATATTTCATTTTCATTTTCTTTAATCAAAAGATTCACATTATTATCATTAACAACAATCGTTTCTTTTAATTTGACTATTTCTTCCTCCATTTCTTTCTCATTTTTTTTAAGTTCTTCTAATTGATTTATTATTTCTTGTTTATTTTCTTTTAATTTTGTTATATTTTCTTGTATTTGTTGTTGTTGCTTTTCTTCTACTTCAACTTTATTTTCAATTTCTTTTCTTAAATTTTCTAATTTTATTAAATCTTTTTCTTTAAACTTTACCTCTTTTTCTTCATATTTAATATTTTTTTCTTTTTTTTCTTTTAATTTATTTTTAATTTCATTTAAGGTTATCTTAAGTTTTTGAATTTCTTTACTTAAATCTTTTTTTTCATCATTAATATTTAATTTTAGTTTTTCTCATTTTTTTATTTCTTTTTTTTCATTTTTAATTTGCTTATCATTTTCTTCGATTTCTTTTTCAAAGGCTTTAATTACTTTTTTTATTTCTGAACTTTCTTTTTTACGTTTTTCTTGTTCAGTAACTGGCATCAAAATCTTCCTTTCAAAATAAAAAAATCGATTATTTTTTTAAAAAAAATAATGGATTGAAAACTATATTTAGTTTTTCGTATATATTATATATAAACTTTATTAAATATATATTATACTTGCTAGATAACACTTTTAAATTTTTATAAAATATTTAAGATTTATTAAAAAAGTTTATTTTTAAACACTAAAATCTTGTTGTATAAGAAACAGTATCAGTAACTAAACTATCTGAAAAATTATTATTAGACTCTCAAATTATACTGTCTACATCACTTGTATCATCATCATTACTTAATAAGGAAACAGTATCAACCTCATCATAATAACCATTAGTATCAGATATATTATTATCAGATATATTATTATCAGATATATTATTATCAAATATATTATTATCAAATATATTATTATCAGATATATTATTATCAGAAATATTATTATCAATAATAACTTCAACAAAACGTTCAAATTTAATATTTTTACTTAACAGACAATTTTCTATTAAATTTATTATTTGCTGAATGCTAAATTGTAAAGGTAAGTGCAACTAAATTATTTTTCTATCCAAATATTCGATTGGTGAAAGATAATTTAATATTTTTCTCGGTCTTTGATTTAAAGACAATATAAATTTATGAACTTCATTTTTATTAGTTTTTGAAAAAATAAATTTTTTAGGAAATTTTTCTCTAATTAAACCATTAGTATTTTCATTAGTACCTCTTTGTCAAGGTGAATATGGATTGGCAAAATAAATTTTTACATCTAAATTTTTTTCAAGTTGTTGTCAATTTGAAAATTCTTTGCCACGATCAAAAGTAATAGTTTTAACAATGTTTTTAGGAAGAATTGATAAATAATAACTGACATTTTTATTAATAACTTTAGTAGTTCTGTTTTTAACTAATATTGCTAAAGTAAATCGTGATACTCTTTCAACTAAAGTTATTAAACATGATTTGCTTTTACCTCGTGATGATACTATAGTATCTCCTTCTCAATGACCAAGTGTTATACGATCATTAACATTTATATCTCGTTCTTTAATTGATTTACCATTAAACTTGCCACGATTTTCTTTAGATTTTCGTTTTTTACCTTTTCTTCTTAAATTTTTACTAGTAACTTGATCAAGCATTCCAAAATAAATTCAAGTATAAATTGTTTTAAAACTAATAACTCACTCTTTATGAAAATTTTTAATTCTGCCATAAATTTGTTCAGGTGATCAACCTAATAGTAATTTTTGTTGTACATATTTTACTAAATTCTTATTTTTAAACTTATGAAAACTAATATGTGATTGTTTTCGATTTTCAGCTTTATTTTGTGCAATTAATGAAAAATCATGATTATTATATTTATTTCTATTAATTTCTCGAATAATAGTACTAATACTTCGATTAAGATTTTTAGCTATTTCACTAATTTTAAATTTAAATTTCAATTGATTCTCAATATAAATCCTTTCATCTATGCCAAGATGTTTATAACTCATATAAAAACTCCTTACTTTTTTCTAAACTAAATTTAGCATTATGGAATTTTTATATGAGAATTTTTTGCAATTTTATTTACTTGCACTTACAAGTATAATTCAGCTAAAAAAGAGAAAACATAAAAATGCTTTACTCTTTCCAAAATTTTCTTGCTTTAATATTTTTAATTAAACAAAAGTAATTAATACCATTGGTGCATTATCACCAGTTCTATTATCTACTTTAATTAACTTTGTATATCCACCTTTACGGTCTTTATATCTTTCAGCAATATTGCCAAATAATGTTGGAATAACACCATCCTTTGGATGCTCTTTAGTTGTAATTTTACGCAATTTAGCAATTGCCATTCTTCTTGAATGCAAATCACCACGTTTAGCTAACGTTACTAAAGGTTCAATAAATGTTTGTAATCTTTTTGCTCTTTTTTCTAACAAAACTAATTTTCCATGAACAATTAATTCACTTGCTAAATTACGGATTTCAGCATCTACTTTAGCACTATTTCTTCCGATATCGTTAATATATGACATTTTTTCTTATCCTCCTTCTTAGTTTTTAATAGAAAACTCTAAATTATGTTTTGATACACAATCTTCAATTTCTTTAATTGATTTTGAACCTAAATGTTTAATTTGTTTAATTTCATCTAAACTTTTAGTTACAATATCACCCAAAGTTTTATAACCATCACGTTTTAAACAATTGTATGAACGAACAGTTAAATTCAATTCTTCTAAGGCTTTGTTTAAATCATTATTTTCTTGCTCATTAGTAATTGAAATAACTTCAAAGTTTTTAACATTATCATCTAAATTAACAAAAAACTCAATATGACTCATTAAAATTTTAGCTGCCATTGCAATAGCTGATGCTGCTTTAACTGAACCATTAGTTTGTACACGAAGAATTAATTTTTCATATTCAATACCTTTTAATGTTTTAGTTACAGGTTCAATTTTATAATCAACTTTTTCAACAGGTGAAAAGTTTGAATCAATAGCAATAATGCCTGAACTATTAGCAATTTCTTTTTTATTTTCCTCAAATGAAGAATAACCACGAGATTTCTTTACCATTAATTCCATTTCAAAAAGAACATTTCTTGAAGTTGTTCGAGCAATAATTAATTCTGGATTAACTACTCTAACATCAGTTGGACAAATAATATCTCCGGCAGTAATATCTTGTTCACCAGTAATACTAATTTTTAAATTAGCAATTTTTTCGTCCTTTTGAATATCACCATCAAAAGCTAAAACTAAGTCCTTAACATTTAAAATTATTTCAGAAACATTTTCAATTACACCTTTAACTGCAGTAAATTCATGAGATACACCACTTATTCTAATTGCATATACAGAAATACCTGGTACTGAAGATAATAATGTTCTTCTTAAGGCATTAGCTAAAGTTGTTCCATAACCACGTTCTAATTGACTCACAATAAATTCACTGTAATTAATAGCACTATTTTCACTGTTTAAACTAAATTTTGGTTTTAAAAATTGTTGTTCCATGTTTTATTTTCACCTACTTTATTTTCTTGGTTTTTTTGGTGGACGACAACCATTATGAGGGATTGGTGTCACATCATTTAAATCTTTGATTTCAAAACCTACTGCTTGTAAACTACGAATTGATGGTTCTCTTCCTGGTCCTGTTCCATTAACAAAAACACTTAAAATTTTAACTCCGTGTTCCATAGCAGTTTTACCTGCAGCTTCAGCTGCTAACTGTGCTGAGTGAGGAGTTGATTTACGAGTTCCTTTGAAACCTACTGCTCCAGCACTTGATCAAGCAATAACATTACCATTAAGATCAGTAATAGTAACAATAGTATTATTAAAACTTACTTTAATAAATGCTTTTGCTTTAATAAAATTAGGATTAACTTTAATTTTTTTCTTTACTGTTGTTTTTATATTCATTATTTTTTTCCTCCTAATTAACTTGCTTTTTTCTTGTTAGCAACCGTTTTACGTGGTCCCTTGCAAGTTCTTGCATTAGTTTTTGTTGATTGTCCTCTGGCTGGTAATCCTTTACGATGACGAATACCACGATAACATCCAATTTCCATTAATCTCTTAATGTTTAAAGACACTTCACGTCTTAGTTCACCTTCAGTTTTATATTTCTTTTCAATTAATTGACTAATTGAACTTAATTCTTTTTCTGTTAATTCATTAATTTTTTTAGTTTCTTCAATTTTTAGTTCTTTTAATATTTCTGAAGATTTGCTGCGACCAATTCCATAAATTCTTGTTAAACCAATTACTGTATGTTGATTTCCAGGAATATTTACTTGCGCAATTCTTCGACTTGCATTATTAGTATTTGATGTCATATTTATTTTTCCTCCTTAATATTTCTATCCTTGACGTTGCTTATGTTTAGGATTTTCACAAATGATTACATTACGTTTTTTACGTTTGATTGGTTGACATTTGTCACAAATTTTTTTAACTGATGCTTGTACTTTCATCATTTTCCTCCTGTTAAACTATTAGTTTTCTTTGTTTTCATCATCTTTATTTATCGGTAAATGTGTAGTAGCCATTCTGTTACGAAAAGTAATTCGTCCTTCAGTTAAATTATAAGTTGATAATTCAACTTTTACATGATCACCTTTGATAATTTTAATTTTATGTGTTTGCATACGACCAGATGGTCTTACAATAGGAGTAAAGTCATATTCATTCAACTTTACTTTAAATCTAGCATTAGGTAAGACTTCTATTACTATACCTTCACATTCAATAGTACTATCATTAGTTTTTTTTACTTTTTGAACTTTGGGTTTAACTACTTGTTTTGGTTTAGCCATTAATTACATTCCTCATTATTTTTTTGATTTTCATTAAGTATTGTTAGTACTTCACATCCATCATTAGTTACTAGGATAGTGTGTTCAAAGTGAGCAGTCTGCTGTTTATCAGCAGCAACTACTGTTCACTTATCACTTAAAACCAGAATTTTATCAGTTGTTGTTTGAACCATTGGTTCAATACAAATTGTCATTCCTGACTGCAATTTTATTCCAGTGTTGGGCTTACCAACATTAGGAATAGCTGGGTCTTCGTGGAGTTTTTTACCAATACCATGCCCAGTATATGATGTTGGTAAATAAAAGCCTTCGCTTTCTACATAAGTTTGAATGGCGTTACTAATATCACCAATTCTAACTCCTGGTGCAATAATTGCTATTGCTTTATTTAATGATTCTTTAGTCACATTAATAAGTTTTGCTTGTTCTGGTGTTGGTTTCCCACCAACACACATTGTAAAGGCAGCATCTGCATGATAACCATTAACAGCAGCACCAGCATCAATTTTCACAATATCATTCATTTTAAAAGGTTTATCATTAGGAATGCCATGAATTAATTGTTCATTAACTGAAACACAAATTGTGGCAGGAAACCCATGATAATTTAAAAAAGAAGGTACAGCATTATTTTCTTTAATAATTTGTGCTGCCACTTTATCAAGTATTTTACCCGTTATCCCAACTTTTATTATCTTTGCTAACTCTTTATGAATAAGTGCTACAACTTGACTAGCGGCTTTGATATTTTGAATTTCACTTTGACTTTTAATGCTAACCATTATTTTTATTTCCTTTTAATGATGATAAATATGATTTAATTTGTTTTTTAATATCACTATTATCTTGGTTGGCATCCACTGTTCTTAACAGTCCACGTTCTTGATAAGAATCTACCAATGGTGCCGTTGCTACTTTGTAAGTTTTTAAACGATTGATAATTGTCTTTTCATCACTATCATCAATTCGCTTAATTAATTTTACCCCATCATTATCACAAATACCAGTAATCTTTGGTGGTAGGAAATTAAGATTATAAATTGCTTTACATTGAGGACAAGTAACTCTTGAATACAAACGTTTAATAACTGTTTCTTCATTAATATCTAGATACAATACCATTGAAAGCGTTTCATTCAAACTTGTTAATACTTTGTCTAATGATGCTACTTGTGAGATTGTTCTTGGATAACCATCAAGAATAAAATTATGTTTAATATTTTTTAAAGTATTACTAATAATCTCATTTGTAATCTCATCAGGAACATATTGACCCTTATTAACATAAGTTTGAGCTTTTTTACCTACTGGTGATTGTTTTGTGATTTCATCACGAAACAAATCACCAGTTGATAAATGCATTAAATTATATTGTTCTTTCAGAAACTGTGACTGTGTCCCTTTCCCTGATCCTGGTGGACCTAAAATAATTAAATTCATCGTTACCCCCTAAGACCATAAGTGTTCTTTAACATCTTTGTTGTCCTTATAATTTAAGAATGAATGTTGAGTAATTCGTCCCTTAATTTGTTTTGTTGTATCTAATGCTACTCCAACCATAATTATTAATCCAGTTCCACCAACTGCTAATGAAGAAGGTAGATTAGTAAATTTAGAAATCAAAAATGGAGTTACTGCAACAGCAGTTAAGAAAAAGGAACCAATCGTACTTAAACGATTTAACATTCTTTTAATATAAATTTCTGTTTCCTTCCCTGGCTGAACGCCAGGAATATAAGTTCCTGATTTTTGAAAATTCTTAGCCATTTGTTCTGGATTAATTTGCACTTGTGCATATAAGAAAGTAAACATAATCGTCATTATAGCAAAAATACTAATTCCCGGCCACGACTGTAAAGATAAATAATTTCTAGCAAAATTAGCAAAACCACTATTTTGATCAACAATTTGTGCCACTGTCATTGGAGCAGTAATTAGTGCCGAAGAAAAAATAACAGGAATTACTCCGGCTGAGTTAACTTTTAAAGGTAAATAAGAACTTTTATCACCCTTTAAAGTTAAACCACTACCAGTTTGTTGAATTGGTAAGTGTCGCTCTGATTCACTAAAGAATACAACAACAAGAATAATCAGTAGGACGGCTGCAAAATAAAGAGCAAATTTTAAAGCCCCTTGAAAAATAACACCGTTATTAGTATCTGGTCCTACTCAATACTTAAAAGTTGAAGCTAAGTTAAATGGTAAATTAGCAGCAATTCCACCAAAAATAATTAGTGAAATTCCATTACCAATACCACGATTAGTAATCTGATCAGCCATTCATAATGATAACATTGTCCCTGCTAGTAAAATAGCTGGAATTAATACATAATAGAAAACTTCTGGTCCGGCTGCTCCCGATCCCGAACTTCAATCAACACTAATAATATGTTTAGATTGTAAGCCAAAGATAGTGGCAAAACCTTGCATAATAGCAAAGGGAACAGTTAATACTCGATTCATTAACTCTAATTTTTTCTTACCTTTTTCGCCTGATTTAGCCCATCTTGTTAAAGTAGGAACAACATCAGTTGATAATAACTGCACAATAATTGATGCAGTAATGTAAGGCGAGACTCCAAGTGCAAAAACAGAAAATCTGCTAATAGCACCACCACCTAACATTGAAATTAAATTAAAGAATTCAATACCACTACTATTACTGCTACTTAAATCTTCATTCAAAGTTACTCCTGGAACTGTAATAAATGCTCCAACACGAAAGATAAATAAAATAAAAATGGTAAATAAAATTCTAATTATAACTTCTTTATACTTTTTTATTAATTCACGGGTTGTTGTGAACACTTAGATCACCTGCGCTTTTCCTCCGGATTGTTCAATAGCAGTAATTGCTGATTTTGAAAATTTATGAGCTTTAATTGTTTTTGGTGTTGTTAATTTACCTTTACCAAGAACTTTAATACCATCTTTTTTACTTCTAATCAATTTTAATTGAAATAAAAGTTCAGGTGTTATTTCATGCTCTTTAATTAAATCAATTTGTTCTAAGTTAATAATACTATAATTGGTTGTAGTAAAGTTAGTAAACCCTCGTTTTGAAATACGACGGTACAGTGGTGTTTGTCCTCCTTCAAATCCGGGTCTTGTTCCACCACCGGTACGGGCATTTTGTCCTTTTGTCCCTTTACCAGCCGTTTTACCTTTTCCAGATGAAGTTCCTCTACCTAAACGTTTAATGTCTTTACGAGAACCTGGTGTTGGTTTTAAGTTATGTAATGTTGTTTCCATAATCCACCTCTAACCATTACTACGCTTAGTAGTAAGATTTTTATTTTTTATAAAATATTCTGCTGGTTTAACATTGCCAAGACCTGCAATTGTTGCTCTAGCTAAATTAATTTTATTTCTAGATCTAAATGCTTTTGAATAAATATTATGAATACCAGCTAATTCTAAAATATCACGAGCAGATCCACCAGCTTTAATTCCGATTCCTTCTTTAGCTGGTTTTAATAAAATTTCACTTCCACAATATTTACCTTTAACTTCATGAACAATAGAATTATTGTTTTTAGTTATCGTAATTGTTGTTAAATTTTTGTGAGCAGCTTCAATTGCCTTTTTAATTGCATCAGGAACTTCATTGGCTTTAGATATACCAAAACCAACTACTCCTTTACCATTACCAATAGCAACAGCAGCAGAGAAACGCAATCTTCTTCCCCCAGTTGTTACTTTGTTAATTTTTCTGATTCAAATCACTTTTTCAATAAATTCACTTGGAGTTTTTGGTTTACGTTCAAAATTTTTACGTGGTTCACGAACTTTATTTTCTTTTTTATCGTGGCTATTTCTTGGTTGTGATGAATTAGTATGTCTAATTTTATTTTCATTACCAGCAGGATTTTTTACTTCTGCTTTAACAGAAGGTTTTGCTACTGATTTTTGAACTTCAGTATTTTCTTTATCATCAATAATTGTTTTTTTATTTTCTAAACTCATACTTTTAATTCTCCTTTTTTAGAATTCTAATCCAGCACTACGCGCCGCTTCTGCGAATGCTTTCACTTTACCATGATATAAATATCCACCACGATCAAAAACCACTTTTTTAATTTTTTTCTTAATAGCTAAATTAGCAATTGTTTCTCCAAGTTTAGTAGCAGCATCTATATTGCTTTTTGATGCTAAATCTTTAAATGTTAATGTTGATACACCAATAATTGTATTTGAAGCAGTATCGTCAATAATTTGAGCATAAAAACTATTATTAGATTTAAAGATATTTAAGCGTGGTCTTTCACTAGTACCCATAATTTTACTACGAATACGATAATGACGAACTTTACGAGCTTGTTGTTTATTAATCATTTTCTATTCTCCTTAAGTGCCAGTATAAGATTATTTACCTTTACCAGCAGCTTTTCCTTCCTTACGACGAATGTGTTCATTTTTATATTTAATTCCTTTACCTTTATATGGTTCTGGTTTACGGAATTTACGAATTTTGGCTGCAACTTCTCCAATTAATTGTTTATCAATACCACTAATTTGTAATACTGTTGGTTTAGGAGCAACAATGGTAATTCCTTGCGGAATTTCAAACTTAATAGGATGAGAATATCCTAATGTTAAATTTAAGATATTAGCTTGAACAGCAGCACGATATCCAACACCATTTATTTCTAATTCTTTCATGAAACCTGTTGATACACCAACTAACATTCCATTAATTAATGAATTAGTTGTTCCGTGAAGTTGTTTATTTTTTTTGTTATCATCAGGTCTTGTTGTAGTAATTGTTTTTTTCTCTTCATCAACGTTAATTTTAATAACATTTGGTAATAGTTTTTTTAAAGAACCTTTTGCTCCTGTAACAGTTAACAAGTTACTTGCATCTAGCGTTATTGAAGTATTTACTGGAATGGTAAGGATACGGTTACCAATACGTGACATATAGTTTCCTCCTTATCATACATAAGCAAGAACTTCGCCACCAAGACCAAGTTTTTTTGCTTGTTTATTTGTCATAATACCTTTTGATGTAGAAATGATTGCAATTCCATAACCATTTAACACACTTGGTAAGTCTTCACATTTTGCATACATTCTTAATCCTGGTTTAGATATTCTTTTTAAACCAAGAATTGGACTTTTACCAGTATGAACTAATAAAAGTTCTAATTTAGGTTTGCTAGGATTTTCTTTAGTAACACGATATTTTTCAATATAACCATTTTTTTGCAAGATATCAGCTATCTTAACTAGTTGTTTTGAAGAAGGTACACTAACTACTCGATGTTTACTGCTATCCGCAGCGCTAATAGCATTACGAATAACTGTTAAAATATTACTTATTGGATCTGTCATCATAATTATATACCTCCTATCATGATGCTTTTCTAATACCAGGAATTTGTCCTTGGTATACTAAACCGCGAAAACAAATACGGCATAACATAAATTTACGAATAACCGCATGAGGACGGCCACACTTTTGACAGCGTGTATATGCTTGCGTACTAAACTTTGATTTACGGGCTTGTCTTACTTTTAATGAAGTTTTTGCCATCTTATGCCACCTGCTTTCCTTGTTTTTTAAACGGTAATCCTATTTTTTTTAATAACAATAATGCTGTTGCATTATTTGATGTTGTGGTAATAATTGAGATTTCCATACCACGAACTTTATCTACTTCTTCATAATTAATTTCAGGGAAAATAATTTGTTCTTTAATACCAACAGTGTAATTACCATTTTGATCAAATGCTTTAGCTGATAAACCTTGAAAATCACGAATTCTTGGTAAAGAAATTGAGATAAATTTATCAAGGAAATCATACATTTTTTCGCCACGTAATGTAACTTTACAACCAATTGGTATTCCTGCTCTTAATTTAAAGCCGGCAATTGACTTTTTTGCTTTAGTGATAATTGGTTTTTGACCAGTAATTTTTGATAATTCAAATACTGATTTATCAATGGCTTTTGGATTACTACTTGCATCTCCAACGCCAATATTAATAACAACTTTTTCAATTTTGGGTACTTGCATTATTGATGTAAAATTTAATTCTTTTTGCAATTGGGGAATAATAGTTTTATTATATTTTTCTTGTAAACGATTCATTTTTATGCTGTTACTCCTTTATTATCGTAATTCTGTTTCAGATCTTCGTGCAATACGAATTTTTTTGCCATCTTTATCAATTTTGTACCCAATTTTTGTTACTTTTTTATCTTTTTTACCATCAAGGATCATTACATTAGAAATGTGAACACTAGTTTTTACTTCCACAATTCCACCTTCTTGATCATTTTGGGTAGGTTTTTTATTTTTCTTAGCAGTAATACCTTCAATAATAACACGATTTTTTTCACGAAGTACTTGGATAATTGGTCCGGTATGACCTTTATGCTTTCCTGCAATGATTTTAATTTGGTCGCCTCTTTTTAATTTAGTATCAAGACTAATAACTGGTTTCTTTTTGCTTGCCATTTATTTCATCCTCCTAAACAATTTCTTCTGCTAAAGAAGCAATTTTATTATAACCACGCTCTTTAACTTCACGAGCCAAGACACCAAATACTCTAGTACCACGTGGTGTTTTATCTTCTTTAATAATTACTACTGCATTATCATCAAATTTTACACAAGAACCATCATTACGTTTTACACCAAATTTACTACGTACGACAACTGCTTTAACAACTTGTCCTTTTTTCATTGCACTATTAGGTGTTACTGATTTTGCTGAACAAACAACAATATCACCGATTTTAGCAAATTTTTTAGTACTACCACCCAAAACTCTAATAACCATAACTTCTTTAATACCAGTGTTGTCAGCCACATGGGCTCACGATAGATTTTGTAACATCTTTCTTATCCTCCTGGTTAATTAAGCTTTTTTATTTGTTTTAGATTCAATAATCTTTAACAAACGGAAGCGTTTTAGAGCTGAAAGTGGACGAGTTGAAATGATTTCAACCTTGTCACCAATTTTAGCTTGGTTAGTTTCATCATGGGCATGATACTTTTTAGTTGACTTAAAACTTTTATGGTACATTGGATGTCGTTTTGAAGTTTCAACAACAACAGTAATTGTTTTATCATTTTTGTCAGAACTTACAATTCCAACAAAAGTTTTACGTTGTTTGCTTGGAATAATATTTGTCATTATTCTTTGTCCTCCTTAGCTGGTGTCACAGTTTTCTTAACTGTAGGTTTTTTAGATGGTTTTTCTACTTTAGTAGTAGTAACTTTTTTAACTTCTTTGTTTGATGATTTTGCTTTAGTTGTTTTTTCAGTAACTTCTTTTTTAGCAATTTTATCTGATTCTTTAATAACTTCTGATTTAGTTATTGTTTTAACTTTAATATCTTTTTTATCATCAACTTTAGCAACTTTTTTAGTTTTTTTGCTTTCTTTATTTTCTTCTGGTAATACCATTTTATTAATATGTAATGGTTTGATTTTTTCACCATTATTAATTCTGATAGTTAATTCAGTTTTAATACGAGCAATATCCTTACGAAGATTATTTATCATATGCGGAGTTTCTAGTTTACCTAACGAACTTTGAATTCGTAAAGCAAACAATTGCGCACGAAGAATTTCTTCATGTTGTTGTAATTCTAAAGTTGATTTATTTTTAATTACTTGCATTTCCATTTGCTTCACCCAATTCTTTTGTTAAATTTTTAGCAACCTTTACTTCTTCTGTTGGTTTTATTTCTCTAGTAACAATTTTACATTTGATTGGCAACTTGTGCATTGCAAGACGCAATGCTTCACGTGCTGTTGCTTCATTAGGATATGATACTTCAAACATAACTGTTTTTGCTTTTACTACTGAAACTCAATGATCAATTGAACCTTTCCCTGATCCCATACGTACTTCCGCTGGTTTTCTAGTAATTGGTAAATGTGGAAAGATTCTAATTCAAACTTTTCCACCACGTTTCATGTAACGTGTCATTGCTACTCTGGCTGCTTCAATTTGTCTTTCAGTAATGTAAGAACCTTCTTCAGCACGAAGTCCGTAAGTTCCAAAAGCAACTGTTTTACAACCTTTTGCAGTTCCTTCATAACTTAAACGGTGGACGCAAGAGTGTTTATATCTCTTAGGTATAGCCATCTTACTTTACCTCCTTACGTGGTTGTTGTGAGTAATTATTTCGGCGATTGTTATTATTTCTTTGATTATATTTTGAAATAATTTCAGGTTGAGTTGAGTCAGTTCCTGATAAAATTTCACCTTTATATACTCAAACTTTAATACCAATTTGACCAAAAGTTGTTTTTGCCTCAGCAGTAGCATAATCAATATTACTACGTAATGTTGCTAAAGGAACACTACTTTCTGAATAACCTTCAACACGTGCCATATCCGCTTCACCAAGTCTTCCTGAAACACGAGTTTTAATTCCCTTTGCTCCAGCACGAAGTGCTTTACGAATTGCTAATTTTTGTGTTGTACGATGTGACATACGATTGCTTATTTGTTGTGCTAATGTATTAGCAATTGTTTGCGCATCAATATCAGGATTTTTAATTTCAACAACATTAATTCTAATACCTATTTTACGATTTTTAATTGTTTTACGAACTAGTGTTGTTAATACTTCAATGTTTGAACCGCCTTGCCCTAAAACTGAACCAACACGAACACAGTGGATAAATAAGGTAATTTGTGATTTAGTTCTTTCAATTTCAATTTTAGAAACACCAGAAGTTTTTAAATGTGCAAATAGTGCTTTTCTAATTTTGTGGTCTTCTAAAATTCATTTTGCTAAATCTTCGTTACTAGTTGTATATCAACGTGATTGTCAATCTTTATTGATACCATATCTTAATCCATTTGGACTAACTTTGTGACCCATATTACTTATTTACCTCCTAATTATCGCTAACCACGATAGTGATTTTGCTTGTTCTTTTTAAGATTTGATATGCTCTACCATGAGCACGGGGCATAAATCTTTTCATAGTTGGACCTTCATTTACAAATATTTCCTTAATACGTAATTTGTTGGCTTCCATTCCATAGTTATTAGCAGCATTAGCAACTGCTGAATTAATTAATTTTATAATTGGCTGTGCTGCGCGTTTTTTTTCATGAGCTAGAATTACTAGAGCTTTGGCAACAGCATTATCACGAACTAAATCGGCTACTAAACGCACTTTTCTTGGACTAATGCGTAATTTATCTAAATGAGCTTTTGCTTCCATAATTTCTATCTCCTAACGCTTTTTCTTGTCAGAACCGTGACCACCCAACTTACGTGTGGGTGCGAATTCTCCTAATTTATGACCAACCATATCTTCTGTTACATATACAGGTAAATGTGTTTTGCCATTATGTACACCGAATGTATGTCCAACAAATTGTGGGAAAATTGTTGAACGACGAGATCAAGTTTGAATAATTTTTTTTGATTTATTTTTATTTTGAGTTTCCACTTTGTTTAATAAATGACTATCAGCAAAGGGTCCTTTTTTTAAAGATCTTGACATATATTACTTTCCTCCTACTTTGTTGCATTTCTTCTTCGTACAATTAATTTATTTGATGCTTTTTTACTATCACGAGTTTTTAAACCTAATGCTTTTTTACCTCATGGTGTTACTGGAGCTTTTCTTCCGATTGGAGCTTTACCTTCTCCTCCACCATGTGGGTGATCATTTGGATTCATAACACTACCACGAACAGTAGGTCTAATTCCTTTTCAACGATTTCTTCCCGCTTTACCAATGTTTACTAAGTTATGATCATCATTTCCAACTGTACCAATTGTAGCTCGACAATTACTTAATACTTTTCTAACTTCACCTGATGTTAATTTTAATAATGTATACTTAGCTGTTTCATCACGACCAAGAATTTGAACACTACCACCAGCACTTCGTGCCATTTGTCCACCTTTACCTGGTTTTAATTCAACATTATGAACAACTGTTCCTTGTGGAATCTGTGATAATGGTAAACAGTTACCAACAGTAATATCAATTTTAACAGTATCACTGTTTTCACCACTTAATAACTTATCTCCTACTTTGATTCCTTTTGGTGCTAAGATATAACGCTTTTCACCATCAAGATAAGAAATAAGACAAATGTTAGCATTACGATTTGGATCGTATTCAATTGTTTTAACTGTTCCAACTACATTGTCTTTGTTACGTTTAAAATCAATAATACGGTATTTAACCTTATGACCATTACCTTGATGTCTTACTGTAATTTTACCTTGATTATTTCTACCAGCTTGTTTAACTAAATTTACTAATAAAGATTTTTCAGGGCTATTACCAATAGTTAAGTTCTGTTTGTAATCCAGAACGGTCATATTACGTCTTCCTGCAGTAGTGGGATTAATTTTTCTAATTGCCATTGTTTTTTTCTCCTTCCAATCTCATTAGCTTTGTTCTTCAGAACTAAACAAACTTAATTGTTCACCAGGAGCTAATTTAATAAGAGCTTTTTTTACTGCCGATGTTTTTCCAACAAATCTACCAACAGTTTTAGTTTTTGGTTTACTATTAATAATATTAACGTCTGCTACTTTAACTTCAAAAATCTGTTCAAAGGCTTTTTTAACGTGACTTTTATTAGCTTTACGGTTAACAGTAAATGTATAGATACCTTCAGCCATTTGTTTATAAGTTTTCTCAGTTAATACTGGTTTTACTATAACTTCACTTAAATGCATATTAAATTAAAGCCTCCTCAACGATTTTAATTGCCTCAGTAGTAAACAATACTTTTTTAGCATTTAATAAATCGTAAATATTAATACTATTAGCAGCGATTGTTGTTGTTCTAGGTAAATTACGACCTGATTTAATAACTGTTTCTTTATTGCTTATTCCTGAAACAATTAGTGTTTTATTGTTTGCTAATTCTAAAACTTTTAAAGTTTCTAACATAATTTTAGTTGAAGGTTTTTCAAAGTTTAATTCATCAATTACAACTATGTTTTTATTTTGGAATTTGGCAGCCAATGCTGATTTTATTGCCAATCTTCTTACTTTTTTTGGTAATCCAATTAAATAATTACGATCAGTATTTGGTCCAAAAACAATCCCCCCACCTTTTCATTGTGGTGAACGAATTGAGCCTTGACGAGCATTCCCTGTTCCTTTTTGTTTTCATGGTTTTCTACCACCGCCAGCAACTTCAGCACGACTTTTAACAGCGTGTGTTCCTTGACGTTTTGTAGCATTATAACTTAATAAACTATCAAACTGCGCTTGCTTGTGGGGTTCAATTCCTCAAATTTTTTCGTTTAAAGTTAATTCGCTAACTTTTGTTCCAGCGTTGTTAACAACATTAATTTTCATTTTGCTATCCTCCATAATTAACTTTATTGACCATCAGTAACTTCGGTTGTAGTATTTTGATTTCTAACAACTAATGATACTGGGGTTTTGAGAATTGGTTTTTTAACTGCTTGTTTAATAACAAGAAAGCCTTGTTTTGGTCCTGGAACTGAACCTTTTACTAAAAGATAATTATTTTCTTTATCTACTTTAATAACTTCTAAGTTAGCAACACTACGTTTAACATTTCCCATTTGCCCTGGCATTGGTTGTGATTTAAACACACGGTTAGCATTAATAGAACCTGTTGAACCCATTTGACGATGTAAACCTGATCCATGACCCATTGGACCACGTGATTGATTATGACGTTTAATACGTCCTGTAAATCCTTTACCTTTAGAAGTTCCTTGGACATCAACGAATTCACCTGCTGTGAATACGTCAGCAACATTAATAAGATCTTTATGATTAAATCCGTTCATGTTACGAATTTCTTTCACGAAGCGCTTAGGTTGGCTGTCGGCTTTTTTAAAGTGTCCGATTGTTGGTTTGTTTGATAAAGTAACGCGAAGATCGAACGTTGCAAGTTGTAAACTACTATATTTGTCTTTTACATTTGTTTTAACTTGACTTACTACATTTGGTTGTACTTCGATAATTGTTACTGGAACTAGTTGTCCGTTGTTTAAGAAAACTTGTGACATTCCTAGTTTCTTACCTAAGATTCCTTTCATAATTTCCTCCTTGGAATATGTTGTAAATAATTAATATTTATCGATTTTAATAATTTTTTTTATTAATCTTTTTTGATACTTGATTTAAAGTTGATTTTTTTTCATCTTTAGATTCGATTATCAAAGAGATACTAACACTATTAGGGATAGTAAGTCCACTTAGAGCATTTAAAGATTTTGGTGATAATTGAGCACCAATAATTCTTTTGTGAGTTCTCTTTTCAAATTGTTCACGTGAATCTTTATGTTTATGCGGTGAACGAAGAATAGTGAAAATTTCTTTATGAGTTGGTAATGGAATTGGACCTACCACTTCAGCACCTTCTTTTTTTAACACATCTTTAATTTTCTGTGCTATTTGGTCAATAGCTGAGTGATCATAACTTTCTAAACGAATTTTTACTTTGTCTCCTATGATTGCCATTGGCTATATCCTCCTTAGAACGATTTTTAATAAAATAAAGAACAAAACATGTGATATAATGACAACTGATATCAGTGTATCAGCATTTATAAATAACAATCACGCCTTGTAAGTATAACATAGTGTAATGGTAAAAGGGAATAGCAAAATACAAAAAATACAAAAAAAAATAATGGGTTTTTTGTTCATAATCTTTTAACTATTAATTTAGTTGTAAAAAATAAAGATTTTTATTAAAAAAATAATAAAATACCGTTATTTTTTTATTATTTTCTTACTTGGCTAAATTGTAAAGGTAAGTGCAACTAAATTATTTTTCTATCCAAATATTCGATTGGTGAAAGATAATTTAGTATTTTTCTCGGTCTTTGATTTAAAGACAATATAAATTTATGAACTTCATTTTTATTAGTTTTTGAAAAAATAAATTTTTTAGGAAATTTTTCTCTAATTAAACCATTAGTATTTTCATTAGTAACTCTTTGTCAAGGTGAATATGGATTGGCAAAATAAATTTTTACATCTAAATTTTTTTCAAGTTGTTGTCAATTTGAAAATTCTTTGCCACGATCAAAAGTAATAGTTTTAACAATGTTTTTAGGAAGAATTGATAAATAATAACTGACATTTTTATTAATAACTTTAGTAGTTCTGTTTTTAACTAATATTGCTAAAGTAAATCGTGATACTCTTTCAACTAAAGTTATTAAACATGATTTGCTTTTACCTCGTGATGATACTATAGTATCTCCTTCTCAATGACCAAGTGTTATACGATCATTAACATTTATATCTCGTTCTTTAATTGATTTACCATTAAACTTGCCACGATTTTCTTTAGATTTTCGTTTTTTACCTTTTCTTCTTAAATTTTTACTAGTAACTTTATCAAGCATTCCAAAATAAATTCAAGTATAAATTGTTTTAAAACTAATAACTCACTCTTTATGAAAATTTTTAATTCTGCCATAAATTTGTTCAGGTGATCAACCTAATAGTAATTTTTGTTGTACATATTTTACTAAATTCTTATTTTTAAACTTATGAAAACTAATATGTGATTGTTTTCGATTTTCAGCTTTATTTTGTGCAATTAATGAAAAATAATGATTATTATCTTTATTTCTATTAATTTCTCGAATAATAGTACTAATACTTCGATTAAGATTTTTAGCTATTTCACTAATTTTAAATTTAAATTTCAATTGATTCTCAATATAAATCCTTTCATCTATGCCAAGATGTTTATAACTCATATAAAAACTCCTTACTTTTTTCTAAACTAAATTTAGCATTATGAAATTTTTATATGAGAATTTTTTGCAATTTTATTTACTTGCACTTACAAGTATAATTCAGCATATAAATTAAAAAATAATTTATTTTTGTTAGTAAATATTAGATTATTAATAATTTATTTTTAAAAGAATTATAAGTTATTGAATTGTATATAGAAAATAGTATTAATGTATATATCATGTAAATTTATTATATTTATATACAATGTAAAAGAAAAACTAAATATAGTTCTCAATCTATTATTTTTTTAAGAAAGTAATGATTTTTTTATATTAAATAAAAAAGGAAGGAAGAAGTTAGTGATAGAAACAATTAGAAAGGAA
The DNA here is from genome assembly GCF_964030795.1 of Spiroplasma endosymbiont of Nomada ruficornis. NCBI lineage: Bacteria > Bacillati > Mycoplasmatota > Mollicutes > Entomoplasmatales > Spiroplasmataceae > Spiroplasma > Spiroplasma endosymbiont of Nomada ruficornis. Next base: position 148,128 of record NZ_OZ034962.1, on the reverse strand, counting down.
TCAAAAATTTTTAAAGAAGAAATCAAAAAAATAGATAGTGTAATAAAAACAAAACAAAACAAAATAATAGTTTTAAAGATTGAAAAAAAAAAATTAGAAAAAGAAAGAAAAAAACATTTTGAACAAATTAAAAAAATAGACAAGATTATAAATATTAATGAACTTTATGAAATACAAAAACAAATAGAAAAAAATAGAGAAGAAATATTAAAATTAAAAAATCAATTACCAAATAAACAATTACAAACAACATATATGATAAAAAAATGAAAAGAAAACATAGTGGCATTAGATGAAGAGATATCCAAAGAAATGATACGAGAAGAGAAATTAGATAGTGAAATAAGAGTATTGGAAGTTGAAGGAACAAATATAGAACAGCAAATTGAAAATTTTAATGCTCATGATTTAAATAAAAAATTAATTTTATCAAAGTTAAAATTAAAAACAGCAAGATTAACTGTTAAGTTAGAAAGAAGAACATACAAAACAAAAAGAATATTTTGTAAAATTGCTAGAAATGAACTTGAAATAGCAAATAAATTTTTTTCAATAAAACAAGAAAATTGATGATTATGTCCAAATCTAAAATCAGAAAAAGAGGTTTTAGATGCAAGATTAAAAATAAGATTAAAATTGAAGATGGAAAATATTTGTGATTTAAATCATAGTATGAGTAGAAGAAATTTAGATATTGCAAAAATAGATAAAAAAATTGCAAAATTAAATTTTAGTATAAATAAAAAAAATATTGAAATTAATGGTTGTCTTGCAGCAGTAAGACAAATTTATAATTCACAAAGTATAAAAACACAAATAAAAATATTATTAAAATCTCCTTTTATTTGATTGAATAAACAATTTCAAAAATATAAATATGAATTAACGTTAAATCAATATCAAGCTCAATTAGAAAAATTAGAAAAAGAAATCCAAAAATTAGAAACAGATAAAGGAGGGCGAAATTTTTCTAATAAATTTTGAGTTATTATTAGTTGTGGTCGTTTTAATAATAATAGAAGCAATGAAATTAAACAACAAAAAAAGGCAAAATTATATGAAATTAAACAAAAGATTTCTGGATTAAGAAATCAAGCAACTATGCAATCTCAACCTTCAACATCTAGACATGCTGTATCTTGAAATGAAATGGATCCTAATCGCTGTTTCAATGAAATTGGATATAACGATGATAGGGGTTTACTTCTTCGTTTTAATATATTAAATAATTTTAATAATAAAAAAGTGAATTATTAATTCACTTTTTTATTATTATATAATGTATTTTTTCAGTTAATATTTTTAACTAAAATGTGTTATTTTTTTATATTTCATCAAAAGAGAAGTTAATGACTTTACTTTTACATAACTTGGATAGATGGTTGATTTGAATCTGGATGATCTATCGGTTCGCTTTCATTTATTAAGTTTGCATTAAATGGTTGAAAATTAAATTGTTTTATTAATTTTTTAAAACTATAATTTTGTGCTTGTTGATTAGCAAATCTTTCTATTCCTTTTATACTATTGGTTGCTATTTCTTTTGCAATTGAAATTTTTGTTCAAAATCAATCAAAATAAGAAAAAGAAAAAGAAGTAAGAGTATTTTCGAGAATTACTGTCAATAGTGTTAGTGGAAGTGCTTTTTTAATATTTTCTAAATTTATTTCTTTTTCTTCGCCATAAAGACCAGTTAATATATTTTTAAAAATTGATACAAAAAGAAGCATACTAACAGTACTACCATATTTAATAATTTTTGAAAAGTTTTGATTTTTTAAATTTTGTCATAATTTTTCAATGCAAGGTTGAGCAATTTTATCAAAAATTAATTCTTCAATTAAAATACTAGTAAAAAAGATACTTATTCTTTCTATAAAAGATATGAAGTTGAAATTTTCTTCACTAACATGTAAATATAAAAATTGATCTCAAATACTAATACCACCAATTACTAAAGAAAAAGATAAGTATTTTCATTTATTTTTTAAAGAAATAAGTTTGTAATTTAAATAAGATAAATTCATTACTATAACACCACTAATACCACTCATTAATACATCTCAAAAATTATGATAAAGATTTTCAGGTAACTTTTCTTTATGAAAATAATTTTTAGCTTCAAATAATAATACTGATCCGAAAGCAAAATTTAAAAAAATTGTATTAGGTAAAAACATATATTTTGAACTTAAAAATTTTTTAAAAAAATTAGGTTTTTCTTTATTTATTGGTAAAAAAGTAGTTAAATCCAAGTCATTTAAATTATTATTGTATTCTCTTTCTTCTTCATTATTGTATATTTTATATTTTGTTTCAATTTTTTTATTTTCATTTAAATTTGATAATTCTAAAATAACTGCACCATCATTTAATATAATTTCTTTCATTAAATATAATTGATTATTAATATTTGCTATTTTTTCATTTAAAACATCACCTGTTATAAATTTCGTATTATATTCTCAATTACCATTAATATCTAATCTTTTTTGTGTTTTTCCACCATAACGATCATCAGTATCCCTTCAATCATTGCTAAAATTAACAATAGTATGTACTGAATCACCATCAAATAATAAATTGTTTAAATTATTATTTTCTCTTGCATTTGTTATTTGAACATCATTTAAAGTTATAATACTTTCAGTACTAGATGAATCATTATGATTTATTGATATATGTGAATTATTAATTCCATTATAATTAATATGTTCATTTCTTTTTAATAAAGGTAATTTTTCTGTATTAATCATTTTTTCATCCCTTTCAAAATAAAAAACCATTTACTTTAAAATGAAAGTAAATGGTTTAAAAAACTTATATTAATTTTTATATTTATTATAAAGAAATAAAACGTATTTCACAATATATTTTTATCTAGTATTTTAAATAAAGTTTATTTAATTTATTTTTTATTAAAAATATAATTGAATGCTGAATTATACTTGTAAGTGCAAGTAAATAAAATTGCAAAAAATTCTCATATAAAAATTTCATAATGCTAAATTTAGTTTAGAAAAAAGTAAGGAGTTTTTATATGAGTTATAAACATCTTGACATAGATGAAAGGATTTATATTGAGAATCAATTGAAATTGAAATTTAAAATTAGTGAAATAGCTAAAAATCTTAATCGAAGTATTAGTACTATTATTCGAGAAATTAATAGAAATAAAGATAATAATCATTATTTTTCATTAATTGCACAAAATAAAGCTGAAAATCGAAAACAATCACATATTAGTTTTCATAAGTTTAAAAATAAGAATTTAGTAAAATATGTACAACAAAAATTACTATTAGGTTGATCACCTGAACAAATTTATGGCAGAATTAAAAATTTTCATAAAGAGTGAGTTATTAGTTTTAAAACAATTTATACTTGAATTTATTTTGGAATGCTTGATAAAGTTACTAGTAAAAATTTAAGAAGAAAAGGTAAAAAACGAAAATCTAAAGAAAATCGTGGCAAGTTTAATGGTAAATCAATTAAAGAACGAGATATAAATGTTAATGATCGTATAACACTTGGTCATTGGGAAGGAGATACTATAGTATCATCACGAGGCAAAAGCAAATCATGTTTAATAACTTTAGTTGAAAGAGTATCAAGATTTACTTTAGCAATATTAGTTAAAAACAGAACTACTAAAGTTATTAATAAAAATGTCAGTTATTATTTATCAATTCTTCCTAAAAACATTGTTAAAACTATTACTTTTGATCGTGGCAAAGAATTTTCAAATTGACAACAACTTGAAAAAAATTTAGATGTAAAAATTTATTTTGCCAATCCATATTCACCTTGACAAAGAGGTACTAATGAAAATACTAATGGTTTAATTAGAGAAAAATTTCCTAAAAAATTTATTTTTTCAAAAACTAATAAAAATGAAGTTCATAAATTTATATTGTCTTTAAATCAAAGACCGAGAAAAATACTAAATTATCTTTCACCAATCAAATATTTGGATAGAAAAATAATTTAGTTACACTTACCTTTACAATTTAGCAAATATTAAAAATAATTTAATTATTAGATTCTTTAATATCATTAAACAATTATCACAGTGAATTCAATTATCATCATAGGCAGTTTGATTTGCTTCTATTTTAATAAAAAACAATTCTGGGTACCCAGAATTGTTTTTAAAGAAAAATTAAAAGTTATTAACGATCATCACCATTATTAATAGTACCTTTAACAATAACATAATCACATTTTGTTAATGCAGATAAATCTTTACCACCAGCATAAGAAATAGCAGATTGTAAATCTTCTTCCATTTCTTTATAAGTATCAGCAATTGAACCTGTATATGGAACAAGTATTTTTTTACCTTCAATATTTTTTGCTTCCGCTTTGTTAAAAATACTTGCTGATCCAAAATATTCTTTGTAAGATTGACCATTTATTGTAACAATTTTGCCAGGTGATTCATCATAACCCGCTAAAATACTTCCTGCCATAATCATAGTGGCACCAAAAGCTATTGCTTTAGCAATATCACCATTACATCTAATACCACCATCTGCAATTAATGGTTTAGTGGTGCTATTGGCAACATCTTGTAAAGCATTTAATTGTCAACCACCTGTACCAAATCCAGTTTTTAGTTTAGTAATACAAGCTTTTCCTGGACCAACACCAAATTTAATTGCATCAGCGCCTCATTTTTCTAAATCTTTAACAGCGGTTTTTGTCATAACGTTACCAGCAATAATAAAAGGTTTAGTATTTGTTTTAGCAAAAGTAGTTTTTATAAATTTAATCATTTCTTCCATAGCATTACTATGACCATGAGCAATATCAATAGTAATAAATTCCGGAATTAGATTCAGTTTGAGTAATTGTTCAAGTAACTCTTTATCCTCTTTTTTAACACCAATGCTAATTGAAGCATATAACTTTTGTTCGTGCATACTTTTAATAAATTTAATTTGATCGATATTAAAACGGTGCATTACATAAAAGTAATTATTTTTAGCCAATCAAATACATAATTCTTGGTTAATGACAGCACTCATATTTGCTGGAATAATTGGAATTTTAAAAGTAAAACCATTTAGTTTAACACTGGTATCACATTCTTTTCGTGATTTAACTATTCCTTTATTTGCAATTAGATTTATATCTTCAAAATCAAATTTCACATTCATTTTTTATTTATTCTCCTTAGTCTTTACTAATTGTAATAGTCAAAATATGTACATATTATTTTATAACGTTTTAAATAAAATGCTAAAGGACTAAAACACCATTAGTATTATATATTATTTTTTTGCAATTTAATTATCTTTATTATTAATTAAGTCTGATAATTGATTAATCATTTTCTTTAAATTAGTAATTAATGGGTTATAAACATCAATTTGTGTTAAATCAACACCCGCATCTTTTAAAATATCTAATGGATATTTGCTGCCACCGGCTTTTAAAAAGTTAAGTAAATTTTCTTTTTTGCCGTTTTTAACATCTTCATAAAGTTTATAAGAAACGGTAATTGAAGTAGCATATTTATAAACATAATAAGGTGAGTGGAAAAAATGAAGAATTCGTGGTCATGAGTATCCTTTTGCTTTTTCTTCGTATTTATCTAATGCTTTTTGTCCATATTTATTAGCTGTATTTTCAAATAAATCAGCCAAAATATCGGCGTTTAATGGCACTTCTTTTTCTACTAATTTATGTGCTTCTCATTCAAATTCAGCAAATTGAATTTGACGAAAAAAAGTACCAATTACAGTTTCAATATGAGTTTGTAGTAAGTAAATGCGTTCTTGATTATTTGAGGCTTTATTATATAAATAATCAAAGGCTAGATGTTCATTAACTGTTGAAGCAACTTCAGCTAAAATAATTGGATAGTCAGCATTTGGATATTTTTGATATTTTTCTGAAAATAGGGTGTGAACAGAATGACCTAATTCATGAGCTAGTGTATTAAGTGAATTAATAGTATCATCTCAATTCATTAAAATAATGGGTTCTACGCCATTACCACCCGTTGAATAAGCACCAGTTCGTTTATTTGTGTCTTCATAATAGTCAATTCTACCTGGTAATAATGCTAAGTTTAATTGCTCTAAATATTCATCACCTAAGATACTTAAAATTTCTTTGACTGAATTAATACCTTCTTCAACACTGAATTTTTTGGTTGGTATTGTTGTCATTTTTAAACTAGTATCGGTACTATAAAATTTTTTAAATTTAAAAAATTTACGTTTTAAATTATAAAATTCTTCTACTAAAATAGCGTGTTTCTGTCCTGTTTTTATTAAATTTTCATATAGTATTAATGGTACATCATCACTTAATAGACTATATTCTAAAGTAGTTAAATGTTTTTTATTATCTTTTTCTTTATCGTTGTTACGAATTTTTATTTCTTCAACAGCTACTTCTAAAATGCTTTCATAAACTTGTGCTAATGAATGTTTTTTATTTTTAATATCTTCATAAAATTTTTTTGAAATATCAATTCTTAATTGTTGATCTTTTACTGGATTACTATTTTCTAAAATGTCTAAATATAAAGTTTGTGTTAATTCTTGTTCTTTATTTTGATAATTAAACATTGTTTTTTGTTTATCAGCATAAACCAAACTATCATATAAAACACCAGCAGCACTTCTTGATTTGCTAACTTTGCTTAGTAAAGTTTCATCGTGCTCACTTAAAATAAATTTTTCAAATTTAAAGAAAACTTCCATATCATGTTTATATATCATTAATGAGGGGTCATTATTAATTCAGTTTTTAATAGTTTGTAAACCAATAGTTTTGATTTCTGGTTCAATTCATGCTAACTTTTCCGATAACTTACTTTGTTGAGTCGCAAATAAACTAGATAATTGTTGCAATTCTAAGTTAGTTTGATCTAAATCTCCATAATGTAAATATTGCACAACTTTAGAACCTAACATTGATATTTCTTTGCTAATTGCTAAATATTTTTTAAAGTTATCAATATTATTTAATTTTCCTTTAAAAGTTAAAAGTTGATTGGCAAATTTATCAAACTCAGGTAAAGCTTTTTTTCAAGAGTCATTATTAATAAATAAATGCTTAAAATCTCAGCAGTACTTTTTTTTATCTTTTTCATTTAATTCAGAACGCTTCATAGTTTTTGCTCCATTCTATGGTAATATTACAATACAATAATAATACAATAATATTGTTTAACTTATCTATTTTTGTTGTAATTTTCGAAAATATTAATTCAGATATATTGTAATTATTTTAATATTACCATTTAGGAGTGAAAATATGGATAAAAATATTCTACTTAATGTTAGTAGTAAACTTGAATTAAAATTAAAATTAACAGCGGTATTTGCTGATAAAGTTCCTCATGAATTGATTGCTAAAGAAAAAAATAAATTAACATTAATTTCTGAAGATAAAACTTATTACCTATATTTAGGTGATAGTAAGGGCTTAACTCGTAATGATGTTTATAATTTTTTTGTAAATTTTAGTAGTAATAATAGTCAAGATTTGGATATTGATGTCAAATCTTTTGTTACGAGTAATTTAGATGAAAGTATACTTTTACAAACTATATATGAAGCATTATGATTCGGTACTTTTAAAGAATATACTTTAAAAAGTAAAAACAATGAAGAAAAAAAAGTTAAATATAATGTTGTTTCAACAGCAAAATTCCCTAAATATACTTCACAACAACAAATCGAAATTCAAGGAGAAAGTATTAATTTAGCACGTAATTTCCAAGATATGCCACCTAATTTGTTATATCCCGAAGTTTTTGCAAAAAAAATTCAAGATGCAGCAAAAGGTATTAAAAATTTATCAGTAAAGGTTTTAGGACAAAAAGAAATAACAGAACTAAATATGAATTTATTATTAGCAGTTAATGCTGGAAGTAATTTTGATGCTCGTGTTGTTGTTTTAGAATATAAAGGTGATCCACAGCATGCCGATGATATTTTAGGATTAGTTGGTAAAGGAATTACTTTTGATAGTGGTGGTTATTCACTAAAACCTTCTTCAGCAATGAAAGGTATGAAATTTGATATGTCGGGTGCAGCTAGTGTATGTAATGCTGCCATTGCTGCTGCTAAATTACAATTAAAAATAAACTTTGTAGCTGTTGCTTGTTTAACAGAAAATAAGATTGGTAGTCATGCTACTTTAGTAGAAACAGTCTTTACTTCAATGAATGGTAAAACTGTAGAAATGAATAATACCGATGCCGAAGGAAGGTTGGTATTAGCAGATGGTATGACATATGCTTTACGTAAAGGAAAAGCAAATCGTATTATTGAATTATCAACTTTAACTGGTGCAATGCTAGTTGCATTAGGTAGTTATATGACTGGTGCTTTTGCTACTGATGATAAATTATTTAATGATTTTGATTTATCATCACAACAAACTAATGAAGAAATTTGAAGAATGCCAATTCATCAACAAAATATTTTAAATATGCGTTCATCTAAAATAGCTGATTTAAGTAATCTTTCTAAAGATCCATATGGTGGTTCATCAAATGCTGCTGCATTTTTAAAAGAATTTAGTGAAGATAAACCATTTTTACATTTAGATATTGCGGGAACTGCTTATAAAAATGATCGTGGTATGGGTGTATTAATTAAAACATTAGTTCAATATATGAAAAATTATAGTACAAGTAAATAAAGTTATAAAAAGGAATAATCATAACAATTATTCCTTTTTTATTTGCTGAATTATACTTGTAAGTGCAAGTAAATAAAATTGCAAAAAATTCTCATATAAAAATTTCATAATGCTAAATTTAGTTTAGAAAAAAGTAAGGAGTTTTTATATGAGTTATAAACATCTTGACATAGATGAAAGGATTTATATTGAGAATCAATTGAAATTTAAATTTAAAATTAGTGAAATAGCTAAAAATCTTAATCGAAGTATTAGTACTATTATTCGAGAAATTAATAGAAATAAAGATAATAATCATTATTTTTCATTAATTGCACAAAATAAAGCTGAAAATCGAAAACAATCACATATTAGTTTTCATAAGTTTAAAAATAAGAATTTAGTAAAATATGTACAACAAAAATTACTATTAGGTTGATCACCTGAACAAATTTATGGCAGAATTAAAAATTTTCATAAAGAGTGAGTTATTAGTTTTAAAACAATTTATACTTGAATTTATTTTGGAATGCTTGATACAGTTAAGTAAAAATTTAAGAAGAAAAGGTAAAAAACGAAAATCTAAAGAAAATCGTGGCAAGTTTAATGGTAAATCAATTAAAGAACGAGATATAAATGTTAATGATCGTATAACACTTGGTCATTGAGAAGGAGATACTATAGTATCATCACGAGGTAAAAGCAAATCATGTTTAATAACTTTAGTTGAAAGAGTATCACGATTTACTTTAGCAATATTAGTTAAAAACAGAACTACTAAAGTTATTAATAAAAATGTCAGTTATTATTTATCAATTCTTCCTAAAAACATTGTTAAAACTATTACTTTTGATCGTGGCAAAGAATTTTCAAATTGACAACAACTTGAAAAAAATTTAGATGTAAAAATTTATTTTGCCAATCCATATTCACATTGACAAAGAGGTACTAATGAAAATACTAATGGTTTAATTAGAGAAAAATTTCCTAAAAAATTTATTTTTTCAAAAACTAATAAAAATGAAGTTCATAAATTTATATTGTCTTTAAATCAAAGACCGAGAAAAATACTAAATTATCTTTCACCAATCGAATATTTGGATAGAAAAATAATTTAGTTGCACTTACCTTTACAATTTAGCAAAACCAAAAAGAGCACCAGTAAAACATCCTGAAAGCACTGTTATAGCTGAAGTAATATCAAATTCAAGAATATTTTGTTCTCTTTTTTGATATAGATCAGAAAGAGTAAACAAACTACCTCCAATAATATTTCCTAAACAAGTTGCTAATATTATTTTTTTTATTAATCATATTATTTACCACCTTTTTAACATTTAAATTATTGGTTTAGACATTTTTTTTAAATTAAATGCTTTTCAAGCAAGAGCATCTGCTTCATCATTATATATATTACCACTATGACCTTTAACTCATTTAAAATAAACATTAACATCTTTTGCTATTTTATCATAAAATGCTTTATATGCCTTTGTTTCTACTTTAGTAGTTTTTCATTCACCAGTACATCATTTATTAATTCCAACATAATCATGACAAATTAAAATTGATTTTATATGATTTTCCAAAGCTAACTGCATTGCCTTTTGTGCACCCATTATTTCTCCAGCAACATTTCTTAATTTTGCTCAATTTTCATCATCAAATTTTTCATAAAATATATCTTTTTTGCCATTATTTAAGAAAACAAGTCCATAAGAAAATTGATTAATTTCTTCTTTAAAACTACCATCAGTATATGCTATTACTTCATATTTATAGTGATTTTCAGATTTTATTTGAATTTTATCATCTAAATAATCTTGAGCTTCTTTTTTAGTTGCAAATTTTTTATACTGAGCACCAGCATAACCTCTAATTTGTGTTTCACATTCATTCCAGTTTTCAAATATTCCAATGACTCTACCTTTTTTTACTGCATAAAATTTACTTGCCATAATTATGACTCCTCTATTGTTTATTTTAATTTTACAATAATATTAAATTTTATCTAATTAAAATTACAACTAAAAGCAAAAATATTGCTAATGCTAATTAGCAAGTGACTTTACTAATTAAATAAAATGGCACAAAAAAATATTTATTATTTTAAAATTTTAATTTTTAAATTTGGGTCATTTGTTAGGATCATTTTCAAATCCTGAATTTTTAGCAAATCATCCATGTCATAATACTTCATTTACATTTCATTTTGATAAGTCTTTATTAAATAAAGAAGCTTTATAAAACATATAACACATATCCACCACTTTTGAAGTATCTCACTTCGAAATATCTTGATTAAATGCCACTGCTCCAGCAAACATACAACGCATGCTTGTAACATCATTTACAATTCATTTTGAAATATCTTGATTAAATGATAAACAATTTCGAAACATATTATTCATATTTGTTACATTATTATCATAGAGTAAATTTGTAATATTACCATTAAATAACGAAGCACCATAAAACATTGAACTCATATCTCTCACATTAATTATATTTCAAGATAAATTTTGATTAAATGATAAAGCACCATAAAACATTGCATGCATAGTTGTTACATTAACTACATCTCAGTTTGAAATATCTTGATTAAATTTTTTTGCTCCAGCAAACATTGAACTCATATTTGTTACGTGTGCAATATTTCAACTTGATAGATTTTGATTAAATGATGAAGCATTACTAAACATATAACTCATATCTACTACATTTGATGTATTTCATTTTGAAATATCTTGATTAAATGCTCTTGCATCCATAAACATATTTTTCAAAGATCTAATTTCTGATGGTAAATGATCAGATACTTTTTCTATTGTTACTGGCATTTTAACAACTTGAATTATTCCTTCTCGATTTTGAAAAAATCCAATTTGAATAACCTCTTTGCTATTTATATTTGATAAATCTACTTCACTCGTTTTCACTTGTTTTCCATCTTTGTCAATGTAAATTGTATCTTGCTGAATTTTATTATCTAAAAATTGAATTTTTTGTGAACTTGTATTTAAAATAACATTAGTTAAATTACCCGTAATTGCTAAAATACTTAATGTTGTTAATAATGATTTCATAATTAATCACCCTCCAAGTTTTCTCCAATAACTTCTTAAAATTTAAGAAGATAAATATATTTTAGTATTTTTTAAAAAAATAAATAAATAATAAGTTATAAAAAAACAAAGCATTACAATTATCTTTAAATTTAAATTAAATAAAAAGTTATCAATGTACTTGCAAAATGTTCACCGATAACTAAACTATTTTTAAATTGAAACTATTTTTTATTATTAAATTAATAAATAAAATAAAATACCGGCACTAATGATATTGAAATTAATAATGATAAATATTTTTTCATAAATTAATCCTCCTCAATTTTGCTAAATTGTAAAGGTAAGTGCAACTAAATTATTTTTCTATCCAAATATTCGATTGGTGAAAGATAATTTAGTATTTTTCTCGGTCTTTGATTTAAAGACAATATAAATTTATGAACTTCATTTTTATTAGTTTTTGAAAAAATAAATTTTTTAGGAAATTTTTCTCTAATTAAACCATTAGTATTTTCATTAGTACCTCTTTGTCAAGGTGAATATGGATTGGCAAAATAAATTTTTACATCTAAATTTTTTTCAAGTTGTTGTCAATTTGAAAATTCTTTGCCACGATCAAAAGTAATAGTTTTAACAATGTTTTTAGGAAGAATTGATAAATAATAACTGACATTTTTATTAATAACTTTAGTAGTTCTGTTTTTAACTAATATTGCTAAAGTAAATCGTGATACTCTTTCAACTAAAGTTGTTAAACATGATTTGCTTTTACCTCGTGATGATACTATAGTATCTCCTTCTCAATGACCAAGTGTTATACGATCATTAACATTTATATCTCGTTCTTTAATTGATTTACCATTAAACTTGCCACGATTTTCTTTAGATTTTCGTTTTTTACCTTTTCTTCTTAAATTTTTACTAGTAACTTTATCAAGCATTCCAAAATAAATTCAAGTATAAATTGTTTTAAAACTAATAACTCACTCTTTATGAAAATTTTTAATTCTGCCATAAATTTGTTCAGGTGATCAACCTAATAGTAATTTTTGTTGTACATATTTTACTAAATTCTTATTTTTAAACTTATGAAAACTAATATGTGATTGTTTTCGATTTTCAGCTTTATTTTGTGCAATTAATGAAAAATAATGATTATTATCTTTATTTCTATTAATTTCTCGAATAATAGTACTAATACTTCGATTAAGATTTTTAGCTATTTCACTAATTTTAAATTTAAATTTCAATTGATTCTCAATATAAATCCTTTCATCTATGCCAAGATGTTTATAACTCATATAAAAACTCCTTACTTTTTTCTAAACTAAATTTAGCATTATGAAATTTTTATATGAGAATTTTTTGCAATTTTATTTACTTGCACTTACAAGTATAATTCAGCAATTCAGCATTTAAAATAATATAAATTTTAATATATAAAACACTTAAAATATAAAAAAATAATTAATAAAATGATAAAACAGAAATCATGTAAAATGTATAATATAAATTTAAAGGGGGTTAATTAGATTATGCCAATTATTACAACTAAATGCTATATTTCATCATGTGAGAAAGAATATACATTTGACTCTTTATATCGTGATAAATTTATATATTGCAGTGGTAAATGTTATCAACAAGCATTCAATAATACAGTAACAAAATATACATAAAAATAATAAGTTAGTTTTGGAGAGATATTATGAAAAAAGAAAAATTAATAGAATTGATTAACAATAAAATATTATAAGGTTTTTAAAAATGAAAAAAAAGATATTTAAAGAAACTGTTGATGATAATTATTCAACAAAGAAAAGTATTAACTATTATAATAATTGAATGATTATAATTTTTTCATGATTAACAAGTGTAACTTTACTAATTAGTTGAGTTTTATGAATTATTTTCTTTAAAAGAGAAACTACTGATTTATTAATCCTTATTGATAATTTAATCACTAAGAAATTTTTTAAATTCAATTTAACTTTTCCAACTCTGACAATTGCAGTATTGGTTTTTGGTTTCATAATTTTAGGTGTTGTTGCCTTTCCTTTTATTTTTTTAAAAAATAATGATTTTATTTCCTTAATATTAACTAGAATTATGTTATGAATATCATTATTTTTTATTATTGGATCAATTTGATTTTTTTCCTTTGGCGGATATGTTGCTTTTTATAAATTTGCTTCTACGATAACTATTCGGAAAAAACTATTTTTCATTATTCCATGAGGATTAGAATTTTTTTATTTTATAGTTTTAATAATTTCTTGTATATGCTTTATTAAAAAAAGTAGAAAAAAGAAATATATGTCACTAGAAGCAAAAGCACTATATTCACAAAATGAAATTAATCAAAACATAACTTCTTCAACAAATAATGAAGAAGAAGAAACAATATGAACACCACAACAAATTGAAGAAGTATGAAATAAAGGAGAAATTATTAATAATTTTAATCCACAATTATACCGTCGAGATTATGCGGGTGCCTTAATGTTTTGACATAATTTTATTGCACAACCGAAGCTTAATGATCCAATTGAAAGTTTAAATTGAACTATTGTTTATGAACGCCCCACCAAAGCAGATGGAACTAATTATATTAAAAATTTAGTACCCATGAATAATAGTAATGCTGTTACTAAAGGTAATAATTTCCCCCATTGAACAACTTCAGTCACTTATGACAGTAAAAAAAATAAAAACATATTTAAAAAGAAGTCATGAAAACATAAAGAAAAAAATCAAATAGAATAAAAAAACATATTTAAAAAACTAAGTATTTTAATACTTAGTTTTTTAAATGCTGAATTATACTTGTAAGTGCAAGTAAATAAAATTGCAAAAAATTCTCATATAAAAATTTCATAATGCTAAATTTAGTTTAGAAAAAAGTAAGGAGTTTTTATATGAGTTATAAACATCTTGGCATAGATGAAAGGATTTATATTGAGAATCAATTGAAATTTAAATTTAAAATTAGTGAAATAGCTAAAAATCTTAATCGAAGTATTAGTACTATTATTCGAGAAATTAATAGAAATAAAGATAATAATCATTATTTTTCATTAATTGCACAAAATAAAGCTGAAAATCGAAAACAATCACATATTAGTTTTCATAAGTTTAAAAATAAGAATTTAGTAAAATATGTACAACAAAAATTACTATTAGGTTGATCATCTGAACAAATTTATGGCAGAATTAAAAATTTTCATAAAGAGTGAGTTATTAGTTTTAAAACAATTTATAATTGAATTTATTTTGGAATGCTTGATAAAGTTACTAGTAAAAATTTAAGAAGAAAAGGTAAAAAACGAAAATCTAAAGAAAATCGTGGCAAGTTTAATGGTAAATCAATTAAAGAACGAGATATAAATGTTAATGATCGTATAACACTTGGTCATTGAGAAGGAGATACTATAGTATCATCACGAGGTAAAAGCAAATCATGTTTAATAACTTTAGTTGAAAGAGTATCACGATTTACTTTAGCAATATTAGTTAAAAACAGAACTACTAAAGTTATTAATAAAAATGTCAGTTATTATTTATCAATTCTTCCTAAAAACATTGTTAAAACTATTACTTTTGATCGTGGCAAAGAATTTTCAAATTGACAACAACTTGAAAAAAATTTAGATGTAAAAATTTATTTTGCCAATCCATATTCACCTTGACAAAGAGGTACTAATGAAAATACTAATGGTTTAATTAGAGAAAAAATTCCTAAAAAATTTATTTTTTCAAAAACTAATAAAAATGAAGTTCATAAATTTATATTGTCTTTAAATCAAAGACCGAGAAAAATACTAAATTATCTTTCACCAATCGAATATTTGGATAGAAAAATAATTTAGTTGCACTTACCTTTACAATTTAGCAAATAAAGATTGATTATCCAATTTTAGTTTTAGTTTCAACATTACTTGCTAATACTGTATCCAATACATCTTGACCACCACGGACCTGATGTTGTTCTGGATCAATGCTATGTAACATAATAATAACTTGATGAGCAACATTGATTTTCATACGATTAAATAATTTTGAAGCTTCCTCAATATAAGCTTGTAAGGGATTTAACTGCGCATAACCACGCAAATGGATTCCTGCACGCAGTTTACTTAAAGCATCAATGTGATTAGTTCAATATTGATCAAAAGTTTGTAAAATAACACTATTTTCAATTTGTTTTATAATAACATCATTTAACTTTTCTCTTTTTTCAAGATAAAAATTATAAGATTTTTCAACAATTAAATCAATATTTTCTTCAGTACTTAATCGATTTAACTTTTCTGCTATTAAATCATTAGGCTTAATTAATTTATTTTCAATACCTTTAACTAATTCATCATAATCAATAAACTGTTCTCTACCAACAACTTTATTAAAAATATTTAGTAAATCACGTGCTACTGTTCTGTGCATATTTTTGATTAAATCTAATAAATCATCAGCAAGTAAAATATTATCACGTTGATGATATGTAGCTTCACGATGCTGAGCAATAACATTATCATAATCTAATAAGTTTTTTCGTGCATCAAAATTCATACCTTCAATTTTTTGTTGTGCTCTAGTAATTGATCTAGTTAACATTTTTGATCTAATATAGTCTTCACCTAAACTTGCAAAAGCTTTTTTTAATTTTTCACCACCAAAACGTAACATCAAATCATCTTCAATTGAAACATAAAATCGTGAAAATCCAGGATCACCTTGTCTTCCGGCTCTTCCACGTAATTGATTATCAATTCTTCGTGCTTCGTTTCTTTCGGTACCTAATACAGCAAGGCCACCAAGTTCAATAACACCCTTACCAAGTTTAATATCAGTTCCACGTCCTGCCATATTAGTTGTTAAAGTAATTGATCCTTTTTCACCAGCTCTAGCAATAATATCAGCTTCACGAGCATGATTTTTAGCATTTAAAATCTCATGCTTAATTCCTTCCAAAGTTAACATATTAGCAATTCGTTCTGATACATCAACATTAGCAGTACCAATCAAAATTGGTTGTCCTTTAGTATGTCGTTCTTTAACTTCTGCAATTAAAGATTTAAATTTAGCATTTAATGAAGCAAAAACATGATCGGGTTTATCTTCTCGAATAATTGGTTTATTAGTAGGAATCTTAATTACTCTCATATTATAAATTTTTACAAATTCTTCTTCTTCGGTTTTAGCAGTTCCTGTCATACCACTTAATTTATTATATAAACGGAAAAAGTTTTGATAAGTAATAGTAGCTACTGTTGTTGTTTCTTGTTGAATTGTAACATTTTCTTTAGCCTGTAAAGCTTGATGAAGTCCATCACTATATACTCTACCAGGCATTAATCTACCAGTAAACTGATCAACTAGCACAATTTCACCATCTTTAACAACATATTCTACATCTAATTTGAAAACATGATTAGCACGAAGTGCATTTTGAATATGATGAAATAATTCCGAGTTATCAATATCAAATAAATTTTTTAAATTCAACTGTTTTTGAGCTTTATTAACACCCGTTACTGTTAATGCAATTTGACGTGATTCTCAATCAATTTTATAATCTTCAGGTATTAAAGTTTTTGCAAAAACATCTGATGCTTGATATAAAGGAGTACGATTTTTTGAACCACCAGAAATAATTAAAGGTGTTCTTGATTCATCAATTAAAACAGAGTCCGCCTCATCAATGATAGCATAATTAAGCTGACGTTGAACTTTTTCTGGATAAACCTTAACCATATTATCACGCAAATAATCAAAGCCTAATTCCGAATTAGTTGTATATGTAACATCTTTTAAATACGCTTCACGTTTTTGATTAGTAGAATGATCACGAAGACTAACGCCAATAGTAATTCCCAAAAATTCTAAAATTGGTCGATTTAATTCAGCATCTCTTGCCGCCAAATATTCATTAACAGTAATAACATGAACACCTTTACTACTTAAAGCATTTAGATAAATTGGCATCACAGCAGTTAAAGTTTTTCCTTCACCAGTTCGCATTTCAGCAACATCACCATTATGAAGAACAATACCACCAATTAATTGAACAGGATATGGATGTAATCCACTAATTCTTCGTGCTGCTTCTCTAATTGTCGCAAAAGCTTCAACTAAAATATCATCTAAAGTCTCACCTTCTGCCAATCTGGTTCTGAATTTAACTGTTTTATTTGCTAATTCTTCATCTTTAATTTTTCTCATGGTTTCATCAAGGCTAATTATTGCCTTAACTTGTTTATTAATTTTTCGTAAAATTTTACGATCTCACATAAAGTAAATCACCATTTTTTTCTTTATTATTACTTATACTTATTATTACTTGTAAAGTAATAAAATCTTTATTATTTTAACATAAAAAAACTTAGAAAACTTAGTACCCAAAAAAAAATTGTATTTATATTATATTTTTTTCTTTCTCTTCGAAGTTAGAAAAAATAATTTACTATAATTATTTTAATTACTATAAAAAACTTGATTATTATATGATTTAATATTACTTTTATTAAAAGATTCCTTGTTAATTTCTGATTTTGTAAGTTCAATAAAATTAATTTTAGATTCTAACATTTTATTTAAACTTCATTGATTACTTTTTTTTCTAATTTTCTCTTCTACAAAAATTTGATTTTCTTTAATTATTAATGAACTAGTTTTTAGTTTATTAATAATTGGAATTCTTATTACTTGCTAAATTGTAAAGGTAAGTGCAACTAAATTATTTTTCTATCCAAATATTCGATTGGTGAAAGATAATTTAATATTTTTCTCGGTCTTTGATTTAAAGACAATATAAATTTATGAACTTCATTTTTATTAGTTTTTGAAAAAATAAATTTTTTAGGAAATTTTTCTCTAATTAAACCATTAGTATTTTCATTAGTACCTCTTTGTCAAGGTGAATATGGATTGGCAAAATAAATTTTTACATCTAAATTTTTTTCAAGTTGTTGTCAATTTGAAAATTCTTTGCCACGATCAAAAGTAATAGTTTTAACAATGTTTTTAGGAAGAATTGATAAATAATAACTTACATTTTTATTAATAACTTTAGTAGTTCTGTTTTTAACTAATATTGCTAAAGTAAATCGTGATACTCTTTCAACTAAAGTTATTAAACATGATTTGCTTTTACCTCGTGATGATACTATAGTATCTCCTTCTCAATGACCAAGTGTTATACGATCATTAACATTTATATCTCGTTCTTTAATTGATTTACCATTAAACTTGCCACGATTTTCTTTAGATTTTCGTTTTTTACCTTTTCTTCTTAAATTTTTACTAGTAACTTTATCAAGCATTCCAAAATAAATTCAAGTATAAATTGTTTTAAAACTAATAACTCACTCTTTATGAAAATTTTTAATTCTGCCATAAATTTGTTCAGGTGATCAACCTAATAGTAATTTTTGTTGTACATATTTTACTAAATTCTTATTTTTAAACTTATGAAAACTAATATGTGATTGTTTTCGATTTTCAGCTTTATTTTGTGCAATTAATGAAAAATAATGATTATTATCTTTATTTCTATTAATTTCTCGAATAATAGTACTAATACTTCGATTAAGATTTTTAGCTATTTCACTAATTTTAAATTTAAATTTCAATTGATTCTCAATATAAATCCTTTCATCTATGCCAAGATGTTTATAACTCATATAAAAACTCCTTACTTTTTTCTAAACTAAATTTAGCATTATGAAATTTTTATATGAGAATTTTTTGCAATTTTATTTACTTGCACTTACAAGTATAATTCAGCAATGATAAAATTTTACATCATTAATCCAATTAAAATTAGAATTATTTGATTATATCAACTGATACAACAACATAAGAATCCACAGCATTCTAAACTACTTAACTCCAGTTAAAGCCAAAAACAAATGTCTACCAAAAAATAGTCCTAAAAAGTGTTACCATTCCAATTATCAATTCTTTCTCTTTTTTTCTTTCTTAACTAATTATTTATGCAGTAAGCATATATGAAGATTTATTTTAGAAATATTGTAAAATTTTAATAACAAAATTTAGAATTTAGGGGGTAAAAGATATGAAGAAATTACTTAGTATGTTAGCAGTAATAACTTTAATTGGAACAGCAAGTACAAGTGTTATTGCTTGTGGTGGTGGTCAAGAACCAATAAGTCCAATAATTAATAATGGGAATAGTATACAAGAATTATTAATTAAAACACAAGATAAAATTAAAGAAGGATTTGGAGATTTAACAAATTCAAATGCAAATTTATTTTTTCAAGATGAATTTGTATCAGGTAAAGATTATTTTAATATTTTAAAAAATCTTTCTTCTGAAAAAGAGGTAATTATTGATAATATTAATTTTATTAATGCTTTTACTAAAAGAATACAAAAAATAATTAATATTAATATTACTAATAAATTAATACTTGATAATAATTTAAGATTATTATTTAATGGAATATCAAATGATGATATATTAAAGATTTCTACTAATAGAAGCAATTTTAAAAAAGTTCCTTTTAAATGAAAAAAAGAAGAAGTTAATTTTGGCATTCAAAATTATAGTCCAGATAAATTAAATATAGAATTTTGATATTCTATTAAAATAAATTTAAATTTATTATTATCATATAAAGATGATAATAATAAATTGCAAAATAAAGATCTAAATCAAGAATATATTATATATTTTGCAAACACAGGTGCAAATATATTTTCAGTAATTCAAGCAGCCTCATTAGAAATTAAAAATAAAATAGAAGATTATCTTGTGAATATTGATATAACTAAAGATAATCATAACATAATTGATAAAGCTAAGGAAATTTTACTTAGAATATTAAATAATAACAAGATTGTTATTAATGAAAGTACCTTTTTGGAAAAAAATGATGTAAAAATTAAAAAAAATCTATATAATGAAGCAAATCATTTTTATAATGCATTTAATAAATTAAGGATTGATTCAATAAATTACTTAAAAGAATATTTTAATATAATAGTTGAAGATTTTAAAAAAGATTTAGATAAATGAATTGATTCGAATTTAAGTAGCACAACAAAATCAAAAATTGAAAAAGATAAATCAAATATTAAAAATTTTGGAAAAATTTCATTAAATAATTGAACTATTTCAGGTTTAACCTTAGAAAGAATTAATTTTAATTTTATTACAATTCGTAAAAATCAGACAAGACAAGAATGAGTAAATTTTGTATCTCAAGCATTAGGAAAAATTTTTTCTTTAGATGGTTTTATTAAAATCCCATTTAGTATTATTAACAAAGAAAATGCATTAATTATGTATATGGATAAAACAGACTTTAATTCATATGTTTCTGAAAATAAAAGTTTATTCGATGTTAGTAATTATTTTAGTGAAAAAATTAAAGAAAAAGCAATAACAGAAGGAGTAATTTCTAATAATACAGAATTTAGAATACTATTAAATGGTTGCTGAAAAGAAGATGCAACTTTGAAAAATTCTGAATTTATTCGAAACATAGATGCTTCTACACTAGAAGTAATTAAAAATCCTTTAAATTATTATTCTTACTTAAATATTACTATTGACGATTTTAGTTTTATTTTTGGTAATAAAAAAACTAGAGATAATACAAATAAAAATAATTATATAACATTTGATAAATGAATAATTAAAAAATCAGATAGTAATATTTGAAATTAAAAGTAATATATAACAAATTATAGGTTTAATAATAAATTTAAAAAGAGGATTTTTTATGAAAAATAAAAGTAAATCTTGAATTAAACTTTTTGAATTAATTTTATTTAAAATTAATCATTCTTTCATTACAATTTTTTTATTTTTATTTTCATTATTATTTTCTTTAATAAGTTCTTTAATTTTATTTTCTTTAAATTTATCAAATGATATCATTTTTAATGATTTTCAATATTATTTTATTATTTTTTATAACATTCTTTTATTTATTTTTGTTGTAATGAATGCTATAAAAATATTTGGTATTCCAATTGAAGATAGTTCTTTTTTACTTTTAATTACAAAACCATATTCAAGAAAAAATATTATTCTAACACAATATATTGTTCTTTTTTTTAATAATTTCATTTTTATTTTATTTAATTTGATAGTTTTATTAATAATAGCTGCCACTTTTGGTTTTATATTTAATGAACAATATTTAATTTTTCATGTTATTACTATTTTTAAATTTTTTGTTTTTTGTTTAGTATTTTATTAACTATTGCTGTTGTAGTATTATTAGCATTTATACACTCACAACCTGTTTTTTTAATTTTTAGTATTTTTTGTAGTTTATTTTTATTGGGTGGTTTGCCTTATTCATTTAATAAAATAAAAACTGATAACATTATTTTGAGTTTTAAAAATAATGACTCATATAATGTAAGACAAATTAAAAATTCAATTTTGTTTAAGGAAAATTTAAAAAATAATTTAATTAAATATCATAATTTAACAAAAAGTATTTTTACTTTTTATTCTGGATTAACTTCTTTAGAATTAAGTGACATTAATTCAGAAAATGTTATTAATAAAAGAATTAATTTTTATAGAAGTTTAGGACTTATTTATCAAGATTCTTTAGTCAAAAAATTTGAAGGCAAAGTTACAATATGAAGACCAGTAGATTATATTAATAAAACTATCATATTACAAATAACTTTTAATAGTTATTTTAAAGATTTAGATTTTTTAAAATTAAACTTAAATAGTAATAAAATGCTGAATTATACTTGTAAGTGCAAGTAAATAAAATTGCAAAAAATTCTCATATAAAAATTTCATAATGCTAAATTTAGTTTAGAAAAAAGTAAGGAGTTTTTATATGAGTTATAAACATCTTGGCATAGATGAAAGGATTTATATTGAGAATCAATTGAAATTTAAATTTAAAATTAGTGAAATAGCTAAAAATCTTAATCGAAGTATTAGTACTATTATTCGAGAAATTAATAGAAATAAAGATAATAATCATTATTTTTCATTAATTGCACAAAATAAAGCTGAAAATCGAAAACAATCACATATTAGTTTTCATAAGTTTAAAAATAAGAATTTAGTAAAATATGTACAACAAAAATTACTATTAGGTTGATCACCTGAACAAATTTATGGCAGAATTAAAAATTTTCATAAAGAGTGAGTTATTAGTTTTAAAACAATTTATACTTGAATTTATTTTGGAATGCTTGATAAAGTTACTAGTAAAAATTTAAGAAGAAAAGGTAAAAAACGAAAATCTAAAGAAAATCGTGGCAAGTTTAATGGTAAATCAATTAAAGAACGAGATATAAATGTTAATGATCGTATAACACTTGGTCATTGAGAAGGAGATACTATAGTATCATCACGAGGTAAAAGCAAATCATGTTTAATAACTTTAGTTGAAAGAGTATCACGATTTACTTTAGCAATATTAGTTAAAAACAGAACTACTAAAGTTATTAATAAAAATGTCAGTTATTATTTATCAATTCTTCCTAAAAACATTGTTAAAACTATTACTTTTGATCGTGGCAAAGAATTTTCAAATTGACAACAACTTGAAAAAAATTTAGATGTAAAAATTTATTTTGCCAATCCATATTCACCTTGACAAAGAGGTACTAATGAAAATACTAATGGTTTAATTAGAGAAAAATTTCCTAAAAAATTTATTTTTTCAAAAACTAATAAAAATGAAGTTCATAAATTTATATTGTCTTTAAATCAAAGACCGAGAAAAATACTAAATTATCTTTCACCAATCGAATATTTGGATAGAAAAATAATTTAGTTGCACTTACCTTTACAATTTAGCATTCTCCTTTATTGATAAAATTATCTAAATATTTATTATATATTAAGTGTTTTTTGACTATTATTTTTAATTGATATTTCAAATTTTATTATACTTTTTTCTATCATTTCTAAATGCTTGTCACACATTTTAAAATCACCAGTAATGGTTTCTTTAACATCTTTAATTTTCAAAGTTTTAAAACACTCTTTACAACGTAATAATCACGCTATATCTTTTCCATCAACTTTTTGATAAAACCACCACCTAAATAATATGTCTTTAAAACGAGCATATTTGCTGTTTTTATCGATGTTTAAGAATATGAATGGTTTTTTATATTCATATTCTTAAATCCAACACTTTTTAATTATTCAAACACCATATTATTAGACATTGTTACATGTTGTTTACAAATTTGATTTTTCTTTTTAGTGAAAAATATTTATTAAATTTTTCACCTAAGGTTTTAATATAAAACTTTCATTCTTGATTGTTAGTTTTTATTCATAAAGTTTCATTTATCATTTTTTGTAAATCTCACACTTGAAACACCAACATCGAAGTTTTAGAAATAAAATAAGCATTACAATTACCGTTTAAATTATTTTCTTTTAATCATTTTTGATAAGTTGATAGCAGCTTTTGTTCTTCTTGAGTTAATTGCATAATTTTTATGCATATATACCTCTTACTTTTAAAGTATATAATCATTTTATCCTATTTTCTAAACTATTTTAAACGGGTTCTAACTAAAATTTGATATTGGACTAGTACTTTGTTCAGATAATCTATTTTCCTTATTATTAGGTTCTTTTTGTAATATTTTTTCTATTGAAAAGGAAAAAAATGAATTAGTGTTATTATTAGTTTTTTTAAGTTTTTTATTTTCATGTCAAAGATCATCATTTTCAAGTTCTAAATTATCTCAATTTTTGTTATATTGAGTTATTTCTTTTTCAGAATTTGAATTTTCTTTTTTTAATTCATTGAATTTTCTTTTTAATTCATTAATTTTTTTCTTTTGGTCATCGTAATTTTGATAACTTGGTAAATACGAAAAATTCTGATAATTAAATTCATTTTGATAACTTGGTAAATACGAAAAATTCTGATAATTAAATTCATTTTGATAACTTGGTAAATTATTAATTATATTTAAAGATGTTTGATTATTTATTAAATTTTTATTTTTTTCAAATGAAGATAAATTGGAAATATATTGATAATGTTGATTTTCAAAATTTAATTTTATTTCAATCAGATTTGATATTTTATTATCTGGTTCAAAGATTTCACCATTTCTATTAATTTTAGGGAGCGTACCGAAGATGTCGATAAATAAAAATTTTTAAAAATAACTCCTTTCTTTTTTAAACTATTAAATTAAAAAATAAATGACAAAAGACGAGAATAAAATTCTTGTCTTTTTTTGTAATTGTAAAATTTTAAAATTTTTAATAACCGTCTTTAGCACTATTATCAACACGTGTTAGGGAAATAAAAAAGTGAACTACAACATAGTTGTTAAAAATAGTAGCTAGCATGTGGACTTGCATGGATAAATAAAAAGTGGAGTGATACCTAATAAAATATACTAACCAGAAATGGTAATTCTTGGGGTGGGAGCGAATTGGAAACTAGTATATATAGACCCGGAGTGGGGACCAACTATTATTCTTTATTTAACCAACCTTGCCACTACCAAGTGAGCAAGTGTTGGTTTTATTTTTTATTTTTTTTTGAAAAATTTTTGGGCGAGAAAATAAATTTCAAACTTGTAAAAAAAATTGAGCGGGACCGGTTCAATTAAAATATTAATTTGCTAAACGCAAATTAAATAAATATTGAATCGAATGCCTCAATGTTTTTTAAAATTTCACAATTTATTTTTGAGCCCAGAATTGCTGGAATGAATAAAACAAATAGTAGTATTATTAATAATCTAAGAATAAAAATATATGTTCTTTATGCTAGAAGCAACAGAACATATTAGGAAAGGATTATTATGCAAATAGAATTTAAAAAAGAACAAATTGTTAAAGATAAACCACAATCTATTCTTATTGATTATGTTGAATATAAATTATCTCTTCCAAAATGAATGATTAAAAATAATTCTTTTATTGTTGATAACAGTTGCACATATTGAGTTTTTAATTTAGAAAATATTAAAAAAGAATTAAGTGGTAATGAATTAATAAAGTTATTAGAACCATATATTAAAGACCAAAAAATAACTGTTAATAAACCAACTGCTCCAAAAGAATATTATCTTATTAATGATATAAAACTTGAACAATTAACATTTTATGAACAGCATAATAGTTGATTTATGGGTGAAATAACAGATAACAAAACTAAAATTACTAATCCTTGTTTTAAATATAACATTACGTGAGAAGAAAACCGAAAAGGTTTTAAAATAAATAATCCATATAAACATGATGATTTACCAATTAATTATATAGTTACTTCTTATAAGGAAATTTCAACTCATAATGAAAAAGTATTTTTGTTGAACATGTAAACAAAATAAATTAGATTATTTATTCTTTAATACTAATGATATAAAAACAAGAAAATATTTTTTAAGAGATAAAAATAGTAAAGCAATTTGTTATGACTGTATTTTAAATATTAGGTTAAGTAGGAGGTATAAATATGAATAAAGAAAAAATACTTGAATATCTTAAAGATGAATGAGAATGAAATAAAGAAATGAGAGACGATGAAAAAGTAACTAAACTTTGAAAAAGTTGTTTTAATGGAAGATTAAATCTTATATCTCAATTAAATCAAAAAATTAAAAATGGTGAATTTGATTAATAATGCAATATGACTTAATTATTGGGATTGACCCCGCTGGTATTGGTAATAATGGAATTGTTATATATTCAAATGAAACAAATAGGATTATTTATACAGAAACATTCAACACAACACATGTTTTTGAAAGTAAAAATCGTTATAAAAGAATATTATCAATAATCAAAGAACAATTTTTTGAAAACAAAATATTAGTTATTGTAGAAAATTTCTTTTTAAGTTCAAAACAATTATTAACTAATCCATTAGCAACTCCTAAAATTATTGGTTCATTAATGGTATTAGTACAAGATGTTTTCAACTGAGATTATCTAGAAAACCAACCAAAAAATAAAAATAAAATAACAAATTATAAAGGAAATATAAAATTAACAAAACATGAACAAGATGCATATAAACACATTCAATACTATTTAAGGAATTATAAAAATGAAAGATAAAGCCAATTATGTCAAATTAACAGTAAAACTAAGTAACACTATTGAAGCAAAATATTACGAAAAAGGTAATAAAGAATTATATTATAGTGTTCGTGGTCAATGAAATGGTTTAAACTATGTTACTTTAATTTTTAATAATCCAAAATTTTATAACCGATGTATTTTATTAAACAAAAACGATGAAATTATTGTCACTGGTCAAATTTTTAATACTTTAAACATTCCTAAAAATCGTGTATTTTGTTCAATTAATGTTAAATGATTTAAAAAATGAAAAGAGTAAAAAATGATATGATGAGAAATTTTATTAATAGCACCAATATTAATAACAAGTATAACACTAATAATATTTTTAATATTTATTATTAAAGAATTAAAAAATGAATATAAAGTATTAAAAATATTAAGTGAAATTGCTAATCAAATTGAAAATAAGGAGAATAAATAATGAAATGTTTTCTTTGCATGCATGGAGAAATATATTCTCCAAAAACCTTGTATAAAATAAAAAAATTGAAAAAAATAATTTACCAAGATAGAGATATTGATAGTGAAGATTTTAAGAAAAGATATGAATATCTTTTAAAAAAATTAGGTGATGGTGATAATCAAATTATTTGAATAAATTTCTTAATAAAGCAAGAAAGAAATAATAGAAAGGAGAATAAATAATGAATAAAGAAGTATGTTGTGAAGATTGTTGTGTATGTGATAAAAAACATGATTTATTTACTTGCGAAAAAAACTGCTGAGAAAATGTATGTGAACATTGTTATCAAGGTGATAAAGAACATAGAAATAAAGTTGATGAAATTAATAAATCAAGACATAAAAATTGTATTAATAAAGAAAGATTTATGCAATATCTTAAAAACACATATCGCTTAAACGGATATTATGAAGAAGTTTATAAACCAATTAAAACCAGAATTAAAGACCGGTGATTTGATAATGACTAATTATTTACTTTCAATTGACCCAAGTATTAAAAATACTGGATTTACTTTATGAAAAAAAGTTTATTTACATGATAAATATGATTTTTGAAATTGAAAACCAATATTTGTTAAAAGTTATAATTTAAAAGAATATGATGGACAAAGAAAATTTTATTGAGATATAAAAGTTAATGATAATGAATTGGATTTAATTATTGAACGTGGTACTTTTAATTCAAAAAATGGTATTGGTTATGAAACTCAAGAACATTTACGTGGTTTTATTGCAGGACAATTTAATAAATTATTAACAAAAGATATGTTAATAAGTCCAAGTGAATGAAAGAAATGATATGAACGTTATGACCCACCTATTTTTTGATTAAGACCTTGAGATAAAGAACTAAGTATATATGTTGCTGAAGAAATTATTAAAGAAAATAATTGAAATATAAAAATATCAAATCATGATGAAGCAGATAGTTTATTAATTGGTTGATATTATTTAAATAAGGAGAATAAATAATGAATAAAGAAAAATTACTTAAATATATGAAAGATATAATTAAATGAACTAAAAAAATTAATTATACAAACTCTGATTTGGACAAAAATATTTTAAATTTATTAATTGAAAAAATAGAAAAAGGTGAATTTGATAATGACTAAATTAACAGATTTATTTGGTCAAGATAAAATAGAAATATTTTCACCAAATCCCAAAGATTTAACAGATAGTAATGATATAAAAGCAATTATTTTATGACAATATCCTAATGTTATTGCTGAATATTTAGTTGTTTCTCAACCACATGCAAATACTGCTATTTTAGTTGGTGATAACGTTCACTATACAGGTTGAGTTGAAGTGTTTATTAAACCCAAAAATGAAGGAGTAAATGAAAATGCCAAATGACACGAATGTACAATCAAATAACTATACTTTATTAAAAATAATAAGAATTGGAATAAGTCCATTATCAGCAATGATTGGTACAAGTGCTTATTATGGTCAAATTATTGGTAATCCAGTATTAGGAAGTATTAATGCTTTATTATTTAGTAAAAAGTTAGGAATTGATATATGAAACTTAAATCAAATGCCAAGTACTAAAAAGAAAATATTAAATTCAAGTAAAAAAAATATTATTAGGTTTAGGAACTATTGGTTTAATTAATTATGCAAAATTTACAAAAATCAATCCTAATCCTGAACCACCACCTTGATTAACAACTACTACCACAGAAACACCACCATGACCATTATTATTAACTAATGATAATAAACAACAAATGGATTGAGATACATATATTAGTTTAAGTACTTATGGTATATCAAATCTAATTGGTGGGTTAAGTGAACTAATACCTAATAGATTTGAAGTAATAAGAAAAATATGTAATATGGCAACTAGTGGATGTCTAATTTCAAGTGGTGTAGCTATGGGTATAAATAATGATTTTAATAATGCTTATGCAGTACCAACAATAGTTGCTGGTGCAAGTGAAATTATACATAATTTATTACCTATGGAAACTACAAATTATAATCAAGAAATGCAAGAAACATCATTTACAAATGAAACAAGAAGATTAATTAATAGTGATGCTATTAGTAATAATAGTGGAAGTAGTGATGTTTTATATGAAAGACCAACTACATATGATAGTTTATAAAGGAGATGATAACTAATGAATAAAGAAAAATTGATTGAATATTATAACAATGAAATTCAGACATATAAAGAAAGAATGGAACAATTAAATAAAGAAATATCTTTATTGGTAACTATTATAAGTAATTCAAAATCAATGATTGAAAGAATTAATAATGGTCAATTTGACGAATAATTAAAAATAAATAATTGAAAGGAAATAATTGAAAATGAAAGAATTTTTACATGAATTAATTATTATTGGAACAAGTGTAGGAACATTAATTTGTAGAGAATTAATTGTTTGATTTAAAAGATTTATTACAACTCCAAAACATATTAGAAGAAATAATAAAGGGATGAAACATCAAAAAAAATTAGCAAAACTTAATGAAAAAATTAATGGAAAAGAAAATAAATAATAAAGGTGTGATTTAAATGTTAGAAAATGAAACTAATGTTGAACAAAATACTGAACCTTTAATTGAAAATAATAATTTACAACAAGAGCAAGAAATTAAGATTGTTGAATTAGAAAATAAGTTAAATAAACTTAATCAAGAAATTAAAGAAAAAGAAATAATTAATAT
The DNA here is from genome assembly GCF_964030795.1 of Spiroplasma endosymbiont of Nomada ruficornis. NCBI lineage: Bacteria > Bacillati > Mycoplasmatota > Mollicutes > Entomoplasmatales > Spiroplasmataceae > Spiroplasma > Spiroplasma endosymbiont of Nomada ruficornis. Next base: position 118,164 of record NZ_OZ034962.1, on the reverse strand, counting down.
ATTTAAAAAATATCAAGTTAAAAAAGAATTTTATGAATTTTTAAAATTTAAAACAAGTAATATAGAAAATTCAAAAATTGAAGAAACTATTAAAAAAATGATTAAAGAACAACCACTATTTAAAGAACCAATTAATACAGGTGGTAAACAAGAAACAATATTAACAAATCAAGAAACTTCAATAAAAAGTAGTTTATTAGATTATAAAAAGAAAAATAATTTATAAAAGAAAGGAAAATTTAAAATGCCAAATCCAGTGCCATTTAAACAAAATTTAGATAATACTACAAAATTAGTAGAAACACCTGAATTTATAGAATTTTATAAACAATCAAATAGTCCATGAGCAAGTTTTTTTCCAATTGAAATGGTTAATTCTACAAAAATTGAATTTATAGTTAAAAAACCAAAAGACCCAACATTCAAAATACTTCATTGAAATGATAAAAGTAAAGGATTAGAAGTTGGTTATGTTGATACTGATAAAATTATTAAAGAAATTACAAAAGAAGCTAGTACAGGAGAAATGATTGGTGAAGTTGATTTATTTGCAGATAATGGGCAAAATTTACTAGAAAGTATGCAATATGAAGTTGCTAATGATTTAGCAGATTATTTAGCAAATAATGATACAAATACAATTGCTAAATCTGCCAAAAAAGTAATCATTACTGATACAACACCAGTAGGATATTTAAAATCAATGTTATCAGCATGAAATACTTTATTTCAATTAAGAAATAGTAATAATTGTAAATTTTTTATAACAAATAGTCTTTATGATACTTTAGTTTATTTAGCAGATAATAAAGGTTTAATTACTGATAATCAACTAGCACAACAATTAAGATTAAATGGAACAAATTTATATATTAAAGGTGTATTATGTCAAATTGTTATGGATGATTATATGACATTTAAAAATACTGAAAATAAAAATCAAATTATGAATTTTGTTTTAGCAACACCAAAAGCAATGAAAAGATATATGTTACAACAAACTAGTATATATGTTGAAGATATTAAAGATGGTAAAGTTCCAAAAAGATATTTAGTTGGTGGACAAGTAACAGGAGAATCTATTCCTTATATGTCAAACTCAGAAACAGAATCAAGATGAATGTTATGTGGTATTGTTAATAAAAAATATTTAAGTGAAGAAATTACAACATTAACAACTAATATTACTGCTGATACTACTAAAAAGAATAAATTATTAGATACAACAATTAAAAATACAACTGAACTAAATAATTTAAATCCAAATTTAACAACTCCAATTATTAATTATTTTAGTGATGCCCAAGGTCAAGTTGATGTAAGTAATCAAAACCAAAAAGCAGGAGATTTATATGTAGTAATCACTACTAATGACACTGATAAAAATTATCAAGGTTCAACAAATCCTATAAAAATAACTCTTAAATAAGGATAATTATTATGCCAATTGGTACAACTAGTACAGCAATACTTTTAAACATAAATAAACCAAAACATACTAGAACAAGTCAACAACAAGAAAATAAAAGTTGATGATGAGAAATTTTAGAAATGATTGGTGTACAAGTAATAGCAGTAGCACTTGCTCCTTTTACTGGTGGATTAAGTGAAAGTTTAGCACTTGGTTTAGGTGCAAGTGATTTACTTGCTAGTATTAGTGCTGTTGGTGTAGAGTTTTTAACTGATTTTACTATTAATCAAGTTTATGATTATTTAAAAGGAAATGTTACACCATTAAATACTTTTTTTAATATATTACCTGCATTTGCTGGACTTAATAGAATTAGTCGTGGTTATCGTACAACTAAATTTATTAGTTTAGCAGAAAAAACTAAAACATTAGAACAAATTGGCATTAAAAAAGCAAAAAATTTACAAGAAATCATTAGTCAAGTAAGTGGAAAAGAAATTTTAACAGATAAAATTATTGGAAATAAACGTTATTTATTTAATTATAACCATGCTCCAAATCGCGAAACAATAATACAAAATTTAGGTTTTGTTGCTGAAAGACAATATAAAAATAATTTTGCAAAATTAGAAGTACAAGAATTAAAAAATTATTTATTATTACAAAATGAATTAATAAAGTTAAGTCCACAGTTAACTCCTAAATTTAAAATTAAAGATATTGATAAAGCAAACAATTTTTTACAAAAATATAATACTGATTTAAAAGAAGTATTAAAAATGAACCAACATGACTGATTAAATTTAGTTCATACAATACATGCAGAAAATAGATATGGAAAATCTTTAATTTTAGATTTACAAAAAATTCGTGCTAATGCAATTAAATTTAATTTTAAAAATAGTTCAATTCATAAATTAGTATTAAAAGCAAATCAAACTTTTAAATATTTTGATATTAAATTTTATTTTAAAAAAGGTTTAAATAAATTTTGAAAAGATACTTCATATTTTGAAAAAATAAGAATAAATATTTATAAATTACAAGAGAAATTCGAAAAATTAGAAAAACAAGCATTTGAAAAAATTAATAAATTAAAAGAAAAAACAATTGATGTATTTACAAGTGCTGAAAAGAAAGCAATTAAACATGCACAATTAATTCCATTAAATTCACCAGTATTTATGGCTTGTAAAATTCAACCTTTATCATTAGATAAATGTGGAATTACTATTTATCATCGTAATCCTAAATATAAACCAATTGTAGTTATTGATAGTATTATCAAAGCAGAAACTTTTGTTATTCAAATACATCCATTTCATTGATATAGATGATATAGCGGTTGATATATTGGATATGGAGTTAGTCAAAATAAATGATTAAAAAGTATTGCTTTTGCTCTACCAGTTGTACAACAAATGATTAAAGATAGTTTTAAAATTTATAGGCAAATATTAAGGACAATTAGAACTTATCATAAAGTAGTTAATGTTATTAATAATCCTATTGATAATGTCAATAAATCATTTAAAAGGGTGGGTTTAAAATTATCAGTTAATACTGTATTTGGTACTGGATTGTTAAGACATTTAGAAAAATTTGCATATAATCAAGTTGTAAAAAAAGGAAATAAAAAATTACAAAAAGAAATTATACATATATCACATAGAAAAACTAAATCAAAAACCAAACGTTATAAAAAAGCATTTTTTAAGGAATGATAAAATATGATTAATAAACTTTGAACTGGTGTCAGTTTAGAAAATTATAATAACTGATATCCATTAACTGGAACAATTACAGAAACACCACGACAATATATAAATACATGACCAAATGTTGATGATTGATTTAAAACATTTGCTATTCGTGCTCAAAATGATATTAATGCTTATCTTGATTTTATTTTATCTAAATTTCCTTTTGATAGTTTTAAAGATGAATTAATTAAAGAAACTTTAAGAGATATGGTTTATGTTATGGTTGAACATTGAGTATTTAATCGTACACCAATTGAATTTAATGTTGATGCTACTATTCAATTTAATAATGGTAATCAATTTAGTGCAAGTAGTACTCCTACGATTAATATTTGAGATTTAGCACCTAGTAGAATGAAAATATGAGCAAGATTAACAGAATTAAAACAAATATTTTCAAATTATAATAATGATGAAATAGATGTTGAAAAAATTGACTTAAAAGCATTTTATACTAGAAACCAAGTTAATGAATTAATTCAAGAACAAAAAGAATTTACATTATCAAAGCAAATAAAATTATATGATGATACCATTAATGGTAATAAAAATGAAACATATAGGGGACCAGTTACAAATTTAATAAATAAAGGTTATGTTGCAACAGAATATGACTCAAAAACTGAAACTATGATTTTAGATTGACCTAATGAAATTGGAACATTACCACCTGATGTTTTACAAAACAATCCACAAATTGGTGATTATACACATGCACCAACTTGTGATTTTTCTGCTAAACAACAAAAACGAATTACTAAAAATGAAAATGAAATTACCAAATTAAATAGTGAATTAATTAAAACAAACGAAAATATTAATGATGTTAAAAATAATTGATTTAATATTGAAACTAGTCCCTTATGAAAAAAAGTTGAAAATAATAATATAGAAATATTTAAATGATATTTTATTAAAATCAGTTATCAATATTCAACAGAAAATAACTTTATGAAATTTTATAAAGTAATTAAAATTTATTTAAATAATGTTTTTAACGAATTTGAATTGTTAAATGTTGATTCCATGACTTATGGAGAACAAATACAAAATAAAAATATTTTAAATATTGGAACTATTTACTATAACAATAAAAAGAAACAATTTAGTGGTGGTGGTAATTCTTATCCTGAACTTGGAAAAATTAATTTAATTGGTGATATAGAAGAAATATATCAATATCAAGGAATAGATACACCAACTGAATTTATAGCAGAAGAAAATACTGAACATGATTATTATACAAAACTAGAAACAAATCAATTATTAGATAAAAAACAAGATAAGTTAATTGCTGGTGAAAATATTAAAATTGATGAAAATAATAAAATTAGTGCTACTTGCGGGAAAACTGATTTAACTGATTATTATAAAAAAGAAGAAGTAGATAAAAAATTAGACAATAAAATGGATAAAGACCAATTCAAATATGCTTTTTCTATAAATACTATTGGTACTGAAATTCCTAATTTAGAAACTACTGATAAAACTGTTGCTGGTGCTATTAATGAAATTATCAAAAAACAACCACAACCAATTCCTCCAAGTAGTTCAATTTGAAAAGAAGTAGGAATAAGAGAAAAAAATAAATGAGATAATTGACAAATTACTTATGATTTTATAGTTAATAAAAGATATAAAGTTTATTATTCTTGAAATATATATAATAATGTTTTTGCAATTAAAGAATTTATTATAACTAATACAAAAATAGCAGGTGTACCAATAGAAGTTTTTAACAATAATACTAATGTCTTAGTTTTATCAGTACAACACTCAAAATTTATTACTATTTATTCTTTAAAAGGTAGCGATAAAGGTAATACATGAAAAGTAGAAGAATTACAGGAATAAAATTATGATTTGAAAAATTATAAAAATTATTTTAAGTTTAATTGGAGTTTTATTATCTTCTGCTGTTGCTGGTTTAATTATATTTATTATAGTAAAAATTGTCTTAAAAATTAATCAAATATTTTAGAAAGGAGAAAAAAATGAAACCTTTTTGACCAAGAAAAGATAAAACAAATATTAATAATAATGAAGAAAAATCTAAATTAATTTTTTTAGAAAATAAAAGTACACACACTTCTATTTTAAGTTATTTTGGTTTTAATGATTTTAATCATGAGACTTATTTTACTGATTTTGTTGCTGAAAATAATGCTAATTTATATAATGCTCCATTGGATATTAATAATGAAACTATTAAACAATATTTAATTAAACAAGAATTTTATAGAAAGAATTGAAATTCTATTTTTAAATTAAGCAAATTAGGAATTAGTGGTTATTTAATTTATATTGCTAATGATGATTTATATTTTCAAGTAGTAGATATACAGCAAAGAATTTATGATATTACTGGTAAATTAATTCAATGTACTATTTTTTATGATAGTTATCAACAAAATGCACAAACAGTAAGATTATTTGAAGTTTATAAATTAAATAATGAACAAGTAACTATTAATCGTGCAATTTATAGTATTAGTGATAATAAAAAACAATTTCCTTTACCTTTTAAAGAATATAGTAATAATCCTAATTTAGAACAAGAACAAACATTAAATATTAATTATATTCCAATAGCAATTATGAGAAATAAAGCAAATGAGTTAGCAGATTGTAATAAAGTAATGGATAAAATTAAAGCATTAGATGTTATTTATGAACAAATTGTTTTAGATACTATTTTAAATTCACCAAAGTTTATTTTTGACCAAACTTATGGTAATGCTAAATCTACAATGGATGAAGCCGTAAGAACATTAGTTACTAACAACTATATTTGAAAAACTACTGGTGATAATAATGAAAAAAGTGAAAATATTAATATGACAAGTAGTAATTTTAAAGGTAAAAATTTAACTGATATATATGATTGAAATATTAATGAAATATTTAAACGTTGTGGTATTCATATACCAAGTCAAAAGAAATCAGCACAACAATCGGTTCCCGAAAGTACAGCGGTAAATATTTCAACTATTAATTATATTGAACAAAAATTATGACAATTTAATATTGATATTCTTAAATTTATTCAAATATTAGTACGTTTAGATAAAGATTTATTAAATAGTAAAACATTTAATATTAATGATGAACAAGAAATTAATAACTTAACAGTTAAATTAAAATTATTTAATCCAGAAAATAACCAATTAATAGGAGAAAACAATGGAAAACAACAACAAACCACAAACGAAGTTTCCACAGAAACAAACTAAACTTAATCAAGCAGAAATAGAAAATGATTATTTAATTGATAATATTCCTTATGATTTTACTAATATGATGAGTGCTACTAGTGACCCTGATATTAATAGAGCATACGATGAATTTAAAAAAAGAAAAATTTATATTTATGAAATTGAACGTTTATTTAAAAATAATGAAAATAATAGTTTAAGATTTTCAGCAAATAATATTAAAATAGGTTTTATTGATATTGATAAAGTATTAAAAACTACTGCTGTTGAAACATCTGATTTTACTATGCAATTAAATCAAAGAGCAAGTACTAATATTAATGACAATACAATTGAATATAGTATGACTGATATTAAAAATTTAATATTTCAAGAAATAAATTTATTAAATCAATTTAAGTTATATGCAGTTAGTATAAATGAACCATTAACTGAAAATAATATTGATAATTTATATATTATTAATAATTATTCAGAACCTTATCAAAATCCAAAAACTAGAAGTACTAAAAGTATTACTATTATTAAAATTAAAGACTTTAAAACAAGAGATGGTTATCCAATTATTATTAAATTACAAAAACCACTAGATAAAGACACCAAAGTTATTGGTTTAAAAATTAAAGCACCTAGAAGCATGATTTTTGGCAATATAAAGGTACTTGGTGAAGTCGACAATATGGAGGTATACCCAAAGTTATTTGTCAAAGATAAGATAGCATTTCCGCTATTATCAATGCCTATTGAAACTCAACCAAAAGTTAGAATATTACAACAATGATTTAGTGAACAAATATTACCTTGAAATTTAGCAAAACAATTTATAGGACAAGAAAAATCAGTTTTAGATTTAATTGCTATTGGTGGTGGTAGAGAAACAAGAAAAGAAATTATTAATAATGCAAGAGTAACTAATGATAAAATTGGTTATGATGTTTCTAAAAATTCAAAAGTATGACCATTATCTGATGAACTAGAATTAAAAGATAAAAAATTAGAGTCATGATTTTTAGTAAGTGACTATAATTTATTTATTTCTACAACAAATAAATTTCATGATGTTGAACTAGAAATAAAAGATAGACCACCAATTGATAGTTTACAAAAAGTATTATTAGATATGTTAACTTATACATATACTTATAATAGAAACTTTGATGGTGCATCATTAAGTAATGTTTTAAAAGAAATGAATGATTTAGATAAAATTCGTGCTAAGTTTGAAGGACAAAAACCAAATGAAGTTATTACTAATTTATTTAAACAATGAGAATTAGATTATCCTAACTATACAAATTTACCAAAAGTTAAAATATTAAAACAAATAGTTATAATGCTATCAAAAAATATTTATTCAACCATGTCTATTAATAACGGTTTAAATGATGACTATAAATTATTATTACCTTATTATTTTGAATTAAAATCAAATCCTATACATTCTACACCTGATAAGATTTGAGAATTTAAAGATATAAAAGTAGTATTAAAATCTGCATATTTTGATTTTACAGATATCAATAACATTAAACTAAAAAACAATGACATTAGTCAAAATGAATTATTGAAATTAGATGATAATCAATTTAACTGACTATCCATAACTAATGAATTAGAAAGCAATAATATACCATCATTAATTCCGGCAGATTGAACATTAGGTAATGGTGAATATGGAAAATATTTTACAAGATTAATTATTAATAAAAATAAAACCGAAAATGCTTTAAATTTATATGGTTCAAATAAATCACAATTATTTTCTAAATTAGAATTTTATAAAGAAGTTTTACAAATTGACAATAATAGTGAATTTGAATTACAAATTGAAAATCCAATTAATAACTTAAATCGAATTGAAGTTAGCGGACTATTTGGTGCTGGTAATTATGATTTAATTTTAGTAACAAATAAACAAGAAATAAATTTAAATAATATTAATTTATTTGATAAATATAATGAAAATATTTCTTATATAAATTTAGAAATTTAATTATCAAAATATCCATCTGGATAAATACCATCTCATTTTACTGCATCATCAGTTAATTTATTTGATGCTCAGTAAAGAGTAATTTTATGTTTATTACTTACTGGTCTTGCTCAAATAGTTGCCCCCCAGTGTGCTTCATGGTCGTAATCATAAAAATATGTTAATTGATTATTTTTATTATATGAAACTATTCCTAAGATTAAACCGGTAACACCAGTTATTACAGCAAATGATAATGATATTTTTTGAAAATTTGTTTTTATTCATGTTTTCATAATAAATATCTCCTTTTTTCCTTGATTTTACTTTTAAATTGTACTATTTTTGATTATTTTTACAAGTATGCTTTTAAAAGCAAAATAACGCCTAAATTAAAGGTGTTTATTTTTTGATACCTATAATATTAATTGTATTGCGCTTATTTATTATATTGCAAATGTGAAGATACTTTTTTTTACAGTAGCATTATTTTTACCCCTAATTACATTTTTATATGGATATAATGCATAAAATAATGCATCATAAGGGTCTTGATACATATTTTTGTCAGGAATGTTAGTTTTGGTTTGGTCATAACGTAATTCTTCTAAACATTGAGTTGTTTTTGGTAAATCATCTTTATTTGCATAAAAGTTTCCATAACTCATAATATTTCTCATTCAAACTACTCTATTAGTTAATCCGGCTTCTTGATTTAAATTTGAAGCATGTTTAATAGCGGTTTGTGTTATTAAAATAGTATTGTGTTCATCAATTAATTTTTGATTTAATCAATCCATTGCTGTTCTTGCTTTATCATCATAAAAATAAATTGCTTGTTCAAAATTTTCAAAATTATCCATTAATCCTAAAATTTCATTAACATAAGCATTAATTTTTTCATTTTCATTTATAAAATCATTTGGAGTAACTACTAATTCACAAATAATATAAGCATCATAATAACCAGTATTATTATATTCTTTAAAACCAACTACCATAAATACAGTATGGTCTTTTGGTCCCGTAGCTCAATCAATACCAACACTATAAAAATCAAATTTATACATTTCTTTTTCTTGATTATAAAATTGTTTTAAATCATATGATTGTCAATATTTTACTGTTTTTTGAAATGGGAAAATTGTTGCATCGCTATCTAAAAATTCAAAACCATAATAAACAGTATTATATTCATCTGGATTACTTTTTTCCATTTCTAATAATGTTCTTTGTTGAATGTCAGGTAATTTATTTCAAAATGGTTGAATAGTAAATCTTAAAACAAATAAACCTAAACCACTAAACATATCTTTATTTTCATAATAAACTTTACCAACTTTTTTAAGATTTTTCATGACTTCATCATTTAATGGTAAAAATGGTGTACAGTATTTTAAATAAAATGGATGATATTTATCATAAGGATTACATGTAAAAGTAATGAAAAAACTTTTATAAAAATAACGAGTAATCTTTTGTCCAAAGGTACAACTATATATATTTTTATCAATAAATGTTCAACTTCACTCTTTAATAGGTTTATTTGATACTTTAATACGATTACTTCTAAACATAGAGTTTTGTAAACGTTCATATCGATATGTTAATTGTTTTTCAGTTAATGTTTCTTTTTCTTCTGCCATAATAATTTCATCTGTTCTTGAACCTAAAAAACTTGACCCACCTGCTTCTTTTCCAAAAATCTTATTACCATTAGCATAACCAATAAAGTCAATTTGTTGATTACTTGGAAAGATAATACATCCCCCATCCTTAGTAATTTTTCATTTAATGCCATGTGGATTATTAGGTAATAAATTAATATTATATGTATCTAATAAAACTTGACAAACATTCATTAAAGCACCAATTGTAGTTTCACTATGAGTATTTTCATATCTTCTTACTTCTTGAACACTACTATCTCTAAAATTACAACATATAAATAAATCAAATGCTAAACAGTTTCAAGTTTTTCTTGTTCCACGTGCTGTTGGAACAAAACGATAAAAACAATTAGTAGTAAAATATTCTGCTCATTCATCACCAACAAATTCTTTAAAAATATCTCAACTAAAACCATAATTATTATCACTAAAATTAAGATTATATTTTTTATTTAATTGTCCATAACTACTAATAAAAGCCATATTTACTCCTTATTTTTTAAAAAAAATTAAACTTAAATTATTAACAAACAAAAATTAGAAAGGAACATTAAAAATGTTTATATTACCATTCGCAAATCATTTTGATTGAGACAAACATGATTTTAATCAAGATGAATTAAGTTTAAAACAAACAGAAGAATTATTTGCAAAAATAGATGATTATTTATGAAGTATATGTGATAAATCTGAATATAAATCATATAGATTTATACAACGAAAATTAAAAGCAAAAAAAGGTTTATTAACTTATAAGCGACGTATTTGTACACATTATAACACAAAAACACAAAAAATGGAGTACGTATCATTATTAGATAATTATCTTGGTGTTAAAAAATATAGTAAACTTGCACCTAACGTTATTAAACAAATTTTAAAATATTTTGCTGATGGTAAAAAGTATCGTGATGTTTGTGATACTTTTATTGAAGATTTAATAAGTAATAGTACAGTTTGTAGAACATATCAAAAATTTGAATTACCAAAAGCAAATATTCCCAAAATACCATTACAACCAAATCAAAATTTATATGTAAATATTGATGATGGTCATCGAAAATTTAAGTTTAATGAAAAACACAATACTAAAAATTGTAAAAAATGTTCGATGAGATTAATAGTAATGTGTACTGGTAAAAAGAAAAATGGAAAATTAATTAATAAAAGAGCTGTATGTAAAATAAGAGTTTCAAAAACAGAAATTGGTGCTGAAAAAACCGCAAAATTAATAGAAAAATATGGTAATTTATTTTTTGAAAACTTTGACCAAGCAAATTTAATAGTTTGTGGAGATAGTGCAAAATGAATTAGAAAAACTGCTACAATTTTAAATGCTAAATTTATTTTAGATAAATTTCATGCTTTTCATGTTTTATTTCTTGGTATAATGGCAGGAAGAAGAAAAAATCAAATTGCTAAATTAAACTATCAAAATGCAATAAATTTATTTGCCAAAGGTCAATATTATGAATTAATTGATTTTTTACAATCATTAACTTTACAATATAAAAAATTAAAAGTTGGTTATTTTATTAATGCAAAAGATGGTGTATTAAACCAAGCATTAGTTGAAAATATTGGTTGCTTTACTGAAACTAATATTAAACAAATTTTAAAGCATATGATTGGTGATAGAACTTATAACATTGATATGTATACAAAAATGGTTAATTTTAAATGTTATCAAATAAATACAATTATCCAGTTATTATAAATTAAAACTTAAATTTGCTGAATTATACTTGTAAGTGCAAGTAAATAAAATTGCAAAAAATTCTCATATAAAAATTTCATAATGCTAAATTTAGTTTAGAAAAAAGTAAGGAGTTTTTATATGAGTTATAAACATCTTGGCATAGATGAAAGGATTTATATTGAGAATCAATTGAAATTTAAATTTAAAATTAGTGAAATAGCTAAAAATCTTAATCGAAGTATTAGTACTATTATTCGAGAAATTAATAGAAATAAAGATAATAATCATGATTTTTCATTAATTGCACAAAATAAAGCTGAAAATCGAAAACAATCACATATTAGTTTTCATAAGTTTAAAAATAAGAATTTAGTAAAATATGTACAACAAAAATTACTATTAGGTTGATCATCTGAACAAATTTATGGCAGAATTAAAAATTTTCATAAAGAGTGAGTTATTAGTTTTAAAACAATTTATACTTGAATTTATTTTGGAATGCTTGATAAAGTTACTAGTAAAAATTTAAGAAGAAAAGGTAAAAAACGAAAATCTAAAGAAAATCGTGGAAAGTTTAATGGTAAATCAATTAAAGAACGAGATATAAATGTTAATGATCGTATAACACTTGGTCATTGAGAAGGAGATACTATAGTATCATCACGAGGTAAAAGCAAATCATGTTTAATAACTTTAGTTGAAAGAGTATCACGATTTACTTTAGCAATATTAGTTAAAAACAGAACTACTAAAGTTATTAATAAAAATGTCAGTTATTATTTATCAATTCTTCCTAAAAACATTGTTAAAACTATTACTTTTGATCGTGGCAAAGAATTTTCAAATTGACAACAACTTGAAAAAAATTTAGATGTAAAAATTGATTTTGCCAATCCATATTCACCTTGACAAAGAGGTACTAATGAAAATACTAATGGTTTAATTAGAGAAAAATTTCCTAAAAAATTTATTTTTTCAAAAACTAATAAAAATGAAGTTCATAAATTTATATTATCTTTAAATCAAAGACCGAGAAAAATACTAAATTATCTTTCACCAATCGAATATTTGGATAGAAAAATAATTTAGTTGCACTTACCTTTACAATTTAGCAAATAAATAAAAATAAAATAAAACTTATTAAAGAAAACTTTAATAAGAATTTTTGAGTTATAAAAGTAAGTATTATTGTTGACTAATATTTTTGAAGTGTTAAGATTAACTTACAATTGCATATTGAAGTCTAAATTATTCTCGTCTAAACTTATAATTTAAAGACAAATTTGAATATTATTGACAACATCGGTATGCTCCCTAATTTTACAATTTAAAAGATTGGTCATTGCTTCGATTTCAATTGATCCGCCTCAAGTACCATTTTTTCTCATTTTTTCTAAAATTATTTTTATTTGATTTTCTTCATTAATTTCTTTTTTACCTTCTTTATTAAAAAATTTATTAGCAATTTCACTATCTAACAAAGCGGATCTAAAATTAGCTTTATTACTTGGACGTTTTGTATTTAAATTTGTTTCAATATAATCACAAATACGATCACGAAAAATTTTAACTAATTTTTCATTTTCTTTATCAGAAAAATTAAAATCATCAAAATTAAAAATTCGTTCTCAACCTATTTCAATACCAAAAAGTGATGTATATTTATTTTTAAATTCTTCTGCATTAATTTTAACTTGTTCTAAATATGAAACCATTACTGCTCAAAATAAACAGTTTCCATCTTGTGGTACATTTATTAAAATATTAATATTTGCCATTTTAGTTAACAACTCTTTCTTTTTTAAATTAATTAATATTATTTTTAAGTTTACATTAAACTGAATGTTTTTACTTTTGATTTTACTTTTTCTTTAAATTCTTTATTAATTTCAGTTAGATTTAAAAGTGAATCAGTTGCTGATAAACAATTAGTAGTGCTTTTTATACCTGCTGTTATTTGTCCTATAACTGGAATACAAGAAGTTGTTGTTGCAATTACAGTAGTAATGTCAGAAATAATTTTTTTCTTTTTGGGTTTTTCTTGGATTTTTTTAACTTGATTTTTCAAATTTTCTATATTGATTTTAATCATTAATTTTTCTAAAAATTCTTCTTGGATTTTTTTATGATTTTCAGATTTTTCAGATTTTTTTATAATAGACTTCTCTTTTTCTATGCTAAATTGTAAAGGTAAGTGCAACTAAATTATTTTTCTATCCAAATATTCGATTGGTGAAAGATAATTTAGTTACACTTACCTTTACAATTTAGCAATATCAGTTTCATTCTTATGATAAGTTAAAGTTAAAAAACTTAAAATTTTTGCATTATAAAAATTATGTAATGCTTTTTGAACTAATTTACATTTAGTACGAACATTATTATTTCTTAACTTAGTATCATTACCAATATTTTTTACACCTAATTTATTTCTTTCATTTCTCAAAATATCAATAGGTAAAACAACATTTTTAACATAACAAGCATAAAAAATTTTTTTAACATAAAAAATTATATGAAATATTCATTTATAATCATTCCTGTAAGAATTCTTAATTATTAAAAATTAATGATTTATAAATAAATATAAATCTTTATATATCTTATCATAAAAAATAAAAAAAAGTATCAATCTTTACATTTGCGGTGAAAAATGATACTTAACCAAGATAAGTATATTTCTAAAGTAAATTCTTTTGAAGTTGATTATAAATTTTTAGTTTCCGATTATATAACAGCATGTATAGATGAACAAGGAGTAAATTTCATATTAAATTATTACAATAATTATAGTGATGAATCATCATGAATATCTGCTGAAAAATATTTATTACCATATTTAAAATCTTTAAAACCAATAAATAATACTAGTTGAGGTGATTCTATTACTGAAAAAGATTATAAAGATTGAGCATGAAGGTTTTGATTGAATGATAGTAGACTGGCTAAAAAAAATAATTCAAAATCTATTTTAGAAAATTATGTTAATAAAAAACCAGATTTTAAGTCTATTGATATAAGATCACAAAGAAGTGGTACAGGTGATGCAGATCTTACTTGAGAAATTTAAAAAAATTCTTAATTTAATTTTTATACCATTTCTGCTTAATTAATAAAAAGATGATTACCAAAAATAATCATTGGAATGGTAACACTTTTTATTAATACTTACAATATATTACACTTTTTACTTTTGTTATCACTTATTTCTGATTTCATGCTTTTATTTTTTATATTTAACTTTTCATATTCTTCATTAACTTTTTGAAAATTTGGCTCATTTACTATTTTATTTTGTTCATTTTTATCATTGCTAAAACCAGCCTGACTGGCATTAACAACAACTTGTCCGGCAGCATACATAGTATTCCCTCCTAAATAACATTAATATAATGTTTAGTAATATTTTAAATCTTTAAAAATAAAGTACAAGTAAAAATACATTATGTCATTATTTAGTGATAATTTCCTATTAGTTATCGAGCAAAAATTTCCCAAAAGTAAAGTTAAATATACTTGGTGATAAATATGGAAAGAAGCATGACTATGAAAGAAAAATATAAGTTTAATATTATAAATGACATTATTATTAATAAATTATCTAAACATCAAGCTAAGAATAAACTTAACCTAACTATTAGAAGAATTAACCAATTAATTCAAATTTTCAATAGAGAAGGTAAAGTTGGTTTTATTCATAAATCCCGAAATAAAATTTCTAATAAAACAACAAATTTTGAAATCAAAATTAAGATTATAAATTTATATAAAACCAAATATTATAATTTTAATTTTCAACATTTCCATGAGAAATTAAACAATGAAGAAAAAATTAAAATTTCATATAGTACACTTTATACTATATTAATTAAAGAAAAAATTACTTCACCAAAAAGACATAAAAATAAGAAAAATAACTTGCATCCTACAAGAAACCGAAGAACAAATTTTGGTGAATTAATTCAAATGGATGCAAGTAATCATCATTGATTTGGTAAGGATAAACCAAAAGCTTTTTTACATGCTGCAATTGATGATGCTACAGGCAATATTGTCGGACTATGATTTGATCATCAAGAAACATTAGATGGTTATTATAATGTTTTTTATCAAATTTTAACTAAATATGGCATACCAAAAACATTTTATACTGATAATAGAACAGTTTTTGGATATAAAAAACAAATCGATGCTGGCAAAATAAACACGGAAAATGATACTTATACTCAATTCCAAAAGTCTTGTAATGATTTAGGTGTTGAAATTATTAGAACTTCCATTCCACAAGCTAAGGGTAGAATCGAACGCTTATTTGGAACACTTCAAAGTCGCTTAATTAGTGAACTTAGACTTAATAAAATTAAAAATTTAGAAGAAGCTAATCAATTTCTTAAAATATATATAAGTATTTTTAATAAGCAATTTGCCTTACCTATTGATAATAATAAATCTGCTATGATTAAAGCTCCAAACCAAGAAGAAATAAATATTTATCTTTCAAGATTTTCTAAAAGAAAAACGGATAGTGGTTCAACTATAACATATTATGGTAAAAAGTATTTTCCTTATAAAAATAGCAAAGTTCAATACATACAACCTAGAACTGATGTAATTGTACTTAAATCGTTTATTAATGAGTTATATCTTAGTTATAATCATCAAATATATGAATTAAAAGAAATAGCACCAAAACCAATTATCAAAGAAGAGTTGATAAAAACTAAAAAGGTTTATATACCAAATAAAAACCATCCTTGAAGATATGGATACTAATAATACCAAATTAAAATTAGATAAAATTCTTTTTATAAAAGATTATTTTTGTGAATACTTAAACTATATAAAATTTTAAATCGTTTGTCGAGCAGCAAATTTGATGCCTTAAAATTGATTTTAAAGATATAAAAAAATAAAATTATACACCACCAATAGCACAAGCACCAGAAGCCATTGTTGTAATACCACCAACAACATTACCAATTATGGGAATAGTATTTAAAGCACCATTAACAATAGTTAATGTGTTTTCACAATTTAAATTTGATTTATTTTCTAGATTTAGAAGTCTGTTGTCAAGTTCATTAACTTGTTTTTTTAAAGTTTCAAAATCTGCTTTGATTCCTTGAATATTTTTGTTTAATTCATCTAACTTTAATTCATGTTCAATTAAAGTTGAAATATAACTTCAATCTCTTATATAACCTTTTATGCTAAATTGTAAAGGTAAGTGCAACTAAATTATTTTTCTATCCAAATATTCGATTGGTGAAAGATAATTTAGTATTTTTCTCGGTCTTTGATTTAAAGACAATATAAATTTATGAACTTCATTTTTATTAGTTTTTGAAAAAATAAATTTTTTAGGAAATTTTTCTCTAATTAAACCATTAGTATTTTCATTAGTACCTCTTTGTCAAGGTGAATATGGATTGGCAAAATAAATTTTTACATCTAAATTTTTTTCAAGTTGTTGTCAATTTGAAAATTCTTTGCCACGATCAAAAGTAATAGTTTTAACAATGTTTTTAGGAAGAATTGATAAATAATAACTGACATTTTTATTAATAACTTTAGTAGTTCTGTTTTTAACTAATATTGCTAAAGTAAATCGTGATACTCTTTCAACTAAAGTTATTAAAAATGATTTGCTTTTACCTCGTGATGATACTATAGTATCTCCTTCTCAATGACCAAGTGTTATACGATCATTAACATTTATATCTCGTTCTTTAATTGATTTACCATTAAACTTGCCACGATTTTCTTTAGATTTTCGTTTTTTACCTTTTCTTCTTAAATTTTTACTAGTAACTTTATCAAACATTCCAAAATAAATTCAAGTATAAATTGTTTTAAAACTAATAACTCACTCTTTATGAAAATTTTTAATTCTGCCATAAATTTGTTCAGGTGATCAACCTAATAGTAATTTTTGTTGTACATATTTTACTAAATTCTTATTTTTAAACTTATGAAAACTAATATGTGATTGTTTTCGATTTTCAGCTTTATTTTGTGCAATTAATGAAAAATAATGATTATTATCTTTATTTCTATTAATTTCTCGAATAATAGTACTAATACTTCGATTAAGATTTTTAGCTATTTCACTAATTTTAAATTTAAATTTCAATTGATTCTCAATATAAATCCTTTCATCTATGCCAAGATGTTTATAACTCATATAAAAACTCCTTACTTTTTTCTAAACTAAATTTAGCATTATGAAATTTTTATATGAGAATTTTTTGCAATTTTATTTACTTGCACTTACAAGTATAATTCAGCTTATTTAAAAGTGGAGCAGTTAATACTCACAATTTAAATCAATAACTTGAACTAAAATATTTCATAATTTTGTTCTCCTTTGAAAGTAAATATAAAAATATTTACTTTCAAAACAAAGCAACTTTTATTTGTTAAATTTTACTTCTTTTTTATTTTTTTTTGATAAATATTTTTGGGAAATTTTCACTCGATATTGACAGTAAAAATACATTTATTTAGTTTTTTCATTCAAAAGCAAGTTAATTACATCTATAAACTCAATTAGTTCATAATAAAGTTTATAGATGGGCTCCAATTTATTGGACACTAATTACGTAGACAAGTTAACAAATTAATTAAAAGAAAGGAACTATAATTATGACCAATATTAACTCATATTCAAATGAATTTAAAACACAAATAGTAGCTTTATATCAAAGTGGTAAATCATTATCTTGTCTTGCTAAAGAATATAATGTTACAAGAGCAGCTACTTATAATTGAATTAAGCAATTTACTAATTCAGGCAACTTTAAAGCTAAAAATAATCATTCTATTGAAGAAAATGAATTAATTAAATTAAGAAAATAATTAAAACAGTTACAAATGGAAAATGATATTTTAAAGCAAGCAGCACTAATAATAGGCAAAAAATAGAAATTATTGCCAATAATAAATTTAAATATAAAATTCGCACAATGTGTCATTTTTTAAAAATTTCTAAATCAAAATATTATTTTAATTTAAAGAAAAAAGAAAATAAAATTCAAAATAATATTTATTATGAAACTGTTATTAGTGCTTTTAAAATAAATGTGTTTATGGAACAAGAAGATTAAAAGTCATACTAAAAAACCAAAAAATTTATTTATCAAGACGAAAAATTAAAGAAATTATGAATAAACATAATTTAATATCAAAATATACCAAATTAAATTATAAAAACCATAATAAAGTAAATGATGAAAAAATCACCAATCTTGTTAATAGAAACTTTAATAATAAAATTAAAAATGAAGTTATTGTTGATGATTTAACTTATGTTCAAGTTATGGTAAATGAAACTATATTTGCTTATTAATTGACCTATACAACCGCGAAATTATTGGACATAGTGTGTAGATACTAAAAAAATGCAGCATTAGTACATCAAGCATTTATGCAATCAAATCGCTGTTTAAAAGATATTCAAATATTTCATAGTGATTGTGGTAATGAATTTAATAATAAAATTATTGATAAATTTTTATTAGCATTCAATATTAACCATTCTTTAAGCAAAAAAGGTTGTCCTTATGACAATGCTGTTGCTGAAGCAATTTTTAAAACTTTTAAGACTGAATTTATTAATGATAAAAATTTTACATCATTAATCCAATTAAAATTCGAATTATTTGATTATATCAACTGATACAACAACATAAGAATCCACAGCATTCTAAACTACTTAACTCCAGTTAAAGCCAAAAACAAATGTCTACCAAAAAATAGTCCTAAAAAGTGTTACCATTCCAATTATCAATTCTTTCTCTTTTTTTTCTTTCTTAACTAATTATTTATGCAGTAAGCATATATGAAGATTTATTTTAGAAATATTGTAAAATTTTAATAACAAAATTTAGAATTTAGGGGGTAAAAGATATGAAGAAATTACTTAGTATGTTAGCAGTAATAACTTTAATTGGAACAGCAAGTACAAGTGTTATTGCTTGTGGTGGTGGTCAAGAACCAATAAGTCCAATAATTAATAATGGGAATAGTATACAAGAATTATTAATTAAAACACAAGATAAAATTAAAGAAGGATTTGGAGATTTAACAAATTCAAATGCAAATTTATTTTTTCAAGATGAATTTGTATCAGGTAAAGATTATTTTAATATTTTAAAAAATCTTTCTTCTGAAAAAGAGGTAATTATTGATAATATTAATCTTATTAATGCTTTTACTAAAAGAATACGAAAAATAATTAATATTAATATTACTAATAAATTAATACTTGATAATAATTTAAGATTATTATTTAATGGAATATCAAATGATGATATATTAAAGATTTCTACTAATAGAAGCAATTTTAAAAAAGTTCCTTTTAAATGAAAAAAAGAAGAAGTTAATTTTGGCATTCAAAATTATAGTCCAGATAAATTAAATATAGAATTTTGATATTCTATTAAAATAAATTTAAATTTATTATTATCATATAAAGATGATAATAATAAATTGCAAAATAAAGATTTAAATCAAGAATATATTATATATTTTGCAAACACAGGTGCAAATATATTTTCAGTAATTCAAGCAGCCTCATTAGAAATTAAAAATAAAATAGAAGATTATCTTGTGAATATTGATATAACTAAAGATAATCATAACATAATTGATAAAGCTAAGGAAATTTTACTTAGAATATTAAATAATAACAAGATTGTTATTAATGAAAGTACCTTTTTGGAAAAAAATGATGTAAAAATTAAAAAATATATATAATGAAGCAAATCATTTTTATAATGCATTTAATAAATCAAGGATTGATTCAATAGATTACTTAAAAGAATATTTTAATATAATAGTTGAAGATTTTAAAAAAGATTTAGATAAATGAATTGATTCGAATTTAAGTAGCACAACAAAATCAAAAATTGAAAAAGATAAATCAAATATTAAAAATTTTGGAAAAATTTAATTAAATAATTGAACTATTTCAGGTTTAACCTTAGAAAGAATTAATTTTAATTTTATTACAATTCGTAAAAATCAGACAAGACAAGAATGAGTAAATTTTGTATCTCAAGCATTAGGAAAAATTTTTTCTTTAGATGGTTTTATTAAAATCCCATTTAGTATTATTAACGAAGAAAATGCATTAATTATGTATATGGATAAAACAGACTTTAATTCATATGTTTCTGAAAATAAAAGTTTATTCGATGTTAATAATTATTTTAGTGAAAAAATGAAAGAAAAAGCAATAACAGAAGGAGTAATTTCTAATAATACAGAATTTAGAATACTATTAAATGGTTGCTGAAAAGAAGATGCAACTTTGAAAAATTCTGAATTTATTCGAAACATAGATGCTTCTACACTAGAAGTAATTAAAAATCCTTTAAATTATTATTCTTACTTAAATATTACTATTGACGATTTTAGTTTTATTTTTGGTAATAAAAAAGCTAGAGATAATACAAATAAAAATAGTTATATAACATTTAATAAATTAATAATTAAAAAATCAGATAGTAATATTTGAAATTAAAAGTAATATATAACAAATTATAGGTTTAATAATAAATTTAAAAAGAGGATTTTTTATGAAAAATAAAAGTAAATCTTGAATTAAACTTTTTGAATTAATTTTATTTAAAATTAATCATTCTTTCATTACAATTTTTTTATTTTTATTTTCATTATTATTTTCTTTAATAAGTTCTTTAATTTTATTTTCTTTAAATTTATCAAATGATATCATTTTTAATGATTTTCAATATTATTTTATTATTTTTTATAACATTCTTTTATTTATTTTTGTTGTAATGAATGCTATAAAAATATTTGGTATTCCAATTGAAGATAGTTCTTTTTTACTTTTAATTACAAAACCATATTCAAGAAAAAATATTATTCTAACACAATATATTGTTCTTTTTTTTAATAATTTCATTTTTATTTTATTTAATTTGATAGTTTTATTAATAATAGCTGCCACTTTTGGTTTTATATTTAATGAACAATATTTAATTTTTCATGTTATTACTATTTTTAAATTTTTTGTTTTTTGTTTTTTGTTTAGTATTTTATTAACTATTGCTGTTGTAGTATTATTAGCATTTATACACTCACAACCTGTTTTTTTAATTTTTAGTATTTTTTGTAGTTTATTTTTATTGGGTGGTTTGCCTTATTCATTTAATAAAATAAAAACTGATAACATTATTTTGAGTTTTAAAAATAATGACTCATATAATGTAAGACAAATTAAAAATTCAATTTTGTTTAAGGAAAATTTAAAAAATAATTTAATTAAATATCATAATTTAACAAAAAGTATTTTTACTTTTTATTCTGGATTAACTTCTTTAGAATTAAGTGACATTAATTCAGAAAATGTTATTAATAAAAGAATTAATTTTTATAGAAGTTTAGGACTTATTGATCAAGATTCTGTAGTCAAAAAATTTGAAGGCAAAGTTACAATATGAAGACCAGTAGATTATATTAATAAAACTATCATATTACAAATAACTTTTAATAGTTATTTTAAAGATTTAGATTTTTTAAAATTAAACTTAAATAGTAATAAAATTTTTCAAGATTTATTGGATTTAATAAATGATTATAATCTTGAATGTAATAACATTAATACATTTATGTTAACACAAAAAACTAAAGCAACAACTTTATTAATTTCTGACAATGATATTCATAAAAGTTTTATTGCTATTAAAGGAGAAACTGATAGTAAAAAAGCAATTAATGATTATGAAATTAAAGATATATTTTTATCAACTTATAAATATCAATTTGATTTTCGAAATCAATTTAACAAAATTTTCTATAACCCAGTATATTATGTTATTAGAACAGTTGAAGATTACATTTATGAACAAGTTCGCATTTATAGTAATATCATTAACAATGATATTACTATAAATAATAACTATAAAAAATACATTAATTCTGTTAATACATATCAAATTTTAAATTATATAAATATTATTGAACATTGAAATCAAATATGAACTTATTTTATGGGTTATTATGGTGATTTTTGATTTGAAATTTACCCTTTTTCTAATATTGATTTTGACACACAAAAAAATACTTTATTTAGTTATCATGATTTTAAACTAAATTTTATTAAAAATAAAATAAATATTGATAAAATTGAATATTTTCAAAATATTTCAATAATTACTTATGTTTATATTATTATTTCAGTTATTTTATTTTATGTATCTTATGTAATATTTTTAAAGAAAAAAATTAGTTAGGAGTGTAAGAAGTGAATAACAATATTATTATTAATGTGGAAGATTATAGTATTAAATTAAAAAAATTTAATATTAGCAATATTAGTTTTAAAGTTATTAAAGGAACTATTCATGCTTTAGTTGGCCAATCTGGTAGTGGTAAATCTGTTTTATTAAAATCAATTATTGGTGCAATATCTGATAATAATTATAATGGTATTATTACTATTAATAATTATAAAGCTGGAAGTGCAAAATCAAAATCCAGTTTAGGATTTTCTTTAAATTTAGAAAATTTTCCTCAAGATTTAACAGCTTATATTTTTTTAAAAATGTTAGGACGAGCAACAATTATTAGTGATGAAATTTTAAATCAAAATATAAAAAAGTATTTAATAATGTTTAATTTATGAGAACATCGTAATAAAAAATTAAACTCTTTTTCTTCAGGAATGAAAAATCGTATTATGATAATTCATGCATTAGTTAATGATCCAGATCTAATAATTTTAGATGAACCAGGAGCTAATTTAGATTCAGAATCACGTAAACAATTTAATAATATTTTAAAAGATTTAAAATCAAAAGGAAAAACTATTCTTTTAACTACACATATGATTAATGAAGTTAAAGATATCATTGACAATTTTACTATTATGGAATTAGGAAAATTACTTTATGACGGTTCAATAAGAACTTTTAATATTAATAAAGTTTGAATTTTAATTACTAGTAATATTTTGATTACTATAAAACTGTTAAAAAAATATAATTATAGATTTAAGTTTTATGAGCAAAATAATGAACTTTTGGTTATATTAGAAAATAAAGAAGTTATTGATAATCTTAATTTTATATTATTTAATAATAAAATTTTTATTCAAACTCTTTGTAAAAAAGAAATAGATTTATCATATATAAAACTATTTTTTACTTAATAAGTAGTGATTTTTTTTAATTCATAACCTTAATTGTTTAATTTGAAGACTTTGCTCTTTTGATTTTTCCATAAAGTTCTCCTTTTAAACAAATGAAATCTACGTTGATGCTAAATTGTAAAGGTAAGTGCAACTAAATTATTTTTCTATCCAAATATTCGATTGGTGAAAGATAATTTAGTATTTTTCTCGGTCTTTGATTTAAAGACAATATAAATTTATGAACTTCATTTTTATTAGTTTTTGAAAAAATAAATTTTTTAGGAAATTTTTCTCTAATTAAACCATTAGTATTTTCATTAGTACCTCTTTGTCAAGGTGAATATGGATTGGCAAAATAAATTTTTACATCTAAATTTTTTTCAAGTTGTTGTCAATTTGAAAATTCTTTGCCACGATCAAAAGTAATAGTTTTAACAATGTTTTTAGGAAGAATTGATAAATAATAACTGACATTTTTATTAATAACTTTAGTAGTTCTGTTTTTAACTAATATTGCTAAAGTAAATCGTGATACTCTTTCAACTAAAGTTATTAAACATGATTTGCTTTTACCTCGTGATGATACTATAGTATCTCCTTCTCAATGACCAAGTGTTATACGATCATTAACATTTATATCTCGTTCTTTAATTGATTTACCATTAAACTTGCCACGATTTTCTTTAGATTTTCGTTTTTTACCTTTTCTTCTTAAATTTTTACTAGTAACTTTATCAAGCATTCCAAAATAAATTCAAGTATAAATTGTTTTAAAACTAATAACTCACTCTTTATGAAAATTTTTAATTCTGCCATAAATTTGTTCAGATGATCAACCTAATAGTAATTTTTGTTGTACATATTTTACTAAATTCTTATTTTTAAACTTATGAAAACTAATATGTGATTGTTTTCGATTTTCAGCTTTATTTTGTGCAATTAATGAAAAATAATGATTATTATCTTTATTTCTATTAATTTCTCGAATAATAGTACTAATACTTCGATTAAGATTTTTAGCTATTTCACTAATTTTAAATTTAAATTTCAATTGATTCTCAATATAAATCCTTTCATCTATGCCAAGATGTTTATAACTCATATAAAAACTCCTTACTTTTTTCTAAACTAAATTTAGCATTATGAAATTTTTATATGAGAATTTTTTGCAATTTTATTTACTTGCACTTACAAGTATAATTCAGCAATTAATTTGTTAGTACAGTTAACGCTGTGCAAGAGAGTATAGCTCTCGAATTCCCAACCCTAGCTGTTGGGCTTTTTTATATAATTTTAAATGTTTCATATTTCTTAAATTTAAATAGGTGTTAATAAATTCATTAATTCCGTTTCTGTTAAATTAGTAATTAATTGTGTATCATTATTACCATCAAATACTGAATTAATAATGTCTAATTTTTGATTTTGAATAGTAATGATTTTTTCTTCAATTGTTCCTTTAGTAATTAATTTTATTACTTGAACAACCTTTTTCTGTCCAATACGATGAGCACGGTCTGTTGCTTGATTTTCAATGGAAGGATTTCATCAAGGATCAAAATGAATAACAACATCTGCTGATGTTAAATTTAAACCAACTCCCCCAGCTTTTAAAGAAATTAAAAAAACACTAATATTACTATTATTATTAAATTCTTCAACCAATAATACTCGTGATTTAGAATCCGTTTTACCATCTAAATATAAATAATTAATTTTTAATTTTTTTAAAATTGGTATTATTTTTTTTAAGATTTTAGTAAATTGAGAAAAAATTAAAATTTTATGTTTAAAAGAAATAAGTTCTTCTAAAATATCATGTAAAATATTAAGTTTAGCACTTTCTTGTTCATAATTGTTATCAATAATGCTTGGATCACAGCAAATTTGTCGCAAGCGCATTAATGCAGTAAGAAATTGAATTTTGTTTTTATAAAAATTTTTATTATTAATAGAATCTTCTAATTCCTTACGTGCTGCCATAGCATAAGCCGCATAGATCTTTTTTTGACGAGAAGTCATTTCAATAATAACTTTATTTTCTATTTTGTTAGGTAATTCAGTAATAACTTCATTTTTTAAACGACGTAAAATAAATGGTTTTGTTTTTTTAATTAATTGTTTTAATAATACTTTATCTTGTTTACGAGTGATAGGTATTTCATATTGTTTTTGAAATTTATGGTGTGAAAGTAATAACCCTGGTAGTACAAAATCAAAAATTGATCATAATTCGGTTAAATTATTTTCAATTGGGGTTCCAGTTAAAGCGAATTTAATTGTAGAATTAATACCTTTTGTTACTTTAGCATTTAATGAAGCAGGATTTTTAATATGTTGAGCTTCATCAATAAAACAATGTGAAAATGATAAACTATCATATTCAATAAAATCACGACGTAATAACGGATATGAAGTAATTAATATTTGGTAATTTTTATAATTTTTCAAAATTTCTTTACGTATTTGTTTAGTTCCATCAACGATAATTTTTTTTAATTGTGGAGCAAACTTTTTAAATTCATTTTTTCAATTATAAATAATCGAAGCAGGAGCGATAATAAGGATTGGCTCCATATGTGAATTTAACTCATATTCTTTAACAATATAACTAATGGTTTGTAAAGTCTTTCCAAGACCCATTTCATCAGCTAAAATACCACCAAAACCAAATAATGCTAATGTTTTTAATCATTTATGTCCTTTAATTTGATAATCACGAAGAACAGCATTTAATGAAGACGAAACAGTAATATCATTATCATTAAAATTTGTAATTTTTGTAATTAACTCAGTAAAGTATAAACTCTTATTAAGAGATACATCTTTAAAATTAGAAAGTTCTTCATTCAAAAAAGGAGCATGATATTTAGGAATTAAAAATTTACCAGTTGCAAAATTTTCTAATGGTATATCAAATTTATCTGATAATTTAACGAAGTTTATTAATGTTTTATTTTTTAAATCAACAATATTGCCATTTTCAAAACGGTGATATTTTTTTTCATTTTTTATTGAAATAAAAATTGATTTAAGTTCATCTTGTGCAATATTTTCTAAACTAAAATTAAATTCTAAAAGTTGTTGATTTTCATTAATACTAATATTTGAATTATTGATTTTTGTTTTTATTAATCGCACATTTTGAAAATTTTCAGTATAGTAAATAATTGATTGCTGTTCTATTACAGGTAAAAGGTTAGATACCAATTTAATAATTGATTCTAAATCATTTAATACCAATTTATCACCATTTTTTTCAAAAGGTAGTGTAGAAAAAAGATATAAATAATTTTTCTCTTTTATGTAATCCCGAAGAACAATTTTATTTGGATTACTACTATTATCATTAATATCAAAAATAATATCATCATATTTGAAAACAGATTTTAAAATAACATATTCTCCATCAAAATCAAAATAACTTTCAATAATTAGTTTAGTATTAATAATATTATTAGTGATTATTGGATCAATAACAATATTATTATTACGTTTTAATAACGGTGAAATTATGTATTGTATAACATCTTGTTTATCATTTTCATCAAATGATATTTGATTTTGAGAATTCATAGTTTGTAAAATTTTACAATTATTTTTTTGATTATTTGCTAAAAATAAAACTTTTTTATTTTCTAAAATACTTTGTAGTTTTGAGGTTAAAAATAAAGGTTTTTCTTTTTGATTACTAATAATTATCTGGTTATTAACTAAATTAATATTTAATTTTGATTCATAGTTTTCTTCAGTAATTAAAATGTCATTATATATTGTTCCTAAATATATTAAGTCTATTGTTTCGCCTTTTATTTTTTTTAAAAGGCGTTCCAATTGAACTGATAATAACCTAAATTTACTATTATTATCCTCAAAATTATAAAAATTAATAATGTTACCATTAGGTAATTTCATATTAAATATTTCAAATTCATCATACAAAAAATTAACAATTTTTTGTAAATTAATAGATAATTTTTGTTCTTGTTTATTTAATGAAAAGCCATATTTTTTTAAAAATGTTTTTTGTTCAAAAATAGTAGGGTTAGTATCAGTAATCAATTTAATAAATTCAAAAATATTTTTAACTTCAAATAATTGATTAATACCAACTTTAAGTTGTAATTTTGCTAATGACATATTTTCAATAGTAATTCTAATATTACATTTTACTATAGGAATCATTGGATTTTCGTTTTGTTTTTCTTGGTTTTGAAAAAAAGAAATTAAATTTTTGTGTTCATTTTCTAAACCTGATCAAATTAAAAATTGATTTGATGATTTATGATAACAATAAATTAACGAAGCAATGATATGTTTACAAGTTGCATTATTAATTTGAAAATACATGCAATCACAATATTTGTTAGTAAAAATAATATCACCATCATAAAAGTCAAAATATAAATTTACTTCGTATTCTTCCTGACTTTGTGAAGATAATACTTTACATTCAATTATTAATGATTGATTTTTTGCAATATTATTTATCTTTTTGTTTATTATTTTAATACTGTTATTTTTATACATAATTAAGCCACGATTAAAAATAGAGTTTGAAACTTGTTCTTTAATAAATTCAAGATTAAATTTTGACATTATGTTTTCCTTTAAATTAATATTTTTTAAATTATCTTTTAACATTTTATTTTTTTAAAAATTTGTAAAATCATGTATAAATTTTGATAACACTTTCCACTACAATACATAATATTGTAGTTTTAATTGCTACTTAACTAACTTATTGAAATGAAGATACATTATTATTTTATATAATTTCTTTAATAAGTTCTTCATATGCTTGTTTTTGACGTCAATAGTATTGACTATCCAAATACTACTTAAATCATTTTCAGTTTTAATAAATGTATCAGAATGCTTAATATTGGTAGTTACTAAATAATTGCTATATTTTTTTTCTTTTAGTCAATCTAATATATTAGATGTATTTTCATTATCCTTTATATTATTAAAAACTAATTTAATTACAGGCATATCTCTTTTATCAATATTAGTAATATAATTCAAAGTATTTTGTAAATCAACTATACCTTTATAACTACCTATACCACTATTTATTGGAATTAATATTAAATCACTAATTAATAAATAATTTAAACTTAATTCATCTACTGTTGGTGGATAATCAATTAACACATAATCATAATTATCAAAAATATTTTTATTAATTTTATATATTAAGTCTCCAATTAAATATTTTTCTTTTTCTTCATATAAATCTTTTATTAAAAAAATTGATTTTCTAACATTTTCACTAGAAGCAATAATATCTATATTTTTATACTTAGATTTTTGAATAATTTTATCAATACTTATATCTTCAACAGAAGCAATTATTTTCGCCATTGTTTTCTTAATGTCTGTATTATCTTGTTGTAATTCTAATGTTATAGTACCTTGACTATCTAAATCAATAACCAAAACTTTTTTATTTTCTAAAGCCAATTTATAAGCAATGTTTTTACAAAGGGTAGTTTTACCAACCCCACCTTTTTTGTTACAAAAACTAATCATTTTCATTTTTTTGTTTCCTTTCCCATAACGTTCTCTAAGAATTTCATTCATTAGAGTTGTATATAGTCACTTTTTTCTTTTGCTTCTTTTCTAAAAGCTTCAACAAGTTCTTTTTCACAATACATATTAGGTATCATATCTGTTGTAATTCTTTTATCTTTCACTTTTGAATTTTCTTTTGAAAAAGCTGCAGTATTTTCTACACGTTCCAATATTTTATTTTTTATACCATTTTTGGTTTCAATTGGCATTCTTTTCACTCCTTTATATATTGATTGTATATTATTTTATATATTTTATTAGTAAAATATATTTTACAATAATAAATATAACTTTATTTTATATTTGTAAAATATGTAAAATTAATAAAATATGATATTTTAATTATTATCAATATTATCTAAAATACTTTGTACTTGTTCATCACTTAAAATTGATTTTTCAATTACTTGATTTACAAAATGTTTTTTAAAATTATTTGCCATTAATTTTGGTTTATTAGCATACTTTTTATATTCTTTTTTAGTTGGTACTTTTTCAAGTTCAGGATTTTGAGCATTAAATTTTTCTAAATCCAAATGTGTATTTAAAATTATTTTGTTATATTTTCTACCTACTTTAATTAATTCATAAGTAAAAATAATATCAGTATTTTCTAAGTCTTTTTTGCTGAATTGCTGAATTATACTTGTAAGTGCAAGTAAATAAAATTGCAAAAAATTCTCATATAAAAATTTCATAATGCTAAATTTAGTTTAGAAAAAAGTAAGGAGTTTTTATATGAGTTATAAACATCTTGGCATAGATGAAAGGATTTATATTGAGAATCAATATAGCTAAAAATCTTAATCGAAGTATTAGTACTATTACTCGAGAAATTAATAGAAATAAAGATAATAATCATGATTTTTCATTAATTGCACAAAATAAAGCTGAAAATCGAAAACAATCACATATTAGTTTTCATAAGTTTAAAAATAAGAATTTAGTAAAATATGTACAACAAAAATTACTATTAGGTTGATCACCTGAACAAATTTATGGCAGAATTAAAAATTTTCATAAAGAGTGAGTTATTAGTTTTAAAACAATTTATACTTGAATTTATTTTGGAATGCTTGATAAAGTTACTAGTAAAAATTTAAGAAGAAAAGGTAAAAAACGAAAATCTAAAGAAAATCGTGGCAAGTTTAATGGTAAATCAATTAAAGAACGAGATATAAATGTTAATGATCGTATAACACTTGGTCATTGAGAAGGAGATACTATAGTATCATCACGAGGTAAAAGCAAATCATGTTTAACAACTTTAGTTGAAAGAGTATCACGATTTACTTTAGCAATATTAGTTAAAAACAGAACTACTAAAGTTATTAATAAAAATGTCAGTTATTATTTATCAATTCTTCCTAAAAACATTGTTAAAACTATTACTTTTGATCGTGGCAAAGAATCTTCAAATTGACAACAACTTGAAAAAAATTTAGATGTAAAAATTTATTTTGACAATCCATATTCACCTTGACAAAGAGGTACTAATGAAAATACTAATGGTTTAATGAGAGAAAAATTTCCTAAAAAATTTATTTTTTCAAAAACTAATAAAAATGAAGTTCATAAATTTATATTGTCTTTAAATCAAAGACCGAGAAAAATACTAAATTATCTTTCACCAATCGAATATTTGGATAGAAAAATAATTTAGTTGCACTTACCTTTACAATTTAGCAAGTTACTAATATGATAATAAATTATTTCGTAACTTATTTCCAAAAATGAATTATTTGAAAAATAATGAAAATTAGACAAAATTACTCTCTTTTCTTAAAACATTAAATTTATATTTTATATTCGACGTATTTAAAAAAAATAAAATATACATTTTGTAAGTTAAATTAAAATTATCAACAAGGAAAAAGACAAGAAATAATCTTGTCTTTTTTTGTAATTGTAAAATTTTAAAATTTTTAATAACAATCTTTAGCACTATTATCAACACGTGTTGGGGAACTAAAAAAGTGAACTACAACACAGTTGTTAAAAATAGTAGCTAGCATGTGGACTTGCATGGATAAATAAAAAGTGGAGTGATACCTAATAAAATATACTAACCATTAATGGTAATTCTTGGGGTGGGAGCGAATTGGAAACTAGTATATATAGACCTGTTGTAGGGACCCATTGTATTAATTCTATTCTTTATTTAACCAACCTTGCCACTCCCCAGTGAGCAAGTGTTGGTTTTATTTTTTATTTTTTTTGAAAAATTTTTTTGGGCGAGAAAATAAATTTAAAACTTGTAAAAAAAATTGAGCGGTGCCGGTTCAATTAAAATATTAATTTGTTTAACGCAAATTAAATAAATATTGAATCGAATGCCTCGATTTCTTTTTAAAATTTCACAATTTATTTTTGAGCCCAGTTTTCATGGAATTAATAAAACGAATAGTAGTATTATTAATAATCTAAAAATCAAAATATATGTTCTTTATGCTAGAAGCAACAGAACATATTAGGAAAGGATTATTATGCAAATAGAATTTAAAAAAGAACAAATTGTTAAAGATAAACCACAATCTATTCTTATTGATTATGGTGAATATAAATTACAATGTCCAAAATGAATGGTTAAAAATAATAGTTTTATTGCTGATGATAAATATACATATTGAGTTTTTAATTTAGAAAATATTAAAAGAGAATTAAGTGGTAATGAATTAATAAAATTATTAGAACCATATATTAAAGACCAAAAAATAACTGTTAATAAACCAACTGCTCCAAAAGAATATTATCTTAATGATATAAAACTTGAACCATTAAAATTTTATGAACAGCATAATAGTTGATTTATCGGTGAAATAACAGATAACAAAACTAAAATTACTAATCCTTGTTTTAAATATAACATTACGTGAGAAGAAAACAGAAAAGGTTTTAAAATAAATAATCCATATAAACATGATGATTTACCAATTAATTATTTAGTTACTTCTTATAAGGAAATTTCAACTCATAATGAAAAAGTATTTTTGTTGAACATGTAAACAACATAAATTAGATTATTTATTCTTTAATACTAATGATATAAAAACAAGAAAATATTTTTTAAGAGATAAAAATAGTAAAGCAATTTGTTATGACTGTATTTTAAATATTAGGTTAAGTAGGAGGTATAAATATGAATAAAGAAAAACCATTTTCTTATAAAGACCAAGAAATTATTAATGAATATAAAGAAAAATTAATTACATATTTAGAAAATAAAATTAAAAATGATGGATATAGAAGTGCAAATAATGATTCAATATATTATTCATTAATTCAAAAAATAAATAATGGTGAGTTTGATTAATAATGCAATATGACTTAATTATTGGAATTGACCCCGCTGGAATTGGTAATAATGGAATTGTTATATATTCACATGAAACTAATAATATTACTTTTAATGAAACATTCAAAACTAAAACAGTTTTAGAAAGTAAAAATATATATAAAGAATATTTTAAATTAATTAAAAAACAATTTATTAATCAAAAAATATTAGTTATTGTAGAAAATTTCTTTTTAAGCTCAAAACAATTATTAACTAATCCATTAGCAACACCTAAGATTATTGGTGCATTAATGGTATTAGTACAAGATGTTATGAATTGAGATTATTTAGAAAGTGAACCAAAAAATAAAACTAAAATAGAAAATTATAAAGGAAATATAAAATTAACAAAACATGAACAAGATGCATATAAGCATATTCAATATTATTTAAGGAAATTATAAACATGAAAGATAAAGCAAATTATGTCAAATTAACAGTAAAACTGAGTAACACTATTGAAGCAAAATATTACGAAAAAGGTAATAAAGAATTATATTATAGTGTTCGTGGACAATGAAATGGTTTAAACTATGTTACTTTAATTTTTAACAACCCAAAATTTTATAGACGATGTATTTTATTAAACAAAAATGATGAAATTTTAGTAACTGGTGAAATCTTTAATAATTGAAATATGAATATAAATCGTGCATTTTGTTCAATTAATGTTAAATGATTTAAAAAATGAAAAGAGTAAAAAATGATATTATGAAAAATTTTATTAATAGTACCAATATTAATAACAATTATAACATTAATAATATTTTTAATATTTATTATTAAAGAATTAAAAAATGAATATAAAGTATTGAAAATATTAAGTGAAATTTCTAATCAAATTGAAAATAAGGATAATAAATAATGAATAATCATGAAAATTGTATTAATAAAGAAAAAATAATTAAGATTATTGAAGACCGTATAATATGACTTAAAAATGAAAGAACTAATGTTAAATCTTTTAAACAAATAGAATTTTATATATGAGAAGAAATATGTTTAAAAGATTTTTTAATTAAAATAAAAAACAAAAATATTGAAATTGGTGAATTTGATAATGAATAAAGAAAAATTAATTAAATATATGAAAGATATAATTAAATGAACTAAAAAAATTAATTATACAAACTCTCATTTTGACAAAAATATTTTAAATTTATTAATTGAAAAAATAGAAAAAGGTGAATTTGACTAATGATTATCTTACCTACTTTGTTTGAAAATAAAGATGAAATTGAAATATTATCACCATTTCCAAAAGAAATTCATACAAGTAATGATATTAGAGCAATTATTTTAAGACAATACCCAAATGTTAAATCAAAACACATAATTGTTTCTGACCCCGAAAGTAATGTTGCATTAATAGTTGGTGATAATGATGTTTATCAAGGTTGAATTAAAGTAACAGTTAAAAAATTAGAAATTAAAGGAGAATAGAAAATGCCAAGTATAGAAAATCAATCAAATTATACTTTAACTAAATTAATTAGAACTGGAATAAGTCCAATTTGTGCAATGATTGGTACAAGTGCTTATTATGGTCAAGTAATAGATAATCCATTATTAGGTTCAATTAATAGTTTATTATTTGGTAAAAAATTAGGTTTAGATATTTGAAATTTAAATCAAAGACCAAATACAAAAACTAAATTAATTAATAGTAGTAAAAAAATACTATTAGGTTTAGGAATAATTGGTTTAGCAAATTATAGTAAATGAACTGAAAATAATATTAATCCTATTATTCCAACAACACCAACTCCAATAACTACTACAACTACAACTGAGGGTCCTCCATGATTATTATTAAATAAGCAAGAAAATCAGTCATTAATGGATTGAGATACTTATATTTCATTAAATGCTTATGGTATATCAAATCTTATTAATGGATTAACGGAGTTAGTACCTAATAAATTTGAAACAATAAGAAAGATTTGTAATATGGCTACTGGTGGATGTTTAATATCAAGTGGTGTTGCTATGGGTATTAATAATGATTTTAATAATGCTTATGCAGTACCTACCATAATTGCTGGTGCAAGTGAAATTATCCATAATTTAATACCTATGGAAACTACAAATCATAATGAAGAAATGCAAGAAACATCATTTAATGATGAAACTGCAAGATTAATTAATGACAATAGATTTACTATTAATAGTGAAACTGCAAGTCAATATTATGGTAGTGATAATATGAGCGAAGTACCATTAAATAATGATAATGCTTCATTAAATTGAGATTACAATCACATGAGTTTATAAGGGAGGTGAAAAGCAATGAATAAAGAAAAAATTATTGAATATTATAATAATGAAATTCAGACATATAAAGAAAGATTGGAACAATTAAATAAAGAAATATCTGTATTAGTAAAAATTATAAGTAATTCACAGTCAATGATTGAAAGAATTAATGGTGGTCAATTTGATGAATAATTAAAAATTAAAAATAAATAGTTGAAAGGAAAATATTGAAATGAAAGAATTTTTACATGAATTAATAATTATTGGAACAAGTGTTGGAACATTAATTTGCAGAGAAATTATTGTTTTATTAAAAAGATTTATCACAACTCCAAAACATGTTAGAGCAAATAACAAAATTATAAAACATCAAAAAAAATTAGCAAAATTAAATGAAAAAATTAATAAAGGAGAAAAATAATATGACAAAAATTGAATTTAATGAAAAATATAGAAAACAAGATATCAGTATTGATAGAGATTTTGATTTACATATTGATAATTGTTTTAAATTTTCTGATATCAATACATTAGAAAATGCTGTTAATGATTATAAAAAACTAATAAGTGAAATGCCACAATTAGTTAAAGATTGATTACTGGGATAAGATTAGGAGAATGTTAAATGTTAGAAAATGAAGATAATGTTCAACAAACAACTGAACCTTTAACTGAAAATAATGCTCAACAAGAAATAGAAAATAAAGTTAATGAAGCAGAAAATAAGTTAAATAAACTTAATCAAGAAATTAAAGAAAAAGAAATGATTAATATATTTAAAAAATATCAAGTTAAAACTGAATTTTATGATTATTTAAAATTTAAAACTAATAATTTAGAAAATTCAAAAATTGAAGAAACTATTAAAAAAATGATTAAAGAACAACCAGTATTTAAAGAAACAATTAATACAGGTGGCAATAAACAAATAATTATTAATAATAAACCAAATGATAAAGAAAATTTTTTAATTAATTATAAAAAGAAAAATTATTTATAAACGAAAGGAAGAAATAAAATGTCAGTACCATTTAATCAAAATTTAGACAATACAGAGAGATTAGTAGAAGCACCAGAATTTATAGAGTTTTTTAAAATTTCAAATAGTCCATGGGCAAACTTTTTCCCTACTGAAATTGTTGACTCAGTAAATATTGAGTTTATTGTTAAAAAACCAAAAAAACCAGAAGTTAAAATTATTGCTTGAGATGATAAAAGTAAAAGATATGAATTACCATATGTTGATAAAGATAAAATTAGTAAAAAAATAACTAAAAAATATCTTGCAGGAGAAATTATTGCAGATGTAGATTTAAAAGCAAATAATGGTCAAAATTTATTAGATAGTATGCAATATGAAGTTGCAAATGATTTAGCAGATAAATTGGCAATTGATGATACACAAGCAATTGCAAAATTTGCTACTAAAATCGATATTGAAGATACAACACCAGTAGGCTATTTAAAATCAATGTTATCTGCTTGAAATACTTTGTTTCAATTTAGAAATATTGCAAATAGTAAATTTTTTATTACTAATGGTCTTTATGATAGTTTAGTTTATTTAGCAGATAATAAAGGTTTAATTACCGATAATCAGTTGGCACAACAATTACGTTTAAATGGAAATAATTTATATGTAAAAGGTGTATTATGTGAAATCGTTCTTGATGACTATATGATTTTTACTAATGATAAAAATGAACAACAATTAATGACCTTTATTTTAGCAACACCAAGAGCAATGAAAAGATACATGATAGAAAATACAGTTATTTATGTAGATTTTATTAAAGATGATAAAGCAGGAAGAGCATATAAAGTTGCTGGTGAAGTTGTTGGAGAAGCAATACCATATATTTCTAATAATGAAACAACATCAAGATGAATGTTATGTGGAGTTATTAAAACAGAAAAAACTGATTTAAAAACTAAAATTACAAGTTTAACAATTGATATGACTGCAAATGTTAATAACAATAATAGTGAATTAAATACACAAATAAAAAGTACTAATGAACTTAAATCATTAAATCCAAATTTAACAAATCCAACTATTAAATATTTTAGTGATGCACAAGGAAAAACTAATGTAAGTAATCAAAAACAAAAAGCCGGTGACTTATATATAACTATTACTGCAAATGTTAATGACTTAAATTATAAAGGAACAACAAATCAAATTAAAATAACTCTTAAATAAAGGAAATTAATACCATGCCAATCGGTACAACTAATACAGCAATACTTTTAAACATAAATAAACCCAAACATACTAGAATAAGTAAACAACAAGAAAATAAAAGTTTTTGATGAGAAATTTTAGAAATGATTGGTGTACAAGTAATAGCAGTAGCACTTGCTCCTTTTACTGGTGGATTAAGTGAAAGCGTAGCCCTTGGATTAGGTGCAAGTGATTTAGTTGCTAGTATTAGTGCTGTTGGTGTAGAATTTTTAACTGATTTTACTATTAATCAAGTTTATGATTATTTAAAAGGAAATGTAACAAAATTAAATACTTTCTTTAATATACTACCTGCATTTGCTGGACTGAATAAAATTAGTCGTGGTTATCGTACAACTAAATTTATTAAATTAGCACAAGAAACTAAAACATTAGAACAAGTTGGTATTAAAGAAGTAAAAAACTTACAAGAAATTATTAGTCAAGTAGGTGGAAAAGAAATTTTAACAGATAAAATTATTGGTAATAAACGTTATTTAATGAATTATAGTTTTACTCCTAATCGTGAAACAGTATTACGAGATTTAGGTTATGTTGCTGAAAGACAATATAAAAATAATTTTCAAAAATTAGAAGCACAGGAGTGAAAAGATTACTTATTATTACAAAATACATTAATAAAATTAAGTCCACAATTAACTCCTAAATTTAAAATCAAAGATATTGAAAAAGCAAATAATTTTTTAAAAAAATATAATACTGATTTAAAAAAAGTATTATCTATGAACCAACATGATTGATTAAATTTAGTTCATACAATACACACAGAAAATAGATATGGAAAAACTTTAATTTTGGATTTACAAAAAATTCGTGCTAATGCTATTAAATTTGATTTTAAAAATAATGTTATTCATCAACTTGTTTTAAAAGCAAATCAAAGTTTTAAATATTTTGATATTAGATTTTATTTAAAAAAAGGTTTAAATAAATTTTGAAAAGATACACCATATTTTGAAAAAATAAGAGAAAGTATATATAAATTACAAGAAAAATTTGAAAAGTTAGAAAAACAAGCATTTGAAAAAATTAATAAATTAAAACAAAAAGCAACTGATTTATTTACTAGTGCAGAAAAAAGAGCAATTAAACATGCACAATTAATTCCATTAAATTCACCAGTATTTATGGGTTGTCAAATTCAACCTTTATCATTAGATAAATGTGCAATTACTATTTATCATCGCAATCCTAAATATAAACCAATTACAGTTGTTGATAGTATTCTTAAAGCAAAAACTTTTGTTACTCAAATACATCCATTTCATTGATATCGTTGATATAGTGGTTGATACATGGGTTATGGTATTAATCGTAATAAATGATTAAAAGCAATAGCATTTGCTCCACCAGTGGTGCAACAAATAATTAGAGATAGTTTTAAAGTATATAGAGAAATATTTAGAATAATAAGAACTTATCATAAAGTAGTAAATGTCATTAATAATCCTATTGAAAATATTAACAAATCATTTGAAAATGTTGGTTTAAAATTTTCAGTAAATACTTTATTTGGTACTGGATTATTACATCATTTAGAAAGGTTTGCATATAGTCAAGTTGTAGCAAAAAGTAAGAAAAAATTAAAAAAAGGCAAAAATAAAATACAAAAAGAAATTGAACATATAACACATAAAAAAACAAAAAAACATACTCATCATTATAAACAAGCATTTTTTAAGGAATGATAAATTATGATTAATAAACTTGGAACTGATGTCAGTCTTGAAAATTATAATAACTGATATCCATTAACTGGAAAAATTACAAAAACACCACAGCAATATATACAAACATGACCTAATGTTAATGATTGATTTAAAACTTTTGCTATTCGTGCTCAAAATGATATTAATGCTTATCTTGATTTTATTTTATCTAAATTTCCTTTTGATAGTTTTAAAGATGAGTTAATTAAAGAAACATTAAGAGATATGGTTTATGTAATGGTTGAACATTGAGTATTTAATCGTACACCAATTGAATTTAATGTTGATGCTACTATTCAATTTAATAATGGTAGTCAATTTAGTGCAAATAGTACTCCTACAATTAATGTTTGAGATTTAGCACCTAGTAGAATGAAAATATGAGCAAGATTAACAGAATTAAAACAAATATTTTCAAGTTATAATGATGATGAAATAGATGTTGAAAAAATTGACTTAAAAGCATTTTATACTAGAAATCAAGTTGATGAATTAATTGAACAACAAAAAGAATTTACATTATCAAAACAAATTAAATTATATGATGATTTAGTTGATGATAATGAAAATGAAATATACAGATGTCCTGTTAGTAAATTTGTTAATAAAGGTTATGTTGCAACAGATTATGATAAAGAAACTGAAACAATGATTTTAGATTGACCTGATGAAATTGGAACATTACCACCCGAAGCATTACAAAATAATCCACAAATTGGTGATTATACACATGCACCAACTTGTGATTTTTCTGCTAAACAACAAAAACGAATTACTACAAATGAAAATGAAATTACCAAATTAAATAATGAATTAATTAAAGCAAATGAAAATATTAATGATGTTAAAAATAATTGATTTAATATTGAAACTAGTCCCTTATGAAAAAAAGTTGAAAATAATAATATAGAAACATTTAAATGATATTTTATTAAAATCAGTTATCAATATTCAACAGAAAATAACTTTATGAAATTTTATAAAGTAATTAAAATTTATTTAAATAATATTTTTCATGAATTTGAATTGTTAAATGTTGATTCCATGACTTATAAAGAACAAATACAAAATAAAAATATTTTAAATATTGGAACTATTTACTATAACAATAGAAATAAAACATTTAGTGGTGGCGGTAATTCTTATCCTGAACGTGGAAAAATTAATTTAATTGGTGATATACAAGAAATATATCAATATATAGGAAAAGGTGCACCAACTGAATTTATAGCAGAAGAAAATACTGAACGTGATTATTATACAAAACTAGAAACTAATAATTTATTAGATAAAAAACAAGATAAATTAATTGCTGGTACTAATATAACTATTGATGAAAATAATAAAATTAGTGCTACTGGTGGTAAAGTAGATTTATCTGATTATTATAAAAAAGAAGAAGTAGATAAAAAATTAGAAGATACAAAAGCACAATTTCCGATTGCATTTCAAATAAATGCTCTAAGTCAAGAAATTCCTAATTTAAAAACTACTGATAAAACTATTGCTGGGGCTATTAATGAAAATAAAACTAATATTGATAAAAAGAAAGATAAAGAAAATTGAGTTGTAATAGGAAATAGAGTTGATAATAGAACATGAAGTAATTTTGATATTAATCTTGGTAAAACATATCGTGTATTTATAACATGAGAAAGACTTGCACCATTACAAAATGGTTATCCATTAATGTTATTGTTTAAATCAGCACAAGCAGTTGGAACTGTACGTGAACTCTTATTATTGGTAAAATTGATAATAAAGAAGCTTCTTTAATTCTTAATGCTGATTATACTAAGGTTAATAAATGAAGTTTATTTATTAAATGTGAAATTGATGGTGGTGCTATATTTAATTTTGAGGAATTAAAAGAAAATACTTATCAAATTACTAGTGATACATTAGATATTACTTCACCAAGTTTAATTAATATAGATAAACCAATTAAAATTAATTCAAAAAGTTTAGAAACAAATGAAATAGAAGAAAATAATTGAGATATTGAATTAAAAAATAATCCAACACCAAGTCCAAATATTCCACAATGAAAAGAAGTTGGAACAAAAGAAGATAATAAAACTATTAAGCATAATTTTATTAAAAATAAAAGATATCGTATTTATTATAATTTTACTCCTACAAATGATAATACAAAATCTTCTTGAATATGTACAGAATTTATATATGTTAATACAACACAATATTTAAATTGTATGATTACACAAGATTATATTTATATTTGATTACAATTAAATATATATAGTATATTTTTAACTACTGCACCATATCCACATTTATATGGAAAAATTTTAAAATTAGAAGAATTACAGGAATAATATTATGTTTTTTAAAATTATAAAAATTATTTTAGGTTTAATAGGAGTAATTCTATCATCTGCAACTGCTGGTTTAATTATATTTATTATTGTAAAAATCATATTAAAAATTAATCAAATATTTTAAAGAAAGGTGGTGAATATTATGTTAAGTTTATTTAAAAGAAAAGATAAAAGCAATATTAATGATAATCAAAGTGAAAAATTAAAATTTTTAACTAATAAAAATAAAAGTACACATGATTCTATTTTAAATTATTTTGGTTTTAATGATTTTAACCATGAAACTTATTTTACTGATTTTGTAGCAGAAAATAATGCTAATTTATATAATGATCCATTAGAAATTAATAATGAAACCATTAAACAATATTTAATTCAACAAGAATTTTATAGAAAAAATTGAAATTCTATTTTTAAATTAAGTAAATTAGGAATTAGTGGTTATTTAATTTATATTGCAAATGATAATTTATATTTTCAAGTAGTTGACATACAACAAAGAGTTTATGATATTACTGGTAAATTAATTCAATGTACTATTTTTTATGATAATTATGAACAAAATGCACAAACTGTAAGATTATTTGAAGTTTATACATTAAACAATGAACAAGTAACAATTAATCGTGCAATTTATAGTATTAATGATACTAAAAAACAAAATAAATTAGATTTTAAATCATACATTAATAATCCCAATTTAGTACAAGAACAAATACTAAATATTAATTATATACCAATAGCAATTATGAGAAATAAAGCAAATGAACAAGCAGATTGTGAAAAAGTAATGGATAAAATTAAAGCACTAGATGTTATTTATGAACAAATTGTTTTAGATACTATTTTAAACTCACCTAAATTTATATTTAGTCAAACTTATGGTAATGTTCAATCAGCATTAGAAGAAGCAGTAAGAACTTTGGTTACTAAAAACTACATATTTAAAAGTGGTGGATATAATAATGAACAAAACGAAAATATCAATATGACAAATAGT
The DNA here is from genome assembly GCF_964030795.1 of Spiroplasma endosymbiont of Nomada ruficornis. Taxonomy (NCBI): domain Bacteria; kingdom Bacillati; phylum Mycoplasmatota; class Mollicutes; order Entomoplasmatales; family Spiroplasmataceae; genus Spiroplasma; species Spiroplasma endosymbiont of Nomada ruficornis. The sequence goes on along the minus strand of NZ_OZ034962.1, from coordinate 75,811 downwards.
AATTTTAAAGGTAAAAATTTAACTGATATATATGATTGAAATGTTAATGAAATATTTAAACGTTGTGGTATTCATATACCAAGTCAAAAGAAATCAGCACAACAATCAGTTCCAGAAAGTACAGCAGTTAATATTTCAACCATTAATTATATTGAACAAAAATTATGACAATTTAATATTGATATTCTTAAATTTATTCAAATATTAGTACGTATGGATAAAGATTTATTAAATAGTAAAACATTTAACATTAATGATGAACAAAAAATTAATAATTTAACAGTTAAATTAAAATTATTTAACCCCGAAAATAACCAATTAATAGGAGATAACAATGGAAAACAACAACAAACCACAAACGAAGTTTCCTCAGAAACAGAAACAAACTAAACTTAATCAAGCAGAAATAGAAAATGATTATTTAATTGATAATATCCCTTATGACTTTACTAATATGATGCGTGCTACTAGTGACCCAGACATTAATAGAGCATATGATGAATTTAAAAAAAGAACAATTTATATTTATGAAATTGAACGTTTATTTAAAAACAATGAAAATAATAGTTTAAGATTTTCAGCAAACACTATTAAAATAGGTTTTATTGATATTGATAAAGTATTAAAAACTATTGCAGTTAAAACATCTGATTTTACTATGCAATTAAATCAAAGAGCAAGTACTAACATTAATGATAATACAATTGAATATAGTATGACTGATATTAAAAATTTAATTTTTCAAGAAATAAATTTATTAAATCAATTTAAATTATATGCAGTATCTATTAATGAACCATTAACTGAAAATAACATTGATAATTTATATATTATTAATAATTATTCACAACCTTATCAAAATCCAAAAACTAGAAGCACTAAAAGTATAACTATTATTAAAATTAAAGATTTTAAAACAAGAGATGGTTATCCAATCATTATTAAATTACAAAAACCACTAGATAAAGACACCAAAGTTATTGGTTTAAAAATTAAAGCACCTAGAAGCATGATTTTTGGCAATATAAAGGTACTTGGTGAAGTCGACAATATGGAGGTATACCCAAAGTTATTTGTCAAAGATAAGATAGCATTTCCGCTATTATCAATGCCTATTGAAACTCAACCAAAAGTTAGAATATTACAACAATGATTTAGTGAACAAATATTACCTTGAAATTTAGCAAAACAATTTATAGGACAAGAAAAATCAGTTTTAGATTTAATTGCTATTGGTGGTGGTAGAGAAACAAGAAAAGAAATTATTAATAATGCAAGAGTAACTAATGATAAAATTGGTTATGATGTTTCTAAAAATTCAAAAGTATGACCATTATCTGATGAACTAGAATTAAAAGATAAAAAATTAGAGTCATGATTTTTAGCAGGTAACTATAATTTATTTATTTCTACAACAAATAAATTTCATGATGTTGAATTAGAAATAAATGATAAAGCACCAATTGATAGTTTACAAAAAGTATTATTAGATATGTTAACTTATACATATACTTATAATAGAAACTTTGATGGTGCATTATTGGACTCAACTAAATCTCCAAATGATTTAGATATAATGCGAGCAAAATTTGAAGGTCAAAAACCAGAAGATGTTATAACTAATTTATTTAAACAATGAAAATTAGATTATCCAAATTATATAAGTTTAGAACAAATAAAAATATTTAAACAAATAGTGATTATGTTATCTAGTAATATTTATTCAACAATGTCTATAAATAAAGGAATGAATGATGATTATAAACTTTTATTACCTTACTACTTCGAATTAAAATCAAATCCTATACATTCTACACCTGAAAAAGTTTGAGAATTTAAAGATGCAAAAGTATTATTAAAATCTGAATATTTTGATTTTACAGATGTGAATAACATTAAATTAAAAAACAATGACATTAGTCAAAATGAATTATTCAAATTAGATGATAACCAATTTAATTGATTATCCATAACTAATGAACTAGAAAGCAATAATATTCCTTCATTAATTCCTGCTGATTGAACATTAGGTAATGGAGAATATGGTAAATATTTTACAAGATTAATTATTGATAAAGTTAAAATTGAAAATGCTTTAAATTTATATGGTTCAAATAAATCACAATTATTTTCAAAACTAGAATTTTATAAAGAAATATTACAAATTGACAATGACAGTAAATTTGAATTGCAAATCAAAAATACGATTAATAATTTAAATCGGATTGAAATTAGTGGAATGTTTGGTGCTGGTAATTATGATTTAATTTTAGTAACAGATAAACAAGAAATAAATTTAAAAAATATTAATTTATTTGATAAATATAATGAAAATATTTCTTATATAAATTTAGAAGTTTAATTATCAAAATATCCATCAGGATAGATTCCGTTTCATTTTATATCTTTATCTTTATTAGGTTTAATTGCAAAATATAAATCTATTTTATAATGGTCTCCTCTTTGACTTCCTCAAATAGAAGCCCCCCCCAGTGCGCATTATAATGATGGTCTAAAAAATAAGTTAAATCATTAGTTTTATTATGTGCTATTGAACTAATTATTAAACCAGTTACTCCACTTACAGCACCAGTTAGTGCTAATGCTAATGTTATTTTACTTAAATTTGTTTTTATTCATGTTTTCATCTTAAATTACTCCTTTTTTCCTTGATTTTACTTCTAAATTGTACTATTTTATATTATTTTTACAAGTATGCTTTTAAATGCAAAATAATGCCTAAATTAAAGGTGTTTATTTTGTGATACCTATACTATTAATTATATTGAAATTGTTTGTTATATTTTAAATATGAAAGTGGTTTTTTAAATAATTTTTATTTTATTTAAAATTACACTTATATATTTATATAATAATTAAGTAAATTAATTTTTTAAATATATTTACAATAAATTTAGATTTTTTTAAAATAGTTAGGAGAAGTAAATGTGAATTTTAATTATAAATTAAATTTTAGAGAACAAAGTGCAAAAATTGATAAATTAGTTTTAGAACATATAACAAAAAAATGAGAAAAATGAGATTGAAGAATAAAAAATACAAGAGATAAAAAGAAATATAAAATTGTTGATTATCAATATCGAACAAGAAAAATAATGTATGGATTAGTAACTTATGCTAAATTGTAAAGGTAAGTGCAACTAAATTATTTTTCTATCCAAATATTCGATTGGTGAAAGATAATTTAATATTTTTCTCGGTCTTTGATTTAAAGACAATATAAATTTATGAACTTCATTTTTATTAGTTTTTGAAAAAATAAATTTTTTAGGAAATTTTTCTCTAATTAAACCATTAGTATTTTCATTAGTACCTCTTTGTCAAGGTGAATATGGATTGGCAAAATAAATTTTTACATCTAAATTTTTTTCAAGTTGTTGTCAATTTGAAAATTCTTTGCCACGATCAAAAGTAATAGTTTTAACAATGTTTTTAGGAAGAATTGATAAATAATAACTGACATTTTTATTAATAACTTTAGTAGTTCTGTTTTTAACTAATATTGCTAAAGTAAATCGTGATACTCTTTCAACTAAAGTTATTAAACATGATTTGCTTTTACCTCGTGATGATACTATAGTATCTCCTTCTCAATGACCAAGTGTTATACGATCATTAACATTTATATCTCGTTCTTTAATTGATTTACCATTAAACTTGCCACGATTTTCTTTAGATTTTCGTTTTTTACCTTTTCTTCTTAAATTTTTACTAGTAACTTTATCAAGCATTCCAAAATAAATTCAAGTATAAATTGTTTTAAAACTAATAACTCACTCTTTATGAAAATTTTTAATTCTGCCATAAATTTGTTCAGGTGATCAACCTAATAGTAATTTTTGTTGTACATATTTTACTAAATTCTTATTTTTAAACTTATGAAAACTAATATGTGATTGTTTTCGATTTTCAGCTTTATTTTGTGCAATTAATGAAAAATAATGATTATTATCTTTATTTCTATTAATTTCTCTAATAATAGTACTACTACTTCGATTAAGATTTTTAGCTATTTCACTAATTTTAAATTTAAATTTCAATTGATTCTCAATATAAATCCTTTCATCTATGCCAAGATGTTTATAACTCATATAAAAACTCCTTACTTTTTTCTAAACTAAATTTAGCATTATGAAATTTTTATATGAGAATTTTTTGCAATTTTATTTACTTGCACTTACAAGTATAATTCAGCTTATAAAAGAAGAATTTATGAATATTTTGATGAAAAATTACAAAAATGAGTTCGTGTTTGTTTAGTTGATGAATGACTAGAATTACCTAAATATAAAAGAATTGGTGAAGATGTTGAACAAACTATTATTGAATATTTTGCTGATGGAAAAAGATATCATGATATTTGTGCTATTTGTAAAAAAGCAGGTATTAGTGTTAGTACTGTTCATAGAGTTTTTAAAAATTTAGAAGTAATTGAAGCAAATCCAGTAAAAGTAAAATTAGAAAAAAATCAACCTATTTTTGTAGCAATTGATGATGGACATCGAAAGTTTTGAGATTTTAAACGTAAAGGTATAAAACACTCTATGAGATTAATAACAACATATACAGATAATATTAATCATAAAGTACAAAATAAAAGAGTAAAAGCAATGATTAGACCAACAAGAACAGCAATTGGAGTTAAAAAAACTGCTGAATTTGTTAAAGAACATTGTCAAAAATTTTATGAAAATGTTGAACAAGCAAAAATAATTATTTGTGGAGATAGTGCTGGATGAATTAAAGATGTAGCAGATTATCTTGGTGCTGAGTTTGTTTTAGATAAATTCCATTTAATTAGAACATTATATCTTGGTATAATGGCGGGAAATAAAGGAAAATATTGAAGTGAATATAATAATTGTAAAGATTTCATTAATAATGGTCAATATGAACAATTAATTGATTATTTATATAAAGAATTAGATAATCATAAAAAGTTAAAAAAACAATATTTTAAAAATAATAAAAAAGGTATTGTTAATCAAGGTGCAAAATGAAATATTGGTTGTTTTACTGAAACAAATATTTGACATGTTTTAAAAGAAATGATTGTTAATAGAACATATAGTATTTTTATTTATATAAAAATGGTTATTTTTAAATGTAATCAAATAAATTTAAAAACATAATTTTACTTATTTTAAAATAAAAAATTAAAAATTCTTATTAAATTAAAAGTTAATAAGAATTTTTGTTATATATTTATGTTAATTAAATTATTAAAATGTTTTTATAATTTATAAAATTTAGTATTTTAATTGTAATATTTTTAAATTAGTAGTAAGATAAATTTACAATTTCATAAAAATCCAAATTATTTCTTGTCTAAAATATAATAAGACTACAACGATTTAATTTATTCCGGATTTTTGACAATCTCCCAATTTCAAATAATTAATACTTTTTTAATTATTAATTATTTTCTTTGTTAAAGAGAGTTTTAAATTTAAAAAATTATTTTGTTACAGATTGATATTCTTTACAGTATAATAGAGTATATGAAAACTCAACTTTATTAAGAAGGGTTAATTAAATGATTAAAATTTATGATAGTTTTTCACAAAGATTGCAGCTGCTTGCCCCTAATAAAAAGCAAGTTAATATGTATTTATGTGGTCCTACTGTTTATAACTATATTCATGTTGGCAATATTCGTGGTGTGCTTGTTTTTGATGTTTTACATCGTTTGTTAATTCATCAAAATTATAAAATAAATTATGTTCATAATATTACTGATATTGATGATAAAATTATTAAGAAAGCTGCGGATTTAAAAATAACAGAACAACAAGTTACTGAAAAATATACGTTAGCATATTATGAAGACTTAGAAAAATTAAATATTATTTTTCCTACAAAATTACCAAAAGTAAGTGAATATATTTCAAAGATTATTGAATTTATTAATAAATTAATTATTAAAGATTATGCATATGTTACGGCTGGTGATGTTTATTTTAAAGTTAATAAGTTAAAAGATTATGGAAGTTTGGCACATAAAAATATTGAAGATTTAATTCCAAATTTTAGAATTAAAAATTTAGTTACTAAAGAAAATAATCTAGATTTTGCTTTGTGAAAATCAACAACAATAGGTATTAGTTGAAATAGTCCGTGAGGAAAAGGAAGACCTGGTTGACATACTGAGTGTGCTTGTTTTGTTGAGGATTTATTTAATGGTCAAACTATTGATTTACATGGTGGTGGTGTTGATTTAAAATTTCCTCATCATGAAAATGAACGAGCTCAATTTGTTGCAGCTAATAATAAAAAAATGTCAAATATTTGATGACATAATGGTCATGTTAATATTGCTAATGAAAAAATGTCAAAATCTTTAAATAATTTTATTTTGGTTAAAGAATTTTGTCAGCAACATCACCCGAATGTATTGCGATATTTAATATTAAATCGTGATCATCAACAACCAATTGATTTCAATAAGGAAACAATTGAAAATGGATTAGTGTCAACAAAAAAATATGAAAATGTTTTAAAACAATGAACATATCAAATATTTATTAACAATATAATATGTAATAATAATCATCATTCAATTTATTATCAACAAATTATTAAAAATTTATCAAATAATATTGATACAACTAATACTATTACTTTAATTGAAAATATGATTAAAAAATTAAATGAAGCACTTATTAAAAAAAATTTTAATGAAGAATTTCAAGAAATTTTTTATACTTTTACCTTTGCTTTAAAAATATTAGGATTTGATTTTAAAGTTGGTAATTATTCTGAAAAGATTAAAAATAAAATTAAAATATGAGAACAACTAAAAAAGGAAAAACAATACCAAGAAGCTGATAAAATTCGTCAAGAATTAAAAGATTTGAATATTATTTAAAGGAGCAAAATTATGGCATTACAATATATTTATGGTTATCACCCTATTATTGCTGCATTATCAACATCATCATTAATAAAAATTAAAAAAGTTTTTTTAGTTCAAGATAAGTACCAAGAATTGAAAAAAGATTTAAAAAGTGTAAATATTCCTTATGAAATTATTAGTTTACAAGCAATGAATAATCTATTAGGTACTACTAAACATCAAAATATTGCTGCTAATGTTAAAGACTATCAATATTTTTCTTTTGATGAATTAATTAATATTGGTTCAACATCTAGATTTTTAAGAATTTTAATTTTAGATCGTATTTCTGATCCACATAATTTTGGTTCAATGTTAAGAATTGCAGCGGGTAATGACTTTGATGGTGTAATTGTTTTAAATCGTAATCAATCTGAAATAAAAGGTGCAGTTGCAAAGGCTGCAGCCGGTGCTCTAAGTATTATTCCAATTTGTCAAGTTAATAACTTAACTTCCGCAATTAATAATTTACAAGAAAAATATAAATTTTGAATTTTGGCTGCTGCTAAAACAGCAAAAGCAATTGATTATTTTACTATTGATTGTAGTAGCAACTTAGCATTAATTATTGGTAATGAAGGTGAAGGGATAAGACCAAAGTTATTAAAACATACAGATTATATTGTTCAAATACCAATAAGTCCAAAAATAGAATCATTTAATGCTAGCGTTGCTTGTGGTATTATTGCAAACTATATTTACGTTGAAACGTTAAAATTATCGTAAATTTTAAGAACCTATATTTTTTGATAATGCTGAGTTATACTTGTAAGTGCAAGTAAATAAAATTGCAAAAAATTCTCATATAAAAATTTCATAATGCTAAATTTAGTTTAGAAAAAAGTAAGGAGTTTTTATATGAGTTATAAACATCTTGGCATAGATGAAAGAATTTATATTGAGAATCAATTGAAATTTAAATTTAAAATTAGTGAAATAGCTAAAAATCTTAATCGAAGTATTAGTACTATTATTCGAGAAATTAATAGAAATAAAGATAATAATCATTATTTTTCATTAATTGCACAAAATAAAGCTGAAAATCGAAAACAATCACATATTAGTTTTCATAAGTTTAAAAATAAGAATTTAGTAAAATATGTGCAACAAAAATTACTATTAGGTTGATCACCTGAACAAATTTATGGCAGAATTAAAAATTTTCATAAAGAGTGAGTTATTAGTTTTAAAACAATTTATACTTGAATTTATTTTGGAATGCTTGATAAAGTTACTAGTAAAAATTTAAGAAGAAAAGGTAAAAAACGAAAATCTAAAGAAAATCGTGGCAAGTTTAATGGTAAATCAATTAAAGAACGAGATATAAATGTTAATGATCGTATAACACTTGGTCATTGAGAAGGAGATACTATAGTATCATCACGAGGTAAAAGCAAATCATGTTTAATAACTTTAGTTGAAAGAGTATCACGATTTACTTTAGCAATATTAGTTAAAAACAGAAATACTAAAGTTATTAATAAAAATGTCAGTTATTATTTATCAATTCTTCCTAAAAACATTGTTAAAACTATTACTTTTGATCGTGGCAAAGAATTTTCAAATTGACAACAACTTGAAAAAAATTTAGATGTAAAAATTTATTTTGCCAATCCATATTCACCTTGACAAAGAGGTACTAATGAAAATACTAATGGTTTAATTAGAGAAAAATTTCCTAAAAAATTTATTTTTTCAAAAACTAATAAAAATGAAGTTCATAAATTTATATTGTCTTTAAATCAAAGACCGAGAAAAATACTAAATTATCTTTCACCAATCGAATATTTGGATAGAAAAATAATTTAGTTGCACTTACCTTTACAATTTAGCATATAAAATTATTAACAAGCAAAGTACGAAAAATTTATAGATTACATTTTATAAATAAAATAATATAAAATAATATTAGAAGGATATGGGCAAACAGATAGGGTTGATTTTTATGAACGCAAAAGAATTAATTGCAAGAGTATCAGATAAAACTAAATTTAACATTCAAGATATTGAAATAGTTTTTAATTGTGTAATTGAAGAAATTAAAAATATTAACCAACTAGGTAAAGTAATTACTATTCCTAATTTTGGTACTTTTAAAATCAAAAAAGTAAAACCCTGTTTACGACGAAATAGTAAAAATAATGGACAACACGTAGTTAGCAAATACAAATATATTAAATTTATACCTTATAAAAAATATAAAAAATATATTCGTTGTAAACCAAAACCAACAATACTAAATAATGTCGACTATTAAAATGTATGACCTAAAATGTGAGGAAAACCAATGAAACAAAGTAGTATTAATAGAATAAAATTAAGACAAAAAGTTAATATAAATTCAATTGAAATGTTTAAAGCATGCTTGCAATATAATTCACAATTTCAACCGAAAGTTAAAATTGAATTAGCAAAATGGCCAATGTATTTTGAATATTGAGAATACCTAGAAAAACATGAAAATATAATTCCTTTTTCAATTAAAACATCAATTGACAATTTAACATTATACGGTAATCTTTTAAAAAGTCCCCTTAAAAATGAAAATAATAATAAAACAATAATTCTATTACACGGAATAACTAATACAAGATTTTGAATATTTAAACAAGCTTTCATTTTTTTACGTGCTGGCTACAATGTTATTTGATATGATGCTCGTAACCATGGTGAAAGTGATGCATCACCAACAACTTTTGGTTTAAAAGAATCACAAGATTTACAAGACATTATTGAATACTGTTGTAAAACATATAAACCAGAAACTACTGCTTTAGGATTATATGGTTTTTCATTAGGTGGCGCAACAGTAGTAATGTGAAGCAATTTATATGCAAAACATAAAATTAATCAAAAAGTAAAATTCATTATTTCTGATTGTACATTTAGTCGCTTAGATCGTACCTATAGTGAAAAACTATACAACTATGCTTTCTTACCTACTAATTTAATGCTGAAATTAAGTCGTAAAAAAGCACAAAAAGCATTTGGTGTTGATGGTTTACAAGAAATACAACCAATTAAATATTTAAAACGAATACCTGATATGCCAATGTTATTTCTTCATGGTCAAAATGATCACTTTATTAACTACACTAATGCTAACGAATTATTTCAAGAAAAAATTCGCTATGAAATACCAAAAAAAAGTTCATTATACACTATCCTTGATGCTAACCACGGTCAAAGTTTTTTAATTGGTGATTTAGACCACAAAGTTGTTAATGAATATAATTTAGTAACTGATAAGGGCATTAGTGACACTACTTTAGAATTTGTTCAAAAATGAATCAATACTTAAGATAAACACTATTAATTGATTTTTTTATTAAATATATATTATAATTAATGAGAGTGGAGCGATGATAAAAATGAAAATTAAAGTTATTATTATTGGTGCTGGTGCGACTGGGATGGGAGTTGCGAATAAATTATTACGTAGTGAAAAAAATAGTGATAAAAACTTTGATATCCATGTTTATCAAGAAAAAAACTATATTTCACTTGGTGCTTGTGGTATTCCTTATTATATTGCTAATGAATTTAAAGATAAAAAACTTTTAAATGACCGTACAAAAAAAGATTTTTCAGAAAAAACTAATAATAAAAATAAAAATAAAATTCATTTAAATCAAAATGTTATTAAAGTCGATACAGCAAAACAAGAAATTCATGTCAAAAAAACAATAGACGATAAAACTAAAGCAAAAGTTGTATCTTATCATGCCTTAGTTATTGCAACAGGAGCCAAACCAAAAATTCCGCCACCTTTTAGTCATGGTATTTTACCACATAATGTTTATAATGTTTTTACTAAAGAAGATGCCATAAATCTAAAAAAAGCAATGAAAAATGCTAAAAAAATAGTTATTATTGGTGGTGGATTTATTGGCATGGAAATGGCAGAAGCGTGCTTAAAACAAAAAAAAGATGTCACAATCGTTGAAATGAAAGATCGATTAATGGCAGACGTTGTTGATAAAGAATTTAGTCAATTAATTTATGATGAACTAACCAAAAAAAATATTAATCATAAAACTAAATCAAAAAACAATGCCACTATTTTACTAAACTATCAAGTTGAAGAACTAATGATGACTCATAATAATGTTAATGATTTGCGTTTAAGAAGTGTAAATGATAAAAAAAACGGAAAAACAATACCTTGTGATTTAGTAATACTAGCAGTTGGTTTTGAACCAAATACGAATTTTTTACAAAATAGCAATATTGAATTAAACAAAAATAAAGCAATTATTATTAACGAATTCTGTCAAATTCCTTCTAAAGAAAATCTTACAAAAAAGTTTTCAAATATGTATAGTGGTGGTGATTGTGCACAAATATATAGTCAATTTGATAAATCATCAATATATGTTCCCTTGGCAACTAATGCTAATAAAATGGCACGTATTATTGCTGATAATATTAAAAACCCAGAACATAAATATCCAGGAACTTTAGGGTCAAGTATTTTACGTGTTGGTAATTTAGAAATAACAAAAACTGGTAGTTTTGATACGATTGATAAAAATAAAATTGGTAGTGTTTATATTAAAGATTATGATCTACCAAGATACTTAAAACAATCTCGTCCTTTATACTTAAAACTATTTTATGATAAAACAAATTTCCAATTACTGGCAGCACAAATGGCAGGTTATAATCATGCCACATTAAGAATTAATGCTCTTGCTACTGCCATTTGAAATAAAATGGACATCCGTGATTTACAAGATTTAGATTTAGTTTATTCACCTCCTTTTGCTCGTACTAGTGATATTATTCATATAGCAAGCAGAAAAGTAACATCGTCATAACCTATAAAAAATAAAAAGAATGAGGTAGCAACTATGACAACTCTTAGTAATGACAATATTAACTTATTAAGAGACTTTGTTGGTATTTCACACTGACAAAGTCTAATCGGGATAATTGTCTTTTTTAGTATTATCCTAGCACTTTCTATTTTTATGCTGAATTATACTTGTAAGTGCAAGTAAATAAAATTGCAAAAAATTCTCATATACTGAATTGAATTATTAAAAACTATTTTTATTATTGGTATTACTATGTTAACTATTCCATTAGTATTTTTAGCTATCGCTAGAATTACTAGTAAAAAAAATAGTAACTCAAAAACAATAACTAAAGTTTCAGGAGTTGGTATTACTATTTTATTAATAAATGTGGCTATTGCTTTTACTATTGCCTTTGGACTAGGAATTGCTTTCAAAATTGGGCAAGGTTTTAATTTAACTGATGGTTGTAATTACGATAAAACTACTGCCAAAACAATTCCCGAAATTATCATTAGTTACGTTCCTAGCAGCTTAATTGGTGTTTTTACTCAAACATTAATTATTACAATTATTGTACTTGGTGCTTTAATTGGATTTGCAATTAAAAAACTAACTAAGCATAATGAAGAACGAATGGACAAAGCAAGAAACACTTTAGAAACAATGTGAAAAATTATTATTTCAATATTAATGATGTTTATTAAAATTATGCCATTTGCTGTTATGAGTATGCTAGCAACAGCAATTATTAATCAACCAATTGGTGCACTTGCTAATATTGGCATTATTATTGGGGTTGCTTATTTAGCACTACTTATTACTTTCTTATGACATTTATTATCATTATATTTATTTGGTATTAATCCTTATCGTTGATTAGTAAAAGCACAGAAACCAATTATTGCTGGTTTTACAACTCAGTCTTCTAATGCCGCTTTACCAATTGCTATGAATACCTTAAAAGAAGATTTAAAAGTGAAAGAAGAGGGTAGTGATACAGTAATGCCACTTTCAACAACAATAGGTTTAAGTGGCTGTGCTGGAGTACAAGCTGGAATTATTTTATCTTTCTTATGATTTAGTGTTATCCTTCCTGGTAATTTTCCCAACTGAACAATCGCTATTTTATTTATTAATGGTTTCATTGTAACACTAGTTGCTTCATTAGGAATTGCGGGAGTGCCAGGAACTGCTGCTGTTGTAACGGCTGGTGTTTTAGGTGGTCTTGGTTTTGGTAGCTATTATTCTGCTGTTTATGGTATTATTGGTGCCTTAGATGGTTTATTTGATATGGGCAGAACTGCAGTTAATATTTCTGGTGGTTTACAAGCTACTGTTATTGCTTCTCGCAATCAAGAATTAATTGAAGATGAAAAACTTTTATTAAAAAATACCCTTTTAAGAGTTTACACATTTTAACAAAGAAAGTTGGAGCCAAATTGTTAATTAGATCTGAAAAAAATGATAAGATTCAAGCATTAAAAAAGATACTAAAGTTAAAATTGAAGCATTAAAAAAAGTAAAAAATAGTGAGAATGATATTAAATTTTTAAAAGAGCAGTTAAAAAAAGATATTAAAGCAATTAAGAATGGCAAAGATGTATAATTTCCAACTATTATTACATTAAATATTTTTAGTAATCTATTTCATAAAGATATCACAAAACTAAATATATAATAGAAATTAAATGAGGAAAATAACTAATTTTTTGAGATGGACTAATAAAGATTAATTGATGTGCTAATATATTTCTACCTTCAATAATACCTTTTATTAAAGGACTTTTATCAAATCCTAATGTATAATCATTATCCTTTGATTAAAATCATTTTTTTCTTTATACATATCTTCTAATTGACTTAGTAAGATATTCATTTTTTTGAATTTTCTTTAAACTATCTGTAACATTTGCAATTGCCTGCTGTTTATTTGATGTTACTGGTTTAGTTTTCTCTGCAAAATAATTTTGCATATAAATATCTGAAATATTTGTTTGTTTAGTTATATCAATAATTATTGAACCTTGATAACTTTTATCATTAAAACTACTAATTATTTTTACATTTTATTTTAGAAATTTTTTGTCATTCTTATTTATTGCCGTGAATAATATTATATAATTGTATTGAAGTTCTATTTTATATAATTTATATGAAAGTAAATGAATTTAAAGGAGAAAAATAAAATGAAAAATTTATTAAAATTATTATCAATTTTAGCAATATCAACACTAATACCATTAACTGTAGTTGCTTGTGATACACCAGACTCAAAAAAAGATACAAAAATTGATATTTCAACAAAAATTCCTAATGATATAGATTTAGGGATATTAAAATTTAAAAAAAAATATAAAATCTGAATTTTTAAATAAATTACAAGAAAAATTAGTAACAATGTTAGGTTTAAAAACTATTACAAGTAATGAATATGATGTTTATATAAAAATTTTTGAAAAATATTTTTACTTTAAAGATTTATACTTTATTGATATTTTCAAACAAAATGATTTTTTAACTTTAAATTTAAATATTAAAATTGTTGCTAAAAATGGAACCAAATTTAAAGGAGAAAAAAATAATATTACAATTAGTTACTGCTTATTACAATCATGAACTGATTTAAACCAAATTACTAATATTGATAGTCCAAGTCAAATTGAGGCCATTGACCCGAATGCTGTTACAAAAGAAGAATTAGAAAATGCATTAGATTCAATCATCAATAATTCTGTACAAAAAATATGTTATGACGATATTGTCATCAAAGAACTTGATTATGTATATGATATAATAGATGAAGATTGCATTAATAGAATTACTACTATTGATTTATCAACTACTAGTAAAATAGTCAAAGTTAAAATTACTGCTCAATGAAATTCAATTGATTTTGTTGGAACGACTAATTTAATATCTGTCACTTTGCCAAAAGCTATTAAAATTATTAACTAATGTAAATTTTAAATCAAATATGAAAGAAGTCTATTGAAAATAAACAAAATTTGATAACATATAGTTGCTATCCAATATATAATTTTAACCCACTACTTTTATGCTAAAGTAAGTGGGTTAATTGTTTAAAAAGGGTAATTAAAATAGAAGTAATTGAACAACATATTTAGTTTAATTTCAAAAATAAGAAATGCAATAAAAAGAAAAAATAAAAAATCAAATGATAAAACAACTAATTTAATAAGTAATATTTTTGAAATAATGAGATTTTAAATGAAAAAAAGAAAACAAAAAAACTTAAAGTAACCAAGAAGAAATCAGTAAATTAAGAAGCAATATTAAGCAAAAATCAGGAGAAGATTAAAGACTTAATTATTTTAAATGAGAAATATAAAAAAATAAAGATGAAAATAATGAAAAAGTTGTTAGTAAATTTAAAATTTTAGAAAACCAAAGGCAAAGAAAAAGAAATTTTTTTATTAATTCAATTTTTACTAATAAAATCAAATCTATTTCATATTTCTCTATTTTCAAAGAGAAATTTTTCAACATATTTATATACTTTATCTTTAATTTTATTTTTTCAAAAATAAAATCTCCATTCTATTAAAGTAATTTGCTGAATTATACTTGTAAGTGCAAGTAAATAAAATTGCAAAAAATTCTCATATAAAAATTTCATAATGCTAAATTTAGTTTAGAAAAAAGTAAGGAGTTTTTATATGAGTTATAAACATCTTGGCATAGATGAAAGGATTTATATTGAGAATCAATTGAAATTTAAATTTAAAATTAGTGAAATAGCTAAAAATCTTAATCGAAGTATTAGTACTATTATTCGAGAAATTAATAGAAATAAAGATAATAATCATTATTTTTCATTAATTGCACAAAATAAAGCTGAAAATCGAAAACAATCACATATTAGTTTTCATAAGTTTAAAAATAAGAATTTAGTAAAATATGTACAACAAAAATTACTATTAGGTTGATCACCTGAACAAATTTATGGCAGAATTAAAAATTTTCATAAAGAGTGAGTTATTAGTTTTAAAACAATTTATACTTGAATTTATTTTGGAATGCTTGATAAAGTTACTAGTAAAAATTTAAGAAGAAAAGGTAAAAAACGAAAATCTAAAGAAAATCGTGGCAAGTTTAATGGTAAATCAATTAAAGAACGAGATATAAATGTTAATGATCGTATAACACTTGGTCATTGAGAAGGAGATACTATAGTATCATCACGAGGTAAAAGCAAATCATGTTTAATAACTTTAGTTGAAAGAGTATCACGATTTACTTTAGCAATATTAGTTAAAAACAGAACTACTAAAGTTATTAATAAAAATGTCAGTTATTATTTATCAATTCTTCCTAAAAACATTGTTAAAACTATTACTTTTGATCGTGGCAAAGAATCTTCAAATTGACAACAACTTGAAAAAAATTTAGATGTAAAAATTTATTTTGACAATCCATATTCACCTTGACAAAGAGGTACTAATGAAAATACTAATGGTTTAATGAGAGAAAAATTTCCTAAAAAATTTATTTTTTCAAAAACTAATAAAAATGAAGTTCATAAATTTATATTGTCTTTAAATCAAAGACCGAGAAAAATATTAAATTATCTTTCACCAATCGAATATTTGGATAGAAAAATAATTTAGTTGCACTTACCTTTACAATTTAGCATATTTAATTTCTTAGGTTTAAAAGAACCATTGTTATTAATTTTCATAAACATTTCTTTATATCACAAAGAAAGTTGTTCATAAAAATATTTATTTATTTTATCTTTGTTTTTAATTGTCATCATCATAATTTCATATCAATTTAAATTACATTTATATGGCTGAAAAACTTTTAAATCTCATTGTATGCAACATTCAATAATTAAAAAATCAGGAGTTGCAACAAATTCAAAATCATTGTATTTAGTATAACATTTAAATAATGAATTAACATAATGATTTCGTTTTTGCATTTCTAATTCTCATTTACATAAAAGTAAATTAAAGTAGTTGCGTTCCAAATCTAAAAATGGTTGCATTGCCATATTTGTAATTTTTTTATTTAAACAATGATCATACATTAGTAATTCCTTACGCAATGCAGTTAAACTCATATCTGGTGTATAACTAAATAATTCATACGGAATAATTCTCATTATTAATTTTCCATTCTATATTATTTAACTTTTACTTTATTTTGTTCTTTTTTAATTAATTTATTAACTAAAAGTCTAATTCCTTTATACACTTCTAATAATCACATTGGTATTGTTGATAAAGCAATACAAAGTAATCAATCAACTGCACGAAAACCAGCACCAATACCAAAAGCATTGCTAACAACAGGTGTAAAAATAATAAAAGTATTAATAGCAAAAGCACTAATCGCCGCAACTCAAATATATTTATTTTTTCAAGTAATCTTATTAAAAATAATTGTATTAGCACCTGAAACAAAAGAAAATGCATAAAAAAAAGGAGCATTAGTCATTATAACAAAACCAAAACCAAAACCTTCGCTATTATTTTCATGTAAAATTTGAGGTAAAAAATGAAAAGCTAATAGTAACAAGGTACTTAATATTATACTAACAATACCAATAAATCCTCAACTACCAGTAAGAATTCTATCATTCCGTTTTGTTGGTTTTCTAAGCATTAAATCAGGGTTATTAGGTCCCATTGACATTGGAATTGCAATAACAGATTCAACAATTAAATTAATTCATAAAATTTGAATTGGTTGCAATAATTCATTTCATCCAAAAATAGCACCAATAACAATTGAAAATACTTGGGCCATATTAGTAATTAAAATAAAAATAACAATTCTTTTAATTTTACTGTAAATATTACGCCCTTCTTCAATAGCATCAACAATAGTAGCAAAATTATCATCAGTTAATACTATTTGTGAAGATTCTTTAGCAACATCGGTTCCCGTAATACCCATCGCTACTCCAATATCTGCTGCTTTTAAACTAGGAGCATCATTAACACCATCACCAGTCATCGAAACAACCTTATTATGACTCTTTAATGCTTTAACAATCTTAACTTTATGTTCAGGAGAAACACGAGCAAAAACTCGATATTGATTAATATTAGCATTAAATGATTCTTCTGGAATATCATCAATTGTATTACCACTAAGTGCTTGTGTTTTATTTTCAATCACACCTAATTCTTGACCAATAGCAACAGCAGTATTTAAATGATCACCAGTAATCATAATTGTATCAATACCTGCTTTTTTAGTTTTAACTAAAGAATCTTTAACTTCGTTTCTTGGCGGATCAATCATTCCAACTAATCCTAAAAAAGTTAAATTACTTTCAATTTCATTAATATTACTATAATCTTTCGTATTATTAACAGTTTTATAACTTGCTCCTAAAACACGTAATGCTGAATTTGACATTTCTTCCATACTTGTAATTATTTCTTTTTTAATTTGTGCAGTTAATACTACTCTTTCGTTATTAATAAGCGTATGAGTACAAATATTAATCATATTATCAACCGCGCCTTTAACAAAAACATAAGTTTCTTTATCATATTCATTAATTGTTGACATTAATTTACGATTGGAATCAAAAGGTATTTCATGAACTCGAGTATGTTTATCACTAAGTGCCTTTGTTGGAAACTTTAATGTTTCTGATCAATTAATAAGTGCTGCTTCTGTTGGATCACCAATAGTTTTATTTTTACTAACTTCACTATTATTACATAATACTAAACAATCTAAAAATAATTGTTCTTGTTTAGTTTTCTTTTTAAAGTCATTACTATCATTAACTGATTTTGTTAAATAATATTTTTTAACAGTCATTTTATTTTGTGTTAAAGTTCCGGTTTTATCAGAACAAATAATATCAACTTGACCTAATGTTTCAACAGCAGGTAAATGTTTAACAATAGCATGTTTTTTTGCCATTCTTGAACTTCCCAGTGATAATGAAACGGTGACAATAACTTGCAAACCTTCAGGTATTACTGCTATTGTTAAAGCAATTCCAAAAATTAAAGCATTAATAGCAGGTACTTTAATTAAGAAAAATTGTAGTAAAAACATAGCTAAACCTAATAATAAAGCAAAAACTGAAATTATTCTAATTAAAAAAGACATTTGTCGCGTTAATGGTGATTTAGGTTCTTTTTCTTCTTGTAATAACTTAGTTATTTTTCCAATTTCAGAAGTTTTTGCTGTTGCATAAACTAAACCAAGACCACTACCTGTCGCAATAGAAGTAGACATAAAAGCAAGATTAGTTCTTTCACCAATTGATAATTTTTCTTCAGTTAATGCTTCAGTAGTTTTACTAATTAAGGTTGATTCACCAGTTAAAAGTGATTCATTAGTACGTAAATTATAAGACTGAATAATACGCAGATCAGCAGGTACAAACATTCCCGCATCTAAATAAACCAAATCACCTACCACTAAATCTTTAGCATCAATATCGTATTTATTACCATTACGAATTACTACTGCTTGTGAAGAAACTAATTTCTTTAAAGAGTCCAAAGAAGCTGCAGCTTTTACTTCTTGATAAGTAGCCAAAGTAGCATCAACAATTACAATTAAAAAAACAACTAATGCTTCTTGTCATTGACCAATAACAGTAGCAATAATTGCTAATGCAATTAATACTAAAACAAATGGTTCAATAAAATGTGCTAAAACTATTTTTCAAATTGGCTTTTTTTTCGTAACTGGTAATTGATTAGGTCCTGTTTCTATTAACAATTGAGCTGCGGCTTCTTCAGTTAAACCTGTAACAAAATTAGTATTTAGTTTTTTTGCTAATTCCTTAGTTGTATCATTTCAAATCACAATTATTTAACCCCCTTTTTAAATTTAATCCATCATAATTCCTTTTCAAAATTTTTTATCATTAGATTGTGGGCCTAAAGCAGTTTGTGGTAATTTTTGAATTTTTAACATTTCTTCTTCTGTTAGTTCAAAACCCCCAATATCGGGATTACTAATAATTCGCTCTGGATTAGTTGATTTAGGAATAACTACTTGACCCAATTGTCAAGCTCATCTTAAAGCAATGTGACTAGTAGTAACCTTGTATTTATTTGCTAATTCTTGTAATAATGGTATTTCATCTGCTCTACCACCTAGCTTTGTTCTTCATGAAGTAACAGCAATATTATTCTCGTAACAAAAATCTATTGTGTTTTTTTGATTAAAACCAGGATGTGTTTCAATTTGATTAATTGCTGGTTTTATTTTTATTTTTTTTAAAAAATCTTTTAATTGTGAACTATTAAAATTTGAAACACCAATTGCCCTAACTTTACCATATTCATAAAATTCTTCTAAGGCTCTTCAACATTCAAAACTTTGTTTAGTTGGTCAATGAATTAAACATAAATCTAAATAATCTAGTTTTAAACGAGTCAGGATACCACGCAAAGCATCTTTAGTAAGTTCATATTCATGATTGTCATTTCAAATTTTAGAAGTAATAAATAAATCTTCCCTTTTAACTTCTGGATTTTCTGCTAAAAAATCTTTAATTGCATTACCAATTATCTCCTCGTTTTTATAATATTCTGCAGTATCAATATGACGATAACCATTTTGCAAAGCACAAATTACTGAATTATAAATAGATTTACTATCAACCATTAAATATGTACCTAATCCAAATTGAGGAATTTTGACACCATTATTTAGAGTTATCGTTTTTTGTAAAATTTGTTCTTTTGTAAGTTTTACCATTTGTCTAATATCCTTTCAAACAAAATATTAATTATAACCCGCTGTAAAACGTTTTTTAATAAATTTTTGTTCTTTAATCTCATTAATAATAGCAATTGCAGCATCACCATAACTAATCTCACTTTTTCCTTCTTTATTAACAATTAAATGATTGTTACCAATTTTAAATTTACCTAAAGTTGGTAATTCTGGGTCATAGTATAAAGAAGGGCTAAAATATGTTCAATTAATGTCACTGCTACGATAAGTAGCTAATGCTTGAACTTGTTGTTGTGCATGTTCTTTTCATGCTTCAGGAAATGCACTTGTTTCTACTAATATTTCATTCTTATCATCTAACAAACTACCAGCACCACCAACAATTAATAACCTTTTAATATTTTGACATTCATGCATGATAGTAATTAAGTTTTTAGCAACTTGCTGATGAATATTTGGGGGATTATCAATAGTAGGGCCGTAAGCACTAATTAAAATATCAACATCATTAACAACCGCTTTAATACTACTTTTATTAGTAAGATCAGCTTTTTTAATGGTCAATCGATTATCATTATTAAGAATTGGCATTTTAATAGGATTTCTAGTAATGGCAACAACTTGATATCCCTGTTTTAAAGCTTCTTTAGTTAAAGCAAGTCCTGATTTTCCTAATGCTCCAATAATTCCAATTTTCATAGTTAATACTCCTTTTCAAACTTAATTTTAACGAAGAGTCAACAATATACTATAGTAATTATAGCATAATAAGTACACCTTATATTAGGTATTAGTTTGGGTGTTAGTAAATCATAAAATTATGATTTTAATTTATAATATTGCTACTTTTACTCATAAATTTACAATTATATATAATAATTTAATTACTAAAATATTTTTAAAAGCTAAATTGTAAAGGTAAGTGCAACTAAATTATTTTTCTATCCAAATATTCGATTGGTGAAAGATAATTTAATATTTTTCTCGGTCTTTGATTTAAAGACAATATAAATTTATGAACTTCATTTTTATTAGTTTTTGAAAAAATAAATTTTTTAGGAAATTTTTCTCTCATTAAACCATTAGTATTTTCATTAGTACCTCTTTGTCAAGGTGAATATGGATTGTCAAAATAAATTTTTACATCTAAATTTTTTTCAAGTTGTTGTCAATTTGAAAATTATTTGCCACGATCAAAAGTAATAGTTTTAACAATGTTTTTAGGAAGAATTGATAAATAATAACTGACATTTTTATTAATAACTTTAGTAGTTCTGTTTTTAACTAATATTGCTAAAGTAAATCGTGATACTCTTTCAACTAAAGTTATTAAACATGATTTGCTTTTACCTCGTGATGATACTATAGTATCTCCTTCTCAATGACCAAGTGTTATACGATCATTAACATTTATATCTCGTTCTTTAATTGATTTACCATTAAACTTGCCACGATTTTCTTTAGATTTTCGTTTTTTACCTTTTCTTCTTAAATTTTTACTAGTAACTTTATCAAACATTCCAAAATAAATTCAAGTATAAATTGTTTTAAAACTAATAACTCACTCTTTATGAAAATTTTTAATTCTGCCATAAATTTGTTCAGGTGATCAACCTAATAGTAATTTTTGTTGTACATATTTTACTAAATTCTTATTTTTAAACTTATGAAAACTAATATGTGATTGTTTTCGATTTTCAGCTTTATTTTGTGCAATTAATGAAAAATAATGATTATTATCTTTATTTCTATTAATTTCTCGAATAATAGTACTAATACTTCGATTAAGATTTTTAGCTATTTCACTAATTTTAAATTTAAATTTCAATTGATTCTCAATATAAATCCTTTCATCTATGCCAAGATGTTTATAACTCATATAAAAACTCCTTACTTTTTTCTAAACTAAATTTAGCATTATGAAATTTTTATATGAGAATTTTTTGCAATTTTATTTACTTGCACTTACAAGTATAATTCAGCAATTTAATGCCTTTATCAACAAATACAACAATATATAATTCACAAACACCAAAAAATTTGAACTAAAAAAATAAAATGTAATAAAAAATATTAATTTAAATAATTAATATTTTTTATTTTCTTAATATTTATCACAAAAAGTATAAAGTAATGATAAGATTGCAGCGCCAATTAGAACATCATTTTGATTATGATTTGCTACTTGCGTAGTAAAACTAGGTAATAAACAAATATTATTAAAAAAATATTGATCAATAATTCTTCCAATATTATTATTTGTTAATGAAAATTGTTCTTTTAATATTTTACAATAATCATTATTATTTTTAATTAGTATTGAAGTTTTTTTAGTAGCACCAACATCAAGATGTAAACCTTTTTTATATAAAGGTAAATTTAAAACTTGATCATTATTTCAAATGTCATATAAATCAAAAATTTTATGTTTTTGAAAAAAATAACTAACTTTATTTTTGAATTTACTTTCATCATTATGATAACTCAAATAGTTTTTTAGCATTAATATCTCAGTTCTAGCACCAAGTAAAATCAAAGATTTAATGTTATGTTTCAATAACTTATTAGTTAAAAATTTAAAAAACTGTTGCTGATGTTTAACAAGCTTTAAATCTTCATTTAAAATATTTGGTTGTGGAATAACAGTTTTAACGAACAAATGTAACTTTTTATTTTGTAAATTACTAACACTTAAATCTTCTTTTTTATTAATAATTAATAATGCAATTGAAAAAATTTTTTCAAAATCATGAGCATACGAATTGTTCTTTTTTTTATGTAATAAATTACGAAAAGTCTCAAAATCAAAAATAAGAATTGGATATTCAATCTTATCTAAAAATTTACCAATAACATTAATATTTAATTCAATATCTAAGTTATTTATTTTTAATTTTTCCATTGCAATACCTTTTCTAATACATTTATTTGATAAGCGTACTGATTTCACTAACTTCGTTTTTAATAATTTTAGTTTTTGATGGATAACCATAACCAGCAGACACTAAAATTGTAACATGATACTTATTAGGTTCAATAATCTTATTTGATTCTAAGTAAGTTAATAATTGTTGTTCATTAAAACCACCTAATACAACATTATCAATTTCATGAGCAGTTAATAATAATAAAAGATTTTGTAATAAAATAAAAGTTTGACATTGTGCCCAATGATTTATTTGTGTTTTTTTGTCATGATCAAAGAAATTATTAAATGTTGATTTATAAATTTCGTATTGTGGTTTTGTTAAATTACGTCTTTTCATAACAGTATCAACAAATCATTGATTACTAGTATTGAAATTTTCACCACTATAACTTAATAAAATAAATAAATGTGAACAAGTACTAACTTGTTGTTGATTATTTATGATTGGTTGCAATTGTGCTTTAATTTTAGAATTACTAATAACTAAAATTTTTCATGGTTCTAAACCATATGAAGATGGGGTATGACGCACATATTTAAGAATATCGTTAATTTTACTATCACTAATAATTTTACTAGGATCATAATTACGAATTGATTTACGATTTAAAATTAGACTTTCCAGCTCTTTAACATAAGGCATTGATTTGTCATCTCTTTTCTATAAATTAATTTTACTACTAAAATATTTTTAATTAAAAATCTTTATTCTCTTTTGAGAATAAAGATTTTTAATTTAATGTGATTATTTAATAACTTCAGTAACTTGTCCAGCACCAACAGTTCTTCCACCTTCACGGATTGAGAATTGAGTACCTTTCTCAAGGGCAACTGGGTGAATTAATTCAACAGTAATAGTAACGTTATCACCTGGCATAATTAATTCCGATTTTTCACCTTTATTAATAAAGTCTCCCATACTTCCTGTAACATCAGTTGTACGGAAATAAAATTGTGGTCGATATCCTGGATTAAATGAAGTATGACGTCCACCTTCTTCTTTAGTTAGAATATAAACTTCACCTTTAAATTTAGTATGTGGAGTAACTGATCCTGGTTTAGCAATAACTTGTCCACGTTGAATATCTTCACGTTTAACTCCACGTAATAATACTCCAACGTTATCACCAGCTTGTGCTTCATCTAATAATTTTCTGAACATTTCAATACCAGTAACAACAACTTTTTTAAGACCTTTGTTAATACCAATAATATCAATTTCATCATTAACTTTTAAAGTTCCACGTTCAATTCTTCCAGTAGCTACTGTTCCACGTCCAGTAATAGTGAAAACATCTTCAACAGCTAATAATACTGGTTTATCAACTTCTCTTTTTGGTGTTGGAATTCATTCATCCATTGCTGTTAATAATTCTTTAATTTTTTCTTCTCATTCTTTTTTACCATCTAATGCTACTCTTGCAGAACCACGAATAATTGGTGTATCATCACCTTCAAATTCATAATTAGTTAGTAATTCACGAATTTCCATTTCAACAAGTTCTAATACGTCATCGTCTACACTTTCCATATCACACTTATTTAAGAATACAACAATTTTTTTAACTCCAACTTGACGTGCCAATAGAATGTGTTCACGTGTTTGTGGCATTGGACCATCAGTTGCAGAAACAACTAACACTGAACCATCCATTTGAGCTGCACCTGTAATCATATTTTTAATGTAGTCAGCGTGACCTGGACAGTCAACGTGTGCATAGTGACGAGTTGGTGTTTCATATTCAACGTGAGCTGTATTAATAGTAATACCACGTGCTTTTTCTTCTGGAGCAGCATCAATAGAAGCATAGTCCTTAAACATACCTTTATATCCATCTGCTTCATGTTTTGAACAATAACTAGTAATTGCAGCAGTTAATGTTGTTTTTCCATGGTCAACGTGACCAATTGTTCCAACATTAACGTGCGGTTTTGTACGTTCAAATTTTTGTTTTGGGCCTGTTGATACAGGCTTTGATTTTTTTACTTCTTTTTCTGCCATTTTTGTTTCCTCCTTGGAAATAATTAATACTTATTTTTATTTAATTAAATTAAACACTAAGATAATTTTAAAGTAAAGTTATTATACTTTCAATTAAATTATTTTATTTTTTAGTAATTCTTCCTTTTTGATATTTACCAGCAACTGCTTCAGCAACTGATTTTGGTGCTTCTTCATAGTGTGAAAAAGACATTGTATATGTTCCACGTCCTTGGGTCATTGAACGTAATTCAGTAGCATAACCAAACATTTCAGATAAAGGCACTTTAGCTTTAACAACTTTACTGTTACCACGCATTTCATCTGCTTCAATAGTACCTCTTTTACCAGAAATTTTACCAACAATAGAACCATAATATTCATCTGGAATAATAACTTCAACATTCATAATTGGTTCTAATAATACTGGTTTTAATAAATCTTTATTATCTTGTAAAGATTTAGAAGCTGCAATATTAAAGGCACGTTCTGAAGAGTCAACAGGGTGGAATGAACCATCATATAATGTTGCTTTAACGTCAATAACTGGATATCCAGCAATTAAACCATTAGCTAATGATTCAATTAATCCTTCTTGTACTGGTTTAATGTATTCACGTGGCACTTTACCACCAACAATTTTATCAACAAACTCAAATCCTTTATCTGGATTTGGTTCAAATTTAATAATAACATGTCCATATTGGCCGCGACCACCTGATTGATGAATATATTTACCCTCAGCGCGCTCACAAACTGCTTTAATTGTTTCACGATAAGCAACTTGTGGATTTCCAATGTTAGTTGCTACTTTAAATTCACGTTTTAAACGATCAGTTAAGATGTCTAAATGCAGTTCTCCCATTCCTGAAATAATTGTCTGTCCTGTTTCTTTGTCTGATGAAACACGGAATGTTGGATCTTCTTCTGCAAGTTTTTGTAAACCTAAACTCATTTTTTCTTGATCAGCTTTTGTTTTTGGTTCAAGCGCTAATGAAATAACTGGTTCTGGAAATACCATTTTTTCTAAAATAACTTCATGTTTTTCATCACATAATGTATCACCAGTAGTTGTATCTTTTAAACCAACAATAGCAGCAATGTCACCAGCATAAACCTTTTTAATTTCGGCACGACTATTGGCATGCATTTGTAAAATTCGACCAACACGCTCTTTTTTTTCTTTAGTTGAGTTTAATACATAACTACCAGATTCTAATGTTCCCGAATATACTCTAAAAAAAGTTAATCTTCCAACAAAAGGGTCAGTCATGATTTTAAATGCCAACGCTGAGAAAGGTTCTTCATCACTAGAATGACGTTCTACTTCTTTTGATGAAACAGGTAATATTCCTTTAATTGCAGGTACATCTAATGGTGAAGGCAAGTAATCAATAACTGCATCTAACATTAATTTAACACCTTTATTTTTAAAGGCACTACCACATAATACTGGGAAAAACTCAGCAGCAATTGTTGCTTTACGAATTACTGTCTTAATTTCAGCAACCGTTACTTCTCTTTCAGCATATTTCATAAAGAAATCATCATCAAAGTGAGAAAGTGCTTCTAATAATTCCTCACGTCTACTTGCAATAACATCTTTAAGTTCTTCAGGAATTGCCATTTCTTTATAATCCTCATTTGGTTTACCATCAAAATGGTATGCTTTCATCTCAATTATATCAATAATTCCATCAAAAGCATCTTCTGCACCAATTGGTCATTGAATTGCATGAGCATTTGCACCAAGACGATCTTTTAATGTTTGAATTGAATGAGCAAAGTCAGCCCCAATTTTATCCATTTTATTTGCAAAAACAATTCTTGGTACATTATACCTAGTTGCTTGATTTCAAACAGTTTCAGTTTGTGGTTCAACTCCAGTTTGCGCGTCTAATACAGCAACTGCTCCGTCTAAAACTCTTAATGAGCGTTCAACTTCAACAGTAAAATCAACGTGACCCGGAGTATCAATAATATTTATTCGATTATTTCTTCAAACAGCAGTTGTTGCAGCTGAAGTAATAGTAATACCACGTTCTTGTTCTTGTTCCATTCAGTCCATAGTTGCGGCACCTTCATGTACCTCACCAATTTTATGAATTTTACCAGTATGGTATAAAACTCTTTCTGTTGTTGTAGTTTTACCAGCATCAATATGAGCCATAATTCCAATATTTCTAGTATTTGCTAGTGAATATTCTCGACCTGATTTTTCTGCCATTTTCTCTCTCCTTTATTATCATTTATAGTGAGCAAAGGCTTTATTAGCTTCAGCCATACGATGAATTTCATCACGTTTTTTAATTGATGAACCATTACCAGTAGCAGCATCCATAATCTCAGCTGCAAGTTTATCTTGCATACTATTACCATATCTTGCTTGTGAATAAGAAACTAATCAACGAATTGCTAAAGTTATCTTACGAGTAGCACTAACTTCAATAGGAACTTGATAGTTTGCGCCACCAATTCTTCGAGTTTTAATTTCTAATTGTGGTGTAATATTAGCAATTGCCTTTTCAAATACTTCTAATGGTAATTGTTGGGTTTTTTCTCCAACAATTTTAAAAGAATTATAAACAATTTTTTGAGCTACACTTTTTTTACCATCAATCATAATGGCGTTAATTAATTGAGTAACAATTTTTGAATCATAAATTGGATCAGCAACTAATTCTCTTTTAATAGCTTGATTTTTACGCATTTAGTTTTACCTCCTTATTTCTTATCTTTTGGTTTTTTAGTTCCGTATTTAGAACGACCTTGATTACGATTTACTACTCCGGCAGTATCAGAATACCCACGAATAACATGGTATCTAACTCCAGGTAAGTCTTTAACTCTCCCACCACGGATTCCAACAATAGCATGTTCTTGCAAATTATGACCTTCTCCAGAAATATAAGCAGTAACTTCCATACCGTTAGTTAAACGAGCACGAACAATTTTTCTTAAAGCTGAGTTAGGTTTTTTTGGTGTTCTTGTAGTAACTACAAGCGCTACACCTTTTTTTTGCGGACTGCTAATTGAAGAAGTTGTTTTTGTTAATGAATTATATGAAACATTTAACGCTGGTGATTTAGATTTGTATTTTTTATCTGTACGTCCTTTACGTAATAGTTGGTTCATTGTTGGCATTAATCGTTAGCCTCCTTTATGATTTTAAAGAATTAATTATATACACAATTCCTAGTGTATCAAAATTTAGTCCAATAAGTATAATACCAGTTTTTAATAGTAATAGTCAAATAAATTTTGAAAAATAATTAGAAAAAAATGACATAATTTAAATTGTGTCATTTTTAATTAATATATATTAATTATTTATTCAATAGTATCTGTAAATGTAAATGTTCCTGAAATTTTATCACCTTGTGCTGTAACTGTAAATTTAACTTCACCAGCAACTTGTTTATCTTCTTTTTTCTTATCATTAGTTAAAGTAAAATCAGTACCTACACTAACATCTAATTTAGTTGTTTTTTTAATCGCTGCTGCAACTGCATCAGTAATTTCTTTATTAGTATTTAAATCACCAAAAGTTTTTTCACTATCTACTGCTGTTTTAAGATCATCAACTTTAACATCTTTAATATCTTGCTTAGCAACAGTTAAAGTATCTGTAAATGTAAATGTTCCTGAAATTTTATCACCTTGTGCTGTAACTGTAAATTTAACTTCACCAGCAACTTGTTTATCTTCTTTTTTCTTATCATTAGTTAAAGTAAAATCAGTACCTACACTAACATCTAATTTAGTTGTTTTTTTAATCGCTGCTGCAACTGCATCAGTAATTTCTTTATTAGTATTTAAATCACCAAAAGTTTTTTCACTATCTACTGCTGTTTTAAGATCATCAACTTTAACATCTTTAATATCTTGCTTAGCAACAGTTAAAGTATCTGTAAATGTAAATGTTCCTGAAATTTTATCACCTTGTGCTGTAACTGTAAATTTAACTTCACCAGCAACTTGTTTATCTTCTTTTTTCTTATCATTAGTTAAAGTAAAATCAGTACCTACACTAACATCTAATTTAGTTGTTTTTTTAATCGCTGCTGCAACTGCATCAGTAATTTCTTTATTAGTATTTAAATCACCAAAAGTTTTTTCACTATCTACTGCTGTTTTAAGATCATCAACTTTAACATCTTTAATATCTTGCTTAGCAACAGTTAAAGTATCTGTAAATGTAAATGTTCCTGAAATTTTATCACCTTGTGCTGTAACTGTAAATTTAACTTCACCAGCAACTTGTTTATCTTCTTTTTTCTTATCATTAGTTAAAGTAAAATCAGTACCTACACTAACATCTAATTTAGTTGTTTTTTTAATCGCTGCTGCAACTGCATCAGTAATTTCTTTATTAGTATTTAAATCACCAAAAGTTTTTTCACTATCTACTGCTGTTTTAAGATCATCAACTTTAACATCTTTAATATCTTGCTTATCAGTTTGATCACCACAAGCTACAACTGAAGTAGTAGCTACTGTTGTTAGGGCTAATGCACCCATAAGTCTTAATAAATTTTTCATTTGCATATCTTAGTACCTCCGAAATAGTTATTTACTTATTTTTTGAATTTTAACATACAAGAAAATTAATGTAAAGATTTTTTGCTTTGCACATGTTAATTAACATATAAATTTATATATTCAAATCTTATTTTTTTACTAGTCTTTGATTTTCATTAAATAAGGTTTTTTTAAAAAATGTTATATAATAATAAGTATCATTTAAGGCATGTTTTTATAGCATACTTATGGTAATTGGTGAAGAAAGGGTTGAAAATTTTATGCAAAAAAGTCAGATAGCACGAGCTGTACAAAAAAAATTAGAATTATCAGAAAAAGAATACAAAGAAGTGTTAGAATTTATCTTAGATAAAATTGCTACTGCTTTAATTAAAGGAGAAAAAGTAACACTACGTAACTTTGGAACTTTTACTATTAAATACCGCAAAGCTCGACCGGGAGTAAATCCACAAAATTCAGAACCGATGGCTATTCCTAGAAAGCGAGTAGTTAAATTTAATTCTTGTAAAGCATTAAAAAAGAGAGTTAATGAAGGTAAATAAATATTTTATTTTAGGAATGACTTCAATCAAATATAGATTGTATATTCATTCCTTTTAATTTGTAAAATTAGCAACCTTTTTTAATCTTAAATAATTAAAAAAATACTCTGTTTTAAATGAGTATTTTTTATTTTCTTCATATATTAATATTAAGATATATTTTTATAAATTACTTAATCTATTATATTTTTATTAAGTACTTTTTTTTCTGATAAATTAGATATTTGCATTTTTTTATCTTTAGTTGTATGAATAAATGGTTTAGATTTTAAAAATGTATAAATTAATAATGGTAATAATATAAAAGCAGCAAATAAATCAATAAAGCCAAGAAATAAATAAAAATAAAAACCATTATGAGAAACATGTGCAACATAATATCCTAAACTTAAACAAACAATTGGCATTATAATTGTTCGTTGTAAACTAGCAAATAATGACAATTTACCACGATTAATTGATTGATAGAAAATAACAGCAACATAATGTAGTGTAGCTAATGGATAAAAAGCAAACTGCATAATGATATAAACTTTAAAGAATCTTGCCATTTCTAAATCTACGCCAAAGAAATGCATCATATATTGTCCTACTATTACTACTAATAATACTGAACCAATTAGCAACAATAAAAGTAATAAAGTTAAACGTCACATCAATTGTCAAACACGACTAAAGTCCTTTGAACCATAAACATAACCAATTAATGCTCTTGCTCCCTGCGTAATTCCAATAATAGGTGCATTAATTAAAATTAACCAAGGCATAATACCACCATATAATTGAACAAAAACCGGAATACCAGTACTTCCTCCACCATGATAGTCTGGAGGTGGCAATGTATTTAAAATTTTAGTAGTAACCATTGCCAAAAGACTTTGGGCAATATTTTGTAATAAAGAAGTTGCACCAATTAATAAAATGCCCGTTACTATTACTCATTTAAGTTTTAAGTGTGCTACTTTAAATCTTAAATTATCGGCACTATATCAAATAATACCTATTGAAAATAAATTAATGCTTGCTCAAGCAATAATAGTTGCATATGCAGTACCTTCCATTCCTAATTTACCATGAATAACAAAAATAAAATCTAAAGATATATTTACTAAACAAGCTGCAACATTAATTAAAATTGTTCATAACATCATTCCTTCACTACGTAACAATGAAACTAAAAAATAAGCAAAAAAAAGTAATGGTGTAGCAAGAATTAAAATTTGTGAAAATCTAACTGCTTCTTTAATTATTATTTCCCTAATTACTGGATTACTTCCAGCATCACTTCCAGCTTGAAATTCAATAATACTCTGACAACTAAAATACATAATGATCATAAGAACAATAGAAACTAAAAAAGATAATAGAAACCCATTTCCTAAATATTCTGACATTTGTTCTCGTTTATTTTGACCATATGCAATTGAAAACTTAATACCTGTTCCAGTAGCAACCATTAAAGCAAAGGAAACCATCATTGAAGAAGGAACAGCAGCATAAGTAGTAGCAATATTAATAATTTTTAATGCTTGTTCAGCAGTTATCATTATTCCTGAATTTTGATAATTATTATAACGATCAATAATACTTTGTCCACCTCATTGTGTAGCAATTCATTTATCAAAAATTTGATAAGTAGAAAAAATAATTACAGCAATTAAAGGTGGTGTGACCATAATAAAGATTGCTTTTCATGGATTTGCCGTGCTAAAAATAGCTTGTCTTTTCAACTTTTTTATTGAATTTCTTTCTGTTCTTTTATTGAAAGTAACTTTAGCAAGATTTTCTTTTTCCATAATATTATCCTTTCTAACAAAATTAATCTAATTAATATTATATTTTATAAAAGCTCATAACTAAAATATCTATTGCTGTCACAAATAAAAAACATGTTTAGTATTTTAAAAAATGTTAGAAGAAAAAAATTAAAATATAAATTTTTATAAAAAATATAATTACATTATAACCTAATAATAAATAAATATTTAAAAATAATCTCTTTAATTTATTTTTATTTGCTAAATGCTGAATTATACTTGTAAGTGCAAGTAAATAAAATTGCAAAAAATTCTCATATAAAAATTTCATAATGCTAAATTTAGTTTAGAAAAAAGTAAGGAGTTTTTATATGAGTTATAAACATCTTGGCATAGATGAAAGGATTTATATTGAGAATCAATTGAAATTGAAATTTAAAATTAGTGAAATAGCTAAAAATCTTAATCGAAGTATTAGTACTATTATTCGAGAAATTAATAGAAATAAAGATAATAATCATTATTTTTCATTAATTGCACAAAATAAAGCTGAAAATCGAAAACAATCACATATTAGTTTTCATAAGTTTAAAAATAAGAATTTAGTAAAATATGTACAACAAAAATTACTATTAGGTTGGTCACCTGAACAAATTTATGGCAGAATTAAAAATTTTCATAAAGAGTGAGTTATTAGTTTTAAAACAATTTATACTTGAATTTATTTTGGAATGCTTGATAAAGTTACTAGTAAAAATTTAAGAAGAAAAGGTAAAAAACGAAAATCTAAAGAAAATCGTGGCAAGTTTAATGGTAAATCAATTAAAGAACGAGATATAAATGTTAATGATCGTATAACACTTGGTCATTGAGAAGGAGATACTATAGTATCATCACGAGGTAAAAGCAAATCATGTTTAATAACTTTAGTTGAAAGAGTATCACGATTTACTTTAGCAATATTAGTTAAAAACAGAACTACTAAAGTTATTAATAAAAATGTCAGTTATTATTTATCAATTCTTCCTAAAAACATTGTTAAAACTATTACTTTTGATCGTGGCAAAGAATTTTCAAATTGACAACAACTTGAAAAAAATTTAGATGTAAAAATTTATTTTGCCAATCCATATTCACCTTGACAAAGAGGTACTAATGAAAATACTAATGGTTTAATTAGAGAAAAATTTCCTAAAAAATTTATTTTTTCAAAAACTAATAAAAATGAAGTTCATAAATTTATATTGTCTTTAAATCAAAGACCGAGAAAAATATTAAATTATCTTTCACCAATCGAATATTTGGATAGAAAAATAATTTAGTTGCACTTACCTTTACAATTTAGCACATAATAAAAAAATGAAAATAAAGGTTTATTACTTAATACGTTTTTGGTATTTTCAAAAGTTTGTTTATCATTTTCTGTTGCACAATAATTACCATTACTACTAATTAAAGTTTTTATATTTTCTTGGCCTTTGGTTGAACATTAGCAATCATTTCACCTTCACTAGCATAACCAAATAATTTTTTTGAAGGACCATACTTATCAATAATAGAACTAAAAATACTTACTTGATCAGCTTTTACTTCAGCATGAACATTATGATGAACATTCCACAAATCTTGATCAACAACACCATGCTTAATAGGATCTGTAGCAAACATAACACTTGCTCAATTTGCAGCAGAAGCAGTTGGTAAAACATCACGTGCTTCCAGTGTATACGCACCATGATGCATTAAATAGTTCATATTTGGACTATAACCACTTTTTAATGCATAACTGGCCATACCATCAACAACCACCATAACTACATGTTTAGGTTTTTTTGCTTTGGGAACCAATTGATTAGTTGGTTCATTTGTTAAATAATCGTTACTATGTGGTACATAATTTAAAATTGGATTATGATAACTATCGTAACTAATAGTTATCATAATCCAAACTACTACTCACACAATATTTATTAGTAAAAAAACAATTATTTTTTTAGAATTAAACATCATAATACACCCTTTTTAATGAAATAATGATTATTAAATTTTACTATAAATAAATTTATGAAGTAACTATATATTAAATTCTTGACTTTCATCATCCTCTAACTAATAAACTAACTCCAAGAACAAAACATATTGGTACAATAATAATTAAAAAAATAATTGCAAAATAAACTTGTTCAAAAGGATGAGAAACATAAGTATTTTTAGCCGCTTCTATATCTAGTTGATCTCAATTATAAAACAAATTAATAATACCATAGTGTTTTAAACTTCAAAAACCGTTACCAAGAAAATTATTATAATGATCATTAAAAATAGCTGTTCCAAATAATATTAAACTAATTATTAGAAAAAACAAAGTGAAAATGCATAAGAATAATCCTAGTTTTTGCTTTCAATCCCAAGATGTAACTTTTTTATATTCTACATTTTTATCCATATTTAACACTTACTAAACACTAAGAATATAATCAACGTTTAAAATAACCAAATATTAAAGATAAAACACTAACACCAAGAAAGATAGCAGTTAAAATTACTGTAAATACAATTCCGACAACTACTTGCGCAAGAGGATAAGTTAAAAGCTTATCACTAGTAGCATCTGTTCACATTTGATCATAGCCAGCTTTGCTTAAAAAACTATCAAGTCCTCATATAGAAATAGCATGAAATCCATTTCCAGCATATTGTGAACTTCCTCCACTTGGGGCTTTAAAATTGGCTGTTGCAATTAAAATTAGTCCTAATGCTAAACAAAGCAAACTAATTACCAGTGAGGCAAAGCCAATTTTTATTCCTCAATTTTGTTTCTTAAAAAGATTTATAAGATTTTTCATTAATGTTTCTCCTTTACTACCTAATTATTTTATTATTTTACCAAAATAATGTATTAATTGGTATTATCACAATAAATAAATTATAGCGTAAAATTTTTTTAAATAATAAAAAAATTATGAATAAAAACATAAAAAAATCATTAGTACTTTTACTAATGATTTTTTTATGTTATTATATTATTCTTCAATTAATACTTTAATACCAGGGCCCATTGCCGTAGTAATACTTATATTTTTAATATAAGCGCCCTTAACTGCTGCAGGCTTAACTTTTCTTAAAGTGTTAAGAATTGCTAAATAATTATCTTTTAACCCTTCTTGTGCAAATGACACTTTACCAAGAATAACATGAATATTACCTTGTTTATCAACACGATATTCAACTTTACCTTTACGAATATCCGCTATTGCTTTTTGAACATCCATTGTTACTGTTCCTAGTTTTGCTGTAGGCATTAATCCTTTTGGTCCTAATACTCTACCAATTTTTCCTAATTCACCCATCATTTCGGGTGTTGCAATAATAACATCAAAATCAAATCAACCTTTTTGAATTTTTTCAATCATTTCCTTACCACCAACAAAATCAGCTTGACTTTCCATTGCCTCTTTTTGTTTAGTAGTAGTTATCACTAAAACACGTTGTGTTTTTCCAGTCCCTGCTGGTAAAACAATAGAACCACGTAACATTTGATCAGCATGTCTTGGATCAACATTTAAACGAAATGCTGCTTCAACTGTTGCATCAAATTTTAATGATGAAGTTTGTTTAGCTAATTCTAAAGCACGATCAATTGGATAAACTTTAGTGTTATCAACTAATTTTGCAACTGCAAGATATCTTTTACTTCTATTCATATTAAACACCTTGCTTTCCATCTTCAACAGTAATGCCCATATTCTTGGCTGTTCCTGCAACAATTTTAATTGCATCTTCTAAAGAATAAGCATTTAAATCAGGTAATTTAATTTGAGCAATTTCTGTAATTTGAGCAATAGTAAGTGTTCCTACTTTTGTTAATTTAGCATTTGATGAACCTTTTGCAAGTTTCAATGCTCTTTTTAAAAGAAATGTTGTTGGTGCAGTTTTTATTTTAAAGTCGAAAGTTTTATCTTTATATGATGTAATAAAAACTGGAATTGGAACCGGATTAACATCATCTTTTTGATCTTTGGTTTTATCGTTAAATTCTCTACAAAAACGTGGCATATCAATACCGAATGATGCTAAACTAGCACCTGGTTTGGCACTACCAGCTGGTAATTGAATAATACCTTCACGATTAATATTTTTTTTATCTGCCATGAGCAACTCCTCCTAAATGGATTCTCACTGTGGTCCAAACGAATAATTCTTCCACAAGTTTAAACATAATTAAAGTCTATTTATATATATAAATAGTACTTTACAAATAATAACATCATTATAATTAGTAGTCAAATATATTTTAATTTTATTTTACATAAAAATTAAATAGTTTAAACTAAACTTTAATTTTTTTACAACTATCATATTCTACTTTAATTTCGGTTTGACGACCAAACATATCAACAGAAACTGTTGCAACACCCTTATCTTCATCTAATTTAATAACTTGTCCTTCTAGGCTTTGTAAAGCACCAGAAGTAATATGAACAAAATCATTTAACTCAAAATCACGAATAATTTTTTTTGTCTCTTTAACTTTAGGTTGTGATGAATTTTTAGAATTACGATATAACATTTCATTAACTTCTTTAGTAGAAAGTGGAGTTGGTGGTACACCTTTACCACTAGAACCAATAAAACCATTAATTCCTGTTGTATTACGAATATCATATCAAGTATCTTCGGTTAAAATCATATGAACAAAAATATAACCCGGAAAAATATTTTTTTCAGTTATTTTTTTATCTTTATCTGGTATTGCTTCTTTAACAACTCTAACTTGAAAAATATTATCTTTTAAATTTAATTTTTTTTCAATTTTATTTTTCAAATCAGCAGCAACTTTATCTTCATGACCTTTGTTACAATTAACAATATATCATTGTGCTTGCTCAATTCGATGTTTATGTGTTTCTTCTAATGATGTAGTTTTCACTAAAGGGGTTTCTTTTTTTATTCTTTCGCTCATTTTTTGGCATCTCCATTTTTTACATTATTTTTAATAAAGGTAATACAAATAGTAATAACTGCTCAATTCCATAAAAGAATAGTGCTAAGACAGCAATAAATAATACTGTTGTAATAAATTTATTATTTAATTGTTTTCTTGGTGTTCAACGAGTTCTTCTAATTTCTCTTGATAAGTATAAGAAAAAATATTTATGATAAGTTCTCGCTTCTTTTTTATAATAAAAACGTTCTTCAGGCGTACGATTTTTACGTTCTTTTTCTCAAATTTCGCTAATATTAACCTTTTTATTTTTATCGGCTGTTCGTGGATCAAAACTTGGTTTTCCTTCAGAAGTTCTTTTTGTTCTTAAAGGTTTAATTTTACGTAAAATATTAAATTTACTTTTTAAAAGAGCCAATTTTTCAGGATTAACTTTTGGTTTTTCTTTTGATTTGTCTTCTGCACTCATGAAAATTTCTCCTAACGTGATTCCTTATGTAAAGTATGTTTTTGACAATGTTCACAATATTTTTTTAGTTCCATACGCTCTTTATATTTAATCTTATTTTTGTATGTATGATAATTACGATTTAAACATACAGTACAAATTAAAATTATTTTTTCGTTCATTAAATTCACCTAGAAAATTTAACCATTTTTAATTATATTATTATTTAAAATAAGTGTCAATTTTAAAATATTTTTATTTTAAAAACAAAGTTAAATTTTTAATCTTTCTTTAAAATTCATCATTTCTAAAATAATTGTACAAGAAAAAATAAAATAATAAATAAAAAATAATGTTTTTTTAAGCTGAATTATACTTGTAAGTGCAAGTAAATAAAATTGCAAAAAATTCTCATATAAAAATTTCATAATGCTAAATTTAGTTTAGAAAAAAGTAAGGAGTTTTTATATGAGTTATAAACATCTTGGCATAGATGAAAGGATTTATATTGAGAATCAATTTAAATTTAAATTTAAAATTAGTGAAATAGCTAAAAATCTTAATCGAAGTATTAGTACTATTATTCGAGAAATTAATAGAAATAAAGATAATAATCATTATTTTTCATTAATTGCACAAAATAAAGCTGAAAATCGAAAACAATCACATATTAGTTTTCATAAGTTTAAAAATAAGAATTTAGTAAAATATGTACAACAAAAATTACTATTAGGTTGATCACCTGAACAAATTTATGGCAGAATTAAAAATTTTCATAAAGAGTGAGTTATTAGTTTTAAAACAATTTATACTTGAATTTATTTTGGAATGCTTGATAAAGTTATTAGTAAAAATTTAAGAAGAAAAGGTAAAAAACGAAAATCTAAAGAAAATCGTGGCAAGTTTAATGGTAAATCAATTAAAGAACGAGATATAAATGTTAATGATCGTATAACACTTGGTCATTGAGAAGGAGATACTATAGTATCATCACGAGGTAAAAGCAAATCATGTTTAATAACTTTAGTTGAAAGAGTATCACGATTTACTTTAGCAATATTAGTTAAAAACAGAACTACTAAAGTTATTAATAAAAATGTCAGTTATTATTTATCAATTCTTCCTAAAAACATTGTTAAAACTATAACATTTGATCGTGGTAAAGAATTTTCAAATTGACAACAACTTGAAAAAAATTTAGATGTAAAAATTTATTTTGCCAATCCATATTCACCTTGACAAAGAGGTACTAATGAAAATACTAATGGTTTAATTAGAGAAAAATTTCCTAAAAAATTTATTTTTTCAAAAACTAATAAAAATGAAGTTCATAAATTTATATTGTCTTTAAATCAAAGACCGAGAAAAATACTAAATTATCTTTCACCAATCGAATATTTGGATAGAAAAATAATTTAGTTGCACTTACCTTTACAATTTAGCATTAAGAAGAAATTTTAAAAATTGTAGAAATTAATTTAAGAATTTTTTCAAATTTCTCATGTATTTGAATATTCACGATATATGTCTTTATCAGGATAAGGTCCAAGAGATGGATCATGTGAATATGTATCTCCTCTTTGTGTTCTTATATCAATAGATCTAAAATTTAGATGATAAAAAACAAAATCTTTTAAGTGAGAATGGTATACATTGTTTGTTCAAAATGGATCATTTTGAACAAAATCATTAGATCAATCTGTATAATCTTGATTAGTAATAGAACCACCTGCTCCAGTATGATCAACTGGTGTTAATTGTTTTAAATATGGATTAATAACATTATCTGCAAAATTATCATTATTATTTTTATTATAATAATTTAGTAAAAAATTAACTCCTTGTTCATCTATACATGTAGTAATATAATCTGCTGCTAAAAATTTATAATCAACTTCAAATGAATTTACTTCTGAAATATACTTATCTTGACTACCTACTTCAAAGATTGTTGGAGCAGGTAATATTGATATTCCCAGATATACTCCTTTACCATTATCATACGAAGAAACATTATCCATATATCAGCTAGCAGTAAATGTAAGCAAACATGCATCAACTAATGGAATCAGCGGACTTCCAATACCACTAGCTAATAATATAGAATTAACAGCCAACACAAATGATGCTTGTCCATATGCTAAATATTGTTGGATTTTTTTAACTGTATTTGATGACATATATCAGTAAAAATAATCTCCAAAGCCTCATCAAGGAAAATATACACCATTATAATTCATTGGAAATGATATTCCTAGTTTATTTTTTTGACAATTATTACTTTGATTTAAATATTGTTCGTATTGATTATTTGTTTTTAACAAATTATCTGTATTACTAAAAATCTTTAATAATTCATATTTATAATTATAATTTTTTTCATTAACAGTATAATTAATATCTTTTTTACATTTATCATTTATATTTTTTATTGTAATGTTAATGGCACTATTTAAATTTTGAGTATCAACTAAATTTAAACTATCATATCTTTGCAATGTTTTATTTTTTTCAGTAAATTTTGTTTTGTTTAAAACTTTATTAATACTTTGTAAATTAGTACTTATGAGATGATTATTAACTAAATTTGCACTAGCAGTTCCTCACTAAAGTACTTATTGCTAGCATACTTAATAATTTTTTCATTTTATTACACCTTCTTTATGTACATCATAAATTTAAAAGGATATTTTAGATTGATAAAAATAGTTTTTATGAACATATAAATATTAATCTGAAATTAGGAAATAACTTCTTATCTATTATAATTATAACACTTTTCATATAAAAGACATATTCCGTAATTTAATTTTTTTAAAAGTCAATTAATAATTTTAATTGTGTCATTATTTAGTGATAATTTCCTATTAGTTATCGAGCAAAAATTTCCCAAAAGTAAAGTTAAATATACTTGGTGATAAATATGGAAAGAAGCATGACTATGAAAGAAAAATATAAGTTTAATATTATAAATGACATTATTATTAATAAATTATCTAAACATCAAGCTAAGAATAAACTTAACCTAAGTATTTGGTAGTGGATTGTTAAGACATTTAGAAAAATTTGCATATAATCAAGTTGTAAAAAAAGGAAAGAAAAAATTACAAAAAGAAATTATACATATGCTAAATTGTAAAGGTAAGTGCAACTAAATTATTTTTCTATCCAAATATTCGATTGGTGAAAGATAATTTAATATTTTTCTCGGTCTTTGATTTAAAGACAATATAAATTTATGAACTTCATTTTTATTAGTTTTTGAAAAAATAAATTTTTTAGGAAATTTTTCTCTAATTAAACCATTAGTATTTTCATTAGTACCTCTTTGTCAAGGTGAATATGGATTGGCAAAATAAATTTTTACATCTAAATTTTTTTCAAGTTGTTGTCAATTTGAAAATTCTTTGCCACGATCAAAAGTAATAGTTTTAACAATGTTTTTAGGAAGAATTGATAAATAATAACTGACATTTTTATTAATAACTTTAGTAGTTCTGTTTTTAACTAATATTGCTAAAGTAAATCGTGATACTCTTTCAACTAAAGTTATTAAACATGATTTGCTTTTACCTCGTGATGATACTATAGTATCTCCTTCTCAATGACCAAGTGTTATACGATCATTAACATTTATATCTCGTTCTTTAATTGATTTACCATTAAACTTGCCACGATTTTCTTTAGATTTTCGTTTTTTACCTTTTCTTCTTAAATTTTTACTAGTAACTTTATCAAGCATTCCAAAATAAATTCAAGTATAAATTGTTTTAAAACTAATAACTCACTCTTTATGAAAATTTTTAATTCTGCCATAAATTTGTTCAGGTGATCAACCTAATAGTAATTTTTGTTGTACATATTTTACTAAATTCTTATTTTTAAACTTATGAAAACTAATATGTGATTGTTTTCGATTTTCAGCTTTATTTTGTGCAATTAATGAAAAATAATGATTATTATCTTTATTTCTATTAATTTCTCGAATAATAGTACTAATACTTCGATTAAGATTTTTAGCTATTTCACTAATTTTAAATTTAAATTTAAATTGATTCTCAATATAAATCCTTTCATCTATGCCAAGATGTTTATAACTCATATAAAAACTCCTTACTTTTTTCTAAACTAAATTTAGCATTATGAAATTTTTATATGAGAATTTTTTGCAATTTTATTTACTTGCACTTACAAGTATAATTCAGCAATTATTTTTTGATTTATTCTTCAGGTACTCTATTATATTGTAAAGATTGCGGATCTGTAGCGAAATAATATTTTTTAAATGGATTTTCTAAATTTAAAGTTTTCTTTAATGCAGAATAACAAGTAATAATTAAAAAAACATTAACCGTTAAATCAATAGGATATTTTATAACTCTTAATGGAAAATACATTAATCATAAAGGTGGTAATCCAGGAAATAAGATTTTTAATGCAATAGGATCAGTACCAGTAATAATTAATGAAGTAATAGCATAAGCAATTGGCAAATATCAATAAAATGTCTTTTTACTATAATAAATTTTACTAAAATTTAATACTAAATAGTAAGGTAATATACATCATAAAATACTAGTAAAAGTAAAAAATAAACATGGTGATGCACCACTAGTACTAAATAATAAACCTAAAAAATCACTGGCAATACCACTAAGAAACCCTAATATTCCACCACAAAAGAAACCTATTAAAACTAATATAAAATTACCCAATTTAATTTCAAAATATTTAGAAAATGGTAAACTTTTTAACATTAAAGCACCTGTTGTATTTAAAGAAACAGCTAATGCTAACATTATTCCACTTAAGCAAATAAATTTTATTTGCTTTATCTTTTTTTTATTATCTTTATAATCAAAAACTGTGATCAATAAAAAAGTAATTAAAATTAACAGTCCACTAATTATATTCAATAACAACACATTCATTTAATTACCACCCTTTTTTATCATAATTATTTTCTTTGTTCTTAAATAATTAAGAACATCTGCCAAAAAATAACAAGAACCCGTAATTAAAATTATTTTATGAGGGCTACATTCAATCATTTTTTGATAATCAAAAAATTCACCAGTAATACTATTTAAATTACTATTACTACAAATAATAATATTATCTGAGACTTTTTTTAAACAACTAATTAATTTTTGTGGATATTTATTTTTTAAACAAGAAAATATAATTTGTTGAGGAATAATTTTATTAATTTTTAGCGTTTTAATTAATGCTTTAATACCATCAATATTATGAGCAGCATCAAAATAAATAGTTTTATCATTAATTTGATATTTCTCAAATCGTAATCTAATATTAGTATCATTAATGATTTTTAAAGCTTGTTTAATATTAATTTCTAAAAATGTTTTTGAAATTACTGTTAAAACTAATTTTTTATTTTCTTGATAGTATGGTTGGTTGATTAATCTTGGAGAATATATAGGTTTATAACCTTCCATATCAATTTGCTTTTTTAATTTATTATTTAAATTACCTGAAATAAAAATATTTTTTGTCGTTGGTTTTACTATTCCTAATTTTTGATGTAATATTTCAGATGTAGTTTTACCAAGTCTATCTTGATGATCTTTACCAATTGAAGTGATAATAGCATATGTTGCATCAATGATATTTGTAGGATCAATTTTTCCACCAATCCCAACTTCAATTATTGCTCATTGCACATTTTGTTCTTGAAAATAAATTAATGCAATTAAAGTTAAAATACCAAAAAAACCTAATTGATAATATTCAATATCATCAAAAATCAAGTCTCTAATGCGAACTAAATCTTGATTACTAATCATTCTATCATTAACAATAATTCGTTCATTAACAAACTCAATATGGGGAGAAGTAAACAAACCAATTTTTTGTTTTAAGGTTTGTGATAATATAGCAAAAATGAAACGTGATACTGAACCTTTACCATTTGTTCCAGTTACATGAATATACTTAATATTATTGTTTAAATATTTTGGACTAATAATTTTTAATTTTTTTAAACAATCTTTATTTGAATATTTAGATATTTTTTTAAAAAATTCTTCATTCATATTTTTAAAATCCTTTATTTAATAATTATTATTATCAATATTAATTAAAGGATTAACGGTT
Source organism: Spiroplasma endosymbiont of Nomada ruficornis (assembly GCF_964030795.1). NCBI lineage: Bacteria > Bacillati > Mycoplasmatota > Mollicutes > Entomoplasmatales > Spiroplasmataceae > Spiroplasma > Spiroplasma endosymbiont of Nomada ruficornis. The sequence continues at coordinate 32,141 of NZ_OZ034962.1, read as the reverse complement.
CTTCAAGTCACATAAATTATAATTGAATTAATTATAATTTTAAGAGGTGCTTGCACAATTCTCATAATTGCTGTTACTCCATAATCATTGGCATTAGGATCAAATAAAGTCATATCAGCATAGGAGGCTATAAGCACTGTTGTTACATACTCAGCTACTACCGCTAATAAAATAATTGGTAAAATTTCTTTAATTCTATAAATTTCTTTTTTCAATAAATAATAAAATAAAACACTATAAATACTTAATAGGCCAATAATGCCACCACCACCCATAATACTAGCCAGAACATATTTATTAACAATAATTCCTGACATAGAATATGATGATTGCTTACCTGAAATAACAATATACATGCCGCCACCAGCAAAGAAAATAATAAAAAAATTAATTAAAGCAAAAATAACTCATGGATAATCTTTTAGTTTTACTTTAAATATTCCAGCAATTCCTGCCAAAAAACCAGTAAAAATAATACAAAACATATAATAAACGCTAATATATGAAGGAACAAATAACATTACTAAAATATCTGTTACTGCAGCACAAATAATACCTATAATTGGACCAAACATATAACCGGTTATTTTAATCATTAAACCCTCAAAAGCAATTCTAATTGGTGGTAATACTGTAATGGGTATCGTAATAGAAACAATAATAGTTGCCACAACTGATACTGAAGATAACATTGTTATATAAGCAATATTTTTAGTAGTAAAACGAACACCTTTATATTTATCTTTACGAAATCATTTTCAAAAACTATTCATTAAAATATATGCTAACATTATGCTACTTAAAGTAATAATTAAATAAATAGCTGTAGATCTACTAAATAAATTTAAGGTATTTAAATCATATCGTTGAGAAAATATGTGATTAAATATTAAATTATTGGGCATTTAAATAACCACCATTCCCGAAATATTCTTTAAAACTATATTAATTTTAACAAATATATCATAACATTGTTTGCTTAAATACATATAATAAAATTAGTATTTTTTTATTTTTATCACTTAATGGGAGTTTTATTTTTTGAAATCAATCAATTATTAGTTTTGCTAAATGGTCTTGAATTAAAAAAACCATTATAAGCACTTAAAGGTGAAGGATGTGCACTCTCAATAATAAAATGTTTTTCTGTATCAATTAGCATTTTTTTATTTCTTGCATTTTTACCTCATAAAATAAAAACAAGATTAGTACAGTTTAAATTTAAAAATGATAAAACATGATCAGTAAAAGTTGCTCATTGATATTGTAAATGACTATTAGGTTGACTTTGTCTGACAGTTAAAGTTGTATTTAAAAGCAAAACTCCCTGTTTAGCTCAAGTTGTTAAATTACCATCATTATCTTTTTCAATATTTAAATCATTTTTTAGTTCTTGAAAAATGTTTTTTAAACTTGGTGGTAATGGAGTATTTGTTTGAACACTAAATGCTAAGCCATGAGCTTGATTTGGCTGATGATAAGGATCTTGACCTAATATTATTACTTTAACCTTTGATAAAGGAGTTATTTTAAAAGCTTGAAATATTTCTTCTCATTGAGGATAGCAAAGATAAGTTTGATATTCCTTTTTAATATCTTCTAATAATTTAGTAAAATATGCTTCTTTATATTCTTGTTGAAAAAATTCTAATCATGAGGAATCAACAAATAAAGTTTTATTATACATTTTTTTCACCTACTACTTATGATAACTTTGATTATTAAGTATTTGTAATGAACGATATATTTGTTCTAATAAAACAACATAACATAATTGATGAGGTAATGTTATTTTACCAAAGGAAATTTTAATTAAATTAATATTGTCTTTTAATATTTGTGCTACACCATTACTACCGCCAATAATAAAACCAATTTTACCTTGTTGATAAATTTGATTTTTATTAATCATCTGTGATAATTGTTCACTACTTATTAATTGTCCTGATAAATCTAATAAAAATCATTGATAATCATTATTCTTTGATATGTATTCGGTGATTTTATTGGTTTCAATTTTAATATTATTAGGAATTGAATTTAATTTAGATTCGATAATATTTTTTGTTTCAATATTAGTTCGCTTTTTAATTCGTTCTAAATAATCTTTGGCGGCTGATTTTCAATATGTTTGTGACAACTGGCCAATACAAACAATTTTAATATTTATCATTATAATTCTGAAAAAGCCATGTTATTTATTCTTTCATGAACCACTTTATCTGGGTTACGAAAATCAACATCACCCAAAGCTTTATCAATAGTATTTGGATTAATAACAACTATTTCTTTTTTATTTTTATCAACTCATAAACTAAAAATTACATCAATTTGAATATTAAAATCAATTTTAAAAGTCTTGTTCATTTTTGAATCTTCCATTATAAAGAATAAATGAATTCAACCTTTTTTAAAAAAAGTTTTATTTTTATCATCTTTAAAGTCAGTAATTTTTGGTGAAACAATACTAGTTTTAGCAACTTTTGAAGGGTTTTCTGCTTCTGTTGCTGTTTCATATGTAACATATCAATAACCATAATATTGCTGTTTAGATATATCATTATCAGTTAAACCAAAAACTAAAAGACTTCCATTTGCATCTTTACAACTAAATGGTTCATTCATTACTTTATCTGGATCATTATTAACATTATAATTAATACTCTCATAATTACCTGATTTATATTGGTCACTATTATAAAAATCCCTAGCAGCATCTGTAACTTCTAATGCATTACGATCAATTCTAATTTTGTCTGCTGCTAGTTGCATAAATGCAGTAAGTGGTTTGTATAAAAGTTTAGTATCATATTGATAGTATTTATTATAAACATAATCAACTAACGGATCACCTTCTTTGTTTGATGGCTCGTTTTCAAAATTTGCTTGAATTTTTAAACCATCTCCAGTACCACAAGCCACAATAGTACTCACAGAAGAAGAAAGTAAACTAAGTGTTGAAAATAAAGTGATTAATTTACGCATTTGATTGTTATTCTCCTTAAACTAAATAATAATTAAATATTCACTAAGAATTGTAACTTATTTTTTTATAAAAAGCAAAAGGAAATTCATATAGGTAAAAATACATTTTTTAAAATTAAAATATTAATGTTTATTTTAATATTTTAATAAAAATTATTATTATCATAAAAGGAATTAAATTTTTATCATTGATAATTGCTTTTTCCAATCTATTTCATCTTTAAAAAATCAGATTTATTAATTTTTTGTTGAAATTTCATTGCTTCTTCATATGTTGGTAATTTGTCTTTATTTTCTTTTAATATACTTTCATATGTTGATAATTTATCTTCATTTTGTTCTAAAATTTCTTCATCTAAAATATCGTTAGTTTTTGCATTAAAAAAAATTAAAGACTTCCAAATGATTATTTCAAACGACTAATATTAAAGCATTATGTCCATATTCATTTACTTGATAAAGATTTCATTATTATCTATTAAATACTTAACTATCTCTAAATCATTATCTTTGATAGCTAACATCAAAATAGTGAAACCATCTTTAATTACATAATTTATACTAACACCATTCCTAACTAATAATTTAACTTTTTATAAGTATTATTCATAATGACTTGTATTATTTTTTCATTTTTCTTATTAATAAATACTCTTTTTTTTCTAATGTACTTTTTTTCTCTTTCTATAAATTAAACTTGATACAATAATAAATTTAATCTTATTAGTTTAAATTGTATTTAATATTTCTGCTTTTGTTTCCAAAGGTAATTGAGATTCTATTAAGCCCATATTCTCTCATTTTTGTTTGCTTGCATTTTTTGATTCTTCTGATAAAGGTTGCTGTAACTCTGGAATTTCAGTACTTATTAATTTTCATACTTCATTTAAAGATGTTAATTTTATTTCTTCTTCATTTAATTTATTTTTAATTTTTTGTTCTTCTTTTTTTGAATTTTTTTTATTTAAACTATTTTTTCAATTATCACAATTTTCAGTAGTTTTTTTAATTTCCATTGCAAAAAAATCTCTAATATTTTCCGATGTTGTAGATAAATCTTTTACTTCATCTTCATGTAATTCCTTTATTGAAATTAATTTTTTTTCTAAATCATTTATTTGAAATTCTAGTTTTTCAATGGTTTTATTTTGTTCCTCAATTTTTTGATCTTGTCAACTAGGCTTCTCATTTTCTTCATTTATTTCGGTTTGGATTTCAATACTTACTAATTTTGATTGATTAATTGTTCTTAAATACTCCTGAATTTTTTCCTTTTTTTCTCTAATTGCATTTTCTATTATTTCTTTTTCTTTTCATTTAAAATTAATTTCTAAAGTTGTGAAATCATTTTTAAATTCATTTTCTATTATTTCATTTTCTTCTCTTATGTTTTCTAAATTATTTTGAATGTTAAAATTTTCATTAAATTTTTTAATACTATCAGCATTTTGTTCTCAATAATTTTCAATAATCTTAATAAATTCCATATTTTCTAATTTATTAACTTCTTTTAAGCAATTAATAAATATTTTTTGATCTTTACTAATATTTTTAATTCATTTTTCTTTTATTTTTTTAAGTTCAAACATCATCGTATGTTTATTTTGCTTAAAAAAATCCTCAATTTTATTAATTTTATCCTCAATTTTTTTTATTTTTTTATCATTAATACTTAACTCGGTATCATGTCTTGTAATATTATATTGTAACTCCGCAATATAATCATTCTTTTTCTTAATATCACTATTCTTTTTTTTAATCACTACATCTATTTCTTTTAAATATTGTTTTTTTCCTTTTTTATCATCTGAAATATTTGGAATAAATATTTGATTTTCAATATTATTTTTATTTTCTTCTAAATCTTGCAAGTAAGTAATTTTTTTAATTTTTATATTTTTCTTTCGTTTTTCTAAATTTTCAATTTGTTTTCTTTTTTCTGCTATCTCTTTCTCATGTATTCTAATTTGTTTTCTTTTTTCTTCTAATTCATTTTTAAATAATTCTATACTTTCTTTCACTTTATCTTTAGTTTTAATAATTTCTTCTTGTTCACTTATTAATTCTTTTTCTCGATCATTATATTTTTCAAATATATCATTGTATATTCTTTCTTCATTTTTAATAATTTTTTTAATATATCGGTTAAATATGTCATCTATTAATTCAAAGAAAAATACAAAATTTTTATCAAATTTACTTTTTAAATCTTTATCTTCATTTAAAATTAATTTATATTCATCTCCACTTTTCATTCTAAATGCTCAAAAAGATAAAATTAATTGAGTCATAACTTCTTCTTTAAAAAGGTTTTCAAAAATTTTCTCTTTTTTATTTTCTAATTCCTCATTTTTTTGATATAGCCTACGAATTTCTTTATTAATTTTTATTTTTAATTCTCGTGTTTTTTTTAAAAACTCTTTTTTATTTTCAAAAATGTTTAAATTTATTGTTTTTAAAAAAATAATATCATTACTTATTGTTTCACTTAAAAAATTAAAAAGATTAAAATAATCTGTGATTTCAGTAAACTCAGTACTATTTTGGCTAACTTTATTAATTTTATTTTGTTCAATTAATGTTTTATTTTTCTCCAAGGATAATAATTTTTCATTTTGTTCTTTAATTTTACTATCAAGTTCTATTAAAAAATAATCTAATTGTCTAATTAATTTTAAATTTTCTTTTTTTTCTCAAAAATAAGAAAAGAAATTATATTTTAAATCATTTCTTAATTCTTTAATTAATTTATCTAAATCAGTTTTTTTATTTTCTTTTAATTGAGTTAATGGTGCTGATGTACTTGGGTTGTCAAAATCAGTATCTTCTGAATTAGAAAAAAAATTATCTTTTTCATTGTATTCTTTAAAAAAATTCTTAAAAGTTTCAACAACTTCGTCTAAATTTTCATCAGTTAAAGGATAATTTCTAAATTTTTTTATTAATTCATTAAATCAGGGCATAAATCTTATTCTCCTAAATTTTATTTATAAAATAAAAAATCAATTGTTTTTAAATAAAACAATGGGTTTGAAAACTTATATTTTTCAATCTTTTGTGTTAATAACAATAAAACGCTCCTTATTCTAAAGAACTATCTTGATTATAACTAATTAATTTATCTTTTTTTTAAAAAAAGATAAATTACTATTATATGTTTATATAATAAAAATTTATCACAAAAATTATTTTTCAGTTCTGGGTTTCATATGTGGAAATAATAATACATCTTTAATACTATTTTGACCAGTTATTAACATAACCAACCGATCAATACCAATGCCCAATCCACCTGTTGGTGGCATACCATACTCCAATGCTTCAACAAAGTCTAAATCCATAGTTGTTGCTTCATCATTACCACTATTTTTTTCTTTTACTTGCTCTTCAAAACGATTATATTGTTGCAAAGAATCATTTAGTTCCGAATAAGCATTTGCATATTCTCTACCAGCAATAAATAATTCAAAACGATCAGTAAACTCTTTACTATTTTTATTTAATTTAGCAAGTGGTGAAATTTCAATTGGATAATCAAAAATAAAAGTAGGTTGAATTAAAGTTTCTTCAACAAAAGATTCAAAAAATAAATTAATAATATGACCAGTACTATTATAATGATCTGGAATATGAAGTTTATAATTTTTTGCAAGTTTTAATATAAGTTTAAATGTTTTATTTTTTTCAATATTTCTAATATTATCATCTTCAATATTATGATATTTTAAAATCATATCACTAATTTCTTGGAAAATTTTAGTAAACTCTTCATCTTTGATCATAGCTTTTTTAATTGAATCAATCATACTAATTTTTTTTCATGATTTTTCAAAATTTAATATATTTTCATCATATTCTAATGTTAATTTATTATGCACTATATTAATTAAATGTTTTATACAAGACTCTGTTAAATCCATCATATATTTCATATCTTGATAGGCAACATAAATTTCAATAGTTGTAAATTCTGGATTATGTTTTTTACTCATACCTTCATTACGAAATAATCTACCAATTTCATAAACTTTTTCAAAACCACCAACTATTAATCTTTTTAAATGTAATTCAGTAGCAATTCGTAAATATAAATCGGTTTTTAATGTATTATGATGAGTAATAAAAGGTTTAGCGGCAGCACCACCATATACTTCTTGTAAAATAGGTGTTTCAACTTCTAAATAACCTTTATTATTTAAAAAACTTCTTAATTCATTAATAATTTGTGTACGTTGTAAAAATGTTTTTTTAGTTTCTTGATTCATAATTAAATCTACATATCTTCGTCGATAACGTTCTTCAATATCTGTTAAACCATGAAATTTATCTGGTAAAGGTCTAAGTGCTTTTGATAACATTACAATATCATAGACTTGAACTGTTAGTTCTCCTTTATTGGTTTTCATACCCTTACCTTTAATACCAAAAAAATCGCCTAAATCTGCATATTCTGCAAATCATTCAAATTTTTTTTGATTAACATATTCTGGTTTTAAATAAATTTGAAATTTACCTGTTTGATCTTGCAAATGAGCAAAGATTGAGCCCTTTCCCATTTCTCTTTTTGTCATTAATCTACCTGCCATTTTAATTTGATCATTAGGTAAATTAGCAACAAATTTTGCTAACTCTTCTTTATTTTTATTTCTAAATTCGCTATTTAAAGTTTCACAATTATAATTTCTTTCTCAATTACGCCCATAAATATCATAATTTTGCTTATATAAATCTTGTATTTTTTGATATCTTAATGCTTCTTGCTCTGTCAAAATACGTCCATTAATTTCAAGTTTAGTTTCTTTCATTGTTTTCATCCTTTGTATTTAAAATAAGTATTTAAAATAAAAAAATTAAATTAAATAAGATTGTTTAGGTTTATACATAATGATATCAATTTTCAATACCAAATTCTACTGTCAACAATTAATTTTAAATTTTATAATAAAACCCTTATATTTATAATAAGGATTAAAGTTTAATTTAAATATTTCTACTAATAGATATCTATAAAAATTAGAGATAATTTATTAAACATTTTTTACTTTCTAAATATTAATTTTGTATAAAACATGTTTTGCTAAAATATCACTTTTATTTATTTTTGGATGATAAAATTCTTTTATTTTTTTCATACCTATTCGTTTCATTACATTTTCTGATTTAATATTTAATATACTAGTAAAACTATAAATTTCAGTTAATTTTAAATTGTTTTTTGCATATTTTAAACATTCTTTAGCTGTTTCTGTTGCTATTCCTTGACCTCAAACACTTTTTTTAAAACGCCAACCAATTTCAATACATGGTCTAAAATCAACAATAAAATCAACTTCGCTAAAGCCAATAAAACCAATAAATTTATTGTCTTTTTTAAATTCAACAGCATAAAAACCAAATCCATTATTATTTAAATTATTTTTAATTTTCAAAAAATATTTTTCTGTATCATCTTTTGATAATGTACTAGAAAAATATTTCATGACATCTTTATCAGAATTTAATAAAACAAGTTCATCTAAATCACTATCTTTTCACTGTCTAATTTTTAATCTAGGGGTTTCAAAAAATATCATATTTTTACTCCTTTGTTATGATATTTTTTCTATTAACAATTTGTTAGTTTATTTAATTAATAATATTAACTTCAATTTATTTCACTTGGTTTCATTGGTTTTTCATTATTCTTTACACTAATAATTTTACCATTTTTAACGTTAATAACAGTATTTGCAACATATTGGAAGTTAGGATTATGAGTAACCATAATAATTGATGTTTTATATTCTCGATTAACATCCAATAAAATTTCTAACACCTTACGCCCCATTTCCTCATCAAGTGCTCCTGTTGGCTCATCACAAAATAAAATTGTCGGATTTTTTGCTAGTGCTCTACCAATCGATACTCTTTGTTGTTTTCCACCTGATAATTGACTTGGAAAATTATTCATATGTTCATCCATTTCAATAACTTGAAAAATATCATCAATACTCATATTTTTATTTTTATTTTTAGCAAGATTTTCACCAACTTCAGCATTTTCACGAGCAGTTAAGTTAGTTAATAAATTGTATTGTTGAAAAATAAAACCAACATTATCTCGTCTAAATTTAGTTAAATGACTATCTTTTAATAAAGATAAATTGTATCCGGCCACAAAAACATCACCAGTATTGGGTTTATCCAATCCCGAAATAATATTTAATAATGTTGTCTTACCACTTCCCGATGGTCCTAAGATAACAACAAAATCACCTAATTTAATTTTTAAATTAACTCCTTTTAATACTTCATATTCTAAGTCTCCAGTTAAGTAAGATTTTTTAACATCAAATAATTCAATAACATTAGTTTGAGTATCAGGAGTATTATTAGTCATTGATATAATTTTACCTGCTAAAATTTCTTTTGAATGAGTTTTTGTTAATTTTTTAATTGCTTTTTTATTATCTTTAAAAGCTTGTAATTTAGCTTTATTAGCTTCTATTTCTTCCTTTGATTCTGGTTTATCATGAGATTTATGAGTTACTGGTGGTATTGTACCTTCGGTTTTAGATACTGACTTCTTTGTAAAACTAGATTCTAGCTTATTTTTAGTTACTTGTTTACTTCCAATGTCTTTATCATCTTTTTTAATTTCCTTATTATCTTTTTTCATAATCATTTCTCCTTTTTAATTCCATGCTTTTATAAATAACACACTCATTTTATCAATTGCTTTATCTTGTTTATATAGAAATGCTTAAAAAATATTTTAACTTCCTTGTAATAAAGCTGTTACTGGTTTGTATTTAATTAAATATAACCCAACAGCATAGCCAATAACCATTATTAAAAATACCATTCCAAAACAAGATAAAATTGTAACTAGATTAGCAGCCACATTAAAAACAACGCCTGCTTTAGTTGCAATAATTAAAGTAATAATATTTCACACAACATAAGAAATAATAGTACCTAAAATAAAAGCAACCAATAAAGAAATAATATAGGAGCCAATAATCAATCTGTTAATTTCATTTACACGATAACCCAAAGATTTCATCATTGCAATAATTAATAAATTATTATCTAAAATCATATTAACAATAATTACCAATACAAAAGCTACAGCAAATAATGTTAAAATTTTTGTAATATTTATAATTGTTCTAATTCCATCAAATATTTCAACTAATAATCTTTTAACTAAATCATTAATAAAAGGTATTTTATTAATAGGTTCTAAATTTTTTGCTAATATTTGTTCTTTAGTATATTCTGCAGATGGTTGCAAAATATTTATATAATTTAATGGAAAAATATTGCTCTCTTTAGATAATCAATGATTAAAAGAATCGGATATTGGTTTTGGATCTTCTGACGGGGAAGGTTTTATTAATCCAATAGATGTTCGTAAATCATCAAGATTAATATAAACATTCGAATTGTCTAAATTATTTTCAATAATTCCTTTAACTTGATAAATTACTGGAATTGTATAATTATATCAACTTGCTAACATTAAAAAGTGATCATCAATTTTATAATCATTTAAAATTGATAATGTTTTTGAAATAACTGCCGGTAAAATATAAGCTGTAGTTGTTATATTTTGTCCTTGATTATCAGTATAAGTAACTTTTTGTGCTTGTAAATTATGAGAATTATTAAAAATAGGATCAATATCACGATTTTTTGCTTCTTTAAAGTTAAATCAATTTTTTCAAACTAAATCTTGATATGGATCATTATAAAGTCCTGTTGCTTTAATTTTTTTTGCGAGCATGCGGCCTTGATTATGTCCTTTTCATTCATTAGGAGGTCTTAAATTTATTTCAATAGTTGGATAATACTTATTATTATAAATATTTAAACCTAAACTAATACCAGGCAACGAGTTTATTTCTGGATTAATACCTGTATTTGTTGAAATATAATTAAATATTTGATGAATATTTTGACAAATAATTTCCATTAATGGTTCAGGTAGTATCTTTTTTGGATTAATAAAATCTTCACAATCAGATTTAGTCTTAGTTTTTTGATAAAGGATATTAATTTCTTCGCTATTCATAAAATAATCTTTAAAATTATTATTAATAATAATACTTTCAATTTTTTTAGCTTTACTATCATTATCAATATGAAAATCATCAGCTACTCATTGATGATATTTATTAGTACCGGTTTCTTTATCTTTCGCAATATCTTTTTCTGAAACTCAATCAAAAACCTGCTTATCAATACTTAAATTAGAATCATTAGTATATGTATACATTGATGAAGTTGATGTATTTCATTTAACATCTTTATTGTAATATCCATATAAATTGTTTATTTTATTATCAAATAAATCAGTAGCTGAACTTTGAAATAGTAATAAAAAACTAACAAAAATAAAAGTAAAAAATACTAAAAATAGTTTTCCAACCGATTTTAGAGTGAAAGCAATTGCTAAACGTTGTTTAAATGGTCAATAACGAAAGGGGTATTTTAAAACTGAAATTAGTTTAGAACTTGAATTACTTGGTCTATCATAAATTAATAATAATGGACTAACGCGTAATTTTGTTTCCGATTGCATATAACTAATTACTATAAAAATAATAGGAATAATTATTAAACTTACAATAAATACTATCCAACTAAAAAATAGTATTGGTAATGGCATAAAAAACCCAATGTTATTTAACGAATTAAATCATATTTGTAATCCTAGACCAATACCTAAACCAATAATACTAGAAATGAATGTTATCAAAAATATTAAAATTACAAAACTAATAGCAATTTGAAAATTACTATAACCAAGAGCTTTTAATAATCCTATCTGTGGTTTTTGTAAATCAATTTCTTTTCTAACATATGACATAATGATAAAAATAATAACTAATAATACTACAAGAGTAATTGCCGTAAACATTATATTTTCCATTTTAAAACTCTCTAAAATTTGTCCTGAACGAATATCTTCACTATCACTGCTAATAATTGAACCAAAACTAAAACTAAAAGTTTTAATTAAAAGTTCTTCTAACTTACTAACAAAATAACTATCGTTATTGTTAACTTTTAATAAAAATATATTATTTAAATTAGTTATAAATGTAGAATCTTTTATTAAATTATTAAACCATTGATTTGACATATAAACAGGACTTGTATTTTCAGATGTCGGATTAGGATTTGTTGCAGTACGACTACCAGTAATTCCCCAATAAGCATAGCCAAAACCAACAACCTTTAACTTTTCAACTTTATCAATAACTGTTATATAATCATTTAATTTAATATTATTAATACGTGCAAATTCAGGATTGATCACTATTTCTAATGGATTAATAGGTTTAATACCTTCGGAAATATAAACTTCATTAATATTATTTCTTTTTGGAGTAAAATCAAAAGATTCACTTTTTTCTGAAGTATAAAATCCATTTTCTAATGAATAATAAATTTTTTTAAGAGAAATAACGTTTTCATAATCAAAAGTTTTAAAAAATGATTTAGCAAATTCATAATGTTGCAAATTATAAATTTCATCATCTTTAACTTCGTTTTCTAAAATATCATTAAATAATATTCCTTGATAACTTAATCCCCAGTTTAACAAATAATTTTCAAAATCTTTATTAATATCTATTCCCGAAGGAAGAGTAGGAAAACTATTATTTCTAAGATTATTTTCTTTAATTTCATCTATCTGTTCATCAATTTCTCGTTCTTGTGGATGATCTTTAAATTGTTTTTTGATAATTGTTTGGATTCTTGATGTTGCAGTAGCAGTATCTTTATAATTATTTAATAATTGTAAATTAATACGATAGTCATATTTACCACTATTGTTTAATACTGTATAAAAACCTGATTCAGCTCTTGATGCTGTACTATAAAGCGCAGAAAGAGTAGAAATTACAATAACTAATAGTATTATAATACCTAAATATTGTAATAATCTTTTCTTGATTCCTCTTAAAACATTAACAAAAAGATTGCTCATTATAACTCCAATATTCTTATACAACTTAAAAACTGCTAATAGTATAATTTTATCATAATAAAATAATGCTAATTATATTTGAACTATATTAAAAAATAAAAATTTTAATATTATTATTAACTTCTAAACTTATTTACTTAACTACTTTTTTTACATTTTTCTAAAATTGCAATTTTATTAAGGTCAGCAATACCAACATAAGGTAAGTTTCTCAATTTTTCATCGTAATCAAGACCATATCCCACTAAAAAATGATCAGGAACTTCAAAACCATATCAATCAGCTTCAATTTTAGCAATTCTTTTAGATTTCTTATCTAATAGAGTAATTATTTTTACCGATTTTGCTCCAAGTTCTTGCAAATGATCACGAATTTTAAATAACGAATTACCTGAATCAATAATATCTTCAACAATTAATAAATCACGACCCTTAACATTATTAATAACATCCATTCTTATTTTTGGTTTATTTACCGCCTTTGTTTGTCCTAAATATGACTCTACATACATAAAATCAACCAAACAATCAATCTTAAGATTTAACATAAATTGTGATAAAAAAGGTAAACATCCTCTTAATATCCCTACTAAAATAATGGGCTCTTTATTATCTTTATAATAACTATTAACTGATTTTGCAAGTTCAATAATTTTATTATTAATTACATCAGTACTTAATAATATTTTTTCTACTAATTCATGTTTTTCCAACATTGTTTTTCTCCTTATTACTTTTTATATTATATTTACCAAATAAAAAAAGAAAATAAAATAAAACTTACACATTATTGAAAATATTAAAATAGTAAGTTTTGTTTTTTATTATAATAATTTAATTATTTCTTCTTAGGAACAACTGATATTGTATCATCATCAGTCCCTGAATTATTATCTTCCTTTTTATCATTTGATTCATTATCCTCTTTGGAAGGATTTTTACTATTTTTTTGCATTTCTTTTTGCATTTCTATTACTTCAATTGGTAATTTATTATATTTATCAATATATTCTATTTGTTCAGCAGTAATTGTTTCTAAAGTCATTAATGATTTAGCAATTAATTCTAATGTATCTTTATGTTTTTTAATTGTTGCTACTGCTTCAATATAACAAACATCTAATAATTTTTTAATTTCTCCATCAATTTTAGATGCAATATCATCAGAAAACTTATTTGCTGCAAAAGGTGAATACTCATTACGTGGACTTTCAAATTGAACTAATCCTAATTCAGATGACATTCCATATTCAGTTATCATTTTTCTGGCAATATTTGTTGCTTTTTCTAAATCATCATGAGCACCAGTAGTAATATTTGCATTACCAAACATAATTTCTTCTGAAGCGCGACCACCTAAATAACCAGTAATAGTTGCTCTTAAATGTACTTTTGAATAAAACATAGTATCTTCTTTAGGAGTCATAATAGTATATCCACCTGCTTGTCCACGTGGTATTATTGTAACTTTTTGGACTTTAGAAGCATATTCTAGTTTTAAACCAATAAGAGCATGTCCAGCTTCGTGATATGATACTATTTTTTTATCCATATCAGTAATTACTCTTGAAGTTTTAGCAGGTCCACCAACAACTCTATCAATAGCTTCATCAATTTCTACTAAACCAATAACTGTTTTATTATGACGAACAGTTAACAACGTTGCTTCATTTAATACATTTTCTAATTGTGCACCACTAAATCCTGGCGTTCTCTCTGCTATTCTTTGAAAATTAACTTTTGGCGAAATATTTTTATTACGAGCATGTAATCGTAAAATTGCTTCACGTTCTTTAATATCAGGTCAACTTAAAGAAATTTGACGATCAAATCTACCTGGACGCAATAACGCTTCATCAAGTACATCAGCACGGTTAGTGGCAGCCATAATAATAACTCCCAAGTTAGTTTCAAATCCATCCATTTCAACTAATAATTGGTTTAAAGTTTGTTCATTAGTTGCAGTTGAAGCTGAGGCACGTTTTCTTCCTACTGCATCAATTTCATCAATAAAAATAATACAAGGAGCACTTTTTTTAGCAGTAGTAAACATTTCTCTAATTCTTGAAGCTCCAACTCCAACAAAAACTTCTTCAAATTCAGAACCAGAAATTGAAAAGAAAGGAACACCTGCTTCACCAGCAACTGCTTTTGCTAATAAAGTCTTACCAGTACCAGGCGGTCCTACAAGAAGAACTCCTTTTGGCACTCTTGCACCCATTTGTGCATATTTTTGTGGAAACTTTAAAAAATGAACAACTTCTTCTAATTCCAATTTTTCTTCTTTAATACCAGCAACATCAGTAAATCTAGTATCTGATGTTCTAATCTTAGCACGACTTTTTCCCATTGAAAAAGGACTCATGCCACCACCGGCACCCATTTTATTCATTTTAGAAAATAATCAAAATGAACCACCAACTAATACTAATATCGGAAACATACTAATTAAAAATGTTTTTCAAAATGGAACTAATTCACTAATAATTGTGGGGTTAATATCAAAGCCTTTACCCTCTTTATCTTTTCTGAATAATTTTTCAATAACATCATGATAAAAACCACCTGTAGCAGTTCCAGAAACTGTCGCTTCAAATCGTTTTACCTTACCATTAATTCCTAAAAAACCTGTAATATAAGTAGTATGATCAAAAAATTGAACTTGTACTCCATCAATTTTACTAACAGTGTCACTACTACTATTGCCAGGGAGTTTACCATCTCTAAGTAATGTTTCTAATTGAAATTGATCTAAAGTTAAAGCATTACCTCTTAAAAAATATCACAATAAAATTCCAACAAACACTAAAAAAGCAACGAATAGTGCAACAATCATTCAATTAATTTTAATTCGCGTTTGCATTATTTTTTCACCTACGTTTAATTTCTAATTTATTTTCTTAAATAATACCATAATATTTTAGCACATACAAATTAGGTTTCTCACTAATATTGTTTTTATTTACCGATAATTTTGGAATTGCCACTACTTTTCCACTTGAATTTATGATTACTGGTCATATAAGACGTTCACGATATGGAATTTTATTATCAATAAATAAACGATTAATTTTTTTTGTACCAAATGGTGTTTCAATTTCTTCTTCACCATTATTAGTTCTAATTGTTAATGGAAAATCTGATTTATTAATATATAAAGATTGAAATTCACCACCTGTTGGTTCGGTTTTAGAAATAGTAATTTCCTTAAAATTATAGTTATTTATTTTAGAAATTTTATAACTAAATTGTTTTGGTTCATTTTTTTCACTAATATATGCAAAATTATATTCTTTAATAACTCAAGTATTTTCAGAAATACAAATAGTAATATTTGGTTTACTAGATTTAGTTAAAACTCTAACTATTTCTTTAATTTTAGCCTTTTTTAAAGATAAAACTAATTCTTCATCATATTGGCTTAAAAATTCATAGATAATCATTTGTTGTAATTTAAATTCATATTTTTTAAATTCATTAATAGCAAGCACATCATCATTAATAATGGTATTATAAATTACTTCAAGTTCATCTTTCAGTAACTCTTGTTCACTATTTAATTCTTTAATTTCACTTAACATTAAATTAATATCAAAATCAGTAAGTTTATTAATTTGTTGTTGTCTAATTCGATTTCTTTCATAAATAATTAATTCATTTGTTTCATCAAATCCATATTTAATATGATACAAAGTTAAATAGTCAATAATATCTTCTTTTTTTAATTCTAACATTGGACGATAAACCGATAAAGATTTATATGTTGTTTTAAATTTT
Source organism: Spiroplasma endosymbiont of Nomada ruficornis (assembly GCF_964030795.1). Classification (NCBI taxonomy): domain Bacteria; kingdom Bacillati; phylum Mycoplasmatota; class Mollicutes; order Entomoplasmatales; family Spiroplasmataceae; genus Spiroplasma; species Spiroplasma endosymbiont of Nomada ruficornis. The sequence goes on along the minus strand of NZ_OZ034962.1, from coordinate 15,397 downwards.
AATCCATAATAAGAAACTATTGCTTTGCGTTGTTTTTGAATAATATATGTTTCAAGTAAATCGTAAATATGATGTGCTACAACAAGATTATAAACTTGATATTTTTGAGCAATTTCATTAAAAAAATCATATCTAAGTACACGTGCTTGACTTTGAAAATTTTGTTTTTTATTGTATTCCTCTTCTTTAATATTTTTTACTTCTAAAGTTATTTTATTATTTGTACAATATTCTCGAACAATTTGCTCATCAACATTACTACTTCAACGTTTATGATAATTAACATGACAAACAATAATTTTAAAATCATTACGTACTAAATTATCTAATAAAAACATACTATCTGGACCACCTGATACAGCTAATAAGTAAGTTATTTTTTTATTAAGTTTATTTAATCAATTAATATTCATTTTAAACACCTAACCTTACACTTATATTAAGATTATTTATATCACTTTGCTATTTCATCAATATAAGTATTATTTTCATTATGACAAATCAATGGTGGCAAAACAATCATTCCTTCTTTCGCTAAAAATCCTGCTTCAATTAAAAAAACATTGGCAGCCTGATTAATTTTAGGATAAACTATTTGTAATTTTTTAGGTGTAATTTGATATTTTTTTAATAAAAGCAGTGTTTCGTTTATTCTTTCTACACTATTTATCATAACCAATCGCCCTTTGTCTTTTAATAATTTACTTGCGCTAGCAATAATCTCCTCTAAATTAATATATACTTCATGTCTTGCTGGAATTTTTAAAGGTTGTGCTTTTACTTTGCTTTTATCTCATAAAGGAAAAAAAGGTGGATTACATACAATTAAATCAACTTTTTCTTTTTCTCTTTGAGCATAAATTTTTATGTCTTCATGAACAATGACAATTCTTTTTTCTAAATTATTAAGTTTTATATTTTCTAAAGCAAGTTCAACAGCTGGCTCTTGAATTTCAATACCAATTACTTTTCCTTGAAATTTTGCCGCTAAAATTATTGGAATAACAGCATTATTAGTTCCAAAATCAATTATTGTTTTAGTACTGGGTTTTATTTTAATAAAATTACTTAATAAAATAGTATCCAAAGAAACACAAAACATATCTTTTCTTTGAATAAGTTTAATTTTTTTATCATCTTGATTTAAAATTAAAATTTTTTTTGTACTTTTCATAGTTTAATTATCACTTACCTTAATAAGAAAAGAATTTATTAATAAATTTAAGTTAACATTAAATTTTAATTTAGTAATTGTAAATGAAATTTGTTCTAAAATATAGGCTATTTTTTTTAAATTACTATTTTTTCATAAATTAACTAAACTTTCAATAAAAAAATTATTAAAATCATACTTTTTAAATAAAAGAAAAGTTAATTTATTAAAAACTACTAAATTAAAAAATCTAAAAAAGTAAATAATTTCTTCTTTTAAACTAATTATTTTTTTATTCAAAAGTTGATTGTTAACTTTTTTATCATTATCATTAATAATAAATTTTTTAATAATTTCAATATATTTTTTTAATTTAAGTTTACTGCTTTCATCTGTCAAAAAAGTAGTATTTGAAAATATTTTTAAAATTAATAATTGTTCATCATCATAATCGTTACTAACAAATATATCATTTTCTTTTGAACAATTTATCAATTGACAACGAGATTTAATAGTAGGGAGTATTTGATTAATATTAGTGGTAGTAAAAATTACATAAATATTTTTAGATAATTCTTCTAAAGTTTTAAGCATAACATTTGAAGCTGAAGTTGAAGAAAATTCAATTTGATTTATTAAATAAATTTTATTAGCATCTTTTTCTAAATTAGTTTTAGAAAAATCATTAATAATTTCTAAAACAATATTTTTATTCATAATATTATTTTTACTAAAATCAAATTTTTTAAAATCAAAATAACTATTAGTTTTAATTTTAAAACAATTTTGACACATATTTTCTTCAGTACATTTTTTTAATTGATTATTATTTTTACAAACAATTTTTTTTATTAACTTATTACTAACATTTATATTTAATATTTTATTTTTCGAATACAATAAAATTACCTGTGGAATATTTTCCATTGCAAAAATAGAAAAATTTTCTGATTCTTCATTTTCAAATAAAATTACATTATTTTCCTTCATTAGATCCTCTAATTTTAATTTTTTTTTCTTTAAAACCTTTTTCTTCAACTAAATTTATGATTAGTTCATAAACACTATTAAAAACTTTTTTTTCCGATAAATTAGAATTTATTGTATGAACGCGATTTGGATTACTAATAGCAATTTTTTTATAACCATTATATACTTTTTGATGAAATTCTAATGTTTCTTCATCTAATCTATTTAATTTTTCACCTTTTCTTAATAAAATTCGTTGTAAACCTGTTTCTGGTTTAATATCAAATAAAACTGTCAAATCAGGTTGATAATCTTCAAAAATAAGTTTTTGAATAAGATTTATTTTATCAATATCTAAATTTCTAGCATAACCCTGATATGCTAAAGTTGAGTCAGAAAAACGATCAGAAATAATGATTTTATTACTGTTTTTATTTGGCAGAATTTTTTCAATTAAATGTTGTCTTCTAGCTGCAATATAAAGCAAAACTTCTGTTCATGGATCCATTAATGTGTTTTCTTTATTTAAAATAACTTGTCTTATTTGTTCAGAAATTTCGCTACCACCTGGTTCTCTCGTAATAATAACATCAAAACCATCTTGTTTTAATTGTTCTTTAATCATTTTTAAAACTGTAGTTTTACCTGCACCTTCTGGCCCTTCAAAGGTAATAAATAACATTTTTCTACCTCTTTCTATGCTAAAATTACTAAACTTTTCTAAAACTTGTCAGCAATATTTTTTTCTTTTTCATCTATTTGTTTTAATGCTTTATTTAGTTCTGTTTGTAGCATATCATTAATACTTGAATAATCATTTTCTGCTTCTTTTAATAACCCTTCAATATTAATTGAAACTAGTTTACGTCCACCTGTTATAATAATTTTAACTAAACCATCAATATCAGAAAAAGTAAATTCTTCTTTTTTAAATTTTGTTAACTTTCCTTGAATTGCTTGTGCTTGTGCTAACATTCTTTTCATATCCATATTTTTCACCTCATATTTTTATATTTCTTCAATTTCAGTAAATATTTTTTTTATAAAATTTAAAGTCGGATCTCTATCTACATTGGTAAATGACTCAATTACAGGTTTTGATATTACAATATCTACTGGTTTTGGTAATATTTTTTTTGTTAGTAACTCTTGATATTTTTTTCTTGTTTCCTGTCATTGATTTTTATCAAGGGCATAAATCATGTATTCATTTTCTAATAAAATATTTAAAAATTCTCTATGTTCTTTACTTAAAAAACTTTTATTTATTAAATCAGATTGAATAATATTTTTGGTAATAATAATAATGCCATTAGTAGATGCTGCCGCAATAATAGTATTTATATAAACTTTAGTTATGTTTCTAAATTTATTATCATTAATAAATTTAGAAATATTTTTTCACTTTTCACTAACTTCTTTTCTAATATTTTTATCAGCTTGTAAAATTAAATTAATGGCTTTATCAATTATCTCATCATTTTTTAAATTTTTCACAGTTGGTACATCAAAAATTTCTTTTTCTTTAATACTAGTATTTTCTTCTTTTACTAAAATTGAAGTTAATTCTTCATTATTTTTATCTATTTCGCTTTTTTTTAAAATTTTTGTTATTTCATCTTTACTATTTAAATTTATACTTTTATTTTCTATATTCATAATAGATATTTTTGTTTTTTCTAAATAATTTAATGAATATTTATTCTCAAAATTTTTAATTAAATTTAATATTTTTAGTATTAATGTTGGTTTTAAATCATCAACATCTTCTTGAATTAAAATGTCATTAAATGAATTCAAAATTAAAAGTAAATCAGATTTTACTACTTCAGAAAAAATATTTACTTGTTGAATATTTATCATTTTAAGTAATTCTGTGTTTTTAGTAATAGCATAAATTAATATTTCTTCAAGAATGTAAATAAAATCAATAATATTTTTTTTATATTGAATAGTATATTCATCAAATAATGTTAATTGTTTTATTACTTGCTCAATCTTACAATTAAATATATTAATTAAAAATAATATTTTATTTTTTGTTGATAAAACAGAAAATATTTTTTCAACATTTTTAAGTGTTATATTATTACCATAATTAAATGTTTTTTCTAAATAATTTAAACCATCACGTAAAGAGCCTTCGCTCAATATTGCTAATTCCTCTACTGCTTCAACCTCAAAATTAATTTTTTCTTTTGTTAAAACATCAATAAAATGTTTTTTAGTTTCATTTACATTAATTTTTTTAAATTCAAATCATAAACAACGAGAAATTATAGTTGGAATTACTTTATATGGTTCTGTTGTTGCTAAAATAAAAATAATATGTTGTGGTGGTTCTTCTAAGGTTTTTAATAATGCGTTAAAAGCAGAAGTTGTTAACATATGAACTTCATCAATAATATAAACTTTATATTTAAAATTCATCGGTAATAAGTTAATATTATCTCTAATACTTCTTATTTCATCAACACCATTATTGGAAGCACCATCAATTTCTAAAATATCAATACAATTATTTGAACTAATGTTTATACAATTTTCACAAGTATTACATGCATCTCCATCAATGTTATTTTGACAGTTAATTGCTTTAGCAAATATTTTAGCCGTTGATGTTTTTCCTGTACCTTTTGAGCCTGAAAATAAATAAGCATGATTAAAACTATTATTTAAAATAGAATTTTTTAATATTCTTACAATATTATCCTGACTAATTATTTCTGAAAAAGAATTTGGTCGATACTTTCTATAAAAAGATTTATGTTTCATTTAAATCACCTATATTTATCCTAACAATTTTTTATAAAATTTGTTATAAAAACAATTATTATAAATTACGAATTTCTCCAAAAAAACTTTGTAACATTTCTTTACTATCTAAGTTTAAAGAATAAGTATATTCACTACGATGATTAAATCTTTTATCTAATGTTAAATTATAGAGTGATTCAACGCATCCAAACTTACTATCTTTTAAAGCAAAAACAATATGTTTTATTCTTGTTTGTAACAAAGCCCCTACACACATTAAACATGGTTCTAATGTTGTATAAATAGTACAATTTAATAAACGTCAATTATTAATTTTTTTACATGCTTTTTTTATTGCAATAATTTCCGCATGTTGAGTTGGATCTTTGTCTTTTTCCTTTTTGTTAAATCCTCTACCAATAATATTATCATTTTCATCAACAATAATTGCACCAATTGGAACATCACCATTAATAGCAGCTTTTTTAGCAAGCTTTAAGGCAATTTCCATATAATTTTGTTTTTTCATTTAAAGAAACCTCTTTTTTATTTTTCAAAATAAAACCACCGCACACAATCCTAATCCTTATGGCTGCTACCTTTCGGTCCTGACCCGGTTCGAATGTAATTGTTGCAGTGGCATTATTAATTATAACAATTTTTTTATAAAAAAATACTTTTTTTTAATTTATAATGTTTCACGTGAAACATTATAAATTAAATAGTTTTTAAATTATTCATATAATGTTGTAAAACAATAGGTATATTTACAACATTATCTTCTTCAACATAAAAATTTTCTAAAATTGCTGCAACAACTCGATCAATAGCTAATCCCGATCCATTTAGTGTATGTGGAACTACTTTCTTATTATCTTGACTAACTCTAGTTTCCATTCTTCTTGCTTGAAAATCTTCACAATTACTACATGAAGAAACCTCACGATAACACATTTGAGAAGGTAATCATAATTCTAAATCATAAGTTTTAGCAGCACTAAAACCAATATCACCACTACATAAATTAATAACTCTATAAGGAATATCTAATTTTTGTAAAATTAATTCAGCATTTTTAGTTAACTCTTCAAGGGCATCATAAGATTTTTCAGGATCAACAATTTGAACTAATTCTACTTTATTAAATTGATGTAATCTAATTATTCCTCTTGTATCTCTACCAGCAGAACCCACTTCTGAACGAAAACATGGTGTATAAGCACACATTTTTATTGGTAATTCAGAAAAATTAATAATTTCATTACGATAAATATTTGTTAAAGGAATTTCTGCTGTTGGAATTAAATACTGTTCATTATTTAATTGAAATAAATCATCTTTAAATTTAGGAAGTTGCCCTGTACCAAATAAGTTTTCTTTATTAATAATTAATGGTGGTAAAAATTCAGAATAACCATTTTTTAAATGAGAATCAATCATAAAATTCATTAATGCTCTAACTAATAAAGCACCTTTATTTTTATACATAATAAATCTAGTACCACTTAATTTAGTTGCTTTTGAAAAATCAATTATATTTAACTTTTCAGCAATTTCTCAGTGTGGTTTACTATTTTTTTTAATAATTTTCCCTCATTTTCTAACTTCTTGATTATTAGTTTCATCGTTTCCTTGTGGAACTGAAAAATGTGGTATATTAGGAATTACTAACTGTAATTCATATATTTTATCTTCTAAATCTACAATTTTTAAATTATTTTTTATAATTTTTTCTTTTAAAATAATCATATCATCTTTAATTTTTTTTATTTGATCATTTTTTTTATTTTTTAATAATTCACCAATTTGTTTAGATTGCTTATTTCTTGTTTCTTCTAATTTTTGATTTTTTGTTTTTAAAGTTCTTATTTCTAAATCTAAATTAAAAATTTTATTTATTTCGTTTTTATAACTTTGGCCCCTTGTTTCTATTTTATTAATAGTTTTTTCCAAATTATTACGTATTTTTTCTATATCAATCATTTTAGCACCTCTTAAATTAATCAATAAAAATAGTTTTTTCTTTAGTGATTGGGATTGTTACAATTGAAGAAATTGCATCATCTTCTGTTTTAAATCTAATTAATTTAACACCTATAGTATTTCTGCTTGTAGTTCTTATATCTTCTAAAGAAAATCTAATAACTGTACCTTTTAAAGTCATAATTAATAAATCATTACTATTATTAGTGTTATTTATTGAATTTATACCAATTAATTTTCCTGTTTTTTGAGCTAATTTCATTGAAATTACACCCTTACCACCACGATTTGCTAAACGATATTCTTCAAATCGTGATATTTTTCCATAACCTTTGTCACTAATAGAGACAACTAAATCACCATCTTGATTAGAGCACATTCCAATTACATGAGTACCTTTTGTATCTATTCCTTTTACTCCGCTGGCTATTCTTGACATTACTCTAACTTGATTTTCATTGATTCTAACTGCTCGTCCATTAGCCACAGCAATAATTATTTCATTATTACCTGTAGTTTTCAGAACATCTACTAATTGATCATTTGAACGCAATTTAATAGCTATCTTACCATTTTGGTAAATAGATTTAAATTGATCTAAAGTTGAACGTTTAATAATTCCTTTTTTAGTAACAAAAAATAAATTAGCATTTATATCATAATCTTCTGATATAGCAATTATTGTTTTAATAGTCTCATTTTTTTCTGTTGCTATTAAATTAACAATTGGTGTTCCTTTAGCTGTTCTTGAGTAATTTGGTACCTTATGAGCACGAATTCGATAAACTTTTCCTTTATTACTAAATATTAACAAATCAGAATGGGTTGAAGTAATTAAAACTTTATCAATATCATCAGTATTAATATCAGTGCCACCAGCACCTTTAACACCAACACCACCACGATGTTGAGTTCTATATGTATCTAAAGGTAAACGTTTAATATAACCACTTTTTGAAAGCGTTATAACCACCTGTTCTTCTTTAATTAAAGCTTCATCAATAATTTCACCTTCATAATTTTCAATAATTTCAGTTCTTCTATCATCACCATAATTTTCTTTAATTGTTGTTAACTGAGAAATCATTAATTCTATTTGCTTAGAAGGTTCATTAATTAAAGTTCTTAATCGAATAATTTCTTCATTAATAAATGATAATTCATTATTTAATTTTTCTTGTTCTAAATCTGTTAAACGTTGCAGTTTCATTTCTAAAATAGCTTTAGCTTGTTTTTCAGAAAATTCAAATTTATTCTGTAAATTAGTTAATGCTTCTTCTGTTTTCTTTGATTCCTTAATTATTTTAATAATTTCATCAATATTTTGTAATGCTTTAACAAGACCAAAAATAATATGATATTGATGTTCATATTTTTTTAATTCAAAATTAGACTTATTAAGAATAATTTCAATTTGATGTTCAATATAAATTTCAATCATTTCTTTTAAATTCATTACTTTAGGTTGTTTATTATGTAATGCTAATAAATTTATTGTGAATGTTGTTTGTAATGAAGTAAATTTATATAGTTGATTTAAAATAAGTTCAGCATAATCAATATTTTTAATTTCTAATACTAATCTTATTCCTTCACGATTAGATTCATCTCGCAAATCAGTTATATAATTTACTTTTTTTTCTTGAACTGCTTTAACTATATTATTTATTAAATTAGTTTTATTAGTTTGATAAGGTATTTCTTCAACAATAATTGCAGGTTTACCATTTGATAATTTTTCAACTTTAGTTTTACTACGAACTGTTATTGTTGATCTTCCGTTTAAATAAGCATTTTTAAATGAATTTACGCCTAAAATCATTGCACCTGTAGGAAAATCAGGTCCTTTAACAATATCTAATATTTCCATAATATCACAATCAGGATTGTGAGCTACAAAAATAATTGCATCAACTATTTCTCTTAAGTTATGTGGTGGAATACTTGTTGCCATTCCAACAGCAATACCTGTTGTTCCATTAACTAATAAATTAGGAAAATAAGCTGGTAAAACACTAGGCTCTTTTTCAGCACCATCATAATTTTCAACAAAAGTAACTGTATTTTTATTTAAATCTTTAACCAACTCTCCTGCCATTTTACTCATTCTAACTTCAGTATATCTCATAGCAGCAGCACTATCACCATCAATTGAACCAAAATTACCTTGGCCATCAGCTAAAGGATAACGATAATTAAATTCTTGTGCCATTCTTACCATTGTTTCATAAACTGCAATATCACCATGAGGATGAAATTTTCCAATACATTCTCCAACAATACGTGCTGCTTTTTTATAAGGTTTATCATATGTCATACCTAAAATTGCTAAAGAATATAAAATTCGACGATGTACTGGTTTCAATCCATCTCTTGCATCTGGTAAAGCTCTTGAAACAATAACTGACATTGAATATTCTAAAAAACTAGTTCTCATTTCATCAGATATATTACGAACATATTTATTAGAAATAAATGTTTCATTTTTTTTAGTTATTTCGCTCATATATAAACTCCTAATTTTATTTTATTAACTTTTAAGCATCAATGTTTTTTACATATTTAGCATTTTCTTGAATAAATTCTTTTCGTGGAAATACATCTTTCCCCATCAATATTGAAAAAGTTTCATCTGCTTCTGAAGCATCATCAATACTTACTTGTAATAAAATTCTATGTTGTGGATCCATAGTTGTTTCTCATAGTTGTGTGGCATTCATTTCTCCTAAACCTTTATAACGTTGAATGTTAAAATTAGTTCCATTAAAATTATCTTTAATTTCTTGCAATTCTTGATCATTATATGCATATTTAACAAATTTACTACTATAAAATTTATATAAAGGAGGCTGAGCTATATATATATAACCAGCATCAATTAAGGGACGCATGTAACGATAAAAAAATGTTAATAATAATGTTTTAATATGTGAACCGTCAACATCAGCATCAGTCATAATAATAATTTTATGATAACGTAATTTAGTAATATTAAATTCTTTACCAACACCACAGCCAAAGGAAATAATAAGATTATTTATTTCTTCATCAGAAAAAACTTTTAAAAGTCGTGCTTTTTCAACATTAATTATTTTCCCTCTTAATGGTAAAATTGCTTGAATTTCTCTACTTCTTCCCAACTTTGCAGTTCCACCAGCTGACTCACCTTCGACAAGAAAAACTTCTGTTTTAGTTGGATCTTTAGAAGAACAATCTGCTAATTTACCAGGTAAATTAGAAAATTGTAAATGATTTTTTCTCGAAGTCATAATATTCTCACGTGCTTTTTTAGATGCTAAACGTGCACTTACTGATAAAATAACTTTGTTAATAATAACTTTTGCTTCAGCAGGGTTTTCCAATAAAAATTTATTAATTATTTTTCCAGTTACATTAGAAACAATTTTTCTAACTTCAGAATTACCAAGTTTTGTTTTAGTTTGCCCTTCATATTGTGGATTAGGATGTTGAACTGAAATAATTGCTAAAATTCCTTCTTTAACATCATCACCAGTAAATGTTTCATCATTATTTTTTAAAAGATTATTTTTTTTCGCATAAGAATTCAATTCTCTTGTTAATGCTAAACGAAAACCATCTTCATGTGTTCCACCTTCAGGTGTATTAATATTATTACAAAATGAAAATATTTGAGATTCTTCACTTTCATTATATTGAAAAGCTATTTCTGTGTTTATACCATTTATTTCAAACTCTCCATAAATAATTTCATGTTTTAAAGGTTCAAATTTATTATTTAAAAAGGCAACATATTCTTTAATGCCCCCTTCATAACAAAAAGTTTCTTCTTTATTTTCACGTTCATCAATAACTTGAATAGTTAAACCTTTATTTAAAAAAGCAAGTTGTCTTAACCTTGTTTTAATTATTATAAAACTAAAATTTACAGTTTCAGTAAAAATACTTTCATCAGGTTTAAATAAAACAGTTGTTCCTTTTTTATCGCTTTGTCCAATAACTGCCAATGGTAATTCTGGTTTACCACCTTCAATATATTTTTGAAAAAAAATATTACCATCACGGTAAATAGTAACTTCCAAATACTTACTTAAAGCATTTACTACTGAAGCACCAACACCATGCAAACCACCTGATACTTTATAAGAACCATTATCAAATTTTCCACCAGCATGTAATGTAGTAAAAACCGTTTCTACTGTTGAAATATTAGTCTTTGGATGTATATCAGTAGGAATACCTCGACCATTATCTTTTACTAATATTTCATTATTTTTAGTAATAGTTACAGAAATTTTTGTACAAAAACCGGCAATAACTTCATCAACAGCATTATCAACTATTTCTCAAACTAAGTGATGTAATCCTCTTTCTGCAGTGGAACCAATATACATTCCAGGTCGTTTTCTAACTGCTTCTAGTCCTTCTAAAACTTGAATTGAGTTAGCATTATAATCATTTGGAGTCCTTGTGCTCACTATTTTCACTCTCTTTCATCATTAAATATTTTCATTAATTTAATGATGAAAATATTTAAAATTTAAAAAATAAATTCAAAAAAAGACTTTTTATTCTTTAAAATAAGCATATTATTTTACATTTTATGTATAAATTATACATTTTTTTTGATTTAAAACAACATAATTTTTTTAAAAGAAAAATTAAAAAATCTTTATTCAAAAATAATAAATTACTTTTTTAAAAATATTTAACAAAAAATCTATTTAAAATTTTCTATTAAATTAATAATACTATTTGCCATTTGTTGATGAAATCACATACCTGGATGAAACTCATCAAAATAAAAATATTTATTTAAATTACTTTCATTAACTCCAGAATTAAAAACTGGTTTATAAGAATATTTTGTTTCTTTAGACATCATTTTACAAATTGTAGCACTAGTTTCAACAATTCCATCTGGAATTTTATTTTTAAAATTATTCATATCAGTTGCTAATTATCTTGAAAGAAAAAAAAGGTGTAATAATATTTTTATAAATTATTTTCATTTCTAATATCATTTTTTTTCATTGTTTTTGATATTCAATACATGTTTTACGTGCTATTTGTATTTTTTGTTGATTATTATGTAATATCTTTTTAATTTTTGGTGTTAATGTTAAGTCAGGAACATCACTAATAATAATTTTATTTGCACCATTTTTAATTAATAATTTTATTGCTTTTTTTTCTTCATTTATTACATTATTAATCTTACTGTTAATAATAATAGGATCTGTTTTATTCATTAAATTACCAATATCATTAGCTCCCATTTCTATTCAAATAACATCTTTTTTTTTGTAAAGAATGTTGTAATAACAACATTTGTGTTTGATGAGACAAATCAAAAGTTTTAATAATATCTAAATTATTATCACTGCTATTAGCAACTTCTCCTCCATAAGCATAATTATTAACCAAACTTTGAAATGTTTTACCATTGATGTTAAATAATCACCCAGGTTTAAAATTAATATTTAATTTTTCAGCAATTAATTGTGAAGCTACTTTATTATTACTTCAACAATTATTATAATAAGGTTTATCTAATTGAAAATGTTTAAATTTACTATTACTATTTTCTAAATATTGATTTTGTGCAAATGTTCCTGCACCAGTATCTGATAAACTATCCCCTAAAACATAAAATTGACTAATACTATCTTGCTTATTTTTACAAGCAATTATATTTAAATTAGTAAAAATTAAAATAGTAAACATACTTAACAATTGTAATTTCTTCTTCATTATTTTTTACCTTTTCTTAGCTTATTAATTAAAAATAACTATTTTAGTTATATCATATTATTTTTCTCCAATTGGTAAAACTAGTTGTAATAACCCAGTTTCTTCTTCACTATCAATAATTGTATAATTTTTTGGTCAAGAAATTTTCAAATTTACTTTTTTACATTTATTAAAAGATTTTAAAGCATTAATAATTAATTTTGAATTAAAAACTACTTTTATTTCTTCTTTTAAACTTTTAGATTTCACAATATGAAATTTTTTAAATTGTTCAATTACTTCACCTATACTATCATTATTAGATAAACAATTAATTTTAAAATCATTTTTTTCCACATTGATTCAAAATTGAATCATAGGTGAAGTATCTTTTTTTGCTAAAATGATTGATAATTCAATAATTTTTAAAAATTCTCTAACGTTATTAATTTCAATAATATTTTTTTCTTTTTCTATAATATTTTTAATAATATCATCCGTATTTGGATAAGTACCTTCAATCATTCGTGTTTGAAATAAAAAATTTTCAATTTCAATAATTAAATTATAATCATTTTCAAAATAAAAATTTATATTTGAATTTAAATCACTAGTAATTTTATCAATTTCATTTAATAAATGAACTGGAATATTAAACTCTTTATTACTAAATTCTAATTTTTCTTCAAAAGAAAATCACTTTTTTGCTAAACAATATCCATCAGTTGCTGTAACAAATAACTTTTGATCATTAAATTTAAAATTAATTCCACTTAATGCTGGTTTATTATTGTTTGTATTTGTTGCAAAAGCAATTTGTTCATTTATATTTTGCAACAAACTTTTATTAAAAGATACTTTATTTTTAATATTTTTATTAAAGTTAATTTTTGGAAATTTTTCAATTGTCAACGTACTTAGTTTGAAGATAAAATCATTATTATCATTTTTAAAATTACTAATGATTAAGTTATTAATTTTAAGTTCAAATAAAATTCATTCATCTTCTAATTTACTAAAAATATCATAAATAATTTTAGTATTAATTAATACTGAACCAATATTTAATATTTTTAAATATTTTTCATTATTATTTAGTTCATATTTTAATGATAAATTACCATTAGATGCGGTTAAAATTATTTTTTCTTTTTCAACTTCTAATAAAAAACAAGATAATTCTTCATAATTGTTATTAGAAATTGTTATTTTTATTATTTTTTTTATTATTTTGAATAATATAGAACTTTTGATTTCGATTTTCATAAATATCTCCCATTTTTTAAACATTAATAATTAATTATATATTGTATATATTAATTATTATTTATTTAATTATTAATAATATTACAATGTGGATTAATGTGAATAACTAATTTTAACTTATAAAATCAGTAAAAAATCAGGATTTTATATGTTAATAATTTATGATTAAAATAGTGGATTAATTGTGTTTTAAACATTCACGTGATAATCTTTCGATATTTTTTTTAAATTCATAATTAGTTTCAATATTTTTTTTAATTTTGTTATAAGCATTCATTACTGTTGTATGATCTTTACCTCCAAATTCAGAACCAATTTTTGTATATGATTCATTTAAAAGTTTTTTTATTAAATACATTGCTACATGGCGTGCTATTGTTATCGTTTTAACTCTAGAAGTACTAATCAATAATTTGATTGGAATATTATAATATTCAGATACAATTGTTTTAATTTTTTTAATAGTTAGTTTTTCTTTTAATGAAGTATTTGATGTTTTAAAAGCTTTCATAACGTCTTCAAGCACTATTAAATGATTAGGCTTTATATATAAAATGCTGTAAAAAATTAATCTATTTAATGCTCCTTCTAATTTTCTAACATCACTATTAAAATTTAAAGCAATAAAACTTAAAGATTCTTCAGTAAAAATGCTTGGATCATAATTTAAAGACTTAATTTTTTCTTTTAAAATAATTAATGAAGTTTCAAAATCTGGTGAATCAATACCAACACTTAAACCACTTTGAAATCTTGAAACATTTCTTTCTTCAAAACCATATAAATCATCAGGATGTTTATCTGATGTAATAACAATTTGTTTTTGTTTGTTAACAAAACTATTAAATATATGAAAAAATATTTCATTTGTTTTACTACGATTAGCTAAAAATTGAATATCATCAACTAGAAGAACATCGTATTGATTAAATGAATCTTTAAATTTTTCAATATCATTAACATTTTGTTTAATAATTTCTGGTACCATACGACCAAATTCTTCAGAAGATAAGTAAAGTACTTTTTTTTGATTATTATATTTTGTTAGTATTTCATTTTCAATAGCATGAAGTAAATGTGTTTTTCCTAATCCAGAATTACCATAGATAAATAAGGGATTTCAATACCTACCAAGTTCTATGGTAATTGAAAATGCTGCTTGATAAGCATCGTTATTTGATTCACCTTTAACAAAGTTATTAAATTGAAATTGTTTTTTAATTTGTTGCAATTTATTAAATTCAACAAAATCTTTTTCTACATATATTTTTTGTTTCTTTGCTTCATTAAGTTCTAAAAATTCAATTTGAAGATTTTGTTGAATAATTCTTTCCAAAATTTCTTTAACTTTAAATGTTATATTTTTAGTTAAAATTTCTTTTGCAAATAGTGAATCAACAATAATTAAACATTTATTTTCAAAAATATCATAAATATAAGTGTTTTTAATATAGTTATTAAAAACACTTGGATCAATCATTTCATCATATTGAAGAAAATTTCTAACTTTATTTCAAATATTTTGAAAGTTTTCTCGTTTATTATCAGTGTCATTCA